>NZ_JBVFUC010000001.1:0-1507500 GCF_055693545.1 Yoonia sp. JB2-21
CGCCGACATCCACGTCGCGGATGTCGTCGCCGATGCCCACCGTGACTGCCGCCGTTGTCGCGGTCCCGTCCCCGTTGTCCACACCGTCGCTGTCGATCGTGTCGTCGCCGCCCACGTCGGGGGTCACAAACACCGCGTCCGTCGGGTTCGTGAACACAACCGTGTAATCCCCCGCATCCAGGTCCTCAAACAGATAGGCCCCTTCCGCATCCGTCGTCGTCGTCGCAACAACAACACCGCCAAGCACCAGCTGCACTGTCGCGCCGGCAACCGCCGTGTCCCCGTCCGTCTCCTGATTGTCCTTATCCGCATCCCGGAAGAACACACCACCCAAAGACGCCGTGCCCGGATCCGCAACACCCGCATCAACATCGCGGATCGCGTCGCCGATCCCCACCGTCACCGGTGCCGTCGCACCCGTATCCGGGGCCGCATCGCTGTCAACCGTGTCATCCGCTCCCGCGTCCTGACCCACAAGCACCTTGCCGTCAGCAGTCGCCGTCGGGAACACAACCGTGTAGTCCCCCGCATCCAGGTCCTCAAACAGATAGGCCCCCGTCGCATCCGTCACCGCCGTGCCAACCGTCGCACCAGCACCATCCACAAGCGTCACCGTCACACCGGACACACCCATCTCGGCGTCATCAACGTCATTGCCGTCGGCATCCATAAACACACGGCCACCCAAAGACGCCGTGCCCGGATCCGCAACACCTGCATCAACATCCGGCGTCACAGCCCCCGCGACAACCGTCACCGGTGCCGTCAGACCCGTCGCCGGCGCCGCATCACTGTCAACCGCGTCATCACCGCCCTGATCCTGACCCACAAGCACCTTGCCATCAACATCAACCGGGAAGCGCACGCTGTAATCACCAGGCGCAAGGTCATTAAACACATAAGACCCGTCCGCCCCCGTCACCGCCGTGCCAACATCCGCGCCATTCGCATCAACAAGCGTCACAGTCACACCCGCAACACCCATCTCAGCATCATCAACAGCATTATCATTGCCGTCCATAAACACACGACCAGACAATCCACCAACAACGGGCGCTGGGGTCTCAAGACCCGCATCCACATCGCGGATATCATCGCCGATGTTCACCGTGATCGGTGCTGTTGACCCATTGGCCCCCGCATCGCTATCGACCGTGTCATCGGAACCCGCGTCTTGGTCCACAAGCACAAGCCCGTTCACCGTGGTCGGGAACACAACCGTGTAATCATCCGCGTCCAGATCCTCAAACAGATAAGCGCCATCCGCATCTGTTGTCGCTGTTGCAACCTCAACGCCCGCGCTGTTCACCAAGGTGACAGTCACATCAGCCAAAGCCGCCTCATCGCCATTATTGTTGTCGATGCTGTCGTCATTGCTGTCGATAAACACACGCCCACCCAAAGACGCCGTGCCGGGATCAACCAGCCCCGCATCAACATCCGGCGTCGTCTGCCCGGCAACAACCGTGACAGGCGCGGTCTGACCGGTCGCATCCGCATCACTGTCCACAGCATCATCGCCGCCCTGATCCTGATCCGCAAAGACCTTGTCCGTCGGATTGCCAAACTGCACGACATAATCGTCGCCCGCATCCAAGCCGTCAAACACATAGCTGCCATCCGCAGCCGTCGTCGTGCTCGCCACGGTCACACCGCCTTGCAGCAGCGTCACAACAGCCCCCGCAACCGGCATATCCCCATCCGTTTGCGTGTCAGACTTATCGGCATCCATAAAGAACACACCCGTGATCGCACCCGTCCCCGGATCCACCACGCCGACATCCACGTCGCGGATGTCGTCGCCGATGCCCACCGTGACTGCCGCCGTTGTCGCGGTCCCGTCCCCGTTGTCCACACCGTCGCTGTCGATCGTGTCGTCGCCGCCCACGTCGGGGGTCACAAACACCGCGTCCGTCGGGTTCGTGAACACAACCGTGTAATCCCCCGCATCCAGGTCCTCAAACAGATAGGCCCCTTCCGCATCCGTCGTCGTCGTCGCAACAACAACACCGCCAAGCACCAGCTGCACTGTCGCGCCGGCAACCGCCGTGTCCCCGTCCGTCTCCTGATTGTCCTTATCCGCATCCCGGAAGAACACACCACCCAAAGACGCCGTGCCCGGATCCGCAACACCCGCATCAACATCGCGGATCGCGTCGCCGATCCCCACCGTCACCGGTGCCGTCGCACCCGTATCCGGGGCCGCATCGCTGTCAACCGTGTCATCCGCTCCCGCGTCCTGACCCACAAGCACCTTGCCGTCAGCAGTCGCCGTCGGGAACACAACCGTGTAGTCCCCCGCATCCAGGTCCTCAAACAGATAGGCCCCCGTCGCATCCGTCACCGCCGTGCCAACCGTCGCACCAGCACCATCCACAAGCGTCACCGTCACACCGGACACACCCATCTCGGCGTCATCAACGTCATTGCCGTCGGCATCCATAAACACACGGCCACCCAAAGACGCCGTGCCCGGATCCGCAACACCTGCATCAACATCCGGCGTCACAGCCCCCGCGACAACCGTCACCGGTGCCGTCAGACCCGTCGCCGGCGCCGCATCACTGTCAACCGCGTCATCACCGCCCTGATCCTGACCCACAAGCACCTTGCCATCAACATCAACCGGGAAGCGCACGCTGTAATCACCAGGCGCAAGGTCATTAAACACATAAGACCCGTCCGCCCCCGTCACCGCCGTGCCAACATCCGCGCCATTCGCATCAACAAGCGTCACAGTCACACCCGCAACACCCATCTCAGCATCATCAACAGCATTATCATTGCCGTCCATAAACACACGACCAGACAATCCACCAACAACGGGCGCTGGGGTCTCAAGACCCGCATCCACATCGCGGATATCATCGCCGATGTTCACCGTGATCGGTGCTGTTGACCCATTGGCCCCCGCATCGCTATCGACCGTGTCATCGGAACCCGCGTCTTGGTCCACAAGCACAAGCCCGTTCACCGTGGTCGGGAACACAACCGTGTAATCATCCGCGTCCAGATCCTCAAACAGATAAGCGCCATCCGCATCTGTTGTCGCTGTTGCAACCTCAACGCCCGCGCTGTTCACCAAGGTGACAGTCACATCAGCCAAAGCCGCCTCATCGCCATTATTGTTGTCGATGCTGTCGTCATTGCTGTCGATAAACACACGCCCACCCAAAGACGCCGTGCCGGGATCAACCAGCCCCGCATCAACATCCGGCGTCGTCTGCCCGGCAACAACCGTGACAGGCGCGGTCTGACCGGTCGCATCCGCATCACTGTCCACAGCATCATCGCCGCCCTGATCCTGATCCGCAAAGACCTTGTCCGTCGGATTGCCAAACTGCACGACATAATCGTCGCCCGCATCCAAGCCGTCAAACACATAGCTGCCATCCGCAGCCGTCGTCGTGCTCGCCACGGTCACACCGCCTTGCAGCAGCGTCACAACAGCCCCCGCAACCGGCATATCCCCATCCGTTTGCGTGTCAGACTTATCGGCATCCATAAAGAACACACCCGTGATCGCACCCGTCCCCGGATCCACCACGCCGACATCCACGTCGCGGATGTCGTCGCCGATGCCCACCGTGACTGCCGCCGTTGTCGCGGTCCCGTCCCCGTTGTCCACACCGTCGCTGTCGATCGTGTCGTCGCCGCCCACGTCGGGGGTCACAAACACCGCGTCCGTCGGGTTCGTGAACACAACCGTGTAATCCCCCGCATCCAGGTCCTCAAACAGATAGGCCCCTTCCGCATCCGTCGTCGTCGTCGCAACAACAACACCGCCAAGCACCAGCTGCACTGTCGCGCCGGCAACCGCCGTGTCCCCGTCCGTCTCCTGATTGTCCTTATCCGCATCCCGGAAGAACACACCACCCAAAGACGCCGTGCCCGGATCCGCAACACCCGCATCAACATCGCGGATCGCGTCGCCGATCCCCACCGTCACCGGTGCCGTCGCACCCGTATCCGGGGCCGCATCGCTGTCAACCGTGTCATCCGCTCCCGCGTCCTGACCCACAAGCACCTTGCCGTCAGCAGTCGCCGTCGGGAACACAACCGTGTAGTCCCCCGCATCCAGGTCCTCAAACAGATAGGCCCCCGTCGCATCCGTCACCGCCGTGCCAACCGTCGCACCAGCACCATCCACAAGCGTCACCGTCACACCGGACACACCCATCTCGGCGTCATCAACGTCATTGCCGTCGGCATCCATAAACACACGGCCACCCAAAGACGCCGTGCCCGGATCCGCAACACCTGCATCAACATCCGGCGTCACAGCCCCCGCGACAACCGTCACCGGTGCCGTCAGACCCGTCGCCGGCGCCGCATCACTGTCAACCGCGTCATCACCGCCCTGATCCTGACCCACAAGCACCTTGCCATCAACATCAACCGGGAAGCGCACGCTGTAATCACCAGGCGCAAGGTCATTAAACACATAAGACCCGTCCGCCCCCGTCACCGCCGTGCCAACATCCGCGCCATTCGCATCAACAAGCGTCACAGTCACACCCGCAACACCCATCTCAGCATCATCAACAGCATTATCATTGCCGTCCATAAACACACGACCAGACAATCCACCAACAACGGGCGCTGGGGTCTCAAGACCCGCATCCACATCGCGGATATCATCGCCGATGTTCACCGTGATCGGTGCTGTTGACCCATTGGCCCCCGCATCGCTATCGACCGTGTCATCGGAACCCGCGTCTTGGTCCACAAGCACAAGCCCGTTCACCGTGGTCGGGAACACAACCGTGTAATCATCCGCGTCCAGATCCTCAAACAGATAAGCGCCATCCGCATCTGTTGTCGCTGTTGCAACCTCAACGCCCGCGCTGTTCACCAAGGTGACAGTCACATCAGCCAAAGCCGCCTCATCGCCATTATTGTTGTCGATGCTGTCGTCATTGCTGTCGATAAACACACGCCCACCCAAAGACGCCGTGCCGGGATCAACCAGCCCCGCATCAACATCCGGCGTCGTCTGCCCGGCAACAACCGTGACAGGCGCGGTCTGACCGGTCGCATCCGCATCACTGTCCACAGCATCATCGCCGCCCTGATCCTGATCCGCAAAGACCTTGTCCGTCGGATTGCCAAACTGCACGACATAATCGTCGCCCGCATCCAAGCCGTCAAACACATAGCTGCCATCCGCAGCCGTCGTCGTGCTCGCCACGGTCACACCGCCTTGCAGCAGCGTCACAACAGCCCCCGCAACCGGCATATCCCCATCCGTTTGCGTGTCAGACTTATCGGCATCCATAAAGAACACACCCGTGATCGCACCCGTCCCCGGATCCACCACGCCGACATCCACGTCGCGGATGTCGTCGCCGATGCCCACCGTGACTGCCGCCGTTGTCGCGGTCCCGTCCCCGTTGTCCACACCGTCGCTGTCGATCGTGTCGTCGCCGCCCACGTCGGGGGTCACAAACACCGCGTCCGTCGGGTTCGTGAACACAACCGTGTAATCCCCCGCATCCAGGTCCTCAAACAGATAGGCCCCTTCCGCATCCGTCGTCGTCGTCGCAACAACAACACCGCCAAGCACCAGCTGCACTGTCGCGCCGGCAACCGCCGTGTCCCCGTCCGTCTCCTGATTGTCCTTATCCGCATCCCGGAAGAACACACCACCCAAAGACGCCGTGCCCGGATCCGCAACACCCGCATCAACATCGCGGATCGCGTCGCCGATCCCCACCGTCACCGGTGCCGTCGCACCCGTATCCGGGGCCGCATCGCTGTCAACCGTGTCATCCGCTCCCGCGTCCTGACCCACAAGCACCTTGCCGTCAGCAGTCGCCGTCGGGAACACAACCGTGTAGTCCCCCGCATCCAGGTCCTCAAACAGATAGGCCCCCGTCGCATCCGTCACCGCCGTGCCAACCGTCGCACCAGCACCATCCACAAGCGTCACCGTCACACCGGACACACCCATCTCGGCGTCATCAACGTCATTGCCGTCGGCATCCATAAACACACGGCCACCCAAAGACGCCGTGCCCGGATCCGCAACACCTGCATCAACATCCGGCGTCACAGCCCCCGCGACAACCGTCACCGGTGCCGTCAGACCCGTCGCCGGCGCCGCATCACTGTCAACCGCGTCATCACCGCCCTGATCCTGACCCACAAGCACCTTGCCATCAACATCAACCGGGAAGCGCACGCTGTAATCACCAGGCGCAAGGTCATTAAACACATAAGACCCGTCCGCCCCCGTCACCGCCGTGCCAACATCCGCGCCATTCGCATCAACAAGCGTCACAGTCACACCCGCAACACCCATCTCAGCATCATCAACAGCATTATCATTGCCGTCCATAAACACACGACCAGACAATCCACCAACAACGGGCGCTGGGGTCTCAAGACCCGCATCCACATCGCGGATATCATCGCCGATGTTCACCGTGATCGGTGCTGTTGACCCATTGGCCCCCGCATCGCTATCGACCGTGTCATCGGAACCCGCGTCTTGGTCCACAAGCACAAGCCCGTTCACCGTGGTCGGGAACACAACCGTGTAATCATCCGCGTCCAGATCCTCAAACAGATAAGCGCCATCCGCATCTGTTGTCGCTGTTGCAACCTCAACGCCCGCGCTGTTCACCAAGGTGACAGTCACATCAGCCAAAGCCGCCTCATCGCCATTATTGTTGTCGATGCTGTCGTCATTGCTGTCGATAAACACACGCCCACCCAAAGACGCCGTGCCGGGATCAACCAGCCCCGCATCAACATCCGGCGTCGTCTGCCCGGCAACAACCGTGACAGGCGCGGTCTGACCGGTCGCATCCGCATCACTGTCCACAGCATCATCGCCGCCCTGATCCTGATCCGCAAAGACCTTGTCCGTCGGATTGCCAAACTGCACGACATAATCGTCGCCCGCATCCAAGCCGTCAAACACATAGCTGCCATCCGCAGCCGTCGTCGTGCTCGCCACGGTCACACCGCCTTGCAGCAGCGTCACAACAGCCCCCGCAACCGGCATATCCCCATCCGTTTGCGTGTCAGACTTATCGGCATCCATAAAGAACACACCCGTGATCGCACCCGTCCCCGGATCCACCACGCCGACATCCACGTCGCGGATGTCGTCGCCGATGCCCACCGTGACTGCCGCCGTTGTCGCGGTCCCGTCCCCGTTGTCCACACCGTCGCTGTCGATCGTGTCGTCGCCGCCCACGTCGGGGGTCACAAACACCGCGTCCGTCGGGTTCGTGAACACAACCGTGTAATCCCCCGCATCCAGGTCCTCAAACAGATAGGCCCCTTCCGCATCCGTCGTCGTCGTCGCAACAACAACACCGCCAAGCACCAGCTGCACTGTCGCGCCGGCAACCGCCGTGTCCCCGTCCGTCTCCTGATTGTCCTTATCCGCATCCCGGAAGAACACACCACCCAAAGACGCCGTGCCCGGATCCGCAACACCCGCATCAACATCGCGGATCGCGTCGCCGATCCCCACCGTCACCGGTGCCGTCGCACCCGTATCCGGGGCCGCATCGCTGTCAACCGTGTCATCCGCTCCCGCGTCCTGACCCACAAGCACCTTGCCGTCAGCAGTCGCCGTCGGGAACACAACCGTGTAGTCCCCCGCATCCAGGTCCTCAAACAGATAGGCCCCCGTCGCATCCGTCACCGCCGTGCCAACCGTCGCACCAGCACCATCCACAAGCGTCACCGTCACACCGGACACACCCATCTCGGCGTCATCAACGTCATTGCCGTCGGCATCCATAAACACACGGCCACCCAAAGACGCCGTGCCCGGATCCGCAACACCTGCATCAACATCCGGCGTCACAGCCCCCGCGACAACCGTCACCGGTGCCGTCAGACCCGTCGCCGGCGCCGCATCACTGTCAACCGCGTCATCACCGCCCTGATCCTGACCCACAAGCACCTTGCCATCAACATCAACCGGGAAGCGCACGCTGTAATCACCAGGCGCAAGGTCATTAAACACATAAGACCCGTCCGCCCCCGTCACCGCCGTGCCAACATCCGCGCCATTCGCATCAACAAGCGTCACAGTCACACCCGCAACACCCATCTCAGCATCATCAACAGCATTATCATTGCCGTCCATAAACACACGACCAGACAATCCACCAACAACGGGCGCTGGGGTGCCCGGCGCCCAGCACAGATCATCCACGGCACCTGACCCTACAAAATCGATCTCCATCTGGGTGACGCCTGCGGCGTTTAATCCGATTGTCTGTGCGCTGTTGTTGCCACTTGCAGGGATATCAATGACGCGGGTTTCACCATTTGCAAATGTCAGAGTGATGGTGCCGCCCGGTTCTTCGACGTCAAAAATCTTGATGTCGTGCAAATCAGACGGGGCGTCAAAATCAAACGTGATCGCACCGCCAACGGCATCGTCGGGATCACTGCTGTCATTATCTTCCGACACAATCAAAATATTGCCTTGGCCCGCAAAGGCGAGGTCAGTGTCACCACCCGTCGGATTGGCACTGTCAAACAACATGGCATCATTTGCGTCGGTGTTGCGCACATCGCGTTGCGCCGTAATGGTGACGCCAGCAAACTGATCACTCACGACCGTACCGGCATCAAACCCTTCAAAATCCAAAACGGTAAACCCGTCTGGACAGACCTTTCCATCCTGACACAGTTCGATCTTGTCGATCCGCACAAATTCACCGCGGTCACCCGATGCAGTAATTGAAACCGTGTCCCCGGGGTTCAACGCGACCTGCGGAAAGACAACTTCAGAGAACTGGCCATTGTCACTGCCGCGCCCATCGGTGTTGGCATCCAACGTGACCACCGCAACGACAACCCCATTCACCTTAATCTGAATATCAGATTGACCATCGCATTCATCCTGAACAAAGAGCGACAGATCATAGGCCCCCGCTGCACCGTCAAAGGTCGTGCTGATCTCGCCAGTGCCGCCGGCATGCGCCAGCTTTACAAGCCCCCCGTCCGATGCATTCGCCCCATGATGAATGTTGAAACCAGACAAATCCATCGTCTCAGCTTCGATAACAATGCAAACGGGCTCGCCAGCTTCGGCGACATCCTGCACTTTGACCCACAAGGGCTTGTCGATGGTACCGCCCTGCCCGTCATCCGCACGGATCGTCACATCGTATGTATTTACCTCGCCCGAAACATCGGTGGGCTGTTCAAAATCCGGTGGGGTGACAAAGCTGAGGACGCCAGTGCTCGGATCGATTGTGAACGCATCGCGGTCGGCGCCGCCAACGATGCTATATGTGATTGTATCCCCGTCCGCGTCCGTCGCCGAGGCATCAGCAACGACGACAGCATTTTCGTCGATTTCTAACACGCCATCTTGGGGCAGGTTTGCAAACTCTGGCGCCGCATTTGCTGGATCCAGCTCCGGGTCAGCCATGAGATCGGCATAGGGGATGCCACTGCCGGTCACATTATGCTGGGCGACGATTTCCAATTGCGTTCCCGCCGGGGGGACGTCACCGACGAAGCTGAAAAAGTCATCACCCCGCCCGGGGGCCAGATAATCCTCGATCTCAATTTCGAGCAGTTGGTAATGCTGGCCATCAGACCCACGCAGCGTGTAGGCAACCTCCGCATACATGTCCTTGCCCCGGACAGCATGACCATTCACAAAGGCGCGCTGCCCACTATCGGTCGCGTCGTCACCTCTGTCGCCGCTAAGCCGCGCATCGTCGTCATTCACACTGAGCGCGTAAGTCGCAGTTTGCGGCACAACTATCGTATCACCGACGCTGATCGAGTGGTCGTTTTGCGGCAACAAATCCTGCTCAGCAAAAGCGAACCAACGGTAATTTTGATAGGTCATGGCATTGTCCTCTCTGGACGTCATTAACAAGGGTATTGCATGTTTTTGCGATCGAACCGCGACCGGCTTTGCTGGCGTCTATTTGGCGGCAAAACTTCGGAAACGTTCATAATTCGTGACGCTAGCGCACGTCTTTCGAAAAATTCATTCGCAACTCACGCGCCCCCCCACGCTGATTTTTCGTTTCGCTATCGCAACTTAAGTTGATAGCAGCTATTAACTTTTAGAACGGCTGCGGGTGCATCAGTCAATTGATTTAGGGAAAACTGGCCGAAATTGGCCATGCGATGAGCGGTTTTTTGCCTATTGCTGCCTTGGTGGTTGCGAAGGTCAGAAACAGATCAACTCCAAGAAAACTGATGAACTAAAAGCCTCTGTCGACACGATGAAAACAAACAGGATTTTGCGATAATCAGACAAAAGTTACGCACCTCAAAACCTATGACACCGCATATAAAGCTGAGCCAAACTGACGAAACAGCAATTGCGCGTCTTACTCGTACAGCTCAGTGTCTCACTGTCTTATCACGACAAATGAAACGACAGTTTTGGAACCAGATATGGCCGCACCAAGCCCGCAAACGGTCCGATCGACCGTGCACAGCCGCAGATAGTGCTCAAGGTTTCCTTGACTTCCAGCGCTGAATTCAGTCCCTTCACGGCAAGTTTTCGAAGGAGTTGGAGTAACTCATGGGTAGTTTTCTCACAAATAGAACCAGCGTAGCACTGCTCGCTTGTGTCAGCATTGTTGGACCCGCATCAGCTGGTGGTCTAGCCGGAGCGATCGTTGAGGACGTCCCGCCAGTTGTTGCTGCGGCCCCGGCCACACAGGGCGCGACGAACGGATGGGTTATTCCATTGGTCGCACTTTTGGCTGTCGGTGCCTTGGCAGCGGGAAGTGGCGGATCCGGCGGTGGTTCCGGGTCTGATACAGACGGTTCCGGAGGCACAACACCACCAAGCGTCGGCGATGTGAAATAGCAGATCAAATTTGGTCAGACGCGCGTTTGGTTGGGTCAACCACCAATAGCTGACATGCACCTTCTGCCCATATTGGGCAGATCTAGCCCGTAATGCCTTCGATCTGCGGAAGCGGGTTGGGCGATGTTACATTCTCAGGCCGCCGTTTTTCATAGAAAGCATTTCCGCCTGCCGTCATCACATAGTGAATGTTGTTGAAGTTGGCGTTGTACCATGCGGCATGAAAGAACCTTGCACCTGCGATGTTGGGATGTCGTTCGCCGGCCAGCACAGCCGCAGCTGAGGCCCGGGCCAATGCTTGGCCCTCACCGTCCATTGCTTTGCTCATCACGCCCGGCGCAAATTGGTTCTTTTGACTGACGACCGCGCACACGGTGTTTGGGAAGTCATCAGACAGAACCCGGTTCATCACAACACTGCCAACCGCAATCATGCCATCCCGGCTCGAGCGGTTGGACTCGAAATACATCGCCCGTGCCATACAGTCGACGTCAGCCGCCGCCGCTCCACCCTCACCCGGCTGTGACTGACGTGCACAACCGACCAAGCTGCAAGCAACCACCAGCATGAGTATTAACGATTCTTGCGACCCGGAGTTTTGCAATCGATGTACGCCTTCTCTTCCATAAGCCTCAATTTATATGCAGAGTCGTCCGCAATGAACAATGTCGCATTTGATCCATGATACGGTCTTGGTATGCATGGCGATGGCGGCTTTAGGCAACGAGCGTCTGCCGTTGACGCAGCGCACGATAAAGCCCGTTTTCGCGCATCATCAGTTCGGCAGGTGTGCCGTCTTCAACAATCTGCCCCTGATCAAAGACAAGTATCCGGTCCATCCGCTCAACCGTGGCCAGCCGGTGGGCGATCACCAACGTCGTCCGTCCCTCCATCAGCCGTTCAGCCGCCTGTGCCACCCGCGCCTCTGCCTCTGAGTCCAACGATGAGGTCGCCTCGTCCATCACCAAAACCGGCGCATCAGACAAAAACGCCCGTGCAATCGCAACACGCTGACGCTCTCCACCTGACAGCTTCACACCGCGTTCACCGACTTCTGTGCCAAACCCCTTAGGCAGCCGCTCAATAAACTCGGCAGCACCCGCCTGCCGGGCAGCTTCGCGGACATCGTCAAGTGAGGACCCGGGACGCGCGTAGGCAATGTTCTCCGCAAGTGACCGGTGAAACAGGATTGGTTCCTGCGGTACCAGCGCAATCTGGCGGCGCAGATCGTTAAGAGGCACCCGCGCGATATCGACCCCGCCCAACGTAATTGCGCCGCCCGAGATTTCGTGGATCCGCTGGATCAACTTGACAAAAGTTGTCTTGCCCGACCCGGATCGGCCAACCAAACCCACCTTCTGGCCGGCAGGAATAGACACATGCAAATCCGTGAAAAGCGGCGTTGGCGCGCCAACATATCCATAATCCACATGCGCGAATGCAAGTGCGGCGGCCCGGGCTGGCAACTGCGTGGCCGGATGACGGACAACCTGATGTTCTGCCGTCACAGACATCAGCTCCACCAACTCTTCGGCATCGTTGACGGCCTTCTGCAACGACCGTACATGATTGCCAATCTGGCGCAGATACCCATCCAGCATGCCAAGCGCAGAAACAACGAAAGCGATTTCACCAGCATCCGCAAAGCCGCGCGTATAGCTCAACAGCGCGCCACCCAGCACAGCCGCACGCAACCCCCAAATTGAAACGTCTTGCGACAGACCAGACCATGTGCCTCGCCGCCATGTCCGCCTTGTGCGATGCGCCCACTTGTCCAAAACACGGCCCAGGCGGTCATCCTCACGGGCCTCGCCTGCATGGGCCCGCACAACGGCATTCGACGTGATCGCATCCGCAAGCGCGCCCGACACCCGGCTGTCCTGTGCGTTGGCAAGGCGCGCTGCCGGTGCAACCCAATATAGTGTCAATACAAGCGACAACGCCAAGAACAACGCAGCACCAAGGAATGCGGTCAAACCCACTTCCCACCGAAATGCGGTCAGGGTGCCGATCGTGCCAAGCAGGATCAGCACCGACGGCAAAAGCGCCAAAAGCAAGACATCACCCAGATCATCAATCGCCCATGCACCGCGTGTGATCTTGCGAACCGTTGATCCGGCAAATGCATTGGCATGCCAGTCAGCAGGCAAACGCTGGATATGCGCGAATGCCTCGGACTCCGCCGTCCGCATCGTGGGAATCGTCAGATCCACAATGCAAAAATAGCTCAGTATCTTGGCGCCGATCGAAACGGCACCCAACCCCAGAAGCATTGCAAAAATCGCCCAAGGCGCGCTGCCCTCCGCGACAGCCGCAACAAGGCGCCCCGTAATCACCGGGATCGCAATGTCAGAGGCTGTTGATGCCAAAACAAGCAGCAACAGCAGCGCCGCAAGGCGGCCCTGACGCATCCAAAGACGAACGGTGAAAGAAAGAACGCGTGCCAGCGCGCTGTCGGCGGTAAAACGGGTCATGGAAATATCGCGATTGGATCAATCGCGCCCTGCAAAGAATGATGTGTCCGCTGATGGGACAAAGTGACCAATTGGCGGCTATATCAGCCTCAAAAGGGTCAGTTGGTGGCGGAACCGAAACGGAAACCGACCGGGAGGAAAATCTTGCCAATATTCATGATTGTCCTCCTTGCAGGGTATCAGATGCTCTCAACTAAAACGGGTACTGCTTGCAAGTCAAGTCCGACGAATAACAGACGCCTGCTTTCGCGCTTTCTGGCTGATGAACTTGAAAGTAAGCCTTAGGCGAGTTTCTTCGTCAAACCATCCCGCGCTGCCGCATCTGCCGCATCGGCGAGCGTCTGTGCCTTCAAGCCATCCAAACCGGTTGGGCTCACCGCGTGTCCGGCCTCCAGCGCATCAACAAAATGTGCCATTTCTGCCCGATAAGCCGCGGCATAACGCTCCAGAAAGAACGGCTGCGTGGGCGATTTGCGCATACCCTGCCCGTTCGACAATTCGACAGTCGTCTCCAGCATATTATCCGCGCGCAGCATGCCTTTACTGCCATGCACCTCAATCCGCTGGTCGTATCCGTAGGTCGCCCGGCGCGAATTTGAGATCTGGCAAAGCTTTCCACTCGCCGTCTTCAACGTCACAACGGCGGTATCAAAGTCACCGGCCTGCCCGATCTCTGGATCCACCAAACAGGATGCAGACGCTGACAACTCAACCGGGTCTTCGCCCAGCAAGAACCGCGCCATATCCAGATCATGGATCATCATATCGCGGAAAATCCCACCCGACGTTTCGATATAGCCAATCGGCGGCGGCGATGGATCACGCGACAGGATCGTGACAAGTTCCACGTTTCCAATGACTTGATCGACAATCTGTTGCTGAAGATGTGCAAAATTGGGGTCAAAGCGCCGGTTAAACGCGGTCATGAACTGCACGCCCGCCTTTTCCACAACAGCCAGACAATCGTGGATACGGTCAACTGACAGATCAATCGGCTTTTCGCAAAAGATCGCCTTGCCAGCCCCCGCTGCCGCATGGATCAAGTCATAATGCGTCGTCGTTGGTGTCCCAATGATCACGGCGTCGATGCCCGGATCAGTGATCATCGTCTCCGCATCCATGACGGTGGCACCTGTGCTGGCCGCCAGCGCTTCAGCCGCTTCAGGCATCGCATCGGCCACGGCAGCCGCGCGCGCGTTAGTCATGCCCCGCAATGTGGCGCCATGCACCTGTCCGATGCGGCCACAACCCAAAATACCGATATTAATCATCGCGTTAGCCTTTCAGATTGCGCAAAACGGTCTGCGCCGTTGCCATCACCGGATCATGTGTTTCCTTCAGGATCGACACCCGATCAAACCGGTCAGGGTCGCTGTTCACCGCCGCACGCATCGCGGCCCCAAAGGCCATGCGCAATTCCGTCCCGATATTGAATTTGCAGATATTTGTGTTTTTAGCCAATGCTTTACGCTGCGCCACAGGCACGCCTGATCCACCATGAATGACCAAGGGCACGGACGTCGCCGCTTGGATCGCCGCAATCCGCGGCTCATCCAATCCGCCCTCTTTATCCTGCTGCAAATGCACGTTGCCCACTGAAATCGCCATCGCATCGACACCAGTCTCAGCCGCAAATTGCGCTGCCTCAGCGGGATCGGTGCCCGCCGATGCCTCGCCGCCCGAGTATCCAACGAACCCAATCTCGCCCTCGCAAGAAATTCCAGATTTATGCGCCATTTCAGAGATTTGCAGCGTCTCTTTAATGTTATCAGCCAACGGCTTGCGCGACCCATCAAACATCAATGAGGTAAAGCCACTGTCCAAAGCCTCGGAACATTCATCATAGGTATAGCCATGATCCAGATGTGCGACGACCGGGACCGAGGCCTCTTCGGCCAAGTGCCGAAACATGCGGCCCAGCACCGGTAGCGGCGTATGCGCCCGGCACCCCGGCCCTGCCTGCAGGATCACCGGACAATTCTCGGCCTCGGCGGCCGCCACATAGGCGCGCATATCTTCCCAGCCCAAGCAAACCAAACCGCCCACGGCATACCCATCCCGCAACGCCGGTTGCAGCACCTCTTTCAGTGTCACAAGCGTCATTTGAACTTGGCGATCATGTCTTTGATGCCGGGGATCGTTTCGATCTGATAGGCATGAGAAGGCTGAAAATACTGCACGAGGCTACGCTGCGACAAGCCACCCAGAATGGTGAAGTAATACATCTGATAGCCCGGCAGCACCGCACAAGGATGATAACCGCTATCGAGACAAATCGTAGACCCATCCACGATATGATAGGCGTCCCCCGCCTTACCATCCTCGCGCTGCAACATCTGCACGCCCGATCCATGGTTGGGCTTAAAGCGGAAATTATAGGTCTCATCATGGCGCGTCTCGTCGGGCAAACGGTCGGTGTCATGCTTGTGGGACGGGAAACCAGACCAGCCGCCTTCGCCTACGGTAAACAGCTCTGACACCAACAAACGGCCCACCTTGCCGTGATATTTCGTGCCAAGGATATGTTTGATCTTGCGGTGGGTTTTGGTGTCATCGGACCCGTATTGCACCAAATCCAGCTCATCCGCGCGGACCGCAAACGGATCAAGCACCTTGTCATAACGGGCACCGCAAACGAACACTTCGGCCGCATCGCTGGTACAGACCATCGTGGCTTTGGCTCCGACGGGGACATAAACGCCCTCAGGTTCGCCATCCCAGACGTCCTCAACCCGCCCGCCAATGCTATCGGCTGTAAAACCTTCAATCTCGACATCAACGGTACCGGTCGCAGGGGCGATGCACGTTTCATACCCCGGCACCTGATAGGCGAACGCTTGGCCCTTCGTCAGCTTGACGATGTTGAAATAGTTCAGCGGAACGGTCGGGTCGTCCACATCCACAATCGGTTTGTTTTGGTTGTCAAAGGGAGGGATGTGCATCTGTTGGTTCCTTATGCGGCGTCGGTCGGACCGGGATGATCGGCCATGAATTTCGTCAATGTGGGCGTATCAGCCATAGCGGGTGCGCAGCCGGGGCGCGACACGGTGATGGAGGCACAGGCCGACCCACGCAAGATCGCATCGCGCAAGGACTGTCCGTCGGCCAAACCTGTCATCAACCCCGCCATAAAGCTATCCCCGGCACCGGTTGGTTTCAGGGCTGTGACAGGCCAGATGCCCGTGTGGATCTCTTCGCCAGCAGCAAAGGTCACTGCACCGTTCTCGCCCATCTTGTAAACCACGATTGTGGCCGTGCTCTCGGCGAGCGCTTTGGCCTTGGCAAGACCCTTGTCGATGCCGCCCGCCATAAAGCCGAACTCTTCATCATTGCCCACAATCATATCTGATAGGGCCGCTGCGCGGCTCAGCACCTCTTCGGCCACCTGTGGTGATGCCCAGGAATAAGGCCGGTAATCGACATCAAAGATAATTGGCAAACCGGCGGCTTTCGCCCGGTCAAAGGCCTCGAAACTCGCGCTGCGCGACGGTTCTGCGGCAAAGACCGTGCCTGCCGTGATCAACGCGCCAAATTTGGTGTAATCCACAGCCGCCACATCATCGGCATCCATCTGAAAATCTGCCGCCCCATTGCGGTAGATCACATTGCGGTGGCCTTCGACCCGGCTTTCGTAAAAGGCCAATGAATTGCGATATTCGCCGCCCACGGGCGTGACATATTCAGTGCCGACACCGTAGCGTTTCAACTGGCCCACACAATAACTGCCGACGCTGTCATCGGACACGCGGGTCACCAAAGACGCCCGCCCGCCCAGCTTGCAAATGCCCGCCGCGATGTTGGCTGATGACCCGCCAAGGCCCAGTGTCACCGTCTCTGCATCCTCTGCCGCCACACCGGGATCAGTAAAAAAATCGATCCCCGCACGTCCGACGACAACAAAATGGTTCTTTTTGATACCGGCCAGAAGATCCGTCATTTGCGCCCAATCGTGTTTTGCGCCGCTACCTTATCAAAGGCCTGCGGATGTGGGTAATTCTGGCCAAGCAACTGACGCAGGTCATCGGATGCGGCATCCATGAAACCATCCGGCAAGGCGGCATGCATTTCCTCAATCGGGGTCAGCCATTTCGGCGCGTAGTTGATCAAGACCGCACTGCGATCAATGCCAGAGGTGTTGGGCATCGCACAATGCCACGCGGCACCAAAGAACAAGGCCACATCACCCGGCTCACCCAGCATCCGCTCGCATTTGTCGTAGAACCCGTCCTCTTCTGTCGGATAACGCAGTTCTTTCTGCGATCCCGGCATATAGGCGGTCGCCCCGGTTTCTTCGGTAAATGGATCAAGCAGGATCGACACCTGCGCATTCATCGGGAACGACGCGTTCAACCCAATCGGATGCGTCTCGGCCTTATACATATCCCAATATGGGTAATCGACATGCGGCTCCTGCCCCGGTCCGCCGGGCATGATCCGGTTGGCGGCGATTGAGCCCATGATAAACTCGGTGCCCAAAAACTTGCGCAGCACCTTCATAAGAACCGGATGCGCGGCCATGTCAGAAAACACCTCGCCCTTCGCCAGCAGGTTCCAGACACGGCGCTGAAGATGCAGCGATCCGTCTTCTTCTGCCTGCCCCTGAAAATGCGTCACCTTATCGGCTTCTGCAGAATGATGGTGAATAATGCGGCGCGCCTCGGCAATCTGGTCCTTGGTGAATAGACCCGTCAGCAGTACAGCACCTTTGCCATGCATCAGTTCGTGTACAATTGCATCAGGATCAACGGTTTCGGGCGTAAAACGTAACATCAGATCCCCTTGCGTTGTTTGCTGCGGCTGCTTTCCCAATCAACATGGGCCGTGCGCACTTTGTCAGATGTGGTGATATGCGGCGTGCCTACCTCCCACCAAGTATGTCCTTCGGTCGTCCACCCCTCATAAGGGTCGACCTTCATGCAAATCACGTATGTATTGGTTGCGTCTTTCGCCCGCGCAAAAGCCGCTTCCAATTCAGCAGGAGAGCTGACCGTTTCAGCCTCTGCCCCCATGGACCGCGCATGCGCTTCGAAATCGACGCCAACTTTGTTGGTGGCGGTCGGCGTATCGGTGATCAGGTTGTTAAAGCTTTCGTTGCCCGTATTATTTTGCAACTTGTTGATTACAGCAAAACCGCCGTTATCCAACACAAGGACAATCAGCTTTTTCTCTGTTAAAACAGCGGAATATATATCGGAGTTCATCAACATATATGATCCATCGCCACAAAAGACGATGGTGTCCTGCTCTGGTTCCATCTGGGCTTGGGCAATACGCGCGCCCCAGCCGCCAGCGATCTCGTATCCCATGCAGGAAAACCCGAATTCGACGTCGACTGTCCCGATATCCAGCGTCTTCCAGTTCGCTGTCACCTCGGCAGGCAATCCACCCGCCGCTGCAACCACGCGGTCGCGCGGATCGCACAGGCGGTTCACCTCGCCAATCGCCTGCGCATAAGACGCAGGTCCATTGCCGACACGCGTGTTCTCATCCACATAATCATTCCACTTTGCCCGCTCGGCCTGGGCCGTCGCTGTCCACGCGGCCGGGGCGCGGTACCCTGTCAAGTCCTCTGCAAAAGCGACAATCCCCAACCGCGCATCGCCAACCACCGTCGTAGACAGATGCTTTGCCGCATCATGACGACCGACGTTGAGGCCGATAATCTTGGCGTCATGGGCAAAGGCGGTCCACGAACCCGTCGTGAAATCCTGCAAACGCGTGCCAATCGCCAGGATCACGTCGGCCTGTTCGGCGATTGCATTGGCGCTATCCGATCCCGTCACGCCAATCGGCCCGATATTCAGTGGATGGTCATGCACCATATTGGCGCGCCCTGCGATCGTCTCAACCACCGGAATGCCGGTCTTTTCGGCAAATGCGGTCATCTCAGTTACCGCCCCCGAATACTGCACGCCACCACCAGCGATGATCATCGGACGTTCGGCGTCTTTCAACAACGCCACCGCTTGCGCGACCTCAAACTCATCCGGCGCTTGCCGACGAATCCGATGCACACGCTTCTCAAAGAAACTGACGGGGTAATCATAGGTCCACCCCTGCACATCCTGCGGCAAACCAATGAAGGCCGGGCCGCAATCAGCCGGGTCCAGCATGGTCGCCAAAGCAGCAGGCAGCGACTGAATAACCTGGGCCGGATGCGTGATGCGATCCCAAAAACGGCTGACGGCCTTGAACGCATCGTTCACGCCAAAGGTCGGATTTCCAAAATGCTCTAACTGCTGCAACACCGGGTCAGGCAAGCGCGTTAGGAACGTATCCCCACACAGCATCAGCATCGGCAAACGGTTGGCGTGGGCCAGTGCGGCAGCCGTCAAAAGGTTTGCCGTACCGGGCCCGGCAGAGGCCGTGCACAGCATAAAGCGCTGGCGCTTATAGGCCTTGGCATAGCCTGCCGCAGCAAAGCCCATCCCCTGTTCGTTCTGACCACGATAAAGCGGCAGCTCCGCCCGGTGCTCATACAGCGCCTCACCCAGGCAGGTCACATTGCCATGGCCAAAAATACCAAAACCACCGCCGCACACACGGGTTTCAACCCCGTTGGCAACCGTCCACTGATTTGACAGATAGCGCACAATGGCCTGTGCCACCGTCAGCGTCACGGTCTCGACTGCTTGCCCCATGAATTCCCCCCAAAGATGAAGCACGATTTGTGCCATGGCCACGATTGGCTGTTGACGTCAGGCCTAAAAGAACGATACCAAAATTGCAACCGGTTGCAACCGGTTTTTGGAAAGGGCCCATATGGCACAGATTGGCATCGGTATTGTTGGCGGCGGCTACATGGGCAAAGCGCATGCGGTCGCCCATTCAGCGGTGGGTGCAATTTTTGACACGCCTCTGCGGCCACGCTTGGAAATGGTCTGCGCCACAAATGGGGCATCAGCTGAGAAATACCGCACAGCATATGGATCTGCACGCGGCACCGCCGATTGGCAAACGCTGGTCAACGACCCAAAGGTCGAGGCTGTTGTCATTGCCTCGCCCCAATCCACACACCGCGACATAGCCCAAGCCGCCTTCGCGCTGAACAAACCCGTCTTCTGTGAAAAACCCCTTGGCGTTGATGTGGCCGACAGCCGCGCCATGGTAGAGGCCGCTGAAAAATCAGGCCAGATCAACATGTCTGGCTTCAACTACATCCGAACGCCTGCCTCGCAGTTCGTGAAACAAATGCTGGATGCAGGTGAAATCGGCAAGATCACAGGCTTTCGCGGCGAACATACCGAAGATTTCATGGCCGACCCGGAAGAGCCCGCAACATGGCGCAGCCAAGGCCACGCCAACGGATGCATGGGCGATTTGGCGCCCCACCCGATCAATTGTGCGCTGCGTCTGATGGGGCCAATGACTGAGGTGATCGCAGAGGTTGAAACTGTCATCCCAGAACGCCCCGGCGGGACCGTAACCAACGACGATCATGCGCAGATCATGTGCCGCTTTGCTTCTGGCGTTTTGGGCAACATTTACGTCAGCCGCGTCGCAACAGGGCGCAAAATGGGCTACAAATACGAGATTACCGGGACCAAAGGTGCGATCTATTTTGACGGCGAAGACCAAAACGCCGTGCATCTATACAAGATCGCAGGACCGCAGGCGCAACGCGGCTTTACCAAGATCCTCACCGGCCCGGAACACCCTGATTACAAATCATTTTGTCTGGGGCCCGGCCATGGCACCGGCTATCAGGATCAGATCATGATCGAGGCCAAGGATTTCCTCACTGCCATTCACACCGGCCAGAACATCTGGCCCACGTTCCGCGACGGGATGGAGGTGAACCAGATCGTCGCCGCCTGTCACGCCTCATCCGCCGCGCGCAGCTGGCGCAACATCTCAGATTTCTAAAAGAAAGCCATGCCATGACCATCAAAATCGGCAACGCCCCTTGTTCATGGGGCATCGAATTTGCATCCGACCCCGCCTATCCCACGTGGCAATCGGTCCTTAGCCAATGCGCAGGCGCGGGCTACAAGGGTATCGAATTGGGGCCTATTGGGTACATGCCCGAAGACCCCGCGATCCTGCGCGATGAACTGGCCAAGAACGACCTGAACATCATCGGTGGCGTTGTGTTCCGTCCGTTCCATGATGCTGGGAAATGGGACGAAGTTGTCGATGCCTCCAAACGCACCTGCGAAGCTTTGGTCGCCCATGGCGCACAGCACCTCGTGCTGATCGACAGTATCTCGCCCCGCCGTGCGCCCACAGCTGGCCGCGCGGATGAGGCCGAACAGATGGACACAGCCGAATGGACAGCCTTCCGCGACCGGATCGCAACCATCGCAAAGATGGGAACCGAAGACTACGGCCTGACCGTTGGCATGCACGCCCACGCCGCAGGCTTCATCGACTTTGAGCCAGAGCTGGAACGGCTTTTGAGCGAGGTTGACGCAGATATCTTAAAAATCTGTTTCGACACCGGACACCACTCCTACGCAGGCTACGATCCGGTGGCGTTCATGAAACGGCACATCTACCGTATCAGCTATATGCACTTCAAAGATATCGACCCGGTGGTGAAGGCCGACGTGGTTGCTAATCGGACCGATTTCTACAAGGCCTGCGGTCAGGGCATCTTCTGCAACCTTGGGCAAGGCGATGTCGATTTCCCGGCTGTGCGCAAAGTGCTGTTGGATGCCGGGTTCGAAGGCTGGTGCACGGTCGAGCAAGACTGCGACCCATCGCTACCCGGCACACCGCTGGAAGATGCCGAAAGCAACCGCAAATACCTCGAATCCATCGGGTTCTGATGCTTACGGCCTGTATGTACAGCGTATGTACAGGATATGTACGGCATCTTTACCCGGCAAAACTGACTTCTTGAACGAAAGACAAATGCCATGACAAAACTGAAATGGGGCATGATCGGCGGCGGCGAAGGCAGCCAAATCGGACCAGCACACAGGCTGGGTGCGGGGCTCGACGGGCTGTTTGAATTCGCGGCTGGGGCGCTGGATCACCGGCCCGAATATGGCATCGACTATGGCCAGCGGCTTGGCCTTGGCGACCGCGCCTATGGTGGCTGGCAGGATATGCTCGAGGGCGAGAAAAAGCGCGACGACCGGGTCGATCTGGTGACAGTTGCGACACCCAATTCCACCCACTTTGAGATCACCAAAGCCTTCTTGGAAGACGGCTTTCACGTACTGTGCGAAAAGCCCATGACAATGACGGTCGAAGAAGGCGAAGAGATCGTTGAGATTGCTAAGAAAACCGGCAATATCTGTGCGGTGAACTATGGCTACACCGGCTATTCACTGGTGCGCCATATGAAGGCGATGATCGCGCGGGGCGACATTGGCAAGGTCCGTTTGGTCAACGCCGAGTTTGCCCATGGTCACCATGCTGATGCGACAGATGCAGATAACCCGCGCGTGCGCTGGCGCTATGATCCCGCACAGGCAGGCGTGTCGGCGCAATTCGCCGATTGCGGTATCCACGCCATGCATATGGCCAGCTTTGTCACTGGGCAGGAAGTGATGAAACTATCAGCAGATACAGTGTCTTGCATTGATGTACGGACACTAGAAGACGATGCAATGGTGAACTTCCGCATGGATGGCGGCGCCGTCGGGCGGCTTTGGACGAGCTCTGTCGCCATTGGACGCCAGCATGGTTTGGGCATTCAGGTCTTTGGCGAAACCGGCGGGTTACGGTGGAGCCAGGAACAGCCAAACCAGCTCTTCTACATGCCGCTTGGCGAACGCCTGCAAATCATCGAACGGGGCGAGGCGAACCTGTCGCCAGAAGCCGACCGGACCACGCGCGTCACCATCGGCCATGCCGAGGGGATGCCGCTGGCATTCGCCAATATCTATACCGATCTTGCCGAGGCGATCAGCGCCCGCAAGGAAGGCCGCACGATGGACCCGGCGGCAAACCTCTACCCCCGCGCCGAAGACGGCTTGCGGTCAATGGCCGCCGTTTCTGCCGTCGCTGCATCGGGTAAAGCGGATGGCGAATGGCTCGACGCGCGCCCACCGATGTTCCGGTAAGCCTGCAGAGACTAAAAATTGTGCAGGTCGGCTTTGTGAAACAAGGCCGACCTGTGACACAATGGCGCGAAAACCTGCTTATTGTAGATATTTGAAAAAGATCGACGGAAGTCCGTGGTTCATCCGTAGTATAGACAACGGATATAAACCTCGGAGATCGCAATGCGCCTGACACTCATCACTCTTACTTCGGTTCTTGTTTCGGCAGCCTCGCTGCAGGCCGAGACATATGACGCGGACGTTTGGGCGGACAACTGGTTTGAATTGCGCGTGAACGGCACACAGGTTGCCGAAGACAGCGTGTCCATCACGACCGAGCGATCGTTCAATGCCGAAAGTTTCACCTTCGAGGCAGAACGCCCCTTTGTTCTGGGCCTTGTCGCCAAGGACTTCAAAGAAAACGACACCGGGTTGGAATACATCGGCTCTGGTCGTCAGCAGATGGGCGATGGTGGCGTGATCCTTCAGATCCGCGATGCCGCCGGCCAAACCGTCGTGGTCAGCGACGATGGCTGGCAATGCCATGTGATCCACACCGCCCCCCTGGACAAATCCTGCGAAAGCGAAAGCAATCCGGTCGCAGGCCAGGCGCCTTGCGGGTTTGAAGCCAGCGAAGAACCCGAAGGCTGGGACCTGGCGGGGTTTGACGCCGCCGATTGGGCACCAGCGGATGTCTACACCGCAGGACAGGTCGACCCAAAATGGGATATGATGAGATTTCTTGGGACGCGGACGCCGAATTGATCTGGGGCCCTGATCTGGAACAAAGCAACACCGTTCTCTGCCGCCTCGCGGTCGAGTAATTCACGCATAGAAATAAGGAAAAAGCACTATGCTAAAAGCAACTGCTATGACACTCACTCTTACCATGGCCGCAAGTACAGCCATGGCTGAAAACGTCGAGGTCTATGTCATCGATATGCTCGACAATATCCAAAGCGGGTATTGCCTGGATATTGCCAAAGGTCAGGGCGAAAGCGCGAACCCCGATGATGGGCTTCAGGCCCACACCTGCTATAGCCCAACTGGCGAAATCTTCGTTGATCAGGCCTTTGATTCTGAACAGTTTGCCGATGGCGTGATGTACATGCCTGAATTCGATGTCTGCATGCAGGCACCCTCAACCGAAGCAGGCGCAGCGGTTGAACTGGCCGCCTGTGATGGCTCTGACGCGCAAAGCTGGGCCTTTGAAGGCGAAGGCACAATTGCGCCCGCATCAGCAACAGATATGTGCCTGACATTGACCGGCGACACCCGCACAGGACGCAGCGAAGAAAACCAGATGATCGCCCTGTCCTTGCAGGCTTGCTCGGATGATCTGGCCGCAACACAGACATGGGGCAACCGCGCCGCGGAATAACCCTCTGGCCGGGGGTTGGTTCTGCCAGCCTCCGGCACTGACTTACGGCAATGGCCGCAGCGTCCCCCGTTCCACAATCGTACAAGCAAACAACCGTGCCTCGGGGTAGCGGCTATCGTCTTTGAGCGAGGCTTCGATCAGCTCAATCGAGGATGCGATAATCTGTTTGATCGGATTGTGGATCGTCGTCAGATCAATATTTGCCCAACCGGCCATTTCCATGTCATTAAGCCCAATAATACCAACATCTTGCGGCACCAACAGCCCCGCATCTTTGATCGCTGACAACGCCCCGATAGACAAAACATCATCGCCGCAAAAATACGCCTCTGCGGGGGCGGATCGCAGCAAACGCTGCATCTCGGCACGGCCAGCATCAAATGAATAATTGCTGGCAAAGCTGACCGAGAATTCCAACGCCGCGTCGTTTGCGGCCTGCACAAACCCCGCCAAACGATCTTGGGTCGATGTCGCCGTTTCGGGACCACCCAAAAAGGCCACACGCTTGTACCCGCGCGCCGCCAGCGTTTGTGCCGCCATCCGTCCTGCCTCGATATTGTCGATCCCCAGCACGTTGACTTGCGGGCTGGGCGATTGTCGCCCGAACGAATGCACGACAGGCACGCCTGCATCTTTGAACCCTTCGGCAAATGTCGCGGGCAAGGTTGAGGAGGCAACAATTACCCCATCTACTGAATAAGCGCGCAGCATGCGGATCGAATTCTCCGGGTTCACCTCGTCCGTCAGGTTGACCAACAGTGGGCGCAAGCCGCGCGCTTGCAGGCCCTTGGTGAACAGGTCAAAAACCTCTAGGAAAATCGGGTTGTGAAAGTTGTTGGACACCAACCCGATCAGCTTGGTCCGCCCCGTTGTCATCGCAGAGGCCAATGCGTTGGGGCTATAGCCGAGGGCATTCGCCGCCTTCTCGACTTTTGCGCGCGTTTTCTCAGAAACGGATGCGCCTTCGGTATAGGTGCGCGACACAGCAGACCGGGAGACCCCCGCACGTTCCGCCACATCTTTCAAAGTTACCGCCACGCGCCCTACCCCTTACTTGCCGTCAGCCCGTTCCGCCTCGGCCTGCGCCGCGACAGCTTCCCAATCGGCATTCATGAATCGCCATGCGGCGATGCTGCCAAGCCCAAAGAAGATCAGGCCCCAGAAGACAGCACCATTTGAGAACTCAAAGAACGACCATAAAATCGGCACCACGACGGCCAGAACGCGCCGCCAAACCGGCAGGAAAAACGGCACTTCAAGGTCAAATAGTTTTGGTCTGGGTTTCTCAGGCGGCGCCTTCATATTCTGCTCCGGTTTTGGCGCCGGTGATATAGGCCACGACGTCTTGGCCATCTGTATCCTCTTTATTGAGGTTGGCGACAATACGCCCCCTGCGGAAGACCACGATCCGATCTACCAAATCAAAGACCTGCCGCATATTATGCGACACAAGGATCAGGCTTTCGCCCTGCTCTTTCAGCGTGCGAATGATGTTTTCGACCTGCGCCGTTTCCTGCACACCCAAAGCTGCAGTTGGTTCGTCCATGATGGTCAGCTTGCTGGCAAAGGTCGCGGTCCGCGCGATGGCAACACATTGGCGCTGGCCACCTGACATATTGGCAATCGTGTTTCGAATGTTGGGGATCTTCACGCCCGTTTTGACAAGGCCAGCCATCGTATCTTTGCGCATCGCCTTGTAATCAAGCCTGCGGAACGGGCCAAGCCAATTCCACATAGTTTTCTCGCGGCCAAGAAAGAGGTTGTCGGGCACATTCAGATCATCGGCGAGTGCGAGGGTTTGAAACACGGTCTCAATCCCAGCTTCGCGCGCATCCAATGGTCCGGCAAAACTGACCTCGTCACCGTCAAACGTGACCGTACCGCGTGTGCGCTGCTCCACCCCAGTAATCTGGCGCACAAAAGTGGATTTGCCTGCACCGTTGTCGCCCATGATTGCCACATGTTCGCCGCGCTTCAGCACAAAGTCCGCGTTTTCCAAGGCATGGACACCGCCATAGTGCTTGGTCAGGCCTTTGGTTTCCAGAATTGTATCTGACATCTCTCAGCCTCCCCTATGCGCGCGCTGCAGCGCGTTGTTGTTGCCATTGGTCCAATGCGACCGCACTCACGATGATCATGCCCAGCACCATTTCCTGATAAAACGCGCCAAGCTTCAGAAACGTGAAACCAGAGGTGATGACCCCGATGATCAACGCCCCAATCACGGTGCCAATGATTGACCCGCGCCCGCCAAACAAGGAAACGCCACCGATCACAGCCATGGCGATGGCCTCAAGCTCATAGGTCAGACCCATGCCCGATTGCGCGGTCAGGTTCTTTGACGTCAGGATAACCGCAGCCAGTCCTGCCAGCATCCCCGCAATCACGTAGACAAGCACCAGATGGCGTGGCACGTTGATACCGGACATCCGTGCCGCTTGTTCATTGGACCCGATGGCATAGGTATGCTTGCCGTAAACCGTATAATTCATAATGAAATGAAACAGCACGGCCAGCGACAGGAAGATGATCACCGGCATCATACCCGCACCGATTTTGGCATAGGCATCTGTTGGAAAAGACACCGGATTGCCCAAGGACCACCATTGGGCCACACCGCGCGCAAAGAGCATCATGCCAAGGGTCGCGATAAAGGGTGGGATGCGTGAATAGGCAACCAAAATACCGTTGATCAACCCCGCAATCAAGCCGACCCCAAGCCCCACCATGACTGGCACAATGACAGGCAGATCAAGCGCCCATTCACCAAAGATGGCCTTGGGGTTTGGACCGCCGTTCACTTCGGCGACTTGGGCAAAGCTCATCGCGATCATCGCGGTAGCACCGACCACGGACCCTGATGAAAGATCAATACCTGCGGTGATAATCACCTGCGTCACACCAAGGGCAATGATGCCGATGATCGCCACCTGCACGATGATAATCCGCAAACGCTGTTCGTTGAAAATACTGTCAAAACGGTCGCGCGTATCAAACAACAGGCTTTGACCGTTCATATAGGGCAGCACCTGCCCCAAAACTTCAAAGATCACGATAATCAGGATCAGCGCACCAAAGACGTTCACCTCATTGGGCCAGCTTCGCTTTGATTTATCGAACGTGAGGCCGCCGGTGCCGTCGCTTTGGTCTGACATCTGTCAGGCTCCCTTTTGGATTATCGCTGAGGTAGTCATGTGGTGCGAGGCAACGCCAAAGCTGCCTCGCACATATGGTTTTAGAACCGGAACTTACTGGAACTCTGCCAAGTTCTCTGGTGTGACCAACTTGAAGGGAATGAAGACAGTTTTGTCGACCTCTTCGCCCTTTGCCAGCGCCATTGCAGTCTGAATGGAACCAGCACCCTGACCTGCAAGGTCCTGGAATACGGTCACGTCCATGTCGCCCGCAGACATCGCAAGCAGCGCATCAGATGTCGCATCAACACCACCGACAACAACGTCATCCATCGAAATGCCAGCCGCTTTCATTGCTTGGATCGCGCCGAGAGCCATCTCGTCGTTGTTGCCGAAAACCGCGTCGAATTCCTCACCAGAGGAAATCCAGTTCGTCATCAGGTCGTTGGCTTCATCGCGGGACCAATTTGCCGTCTGCTCATCAATTATGGTGATGAAGTTACACATGTCCATGCCGATCACGTCATGAAAGTCTTTGGTGCGCTGTACAGCAGCCTGGTTGGACAGCTGGCCCACCAAAACATAGGCCGTTGCACCGCCCGCTTTGCCTTCAGCACGCAGCTGACGGCACATCTGGAATGCGGCCAAAGTGCCTGACTCAATCTCGTTGGATGCTACAAACGCCTGACCATCGGGCAAAGTATCCATGTTGATTGGCTGGCGGTTCACATAAACCAGCGGCACACCGGCAGAAGCCGCAGCGTTCGACATCGCCTCGGTCGCGTTGGTGTCCACAGCGTTCACGATGATCGCATCAACACCTGACGCGATAAAGTTGTTGATCTGGTCCAACTGCTTGGCCACATCATCGGTTGCATCTTCAACTTGCAGGCTGACCTCGTCGTTTGCATCGTCAAATGCGGTCATGCCGTTGCGCATGACGGTCAGGCCGTTGTCGTCGAAACGGGCAACAGACACACCGATTTGCAGCTCTGCCATCGCAGTTGTGCCCATCATGAGCGTTGAAAGGCCAGCGGCCAAAAGGATCTTGTTCATCGTTTTCCTCCCAAGGAACGTGCCCGGCGCACGTATGATTAAACCGGGACCTCTGTTCGAGGCGTCTTTTCCATCATGCCGCCCCAGCCGAAACGTCGGCCAGTTGCGACATGATGAATGCAATAGACCCGGCCAATGCCTCTGTCGGGTCTGTCATGTCGTGAATTTCTGGGGCGAAGGCCTCGAATGAGACCGGCCCGTTATAAACTGCGGATATCAATGCGCGCAGTTGGCTGACGTTGCCCAAACGGTCGTTTGCATCAACAAGGACGCGGTGCGCATCATGCATATCGTCCACGCCAAGCGCTGGATCGACAACGCCCGAGATATGCACGATTGCCGTCAGATCCGCGTAAATGGGACCGCCACCCGCCAGATGATGATGAAACGTGTCATGCACGATTGCAAAGCAGTCTGGACGGTTCAGATCGTCAAGCACCGCAACGACATCTTCTTTAAAACGCAAAGTGCTGCTGGCAAAACCTAGAGGCTCAATCAGCCCCTTTTGCCCGTGTTCTTCCAATACCGGTTGCAAGATCTTCAGCGCGGCGCGCAACCTGTCGCGCTGCACATGGCGCGTGACGATATCGTCAGCGATTTTGGGAATCAAAGCCACTCCCTGCGCGTCACAGGCTGCAGCCGTCATGATCAGTGCCTCTGCCTGATGCCGTTTGCTGGCGGTATCGTGATTGAATGATTTGACCTCGGCCAGCGCCAATACTGACTGGCCTGCCACCTGCGCCGCTTGCGCAATGTCCGCTGCCATTTCACCCTCAAAAATCGGGCGTCCAAGATCGTTTCGCAGCTCGACACCGACACAACCCAAGCCCTGCGCGATCTTCAAAAGCTGGCGTGCCGACGCGTTTGGAACCGTCATATGATTTAATCCAACTGGCAACATTGGCGACACAAAACCCTCCTCTGTGTGCGACTCACTCTAGCGATGATATTTTTTTTTGCAACCGGTTGCATAATATCTCTCATGGCAGGTTAAAGATCTATATCTCGCCATCGAAAGGCCAACTTTGAGATTGTATCCGCACTGGCCTCTGCCGCATAATCGCCCGATGAGCCTACCGCGTCGCCGCATCTTTCACCTAGTGGCTGCCATTGCCATCTTAACGGCAGCTGTGGCAGCAGCGTCATTTCCCGCGCTTGAACGTCACTATATGCGCGTGCAGGCGGCCCAGAATGCGGTACCGCTCAAACTCGCGGTCGAAAGCCTACGCGCAGCCATCGAGCGCTACGCGCCGTTGCCCGCACTTATCGCAGAGCGACCGACACTTACCGCCCTATTGCGTGATCCCGACAACGCCGCCCTGGTTGCGATGGTGAATGAAGACTTGCGCCAGACCGCGGCCACGGTCACGGCCTCTGATGTTTACCTGATGGACATTTCCGGCCGGACGCTTGCCGCAGCGTCCTACCGGGAACCGGGCAGTTACCTGGGCCGCAACTTCAACTATCAATCTTATTTCACTCAGGCCTTGAATGGCGATTTAACGAGCTTTTCGGTCTTTGGAACAACAACCGGTGAGCGCGGCTATTTCTATGCGGCGCCTGTTGAGGACGGCGAGCGCATTGTCGGCGTGTTGGCGATCAAATTCAACATCGCCGCCTTTGAGAGCATTTGGCGGGGCGCCGATAGCGAATTTATGGTGACGGACCGCAATGACTTTGTTTTTATGTCATCGCGACCCGATTGGCACTTTCGTGCGATCCGACCGCTCAGCGATGATACACTGCGGTTGATTGCACAAAACCTGCAATACCCCATTGATCGGATTGATCTGCTGCCGATCACGTCAACACCGCTGACTGCTGATGCGCAGACTGTCTATATCGAAGGCACTGCGCGCGAAAGCTATGTACTATCCTCGCAGCACCTGACAGATCTTGATTGGACAATGTCAGCTTTGTCACCGCGGCGACCGGCGACCCTGAACGCGCTCAATACCCTGCTGATTGCAAGTCTTACTGCCGGCCTCGCCCTCGCGGCGCTGTTGGCTTATTTGCTCAAACAAGCACGCCAGGCAGAAGCGTTTGCAAGGGAACAGGATGCCAAGCGGGTTCTGGAAACTGCAGTGACAGAGCGTACTGCCGATCTGCAAACTGCACTTCGTGATCTTCGGCAAACGCAAACCGACTTGATCCAGGCCGGAAAACTGTCGGCGCTTGGGCAAATGTCAGCAGCCCTGAGCCATGAGTTCAACCAACCTCTCGCGGCGGTAAAATCCTATGCAGACAATGCGACCGCCTTTCTGGAACGTGACCGTGTGCCAGAGGCAAAAGACAATATCTCGCGGATCTCCAAAATGGCAGACCGTATGGCGACAATCTCGTCCCATCTGCGCAGCTTTGCGCGGCGCCCCCAACAGGCAACCGGCCCCTTGCTTTTGAACGCTGTGGTCCTTGACGCATTGGCAGTTGTTGATGTCCGACTGACGTCAGAGGGTGGACAAATTGCCTATATGCCACCTGATAGGGACGTTTGGGTCATTGGTGGCCACGTGCGATTACAGCAGGTAATCGTCAATTTGATCAACAATGCGCTTGATGCAATGGAAGACAAGCCGGACCGTATTGTCGAAATCAATATTGATGGGACAACATTAAAGGTCCGCGACACTGGGCATGGCATCGAAGCTGCCACCGTCGACCATATATTCGATCCGTTCTTTACAACGAAATCACCGGGCAAAGGCATGGGGTTGGGGTTGTCAATTTCCTACAACATTGTGCGTGACTTTGATGGCAACCTGACGGCCCAGAACCATCCCGATGGCGGGGCGCTGTTCTCGGTCCAACTCCAACCGGCCAACCCCGTGGAGGTTGCGGCACAGTGAAACAAACCGTCCTTTTTGTTGATGACGAGGAAGAACTACGGCACGCAACCAGCCAAACGCTGATGCTGGCCGATATTCCGGCCACGATCCTTGATAAAGCCGAGCTGGCGCTTGCCCAGATCAGCCGTGGTTTTCCCGGTATATTGGTCACCGATATTCGTATGCCCGGCAATGACGGGCTTTGGCTGATGCGAAAGGTGTTGGAGGTTGATCCGGAATTCCCAGTGATCCTTGTGACAGGCCATGGCGATGTCAACTTGGCCGTACAGTCCATGCGTGAAGGCGCCTATGACTTTATCGAAAAGCCTTTTGCCCCCTCACGGCTTGTCTCGACCATTCAAAGGGCTCTTGAAAAACGCAGACTGACAATCGAGAACCGCGCGCTCAAGCGCGAAGTTGGCGGCCGCGACAAGTTGGAGGCGCGCATGATCGGACGATCAGACGCAATGGTCGCCTTCCGCAAAGAGGTCCGCACGATTGCTGCGACGGATGCTGACGTGCTGATTACGGGTGACACGGGCGTAGGTAAGGACGTGACAGCGCACGCCCTGCATGATCTGTCAGCCCGTGCCGCACATCCGTTCGTGCATATCAATTGCGCCGCACTGCCCGTTGATCTGGTCGAGTCCGAGCTGTTTGGTCACGAGGTCGGCGCCTTTCCGGGGGCCATGCGTGCGCGTTTCGGAAAATTCGAATTTGCCCGCCAAGGCACCGTCTTTCTTGATGAAATCGACAGCTTGCCTGTCCCTATTCAAGCAAAACTGCTGCATGCCATCCAAGCCAGAGAAATCACCCGCCTCGGTGCGAATGAACCCGTCGGGCTGGACATACGTGTGATCGCGGCTGCGAAAACAGACCTTGCGGCAGCTGTCGCAACGGGCTCTTTCCGCGCGGATCTACTCTATCGGTTGAATGTTGTGACCTTGGCCGTTCCCCCACTCAGCGCACGTCGTGACGATATTCCATCGCTTTTTCTGAACCTGGCTGCGCAAGCGGCTGCACGCTATTCCAAGCAAGCACCAGATGTTCCTGCTGAGGTCCTTGGGAAGATGGCCACACAGGATTGGCCCGGCAATGTGCGCGAGTTGCGCAATGCTGCGGACCGGTTTGTCTTGGGGTTGGAGCCAACGGTGTCCGAGCCTTGCACTGACGACACCGAAACCTTGGCATCCAAGCTTGCGGCACATGAGAAGTCGCTAATTCTGGCAGCACTCACCGCCCAAGGTGGCAGTCTAAAGCAGACATACGAAGCGCTGGGATTATCGCGAAAAGCGCTGTACGAAAAAATGCAGAAACACGGAATTTCCAAAGCTGACGCCTGATTTGTTCCTTTTCCCACCCATCAGTGTGGCGCTTTGCCCCCAACGCGACCCATCGCAATATCTATTTGCACAGTGTTAACGCAAACATTCAGACATACCGCTTGTATTACAAAGGACAGCCGGTGGAACTGTGCCTCATCCGGCCTAAATGCTTTATCAGTGCGTTGGGTCACGATCTGATCCGGGAGGGATCAGTAATTCTTAGTGGAGGACATCTTTATGAAAATCGCAGCACTTATTGCGACAACCGCATTGACGGCAACGACCGCATTCGCAGACGGTCACACGGCAGATTGGCCGACCAGCTTTACCGTTGGCACGGCGTCCCAAGGCGGCACCTACTTTGCCTACGGCTCAGGCTGGGCCAACTTGGTGGCGGAAGAACTTGGGCTAACTGGCGGTGGCGAAGTGACCGGCGGCCCAATGCAGAACATGGCCCTTGTGCATACAGGTGACGCGCAGTTTGGCATGACCACAATGGGGCCTGCGGCGGAGTCTATTGCCGGCACAAACCCAATCGCACCCGGCCTGCAGATGACAAACGCATGTGCGATGTTCCCGATGTATCAGACCCCGTTCTCTGTGACGGCTCTGGCGTCGTCGGGCATCGAAAGCATCGCAGACATTCCTGATGGCGCGCGCATTGGCTTCGGCCCAGCAGGTTCAACATCGGACACCTACTTTCCCCGGATGATGGAAGAACTGGGCGTCAACTTTGAACGCCGTAACGGCGGTTGGACCGACCTTGGTGGCCAGTTGCAGGATGGTTTGCTGGATGTGATCGCATTTGCAGCAGGCGTACCAGTACCGGCGGTGTCCCAGTTGGAAGTGCAAACAGAGGTAAACATTATTGAGTTTACCGAAGAAGAGCAGGCCACAATTCAGGCAGCCTTCCCTGTGGCGTCTTTCGAAATCGCAGCCGACACATATACAACACTCGAAGCGCCAGCGCGTTCGGTGTCCATGTGGAACTTTGCGATTGCCAATTGTGATCTGCCAGCGTCTTTCGTGAAAGCAGCGGTCGATGTCGTCATGTCCGACAACGAGCGTATGGTGAATATCCACCGTGCCGCACGTTCGACACTGCCCGAGAACTACACAAAAAACGCAGGCGTGCTGCCTTGGCACCCCGGTGCTGCTGAGTGGTTCATTGAGAACGCAGGCGCTGAGATCCCCGCAGACGAGATTTTCGGCAACTAAGATTGACAGCCCTAAGGCCGCATGCAGATGCGGCCTTAGGCACTTTTGCCATACTTCTTTATCTTGACGGCACACCAGCCGCGCTTTTGCGCGTGCATGTACGCATGCGAGGACCAGACCGATGACCACCAACACCCAGACAGATGATCAAACAGAGGGGCCCGTCATTGCGGACGGCGTGGACGACGAACCTGTCGAACATAACCGCCGCATCTTTACCGGGCGGACGTATCTGGCGATTGCCGCGATCTCTGGCTTTTACGCACTGTTTCACATGGCGGCACTGAATGGGTGGTCCATTCGTGGCTGGACCGGCATCGACATTCCGTTCCTACCCGTCTTTCCAATGGAGACGTGGAACTTTCGGATTGTCCATATCGCTGGCGCGCTGATCCTTGGGTTCCTTTTGTACTCTGCACGGGCTTTTCCTGACGATGACAACGATAGTGCGGGACCGCTCGACTGGCTCGGCTACGCCGCTCTGCTTCCTGCTCTTTATGCCTGCTATACCGCGCTTGGTTTTGCGGCCGACATCCGGGGCGGTGTTATGTGGAATGGCATTGACGAAGGGATTAGGGCGGCCGAGACTTATCACTACGGTTATCCGCTCATCGCAGCCACAATTGCAGGTATCGTACTTGGATGGGTCCGCCCACGCGTCCGGGGAAAGATCGCACCGGCGGACTTGGTCTTGGGCGTTTGCGGCGTTGCTGTCGCAATCTACCTGATCACGATTTTTGGCACGCTGATGCGAAATTCAACCGGGACACCGTTTGCCCCGATTGGGATGAGCCTTGCGGCTATCGCGGGTACTGCGCTGATTATGGAACTCACACGGCGCGTAGCAGGCCTTGCCTTGATCGTCATATCAGGTGTTTTTCTGGTTTACGTCTTTGTCGGTGAAAAACTGCCCGGCTTCCTGAATGCGCCCGACATCACCTGGCAGCGCTTCTTTAGCCAAGTCTACACGGACGCGGGCATTCTGGGGCCGACAACGGCGGTGTCATCAACCTATATCATCCTTTTCATCATCTTCGCAGCCTTCTTGCAGGCCTCAAAGGTTGGCGACTACTTCGTCAACTTTGCCTTCGCCTGTGCGGGGCGCGCGCGCGGCGGCCCGGCAAAAGTGGCGATCTTTGCATCCGGCCTGATGGGCATGATCAACGGCACATCCGCAGGTAACGTGGTCGCCACAGGGTCACTCACCATCCCATTAATGAAAAAGGTCGGATATAAGCCGACAACCGCAGGCGCTGTTGAGGCCGCAGCATCGACCGGTGGGCAAATTATGCCGCCGATTATGGGCGCCGGTGCATTCATCATGGCCGAGATTACGGGCATTCCCTACACCGACATTGCCATTGCCGCCATCATCCCGGCGATCCTGTATTTTGTATCAATCTACTTCATGGTGGATTTTGAAGCGGCGAAACTCGGCATGCGAGGTATGCGTGAGGATGAATTGCCAAAGCTGCGTGAAATGGCACGCCGGGTGTTTCTGTTCCTGCCCATTATCATTCTGATCGGCGCCCTGTTTATGGGGTACTCGGTCATCCGTGCGGGCACATTGGCAACGGCATCAGCAGCAGTGGTCAGCTGGTTCACCCCCTATCGGATGGGTTTGCGGTCAGTCAGCAAAGCGTTCGAGCTGGCCGGGATCATGTCGATCCAGATTATCGCGGTTTGTGCCTGTGCGGGGATCATCGTCGGGGTGATTTCACTCACCGGTGTCGGTGCGCGCTTCTCATCCGTGTTGCTGAACATCGCCGAGGCCAATCAACTTCTCGCCTTGTTCTTTGCGATGTGTATTGCAATCTTGCTGGGTATGGGGATGCCGACCACGGCCGCCTATGCTGTGGCCGCATCGGTGGTTGCACCGGGTCTTGTTCAGTTGGGCATACCGACCCTAACAGCGCATTTCTTCGTCTTCTACTTCGCCGTCGTTTCGGCGATCACACCACCCGTGGCCTTGGCCAGTTATGCTGCGGCGGGAATATCAGGATCAAACCCGATGGCGACGTCGGTGGCATCTTTCAAGATCGGGATCTCAGCCTTCATCGTGCCTTTCATGTTCTTTTACAACGGCGCAATACTGATGGACGGCACATGGTTTGAGGTCATCCGCGCCGGGATCACTGCGACCTTTGGTGTGTTCCTGCTGTCCTCTGGCGTTCAGGGCTGGTGGGTCGGAGACAGAGCCGCATGGCCTATTCGGGTCGGGTTGTTGATTGTTGCGCTTTTCATGATTGAAGGGGGTTGGATTTCAGACCTGATTGGCATCGCAGGCGCGGTTGGCCTCTACGGATTTGCTAAGGCCACCCGACCAAAAGTCACCGCATAACAGCAGAGCAAGTTTCTGATGAGCCGTGGGCGACGTGCAAACGTCGCCCACTTTTCGTCAAGCGCACCTCTTTAAAGACCGGAACCTGAAGCTACATAGACGCAAACGGGGAACCAAAGGGTGTGACTGATGAAACTATCGCGCTTTGCCAAAGTGCAACAGGATAAGCGTTGCACATGGACAGTCTCAGCATTGAATTCATTTGGTTTTTGCATCGAAAGCACATCACCGTACCTTGGCAACAAAGGCTATTACACTTCAGTCGTAAATGGGCTATCCCCGCCCGCACGCCGCTAGCCCAATGACGAACGATCGGGACATAGACATTGATTGAACTGACCACCTACGAGCTCTTTGTTTTGGCCGCAGGCGCGATGGCGTTTGGCTTGTATTTGTTGATCAAAGGCGGTGATTGGACAGTTGATGCGGCGGTGTTTGTGGCAGAACGCACCGGACTGTCGCCGCTGTTCATCGGAGCGACGATTGTCTCATTTGGAACGTCGGTTCCCGAACTTTTCACGTCGGTGAACGCCAACCTGCAAGGGTATCCCGGCATCTCACTTGGCAATGTGCTTGGTTCCAACGTTGCAAATATCCTGCTCGTGCTTGGCGCAACAGCCTTTGTTTTCAAGGTCACAGCTAACCCAAAACATCTGATCAAAGACCTCGCCATGATGCTCGTGGCCACGGCGATTATGGTCTATGGGATGTTGTCGGGCAGCTTTAGCCAAGTCTTTGGTCTGATCATGTTTGCGATCTTGGTGACCTTCGTGGCTTACCAATATAAGACTGACAGCATTGTCCTCGAAGACGAAGATGATGATGACGAAACCCAAGCAATTACGTCTATGAAGGGTGCAATCCTGGTCCTGCTGGCCGGTTTGGCCGCGTTGGCTGTTGGCTCTGAACTACTTGTGAAAGGTGCTGTGCAAACAGGGACAGCGATCGGGGTCCCCGAAGCGGTGATCGGCATGACTGTCGTGGCCTTCGGGACGTCGCTGCCAGAGCTTTCGACATGCATCGCCGCCGCACGCAAGCAATCCGTTGGTTTGATCCTCGGCAATATCATCGGCTCCAACACCTTCAACATCCTGTCGATCATCGCGCTCACCGCGGTCATCAAACCGCTTGACGTCGACCCGGTCTTGTTGGGAATGGAGCTGTGGGTCACGGTCGGTGTCTCAGTTGCTTTTGCGGCCTATATGCTGAGTATTGGCAAGCTCACGCGCCCCGTCGGTATCGCCATGATGGTGGGCTATGTGATCTTTATCGCCGCGCAATACCTGCAGCCGCAAATGGTGACCTGACAATCGCTGTGGCCCCGCCTATATGTCGGGGACGTTACAGGCGAAAGGACCCCACACCATGAGCAGCGCTGAGATAGGCCTGATCGGCCTAGGAACGATGGGGGCCGCCCTCGCCTTGAACATCGCCGATAACGGTTTTGACATCGCCGTCTGGAACCGGACCACGGCAACCACCCATGACTTTCACGCCAACGCCGGCGCCCTGGCTGATCGGATCACCCCGACGGACACGCTGCAAGACTTGGTGTCAGCCCTGAAAACGCCCCGCGCCATCATTCTGATGGTGCCGGCAGGTCAACCCGTCGATGATCAGATTGCAGCACTGCGTCCCTTGCTGGGCGATGACGACATGATCATCGATGCAGGCAATGCGAATTTTCACGACACGAACCGTCGCGCAGCCGAGGCCGGTGATCTGCCATTTTTAGGGATTGGCGTGTCTGGTGGCGAAGAAGGCGCACGCTTTGGCCCCTCAATCATGGGTGGCGGCAAACGCGCAAACTGGGACCGTGTTGCGCATATCCTCACGGCGATTTCAGCAAAACATAAAGGGGCGTCCTGTGCGACATGGATGGGCGAACAAGGTGCAGGGCACTTTGTAAAGGCGGTTCACAACGGCATCGAATACGCCGATATGCAAATGATTGCAGAGATTTACGGCATTATGCGTGACGGGTGCGGGATGCAAAGTTCTGCTATCGCGGATGTTTTTGCGCAGTGGGACAAAGGTCCACTACGCAGCTATCTGGTTGAAATTTCCGGTAAGGTGGCCGCTGCCACTGATCCGCAAACCGGACAGCCCATGCTGGATGTCATCGTCGATGCGGCAGGTCAAAAAGGCACCGGGCGTTGGACAGCCATCGAAGCGCAGCATTTGGCAGCCCCCATTCCCGCGATCGAAGCGGCGGTCGTGGCGCGCAATCTTTCGTCACAACGCGATGCCCGCGCTGCTGGCGAGGCATTGTTCGGCACCGCACCGCACCATATCGCACATGATGTGATGCCAACGAAAACGCTGGAAGAGGCGCTGATCGCCGGCAAGATCCTTTGCTATGCGCAGGGTTTTGGCATGATCGAGAAAGCCTCGCAGGAATTCGGTTGGGCCTTGCCCCTGCCCGCGATTGCCGAAGTCTGGCGGCAAGGCTGCATCATCCGGTCCGACATGCTTGATGATATGGCGTCCGCGCTGCGCGATGATCCTGATCGTAATCTGATGATGGCCCCACGTTTTGCCGATACGCTGAAAAAGACACATGGCGCACTCCGTCAGGTCGTGGCCCAAGCCGCGTTGCACGGGATTGCGTTGCCCGCATTGTCATCCGGGTTGGCCTATTTTGACACCATGCGCACCGCGCGGGGCACCGCAAATATGATCCAGGGGCAACGCGACTTCTTTGGTGCACACGGGTTTGCGCGGGTCGATGGCGGATCGGGTCACCACGGGCCGTGGGGCCGTTAGCCCAACGCGTAACCCGCACCGCGCACCGTGCGCACGGGGTCACTCCCGCCATGTTGCGTAAGCACTTTGCGCAGGCGCCCGACGTGAACGTCAACGGTGCGCGTATCGACGTAGATATCGCGTCCCCAAACCCGATCCAGCAGCATGTCACGTGACCAGACACGGCCCGGTTTTTCCATGAATGTTGTGAGCAAGCGAAACTCTGTCGGTCCCAGCTTGAGCGGATTGTCATCGCGCGTCACACGATGGGTTTCGGCATCCAGCACGATGTCGTCATAGGTGAGGACCTGACCAACGGTCGCAGGTCGCACGCGGCGCAATTGCGTGCGAACACGGGCCATAAGTTCCGAGACAGAGTACGGCTTGACCACATAGTCATCCGCACCGGTTTCCAACCCGCGTACTTTATCAACTTCCTCTGATCTGGCAGAGAGCATGATGATCGGGATCGCGCGCGTATCCGGCTTGATCTTAAGCCGGCGACAGACCTCGATGCCTGATAAGTTGGGCATCATCCAGTCCAACACGATCACATCAGGCAGATCTTCTTGGACGCACAAAAGCCCTTCATCACCGTTTTCGGCCCGTGTCACACGGAAACCTTCTGCTTCAAGGTTATAGGCCAGTACTTCACGCTGGGCGGCCTCATCTTCAACAATCAGAACATGGGGTTGTTGTGCCATTGTTTTAGCTCGGATCAGTCACATAAGCGGTTTTATCGCCTTTGGGGCGGGCCTCATCTGGCATTTCGCCGGTGACCAGATAGATCACCTGCTCTGCCATATTTGTCGTCAGATCGCCCATCCGTTCAATGTTCTTGGCCATGAAATGCAGGTGCATGCAGGCTGTGATGTTGCGCGGGTCTTCCATCATAAAGGTCAGGAACTCGCGAAACAGCGCATTATACATCTGGTCCACTTCCTGATCGCGCTGGCGCACGTCTTCGGCTAAGTCTGCGTCGCCACGGATATAGCTATCAAGCGTATCTTTCAGCATTTGTTCGACTTCGCGCGCCATACGGCGCAGGGCAGCGTCTGATCCGTTGACCGGGTTCATCTCGACGACAACGCTTGTCCGCTTGGCTATATTCTTTGCATAATCGCCGATACGCTCCAATGATGCAGCAAGACGGAGCACTGTAAGAACTGACCGTAAGTCCTTGGAAACAGGCGCGCGCAGGGCAATCGTACGCGCAGCTTCTTCGTTGATTTGAATTTCTAACGCGTCGATCACCTTGTCACCGGCGCGCACTTCTTCGGCCAATTCAACATCGCGATCAGCGAGCGATTTAGCGGCTTTCAAAATCGCCTCTTCGACAAGGCCACCCATCTTCATGATCAGGGTCGTGATACCTTCAAGGTCACGGTCATAGGCCGACGAAATATGTTCGTTCATTACCACTGCTCCTTACCCGATCCGGCCGGAAATATAGCTTTCCGTGCGCGGGTCCTGCGGGTTGGTGAAAATCTTGTCGGTGTCGTCGTACTCCACCAAGTTCCCGAGGTGGAAGAACGCGGTCTTTTGGCTGACGCGCGCCGCCTGCTGCATGGAGTGCGTGACAATCACGACCGAGAAACTTTGGCGCAGCTCGTCAATAAGCTCCTCAACCTGTGCTGTCGCAATAGGGTCAAGCGCCGAGCAAGGCTCGTCCATCAGCAACACCTCAGGTGCAGTAGCTATCGCACGCGCAATGCACAGGCGTTGCTGCTGACCACCTGAAAGCCCGGTTCCAGGTGCGTCCAGCCGGTCCTTTGCTTCATCCCAAAGCGCGGCTTTGCGCAGGGATTTCTCAACAATCTCGTCCAGATCGGCCTTGTTGCGTGCCAACCCGTGGATCTTGGGGCCGTAAGCCACGTTATCATAGATCGACTTGGGGAATGGGTTTGGCTTTTGGAACACCATGCCCACTTTGGCGCGCAATTGTACCGGATCGACCTTGGGATCATAGATATCCTCGCCATCAATCCGGATATCACCGGTCACCCGAGCGATATCAATTGTGTCGTTCATCCTATTGATACAACGCAAGAAAGTGGACTTGCCACAGCCCGATGGGCCGATAAAGGCCGTCACTGTCTTGTCGTCGATATCGACGTCTACATCCTTGATGGCGTGGGTGTCAGCGTAGTGCACCTGTACGCCCTTGGCCGAGATTTTGATGTCTTGCTGAGTGCTCATCGCGCGATCCACATGTACCATATCTTCCATTTGTCAGCCCCCTACCAGCGCCGTTCAAAGCGGCGACGAAGATAGATGGCGACCGCGTTCATGATAAGCAAAAACACCAGCAATGTAATGATCGCGCCTGACGCACGCTCCACAAAGGCCGGGTCAGAGCGTTGTGTCCAGTTAAACACCTGCACCGGCAGCGCTGTTGATGCCTCGCCAAACAACCCCGCCTCTGGCGTATAGGCCGCCGGATATTCGCGCACGAATGCCACCATACCAATCAGCAACAATGGGGCTGTTTCGCCCAAGGCCTGCGCCAGCCCGATGATTGTGCCAGTCAGGATACCGGGTGCCGCCAAGGGCAGCACATGGTGGAACACCGATTGCATCTTTGATGCGCCCACACCCAATGCCGCATCGCGAATAGATGGGGGCACGGATTTCAGCGCAGCACGGGTTGAGATGATGATCGTGGGCAAGGTCATCAGCGTCAGCACCAGACCACCGACCAAGGGCGATGATTGGTTGAATTCCATGAAGTTGATGAAAATCGCCAGCCCCAAGATCCCATAAACAATCGACGGTACAGCGGCGAGGTTTGAGATATTCACCTCAATAATATCCGTGATCCGGTTCTTTGGCGCAAATTCTTCCAGATAGATGGATGAGGCCACGCCGATGGGCAGCGCAAGGAACAGCACCACCAGCATCATATAAAACGAGCCGAGGATCGCGACACCAAGCCCTGCCGCCTCTGGCCGCTGCACGGATGCATCGGGCCAGACAAAGAAGTTCCAGTTGAACTTGGTCTCAATAGCACCCGCATCAGCCAACGACTGCGCAATCATCAATGCCTCAGGCGACGTGTTACCGTCCAAGGCGGCACTTTCCAAGGTGACACGGCCCTTGAAAAAACCGTCAATACGGCCAGCAGCCAACAGATCGAAGGTGATGGTCTGCCCGACCAAATCCGGGTTGGCCAAGACGCGGTTGCGCACTGTTGCGGCCGCTTCTTTTGAAATCAGCTCTCCCAATTCTTTGTCAGATAATGTGGTGGTCAGACCTTGGCGTTCTACCTCTGCCACGATGGCCGCGCGCAGTAACGGCGCGTAGCCAATTGTCGTCGTTTTCGCCATTTCCGCTGGATCACGGTTGCCTTGTTTGTCCACACGCTCTTCTGAAAGCTCGATCGGCAGCGCGATAAACGTCTGCTGAAAAGAACTGAGACCGTTTGTCAAAACAGAGGTCAGTAGCACGGCCAGAGCAAGCATCGCGACAACGATAGCCGACAGACCGTAGGCCTTGAAACGCGCCTCTGCTGCATTGCGTTTTTTGGTCCGCGCGTCGCTCGCCAGAAGGGAGGTTTTCATTCGTACTGCTCCCGGTATTTGCGCACGATGTAGAGGGCGAATACGTTCAGGCCAAGGGTGATAACAAACAAGGTCAGACCCAGGGCAAAGGCCACAAGCGTTTCGGGGCTGGCAAAATCGGTATCCCCGGTTAATTGGCTGACGATCTTCACAGTCACAGTCGTCATCGCCTCAAACGGGTTCAGCGATAATCGGGCCGCAGCCCCTGCCCCCAGAACCACGATCATCGTTTCGCCAATCGCACGGGACGCGGCCAAAAGGACAGCGCCAACGATGCCGGGTAAGGCCGCAGGGATCACAACTTGGCGGATGGTTTCCGACGGTGTGGCGCCGAGGCCCAGTGACCCATCGCGCATCGCTTGTGGGACAGCGTTGATGATGTCATCAGACAGTGAGCTAACAAATGGGATCAGCATGATACCCATCACCAGACCAGCGGTCATGACCGAAGATGCGCTTTGCCCCAAGCCCATGGGTTCAGCGAAGTAGTCGCGCAGAAGCGGACCTACCGTGATCAAGGCAAAAAGCCCGTAAACGATTGTCGGGATACCGGCCAGAACCTCGATCGCGGGCTTGGCCACCGCACGCAGACGCGGCCCTGCGTATTCAGACAGGTAGATCGCTGCAAACAGCCCGATTGGCACCGCAAACAGCAGCGCAATAAAGCTGACGTAAAGTGTGCCCCACAACAGTGGGATAATCCCCAAGTCAGAATTGCCACGGAAATTCGGCGACCAGTTGAGTGAGAAAAAGAAATCGCGCCAGTCATATTGGCCGAAGAAATTAAATGTCTCGAACAGCATCGAAAACACGATGCCAATGGTCGTCATAATCGCGATGCTAGAGGCAAAGATCAGCAGGCCCAAAATCCAACGCTCTGCGTAGGTACGCGCGCGGCTGTCTGTCTTGATCCCGATCAGTGACAGCGCACAGCCCGTGACACCCAACCCCAGAATGATCAATGAGAAGAACCAGTTCGGCTCTCCCCCGGTCAGGCGGGCGTAGAGTGCGAATAAAAGAACAGCGGCAGCAGGCGGAACAGCCGTGGAAAGGGCTGTGTTCAACGCGTGCTGATTGGGAAGGGAAACAAGTTTGCGGATATCACCGCCAGCCACCTGCAAGGCCCGGGACTTCGCCACAAAATAGCCAATGACGGCCAGCGCAAAGATCAAAAGAAGCGGGGTCGTCAGCGATTGCATGGGATATTTTCCATTGCCGGGGTGTTTCGGGGGCATCCTTAGATGCCCCCAAGCTGTGTGTCGAGATTTAAGAGCCGGAGCCCATGACCATTTCGTTCGAAACGGTTTCCTGAACTTTCAACAGCTCTGGATCGGACACCAGACCATATTCAGCCAGCGGGCCATCTGGACCTGCAATGTCGTCAGAGACGAAGAATTCCGCATAGTCTTTCAGACCGGGAATGACGTCCAAATGCGCCGCTTTGATGTAGAAATACAGCGGACGCGATACAGGGTATTCAGCCGCCGCGATGCTTTCGGTTGTCGGGACAACACCGTTCATCGTGGCCACTTGCAACTTGTCTGTGTTGTTTTCGTAGAACGACAGACCAAAGACGCCGATGCCGTTTGTATCGGCCTCAATCCGGGCCAATGTTTCGGTGTAGTCACCGTCGATGTCCACAGAACGCCCATCTGTGCGGATTGCCATGCATTTGCCTTCGGCTGTGTCCTCATCAACACCGGCATCCAGCATTGCCTGGAAGAAACCACCTTCTTCGCAGCCTGCCAGGATTACCTTTTCTTCAAAGACTTCGCGCGTGCCGTGCTTGGTCCCGGGAATGAAGGCTTGGATCGGCTGGGCGGGGAAATCTGGGTTCACTTGGTCCCAAGTCTCGAAGGTATTCGAAACCAGTTCACCGTCAATGAAGTGTTCATTGGCGAGCGCCTTGTACCAGTCTTCCGGCGTAAATTCGAACGAGTTACCGTTGATATCGGATGCAAAAACGATGCCATCATAACCGATGCGGACTTCGATGATGTCCGTGACACCAGCAGCAGCGCAGGCCTCGATTTCGGCAGGCCGGATCGCGCGAGACGCATTCGCAATATCAATCGTGTTGGCGCCAACGCCTTCGCAGAAGCGCTTCAGACCAGCCGAAGAACCACCAGATCTCGACAACAGGTGTCGGAAACTCAAAGTTTTCGCCGAAAACCTCGGCAACGATGGACGCGTAAGGCAGCACCGTGGAAGACCCGGCAACCTGTACGTTGTCACGCGCAAAAGAAGTTGTGGCAGTAAGGGCAATGGCCGCGGTTGTCGCGGTCAAATTCATGATCGACATCAAATCACTCCTGTCAGTCAAACACAGGTGGCGCGCGAACCGCGCCACCATTGCGTGCTGATTAGCCAGCTCACCCGAACCTTTTGTGACAGTTATGTAAAAGTTTTATGACACCGTACCAACCGGCAGAATGACCGACACCTTCGTCCCCTGCCCTTCGCTGCTTTCAATCAACAGTCTGCCGCGATGACGGTTCACGATATGCTTGACGATGGCGAGCCCCAAGCCGGTTCCACCAACCTCACGCGACCGATGATTATCGACCCGGTAGAAGCGTTCGGTCAGTCGCGCAATATGATGTTCAGCGATCCCATCACCCTGATCGACGACACTGATTGTCACAGCTTCAGTCCGCAACCGTTGGCTCATTGTTCGGGGCTCTAGGGTTACGGTCACCGCGCCACCGGAGGCACCGTATTTGATCCCGTTCTCAACAAGGTTGGTAAAGACCTGCACAAGCTGCCCGGCGTCTCCCGGCACCATCTCGTCCAAACCCTGAATGCTGAGTTTAACGTCCACGCCTGCCGTTTTGGCCTGCGGTTCCAGACCCTTGATCACAGAAGACAGCAACGCGCCGAGATCAACATGTTCGCGGGGGCGGACACGTTCATCCTCTTCGACGCGACTGAGTGACATCAAATCGTCAACCAATCGCGTCATGCGGTTCGCCTCATGCGCCATGATCCCCAAAAACCGGTCCCGCGCCGCTGGATCGTCGCGGGCCGCCCCCATCAGGGTTTCGATAAAGCCCAAGAGAGCCGTCAACGGGGTGCGAAGTTCATGACTGACGTTTGCCACAAAATCGCGGCGCATCTGGCCGGCGTCTTCGGCTGCGGTCTGATCTTCGAATGTTAGAACGATATCGCCATCGGCCGGTGCAACGCAGACCCTAAAAATCGTATCCTTGGGGCCATTGCGGCCAGTATAGCGCACCGACTGCTGTTCTTTGGACTTTGTAGCTGTTGCAATAGCGGCAATGACAGCCGGCTGACGTAATGCGGTAATGTAGTGTTTGCCGATCACGTCTGTACCAAGAATCGCATCAACCGGCCGATTTGCCGCGCGGACACGCTCGTCAGGCCCGATTAAGAGTACGGGCATCGGAAAAGCGTCAATGACAGAAACAATGCGTTCGGCGGACATCGCAGTTATCCAAATGGTTTCAACATATTGTGAAACCCTGAGACAAAATGTCTCGCGTCTCAATAGCATAATTTGGCAGCAAAGCAGTTGAACCACAACTAATAGGTCCCAACTCTCAGAGTCACTCAACCATAATAATATGAATCGGTGTAATGATGACAAGTTCGGCGTTCGGGCAGATAGCGGGGATCGACCTCAACACGGAAGAAGGCGTTGCTCAAAGAACCCTCGTTATTGGGGATCTTGACCGTTGGAAATCCATTGGAAGGAACACTGCGGCGTTTGATAAATTCCACTTCACATCATTTCGGGAACTCACTGAGGAATTGCTTGATCAACTCAGCCCCACAATCATTCTTTCCGCACTTGTTGCAGATGAATTTGACGTCGTTGAAGTCGCCGAAAATCTGGAAAAACTCGGGTTCGATGGCCTGTATCGGGCAATAACCCATGATGTGCCGCATGCCGACATGATCCGCGAGGAGGTGCGCAGCCACGCGCCTGACTTGGATTTTGACATCCTCGTCATTCGCACATTTGCAAATGACGGCTAGATCACAAGCGACATAAGTTTTGCCGAAAGCGCGCCGCGTTCTCTTGATAATGGAGCGCGGACAAGCGCAAGCCGTCGATTGCCGCCGCGTCCAGTTCCCGGATGACCTTCCCCGGCACGCCCATGACTAATGATCCGTCAGGGATGACTTTGCCTTCCGTGATCAAAGCGCCCGCGCCGATCAGGCAGTTTCGCCCGACTTGTGCCCCATTCAGAATTGTAGCCCCCATCCCCACCAGGGAATTTTCACCAATTATACACCCATGCAGCATGGCCTTATGCCCAATGGTACATCCGGCGCCGACGGTCAGTGGAAAGCCCATATCCGTGTGAAGAACGCAGTTTTCCTGCACGTTGCTGCCAGTACCGATCGTGATCCGTTCGTTGTCACCCCGCAGGGTTGAGCCGAACCAGATCGACGACCGGTCATCTATCACAACATTACCAATAACATGGCATCCGGGTGCCACCCAGGCATCTGGCGCGACCTTTGGTGTTTGCTCGCCAAGTGCATAGCGGCTCATGTCCGATCTCCAAATTGCGATTGCAGATCGCGGACGTGATCCATCAGTTGAGGTTGCTGTGGTCGACGTAAGCGTTCTGCACTGATGATCGTCTTCAACTGTGTTTCCGTCTTGTCCAGATTATCGTTGACAAGAACATAATCATAACCATCCCAATGGCTTATCTCATCCCAACTTTTCTGCATTCGATCTTCGATGACGTCCGCGCTGTCTTGCCCGCGCCCGACCAATCGCCGCCGCAGCTCGGTGATCGATGGTGGTAGAATAAAGATCGACAGAACATGTTCCTGCAACGCCGAATTGCTGATCTGCTGAGCGCCCTGCCAATCGATGTCAAACAGAACATCGCGCCCACGTTCGATCGCGGACTGCACCGGGGCGCGCGGTGACCCATAGTAGTTTCCAAAAACCCGAGCATGCTCCAGCATCCCGTTACTGGCGACTTGTTCCTGAAACTCAGGCACCGACACAAAGAAATAGTCCTGACCGTCTATCTCACCGTCGCGCGGTGCGCGAGTGGTCGAAGATACCGAGAACCGCAAAGTGTCATCCCATGCGCGCAGTCGTCCCGCGAGGGTCGATTTTCCCGCACCAGATGGTGAGGACAGGATGATCAAAAGGCCGCGTCGCGTCATGACACTACTCCACATTCTGAATTTGTTCGCGCATCTGGTCGATCACTGCCTTCAACTCAAGCCCGATCGCTGTCAGTGCGCTGGCCTGCGCCTTTGCACATAGCGTATTCGCCTCTCGGTTAAATTCCTGTGCCAGGAAATCCAGTTTACGCCCGGCAGGTTTTGCCTCTGTCATCAGCGCACGCGCGGCAGCAACGTGGGATCTGAGGCGATCAATCTCTTCTGTCACATCCGATTTAACAGCCAGAAGGGCCAGTTCTTGTGCGACGCGTCCCTCTTCAATGTCCGCAACGTCTTCCATCACGCGACGCAGGGCGGTGGTCAGGTTTTCCTTCACTTGGTGTGCCCGTGCCTCGGCTGCAATCGCTGCGGCGTCAGTGAGATCAGCGATCTTATCCAGCTGATCGTTGATAACTTTTGCTAACGCAGCCCCTTCCTGCGCACGCATTGCAACAAAGTCGGCGACCAGCGGGGCCACATCGGCAATCAATGCCGCAGCCAATGGCCCGGCGTCCTCATCTGACTTGGACGCGATCAGCACGCCCCTTTGGCCCAGAACGTCCGCCGCTGTCGGCTGCCCCAAAGTGACACCCATCGCAAATGCCCGCTCTTGAACCAGATCAAGCGCCTTAAGCACTTCGTCAAGATATCCTTCGTCTACAGCAAGCGCACCTTCACGCTCATCGCGTTGCAGCCGCAGGTTCACCGTCACATTGCCGCGTGCCAGCGATTTGGTCAGCGCACCACGCAAGGCCGGTTCCAAACCTTCGATCCCGTCTGGCATGCGCAGGCGAAGGTCCAGTCCACGGGCATTCACCCCACGCATTTCCCAACTCCACGCGACAGCACCCAAACTGCCGGTCCTGCTTGCGAATGCTGTCATTGAATGGGTCATGGTCTATCGCCTGTTCCTTGCGTTCCCCGCACCTAAAGGAAATTAACCCGGTCGGGCAAGGGTGCGTTGTCGTATCGCGTTAACCACTTAACACTTTGTTAAATGGTTAACGGCAAAGACTTTGTTAAAGGTTCGTTAAACGATTGAAACAAATTTCCCTAAACTTTTAGGGTTGGTCACGAGGAACACGCTATGGACATCGACGAGCACACCAAAGAACGCCGGATCGCCCAAATGCCGGGACAGAACGATCCTATCCTGCAAAGTCTGGAGCAATATTGGCAAACCTTGCGTGATGCCCGGCGGTTGCCCGCACGCATTGATATCGCGCCGAGCAAGCTAGACCATGCCCTGCCCTACGCCTTCATACTGCAACGGGTCGCGCCAGGTGCGGCACGGTTTCGGGTTGCCGGACAAAAGCTGCATGAACTGCTAAAGATGGATGCGCGCGGCATGCCGATCAGCACCCTGTTTGCGCCGGAAGCCCGCCAGCAAGCCAGCGAACTGCTCGAGGCCGCGTTCACCGGTCCCGCGATTGTCAGCATGCCTTTGGTGTCACCCGGCACGCTCATGCGTCCCGCATTGCAGGCAACGATGTTGCTTTTGCCAATGCGCGACAATGCGAACCAACCTACCCGTATTCTGGGCGCACTTGTTTCAGAGCCACATTCCGGTTCGCGGCCCCGTCGCTTTGTGATCGAGGACAACGCACGCATCCGCCATGAGCCTATTGGCGTCCAACTTGCCACCAGCCAGCTGGTTCCACGCGCGCCCGCACAAGCGCAAAGACCAGACGCAGCGCGCCCGGCCCTTAAACTTGTCATCAAAAATGGCTGATCAGCCGGCTTTCGCCTGCGCAATCGCCGAACGTCGCGAAGACAGTTCTTCGGCAACCAAAAACGCCAATTCGAGTGACTGAGACGCATTCAAACGCGGATCACAGGCTGTATGATAACGACTGGACAGTTCTTCGTCCGTGACAGCACGAACGCCGCCCGTGCATTCAGTGACATCCTTGCCGGTCATCTCAAAATGAACGCCGCCCGGAACCGTGCCTTCGGCGTTGTGAACGGCAAAGAACTCTTTCACTTCGCGCAACACACTGTCGAAAGGACGTGTCTTGTAACCCGTTGACGACTTGATCGTATTGCCATGCATCGCATCGCAGGTCCAAACGACGTTTGCCCCCTCTTCTTCTACCGCCTTAATCAGACGTGGCAGGTGTTCACCAACAGATCCCGCGCCAAAGCGCGCAATCAGCGTCAAACGACCCGCTTCGTTATTGGGGTTCAACGATGCCATCAGCGCTTTGAGGTGACCTGTGGTCATGGATGGACCGCACTTCAGACCGATGGGGTTCTGCACGCCTTTGCAGAATTCGACATGCGCACCATCAGGCTGACGTGTGCGATCGCCGATCCAGATCATGTGACCGGAACCCGCGAGCCATTTGCCAGAGGTCGAATCCAAACGGCAAAGCGCCTCTTCATACTCCAGCAAAAGTGCTTCGTGGCTGGTGTAGAAATCAACGGTCTGCAGCTCATGGTTCGTGTCAGTCGTCAAACCAGCCGCTTCCATGAAATCAAGCGTATCGCTGATGCGGGCCGCCATATCGCTGTATTTCTGGACTTCGTTGCTATCGGTAAAGCCTAGCGTCCATTTGTGAACCTCATGCACATTCGCAAAACCACCGGTCGAAAAAGCGCGCAGCAGGTTCAGGGTCGCCGCCGCCTGCATGTAGGCCTGCGTCATCCGCTCCGGGTCAGGAATGCGACTGTCGGATGTGAAATCAAACCCATTGATAATATCGCCACGGTAGCTGGGCAGTTCTACCCCATCCACAGTCTCTGTCGGCGCAGAGCGCGGCTTGGCCATCTGGCCTGCCATTCGACCGACCTTTACCACCGGTACTTTTGCGCCGTAGGTCAGCACCATCGCCATCTGCAACATCACTTTGAATGTGTCACGAATCCCGTCCGCGCTGAATTCAGCAAAGCTTTCGGCGCAATCGCCACCTTGCAACAAAAACGCCTCGCCTCGACTGACCGCTGCCAGTTCAGAGCGCAGACGACGGGCCTCCCCGGCAAAAACCAACGGGGGATAGCTGGCAAGACGAGCCTCAACAGCGTTCAACGCGGCTGTGTCGGTATACTCAGGCATCTGGACCCGGGGCTTGTTGCGCCAGTCAGATTTTTGCCAGTCAGTCATTGTCTTGCTCCATATCAAGGATTGGTTAGCGGTATCAGAACTTGCGTATAACGCGCAGCGATGGGCGCGCCAATGCCAAAAATGGGTGCCTTACCTGCCCAAAACGTTATGCTGCGATGTGACTTTCTCTCTTGTCGGCGGCTGGCAAACCTGATGAGGTCAGCGTCGCAATAGGCGACCACGGAACTTTGCCATGTCTATCGAACCTCAGATTGTAGACGTTGACCACAGCGGCAAGGCAAGACGATTTGTTTTTGTCCTGATGGATAACTTCACGATGCTTTGCTTTGCCGCGGCTGTTGAGAGCCTGCGGATCGCCAATCGCACGGCAGGCAAGGAGCTCTATTCATGGTCACTTTTGACCGAAGATGGCGGCGAAGCTGAATGTTCAAACGGCTGCACCTTCAAGGTCGACGGCTCATTGAAGGAACTGGAGCGGGACGACACCATCATGTTATGTGGCGGCGTCGATGTGCAGCAGGCAACGACCAAGCGCTTGCTAAACTGGATACGCCGCGAAGCGCGGCGCGGCGTGACAATCGCTGGACTGTGCACAGCGGGCTATACATTGGCAAAAGCGGGCCTTCTGGACGGTAAGAAAGCGACCATTCATTGGGAAAATCAGGATAGTTTCGCCGAGGAGTTTGAAGAGGTCGACCTGACCAAATCGGTTTTCGTGGTCGACGGCAGCCGTATTACGACTGCTGGCGGGACGGCATCGATTGACTTGATGATCAAGCTGATCGCCGACGATCACGGCGAAGATCTGGCCAACGCAGTTGCAGACATCCTGATTTATTCTTCCATTCGCACCGATCAAGACACGCAGCGCTTATCAATTCCCACGCGTATCGGTGTGCGGCATCCAAAACTCAGCCGCGTTATCCAGATGATGGAGCAAAACATCGAAGAACCGATCAGCCCCGCCATACTTGCCAAAGATGTTGGCATGTCGACGCGCCAACTTGAGCGGCTCTTTCGCCGATACCTGTCGCGTAGTCCAAAGCGCTATTACATGGAGCTACGATTGCAAAAGGCCCGTAACCTGTTGATGCAGACTGACATGACGGTTATCAATGTGGCCTTGGCTTGTGGTTTTGCATCACCATCGCATTTTTCCAAATGCTACCGTTCGCACTATGACACAACGCCTTACCGTGAACGCGGCAGCCATGCCGCGCGTTTATCAGTTTGATTGGGGGCAATCATGCGTCAGGTGTTAAAGTGGGTCGTGATCATGTTGGCCGCAGTGGCTATCGGGGTTGCAATCTACGCAGAGATCACCCGAAATCCGGGCCTTCAGGTGGTGGTCTTTGGCGTGCTCGCCCTGATTTTGTTTGGCTCTTACGCATTGGGCCTTTTCCGTAAAGAGGTGCCCGTTCGTCAGGGGCAGGCTGCCCCTGCTATCCAAGATGTTCCTGCCGACGACAACTTTGAAACGGTCGAACAGTCCGGCCCAACCGAGGACCAGCTTTATCTGGTGTTTGCGCGTCTTGATGGCGTCAAGACCGGCGATGATTTCCGCGATCGTGCGGATAAGATCATCGCCGAGCACGACCTGTCCCCGCTAACGGATGCCGATATCGACAGACTAGCAGCAGTTATCGACTCCAAAGATCTGCGCGGAAAGGCTTTTATCCGGACATCCGGGATCGCCTTCGTGCGTCAGATGCGCGCCGAGATCGACGTGGACTATGCGGGTGTAAGCTGGTTGGGCGGCCTGCCCACGTTGAACGACATGCCCTGGCCGCGTGACGAATTCGGGCGCGCAATGCATCACATGGCGCAAATTGATTTGACCACCATTCCCGACCCGATCTTGCCAGAGGGCATGCCGCGCACCGGTGCCATGGCATTCTTCTTTACATCAATGACAGATGGACCGCGGCAAGCCAAAGCCGTGCACATCCCCCAAATCGGGAACACGGCAACCGAACCACCGCAGGATCTTATGCCGATCTATGAAGGGCCAGAATGGGGTACTCATGTCAAAGGTCATGCCCGGGACGGTGCGCCCAATGTTTTTCCTCGCTGGCCAGTCGACGTGATTTTCCTGCCGATGGCAGACCAAAACAAAGACGATGATGCCCGTGATGTCGTGGCCGATCTGCTGCCCCTGCAAACGGCCAACCCTTTGTCACCGCAGAACTACCGTGACAGCTTGCCTGATTTTGCGCGACCTTGGTTTTGGGACACCGCACATCGCTTCACCAATTCGTTGCGGATCGCACGCGACGACATCCCCCAAACTGTGCGCGACACCCGAAAACGGCTGCAGGATTTTGGCGGTCACCACCAAGCGACACTCGACATCCTGGCAAGCACAGAGATTGCCTTTTCACAGTTTGTGGACGAAGTCAGTATATGGGCTGTCACCCGCGAACCATGGGAAAAAATGTCCCCCGCTGATGCAAAGCAACTGAATACCTTCTTCGCGCAAGTCAAAGACACCGGCGGACAAAAAGCGCCATTCCAACCCTTTTACAAGAATACACGCGGCGAACTCCTGAGCGTTGATGAAGCCGCGCAGGCCACGTTGGTTGCGGCAGCGAATGCAGCACCAGAGGTCTATGCCACACTACCCGAAGTCGTCCGCGATGACATCGATGCAAAATATCGGCTCGCATCAAAGGGACGGTGGCATCAGATGTTTGGTCTTGGCGCAAAAGTGCACAATGCGACATCACAGCATACGCATCATCATTTGCTCATGCAGTTGCAGTCTGATCAATTGGCGAACTGGATGTGGGGCGACAACGGCGTCATTCAGCTTTGGATCACGGACGAAGACCTCAGAGCGCAGAACTGGGATGCAGTCGAAGTCAGCGTCGCAGATCAATAGCCCTCCTTTCGTGCCAATTGAACCAAATTCGTGGACGATGCGGGCAAATTGCCTTTGACCGCAGCTGTGAAAGGGCGAAACTCCTTTCGTTCCGACTTTCCTTTTGGAAACGGCCTGCTAATCTGCGCGGCAGGATAACGTTATCCACTAGGGAGAAAAAATGAAAAAACTCATTATGGCGACATCTGCTGTCGCAATGATGGCTGGCGGTGCCTTTGCTGATGGTCACGCCGAAGAAGTAAAAATCGGTGTCATTCTGGGCTTCACGGGCCCACTTGAGTCGATCACACCAGCTATGGGTGCCGGTGCGGAACTGGCGATGGCCGAAGTCACTGAATCCGGCGCGCTGCTGGGTGGTGCGACCGTCACATCGGTACGCGGTGACAGCACATGCATCGACGCAGGCGCGGCCACTGCCGCCGCCGAACGTCTGGTCACATCAGATGAAGTTGACGCCATCATGGGCGCTGACTGTTCCGGCGTGACAGGTGCAATTCTGCAAAACGTCGCCCGCCCGAACGGCGTTGCGATGATTTCACCATCCGCGACATCACCGGGTCTGTCGACCGCTGAAGATGACGGTCTGTTCTTCCGCACAGCCCCATCTGATGCGCGACAGGGCGTGATCATCACAGAGATCCTGCAGGATCGTGGTGTCAGCGAAGTGGCTTTGACATATACAAACAACGACTACGGCAAAGGCTTGGCTGACGCATTCCAGGCTGCTTTCGAAGCGGCTGGCGGTTCCGTCACCATCTCGGCCGCGCACGAAGACGGCAAGGCAGACTATTCTGCTGAAGTTGGCGCATTGGCCTCTGCCGGCGGTGAAGTACTGGTTGTTGCAGGCTATGTTGACCAAGGCGGGTCCGGTATCATCCGTTCCAGCCTTGATAGCGGTGCGTTCGACACGTTCTACCTGCCAGACGGCATGGTTGGTGCGGTTCTGAACGACAACTTCGGTGCTGAACTCAACGGCTCTTACGGTGCCTACCCCGGGACTGATAACGCAGGTGCGGGCATGTTCGTTGAACTGGCCGAAGCGGCTGGTTTCGACGGCACAGGCGCGTTTTCACCTGAAAGCTATGACGCTGCTGCGCTGATCATGCTGGCCATGCAAAAGGCAGGGTCTGCTGACTCGGCCGATTTCAAAGATCACGTCTTTGATGTCGCCAACGCACCAGGCGTCGAAATCATGCCCGGTGAGCTGGCCAAAGGTCTGGAACTGATCGCTGCTGGCGAAGACATCGACTATGTTGGTGCGTCTGCGGTGGAACTGATCGGCCCCGGCGAAAGCGCTGGTAACTATCAGGAAATCGAATTCGCCGACGGCGTATATTCCACAATCAACTACCGCTAATCGGTTGATATAGGAAAAGACGGCGCGGGTTTGTCCCGCGCCGTTTTCTAAAACAAGACAGATCCAAAGATCTGCGCGAGGGGATACGGAATGATCGTCGTTGAAGATGTGGTCAAAACCTTCGGGGGCTTTCGGGCCGTTGATGGTGCGACGCTGACCATCGCGGAAGGTACAATCACCGGACTTATTGGACCAAATGGCGCAGGAAAAACGACACTTTTCAACGTGATTGCCGGCGTTCTTGAACCAACTGCAGGAAAGGTCACCATGCATGGTGAGGATATCACCGGCCTGCCCCCGCATGAGTTATTCCACAAAGGGTTGCTGCGGACCTTCCAAATCGCACATGAATTTTCATCCATGACAGTGCGCGAAAACCTGATGATGGTCCCCGGCGGACAATCGGGAGAGGCGCTCTGGAACACATGGTTCGGCCGCAAACGGATCGCTGATGAAGAACGCGCGTTGCAGGCCAAGGCGGACGAGGTCATTGAATTTCTCACGATTGGTCATCTGAAAGAGGAAAAGGCGGGTAACCTCTCAGGCGGCCAGAAAAAGCTGCTGGAATTGGGCAGGACCATGATGGTCGACGCCAAGATCGTCTTTTTGGATGAGGTAGGCGCGGGCGTGAACCGCACCCTGCTGAACACAATCGGCGATGCAATCATCCGCCTGAACAAAGAACGCAACTACACATTCGTCGTGATTGAACACGACATGGATTTTATCGGCCGCCTGTGTGACCCGGTTATCTGTATGGCGGAAGGCCACGTTTTGGCCGAAGGGACCTTGGACGAAATCAAGGCCAATGAACAGGTGATCGAGGCCTACCTCGGCACCGGGTTGAAAAACAAAGACAAGGTAAGTGCGATATGAAAAGTTTGATCATTTTGCTATTCGGAGCCGTGCTCGGATCCGCCGCAACATTTTACTATATCTATGCCAACCACGCCGATGCGGCCGAACAGGCGTTGATGCGCGACACGCTGACGACATATGCGCCATTTCTGGAAGAGTATATCAATCCGTGAGTGATCCGTTTTTAATCGGGGACGCCATGACCGGCGGGTATGGCAAAGGCCCCGATATCCTGCATTCTTGTACGATTGCCGCCGAAAAAGGCGAAATCGCTGTCATTGTCGGCCCCAACGGGGCTGGCAAATCGACGGCGATGAAAGCTGTCTTTGGTATGTTGAATGTTAACGAAGGCGCTGTGCGCTTGGACGGCGAGGATATCACCAAACTGTCCCCGCAAGAACGTGTGGTGAAGGGCATGGGGTTTGTGCCGCAAACCTCGAACATATTCACCTCAATGACGGTGGAAGAAAATCTTGAGATGGGTGCCTTTATCCGCCGCGATGATTTCAGCGATACGATGGCGCAGGTCTATGACCTGTTCCCGATCCTGAAGGAAAAGCGCAATCAGGCCGCAGGCGAGTTGTCCGGCGGGCAGCGCCAGCAGGTCGCTGTGGGTCGTGCGCTGATGACCCAACCCAAGGTGCTGATGCTGGACGAACCAACCGCCGGTGTTTCCCCAATCGTGATGGATGAACTGTTCGACCGGATCATCGAGGTCGCACGGACGGGAATCCCGATCCTGATGGTGGAACAAAACGCCCGACAAGCACTTGAAATCGCAGATAAAGCCTATGTTCTCGTGCAGGGGCGAAACGCGCATACCGGCACGGGCAAGGAACTGCTGGCGGATGAACAGGTCCGGCGGAGCTTTTTGGGCGGATGACGTTGGGTGCCTTCTCTCTTACTGGCGCGGTCGCAGGGCTCGTTGTCGTCCTCGCTCCCACTGCGCTGCTGGCCGAGGTCGTTACCTGTGACCTCTCCGGCACGCCTGTCCAGTTCGAGATTGACCGCACACAGTTCGCCCCCCCGATTATTAACACCGAACCGCCACGTAACCGGGTCACGACGGTGAGCATGGGGGACATGCAATTCCCCGCAGAACCCATCCTGATGGGGGATGTGCGCGGTTTTTGGGCAGAAGGCATGGGCGGATCAGACGTGATGATGGTGATACAGCCGGATGGATCCGCAATTTATGCCGATGCGCGCGCAGGCGAACGGCTCACTGGTACCTGTGAGGTGCTGCAATGAACAACCAATTGATTTTCAACGGTGATCTCTGACAATGGACTTCCTCAACGCCCTCGTCGCCTTTGCGAACTTCGTTTTCGTGCCCGGCCTCGCCTACGGCGCGCAGCTTGCCATCGGCGCGCTGGGTGTCACGATGATCTACGGCATCCTGCGCTTTTCGAACTTTGCCCATGGCGACACGATGGCCTTTGGCACCGCGATTACTATTCTGTTCACCACCGCCTTTATCGGCATGGGGATCACCTTTGGGCCGCTGCCGACCGCCCTGCTCGCCCTGCCTTTTGGGATTGGTGCGACGATCCTTTTGCTGCTGGGCACCGATTGGGCGGTCTACAAGTTCTATCGCGAACAAAAGGCCTCGCCCGTGATCCTTGTGATCGTGTCGATGGGCGTGATGTTCGTGATGAACGGCATCGTGCGCTTTATCATCGGCGTGCGGGATATCCGCTTTGCCGATGGTGAACGGTTCATCATCACCGCCCGAGACTTCAAGGAAATGACGGGACTGAACGAGGGGCTCGCGATCAAGACGACACAAGCGATCACTGTCGTTGTCGCCTTTATTGTGATGGCGCTGCTGTTCTGGTTCCTGAACAAGACGCGCACCGGCAAGTCGATGCGTGCGTTTTCAGACAACGAAGATCTGGCGCTCTTGTCAGGGATCAACCCGGATTGGGTGGTCAAGGTCACGTGGATGATCGTCGCGGCCCTGGCGACAACCGCCGGTGTCCTTTACGGTCTGGACAAGTCCTTTAAAGCCTTTACCTACTTCCAGTTGTTGTTGCCGATCTTTGCAGCCGCCATTGTTGGCGGTCTGGGCAACCCAATTGGTGCAATCGCGGGCGGTTTTGTCATTGCCTTCAGCGAAGTCACGATCACCTACGCATGGAAAAAAGTACTTGTCTATCTCATGCCGGACAACCTAGAGCCTGATGGCCTCGTCCAGCTTCTGTCAACCGACTACAAATTCGCTGTCAGCTTTGCGATTCTGATCATCGTATTGCTGTTTAAGCCGACAGGTCTGTTCAAGGGGCAATCCGTATGACCAATAACGTCAAAGATACCGCCCTCTTCGGGCTTGTTGCGGTCCTGCTGATTGGCACTGGCATGATCCAGGGCTGGAATTCGGCGTTGCTGATCCTCAACATGGGCCTGATCTCGGCCATTATGGCCTTGGGGGTCAATTTGCAGTGGGGCTTTGCAGGGCTGTTCAATATCGGCGTCATGGGTTTTGTGGCTCTGGGTGGTCTGGCGGCCGTGTTGGTATCCACCGATCCCGTTCCCGAAGCATGGCAAGCCGGTGGGCTGCGCATCATGGCAGGCTTGGTTCTGGGCGCCCTGACCGTCGTCGCCGCTGTTCAGGCACAAAAGCGGCTGGAAGGACGCACCAAGACAATCGCGACACTCGTGATCCTTGTCGGTGGTTTCTTCCTCTACCGCGCGGTATTTGATCCCGGCAAAGTCGCGGTCGAAGCAGTGAACCCTGCTTCCACGGGCAACCTTGGGGGGCTTAGTCTGCCCATCCTGCTCAGTTGGCCTGTCGGTGGCCTACTGGCCGCCGGTGCCGCTTGGGTGATCGGCAAGACGGCCCTTGGGTTGCGCTCGGATTATCTGGCTATTGCGACGCTCGGTATTGCAGAAATCATTATCGCGGTCCTCAAGAACGAAGACTGGCTGGCACGCGGTGTCAAAAACGTCATCGGCCTCGACCGGCCGGTGCCATATGAAATTGACCTTCAGCAAGACCCCGGTTTTGTTGAACGCGCAGCAAGCCTTGGGCTGGATCCGGTCACAGCCTCGACGCTTTACACAAAACTCGGCTATGCGGTGCTTTTCACAATTGTTCTTCTGATCATCCTCTGGCTGGCACAGAAGGCACTCAACAGTCCGTGGGGCCGCATGATGCGCGCGATCCGTGACAATGAGGTCGCAGCCGAGGCGATGGGCAAGGACGTCAAAGGGCGTCATTTGCAAATCTTTATTCTTGGCTCCGCCGTCTGCGGTGTCGCGGGCGCGATGATGACAACGCTGGACGGGCAATTGACCCCCGGCACCTATCAGCCGTTGCGCTTTACCTTCCTTGTCTGGGTCATGGTCATCGTCGGCGGGTCCGGCAATAACTTTGGCGCCGTTCTGGGCGGCATGCTGATCTGGTGGCTTTGGGTGCAGGTGGAACCGCTGGGGCTTGGTCTGATGAATATTCTGAGCATGGGGCTTGAGGACGGCAGCGCTCTGAAAGATCGCATGATCGAGTCAGCGGCACATATGCGCCTGCTGACGATGGGCATGGTTCTATTGTTGGTGCTGCGGTTCAGCCCACGTGGACTGATCCCCGAACGATAAGGCGTGTTGCGCTCGGGCCAAGGCACTGGCACGAGATCCATTTGCCTCGAACTGAGCAGTTTTGGACCGAAACCCACGCCAAAGCGCACGCGTCAACAGAGCCGCGCTTGTCCTTGCCGTCTGCCCTGCTAAAACGGGGCAGATCCAAAACCCTGAGGACCCTATGGCGCTGATCTTTCGCTGGCTTATTCGGCTTGCCTCTGGCTTGATCGTCTTCTGCGTGGCCGCAATTGCGCTTGCCTACTACTTTGCCTCACGATCGCTGCCTGACTACAATGCCAACAGCGCGGTCGCGGGCATCAGTGCCCCTGTCGAGATCGTGCGGGACAATGCCAACGTGCCGCATATCTTTGGGAAAACCAACGACGACGTGTATTTTGCCCTAGGCTATGCCCATGCCCAGGACCGCCTTTGGCAGATGACAATGTTGCGGCGCACAGCGCAAGGGCGGCTCTCAGAACTCTTTGGCGAACGCACGGTGGGCATCGACGAATTAATGCGGCGATTGGACATCTACACCCTGTCCGTGGCATCGGTAAACGCGCAAACAGACGAGACCAAGAGATACCTCAATGCCTATGCACGCGGCGTCAACGCGTGGCTGGCACAAGTGAACACAGGTGCGCTGGGACGGGGTGCCCCCGAGATGTGGCTCTTCAATCATGCCATGGCCCCTTGGCAACCTGCGGACTCTATCGCAATCCTCAAACTGATGGCGCTTGATCTGACAAGCAACCTTGAGAACGAAGTCTTACGCGCGCGCGCATCTCTGTTGCTGGACAATGAGCGTTTGATGGACATCCTGCCCGATGATCCCGGCAGCGGGGTCGCGGCCCTGCCCGAATATGCGAGTCTTGTGCCGGGCGTGCCCGATTACACCGCCAACATGCGCCTCGCTTACGATCCATTGTCACCGGTGAAACCGGCCCCACTGGCCGGTGCATCAAACGCGTGGGCCGCAAGTGCGACACGCTCTGCAACGGGATCCACCCTTCTGGCCAACGATCCGCACCTGGGGCTGACCGCCCCCTCCATCTGGTATCTGGCGCGTCTGGAGCTGGACCACGGTGGCATCATCGGCGGTACCATTCCGGGGATGCCCGTCGTGCTGACCGGGCGCAGTGACACTGTTGGCTGGGGGCTAACCAGCGCCTATGTCGATGATCAGGACGTGATGATCGAAGAGATCAATGCCAACAACACAGAAGAATACCGCAGCCCAAACGGCTGGGTCCGGTTCCGCACACGTGACAGCATTATTAACGTCAAAGATGCTGCAGCAGTGACATTGCGATTGCGTTGGACTGCGAACGGGCCCGTATTGCCGCGCGGACAATATGACCTTGGTACGATTACACCAACCGGACATGTCACAGCACTTGCATGGACCGCTCTTTCTGATCGCGATACATCAATGTCCGCCGCAATCGACATCACCCATAGCAACAGCGTCGAAGAAGCGATCACCGCCGGTGAAGACTTCATCGCGCCCGCGCTGAACCTGACGTTGGCTGACCGTAACCGTATCGCCATGAAGACGATCGGTGCGCTGCCGGCACGTGACCCCGATCATCAAAGTCAGGGACGCTTGCCTGCCTTCGGCTACCTTCCGGAAAACCGCTGGCAGGGCCGTTTCCCCTACGCCGACAACCCAGAGTTCCTAGATCCGCCCGGTGGCATTATCGGCAACACCAACAACAAGACGGTGGACCGCCCCTTCCCCCGGCACGTCACATATAATTGGGGGGATACACAGCGCATCAATCGGTGGCGGCGGCTGATGCAAGCGCGCGAAGTGCATACGCGCGACAGCTTTATCGAAGCCCAGCAGGATACCGTCAGCTTTGCAGCCCGAACCCTATCAACCCTGATGGGGGCGGATTTGTGGTTCACTGGCGATGCTGCACCGGATGGCACCCCCGAACGTCGCCGTCAGATTGCTCTGGACTTGCTGTCAGCATGGAACGGCGAGATGAACGAACATTTGCCAGAGCCGCTGATCTATTCGGCTTGGGTGCGAGCGTTTCAACAACGGCTGATCCGGGATGAGTTGGGTCCATTGGCCAGTGAATTTACGCATGTCGATCCGATATTCATCGAGCGTGTCTTCCGAGACATCGACGGCGCTGGTGTTTGGTGTGACGTCATACAATCCGCCCCAACTGAAACTTGCACAATTATCGCGCGGCAGGCTCTTGACGATGCGCTGGTCTGGATTTCTGAAAACTACGGCGAAGCCATCGAAGCCGTACGATGGGGTGATGCGCATATCGCGACACATGATCACCCGGTTCTGGGCAAGACCCCGCTGCTGGAATGGGTGGTCAACATCCGGCAGTCCACCAGCGGCGGAGACCATACACTACAACGGGCCAAAACCTCCGGTATCGACCCCGACCCGTTCCACAATGTACATGCAGCCGGTTTTCGCGGCGTTTATGACTTTGCGGATCCTGACAGCTCGGTGTTCATCACGTCCACCGGGCAGTCGGGCCATCCACTGTCCAGACACTATGATAATCTCGGCGAGCTTTGGCGTCGTGGTGAGTATATTCCAATGTCGCTGGATCCTGACCTCGCACGGGCCGCAGCGGTCGGCCAAACCGTTCTGACGCCATCTGCTGACTGACACGGGCAAGTCGGATCACGGCGCAGTTTACCGCTGACAGACCGATGTGACCAACAAAAGCGTCGACAGCAAATCACAGCACACGCTATGCTTGTTTTACCATTGAAACAGCTAAATTTTCTGGCGATCAGTGATATCCTAATCAACGAACGGACGAGTGACGTGCTTCATTTCCTACGCGGTACCGATTTGTTCCTCTACCCGGATCTCGCGTGTTCAATGTTCAAAGACCGCAAAACGCAGTTTGTGGACAGACTGCGCTGGCAACTTGACGTCGACACGCAGGGACTGGAACGCGATCAGTATGATGCACAAAATCCTCTGTATGTTGTCATTGCAGACCAAGACGGGCTGCACGCGGCATCACTCCGTCTGATACCAACAACGCAAGCAACGATGATCAACGACTTCTTTTCGTCGGCACTTGATGACGGTCCAATAAGGAAGCCCGATACGTGGGAATGCACAAGGTTTTGCATTTCTCCAAAGGCATCCAATTCACTCTCCATCGACCTGTTGGCTGCAACGTCCCGCCTCATGATGGCACTTCATATCCAACATCTGATCGCCGTCTTTGACAGATACATGCGCGTGCAGTACCGCCGTGACGGCGTGTCACCGGAAATTCTGGGGCAAATGCAATCACGCGAAGGCAGGATTTTTGCCGGACGGTGGACGTTCAACGACGCAAAGTCGCAATGCTTAATGCAAGCGGCACAGCTGACCGAAGGTGCCGTACAAGAGGCGCTGATCAAGGCTCCGCTTTTCCAGCCAAGGGCGAAACTCCGCGCCTAAACTCTGCAATTGGAATCAACCTTTAGCAGCCTGCCTTTGTCTGGCCTCAAATTGTGCCCAGACATGCATGCGTCCCTTTTGACGCGCATCCGCAAGCCACATCTTTTTGCGCGCGTCAGGGACTTCAAGGGCGCGGTAAACCCCACCAGAGTACTTTGCCCAGTCAATCGCCAGCCCCTGTTTGACCATCTCGGCAGATAGATCACGCCCGTCAGGCAAGAAGCATTTTGCGACGGTGCGTCCATGAATGTACTGTTCGACAATCTCCGCACGGACTTTTTGACCCTTACACAGTGCGACCAACGCCCACTTGGCCTTCTTGCCGTAAGGGTGGTTGAACTCCGGTGCATCAACGCCGAACAGTCGAATTTCCAGCTTCTTGATCACGATAGAGTCGCCATCGATGACGCATGCAGGGCCTTGGATGACGCTCCGTGAAGGGGGCACCGATGGTGCCAACTGACCTACCGTGCGGCGTTCGACATTGATGGGTCTAAGCGGCTGATCTTCCGATGGCCCCGGTGGGTCTTCGTCTTTGCCTCTGAGAAGGTATGCAACAAAAAGAACTGCTGCCAAAAAGAATAAGAAAGAAATGGCTTCCATGAAATTCGCCCTATCCGTGCGCTATTTTCACGAATACAATTTAAAAGCGAAATGGCGAATTTTTGTCATAAATCGGCTTTTATAACCGCGCGAACCGCTCTTTCTGCAATGTTGTCCAAAACACTGTCAGGTCGTACCCAGTGTCGGTCTGCTGTTCATCAGTGACGATACCCGCATCAAAGAGCCATGCGCGTTTGCGTCCATCCGCGAAATCGAGTGTTAGTCGTTCTTCGGTCCTTGGGTCTTTCAGCTTATCAGGGACCGCGGCCAAAAGCGGCTCCATCCCCTCGCCTGTGATTGCCGAGACTGCAAACAAATCGTCCATACGCGCGGCTTGGGTCAGTATGGCATCGCGCTCGTCATCCGTCAGCAGATCGGTCTTGTTCCAGACCTCAATGATCGGGGCCTCTTCGGCTACGCCAAGGCTTTGCAGGATCGCATGCACATCCGCCGCCTGTTCCTCGGTCTGTGGGTGGCTGATGTCGCGGACGTGCACGATCAGGTCGGCGTCTAAAACCTCCTCCAAGGTCGCACGGAAGGCAGCGACTAATTCGGTCGGCAGATCGCTGATGAAACCCACCGTGTCGGACATGATCACTTCATCCCCTGTGGGCAGAACGATTTTGCGCATCGTCGGATCAAGCGTGGCAAACAGCATATCTTTGGCAATGACCTCTGCCCCGGTCAGGCGATTGAACAGCGTGGATTTACCTGCGTTTGTGTACCCCACCAAAGCGACAATCGGAAACGGCACCTTGGCGCGGGACGCGCGGTGCAATTCGCGGGTTTTGACGACCTTGGCAAGTTGCTTGCGCAACCTGTTCAACTGCTCATCAATCGCGCGTCGGTCCGCCTCAATCTGCGTCTCACCCGGACCACCGACAAAGCCAAGACCGCCGCGCTGGCGTTCAAGGTGGGTCCATGCGCGCACCAATCGGGTGCGTTGATACGACAGTGCCGCCATCTCAACCTGCAACACACCTTCCGAGGTCCGCGCGCGGTCACTGAAAATTTCCAAAATCAGCCCAGTGCGGTCCAGAAGCTTTACGCCCCATTCTTTCTCAAGGTTGCGCTGTTGCACCGGGGTTACGGGACCATCGATCAAGACCAGCTCAACTTCGGCATCGTGAAAGACATGTTTGAGTTCTTCAATCTTGCCCTTGCCGAACAGCTTTCCGGGATGGATCCGCGGCAGGCGCACGACATCTGCGCCAACAACCTCAAGGTCCGGCAAAGCGGCGGCCAAAGACACGCCTTCTTCCAACGCAGGCTCAGCCGCGCGACGGCTTTGGTCACTTTTCAGATCAGGGTGCAGCACCCAAGCCCGCGTGATGGGGCGATCGTGTTCAAGCAATACTACTCTTCGCCTTCATAAAGGCTGATGGGTTGCGCAGGCATGATTGTTGAAATCGCGCTTTTGTACACAAGCTGCGATTGGCCATCACGGCGCAAAAGCACGCAAAAGCTGTCAAACCAGGTGATCACACCTTGGAGTTTTACACCATTTACAAGGAAAATCGTCACCGGAACTTTTGTCTTACGGACATGATTGAGAAATGCATCTTGCAAATTTGCTTTATCGGCGGCCATTGCGACACCCTTTTTCTTGTTCTTACGGCCGCAGTCCGGCCCCCCAGAGTTATTGGGAAACAGTATGTCGTGGGTGCACAGGACTTTCCACCCCAAAAACACAATTCAAATGAGGCGCTTAGCGCTGCCAGATTTCAGGATTGAAAAGCGCAATAATTGCCAGCGTTTCAAGCCGTCCGAGCACCATCGCGAAAGCCAAAATCACCTTTGCAGCATCCGGAAGACCCGAGAAGGCGATCGGGACCTCCGCAGCAACGGCCGCAAGTGGTCCTGTTGTCGACAAGGCGGAGACCGTGAGCACCATAGATGTTTCGAACTGAACACCCGTGAGTGACAACATAAGCATGACTGCAGCAATGCTGAGCGCAAACAACATAAAGAAGACCCAAGAGATATAGGCGCCCTGTTTGCGGATACGCCGTGCGTCTTTACCCCCACCGCCAATAGATGACGGGTGCAGCAGCCTCTCTTGTTCGCGTTCACCATGGCGATAAAGCGCATAGATCCGTAGAAGCTTTACGCCACCGGCAGTTGTTGCAACGCCACCCCCAATCAATGCCATTCCAATCAGGAACAGGCCCGGCGTGGTCAGCCCCGACCATTCCGCTGCACCATCCCAAAAATGCGACTCAAAACCGGTGGTCGTCAGAAATGATGTTACCGTAAATAGCGCGCCCCAAAGGGCGGCGGCACTTTCTTGTAGATTCGCTGGCTCTGCGCCATCCGCGGCCCCGATGAAATGTCGCAAGAACAGGGTCATCGTAACAGTCCCGATCAAGACCAGTGCCGTGATAAATTCAGGATCTCGGCGCAGCCCTTGGTCGCGCTCTCCGATCAAGCCACGGCTGAATGTCAGTCGCGATAGTGCTAATATAAAGAAGCACAGGATCAGCACCTCGCCCCAAAACCGTGATGCAGCAAAATACAAACCGCCAATCGGCGAAATACCCGACGTCGACAATGTCGACATTGCATGTATCAGCGCGATGTAGGGAAACTCGCCCGCGATCACCAAACCGACCCAGAGCAAGACGGTCAAACTCACGTAGATAGGTGTCAAGGTCAGCGTGTAGCGGACCAGTCTTTCCGACGGATCAGCAATATGCGCAATTTGTGAAAAGCGGCCAGAGGCCCCTCTTCCTGCCGCACCGGTGGCGCGCACCTCAAATCCCCCCAAATTCATCGGGGCAAAGATTGAAACCGCCGTGACCCAGACCAAGAGACCGCCCATCCATCCAACCAACCCACGCCACAAATGTTGCGACGGGGTCAGGCGGCCGGCTGTGTCATAGACTGTCGCGCCTGTTGTCGTGAAACTGGATACCATTTCAAACCATGCATCAAGGAAGGTCGTGTTCCCCACCGCTTCATAGAACGGAATGGCAAACATAAGAGGCAGAGCGCTGAACGCGGCCAGCAAACCAACCAACTGGCTGCGCGCGACACTACGCGGTTCATAGCCTGCCGTTGCCAATGCAATCATCAAAGTCAGAATGGAAAAAAGGATCGCGCCGTAGAAAAAGACGCGCATAGTGTTAAAATCTTCCATGATGGCTGCGTGCATCGCAGGCACGGTCATGGAAATCGCGCCCAGACCCATCAGGATCACAAAGAATGGCAGGCGGACGATCCAACCCATCAGAAGAAGTCTATCGAAACCTGCAACAAGCGTTCGACTTCGGGCACGTCGTCTGTCATCGCAAAGATTGCGATCACGTTGCCTTCCTCGATGCGGGTCTCGCCAGTCGGTCGAACCACCTTGTTCTGCTTCATCACTGCACCGATCAATGTGCCCTCGGGAAAGTCGATATCCTTGACCTTTTGTCCTGCGATGGGTGAGGTTCCCAAGACCTGTGCCTCGATCACCTCCGCCTCCGCATCTCCGATCGAATAGACGCCGCGCACACGGCCGTGCCGGATATGGCGCAGGATCGAACTCACCGTTGTCGCGCGCGGGTTGATATATGCATCAATATCAAGCGGGCCCATCAAGGGGATCAAAGTAGGGTCATTGACCAGTGAAATCGCCATCGGGCAGCCCATTTCCTTGGCGCGCACAGCCGCAAGCAGATTTGTCTTATCATCGTCTGTCACAGCCAGAACCGCGTCAGCGGTGGCGATGTTTGCCTCTTCCAACAGGGCGCTATCAAGGCCGTCACCATGCAGCACAATCGTCCGGTCCAACGCATCAGCAGCCCGTTCCGCGCACTCGCGGTTATTCTCGATCATTTTGACGCGGACACGTTCAGTCCGGGCTTCCAAAGCCAACGCAACGCCCAGACCCACATTACCGCCGCCGATGATCACAATGCGTTCTTGTTTTGACTGCGTTTTTCCGAAGATTTCCAAAGTCCGGGTCATATCTTCGTTGTCGGTGAAAATATAACACTCATCGTGGGGGAAAATCTGATCACCGGCCGAAGGCACAAAGAGCGCGCCCTCGCGCCGGATGCCAACAACAACCGCGCGCAAGGTTGAAAAAAGATCAGTCAACTGGCGCAGCGGCGTATTAATGACAGGGCAGTCTTCGTCAATCGTGATACCCAGAAGTTGCGCGCGCCCTTCCAAAAAGCTCTCTGTGTCGAAAGCAGCCGGTGCAGCAAGACGTTGGAGCGCCGCCTCCGCAACCTCGCGTTCAGGCGAGATTACCACATCAATCGGCAAGTGATTGCGCCTATAAAGATCGGCATAAGCCGGGTCCAGATAGTTTTGTGCCCGCAAACGTGCGATCTTGCGCTGCACTGAAAACACGGAATGTGCCACCTGACAGGTCACCATATTCACTTCATCTGAATGGGTCGCCGCGATCACCATATCTGCATCTGTGGCACCGGCCCGGTCCAACACATCCGGGTAGCTCGCAAACCCCGCGATGCCCTGAACATCCAGTGTATCTGTCGCGCGGCGCACCAGTTCGGGATTATTGTCAACAACCGTCACGTCGTTGTTTTCGCCGGACAAATGGCGTGCGATTTGCCAGCCGACCTGCCCCGCGCCGCAGATAATAACCTTCATTCGGCGTCATCCTCAACATAGGCGACACGTCCACCTGCCTTATTGGTTGTCACCACCCCCAAGGACTTTAGCTTGCGGTGCAGCGCAGACCGTTCCATGCCAACAAAAGATGCCGTCCTGCTGATATTGCCACCAAAACGGTTGATCTGCGTGAGCAAATATTCGCGTTCAAACAGCTCGCGCGCTTCACGCAGTGGCAAGGTGGCAAGCCCGCCAGCCAGCACAATGCGGCCTTCTTCGCCGCCCCCGTCTTCACCGGTTGGCAGCTCTTTGGCAGTAATGTCACCGCTACTTTCGCCAAGAATAAGAACACGTTCCATGACGTTCTTCAACTGTCGCACATTCCCTGGCCACAGCATGGTCTGAAGGAGCGCGCGCGCATCTTCAGCAAGCTTTCGCAGAGGCAAGCCCTGAACCTTGTTGCAAGCCTCAATAAAGCTTTCCGCCAAAAGCGGGATATCTTCGCGACGTTCTTCCAACGATGGCACGGCAATCGGAACCACGTTCAGTCGATGAAAAAGCTCCTCGCGGAACGTACCTGCATCAATGGCTGCGGGCAGATCCCGGTTCGTGCTGGAAATAACCCGTAGATCAACTTGGATCTTGTCGCCACCGCCAACGCGCTGAAAACGCTGTTCGACCAAAACCCGCAGTATTTTGGATTGGGTACCAAGCGGCATGTCGGCGATCTCATCAAAGTAGACCACGCCGCCGTTCGCCTCCTCCAACAGGCCGGGCTCAACGCCGCGCCCGCTGTCTTCACGCCCAAACAGCACCTCTTCCATGCGCTCGGGTTCAATGGATGCCGAATTGACGGTAACAAACGGCGCAGAGGCCCGATTGGAGTTGGCATGGATGTACCGCGCTGCAATCTCTTTGCCAGCACCTGCCGGGCCGGTCAGCATCACCCGGCCGTTCGATTTCGTCACCTTGTCCAGCTGCGACTTCAGGGTGCGGAACGCGGCGCTATCGCCCAGCATGTCGGCGCTGTGCGTCTCGCCGCGCTTTAACTCAACATTTTCGCGGCGCAATCGCGATGTTTCCATCGCCCGCCGAATGACCACCAGCAATTGGTCAATGTTGAAGGGCTTTTCGATAAAGTCGTAGGCACCCTGTTTGATCGCGGCAACGGCGATCTCGATATTGCCGTGCCCCGAAATGATGACGATGGGGACGTCCGGATGATCACGCTTGACCGACTTCAGGATATCGATCCCGTCCATATTGCTGTCTTTCAGCCAGATATCGAGGATCATCAGCGCAGGCTGCTCTGCTGCAATCTGCGCCATACACTCGTCCGACGTGCCGGCAAGACGCGTTGTGAACCCCTCGTCTATCAGGATTTCCGAGATCAGCTCACGAATATCGCGTTCATCATCTGTGATCAGAATATCGCCCATAACCTACCTCATGCTGGAATTTTGGGTGCCCGCGCGGCTTGTGTCGCTGCGGGCAGTTGAATGATTGCGCAGGCCCCGGCGTGGTCGTGGCCTGCAAATGGGGCGGCATCGGTCAGGATAAGCGTGCCGCCATGTTCTTCGATGATTTTCTTAACGATGGGCAGGCCAAGGCCCGTCCCTTCGCCACGTGTCGTCACATAAGGCTCAAAGAGCCTTGCACGGTCTTCTGGCAAACCGATACCATTGTCCGAGATTTTGATCGTTACATTGTCCTTGTCGTAGGACATCCGCAGTTGAATTTCAGGGCGATAGCCCTCTGGTGCATTGCGTTTGATGTAGGTCTCAGTCGCTTCCCCAGCGTTTTTCAACAGATTGGTCAACGCCTGCCCTATCATGGTGTCGTCCATATCAACAAGCACAGCCTCTTCCGGGATGCTTGCCGCAAAGTGCACTTCTGGCTGACCCACGATTTGCAACGACAAAGCATCATGCACAAGCTGGGTCAGGTCATTCAGGTGCAGTTCCGGCTCTGGCATGCGCGCGAACTTTGAAAACTCATCAACAATACGCCGCAAGTCATTGGTTTGACGGACAATAACGTCTGTCATCTGTTCAAGCTTATCAGAGTCATGCCCCACTTGGCTGTGAAACTTTCGCTTGATCCGCTCTGCCGACAGCTGGATCGGGGTCAGCGGGTTCTTGATCTCATGTGCAATCCGGCGGGCCACGTCACCCCATGCGGCCATGCGTTGGGCACTGACCAGATCGGTCACGTCATCAAAGGCCACAACGTAACCTTCAAGTGTGCCATCAACGTTGCGACGCTGCGCCATGCGAACCAGCAAACTTTCTTGCTGTCCCTTTCGGATCAGGTTGATTTGCTCTTGCACGCTTTCATTGTCAGACTCGCACACCTGATCAAACAGATCGGCAAATTCAGGGATCGCAACCGACAATGCCGTTTCCTCGGGGCTGGAGCCCACGGACAGTAGCCGCCTTGCGGACGGGTTCACAAAGGTCACGCGCCCGCCGGCATCAAGCCCAACCACGCCCGACGTGACCGATGTCAGCACAGAGTCAAACAAGCGCCCCCGCCGTTCGGTTGTCTTGTTGGTTTCAATCAACTGATCCCGCTGGCCCTTCAACCGGCTGGTCATCTGGTTGAAATAATGACCCAGTTGCGAAATCTCATCGTCACCATCGTCCTCAATCACGCGGACATCCAGGTCACCAGAACCAACCCGTTGCGACGCCGACACCAGCCGACCAACAGGGCGCGACAAGCGTTCGGCGAACCACAGACCGCCCCAGATCGCGCCAAGGATCAAAATGATCGCAAAACCCAGATAAAGCAGGCCGAACTGAAACAGCAGCTGTCCACGCTCGTTTTGCAATTCTTCATATTGAGCGACCGTTTCGGTCGTATCATCCAGCAGTGACAAAACATTGCCGTCGACCGGGCGCGTGACATAAAGAAAGCGATCCCGGAAGGCAGGCAGCGGGATCAATGCCCGAAATTCGTTGTTTGCAAAATCCTGAATGATCGCAAGGCCTGTTTCTTCTGCACGCAAAAAGTCAGTGGGCGAAGGGCGTTCGTATCCAAACTCGTAAGACCGGGATCCCCGCGCTGTGATGTTGCCCAATCCATCAATGACAAATGCCTCTGTCAGACCACGTTCAATCCGGGACTGTGCGCTGCCCAAGGCCCGTCGCACCTCTCCGTCATCCATGAACAGGTTTGCTTGCCGTTCTCTGTTCAAAAATGCTGCAAGCCCACGCCCGTCACGGGTCAGTTCCTGGCGGTGCTCTTCCTCATAGGCTTGGGCGGTCGTCAGCGACGTCCGCAAGACGTTGCCAACAGGCTCTGAAAACAGGCCATCAAGGGCGATTGAGATCAGCGTTACCGAAAAGATGGCAACCAAAACAATCGGCACCAGTGCCGAGAGCGCGAAAACCCCAGTAAGACGCATACTCAGCAGTGAACCCGCCGATTTCGCCTGTCGGGCCGACACCATGCGCGCCACTTGCCGCATCACCAGTGCGGCAACAACCAGCACATAGATCAAGTCCAGCAGCAGCACCAAACGCAACAGCGTCGAGGACGCGCCACGATCCATCGGGCCAACAACGATATAGGTCAGAACGGCCAAAACCGGGGCCGCGACAACCAGACCTGAGGTTAGCGCATTCTGAACATGCCGCTGGCGAAACCAGCGGTTCAGTCGTGTCATATTCAGGCCCATGAGGGTACGCCGCACGCGCAATGCCCTGTGATTGAGGTGGGGTCGCCCCCACGATACCGCTATTTGCTGTGGTCTTTCTGCTACGCTGACGTAGGCATGCCACGGTTATGTTGCGGTTTTACATCAACTTACGGCGCCGTGTCACGCGGATATCGAGGTCCGTGATCTTCTTGCGCAGGGTATTGCGGTTTATTCCAAGTAAATCAGCGCATTTCGCCTGATTTCCGCCGGTCGCATCAAGCGCTATTTCGATCAGAGGACCCTCTACTTCCTTCAAGATTCGGTTATAAAGCCCGGGCGGCGGCAGTACGCCACCATGCAGATCAAAGTAACGACGCAGATGTTTACCCACGCTGGCGCTTAGTTTTTCGCCCTCGCCACCCGACCGCAATGGTTCAATGGCGGGCTGATTGCCCAACACCATTTCCACCTCTGGCCGCGTGATTTCTTCTTCCGCGGCCGTGAACACCAGACGGCGCACCGCGTTTTCCAACTGCCGCACATTGCCTGGCCAGCTATAGGCCCGCACGAGGTCAAGCGCCGCATCGCCAAACCGGCGCAATGGCGCGCCATCCCGTTCCGCCCGCGCAAGGAAATGCGCGGCCAGCAATGGGATATCATCGACGCGCTCTCTCAACGAGGGGACGTCAACGGTCACCCCGCCCAAACGATAGAACAAATCTTCGCGGAAGTGCCCATCTTCCATGCGCGCCATCAGATCAGACTGCGAGGTCGCCATGATCCGCGGGGCATTGTCGCCCAAGGTATCAAGCATCCGCACAATGCGCGCCTGCGCGTCCTGCGACAAGTCGCTGACCTCATCAAACAGGATCGACCCACCCTTGGCCCGGCTCAGCACAGAGGACGGTCCATCCATCCCCTCCAGATCGGTCGCGGACACCACTACAAAAGGCAAACTGCGCCGATCAGAAAAATCATGTACGGCACGCGCGATCAACGACTTACCCGTGCCACTTTCCCCAGTAATCAGAACCGGCAATTGGGTATTCATCACCCGCGCAACCAGCCGATACAACGACTGCATGACCGGGGTACGCCCGACAAGAGGCAGGTCACCGCCCTGCTCTGTCGCGTTAATATCAGGCACGCGGTTCACCGGTGCACGGCGCTTGACCTCCAACGCGCGGGCGGCACGTTTCATCAAGTCGGGCAGATCAAAGGGCTTGGGCAAATAGTCATAGGCGTCGGCCTCAGCCGCTTGGATCGCGGTCATGATCGTGTTTTGCGCGGAAATCACAATGACTGGCAAGCCGGGACGCGCTGCTGAAATTGTCGGAAGTTGCTCCAATCCGTTACCGTCGGGCATCACAACGTCCGAGATCACGAGATCACCTTTGCCCTCATCAACCCACCGCATCAGCGTGACAAGAGAAGAGGTCGCATGCACTTTGCACCCGGCACGCGTCAGCGCCTGGGTTAAAACCGTCCGGATTGTGCGATCATCATCGGCAACAAGTACTGTTCCGTCCATCAGTCTTCTCCTGTTTCATAGTCTTTGGGCACCACAGGCAGCGATATCCGAAAAACAGTGCGTCCCGGCACACTGTCCACCGATATCCAACCACCGGCATCGCCAATCAGTTTCGACACCAGCGCCAAGCCCAGCCCAGTCCCGTTTTCCTTGCCGGATACGAATGGCTCAAAGATGTCATCAGCAATTTCGGTCGGCAGACCGGGCCCATCATCGATCACCTCAACCTGCAATGGCAGGCGCGCCTGAGATCCATCGGACCGGTGCACCCGCAATGAGGTATCATAGAATGTATGCAGCCTGATCGTACCCGCTTCGCCGCAGGCCTCTGACGCATTCTTGAGAAGGTTCAGGAACACCTGCAATAGCTGATCACCATCGGCCAGTGTTTGCGGCAGCGAAGGATCGTAGTCCTCCACGAACAGCATATGCGCACCAAAGCCAACGGCAGCAGATTGTCGTGCACGGTCAAGCACATCGTGAATGTTCACCGGCTTCAGTTGCGGTGGCCGCAGATTCCCAAACTGCTCAACCTGCTCAAGCAGCTTCACGATGCGGCGACTTTCCTCGACGATCAGATCGGTCATTTCCTGATCCTCCGGCGAAAGCCCCATCGACAGAAGCTGCGCAGCACCGGTGATGCCTGCGAGCGGGTTCTTGATCTCGTGCGCCAACATCTCAGCCATGCCAATCGCAGACTTTGCGGCCTTACCAGAGGAATGGTTTTGATTGATGCGGCTTGCAATCTCTCGCGGGCTGATCATCACGATCATTGTACCCTCGGACCCCTGCAAGGGTGCAAACTGTATGTTGCACATCATGGGCGCGCGTTCGCCGCTGCCAACATCAACGTCATTGACAAAAAGCGATGATCCGTTCTGTCGCGCGCGCGCGAACGGCGCTTCGAGCGGCGCATCGATCATCACTTTTTCCCAAAGCTTCTCGCCAGTGAGCGCCTTGGCTGAGGTATTCAGAAAGCTTTCCGCGGCCGGGTTGCTGTACATCACAACATCATTGGCATCGACCATGATGGCCGGCACAGGCAGCGAAAGCCACAGCGCGGTGTCCCAGATCATGCGGCCACCTGCAGCGTCAAAGCATCTGGCAAGTCGCGCAGAACATCTGCGGGGTTGGCATGCGTCAGGATCGCCTTGCGCAATGCAGCCCCAGTGCCCGCATCGTCCATATACCAGCCCAAATGTTTGCGCGCCACCTTCCGGCCAAGCTCTGCCCCATAAAACGACAGCATCGCTTCATAGTGTTTGCAGGCCATATCGACCAGATCATCGCCATATGGAACACTCGGTTCCGCTGTCCCGTGCAACGTCGCTGACACCTGCGCCAGCAGCCACGGACGGCCCTGCGCACCGCGTCCAATCATAACACCATCGGCACCGGACAGGCGTAGCGCCTCTTTGGCCGTCGCGGCATCAACAATGTCGCCGTTTGCGATAACCGGAATAGTTACCTCATCCTTGATCGCCCGGATCGCTGCCCAGTCAGCAGAGCCTTTGTAAAACTGACACCTTGTGCGGCCATGGATCGTGACAAGCTTGATCCCCGCCTCTTCCGCCCGTTTTGCGACATCAGTAGCATTCAGACTGTCATCATCCCAGCCGAGGCGCGTCTTGAGCGTGACGGGCACATCGACTGCTTCCACAACCGCCTCGATCAAGCTGAGCGCGTGATCGGGCGTGCGCAACAAGGCCGAGCCAGAATAGCCGTTAGTCACCTTTTTGGCCGGGCAGCCCATATTAATGTCGATGATCGCGGCACCGTTCGCCTCGGCCATCCGGGCGGCTTCGGCCATCCAATAGGCTTCGCGACCGGCAATCTGGACCGCAGTGCCGGCCTGATCATATCCCAACTCCGCCCGTTCGCGCACACCCGGCTTGGCCTGCACCATTTCCTGACTGGCCACCATTTCGCTCACGACCCATCCCGCACCAAAGGATGCAACCAGCTGACGGAACGGCAAATCAGTAATGCCAGCCAATGGCGCAAGCGCCACCGGTGGCGTCAGAGCCACATCGTCAAGAATTAAGGAATCGGGGTGTGTCAAAGGGGCAATTCGTTCGTTGAAGGTTTACGTCTTGAGCAAGTTCTAGGGTGCTCATGCCTGTGCCTCAACGAAACTTGCCGGATTTTCTCCCGATTAATTGGCAACTGCCCAAAAATTAGGCGAAAAGATCGAAAAACTGGTGAATTGCGTCGCGGCCGCCTGCACCCTAAACGTAAGGCAAGCAAGAACGGGTCCAAGATGACGATAGCAGCAATCATCGTGGCCGCCGGGCGCGGCACACGCGCTGGTGGTCCTTTGCCAAAGCAATGGCAAACGCTAGGCGATCGCAGCGTCGCAGCACATGCTATGGAGCAGTTCGCCAAACACCCACGCGTCTCAGAGCTGGTACTGGTCGTGCATGAAGGCGACATCAAAGGCGATCTATGGCCACGAGAGCCAACAGCAACCGTTGTCGTGGGCGGTGCGACACGCGCCGCATCTGTACGTGCCGGACTAGAGGCTGTTGATGCGCGCACAGACAAGGTTCTAATCCATGACGCTGCCCGGCCTTTGGTCAGCAACGCCATGATTGATCGGGTCATTGCGGCGCTGGACACCCATAGTGGCGCCGCCCCTGCTCTGGCCGTGACCGACACGCTGTGGTACGGCAGCAATGAAGCGGTCACCGGAGTGCAGGACAGAGCTGGGCTCTTTCGTGCACAGACACCGCAAGGGTTCCTTTTGGCACCTCTCCTTGCCGCGCATGCAGCCAGCACGGGGCAAGAGACCGATGACGTCGCCATTGCAAGAGCCGCAGGGCTGGACGTGGCGATCGTACCGGGCGATGAAGATAATATCAAAATCACCACGCCCGCAGACTTTGAACGGGTCGAAAAGCACATGAGGCAAGCAATGGATATTCGGGTCGGGAATGGCTATGACGTGCATCGCTTTGGACCAGGCGATCACGTCTGGCTGTGTGGCGTTCAAATCCCGCATACCCGCAGCCTTCAAGGCCATTCTGATGCCGATGTGGGCATGCATGCGGTCACAGACGCGATCTACGGGGCGCTGGGCAAAGGTGATATTGGCGTGCACTTCCCGCCGAGCGATCCACAATGGAAAGGGGCCGCGAGCCATATTTTCCTGGAACATGCTGTGGCGCTGGCCGCATCGGAAGGCTACAAGATCGGTAATGTCGATTGCACCTTGGTGTGTGAACACCCAAAGATTGGCCCGCATCAAGACGCGATGAAAGCCGTGCTGTCGGCCTATATGGGGCTGGAGAGCGACCGGGTCAGCGTCAAGGCAACCACATCGGAAAAGCTCGGCTTCACCGGGCGTGAGGAAGGGATCGCCGCCCTTGCCACAGCGACCCTGATCAAATCATGACCCACCTGATCGCAACATTCTTCTACGTAGGTCATATCCGCCCAGCCCCCGGCACATGGGGATCACTGGCCGCGCTGCCCACGGGCTGGGCCATCTACACGCTCTTCGGCCCACTTGGCCTTATTGCAGGGATCATCCTATCTTATGCGCTCGGCCTCTGGGCCACAGCCGTGGAGACACGGGGCAAAGACAACCATGATCCTTCCGAGATTGTGATTGATGAGGTCTGCGGCCAATGGATCGCCCTGCTGCCCCTGGCATTCGGCGCGGCGCGGCAGGACGTTGATATCCTTGCCCTTTGGCCGGGCTGGATCGCGGCTTTCGCGCTATTTCGATTGTTCGACATCACCAAATGGGGGCCCGTTGGGTGGGCCGACCGTATGCACGGCCCAACCGGTGTGATGCTGGACGATGTCATCGCCGGCATCTTCGCGGCGCTTGGTGTTGGCCTCCTTGCGGCACTCTATCATATCGTACTGGTATGAACGCCGCTCCTCTTTTGATGGCCGCGTCTGAAAAAGGCGTGATGCTGGCAACAGCAGAGAGCTGCACAGGCGGGCTGGTCAGTGCTGCGATCACCGAAGTGCCCGGCAGCTCAGCAATATTCGATCGTGGCTTTGTCACCTACACCAACGCCGCCAAAATCGACATGCTCGACGTGCAAAAGGCAACGCTGGCGGCGCATGGTGCCGTATCAGAGCAGGTCGCCGCCGAAATGGCGCTGGGCGCTTGCACCCGCTCAAACGCCGATATCGCCGTATCGGTTACCGGTATCGCGGGGCCCGGAGGATCGGAACATAAGCCCGAGGGACGGGTCTGCTTTGGTATCGCGACGGCGGGACAAGCAGAAACACAAACGATTGAGTTTGGCGCTTTAGGGCGGGACAATGTGCGCAGCGCAGCACGCGATCACGCGTTAGGCCTGCTGCGACAAGCTGTCGACTCATTGCCGCGCAAACACTAGGCGTGGCCCCAATTTGATGCCCAATTATTAATCACTCCGCATATTGCATCTTATTTCATCGGCAAAAAAGCGCACTGCACATTTATCCAGCAATGCGAATCCGCCCTAAGGCCCCGGACAAAGACCTATTAGGAGGGGACAATGAACGGAGCGGATACAGCGTGGATTATCGTGGCCACGGCGCTTGTACTATTTATGACACTGCCAGGACTGGCGCTGTTTTACGGCGGGCTGGTGCGGGCACGAAATGTGCTCAGCGTGTTCATGCATTGCTATGCCATCGCCTGTCTGATGAGCATTCTTTGGTTTGCCTTTGGCTATTCCATCGCCTTCGGGTCTGGCACCAGCGGGTTCTGGGGCGGATTGGACAAGATGTTCTTGTCCGGCATCACTGCTGACACATTGTCCGGCACGCTGCCCGAGGTTCTGTTCTTTGCGTTTCAAATGACTTTTGCGATCATCACCCCTGCCCTGATCGTCGGCGCATACGTCGAACGGATCGGCTTTGGCTTTGTCGTGCTGTTTTCATCGCTGTGGATGCTGTTGTGCTACGCACCTGTTGTTCACTGGGTTTGGGGCGGCGGGATGTTGGCCGATGGCGGCATCTTTGGCGACACCGGCGTACGTGACTTTGCTGGCGGTATTGTGGTGCACGAAACAGCCGGTATCGCAGCGTTGCTGCTTGCGATCTTCCTTGGATCACGGCGCGATGCATCAAAACCACCGCATAATCCCGGCATGGTCATGATCGGCGCGGCGATGCTCTGGGTCGGTTGGTTTGGCTTCAACGGCGGCTCACAACTGGCAGCTGATGGCGGTGCTGCGATGGCGATTACGGTCACGCATATCTCTGCGGCGGCCGCATCGCTGACTTGGGCGCTGTGGGAACGGATCAAGTTCGGCAAGGCGTCGCTGGTGGGCATGGTAACCGGTACGATTGCCGGTCTCGCGTCGATCACGCCAGCCTCGGGCTTTGTGGGTCCGGTTGAAGCGTTGATCATTGGTTCAGTGGCAGGCGTTTTATGTCAGGAAGCCGTCAACCTTATCCGTAACACTTTCAAGATCGACGACACGCTGGATGTTTTCGCCGTACACGGCATCGGCGGTATCTTCGGCACGATCATGATCGCGGTCTTCGGGGCTGGCGCGTGGGCGGCGCAGCTTGGCGGTCTGGTGATTGTGGGGGGATACACGATTGTTGTCACTGTCGTATTGATCTTTGTCTGCAAGGCCATAACCCCGCTACGCGTTGATGACGAAGCCGAGACCACGGGGCTTGATCTGGCCGTTCACGGTGAACGGGCTTACGAGTTCAACAGCTAAGCGAAATCATGAAACCCAAAAGGCCTGCTCTGAAAGAGCGGGCCTTTTTTAGCTATAAAGTTCGTTCGCACGCCGTTCGAATGAACGGACCACACGCTGCATTGCTTCGTTAAAGAACATGCCCGCCGCGCCTTGTAACAACCGGCTGCGGAACTCGAAATCGACGGCGAAGGACACTTCGCAGCCGCCCTCGACATCCTTAAAATTCCATTGGCTTTCCAAATGGCGGATCGGACCATCAAGGTATTCGGTGTCGATCTTCATTTCGTCCTGCCACAGCAACACGCGGCTGCCAAATTTTTCGCGGAACACTTTGAAAGAAATTACCAAATCAGCAAGCATTTCCAGATGGTCGCCCCTCTCTGTGACGCTGCGCACGCGCGCGGCAGCGGTCCAGGGCAGAAATTTGGGATAGTTGGCCACATCAGCGACAAGATCATACATTTGCTGTGCCGTGTAAGGCAGGAACTTCGTTTCTGAATGACTTGGCATGCGGGCTCTTTCGCGGGTGACTTTGGCACTGGATGTCGTATTCTCTGCGTTGAAAATCAACCCATTTCCCCACACTGAGGCCCCTATGCCGCACCAAAACTACGTGATTGACGAGATGATCAGCGCCAAAGCGATTGCCGCGCGGATCGAAGATCTGGCGCGCGACATCCGAACAGAGTTTGCTGACACAGACAAGCTCGTCGTTGTGGGGCTCTTGCGGGGATCTTTTGTTTTTATCGCCGACCTTGTGCGCGAATTGGACTTACCTGTTGAGGTCGACTTCTTAGAGGCATCATCCTATGGGGACGGCATGGAAAGTACGCGCGAAGTCCGCATTCTCAAAGACTTGCGCGGCCAAATTGAAGGGCGTGACGTCCTGATCGTCGAAGATATCGTTGATACCGGTCATACGCTATCGCATGTCACAACGTTTCTGGCGTCCCGCAAACCCGCGCGCATGAAGACCATCGCCTTGCTGGACAAACCTGCCCGGCGCGAAGTTGATCTCAAGGCGGATTGGACCGGTTTTGAAATTCCTGACGAATTTGTCGTCGGCTACGGCATCGACTTTGCGCAAAGAAACCGGAACCTGCCTTTCATCGGCAAGGTACGGTTCACAAAAGAAGCATGAATCCCCGTTGGCTTTTACGTGCGAAACGTTGGGCTCAACATCCACCATCGCCTGCAAAGATAAAATTCTTCGCGATTGTCATCCTGATATGTCTTCTACTTTTCGCGATCGAACGCACCTGGGGCTGGCCTGCGTGGCTGACCCCTCATGACATGCGCCGCATGCGCTGATCCAAAATTATTCACAAGACAAACACCTGCGTACTTGTTTACGCTAGGGCAAGATCCCTGAAACCAAATGGAGGTCCCTATGCCCGTAACCCTACGACACGGCATCACCGCCGCACTTGCAGTCAGTATCGCAAGTGCCGCTTTTGCTGCCGGACATCTGACCCAGGAACAGCAACGCGCCATTGATGCACGCCAAGCCCACATGGGTCTGCTTGCGTTCAATATCGGCCCTTTGGGCGGCATGGCCCAAGGCGATATCCCCTATGATGCCGAAGTGGCAGCCGCTGCGGCTGCAAGTCTTGCCGCTCTCGCGACCATTGATCAGACGCGCTATTGGGTGGAAGGCACAGACGCCAGCGTCGAAGGCAACCGCGCCAAAGCCGAGATCTGGACCGATGCTGCCGGTTATGCGGCTGAGCAGGAAAAATTTGTGACCACGACGGCGGCTTTGGCCGCAGTTGCAGGTGATGGGTTAGACGCGATGCGGGCCGCCTTTGGCCCCATGGGTGGGTCCTGCGGTTCCTGTCACGAGGCATACCGCACGCCCCGCAACTGATCGCGCCCGTGTTTTGGCGCTCAATCGGGCTTGTGGCCCTTGCGGCACTTGGTATTGGGTGGTTTTTGACGCGCCCAATGCCGTTGCCAGCGGACGCATTGGATGGGCTGACCGGCGATCCTGATCGTGGACAGATTGCATTCGCCGCGGCTGGCTGTGCCTCGTGCCACATCAGCGAAGACGGGCCAGCGGATGTGCTGAGCGGCGGTCAGGTCTTTGTCAGTGACTTTGGCAGCTTTGTTGCGCCCAATATCTCATCCGATCCGGTGCATGGCGTCGGGGACTGGACTGATCTGGAACTGGCCAGCGCGATCATGCGCGGTGTGGGTCGGGATGGTACCCACCTTTATCCTGCCTTTCCCTACACCAGCTATAACAAGGCTGACACACAGGACATCGTCGATTTGATCGCCTATATGCGCACCCTGCCCGCGTCAGATCGGCCCAACGCGCCGCATGATCTGGGCTTTCCTTTCAATCAACGCGCAGCACTTGGCCCGTGGAAGGCCCTGTTTGTGGATGATCAATGGGTGTTGGCAGATGCGGCGACACCCGCATTAGAACGCGGGCGCTATCTGGTCGAGGCGCTTGGCCACTGCGCCGAATGTCATACCCCGCGCGGCGTGCTTGGTGGATTGGACAACGCCCTTTGGATGGCAGGTGCGCCGCATCCGTCAGGCGAAGGGCGCATACCGAATATCACCCCGGCAGAGCTGGGCTGGTCAGAGGGCGAAATCGCTGCATACCTGCAAAGCGGCTTCACGCCAGAATTCGACAGCGCTGGTGGCGAGATGGCGGCCGTGATCAGAAACACCAGTCAATTGACCGATGCAGACCGCGCCGCAATCGCCGCCTATCTAAAAGCGATCCCGCCCGTGGCAAACTAATCAGGCAAGGCCTAGTTTGGCCTGCCGCGCAGCACCCAACCGGGCAAAATCATCACCTGCATGATAGGATGACCGCGTCAGCGGTGTCGCCGACACCATCAGGAAGCCTTTGTTGTAGGCCGCTTTTTCATAGGTGGCGAATTCGTCTGGTGTCACGAAACGGTCCACCTTGTGGTGCTTTGGCGTGGGTTGCAGATACTGGCCGATCGTCAGGAAATCGATGTCAGCGGCGCGCATGTCTTCCATGACCTGCGTGACCGCTTGTTTGTCTTCGCCCAAGCCGACCATGATACCCGATTTGGTGAACATCGTTGGGTCCAGCTCTTTCACCCGCTGCAACAGACGCAAGGAATGAAAATAACGGGCACCGGGGCGGACTTGCGGGTACAGCCCCGGTACGGTTTCTAGATTGTGGTTAAAGACGTCGGGGCGTGCTTCAACAACAACCTCTAACACTTTGGGATCACACCGAATAAAGTCTGGTGTCAGAATTTCAATCGTGGTGCCGGGCGATTGCCGTCGCACAGCACGGATGGTTTGCGCGAAATGCTCCGCCCCGCCGTCCTCGACATCATCGCGATCGACCGACGTGATGACCACATGGTTCAATCCCAGTTTCTTGACGGCATCGGCCACACGGCCCGGCTCAAACACGTCCAAAGCCTCTGGCGGCTTACCTGTGGCGATGTTGCAGAATGTACAGGCCCGCGTGCAAACCTCGCCCATGATCATCATGGTGGCGTGACCTTGCGACCAGCATTCGCCGACATTGGGACATCCCGCCTCTTCACAGACCGTAACCAGCTTGTTGTCGCGCATGATGTCGCGGGTCTTCTTGTATCCTTCGGACACAGGTGCTTTCACACGGATCCAATCAGGCTTTTTCGGCTGCGGCGCATCCGGGCGACGCTGCTTTTCAGGGTGGCGCTGCGCAGGGATTTTCAGATCGCGTGTGGGCATTTCAGGCTCCGAACTTGTTAGAGGTTACCTAACGTCGCGACTGAAAAATGTCCAATGTTCACAGTGCCGCGCATGACGGCACTGCATAACTTGCATGGCAGCAGGTTTCACCCGATCATCGGACCATAGCGTCCTTGTGTTTCTTCATAGTGGCGTTTGAGACGCTGCAAGGCGATGCGCAATACGATCTTACCGGATCGCGCAGACCAGCCCATTTTCTTTTCTGTTTGTTCCAACCCTTCGAGAAAACAACAGCAGCGCAACACTACGTCACCCAGACCGGGACCCAATTCGGCCAGTGCATCCTTGATACGACCATGCGCAGCCACGGCACCCTTGGGCCCTTGTGCAACCTCAGCTGGCGCCTCACCGGTCATAAAGCCGTCCCAGCTTTCGTTTCCGCCCATACCAACCTCAACCAGCTCATAATCCTCGCGCAAACGCTCTCCGACAGCGACTAGATCGCGCGGGAGGAATGGTTTTCCGTCACGGTCCTTGCGTCGCGCCAACCCCACAAGCGGGCTTTCGGTTGGATATGCGCGACTTTGTGGTCTGGCATCACCTTCGATTGCAGCGATGTCCCATCCGGCATCGCCGTCCGGATCAGTTGCACGTTCTGTAAATCCACTGGCGCGATTTTCATCTTCCGCAGTTAATCGGCGCAAGGCAGCACGGCCAAGGTTGGTAACGAAGTATCGTGCAATGCGCCCGTCCGGCTCTGGACAGGTAATCCAGTCTTTCAGGGCCATCGCCTGCGCAATCTCACGCTCTACAATAGCGGTCCGCACTTGTTCGCCCTCGCGGGTGACGCGGACCACGACAGCCGTTTCCATCTCGCGGGCGACGGCCAGCACCGCACCCTGTTCGCACAACCGACGCAATATGCGTTTTGCCTCTTGATCTATCCGGCTCTGCGTCAGGCCGATTGGTTGGTGAATATCACTCTTTACGCACTGCATATTCATGGTCTTCATCTTCCCCTTTTTCAAAATTTCACGCGCAGAAACCTGCGCCGATAACGCGCGCAATGCCGCATCAATCAGCGGATCGTCGCGTCGTCCTTCAAAGCGGCGTACCTGCCGCAAAACCGTTGACGGGTGACAGTCGCTGGCGCGCGCAAGTGCGCGGATCGAGAGGCCAGTTTCTGTGTGAACAAGGTAATGGCGGGCCGCATCCGGAACCCAACGTGGGAGATCAGGCGAAGCAGTCCGCCCTTGTGGTGCTGTCATAATCACTCATCCTTTTGTCGAAATAACCGACGCAACAGACAGAACTCACATCCCCCACGACATGACAAAATACCACCTGTGCGTGCATGGTTACTTATTTGTTAACGGCGCAATTTGCCCGTCAACCCTTCTTTCCAAAAGATAAACAAGTCTAACCGGAGCGTTCTTATCTCATGGCTATTCCGCAACACCCGTGTAGGTTGTGTCATGTTGTGCGGACTCTCACCTCTGTAATGGAAGATTGACACATGCTTGACTTACACACGCGAATTTCCACCTTGAAGCGTCCGCCGCTGCTGGCACGTGCCGCACGTTTTGGTGTCGACGACTATCGGCGCCATATACACCTACGTCGTATCCTTCAGACCGACAAACTGCCGCAACATGGTCAGGCAATCATGCAGTTGCTTGATATTGATGGAGAAATGAACGCGCTGCGACTAACCCATTCAGCGCATTATCGTCCGGCCCGCCATGTCGAGGTGTTGATCGCGCTTCTGGGCGAGGCACATTTGTTACGCGCGACCGCCCCAAAACTCGTCTAGGTGAACGCGTCCGGCATGCTCGCCTTCTTTTGTGCAACATAGGCCCGCAGCTTTGCTTCGACCTCTGGGTCAAGCTTTGGCTGCTGGTACGTGTCCAAAAGCTTGGTCACGCGCGCCGTCGCCAATGTTTGCGTATCACGCGCGCCCTCTTCGTCCCATGTCTCGAAGGGTTTGTAGTCAAACAGATCTGACCGCCAGAACGCCGTTTTGAAGTTGGCCTGCGTATGTTCGCAACCCAGATAGTGACCGCCCGGACCAACCTCTTCGATAGCGCCCATCGCTTGTCCATTCTCGGACATATCCACGCCTTGGGCAAAGTGGTGCAGGGTGCCCAGCATATCGGCATCCATCACGAACTTCTCAAAGGACGCAACCAGACCGCCCTCAAGCCAACCGCAACTATGCAACATGAAATTGACACCGGACAGCAAGCCCATATTCAGAGAATTGGCCGTCTCATAAGCCGCCTGCGCGTCCGGCAATTTCGATCCGCAGAATGACCCCGCAGAGCGGTAGGGCAAACCAAGACGGCGCGCCAGCTGCCCTGCCCCATATGTGATATGCGAGGCTTCGGGCGTGCCAAATGTTGGTGCGCCAGAGTTCATGTCGATGGACGTCACAAAGGTTCCCATGACGACCGGCGACCCGGGACGGATAATCTGGCTGTAAGCTACGCCCGCCAAAACTTCTGCCAAAACCTGAGTCAGTGTTCCAGCGACGGAAACAGGTGCCATCGCCCCACCCACGATAAACGGACTGATGATCGACGCCTGATTATTTTTCGCAAAGACCTCGAGGGCCCCCATCATGATGCTGTCAAACGTCAAAGGTGAATTGATATTGATCAAGGAGGTCATCACCGTATGATCCTGAACGAACTCTTTACCGAACAGAATTTCGCACATCTCAATGCTGTCCTGGGCGCGACTGGGTTCAGTCACGGAGCCCATGAAGGGCTTGTCACTATAGACCATATGGGCCAGCAACATATCAAGGTGGCGCTTGTTCACCGCCACATCTGTGGGTTCGCAGACCGTGCCGCCGGAATGATGCAGCCACTTGGACATATAGCCCAGCTTCACAAATTTTTTGAAGTCATCCATCGTCGCATAACGACGGCCACCTTCGGCGTCGCGTACGAAGGGCGGGCCATAGACCGGTGCCAGCACAAGGTTCTTGCCGCCGACAACAACATTGCGATCCGGGTTGCGGGCATGCTGCGTATATTCAGAGGGCGCAGTCGCACACAGCTTGCGGGCCAGTCCACGCGGTATGCGCACGCGTTCGCCGTCAACCTCGGCACCGGCGGCCTTCCAACGCTCCAACGCGTCGGGGTTATCAACAAAATTCACACCAATTTCGGCCAGCACGGTTTCGGCATTCGCCTCGATTACGCTCAGCGCCTCTTCGGTCAGCACCTCATAATTCGGGATGTTCCGCTCAATATATTTGGCGGTTTCGACGCTCACTGCGGTCCGCTCTGCCCGACGGGCCGCACCACCACCGCCACGGGCTCTGCGTCCTGATCTTACTGGTGCATCTGACATTGTGAATCCCTTACCGTGGCTGAGGTCTTGGCCTTTTCATACAACTCCACCCCCTGCCACCTTGCCAAATTTGCGGCCCCTCAGACGCGAAAGCGACATGCCCCCTCAGAACACCCGAAAGCTGGCGACAAATGGCAGATGATCTGACACTTCATCCTTGAACCGCTCGCGCCCCATATCCATCGTCCAATGCATCGGAAACAGGCGCAATGACCCGCGCACATAATCGGTGGCATAGGTCCGTGATACAGCAAATCCATCGAGCAGATTGGCCCGGCCTTTTTCAAGGATATGACTGAACCGATCCTGCAAGTCCCATGAGGACACAAAATCCATCAGATCATCACCACCCAAATAGTGGAAATTGCTGACGTCCTGCCCTGGGATCATGTTGAAATCGCCCATCAGTAGCATGGTCTTGCGCATCGTGCCGGGGGTTTGACGCAAATCGGTCAGATACTTGCCGATCACCTTGCATTGCGTATCGCGCAACTTTTGCTGCGGCGGATTACGGCCGGACTTCAGATGGACACCCACAACATGGGCCGAGAACTTGCCCATCCTCACATCTATTGTGATCGCGCGACGGCCCGTATCATAGTCACCTTCGGACCCCTCAATCAGCCTTGCGTTGCGAACCTCGACGCCTTTCTTATGCAAGAACCCGATGTGGAGCTCGCCGGGCTGCGCAATGATGGTGGTGTCATAGTGGACCCCGTAGCTGCCAATCTCAGCCGCCAGCCTGTCGATATAGCTTACCGGGTTGACTTCAACCAAGGTCACAAGCTCCGCGTCCAACAATGCAAGCCCTTCTGCTTGTCGTTTCATGCGGTCGGCACTGATGCCACCAAAACCCGCGAGGTTCCAAACGGCCACACGCGCGAGCGTATGCTCAAATATCTGCATCGTCATCTCCGGTTTCTGTGGCGTCTGCTTAGCACAGGTCATTGTAAATTTGCGCGTCTGAATATCGCTGGACCCTCTTGCGCAAATGTGGTCCTGCCATTACCCACACGGCATGGAAAACAGCACCCACGAACGCCTTCTGATCATTGATTTTGGCAGCCAGGTCACACAGTTGATCGCCCGCCGCCTGCGCGAACTCAGCGTCTATTGCGAAATTCACCCCTATCAAAACGTCACCGACGATTTTCTGACCGAATTTGCACCCAAGGCGGTCATTCTTTCCGGCGGGCCGGACAGTGTCACGCGACCGGGATCGCCCCGCGCACCCCAGTCTGTCTTTGATCTTGGCGTGCCGGTGCTGGGCATCTGCTACGGCCAACAAACGATGATGGAACAGCTTGGCGGCAAAGTGGTCACCGGCGAAGGAACGGCAGAGTTTGGGCGCGCCTATGTCACGCCCGAAGGCAAGCTGGCGTTACTCGACGGATGGTTTGCCGCCAACAGGGAACAGGTCTGGATGAGCCATGGCGACCATGTCTCTGAAATTGCTCCGGGTTTTGCCGTTTACGGAACGTCGCCCAATGCCCCGTTCGCGATTACCGCGGATGTTGCGCGCAACTTCTATGCAGTGCAATTTCACCCCGAGGTGCACCACACCCCCAACGGCGCCAAGCTCTATGAAAACTTCGTGCGCCTCGCAGGTTTTTCTGGTGATTGGACAATGGGCGCCTATCGCGAACAGGCCATTGCTGCCATCAAGGAACAGGTCGGTGACGCGCATGTGATTTGCGCGCTGTCGGGCGGCGTGGATTCATCCGTTGCCGCAGCCCTTTTGCACGAGGCGATCGGCGATCAGTTGACATGCGTGTTCGTAGACCACGGCCTGTTGCGCTTGAACGAAGCCGCCGAAGTCGTTGGCATGTTCCGCGATCACATGAACCTCAAAGTGATCCACGCAGACGAAAGTGAACTGTTCTTGGGCGAGTTAGAGGGCCAGTCGGACCCAGAAACCAAACGCAAAATTATCGGCAAGCTGTTCATCGACGTGTTCCAGAAATACGCCAATGAGATTGAGGGTGCAGCCTTCCTTGCCCAAGGTACACTCTATCCTGATGTCATTGAAAGTGTGAGCTTTTCTGGCGGCCCCTCTGTCACCATCAAATCACACCATAACGTCGGCGGCCTGCCTGAAAAGATGGGCTTGAAGCTGGTAGAACCACTACGCGAACTGTTTAAGGACGAGGTCCGCGCGTTGGGTGTGGAACTTGGCCTGCCCAAATCCTTTATCGGGCGGCACCCGTTCCCCGGTCCTGGCCTCGCCATTCGTTGCCCCGGAGAGATCACGCGTGAGAAGCTGGAAATTCTGCGCAAGGCCGACGCGGTCTACATCGACCAAATCCGCAAACACGGGCTCTATGATGATATCTGGCAGGCGTTCTGCGCTATCCTGCCGGTCCGGACCGTGGGGGTCATGGGCGACGGGCGCACTTATGATTTTGCCTGCGCATTGCGGGCCGTGACGTCCGTTGATGGGATGACAGCGGACTACTACCCGTTTACCCATGAATTTCTCGGCGAAACAGCCACCCGGATCATTAATGAAGTCCAAGGCATCAATCGCGTGACATATGACATTACCAGCAAGCCCCCCGGCACAATCGAATGGGAATGAATGCGCGAGCAATTCTTAAGATAACGCATGGTAAAGTTAACCATTTGTAAATGAATTCTCCCCTAGGTTGCACGAATGTAATCTTTGCGAGTTGAGTGTCATGCAGCCTTCCCTCTCCCGTATCCAAACACCCCGCCTGCGCGCGGGCCTTGCGTCCAGCAAACCATTGCGCGCCCTGGCGCTGCCTTTGTTACGGCTGTGCGACTGGTCGATCAGAATCAAGAACCCCTATGCGGGGGTCAGCTTCCACCTCCTCAGCTTTACCCACAAAGGATATTGGTTCTACGGTCGGTCGCGCGAGGCGGCGACGATGCAACGGTTCAGGCAGCTTGTGCAACCCGGCGACACCGTGTTCGAAGTCGGCGGCCATATCGGATTCATCGCGCAATTCTTCGCAAAGCTGACCGGTCGCACCGGTGCGGTTCATGTGTTTGAACCGGGCACCCAAAACAAACCGTTCCTGCGCCAGAACATCACGCCATTCGACCATTGCGTGCATATTGATGCGGCCGTCAGCGACCATGACGGCAAGGCCCAATTTTATGAAGAAAACCTCGGCGGCTTTATGAATTCACTTGACCAAGGTTTTGCCAAGGGCAGTGATCTTGCCATGTCTCAACGTGCCGCAATGCATATTGAGGCCCGTCAAGTACGTACTGTTACACTTGATCGCTACGCCATATGCCACGGATGCTCCCCCGATTTCATCAAGATTGATGTCGAGGGCGCAGAATTGGCGGTGCTGCGCGGTGCCATCAAGACGCTTGCCCATGTGAGGGCCGTCATGGTTGAGGTCGCGCGCGACAAGGAAGACGTTTTTGCGCTGCTGACAGATGCGGGCTTTCACCTCAGCGACGAAAACGGCACCCCGCTGACGACACCGGATGCGTTGCAGGGGAATGTCTTCGCCCTAAGGGATAAGCGCCTCTAGCAACAGATCGGTGGTGAACTCACCGGGGCCGCAAGCGGCCAGATCACCAGCCACCCCAATCGCGAACCATTCTGCGCGCGCGGTCAACTGCACGCTGATCTGCGGGCCAAGTCGCAGCGGATCACGACCCCAGTGAATGTCCGCCAACGGATCTTGGGCAAACAGTGCTGTCAACGCGCCGGGATCAAGACCCGCGCGCGCGACCAAAAATCCTGCAATGCAATCAACCTGCCGTTCCACCAGCCCGCGCAACATTGCCTCTTCTGATCTGCGGCTACGGATCTGGGACAGGGCGAAATCTGCAACACCATGTTGCACCTGCGCAGCATGGCCATAGGCATGTGCGACCAGATATGCGGCCTGCGGCGTGTCCCAGACATCGCTAGCCACAAAAACCCGATTGCGTGTCGTGCAAAAGGTCACGAAGGGGTTCACATTCGCATCGGCACCGCACTGCGCCGCTATTTCGTCAACCCGCTGAACATCAGGCATGCGCGCAAAAGCAGACATCGCGGCCTGCGAAACATCTGTCACAGGGTCCGCAGCTGCTGTTGATACATTCAGAACCAAGATTGCAAACCACCGCATCGCGCATCTCCCCAATGTTGCACGCCCACCATACCCCGATAAGGGTTGCAAAGGACAGCATTGCAGTGACAACTGCCCACATGAACACTACCCTGCAAGCTGCACTCTGGATGATTGGCGCGATCACGTCATTTACGTTGATGGCCGTTGCCGGTCGGACGGTTAGTGTTGAGCTTGATACATTTGAAATCATGCTTTTCCGCAGTCTGACGGGGATTGCCATCGTCGTGTGTGTTGCGGGTTATGCGGGCACACTCAAAAGCATCGGTCGCAGCAAACTTGGCCTGCACGCGACGCGCAACATTTGCCATTTCGCGGGGCAGAACCTTTGGTTTTTTGCAATCACCATGATCCCCTTGGCACAAGTCTTTGCGCTGGAGTTTACGACACCGATTTGGGTCATCCTGCTGTCACCGCTTTTGTTGCAAGAGCGGCTGACGGCGATCGGGCTCTTTTGCGCAGCATTGGGTTTTGTGGGGATCTTGATGGTCGCCCGCCCTGACCTATCCAACATCAACATCGGCCTGATCGCCGGGGCAAGCTGCGCAATCTTCTTCGCGCTGACCGCAATCTTCACCCGAAAGCTGACCCAGACAGAATCGATCACCACAATACTCTTCTACCTGACCGTCATACAGGCGGTTTTTGGTCTGATTTGCGCAGGTGTCGACGGCGATATCGCACTGCCATCATCAACAACTTTGCCGTGGGTCATCCTGATCGGATGTGCAGGTCTGCTCGCGCATTTTTGCCTGACCAAAGCGCTCAGCATCGCGCCGGCCAATATTGTGATGCCGATCGACTTTATCCGCCTGCCAACAATCGCAGTTGTCGGGGCGGTGATTTACAATGAGCCGGTGGAAATCTGGATCTTTGTTGGTGCCATCCTGATCTTTACCGCAAATTATGTTAACATGGTTTATGCGACCCGTGGCTAAGGAACGCCTGTGCTGCGACAGATCAAGAAATGGTGGCAGGTATTATTGTAATTTTGTGACGCAGCGGCGCAGGATTTGAAATGACGCGGCGTCATTAATTGACGTAAACCTTGGGCAGTCCATAGGGTGGTCCGCACATATTTTATTCATGACAGGGATGAGGACATGAAAAACGTAATCACAACAGGGGCAGCCCTGCTGCTGACGACCAGCCTTGCACACGCGGTTGGTCTTGATCGGTCTGGTCAACCCGTAGGCATTATCTTCGAAGAAGGCAGCTACGCAGAGCTGAGCTTTGGCTACGTCATGCCTGAGTTGAGCGGAGACTCAATCACAACGGCTACAACCCCAATTGACAATGTTGCGGAAAGCTATGGCCAGCTTGGTCTGGGATACAAGCGCGACATCGACAACCAATGGTCTTTCGCCCTGATCCTTGATGAGCCCTACGGCGCAGACATTGACTATCCGTCAGATACAGCCGCCCCACTGCAGCCAACAGCTGCAGAATTGAACTCAATCGCGCTGACAGCTCTCGCCCGCTACAAGTTTGACGACAACTTCAGCGCACATGGCGGTCTGCGTGCTCAGCGTATCAACGCTGATATCACCCTGCCCGGTGCCGGAACTACTGTCGAATTGGAAGACAGCGTCGCTTACGGTTACGCCATTGGTGGTGCTTACGAACGGCCTGAGATCGCACTGCGCATTGCGCTGACATATTTCTCGGAAATCGAGCATGAGTTTGACGCCATCGTTGGCGGAGCAGTCGAAAGCGAAACCGAAGTAACGACCCCACAGGCTGTCAATCTGGACTTCCAAACGGGCATTGCCGCCGATACACTTTTGTTCGGTTCCGTTCGTTGGGCCGAGTACTCAACAGTCATCGTGCAGCCAACACCGCTGCCAGCTTCAATCACCGAGATTGAAGACGGCTATACATACACCTTGGGCGTTGGTCGGCGATTCAGCGACGTGTTCTCAGCTTCGGTAAGTGCGACGCTTGATACCGAAGGCGAAGACGATCTTGTTTCTCCCTTGTCTCCGTCGAACGGCAGCTACTCGATTGGCCTAGGCGGTCAATACAAAGTTGATGACAACATCACCGTATCTGGCGGCATTCGTTATGTTGTGATTGGCGACGCCCGTCCTGAATTGGACGTTCCTGCAGTCGATACACCCTATGCGAAATTTGAAGACAACACCGCTGTCGCGATTGGCTTCAAAGTGGGCTACAGCTTCTGAAGCTGGTCCACACCTTTGAATAACAAAGCCCCGCCCGACCCGGCGGGGCTTTTTCTTTGCCCAAGGGCATGATCCGGGTTGCGTGATCCTTCACAAAACGATCATCTCGCCTCATGACACCGGTCCAGAAAACAATATCGCCCCGCGCATGGGCCGAACTCCTGATCCTCTCGCTGATCTGGGGCGCATCCTTCCTGTCGATCCGCATCGCTCTGGATGAAATCGGCCCTCTGACGGCAGTGGCGCATCGCACCGGATGGGCGATGCTCATTTTGTGGGCCTATGTTCTGATCCGCCGACTGGAGCAACCGCAAGGCTTGCGGATCTGGGCTGCATTCCTTGTCATGGGCCTGCTGAACAACGTTATCCCCTTCAGCCTGATGGCATGGGGACAGTTGCATATTGAAACTGGCCTGACCTCGATCCTCAATGCCTCGACGGCTATTTTTGGCGTCGTTGCAGCGGCGGTTTTTCTTGCAGACGAACGACTGACGGCGCGCAAAGCCATCGGCGTCACCATCGGCTTTCTCGGTGTTTCAACCGCAATTGGTCTGGCTGCGTTCAAGGATTTTGATATTCGCTCACTCGGCCAACTGGCGGTGATTGGCGGCACGATGAGCTACGCGCTGGCCGGTGTTTGGGCACGCAAAACACTGGGACACCTCACACCACAAGTTGCGGCGGCAGGCATGTTGACCGGGTCCAGCATGATCTCCATTCCTGCCGCGTGGTTGATCGAGGGGCCCATCACCTTGTCTCTCCAGCCGCAAACATGGGTCGCCATCGGATATTACGCCATCTTCGCCACAGCGATCGCCTATATGCTCTACTACCGGGTTCTGGCGATGGCAGGCAGCGGCAACCTGATGCTGTGCACACTGCTTGTGGCCCCGGTGGCCATCGTCTTGGGTGCTATGGTGCTGGGCGAAGCTTTGCCACTGCGCGCATATGCCGGATTTGCCATTCTGGCACTTGGGCTATTGATCCTTGACGGACGGCTGGTGCAGGCGATCAAGAACCGCACGGGCGGCACGTAGACCGGGCGGCTCTCCACCCTGCCCCAATCGTTCCATGGTGAGTGCCATTGCAGCATGCTGCTCACCCGGAGCGTGAAGTACCCCAAGCACCGCATCTGCGATCGGTCCGGGCTGACACGCCTCTCCGATGAATTCAGGCACAACGCGCGTTTTGCTGACAAGGTTCACCAAAGTCACCGTATCCACCATCAACATCCGGCTGATAATCAAGCGGCTAAGCCACGCCATGTCGTACGCGATCACCATTGGCGTCCCGCTTGCCGCCAGTTCCAGCGACACGGTGCCAGAGGCCGCAAGTGCGACATCGGCCCGTTTGAACCAGGCCGCCTTATCCGGCGATCCGGGCGACAAGACCGTGACCGATATATTCCAATCCGCAACACGGGCCTTTACAAGTTCGTGCACGCCGCGCGTCGTCGGGATCACAAATCGCGCATCTGGAACGGCGTTGGCGATCTTTTCAACCGCCGCACCAAACCGGTCCGCCAGCCGCGATACCTCACCCTTGCGGCTGCCCGGCAGCACCAGCACAACCGTGCCCCGCCCCAGCGCCGCGGCCTCTGCGTCGGTTGCAACAGGTTCTGCCACCACCGGATGGCCAACGAAGTCGCAGGCCATGCCAGTCGCCTGCATCAAAGGTGGCTCAAACGGAAAAAGCGCCAGCACATGATCAATGTGGCGCGCCATCTTTTCGGCCCGCTTGGGGCGCCAGGCCCAGACGGTTGGGGCCACGTAGTGGACTGTGCGAATGGCGCTACCTGCCTTGACCAACCGCGCCACGCGCAGGCAAAAATCAGGGCTATCAATCGTGATAAGGACGTCGGGGGCCGTTTCCAGCACCGCATCGGCCATTTCGCGAATACGCGCCTTCAGTGCCCGGTATTTCGGCAGGATCTCGGCCAGCCCCATGACGCTCAGCTCTTCCATAGGAAAGCGGCTATGCAACCCTTCGGCTAGCATCAGCGGGCCACCAACACCATCAAACGTCACATCGGGGCGCAGCGCCTTGAGCCCGGCCATCATTGCCGCCCCCAGTTTGTCGCCAGAGGCCTCTCCCGCAATAACAAAAACCCTCATGCGCCCCCCTTTGGGCGCACCCACAGAAACAATCCGGCCTGATCCGCGGCCGCGATGACTGCGGGCAGATCAAGAACCATGACGCCTTGCGCCTCGATCACGATCCCCGCAATGCCCGCAGCGGCAGCGGCATGTACCGTTTGCAAGCCAATGACAGGCAGATCGGCGCGGCGGTCCTGATCAGGTTTTGGTCCCTTGAAAAGAATGGCACCCTTCGCATCGACCGGATCCCCATCCGCGCCGCTTAACCACTCTGCCGCATCCCCAAGAAGCGCGCCAAGACCGTCAACCGCAGCCCACAGCGGATCATCGGCCGACGCAAATCGCGCCATCATCGCATCCGTGCCGGCGATCCCTTCACGGGCCAGCACTCTGCCACCCCGGACCAGACAGGCCTGACCGGTGTCAGCACGCCCCATGTCCGCCAACGCAAGTTCGCCAGTGACCGCGTCCTGTTTGTGGTCAATCGTCACGGGCCTAGCACCATAGACACCGGCCTCAGGCAGCAAATCAGGTGCGATGTCATGGGCCGCCCGTACTTCGAAACCGGCTTCTTCGAATATCGCAATCACCGCACGCAAGGCGCCATCGTCCCCTTGGGCAATCGCCGACATAATGCGCGGGACAAGCCGCTGCGTCGGCTTATCAACCGCAGCGGGATCAATCGCGGGGCGCTTAACCGCACCTGCCATGCAAAGCGTCGTCACACCCCGGGCTTTGAGGTCGTCCAGAAAAGTCCCAAGATGCTCGATCCGAAAAGTGATGTCCGGTGTGATCGCGGGGCGAAACCCGGTCATTGCGCACACAATGGGCCTTTCCGGCAAACGCGCCAGTAACGCAGGTGGCAGATCACCAGTGCCAGCAATCAAGGCCAGCATCAGCCTGGCGTCAGAAAATTGCGGTCCGTATCGCCAAGGATAAACGCAACCATCTGCTGAACATAAGGGCTGTCGCTTTCATCTGCCAGACGATGCGCACGATCTTGGAACGTCCCCTCACCATCCTTCAGCATTTGAAACGCCGCCCGCATCGCGGTGATGTCCGCACGATCCACGCCCTTACGCTTCAGCCCGACGAGGTTAAGCCCATCAAGCGCGCCACGCGGCCCCTGGACCAACCCATGTGGCACCACGTCCTTTGTCACCATGGTTACAGCACCAATAATGGCGCCTTGGCCAATGCGCACAAACTGATGGACGCCGCAAAGGCCACCGATGATCACATCATCCTCTATGATACAATGTCCCGCAACGGCAGAAGAATTGACCACAATCACCCGATCACCGATTTGCGCGTCATGCGCAATGTGGCAGCCGGCCATGAATAGCCCATCATCACCGATGCGCGTCTCACCCCCACCATTCGCCGTGCCGGTATTCATGGTGACATGTTCGCGGATGCGATTGCGCACGCCAATCCGTAAGCGTGACTTTTCGCCATCAAACTTGAGGTCTTGCGGGATTTCGCCAATTACCGCAAATGGAAAAATCACCGTGTCTTCACCAATATGCGTATCGCCATCGACAACAACATGACTCTTTAACTCTACCCGGTCACCCAAGACCACGTTCGCACCGATCACACAGAATGGCCCGATGATGCAATCCGCACCAATCTGCGCACCATCGGCGATCACGGCAGAGGGATGGATCGACATCAGCCCTGCATATCCATCATTGCGGTAAACTCGGCCTCAGCGGCCATCTCACCGTCGACAGTCGCGACACCTTTGAAGCGCCAGACCTTACCGCCGGGTTTGCCACGGGTCGTTTCGACATGCATCTCCAGCACATCGCCGGGCACTACCTTTCGGCGGAATTTGCAGCCATCAATGGCCATGAAATAGACCAGCAGATTGCCTTCAGTCAGCCCAAGTGACGCCCCAACCATCACCGCTGTGGTCTGCGCCATGGCTTCAACGATCGTGACACCGGGCATGATCGGATTGCCCGGAAAGTGCCCTTGGAAATGGGGCTCATTCATCGTGACGTTTTTGATGCCGACGGCTGACGTTGTACCGTTGATGCTATGGACCTTATCGACCAGCAAAAAGGGGTAACGATGCGGCAGGATCTTCTGGATCAGTTGGATATCTGCTGTGGTAACGGCGTCGGTCATTCCGGGTGGCTCCTTCTTCAAACTGGTGGCGCCACTTGGCCGCCTGACTTTATCACTAACAAGGCGGTCGCAGACCGGCAAGCATCAGCTATTCAGCACCCTTGCCCAATTCAGCGTCTATTCGCACGATTGCATCATCTGTGATTTCGGCGGCGCGCACCGACAATACGATATTGCGCTCTTCCATCACCATGACGGCACCCCGTTCCAACATCATACTGGCAATGATCCCCTGCACGCGCTGTTCAAACCGGGAACGTGCCGCGGCCGCCGCAACCTGAAGATCGACATTCTTGGCATCGCGCACACGGCGGACCTCTTGCACTTTCGTGTCGAACGCGTCGGCCTCGGCCCTGAATTCTTCGGGCGTCATTTCCGGACGGCGGATGGTCAGGCTGCGCTCTTCGTTGGTCAGCGATTCGACAATCCGGTCATTCTCGGCCTGTAGTTCCGCTGCCTGCGCCGCCAGTTCCTCTGACAGCCTGCGTCCATAGAGCGTTTCAACAAACAGCCGTTCCAGATCAACAATCAGGATCGGGGGCCCGGATTGCTGGGCTGACACGGGAAGCGCCAGAACCAGCCAAATCAGAAAGGCCCTCAAAACCGCCATTTAGAAACTCGTTGAGATGGTCACATCAAAGTTGCGTGTTTCGTCACGATCCTGAACGTCCAGAGGTTCCGTGAAGTTAAAGCGCAAAGGGCCAATCGGCGTTGTCCAAAAGATCGACAGACCCGCAACGGAACGACCGATGGCATCGTCTGAAACAACGTCTTGCCCAAAGGTCTCTCCCACATCCCAGACCGAACCGTAGTCGATAAAGGCACCGCCGGTGATGCCATACTCACTCGGCAAACCCAGCGGGAACTCTGACTCAAGTCGTAGCACCGCAAAAGAATTGCCCCCCAATGCGTCGTCAGTCAGATCATCACGTGGGCCAATGCCACCCGGCTCAAACCCGCGCATCAGACGGCTGCCAAGGAAAAAGCGGTCGGTCACGCGGCTGCTCCCGTTTTGGTAACTCAGATTGCCGGCCTCGAAAGTGGCGCGCAATGTCACTTCTTCGTTCAATACACGGGTTTCTGCACCAGCAAGTGCTGTGGTTTTGATAAATTGCGTGTCGCCAAACCCAAACTCCTGACCAAAGCGTAAAACGACACCTGCATTCGGGTTCAAGCCTGTGCGCCGGTTATCAAATGTATAGGAATACCCAAGCGCATTCGTCCAAACAGCGCCTTCTTCGGCTTCGTTCTGGATGATGACACTGGCGTTGCTGGACACGTCTGAAATCTCGGTGAACTCCAGCGCATAAAATAGTGCAAGGCGCCCGGTTTCGCTCACAGGAAATGCCAGTGTTGGGCTGACCCGCAAGGTCTCGGTGTCATAAAGCGCGTTTTCGTTGTTGGTTGTTCTATAAGAAAGATCGACAGAACCACGCAGTTCGCGGCCCAGCAACTGCGGCTCAGTAAAGCCGAAGCTGAATCGGCGGTTTGACTCGGCGGTGGAAATATCAAAGTCAAGGCGCTGGCCACGCCCCTGGAAATTGCTTTGACGATACGACGCGAGCAATGACGCACCGGTATCCGTGTTGAAGTTTGCACCAAACGTCAGCGTTCCGGTTGGCCCTTCGGTGACATCAACATCAACAATGGCCTGGCTTGGTGAAGACCCCTCGCGCGTGTCAACCGACACACCTTGGAAAAAACCAAGGCCGCGGATACGGCGTGCGCTTTCCTGGATTTCGCGGGGATTCAGCGGGTCGCCCTCAACGGTACGGAACTGATTGCGAATAACGCGGTCAAGGGTCGTGCCATTCCCTTCGATATCGATACGCTCGATAAACACGCGTTCGCCCGATACCAGCGCATAGTTCACATCTACCGTCAGATCACGTGCGTTGCGGGTGATCCGTGGCTCCACTTCAACAAAACTCAGGCCGCGTTGGACGGCTAGCCGTTCCATCCGGTTGACGTCGGAATCAATTGGAACAGGCGAATAGGTGGCACCGGCACGTACACGCGCGCTGTCTTGAAAATCCGCCGCATTCACGCCGTTGATTTCACTCGACACCGTCACGTTACCGAAGGCAAAGCGTTGCCCCTCGCGGATATTATATGTGACCAGATAGGCATCACGTTCGCGGGTCAAAGAGACGTCGACGTTCTGGATAACAAAATCGAGATATCCGCGCGACCGATAGAAATCGGTCAGCGCTTCACGATCCTGAAGGACACGTTCAGGCGAATAGGTGTCACGGCCAACAATCAATCGGAAAATACCCGCTTGTTTGGTTTCAAGAACGCGGCGCAGACGGCCTTCGGAATAGGTCCGATTACCAACAAATGAGATACGTTCGATCTCTGTGACGGCGGATTCGACAACCTCAAACACCAGATCAACACGGTTGTCTGACTGTGGGATAATGCGCGGCGTTACCGTCGCATTGATGCGGCCTTGTTGGGCATAGGCCTGCGTAATCGCTGCCGTGTCCGCCTCTGCCTGTGCGGGCGTAAAGACACGACGGGGTTGCGATTGTACAAGCTGCAACAGCTGCGCGTCGCGCAAACGGCTGTTCCCTTCGATATTGATACGGTTAATGGTCGGATATTCGACAACGCGGATCAGCAAGCGGCTACCCTGCGGCACCAGATCAACGCTTTCAAACAATCCAGATGCGCGAATATTCTGCCCCGCCGTGTTCAATTCAGCAGTCGATAGCCCTGCGCCGGCTTGAAAGCCACCAAACGTCAGGATCGTGCCATCAGCGACACGCTGGTTTCCCTCGACCTCAAAAGTGCTGAACGCAAAGTTTTGCGCGTTTGCGGCACCTGCCGCCAACACCAAGACAAAAAGCGCCACCCAGACTGATCGCACCGCTGCACCACATTGCGCCAAGACGCGCCCCACACTTGTCATCATTTCGACCGCCCGTGCCAAGTTCCCTGTTGCTTTGGAAGTACCGACAATGATCGGGGATGTCAAAACGACAAGCATGTCATTTTGGCATTTGCCGTGATCGGGTTCTTAGGGGCAAAGAATGGTATCGTTCAGGATAGTGAAGGACATCAACGACAAGACCAGCGCCAGCCCCACAAACATAAAGACTTGAACGGCCCGGTCGCTTGGTTTGCGACGTGAAACAGCTTCGTAAGCATAGAAGACCAGATGCCCACCATCCAACACCGGGATGGGGAAAAGGTTGATCAGGCCAACCGCCGCAGACAGCGCACCGATAAACCAGATAAAACTCTGCGCGCCCTGCTCTGCCATCGACCCGCTGGTTTCAGCGATACCAACCGGACCAGACAAATTACAGGTTGATATCTTGCCAAACAAAATATGCTCCATCGCGGACAGTGACGTCGTCACGGTGTTCCACAACCCGTCAGCACCAAGGCTCACCGCCTCGAACAGCCCCACACTTTCGGTCTTTTCATCGAAAAATATCGTCCCGGTAATCCCGATCAGCCAGCGTGTTTCAAAACCACCTTCCGGGGTCGGCAGATCAACGCGGCGCGGCGCAATCGTTTTCTCAAGCGTGTCGCCGTCACGCCAGATCGTGAAATTAAGATCCACCCCGTCCGCCGCAAAAACAATGTCCTGCACCTGCGAAAAAGCAAAGACCGGCGTGCCGTTGATTGCGGTGATGACATCATTCACCTTGATGTCGGCGTCATCGGCGGCGGACCGCGGGCTCACGCTTAGTACAGCCGCCGGAAAATAATGCGGTCCTTCCACAGTGATCTCATCACCGTCGCGCAACACTGTATAGGTCAACCGCTCCTCAACCGGCACAAGGTCGGCAATTGATCCTGTTCGGTCCGGGTCATCAAAGCGGACGTCTTCAACGGCAACCATAACATCACCTTCGCGCAGTTCCGTCGCGAAACTTGGCGGTAAGGGACGCAATTCACCAAAGGTCAGCGGATCCGCCGTGCGGCCTTGATACATGATCGACCCGGCAAAGATCGCAATGGCAAGGACGAAGTTAAAGACGGGGCCTGCGGCAACGGTTCGCCGTCCTGGCCCACAAAGGGGCACCCAGCATCGTGCGCCGCATATCAACTTCGGCCACTTCGCCATCGCTGCCGACACTGGCGGCATTCGCATCGCCCATGAACTTCACATATCCACCAAGAGGCAATGCTGCGACTTGCCATTTGGTGCCGCGCTTATCTTCGCGACTGTAGATAACGGGTCCGAACCCAAGCGAAAATACGTCAGCATGAATGCCACACCAACGCCCAACGATGTAGTGGCCATATTCGTGGATCGCCACGATCACAGACAGGGCCACAACGAAGGCCACAATCATAAAGGCGAAATTGCCAAACATCGGCACAAATTGCATCAGATCCAAAGCGTCATCCCAATTGGTTAAAGGTCTCGGCGGCATAGATACGCGCCAACCTGTCTGTCTCTAACACAGTATCTAGAGTGATTGATCCATTTTGCAGCCCACCTTGTGAGGACATTTTGTCCAGCGTCATCGAAACGACCCGCGACATATCCAAAAATCCAATGTCACCGGCAATAAACCCATCAAGTGCGCGCTCTTTCGCGGCATTAAAGACAGCACCTGACAATCCACCCTCTTCCATCACGCGCTTCGCAATCCCCAGCGCCGGATAGCGATCAGCATCAGGGGCCTCAAACGTCAGACGACCGATCTTTGCCAGATCCAGCCGCTCAACAGGCAGTGTCTTACGCTCTGGCCAATGCAACGCATACCCTATGGCGTGGCGCATATCGGGTGGACCCACATGCGCCATTAGCGCGCCGTCATTGAACCCGACCATTGCATGGATCAGGCTTTCGCGATGCACCAGCACCTCAATCATGTCAGTCGGGACGTTAAAAAATTCTTTGGTTTCAATCAGCTCCATCGCCTTGTTGAACATAGAGGCACTGTCAATCGTGATCCGCTGCCCCATATCCCAATTTGGATGGTTTGACGCCTCGGCCAATGTGGCGGTCGCCAGCTTTTCAATCGGCCAATCGCGAAAGGCACCGCCGGACGCTGTGATAATGACCCGCTCCACAGCTGCCATATGTTCGCCGACCAGCGCCTGAAACACTGCGGAATGCTCACTATCGACCGGCAGAACGGTGGCACCATGCGCCTTGGCCCGGCCCAACAAAAGCGGCCCTGCTGTGACCAGCGACTCTTTGTTGGCCAGGGCCAAGGTGGTGCCATGCGACAAAGCCTCCAACCCCGGCACCAGCCCTGCCGCACCAACAATCGCGGATAGTGCCCAGTCGATCGGGCGTGCAGCAGCTTCGGCAATGGCGTCGGGACCAGCGGCGACGGCAACATCAGTGCCAGCCAACAAGTCTTTCAATGCGTCATAGCATTCGGGATAGCAGGTCACCGCCACATCAGCGTTCAACGCTTTGGCATCGGCTGCAAGCCTGGCAACATTGCGACCGCCCGTCAGTGCCACAACGTCATAGGCGTCCGCATTACGCGCGACCAGATCAAGCGCACTTTGCCCAACGGACCCCGTCGCCCCAAACACCGTGATCCGTCTCACCAGACGACCCCGGGCACATCCGCAATATCTGCAACAAAAATCAAGAAAAGAGCAGCACCCAAAAGCGCATCAAAGCGATCGAACAATCCGCCATGTCCAGGGATCAGTGTTGAGCTGTCTTTCACACCCATCCGCCGTTTCAGAGCGCTTTCCGCGATATCACCCATCTGACCTGCAAAGCTCAAGACCATCGAAATCACGACAACCCAAAGCCCCGCATTCGTAAAGAGCGTGAAAATAAACCCGACAATAGCGGCACCAATCCAGCCCGCGATTGTGCCGCTCCAAGTCTTCTTGGGGCTGATTTTGGGCCAAAACTTAGGACCACCCAGGGATTTTCCGGCAAAATAGCCAAAGATATCGGTGACAATCACAACCGACATCAACCACAACAACCATGTAAACCCATAGTCGATACGGAAATGCACAAGACCCCAACCAGCAAGCTGAATGCCCAATGCAAAGATAAAGAAGGTTTTGATTTCCTTTTTCAGCTGAGTAACACCGATCAGAGGCACGATCAGAAACAACAACATACCCCAGGGCGCGTTATCAACCAGCTGCCCGGACATAATGGATGCGACCAAAGCCGCAAGCAGCATGCCCTTTGTTGGTTCATCGGGGCGGATCATCATCCACAGTTCCCAGACCATCACAGCAGTGACAAACACCACGAGCATCTGGAACCAAACCCCACCAAGGATCACACCGATCGCGCCGACAAAAACCATTGCCGCGCTCGAGATCAGACGCACTGTCAGATCATCCCATTTGGCGGCAGGTGGTGGCGTGGGGGTATGCATTGTCAGGCTCTGACTGCTCCGAAACGGCGTTCGCGTTTGCCGTAACCCTGCAAGACCTTTGCAAATTCCGCTGAACTGAAATCAGGCCACAGGGTATCAACGAATTCATACTCCGCATAGGCCGACTGCCACAGTAGAAAGTTCGATATCCGGGCTTCACCACTTGTGCGGATGACCAGATCCGGGTCGGGAAGCACATGTGTATCAAGGAACCGTGCCAATGTTTCTGCATCAACATCGTCGTGGGTCAATCGTCCCTGCTCTACCTCGAACGCCAGGCGTTTGGCCGCCCGGGTGACTTCGTCGCGGCCACCGTAGTTCAGTGCGACCGTCAGATGCACACGATCATTGTCTGCCGTGCGCAGCTCAAGCTCGTCCATCAGTGACACCAGCTTGTCATCAAGCCGCACACGATCACCGATAAAACGGACGCACACGCCACTTTCAAAAAGCTCATTGGCTTCGCGCAAAAGATACTTACGAAACAGTGACATCAGACCGGCAACTTCGGTTTGCGTGCGTTTCCAATTCTCGGTCGAGAAGGCAAATATCGTCAGATATTTGACGCCCAGTTCCGGGCAAGCCGACACGATTTCGCGTACCCGGCGCGCGCCTGCATGGTGGCCAAACAAACGCGGGCGACCACGTTTCTGGGCCCAACGGCCATTTCCGTCCATGATAATCGCAACATGGGCGGGGGCGGTCTTGGCGTCTGCATCCTTGGGCATTACGGCCCCCTTTTGGTTCGCAAGTTCTGAATTAAACTTGCATGATCTCGGCTTGTTTGGTCTCAACCGTGTCGTCAACTATTTTGATGTGCGCGTCTGTGATCTCTTGCACAGCGGCCTCCCAGAACTTCTGATCGTCCTCGGACATACCGTCGTTTTTGGCCTTCTTAATCTGATCCATGCCATCGCGGCGCAAATTCCTGATCGAGACGCGGGCACTTTCTGCATACTGACCGGCAACTTTGCCCAACTCGCGGCGGCGCTCCTCATTCAGTTCCGGGATCGGCAGCATGATGATCGTACCATTAAGTTGAGGGTTGATCCCTAACCCACTCTCACGAATGGCTTTTTCGACCTTGCCGACCAACCCCTTATCCCACACGTTGATTGTCACCATCCGCGGTTCCGGCACGTTGACAGTGCCGACCTGGTTGATCGGTGTCATGGACCCATATGCATCGACCATCACAGGCTCCAGCATAGAGCCCGACGCGCGCCCCGTTCGAAGCGACGCGAGTTCGGTGCGCAGGTTGGCGATGGCACCTTCCATGCGGCGGGTCAGATCATTGGTATCAAGTTCAAAATCGTCAGACATATCGTGCGGTGCTCTTCCTCGTCGGGCTTTGCCCGGGTTTTCATCGTTTTATGCCAAAGGGATGCCATTGTATAGTCAGGCAAATCCGACCTTTTTGTGCAGTTTATGCGCATTGGACGTGGCTGTCATCAATGGGTGCCGTCACGCGGGGCTCAGTCCTTGACGATGGTATACGTACCTTCACCGGCCAAAATACCTTGAAAGCCCCCCGGCTCATCAAGGGAAAATACGATGATGGGCAGGTCATTGTCGCGTGCCAGAGCAATGGCGCTGGCGTCCATCACACCAAGGTGTTTTTGCAGAACCTCATCATACGAAACATTCTGATAGCGGACTGCATCGTCATGTTTCGCAGGATCCTTGTCGTAGACGCCGTCAACCTTGGTACCCTTAAAGATCGCCTCGCAATTCATTTCGCTGGCCCGCAATGTTGCCGCAGTATCTGTTGTGAAATACGGGTTGCCAGTGCCCGCCGCAAAAATGCAAACCCGCTTTTTTTCTAAGTGCCGGACGGCGCGCCTGCGAATATAGGGCTCTGCCACTTCGTTCATCGTAATGGCGGAAATGACACGGGTATGAATGCCAAGTTCTTCCAACGCAGACTGCATCGCCAAGGCGTTCATAACGGTCGCAAGCATGCCCATATAATCGGCTGTGGTCCGCTCCATGCCTTGCGCTGATCCCTGCAGACCACGGAAAATGTTACCGCCCCCAATGACCATGCAGATTTCAACGCCAAGATCGTGTACCGACTTCACCTCTTTGGCGACCCGCTGAACCGTCGGCGGGTGCAGACCGAATGAGGTGTCGCCCATCAGCGCCTCTCCCGAGATTTTAAGCATCACACGTCTATATGCCGTCTTCTCAGTATCGCTCATGGCGTCCCCCTGTCGCTTTATGATTGCGGCGCAAAATGTCGCAAAACGAACGGGTATTCAATGGCACTTGCGCGACAAAACGCCCAAGTGCATGTTGACCGCGCATGAAGAGGCCCCATAAGCTACCCCTTATCTCGAGTATCCCAACTTTTCTTGCGTCTTATCAAAACCTTGCCTCACTTCGTTCTGTGACGGCAATGATGACAAAAAGGACAATAAAATGACACGAGCAATTACGAGAATGGTGGCTGGCTTTGCGGTGATTGGTCTTGCGGCCTGCGACGGTCCGTCTGACCCGTTTGAGTTCACCAATAGTTTCGAAACCTTTGCAGAGATTGATGCAGCCTTTTCGGCTCAGACCTCGGCATTGGTTGATAATGACGGCACCCTCGTTGACGCGGGCAATATTTCTACCGCGGCAGACTTTGGCGATACAGCCACAGGAACCGTCGCCTACAACGGAGCGATTATTGCCGGGCAAACCGGCACGACCGATCGGCTGATTGGTCAACTGCAGTTGGATGTAGATTTCGATACCAATACGCTGAAGGGTACCGCCGGCAATTTTATCCACAGTACGGACGGTGCATATCTAGGTTCGCTCAACGGCAACGGTGTGATTGATCGCAATGCCACGGGTCAGGACAACCACTTTGACATGTTGATGTCAGGTGCTTTGTCGAACGGCGGCAATTCGTTTGCGGCTGATGTGGCGCTTGAGGGCAATTTTCTGAATGGAACTGATCCAATCAATTCTGTCGCTGGCGACGCAGACATCAGTCTTGGTGATGGCGCACCAGAGTATGACGAAGGCGGGTTTGCGGCACTACGTTAGTTAGCCGCAGCGTCACACTCAAATGACCCATAGCGTCCCAATTGTTGTCACACCCCAAACACCTGTTCTGATTGCAGGACCAACGGCGTCTGGCAAATCAGCCTTGGCGTTGAAGATCGCGCAAGAGCAAGGCGGCGTGATCATCAACGCTGATGCGCTGCAGGTCTTTGATGGGTGGCGCATCTTGACGGCCTGCCCTGATGATGCGGATCTGCGGGCGGCACCACATCGGCTTTATGGTCACGTTCCCTTTGATGCGGCCTATTCTGTTGGCCATTGGCTGCGCGACGTGCGGCCGTTTCTGAACGACGCGATGCGGCCAATCATTGTCGGTGGTACGGGGCTGAACTTTCATGCGCTGACCCACGGGCTTGCCGAAATCCCGGCAACCCCCGACAATGTGCGTGCCGCAGGAAATGCGCTTTCCCGGCAAGAAATGCTGGATACGCTGGATGGCGAAACAGCAGGTCGGATTGATCCCCAAAACCGTATGCGCGTTCAGCGAGCTTGGGAAGTTCTCCAAGCGACGGGCCAAGGGCTTGCAAAATGGCAAGATGCAACACCGCCGGCACTTTTGCCCGCAAACATGGCCGTAAGCATCACGCTGGATGCACCCACAGAGTGGCTGAACAACCGGATTACCCGGCGCTTTGAGATGATGTTGGAACAGGGTGCGCTTGCCGAAGCCGAAGCAATGCTGCCGCAATGGAACCCGGATCATCAATCGGCAAAAGCCATCGGAGCTCCAGAATTAATCGCGTATCTTAAAGGGCAGACAACGCTGGATCAGGCGCGCGATGCCGCGATTATTTCGTCCCGTCAATATGCCAAGCGCCAGCGCACATGGTTCCGGTCGCGCCACAAGAACTGGCATCATATCGCTGCTGATCGTCCCGACTTATCTGCAACACTACGTTTTGCAGATACGCCAGTGGATTGATCACAAACGAATTTCTGCTCAGACTTGTCAAAAATCAACATTGAGGCAAAGTTGATGAGCATGATGTCACCCGTACCGCCAGCCCTTTCGCTGGCCACTATAAGCCATGGCGGCACCGCTGGACGTTGGCGAACAGAAGCCATGCGCAGCCATGCGACGCCGCGCCTGATCCACATCACAAAGGGTCAAGGGCGCATCACTGTTGCCGGACTGACCAACGGCTACGGCCCGAACAACCTGATCTTCATCCCGTCCCATACCATGTATGGCATGGAGGTTGGTCCGACGGTCTTTGGACAGATGCTGACTGTGCCGGTTGCTGAAGGATGGCCTGACGCGCCGTTTCATTTGCGGCTGTTGGACGTGGACCCGCAAAAGGAACTTGTGACGCTGATCGAATCTATTGAACGCGAGCTTCAGCCCTCGGGTGATTTGCGCGCGGCGAATTGTCACTTGGGTCTCTTGGCCATCTTTGTCGAAAGGCAATTGAAGTTGCGTGACCCTGCTTCCGTAGATGCGCGCCGCAATACCGCGGCTGCAAAGCTGATCGCGCGCTACACTCGCATGATCGCAAAGGACTTCTATGCGGACCGCACTGTGGCAAGCTATGCTGAAGATCTTGGCGTGACGCCGACCCATCTCACGCGGAGTTGCCGCAAGACCTGCGGACGATCGGCCCTGTCTTTGCTGAACGATCGCATCCACTATGAGGCCTGCCAGCTTCTCAGAGACACGCAGACGCCCATTCAGGAAATTGCCCGATCTCTCGGCTTCCAGTCACCCGCTTACTTTACCCGGAGCTTTCAAGAAAAATCAGGCCAAACACCGTCTGAATTTCGACGTTCTGGCGGGTCAACCTCACGAATTTAATGTTACATGAACGCCGCATTGCAGCATCAAAGCGCTTTGAGCGCCACCGCCCAAATGTCGCATTCGGACGGTGAAGATGTCGCAAATGTCATTCGATTTATGAAAGGTCCGGTTGACCTGTGCCCAAAAATTGTGCCGAATGGCGCCCGGGCGGGACACTGACAAATTTCTGTAGGACGAACATGCGTTGGTTCAGTTTCCCGGCAAGAACAAAAAATGTGTCACAGGGAGAAACGAATGACGCACTCTAACAAATCTATCCACCCGGCAGCGTTGATGTATGCTGAGGAAGCCAAGGCAGGCAAAATTGACCGCCGCGAATTCCTTGCACGCTCAACCGCACTTGGTGTGACTGCGGCGACAGCCTATGGGCTGATCGGTGCGGCACAGCCTGCACATGCTGGTGGTCATGCACAGCAGGGCGGCACGATCCGCATGCAAATGGAGGTGCGCGCACTCAAAGATCCACGCACATATGACTGGACGCAGATCGCGTTCTTCTCGCACGGCTGGTTGGAATATCTTGTTGAATACAACAACGATGGTTCCTTTGCGCCCATGCTGCTGTCTAGCTGGGAAGTGAATGATGATGCGACAATCTATACGCTGAACGTCCGTCCGGGCGTGAAATGGAACAATGGTGACGACTTCACCGCCGCAGACGTGGCACGCAATATCGAAGGCTGGTGCGACAAGAACGTCGAAGGCAACTCGATGGCTGGCCGTTTCGCGATCCTCATCGACGAAGCAACGGGCACGGCCGTTGAAGGCGGCATCGAAGTTGTTGACGACCTGACCGTGCGCCTGAACCTGCCGGGTTCCGACATCTCGCTGATTGCGGGCATGGCGGACTATCCTGCAGCGATTGTACCTGCTGACTTTGATCCCGAAAACATGACCGGCAATCCTGTCGGTACCGGCCCATACCTGCCAGAGAGCCTCGAAGTCGGTGTCAAAGGCGTCTTGGTCCGCAACGAAGGTTTTGAGTGGTGGGGCTACGCCGAAGGCAAAGGCGCATTCCTCGATCGAGATCGAATATATCGACTACGGCACCGACCCATCTGCGTGGGTCGCTGCTGCGGCGGCGGACGAAGTTGACATGTTCTACGAAACAGTCGGCGACTTTGTCGAAGTTGTCGAAGGCATCGGCTGGGAACGGTCCGAGATTGCATCGGCTGCAACGATCGTCATTCGTCCAAACCAATTGGCCGAAGTTGATGGGGTACAGCCCTACGCGGACAAGCGGGTGCGTCAGGCCATTGCGATGGCCGTCGATAACGCGGTTTGTCTTGAGCTTGGCTACTCAAACCTTGGTATCGCCGCGCGCAACCAGCACGTCGGTCCCATGCACCCGGCTTGGGCAGATGTCCCCGGCATAGCCTATGATCCAGAGGGCGCGCTTGCCCTGCTGACAGAGGCGGGCATGCAGGACTTTGAGATGGAAATCGTGTCCATCGACGATGATTGGCGCAAGAACACAACTGACGCGGTCGCCGCCCAGTTGCGTGATGCTGGCTTCAACGTGAAGCGGACAATCATTCCCGGCTCGACCTTCTGGAACGACTGGACGAAGTATCCGTTCTCTTCCACGAACTGGAACCACCGCCCGCTGGACACGCAGATCCTGGGTCTGGCCTACCGTTCTGGCGAAGCATGGAACGAAAGCGGCTTTGCGAATGCAGAGTTTGATGCGCTACTGGCCGAAGCCAACTCTTTGGCCAACGCAGACGAGCGTCGCGAAGTGATGGCTAAACTTCAGACGATCATGACGGATGAAGGTGTGACGATCCAGCCATACTGGCGCTCACTCTATCGCCACGCCAAGCCGGGCATCGTAGGTTGGGACATGCATATCGCATACCTGCCGCAGATGTATAAGGTCGCTTTGGCAGCCTAAGGTATCAGGGCCGCCCCGTCACTGGGGCGGCCCTTTTCCCATCAGATGCGGACCACCGGCAAACCGGGGCCGCAATTTTACGTATAGTCAGGCAATGATCTGACGCTGCTCACCAACAGGGGCCTTTATGGGACTGTTTATTCTGCGCCGCCTTGGGGTCATGCTCCTCACGGCGATTTGCCTGACATTTATCGTGTTCTGGCTGACGAACCTTACGCCAAACCTCGAAAAACTTGCCAAAACCCAAGGTAACGCCCGCATGTCGGACGAAGCCGTGGTCAGCTGGCTTGATAACCGCGGTTATAGTCAGGCACTGCCTGTAAAATACGGCCAATGGCTGGGGGTTTTGCCGGGCTATGTCATCGAAGGCACAGACGGAGAGGTCCGCGCCCGCTGCGCAGAACCGGGTGAGCCGATAGAAGATGCCGCGCGCTTTTGTGGTATCCTGCAAGGTGATTGGGGCTTTTCGACAGTCTTCAAAGATGATGTTGGAAGCATTGTGGCAACCCGCCTTGGACTGACAGGCAAACTGATGTTCTGGGTCATGATGGTTATGGTGCCTGGCGCTTTGATCATCGGCGTGCTGGCAGGCATGCGCGAAGGCTCACGGACTGACCGCAGCCTTTCCACAGTCTCTATCGTTTCAACCGCGACGCCGGAATACGTCTCCGGTGTTGTCTTCATCTCGGTCTTCGCGACCGCAACCTTTGGGATGCAATGGTTTAAAGGCACCGCGACCGGGGCAATGGAAGACGCGACGTTCGAAAACTTCTTCCTCCCCGTCATCACCATCGCGCTTTATGGCATGGGCTATATCGCCCGGATGACCCGCGCCTCGATGACCGAGGTCATGACTGCGCAATATATCCGCACCGCCCGCCTGAAAGGTGTCAGCTTTCCCAAGATCGTCCTCAAACACGCGTTGCGCAATGCATTGATCGCGCCTTTCACGGTGATCATGCTGCAATTCCCGTGGCTGCTGAACGGCGTCGTCATCGTCGAGACCCTGTTCAACTACAAGGGCTTTGGCTGGGTGCTGGTGCGGGCCGCCGGCAATAACGACATCGAGCTGTTGCTGGGTGTGTCCATCGTTTCCGTCTTCGTGGTCCTTGTGACACAGCTGATATCCGACATCGGCTATGTGTTCCTGAACCCACGCATTCGCATTTCTTAAAAGGAGGCTGAACCTATGGAAGCTCTCACATGGACAGGCAGCCTCGGCACTATCCTCAACCCCATTTTGCTGGTCTTGATTGGCCTTTTGGTCCTTGCCTTGATCGCGCAGCTGGTGCTTGGCTTTTTCGCCCCACCCCAGACCTTACAAGCCAACCCTGACGGGACAATTGCCGCAGCAACAGGCCCGTTGGCCTTGGTCGAAACAGGCGTAAAATATACATTTCTTGGCGTTCTGTTGGTCGTGATTGCCTATATCGTCGTGCCACAGGTGATGCCGTACGGGTCCGCCGGGATCGTTGGTGAAATATCCAAGCGGTTCCTGCCGGTCTGGGTATCGCTGATCGCGCTCTATACGCTGTCAATTGTCTACAAACGCAAGCTGGGCCTCTACGGCAAGCTCTTTGACAGCACCGTGGGTATGATCGGTTTCGGCCTCGTCATGTTCTGGGTCTTTACGTCCCTTTTTGTCGGTCTCTTCGACATCATTGCGACCCATGACTATCTCTCACAGGTCTCTGGTCTGAAAAACAAAGGCCCCGGGGTTCCAGTGCCCGAAGGCACAGACGGGCTGATCCCACACTACCTGTTGGGCGGCGATAACCTCGCGCGCGATATCTTCAGCCGCGTCGTTCAAGGCTCCGTCTTCGTCATCGCAATTGCGCCTCTGGCGACAATCTTTGCCTTCATGGTGGGGATCACGCTGGGCCTGCCTGCGGGCTTCTACGGCGGCAAGCTGGACACGTTCCTGTCATTCGTCGCGAACCTCATCCTCGCTTTCCCGGTGATCCTGCTGTTTTATTTGTTGGTGACACCTGAGATCGTGCTGACAGGTATCCCATCCTATATGGCCGCGTTCCTTTTCGTCTTCCCGTTGATTTTCTTTGGCGTGCTGCTGAACTCGCGCTACTACACGCAACCGGCCAAACGCACAGCGATCCTTGTGCCGGTCCTTGGCATCCTGGGGTGGCTCTACCTGTCAATCATCAACCAAAAGGGCACCGTCATCGACTTCCTGCCCGCTTGGTTCGACCTGTTTGACATCGACATTCTGGTGGTTTTCGTCTCGGTCGTCTTCGTCAACGCACCCACGGTATTCCGTATCGTGCGCGGCCTGACGCTGGACCTGCGCACGCGCGACTATGTTGCTGCCGCCCAGACACGTGGTGAAGGGGCGTGGTACATCATGCTGTGGGAAATCCTGCCTAACGCACGCGGTCCGCTGATCGTCGATTTCTGCCTGCGGATTGGCTACACCACCATCCTTTTGGGCACCTTGGGGTTCTTTGGTTTGGGTCTTTCGTCAGAAAGCCCTGACTGGGGATCGACCATCAACGAGGGCCGCAAGCTGTTGTTGATCTTCGCACACCCTGCCCTGCCACCGGCCGCTGCACTCCTGAGCTTGGTCTTGGGTCTCAACCTGTTGGCTGATGGCCTGCGTGAAGAAAGCTTGAAGGATTAATCTGATGACGGAACAACCCATCCTTGAGATCGACAAGCTTTCGATTTCCTTCTTCACCCGCCTGCGCGAAATCCCCGCGGTGATGGATTTTTCCGCCACCGTCATGCCGGGCGAGGCTTTGGGCCTTGTCGGCGAGTCAGGTTGCGGCAAATCCACCGTCGCGCTGGGGGTCATGCAAGACCTTGGCGTCAACGGGCGCATCGTCGGCGGGTCCATCAAATTCAAGGGCCGCGACCTGTGCGAGATGACGCCAGAGGAACTGCGCGACATTCGCGGATCTGAAATCGCGATGATCTATCAGGAACCCATGGCCTCCCTGAACCCGGCCATGAAGATCGGCAAACAGCTGATGGAAGTGCCGATGATCCACGAAGGCGTGGGCGAGAAAGAGGCCTATGCGCGGGCATTGGAGGTAGTCACGGACGTGAAACTGCCTGACCCCGAACGGATGCTGCAAAGCTATCCGCATCAGTTGTCCGGCGGTCAACAACAGCGGATCGTGATCGCGATGGCGCTGATGTCGAAACCGTCCTTGCTGATCCTTGATGAACCCACAACTGCACTGGACGTGACGGTTGAAGCTGCCGTCGTGGAACTGGTCAAAGACCTCGGCAAGAAATACGGCACCTCGATGCTGTTTATCAGCCACAACCTTGGGCTCGTCTTGGAAACCTGCGACCGCATCTGCGTGATGTATTCCGGCGAAGCGGTCGAACGGGGCAGCATCGAAGACGTCTTTGACGAAATGCAGCACCCCTACACGCAGGCGCTGTTCCGCTCGATCCCCCTGCCCGGCGCCGACAAAAACGCACGGCCCCTGATCGCCATCCCCGGCAACTTCCCCTTGCCGCATGAGCGACCGCAGGGCTGTAACTTTGGCCCCCGCTGCGATTATTTCGAGGCTGGGCGCTGTGACGCGGGTTTCATCCCGATGGAACCGGTGCCCGGCAATGACCGCCACCAATCGCGCTGTCTGAAGTTCAAGGAAATCGACTGGCAGGCGCCCATTGACGTAGGGCCCCAGACCGAGAAACCAGCCCCCGGTCAGGTCGTTCTGAAAATGGACAACCTCAAGAAATACTACGAGGTCGCGGCCAACGCCCTATTCGGGGGCGGCGACAAGAAGGTCGTGAAAGCCAATGAAACCCTTAGCTTCGAGGCCCGTGAAAGCGAAACGCTGGCGATTGTGGGCGAATCCGGTTGCGGGAAATCGACCTTCGCCAAGGTGTTGATGGGATTAGAGACGGCGACCGAAGGGGAAATCCTGCTGGATAACAAATCCATCGGCAACACGGCCATCGAACAGCGCGACACCAAAACGGTCGCCGACATTCAGATGGTCTTTCAAAACCCCTTTGACACGCTGAACCCCTCTATGACTGTCGGGCGTCAGATCATGCGCGCGCTGGAGATCTTTGGCGTGGGAGCCAATGACACCGAACGACGCGAGCGCATGCTCAACCTGCTTGATCTGGTGAAACTACCGCGCGCCTTTGCCGACCGCATGCCGCGGCAGCTGTCTGGTGGACAAAAGCAACGCGTCGGTATCGCCCGGGCTTTTGCAGGTGATGCGCGGATCGTTGTGGCGGATGAACCTGTCTCAGCGCTCGACGTATCGGTACAGGCGGCGGTGACTGATCTGCTGATGGAAATCCAGCGCGAACATAAGACCACGCTGCTGTTCATCAGCCATGACCTATCCATCGTGCGCTATCTGTCGGACCGGGTTATGGTCATGTATCTGGGCCACGTGGTTGAACTGGGCAGCACCGATCAGGTCTTCTCGCCCCCTACCACCCCTATACCGAGGCACTGCTTTCAGCGGTCCCGATTGCCGACACAAGCGTGAAGAAAAAGCACATCGTGCTAGAGGGTGATATCCCATCGGCGATGAACCCACCCAGCGGTTGCCCGTTCCAGACGCGTTGTAACTGGAAACCAAAAGTGGCTGGCGGCCTGTGTGAAAAGGAAGTGCCGCCAGTGCGGATCCTAGCCGATGGTCATCAAATTAAGTGTCATTTGAGCGACGCCGATCTGGAAGATATGGAGCCCGTCATTCAGATCGCAGCGGAATAGGCTGTCACGGGCTGATCAAATTTCTAGAAATTTGATCAGCCGCCCCAAATCACCTGCACATAGTTTTGTGTTTCCGCAAAGGGCGGGATGCCGCTGTAGCGCGTCACTGCACCCGGTCCGGCATTATATGCGGCAAGCGCGAGTGGCCACGATCCAAAGGTTTCATATTGCGTGCGCAGATAGCGGGCGCCGCCATCAAGGTTTTCTACTGGATCTAACGGATCAACCCCCAGACTTCGCGCCGTCGCAGGCATCAACTGCGCCAAACCCAAAGCCCCCTTGACCGATCGCGCTGTTGGGTTCCAGCCGCTTTCCTGCTGAACAAGCCGCAAAAACAGCCCCGGCGGCACACCATGTTTGGTCGCGGCCTGCTGTGCAAGCGCAAGATAGGGGCCGCGATAACCGCCGATGTAGGCAGGGGTGACAGCGACACCCTCGGCCCGCGGCGGCAAAAAACGATCCGAACTTTGATATTGCTCTGCCGCGCGTCCATCCAAAACCGATGTCTGGCTCTGCAAAAGGCCGGATCGTGACATGGTGGAGACTTGTTCTTGCGCTCCCGCTGGCTGCGCTACAAGCGCCGCGTTCAGGCAAATGATCAGGGTCAATCGGGTCACGTCGGGCGCTTTCGTATTGCAATCCGTCATACTTAGTCCTTTTGTGCAAGATCACCAAGTCCTCCCTCTGGAAACCCGTCGTTAACCTTGTTACGCCATGTGTCGAATGCCCCTATTGTGGCAAAGCAAATCTTGGGAGGAGCCAGAATGGCTGGATCAGTGAACAAAGTTATCCTTATCGGCAATCTGGGCGCGGACCCCGAAGTGCGGACATTCCAGAACGGCGGCAAAGTTGCCAATCTGCGCATCGCCACATCCGAGACGTGGAAAGACAAAAACACAGGCGAGCGTCGGGAAAAGACCGAATGGCACACTGTTGCGATTTTTCAGGAAGGTCTGGTACGCATCGCAGAACAATATCTGCGCAAAGGCTCCAAAGTCTTTATCGAAGGTAAGCTGCAAACCCGCAAATGGCAGGACCAATCCGGTCAGGACCGTTATTCGACCGAGGTCGTGCTGAACGGCTATGATGGCACGCTGACCATGCTGGACAGCCGCAACGAAGGCGGTGGTGGTGGTGGTGGCAACTACGGCGGTGGCGGCGGCGGTTATGGCGGGGGATCACAGGGCGGTAGTTACGGCGGCAATGATGGCGGCTATGGCGGCGGCAGCGGCGGTGGTGCACCTGCAGGCGGCGGCGGTGGCGATATGGACGACGAAATCCCGTTCTAAAGCGCATGGTCGTTTTACCCGAAGCGCAAATTCTGATCCTTGTCGGCCTGATCCTGGCCGTGGCCTATCTGGGCATCTTTCCGACGCTTGAGGAAAAGACCCTGAACAAATTGATGGGCATTGATTTTGCGCTGAACATCTTGGCCTTGTTCGTTGCGGGCGCGTGGTTCTGGGGGACCGGGGTGCAATTCACCTTGGTCTTTTTCGAAACAAACTGGGTGATCTTCACCATCGTGACCTATGCGCTGATCGAAATCCCGTTGTTTCTAAACTTCGCCAAGGCGCATGGCATCCGGCTGGATGGGCGCGATGATGATAACCCCGAATGACGATGAGTGTCACAATCAGACCGTTGACGCCAGCTGATGGACCTGCGGCCCTCTCGCTCTACACCGAATTGACCTATGGCCCTAATGCCACTGATCTTTCAGCCTTTGATGCGGTGTTATCTCACCCGGGTACGCAGGTCTTTGGTGCCTTTGAGACTGACAATCTGATCGCCATGCTGACCTTACACATCCTGCCCAATGTGACTTGGGGCGCGCGGCCCTATGCATTGGTGGAAAACGTCATTACCACCGCTGCAAAGCAGAACCGCGGTATTGGAAAACAGCTGCTGCAACATGCCGTTGACCATGCCTGGGCAAAGGATGTTTTCAAGATCATGCTGTTGACCGGCAAAGAACGCGCCGCGCACGGATTCTACGAATCCGTCGGCTTTCGATCTGACGGGAAGACGGCAATGGTGCTACGCAGTTTGCAGGGTTCGGAAGGATAGCTACCGCAAAGCATCCTCTAACACCGCCAACACCGCCTCACCCGGCACATCCGAGGTGATAAACGCCTCACCAATCCCGCGTGCCAGAATGAACCGCAGCTTACCGTCCAGCACCTTTTTGTCCTGTCCCATCAAGCCCAACAGCCCTGCGGCATCGGGCAGATCACCGGGAATATCGCGAATATCCACCTTCATCCCCATATCGCGCAAATGCGCACGCACGCGGCTGGGCTCTTCCTGACTGCACAGCCCCAGACGCGCGGACAACTCAAACGCCAGCGCACAGCCAATCGCCACGCCTTCACCATGCAACAGACGGTCGGAATAACCCGTCGCGGCCTCCAGCGCATGACAGAAGGTATGGCCAAGGTTCAACAGCGCGCGATCCCCCTGCTCTGTCTCGTCACGCTGCACGATATCAGCTTTCATCTGGCACGACCGCGTGACCGCGCGCACCCGCGCGTCCATATCACCAGCGGCCAAGGCGGGCCCTTCCGCCTCGAGCCAATCGAAAAACGCCGCGTCCCCCAACAGCCCGTATTTGACCACCTCGCCATAGCCCGCAAGTAAGTCGCGCGGTGTAAGCGTGTCCAGCAGGGCCGTGTCCGCCAGCACGAGGCTGGGTTGATGAAAGGCGCCAATCAGGTTCTTACCGGCGGGCGAGTTGATCCCGGTTTTGCCGCCTACTGAACTATCAACCTGCGCCAACAACGACGTTGGGATTTGCACAAAACGTACACCACGGCGCAGAATGGCCGCAGCAAAGCCTGCCAGATCACCGATCACACCGCCGCCAAAGGCCACGACGATATCACCGCGTTCCACCTTTTGGGCCAGCAACCATTCCACCGACCGCTCCAACTGCGCCCAGCATTTTGTGACCTCGCCCGGCGGCAGCGCCAAAGCCTCTGACGTCAGACCGGCCTGTGAAAGCGCGCCTTGCAACTGCGCCAGATGCAGACGCTCGACGTTTTCGTCGGTTAGAATGCATACATGACGCCGCCCGCCCATCGCGGCAATTCTCGCCCCCGCCTGACCCAGAACGCCTGGACCAATTTCAATGGGATAATCCCGCCCGGGGAGGTCAACGTGGACTGTCGCTGCCATTTACTTGGTCTCCAAAATATCAGGGCGCTGCGCCAACCTATCGCGGACAGATTGCATGGTTTGCTCGATACTTGCATGACCCTTGACGTCGATATGCAAGCCGGACTGCTTATAAATCGGCGTGCGTTCATCATAAATTTGGGTCAACGTGGCCTTTGGATCCGCAGTCCGCAGCAATGGACGGGTGTCTTTGTGGCGCACACGGTCCCACAGTGTCTCAAGATCGGCGTTAAGCCAAACCGCGACGCCCATTTGTGCAATCGCATCCCGGTTAGCTGACGCAAGAAAAGCGCCGCCGCCTGTCGACACGATCCCCGGCGGACCAGACAGCAGCCTGCGCAGCACCTCTGCCTCGCGTTTACGAAAGAATGCCTCGCCGTCGCGCGCAAAAATTTCGGCGATTGATGCGGCCGCGGCTTCTTCAATCGCGGCATCACTGTCGACAAACGGCACATCCAATGATCCGGCCAACGCACGTCCGATCGCAGTCTTACCAGAGCCCATCATGCCAACCAACACGACAGTCTTTTTCAGTTGATATCGCGGCTCTGCCGTCATGCAATTTTTGCCCTTTTACTCGGCCAATGGACGCCGAACGCGAAAATTAATGAATGAATGCCGTGATCTTGCGCGAAAGGCCATATATAATCCCTTCAACAAGTGGGCAAGAACCCACATATAGAGGCAGAATACACGGATTGGGGCCAAGAAATGTGGCGTTTCATCAAGCTACTTTTGTTTTTGACGATACTCGCCGGGGTGGGACTAGTGGCCTATGCCTACGTCGGACCATTGTTTTTCCCGGCTGATTTTGCAGCCCCCTCACAAGAGGTGACACGCCCTGTTACGCTTGACACAAACTAGCGCCCTAGCGGTTACTCTGTGTCTGACCAGCACAATGTCACCCGCACAAAGCGATGTGATCGGCGAACCGTTGTCGGCCATTGACTGGTTGTCGCGCAGCGTAGAAACGGCACCGCTGTTTGAACCGCCTGCGGTGGGCGATGCCACATCGCCTGACGTCACTGTTGTTCCCCTTGATCGCGCGTCAAAAGATCCTTTTGGCTTGCTCCCGTCGGAAGTGACAGGTCTGCCGCGCACAATCTGGTCCGCGAGCGAAGAGGCGGTCTTGGTGGATCTAGTCCGCGCCGAACGCGTTGATATGCTGCCTGCATTGCAGGAACTGCTCAAAGTTCTCATGCTCGCTGAGGCTGACGCACCTTTGGGTGCCGATGGCGCTGGCGCGCTGTTTCTTGCCCGTGTGGACAAACTCCTGGATCTTGGCGCATTGGAGCCCGCGCAATCGCTGATCGAACAAGCGGAACCTGACACTGACCCACTGTTTCGCCGTTGGTTTGACGTCGCGCTTTTGACCGGAACAGAGGATGACGCCTGTGCCGCAATGGGCACGACGCCATCCATCGCGCCGACCTATTCCGCCCGGATTTTCTGTCTGGCGCGCAACGGTGATTGGGCCGCAGCCGCCCTGACGCTAAACACGCACCGGGTGCTGGGTGACATCACCGAACAGGAAGAAGCCTTGCTAGCGCGCTTTCTTGATCCTGAACTTTTTGAAGGTGAACCTGCCCTCACGCCCCCTGCCCGGGTCAGCCCGCTGACGTTTCGGATGCATGCCGCCATTGGTGAGCCGTTGATCACCGCAAACCTGCCGCTGGCTTTTTCACATGCCGACCTGCAATCCACGACAGCATGGAAGTCTCAACTGGAAGCGGCAGAGCGTTTGGCACGGCACGGCGCAATTTCCGAGAATGTCCTGCTAAAGCACTATACCGCCCGGACCCCTGCTGCATCTGGCGGCATTTGGGATCGGGCCGAGGCAATCCAGCGCTTTGATGTCGCGATGTCGGCGCGTGACCCGGTCAGTGTGGCGCGCACACTGGCTGATGCATGGGACGCGATGCGCCAAGTCCGCACGGAACTGCAATTTGCCAAATTATATGGTGCGGAACTACAAACACTGCCGCTATCGGGGGATGCCGCTGTGCTCGCATTCAAAATTGGCCTCCTGTCGCCAGCGTATGAGGCCGTCGCCATTGCCGCCCAAGAGGCTGACGCGGGGTTCGATGCCTTTCTTATTGGCATCGCACGCGGCACTCCTCAAAACCTACCCGCGAACTCTGCACGTACTCAGGCCATACAGGCCGCTTTTGACAGCACGCCACCGCCAGAAGAACTGCAGCGCCTCGTGGATGAAGGTAAACTTGGCGAGGTGATCTTACGCGCCATGGCCCTGTTTGACGCAGGATCTGAAGGGGATCTGCGGTCTGTGACTGACGCCTTGCTGTTACTGCGTGCCGTCGGACTGGAAGATGTCGCGCGTCGTGCCGCGCTGCAATTGATGATCCTGGACCGGAGCACATGACCCCCACCAGTCAGCCAATGGCCCGCTGGGTGCAGGTGTTTCTTGAAGCGCAGGCCGCAGAGCTGGACGCCGCCACGAACACACAACTGGCCTATGCGCGGGATTTGCAGGATTTTGCAGGCTGGCTTGCACCGAAGGATTTGCATTTTGGTGCTGCAACACGTGATCATATCGAAAGCTATTTGATCGACTGCGAAGCGCAAGGCCTTGCCAAATCCACCCGCGCGCGCCGTCTGTCGGCAATTAAGCAGCTTTATCATTTTGCTTTCGAGGAAGGCTGGCGCGATGATAATCCCGCGATCCAGATCAAAGGACCGGGCCGGGAGCAGCGGCTGCCAAAGACCTTGTCGGTTGAACAGGTTGACCGCCTTCTTGAAGCCGCCCGCAGCAGCAAGAAAGAGGCTTTGCGCAATACCTGCTTGATGGAATTACTGTATGCCACGGGTATGCGCGTGACCGAATTGGTCAGCCTGCCCGTGTCAGCAGCGCGCGGTGATCCGCGGATGCTTTTGGTGCGCGGCAAAGGAGGCAAGGAACGGTTGGTCCCACTATCGCCGTCGGCGCGACAGGCCGTTGCAACATACCTTGACGCGCGCGACGCGGCAGAGGACAGGGATAAGAAAGACGGCAAGCCCATGTCAAAGTTCCTGTTCCCGTCACGGGGCAAATTGGGGCATCTGACACGCCACAGGTTCTTTGGGCTGATCAAGGAATTCGCCGTCGCCGCAGGCGTATCGCCTGATAATGTAACGCCACACACGTTGCGGCATGCATTTGCCACGCATCTGTTGGCAGGCGGCGCTGATCTGCGCTCAATCCAAGCGATGCTTGGCCACGCCGATGTCGCCACGACAGAAATTTACACACATGTGCTTGATGAACGCCTCAAAGAACTTGTACTTGACCATCATCCATTGGCCAAAGCTGCGAAACCTTGAAGCTGACGCACGGACCCTACATAACTGCCATGATATTTGTTGAAAGATCCTGATGGAAACCGCATCACTTGACGCCGCCTTTTGGGTCACCGCTGGCGCTATTCTTGTTCTCCTTGTCCTCTCGGCCTTCTTTTCCGGCTCTGAAACTGCGCTGACGGCCGCATCGCGTGGCAAGCTGCGTTCGGCTGCCGACAAAGGATCCAAAGGCGCTGATCAGGCACTCAAGATCACCGAAGACAATGAACGGCTGATCGGCTCTGTCCTACTGGGCAACAACGTTGTCAACATCCTTGCGACATCACTGGCCACGGCTGTTTTGACAAAACTCTTTGGTCAGAACGGTGTGGCGGCAGCAACGCTGATCATGACATTGCTGGTGCTGATTTTCGCCGAGGTGCTTCCAAAAACGTTGGCAATCACCTATCCAGAGACCGTTGCGTCACGGGTCGCACGCCCGATTGCTTTGGTTGTGTTCATCTTCTCGCCAGTTGTGGCGGCGGTCCGTTATCTGGTGCGCGGTGTCCTGTTCGTTTTTGGCGTGCGCACCGACCCCGACAGCAACATTCTTGCAGTACGTGAAGAAATCGCCGGTGCCCTGTCACTTGGCCATTCAGAAGGGATTGTCCAGAAAGAGGATCGCGACCGTATCCTTGGGGCGCTAGACCTGAACGAACGCACTGTGGAAGAGATCATGTTGCATCGGTCCGGCATCGAGATGGTCGACGCAGCACTGCCCCCGCAGGACATCCTCGCACAGATTTTGCAAAGCCCTTACACCCGCCTGCCGCTTTACCGCGATGAGCAGGAAAACATCGTCGGTATGATCCATTCCAAAGATCTATTGCGGGCCATGCATAAGCTATTGGGTGGCGGAGAAGAAAATGCACAAGGACTTGCCGCCTTTGACGTGACCAAAGTGGCGATGCCGCCCTATTTCGTTCCAGAAACCACGACGCTGGACGACCAGATGCGGAACTTCCTGAAACGCAAAACGCACTTTGCACTGGTCGTTGATGAATATGGCGCCCTGCAAGGACTGATCACGCTTGAGGATATTCTTGAAGAAATCGTGGGCGAGATTGCCGACGAATTCGACGACCACGAAGAAGAGCAGATCGCAGCGACCGAAGATGGTGCCTATATCGTCGACGGTGTTATGACGATCCGCGATCTCAACCGCGCGCACGACTGGAACTTGCCCGATGATGAGGCAAACACCGTCGCCGGTCTGGTCATCCACGAAGCGCAGCTGATCCCGGTTGAAGGACAGGTGTTTTCATTCCATGGATTTCGCTTCGAGGTTCTTTCGAAAGATGAAAACAGACTGGCAACGCTCAAGATTCGCAAGCTCTAACCTTGCTATCCCCTGACGTTGCGTCAATTCTTATCTCATTCAAACCAGAGTGAGGAATATCATGTCGTTACGTCATCTACTCTCATCATGTGTTTTTGTTTGCTTTTTTGCCCATCCAGCAACTGCCCAACAGGCCGCCGACGCCGTCGCACCTGAGGACGGCACTGGCCCTTCGGTCTTTGCGGATCTGTCTGCACGTGCACAAGCGGCCCTTGCGGCCAAAGACGCCGGGGAACCGCTAGTCGCAAAGGATTGGATGGTTGCTGCGGCTAATCCACTCGCGGCTGAAGCCGGCGCAGACGTCCTGGCCCGCGGAGGCACTGCCGCGGACGCAATGGTCGCCGTGCAGGCGGTTCTTGGACTTGTAGAACCACAGTCATCGGGCCTTGGTGGCGGAGCGTTCCTTGTCTGGTATGACGCGGCATCGGGCGAGATGACGACGTTGGACGGGCGCGAAACAGCGCCCTTGGCTGCAACACCCACAATGTTTCAGGACGAAAACGGTGAACGATTGGGCTTCTTTGACGCTGTTGTCGGTGGATTGTCTGTCGGGACACCCGGTACACCCAAATTGATGGAAGACGCACACCGACGTTGGGGTCGTGAAAATTGGCGCGACTTGCTGGCCCCTGCGATCACCCTTGCCGAAGATGGTTTTGCGGTTTCACCGCGGATGGCGGGTTCTATCGCGAATGACGCCGAAAGACTGCAACGGTTTCCTGAAACCGCGGCCTACTTCTTTCCGGGCGGCGCACCGCTTGCCGAAGGGCAATTGCTGCAAAACCCAGCCTATGCTGACACTTTGCGCCAAATCGCACAGCACGGCACCAACGCGTTCTACACGGGGCCAATCGCCGAAGACATCGTTGCAACGATCCGCAACGCCGAAGGCAATCCGGGCCTGCTCTCAACACTTGACCTTGCACTTTATGACGTTGTCGAACGGCCGCCGGTCTGCGTCGCCTTCATCGGCCATGAAGTTTGCGGCATGGGGCCACCATCATCCGGCGCGCTCACCGTCGGGCAAATTCTGGGGATGATGGATAACCTCTCACTTGATGATCCGGCGGATCCGGACGTCTGGCGGCTGATCGGTGATGCATCCCGGCTCGCCTTCGCAGACCGAGGTCGCTATATGGCTGATGATGATTTTGTGCCAATGCCGACGGCGGGTCTGATCGATCCAACATATCTGGCCGCCCGGGCCATGCTTATCAAAGAGGCTGAAGGCGTTGCACTAAGCGAAGTCGCTCCGGGTAACCCCGAATGGGATCATGCGCAGCTTTGGGGTGACGATGTCAGCATCGAATTTCCTTCAACCTCTCATATCTCGATCGTGGACAGCTATGGCAACGCCCTGTCGATGACCACGACGATCGAGAATGGCTTTGGATCACGGCTGTTTGTCAGAGGCTTCTTGCTCAATAATGAACTGACGGACTTTTCCTTTGCAACTCACGCCGACGGGTACCCGATTGCAAACCGGATTGAGCCGGGCAAGCGACCACGTTCTTCGATGTCACCCACGATCGTAACAAAGGATGGCACGCCAGTACTGGTTGTAGGCAGCCCCGGCGGCAGCCGGATCATCGGCTATGTGGCAAAGACGATCATCGCCCATTTGGGCTGGGGGATGGACGTGCAACAAGCGGTGTCGATGCCGCATCTGGTCAACCGCTTTGGCACCTACGACCTTGAGGAAGGCACAAGTGCCGTTGACCTGGCAGAGCCGCTGACCGCACTGGGGTATGAGGTCAATATCCGTGGGCTGACCTCAGGCCTCCACGCCATCAGCATCGGTGACACCCTGCAAGGCGGTGCCGACCCGCGTCGCGAGGGGATTGCAATTGGAGAGTAACCGGCGTTAGCGGCCTTTAAACAAGCTCCCCAAAATACCCCGGACCAACCGACGCCCGGTGGTGCCTTTCAGCTCTTTCACGACGACAGACGCCAAGGCGCCACCAAAACCGCCGCCGGATGATTTTCGCGAGGTCGAGCGGGTTGTTTTGCCGCCACCATCGTAACGCCGCGCTGCTTTGAATTCGCGTTCTTTCTCTTCCAGCCGCTCTTCTTCGGCCTCGGCCTCCTCTGCGGCTTTTGCAGCGGCGTCTGCGCGCTTTGTGAGCATTTCAAAGGCGCTTTCGCGGTCCATCGTCTTGTCATATTTGCCGGCCATGTCAGAGGCGGCCATGATTGATTTGCGTGTCGACATGTCAATCGGCCCTAACTGCGATGACGGTGGGCGGATCAACGTGCGTTCAACAACCTGCGGGATGCCCTTGCGATCCAAAAACGACGTCACCGCTTCACCTGTACCAACTTCTTGAATCGCAGCGGCTGTATCAAAGCCGGGATTGTCACGGTAGGTCTCTGCCGCAGTCTTCAGTTCTTTACGATCTTTCGCGATAAACGCCCGCAAAGCATGTTGCACCCGGTTGCCAAGCTGACCGAGCACATCGTCAGGAATATCAGCAGGGTTCTGGGTGACGAAGTAAACACCAACCCCCTTTGATCGGATCAAACGCGCAACCTGTTCGACCTTATCGACCAGCGCCTTGGGCGCGCCATCAAACAACAAATGCGCCTCGTCAAAAAAGAACACCAATTTGGGTTTGTCAGGGTTCCCGACTTCGGGCAGCTCTTCGAAGAGTTCAGACAACAACCACAGTAGGAAGGTCGCATAGAGCCGTGGGCTTCCCATCAACTGATCCGAGGCAAGAATATTGATTTCCCCGCGACCGTCGCGCGTGCGCATCATATCGGACAGATCAAGTGCCGGCTCACCAAAAAGCGCCGTGCCCCCTTGGTTTTCCAACACCAGTAACTGCCTTTGAATCGCGCCGATGGAAGACGCTGCGACATTGCCATAGCGCAACGACAGCGCCTTGGAGTTCTGGCCAACCCAGACAAGCAATGCTTGCAAATCCTTCAGGTCGAGCAGCGGCAGACCCTCTTCGTCTGCGACGCGGAAAGCGACGTTCAACACGCCTTCCTGCACATCCGTGAGATCCATCAAACGCGAGAGCAGCAGGGGTCCCATCTCGGCAACTGTTGCCCGGATTGGATGCCCCTTTTCGCCAAAAAGATCCCAAAAGGTGACTGGAAAACTGTCGTATTGCAGATCAAGGCCGATCGTGTCGGCCCGGGACATGAAAGGCTCATGCAGCTTGAAATCTGCGGACCCGCTGACGGCAAGCCCTGACAGATCCCCTTTCACATCCGACAGAAACACCGGCACCCCGGCCGCCGAGAACCCTTCTGCCATGATCTGCAAAGTCACCGTCTTACCGGTTCCAGTCGCCCCGGCAATCAGCCCGTGACGGTTGGCTTTATCAAGCAACAGATTCTGCGGCTCGCCATATGCGTCGCCCCCGCCACCGATGAAAATAGTCTCAGACATGCAATCGTTCCCCGCATATATTTTTAAGCAAAATACATTTTTAACCATTTCATGCCACTGTAAAGCACGCTATTTCGCAGGTCTTTTGCGGATTGGCATGACTTCCTCCCTGTTAGACTTGCCGTGCCTTCGGGCACGGCTTTTTTGCGCGTTGCTGGTCTATCTCCTGCTCACCAAGACGTTAGAAATTTCCTGTTGACGCTCTGTTTTGCTTTGCGTAGCTTCACGAACAATTAGTCGGCCAAGTCCGGCAGGGAGAAAAGCGAAGTAGGGTCCCACTGGGGCCCTTCTTCTATTTTCAACCCTCACAAACGTGAGCAAAAGACAGCCGCAGCCCGTGTTTTTTGCGCTGACACCCCTTCCTTCACATGCTAAGCCGCCAAGAAAAGATAAAGGAAGTTCCTATGCGCAGTATCCTCAAATCCGTCTTTCTTGCGGCCCTACTAACCAACAGCGGGGTCGCAATGGCTCAGGAAACAACCACAGAGCCAGACGCCGCGGAAGAGACGACACCGACCGAAGACACAACACCGAGTGATCTGAGCCTCGGCGAACCGATTGGCCCGCAGGTCGGTGAACCATATGTACGCGATCAATTTGGCGATTGGGCCCTACGCTGCATCAAAACTGAGGATGGCTCACCTGACCCTTGCAACCTTTATCAACTTCTCAGCAATGAAGACGGTGTGGCGGTCGCAGAGTTCAACCTGTTCCGCCTACCAGAAGGGCAACGCGCTGCGGCTGGCGCAACAATCGTTGTGCCACTCGAAACCCTGTTGACGCAGCAGTTGACGATTGCTGTTGATGGCGCAAATGCGCGCCGCTATCCGTTCACATTCTGCAATCGTGCCGGGTGCGTCGCCCGGATTGGCTTCACGCAGGCCGAAGTTGACGAGTTCAAACGTGGGAATGCCGCATCGGTCCGTCTGGTTCCGGCAGCAGCGCCCACCGAAGAAGTCGTTCTGACTGTCTCGCTCTCTGGGTTCACTGCGGGCTTTGATGCGTCAGAGGCCACGGCGGAGGAATAGCACCATTCACTTGGTCATCTGATTTCGGCGTCCCGGTTTTAACAAGACCGGGTCACTGATGATTTTTGCCGCCTTATTCGAACGCAATCTCTCGCCATTCCGTGCGACCTTTCGACGGTTCAAATGACCGCAAACTTAGTGCTTGCGCAGCGCAAGAACCGCGTTCAACCCACCAAAGGCAAAAGCGTTCGATAGCGCAACATCGACTTTGGCATCGCGTGCGATATTTGGCACCACATCCAACGCACACTCAGGATCTGGCTCCTCATACCCAATCGTGGGCGCAATCACCCCGTCACGCAGCGCCATGATGCAGGCCAACAACTCAACCGCACCCGTGCCACCAATAAGATGTCCGTGCATTGACTTTGTTGATGACATCATCAGCTTGTCAGCATGCGCCCCAAAGACATCCGCAACAGCCGCACATTCCGTCTTGTCATTTGCAGCCGTACCTGTGCCGTGTGCGTTGACATATCCGACCGCTTCTTTTGGTAAGCGGGCGTCTTTTATCGCCCCAGCAATGGCGCGCGCGGCCCCTTGTTTTGAGGGCATGACAATGTCTGATGCGTCCGATGACATGGCAAAGCCCACGACCTCACACAAAATCTCGGCACCGCGACCTTTGGCGTGATCATAGTCTTCAAACACAAACACACCGGCCCCTTCACCTTGCACCATACCATTGCGGGTTGCCGAAAACGGACGGCAGGCATCACGTGACATCACGCGCAGCCCTTCCCATGCCTTGATCCCACCAAAACACAACATCGTCTCTGAACCACCCGTTACCATGACTTTTGCCATCCCGCAGCGCACCATATTGAACGCCTGGCCCATCGCATGATTGGATGACGCGCAGGCTGTCGCAACAGTGAAGGATGGTCCACGCAGGTTCCATTCCATCGACACATGGCTGGCGGCGGCATTGTTCATCAGCTTTGGAACGATGAATGGGTGCACACGGTTTTTTCCGGCTTCATAGACGGCCCGGTAATTTTCGTCCTGGGTGTTGAGCCCCCCGCCAGACGTCCCAAGCACAACACCGGATTGGTCCGCCAAAGCGCCAGAAAACGCCAATCCCGATTGCCCGATCGCTTCACGTGCAGCCAACAAAGTGAATTGCGTGAACCGGTCGTACAGCGCGATCTGCTGACGGTTAAAATGCGTCGCTTCATCATAGTCTTTGACTTGGCCACCAATCTGAATGGACAGACGCTCCACATCTTCGATCTCCAGCGGGCCAATCCCGCAGTGACCTTGCTGCATAGCTACAAGCGTTGTTGCCACATCCGTTCCCAACGGATTGATCGTGCCCGCCCCGGTAATGACAACGCGGTTCATTCAGGCGCTCTGCTCTGCTTTGAGCTTTTCTACCGCAGCAATGATCGCTGCAACGGAGGATATATCAAAATCGCCCGCTGCGGGATCATTGGCGTTGAAAGGCACGGTGATATCGAAACTCTCTTCAATCGCGAAAATACTCTCGACCAACCCCAGGCTGTCGATCCCAATATCTTCAAGCGTATTGTCCAGTGTGATGTCGCCGGGTTCCAGCATTGCCTGGTCAGCGATGATCTGAATAACTTGGTCTTTGATGCTCATCTGAGGACACCCATGTTGCTTGCGGGGGATGTAGTCATTCTGAACGGACTTTGAAACAGCCGTTTAACGCTTTGCCAGATCACGCAGCGTCCGGGGCAGTCGGCGAAGAGCTTTGTAGCCGTCTATATGTGTTTTCATCTTGGTGGCGGGATAGCCCATCATCATCCGTCCCTTTGGCACGTTCGACAGCACCACGCTGCCACCGCCAAGCACGACGTCGTCGCCAACAATCAGATTGTCCGCGACACCGACCTTGCCGCCGACGACGACCCTGTCACCGATGACTGTGGACCCCGCAACGCCCGCTTGCGCACAAAGCAGGCAATGTTCGCCAACAATGACATTATGCCCAACCTGCACAAGACTATCTATTTTTGTGCCCTGTCCAACCCGCGTGGCGCGGATCGTGCCTGCATCGACACAGGAATTCGCGCCAACCTCGACATCATCGCCAATTGTGACACCACCAAGTGAATGGATACGGTGCCATGTTGGATCGTCAGGTGCCTGCATTTCGGCCTCACCCAAGGTTTCGCGCGCCTTTTCCACATTCGATGGCTCCGCTGTGACGAAGGAAAACCCATCCCCACCAATGGCCGCATTGGGCTGTAGGATCACGCGCGCACCCAGCTCGACGCCTCGGCGCAGTCGCACACCGGAATGGATCTGGCAGTCAACGCCAATTCGCACGCCCTCCGCGACGCTGACCTGATCTCCGATCCATGTGTTGTCCCCGATGACCGCCTTTGGTCCGACAACGGTGAATGCACCAATCGTGACGCCCGCACCAATCGTCGCTGTGGGATCAATTGCAGCATGCGCGCTGACCCCGCCACGCGGTAAGGGCTGATCGAGCATCTGCGTCAGCCCTGCCATCGCCAATCTGGCGCGCGGTGCGATGATTGCGGCCTCCAGACCCAGTGCCTGCCAGTCAGCACCTAGCCAAACCACCGCTGCGCGTGCCTGTCCCTGCCCAAGTGCATCGGCATATGCTGGTGTCATTGCCAGCGCGAGGTCACGCAGGCCAGCCGCAGCTGGTTCTGCCGCGCTATCCACCAAAAGATCAACGGCGCCAAAGGCTTCTGCCCCAAGCGCCGCTGCAATATCTTTCACCTTATGTGCCATCGTGCCCCCGGATCAAACTCCGAGTTCAGATTTACCCGCGAACTGCGCGAAGGGCCACCCCTTCGCTTGACAGCGCATTCCAGATCCGACCGTCACGCCCATAGATGTCGCGGCGGAATTGCACGCGACCATCGGCCGGTACGGTCGCCGTTCGGTAGACCAGATGAACCGGCACCGGTGCCTCGAGATCAACGCGCCGCTCACGACCTGTCCGCAGATGCGCCTGAAACACTTCCTCTGGATTGCCGACTTGTGCCGCAAGCAACGCATAGGCAAAGTCGAACGGGTCAGCCAGACGAACACATCCATGGCTATAGGCGCGCACTTCGCGCCCGAACAGGCTCTTAGCAGGTGTGTCATGTAGATAAATGTTGTGGCGGTTCGGGAACATGAATTTTACCAGTCCCAAGGCATTACCCTGACTTGGGGGTTCACGCATCGAATAAGGAAATGTTGCCGCAGTGTAGCCGCTAAAATCGGCTGTGTTGCGATCTACAACACGTCCACGGCTGTCGGTGATCACAAGGTTGCGCACAGCGCGGGGATTGTTACGCAACTGCGGCAGGTACTCTTTCGTGATGATAGAACGCGGAACATACCAGCTTGGATTAATGACCATGAATTCCATCACATCCGAAAACTCGGGTGTTACGCGGTCACGGTCACGCGCGCCAACAACAGACCGGGTCGAGAATGTCTCGACGCCGTTGTCGATAATCTTGGCGGTAAAATCGGTGATATTCACCCAGACATGACGTTCCCCACGTGGCCGGTTGATCCAGCGCTCACGCTCCATTGCAACGATGATCGACCGCAGCCGCGCTTCTGGTTGCACGTTGATCTCTTCCAATGTGCCCGGACCGGCAGTGCCATCAATCGCAAGACCATGGGCTTGCTGAAAGCGTTGCACAGCGCCGAAAATCGCATCGTCATAGGTTTGGGTATTCGTGCGTGGCAAGAAACCCATCGCGATCAGCCGGTTGCGCAACGCGACAACGTTGTTGCCGGTGTCACCACGCTCTAGTTTCCGACCAGGAACCTGCGAACCCCATCCGCCATCAGCAAGCAGACGCTCCATGCGCATCTTTTCAGCCATCAGGCGGGTGTATTCTGGCGCACTCGGCGGCAGCGCGCGGATGAATGCAGCGGGATTTGATTGCTCAAACGCACGCAGGGTGCTGACTGGCGAACGCAAGGGCACCTGCCTGTGGATTGCAGAGTCAATACGCGAAGGTGTCAGCAAACCAGTCTGTACATCACGTGCATAGTCCAGAAAACGACGCGAAAGCTCGACCTCTAGACGCCCTTGTTCTTGTGGCGTTGTCGCGGCCTGCAATTGAGCAATCAACCCGTCGGCGTCGTATGCATTTGGGGGCAACCCATGATCTGCCGCCGCACGAAACGCGGCAAACAGCGCGTTGCGGCGATTGCGGTCACCACTCGTGCTCCAGATGCCGTTGAAGCCGCGTTCGCGATAGAAGCTGACAAGGTCAGGATCACTTGCAGCGGCTTGCGCGACTGCTTGGCGGAATTCGGTGACCTGCGCCTGTGATTGTGGCGCAGTAAAAAGCAAAAGGAATGCGGCCAAGGTAGCACAGATCATGCCTGCGAATGGTCGTGAACGGACTCGTGAAACTGACATCTTATGCAGATCCCCTCGAAAGAACTAATAGCTTGGTTTATAGCAGCGTTTTATCGTTAAACAGTATGCTTATCCCTACCCGCACGCGTGTCTATTGACAAAAACGAGAGACCCCTAAGTGGAAATAGAGTGTTGCTCAGATGCAGCCCTTGCCTGTGACATAGAGTTCTCAACGACACATCTGCGCAAAAATTCGCCAATTTCCCAGTTGTTAAGAGAAAAAGTTAAACAGGCCTTGGTCAACGATTCGATTTATGACATATACACCCCACATCTGGGGGACGATGGCAAAAATCCGCTGTAAAGCGGAAAGTAGTTGGGCGACGGGACAGGCGCTAAGTACATGACAGAAAAGAACTCCTCTGGGATTACCAGACGTGGATTATTGGGCGCGTTTGCAGCTACGGCTGTGACAGCTGCTCCGACATACTCAAACGCAGCAGGTTTTTTGCGTGGCGCGGGTGATATACGCCGCATCGGTATGCATTCAGGGCGTACAGGTGAAAGGCTTGAGACAATCTATTGGATCGAAGGCGAATATATCGCCGAGGCTGTGCGCGAAATTAATATGCACATGCGTGATTGGCGTACTGGTGAGGCAGTCCAAATGGACCTGCGCACCATCGACATCATGTCCGCCGCCCTCAACCTGATGGATACGACAGAACCCTATCTGTTGTTGTCCGGATACCGCTCTCCGCGAACCAACCAGATGCTCAGAACACGCAATGGTGGCGTTGCACGTAACTCTTTGCATATGCGTGGTCAGGCGGCAGATTTGCGTCTGACAGGCCGGACAACGACACAAATGGCGAATGCTGCCTTGGCCTGTCGCGCTGGTGGGGTTGGCCGCTACAGCAGATCAAACTTTGTGCATATGGATTGCGGTCAAGTCCGCAGTTGGCGCGGCTAAGCCACTCTCACTAATCAAGAATAACAGGCGATGTCCCCGTCTGTAGATTCGCGCGCGCTGCGGCTTTGATCACATCTGACAAACGCTCAAACATCCCTGCCCCAGCCGCACTGCGCCAGACAAGCCCGATTGATCGGGTCACTGTACTTCGACGAAATGGGCGCACAGTCACATTGCTGGACCGACTATCAATTTCAGATCGCGCATAAAGGCGTGGCAGGAACGCAACGCCCATTCCCATTCCCACCATCTGTCGGATCGCATCAAGGCTGGTGCCTTCGTAGTCACGCGCAAGAATGCCCCCATGCTGCTGACATAACGCCGAAATCTGCGCATGCATCGCATAGTCCGGACCTAGTGAAAGCACATTCAACTCTGCAATGTCGGCCTCGGTCACTTCGTTCTTAGCCGTCAGCGGATGGTCATCAGGCATCGCAAGTAAGAGCGGCTCGCGAAAAAGCCGCTGCGTCGTCAGATCGGCGCCACCTTCCGGCAGTTGGGTCAAAATCACGTCCAAACTGCCCGCCAGAAGGCCACCGCGCAGATCACGCGGCACCACTTCGCGAATATAGAGCCTGAGATCAGGATACTTGGCATGTAACCGCTCGACCACAAATGGCATCAAATAGGGACCGATTGTCGGGGTTGTCCCCAACCGGATCGTCCCGGTCAGCCCCGTTTGCAGCGATGCGGTAAGATCCACAATACCGCGCACCTCATCCACAATGCGTGCGGCACGTAAAACGACCTCGCGCCCTTCCGGCGTCAGCGTAACAGGTCCCCGTCCCCGCTCGACCAGACGCGCGCCAAGCAATTCTTCCAGATTGCCAATTTGCAGGCTGAGAGAGGGCTGACTGATCCCCATTGCTTCTGCCGCTTTACGAAAATGGCGCGCCTCCGACAAAGCGACCAGATATCGGAGTTGGCGCAGGCTTGGCAGCTTCGTCATTCATGCTCACTCGATAGGAATTTCCTATCAAATATTACTATCTCATTGCCTTCTCTATAGCAACCAAGATGCTACATGCACTGTCACAAGGGCTAAATCATAATAGCGTCGGCCTACAAATGTGCTCTGCGCTGGTTTGGCTTTTCACAAGGAACTTATGCAATGCGCATAGACAAAATAAACGAGGATAACACTTGCGGCAAAAATCTATCATTAGACGCTCTCTTCACCTTTATTGCTGACCTCCGCCTGCACGCTACCGTGCGCTGCACCTACTGCATTCAAGACTGACCGGAATACCAAATTGGATACTTCAACGCCGACCCGCTGGATGACGTTCGCTGGCCTTCTTCCTGTCGTCATCGCTGGCAGCCTGTTCGTCTGGTTTGCCCAAATGATCCCGGTAATTGCGGCGGGGGATACCCTCCGCCTTGTGTGGGAATGGGTGCCCAGCCTTGGTGTGAACGTCAGCATCTACATCGACGGCCTCAGCCTGACCTTTGCGCTGCTTATCACGGGTATTGGTGCACTGGTGATGCTGTACTCTGCACGCTATCTGGCAGGGCATGTTCACCAAGCAAGGTTTTCACTTTATCTGACCAGCTTTATGCTCGCGATGATTGGATTGGTTGTATCCGATAACCTTTTGGCTTTATTCGTTTTTTGGGAACTCACGACAATCACATCCTACCTGTTGATCGGCTTTAGCCACGACACCGTCAAGGCGCGGCGTTCTGCCCTGCAGGCACTGATGATGACAGGCGTCGGCGGACTTGCGCTATTGGCAGGCATCATCCTGATTGGCACGACGGCTGGCACGTTTGAGATGTCTGAAATCAATGCGATGGATGGCGTGCTGACAGACAGCGTGATGTATCTGCCCATTGCGTTGCTGGTCCTTGCGGGGGCCTTCACCAAATCTGCGCAAATGCCGTTTCACTTCTGGCTTCCGAACGCAATGGCAGCACCGACCCCGGTCAGCGCCTATCTCCACTCGGCAACGATGGTAAAAGCCGGCGTCTACCTGATGGCCCGCACGCACCCGTCGCTGGCAGGTACTGATTTCTGGCTTTGGACACTGACGATTGCGGGGGCCATTACGATGGTCTTCGCGTCAGTGATGGCCCTGCGTCAAACCGACCTCAAGCTCGCTTTGGCCTACACAACGTTGATGGCGCTTGGCGCGTTGACGCTGCTGCTTGGCAATGAAAGTGGCTATACCATCACAGCGGCGGCAACATTCCTGATCGTTCACTCGCTTTACAAGGCAGCCCTGTTCCTTGTCGTTGGCATTCTTGACGCGCAGACCGGGACGCGTGAGGCAGGCAAACTCTTTGGTATGGCACGCGCTATGCCAATTACGGCAGCGGCCGCCGCCATCGCTGCATTCTCGATGGCCGGCTTTCCACCATTCCTGGGTTTCATCGGCAAAGAGCTGAAATATGCCGGCGCGATTGCGGTGGCGTCAGAACCAGTTCTTGTTGCTGGTGCCTTTCTGATCTCAAGCGCGTTGATGGTGGCAATCGCAGGCATCGTGTCGTTCCGCCCATTCTGGAGCAAATCCGGCACACCCATCCCCCATGTGAAGGAAGCACCTTGGCCCATGCTGGTTGGCCCGGTGATTCTGGCCATCCTTGGTGCGTTTTTTGGCATTTTCCCCGAAGTTCTTGCAAACGCATTGGTCAACCCGATGGTCGCAGCCATCATCGGCAATGCCGAACCTGCGAAGGAGTTGAAACTTTGGGCGGGAGTGAACGTGCCCCTGTTCCTCAGCATCGCCACCTTTGTTTTGGGATTCACGATCTATGCGTTGAAACTCAAGCTCCGCGCCGGCTTGATTGACCTGACCACCCGCGCCCCCAGCTTTGACAACGGTTGGAACAAGCTGATGGCCGGGATCGCATCAGGTTCCAAAGCGCTGACCCGCATGATCCAGACAGGGGTTTTGTACCACTATATGGTCGTGACGTTTGGGACCGCGTTGGTCGTTTTGGCAGGAACACTCTGGTTCCGCAGCACCGGCATTCCCGCGATGGGCATACCGCAGGTCGAATTGTGGGATTGGCTGGTGTTTGTACTGGTCTTGTTGGGTGCGGTGCTGACGCTGATCACCAATTCGCGGATCACAGCGATTGCGGGGCTTGGTGTGGTCGGCATCGGGATGGCGATGATATTCATCCTCTATAGTGCGCCTGACGTGGCCATCACCCAGCTGCTGGTAGAAACGCTTGTCGTCGTCTTATTCGCGGCCGCCGCGTTGAAATTGCCCAGCCTGACGAAAGAACCGCACAGCAAACGCTGGCTTGACGCCATCATCGCGGTGGGCTTGGGGATCGTCACGACGGTTATTTTGCTGAAAGTCACAACCGGCCCAATTGATCGCGAACTCACAACATTCTTCGAAACCACCAGCTGGCCCGAGGCGTTTGGCCAGAACATTGTCAATGTCATCCTCGTTGACTTCCGCGCGCTGGATACCTTTGGTGAAATCGCTGTCGTCCTGATCGCCGCAATCAGCATCTTTGCCCTGCTCAAAAGCAAACCAGAGGAGGAAAAACCATGAATTCGATCATCCTGATTGCGGGCGCACGCGTCCAAGCGGTGCTGCTGTTGGTGTTTTCAGCCTATATGCTGCTGCGTGGTCACAATGCCCCCGGTGGTGGCTTTATCGGCGGGCTAATCGCCGCCACGGGCTTTGTGGTCTATGCGATTGCCTGCGGGACCGCGGATGCACGCAAGGCGCTCCGCTTTGACCCCGGCAGCATTGCAGGCGCGGGTCTTGGGATTGCCCTTTTTGCCGGCGTAATGGCGGTATTTTGGGGGGATGCGCTTTTTACCGGACAGTGGCTCTTTGTTGGAGCGACCGATGACAGCAAGGGACTGCCGCTATCGTCGGTGCTGGTTTTTGATATTGGCGTTTACCTCGTTGTTCTTGGTGCGATCCTGTCGATCACCTTCGCCTTGGAAGAGGCCGTCTGATGGAACAACTGCTCTCTGTCCTGATCGGTATCTTGGTCGCGTCTGCCGTCTATCTGATGCTGGCGCGCAATCTGCTGCGGTTCCTCTTTGGGCTGATCCTTTTGTCGAACGCAGCCAACCTGACGATTTTCGTCGCTGGTCGCCTGACCCCCGGTGCGCCGCCCTTGGTGCCTGATGGTGTTGATGCGCCCATTGGCGTCGTCGCGAATGCCCTGCCCCAAGCGCTTGTGCTAACCGCCATTGTTATCGGCTTTGGCCTGTTTGCCTTTGCTCTCATCCTTGCCTTCCGCGCCTACCAAAGCCTGGGCACCCTGAATACCGACGAGATGCGCGTCGCCGAACCTAAAGAAAACTAAGAACATGAGTTGGTATCTCACCCTTCCTTTGGTTATCCCATTTGCGGCAGCGATCATTGCCTATTTGCTGCGGTCCTCTGCCCTTGGGGCATGGGTGTCGATCATTGGATCGGGACTGGGCCTGCTGGCGTCCATTGCCCTAATGATCGTCGTGCTCGATGCTGGCGTCATTGCCGGGCAAATGGGGAATTGGCCCGCGCCCTTCGGCATCACGCTCGTCGCTGATCTGCTGTCTGCGGTCATGGTCCTGATCACCGCGATCACTGGCTTTGCGGTCGCGATCTATGCGTTGGGCGATATCACTGAACGACAGGCGAAGCTGGGCTATCATGCCCTGTTTCAAATCCTGCTGGCCGGCGTCACAGGCGCTTTCCTGACCGGTGACCTCTTCAATCTCTACGTCTGGTTTGAGGTCATGCTGATCGCATCGTTCGGCCTGCTGATCCTGAACGGCGGGAAAGAGCAGATCGACGGTGGCGTCAAATATGTGGCGCTGAACCTGATCTCGACGATCCTTTTTCTGACCGGCATCGGCTTGCTTTACGGCATGACTGGCACGCTAAACTTTGCGGACCTCGCGGTGAAAGTGGACCAAGTCGAAAACCAAGGTCTGCTAACCGTTGTCGCCATGATGTTCATGGTGGCCTTCGGGGTAAAGGCGGCGGTCTTCCCCCTCTTCTTTTGGCTACCTGCGGCCTATCACACGCCCAGCTTTTCGGTTTCTGCGGTCTTTGCGGGCCTTCTGACCAAGGTCGGCGTCTATGCCCTGATCCGCATGTTCACGATGGTCCTCGACCACGACATCGGGTTCACGCATACGGTGCTTTTGTGGGTCGCCTGCCTGACCATGGTGATCGGGGTCTTGGGGGCCGCTGCACAATCGGATTTCCGCAAAATCCTGTCTTTCCACATCATCAGCCAGATTGGATATATGATCCTTGGTCTCGCATTGATGACACCGCTCGCGCTGGTGGGTGCGGTGTTCTATCTGGTGCACCATATCATCGTGAAAGCGAACCTGTTCCTGATCGCAGGCATCGCCAAGCGGCTGACAGGCGGGACAGAGGTTTACCAGATCGGCGGCCTTTATAAATCCGCCCCGTTCCTTGCCATCCTCTTCCTGATCCCAGCGTTCTCTCTGGCAGGTTTTCCCCCACTCTCAGGCTTCTGGGCAAAATACATCATCGCCAAAGCCACGCTGGACCTTGAGATGTGGTTTGTCGCCTTCATCGCTCTCGCCGTGGGTCTGATGACGATCTATTCCATGACCAAAATCTGGGCCGAGGCATTCTGGAAACCTCACCCGGATGGAATTGAGCCAGAACTGAAAACCCTGCCCAACAAAGCGGCTCAAATCATCCCGGTTGCTGGACTTGCGATCCTGACGATCATCATCGGTCTGAACCCTGAACCATTCGTTCAGTTCGCGGAACGCACAACAGAACAATTACTTGATCCATCCGCCTATATCACCGCCGTGCTAGGAGAGGCATCATGAACCTGTTTCTTCTCAACCTGCTGTTAGCCGTCATCTGGGCCGGCTTGTGGGGGAGCTTTACACTGACCCAACTGGTTGTCGGCTTCCACGTCGGCTTTTTCACGCTGTGGATCGCGCAACCGCTGTTTGGCGGGCCGAACGGATACTATCTGCGGGCGTATCGCATCGTGCGTCTGGTCCTGTTCTTCCTTTACGATTTGTGCGTCTCTAGCTTGCAGGTGGCCTATGACGTGCTGACACCGAAAGATCGCAGTAACCCCGCTATTTTGGAAATGCCGCTCGACGTCAAATCAGACATCGAAATTCTGCTGGTCACGAACCTCATCTCGCTCACCCCGGGCACACTCAGCCTTGATGTGACGCCGGACCGCAAAACCCTGATCGTCCATGCGATGTTCGCTGATGACCCAGAGGCGGTAATCCGCGACCTCAAATCAGGCATGGAACGTATGGTCAAAGAGGTATTCGCCCCATGACATCCGCTGAGTTTCTGGATCTCTCAATCTATGCCACCTTTGTGATGGTTATGCTGTCGCTGGCCATCGCCTTCATCCGCCTTGCCCGCGGCCCGACATTGGCCGACCGCGTTGTCGCACTGGATATGATGACGGTGAGTATCATCGCGGTCTGCGGCGTCGTCGCCGTCGCGACAGGCGTCTACGCGATGCTGGATGTGGCTTTGGTTCTCGCGCTGGTGGGCTTTCTGGCGACCGTCGCACTGGCACGCTTTGCCGAACGTCGCGACGCCCGGACGCAGGAGACGGCACATGACTGATGTTATTATCGCGGTGTTTCTGCTGTTGGGCGGCTTCTTTGCATTGATCGCGGCGATCGGCGTCTTGCGCCTGCCAGACGTCTTGATGCGCATGCACGCCTCAACAAAAGCTGGTATTCTGGGCAGCAGCCTGATCCTGATCGGTTGCGCGATCTACCTGCATGAGACTGAAATCACCGCACGGGTGGTCGCCATTATTCTGTTTTTGATGCTGACCTCGCCAATTGGCGCACATATGATTGGACGCGCATCGGTACGTGATCTGAAAACCAAACAGGACCGGACGTAAGGGACTTGCGAATACTGTCATCCGCAGGGCAACATACTGCGATGAATTGCAAGGACCGACGCGTTGCCTGATCCGTTTGATCTCATAATCTCTGGTGGGCAGATCGTCACGCCGGATGGCGTTGTCACAACGGACCTCGCGCTGCGCGGCGAAGAGATTGCGGCGATTGGCACAAACCTTGGCGCCGCGGCCAAAACGCTTGACGCCACAGGGAAATTTGTCATGCCCGGCGGCATTGATCCGCATGCGCACATCGAACAGATGTCCGGCATGGGCGTGATGAACGCTGATACGTTTGAGACGGCCACGATGTCTGCCGCAATGGGCGGCACGACAAGCGTGATCTCCTTCGCCGCCCAAGCCAAAGGCGAAAGGATTACGGAAACCGTCAAGGACTACACAGCACGCGCACAGCGCGGTGCGATGATCGACTATGCCTTCCATTTGACAGTAACCGACACGCACGTACCCGACTTTGAGACTGACCTCAGCACCCTCATTGCCGCCGGCAACCGATCGATCAAACTGTTCACGACCTACAATATTCAACTCTCTGACGCGCAAATCCTATCGGTGATGCGCGCGGCACGGACACATGGCGCGTTGGTCTGCGTCCACGCTGAAAACGACGCGATCATCGCGCAGGCTAAGGCTGCCTTGATTGCTGCAGGGCAAACTGCGCCAATCTATCACGCCGCATCACATCCCCGCATGGCCGAGATCGAAGCGGTTGAACGCATTTGCCGGTTTGCCGAATACCTTGGTCAACCGGTAATGCTGTTTCATATCTCGACATCCGAAGGTGCTGCAGCAGTCCGCGCTGCGCGGTCCCGTGGCGCACCGGTCTGGGCAGAGACCTGTCCGCATTACCTGTTCATGACAGAGGACATCTTACGCCAACCCGGGTTGGACGGAGCCAAATGGATGTGTTCCCCCCGCAACGGCAGGAGGCAGACCAAAAAGCACTTTGGCAAGCACTGGCCGCCGGTGACCTTCAATTGGTTTCGTCGGATCATGCGCCTTACCGCTTTGATGAAAGCGGCAAACTCTCGGCCGGGCCAAAGGCCGGTTTTCACGAAATCGCCAATGGTCTGCCCGGCTTGGAAACGCGACTACCGCTGATGTTTGATGCGATGATGAACAAGGGCCAAGGCGGACCAGAGGCGTTCGCACAACTCACCGCCAGCGGACCAGCTGCAATCTACGGGTTGCCGCAGAAAGGGGCTCTTGCCCCCGGAATGCACGCAGACATCGCGCTGTGGGACCCGGACAAAACCGTCACCTATGGCGAAAACGACTTGCATGACAATGTGGGCTACAACCCGTGGGTTGGTTACTCTGTGACAGGATGGCCGACGGACGTCTGGTTGCGCGGCAAGCACATTGTTCAAGATGGGCAATGTTTTGCAACAGCCGGATCAGGGCGCAAGATCGACCGCCCGGCCCTTACCGTCACACCCACATCACCGCAAAGTTAGAGATGAAAATGCCCCGCCCAGACGTTCCCAATGACCTTGCAATCACGTTCTTCTACTACCGGGACCTGCCCCGCGCGATGCGGTTTTACGAAGAGATCCTCGGTCTGTCACTCGCGATTGATCAGGGATGGTGCAAAATCTACCGCGTGTGCCCGGGTGCGCATATTGGTCTGGTCGATGAAAGCCGCGGCATGAACAAATGGCAGGCCATCAAACCGGTACAGTTTTGCATCCGGGTCCCCGATGTGGATGCATGGTACGCCTATGCCAAAGAAGAACAGTTGGACGCTTTGTCGGAACTCTTTGTCAACGATGAGATTGGTATTCGTGCGTTTGTCTTCAACGACCCCGAAGGCTACCAAATTGAAATTCAGTCAGCCACACGAGAGGGCGCATGAACCGCGATACGTTGATTGTGATCAACCCGAACGCGTCTCAGGACGTCACGGTCGGCATCAAAGCCGCCGTTGATCCGCTGCGTAAGTTCGGCACACCGATCCGTTGCCTGACGCTGAGTGAGGGACCACCCGGCATCGAAAGCCAGCGCCAAGCCGATCTGACGATCGCGCCAATGCTGAAACTCGCGGCCTCACAAAAAGATGCGGCAGGATATGTCATCGCCTGCTTTGGGGACCCGGGCTTGCACGCGCTGCGCGACCAAACCACCCTACCCGTCGTAGGTATTCAGGAAGCGGCTGTCATGACAGCCCTCACGCTTGGGCAGCGCTTTGGCGTGATCGCGATCCTGCCCGGATCCATACCCCGCCATCTGCGTGCCTTTGGCGGGATGGGCGTATTAAACCGGATGGCCGGTGACCGCGCACTTGGGCTCGGGGTGGCAGACCTTGCCGATCCAGACAAAAGCCTCGCCGCAATGATTGCCACAGCAAAGCGCCTGCGCGACGATGATGGGGCCGATGTGCTGATCATGGGATGCGCCGGGATGGCCCAATATCGCGGTACAGTAGAAAGCGAAACCGGGCTTCCGGTTGTCGAGCCCTGCCAAGCAGCAGTCGCAATGGCCTTGGGGCAAATCGCTCTGGGGCTCAGCCACACGGGAGCGGTTCATGCTTGATGAAAGCGCACAAGGCGTCTTTACCATCGCCGTCACGCCCTTTTTACCAGATGGGGCCATCGACTGGGACAGTGTCGACCGCATGGTTGATTTCTACGTTGAGAAAGGTGCCACGGGCCTCACCATCCTAGGGATGATGGGCGAAGCAGGAAAATTGACGGCAGACGAAGCCATAGCGATCGTCAAACGCGTCACTGCGCGCAGTGCGGTTCCGGTCGTTGTGGGCGTTTCTGCCCCCGGATTTGCCGCGATGAAGACGCTGTCAGACGCGGCGATGGACCTTGGTGCTGCTGGCGTCATGGTCGCGCCCCCGGGTAACCTGAAAACCGATGCACAGATCGTCACCTACTACCACAACACCGCAGAGGTGCTGGGCGCTGCGCCCTTTGTGCTACAGGACTTTCCGCTCGTGACGAATGTCGTGATCCCAACGTCTGTGATCCTACAAATCGTCGCAGACTGCCCCACCTGTGTGATGCTCAAACACGAAGACTGGCCGGGCTTGGACAAAATCAGCGCCCTCCGCGCCGCCTCGGACGCTGGCGCGCGGCGCATCTCGATCCTGTGTGGCAATGGCGGGCTTTACCTGCTGGAAGAGATGCTGCGCGGTGCTGATGGCGCGATGACGGGGTTTGCCTACCCCGAGATGATGGTCCAAGTCGTTGCGGCGTATCGCTCCGGCGATTTGAACCATGCGCGCGACATCTTTGACGCCTACATGCCGATGGTGCGCTATGAAGCGCAACCAGGCTTGGGCTTGGCGATCCGTAAATACACGCTGGCGCAACGCGGTGTGATCGCGCATGACACAGTGCGCAAACCGGGGGGCGTGCTGAGTGACGCCACCAAAACCGAAGTTGACGCCTTGGCGGCCCGGCAACACCAGAAACTGCAATCGCTTGATCTCTAGGTCGATGCCGCCGGTGTGAAATTCTCGGCAAAGAACCGATACCAATTGCCACCCATCAACCCCGCAACCTCGCCCGCGTCAAAGCCCACGGCCTTTAGCCCTGCTTCGATATTGTCAAAATCACGGTTGTCGTTGAACCAACTTGGCATGGGTGGAAAGCCCGGCGCACCGGCGGACCCTTCACCATAGTCGATCTCTTTGCTCCAACGCCCAACGCGCATCCATTCAACCACGCTATCCGGTTGATCTTGGCACAGATCAGACCCGATGCCGAAGTGCTCCGCGCCAAACTGCTCGGCCGCACGCGCGATCATGGTGCAAAAGCTTTCAACCGCGCAGTCGGATTTGTCTTTGAGGTGGTGTGGATAGAGCGAAAACCCCATCATCCCACCATTCTGCGTGACAGCACGCACCACATCATCACGCTTGTTGCGCAAAGCCGGCTGCCATTCATGCAAATTCGCATGGGTAATGGCGATTGGGCGTTCTGAAATCTCTGCCGCCTCAATGGTCGAACGATCCGCAGAATGGCTCATATCCACGACCATCCCCACGCGGTTCATTTCCTTGATCACCTGACGGCCCATGCGGGTGATGCCCGGGTCCTCGGCCTCATAGCAACCCGTGGCTAGTAAGGATTGGTTGTTGTAGCTGAGCTGCATAAACCGCGCGCCCAGTTTGTGCAGAACTTCGACAAGCCCGATATCATCCTCAATCGGGCTGGGGTTCTGAAAACCAAAGAAGATCGCCGTGCGGCCCATTTCGCGCGCTTTTTCCACGTCGCTGGCCCATTCACCGTGGAAAATCAGATCGGGAAACTGCTCAAACCAACGGTTCCATTGTGCGATATTCAGCACGGTTTCGCGAAAATTCTCATGGTAGGCAATGGTGACATGCACCGCATCAACCCCGCCTTCGCGCATCTGGCGAAAGACTTTCTCAGACCAATTGGCATATTGCAGGCCATCTATGCGGTACATGATTTACTCCGGGGTGCCGGACGAAATATAGGCGGTTTTCACGGTGGTATAAAACTCTGCCGCATAAGCGCCCTGCTCGCGCGGACCATAAGAGCTATCCCCGCGCCCACCGAAGGGGACGTGATAATCCGTGCCAGCCGTTGGCAGGTTCACCATCACACAGCCCGTGCGCGCATTGCGCCGGAAATGCGTGGCGCGCGCGAGGCTCTTGGTGACAATCCCGGATGTCAGGCCAAATCGCGTATCGTTGACCACATGCAATGCCTCATCATAGCTGCCAACCTTGATGACGGCGGCCAAGGGTGCAAACATCTCTTCGCGGTTAATAATCATATCGTTGGTGGTGTTCACAAAGACACCGGGCGTCATAAAGTAGCCCTCGGTGTTGCGGCTTACACGCACACCACCGCAGGCCAATTCCGCACCTTCGGACTGCCCCTTTTCGACATAGGCCAGGTTTTCGTTCAGTTGCTGTTCGCTGACAACGGGACCAATCTGCGTTCCCTCCGCCAAGGCGTGCCCGACTTTCATCGCCTCAGCTCCGGCCACCAGTTTTTCCACAAATGCGTCGTGCACAGCTTCATGCACCACCAGACGCGAGGACGCGGTACATTTCTGACCAGTCCCACCAAAAGCACCACCCAGCGCAAGCGTCACCGCCAGATCAACGTCGGCATCATCCATCACGGCAAGCGCGTTTTTCGATCCCATCTCCATCTGCACTTTGGTCAGGTTCTGGATCGCGGCAGCTGCAATACCCTTGCCCACGGGCACAGAGCCCGTAAAGGAAATCGCATCCACCTTGGGGCTTTCAACCAAGCGCTGGCCGACATCACTGCCAGCACCCATCACAAGGTTGAACAGACCTTTCGGGATGTCCTGACGCGCAATAATCTCGGTCAAGGCGACGGCAGAGGCCGGTGTCAGGTTCGCAGGCTTCCAAAGCACTGCGTTGCCAAAAGCCAAGGCCGGGGCAATTTTCCAACTGGCTGTCGCAGTGGGGAAATTCCAAGGGCTGATGATTGCCACGACACCCACCGGCTCACGGCGCACATCCACCTCGATCCCGTCGCGGGTGCTGTCGGCAGTGTCACCGATCTGGCGCAAGACTTCGGCAGCAAAGTAAGTAAAGAACTGCCCGGCGCGAAAAACCTCTCCCTTACCCTCTGCCAGCGGTTTGCCCTCTTCGCGGCTCAGCAAAGCACCCAATTCTTCTGCACGCGCCATCAGCTCATTGCCGATCGCCATCAAGACGGTTTGCTTACGTTCCAATCCATAGCGTGCCCATTCCGCTTGGGCCTGTTTGGCGGCGTCCGATGCGGTGTCCAACTGATCACCGCTGGCTTGTGCGAATGTTCCCACGACATCAGAGAGATCAGAGGGATTGATATTCGTGATCTCACTCGGCCCGGCGACCCAGTCGCCCGCAATATAGTTCAACTGTGTCTTGGTCATCATTCTTCCTTCGGGCAATGGGATGCGTTTGCCAACACTAACCGTTTTGCGGGAATCCAAGTCAAACGCAAAGAGACTTGCGATGTGTCTGGACCGACATTTAGATCAATGTTGGCCTAAATCCGACACTTGGCAACGGCCCGTTGAATTAGAAATTGGCGCACCCGAGAGGATTCGAACCTCTGGCCTCTGCCTTCGGAGGGCAGCGCTCTATCCAGCTGAGCTACGGGTGCTTTATCGGCCTCTATAGACGCCAACCCCGTCCCTCGCAACGGCTATACCTTTCACTGAACAAAAAACTCGTGAAACAGGCCCATTAATTGCACCACCTGGACCCTGACGAGATCGCGCCATTCGTCGGGCAAGTGACCGACCTAATGCGAACAAAAAAGCTCGTTCAAGATTGATCGTTTCAGCCGGTTCACATTTGAAGAACTTGCATATACCCGCGCCATGCGATCAAGCACAGTGACCGCCTCTGCATTCAGACCGGCCAAAGCCAATTCAGCGGCCAATTCACGTGACGCAAATTCACCAAGACGCGTTTCGCCATGCCACTTTGCCACCAGCCTTTCGGCTTTGTGAAGTTTGCCCGATCGCAACGCAGAAAGAATGTTCTGTGCTCGGCTGCGATCGCGTATTTCACGTGGGAACTCCAGCGCAAGTCCGAATATGTCTGCACAAGCAAACAGCGGCTGCAGAGCCATGCCCTGTTTAAAGGCTGAAGCCTTTTGAAGAGGTGCAAGGCCACGTCTCACGCGATGAACATGTTGATACTTAGCCACAAAAGTGCGTTTGATTGCTGCACGGAATGCAAACCAAGGCCGTCCAAACCGGCGTTCAAGCGACCGATCTGCCATAATTGGTCTCAGCCGCACGGCGCGACGCCTGCGCTGCACCGCCTCAATCATTGCCCGGATCAATCGCGTTTCCGCTCTATGCTCGGTCAACGCACCTTCGGCAAAGCCAGTCTTTGCAATGGCGGCGATCAGCCCCTTCAGCGCCGTATCTTCCTCAACGCGCAAAGAGGCATCATAGTATCCTACCCTCTCGATCAACTTACGTTCCAATGAAAGACCATAATCAATGCGATATTTTTCAGGCGTATCGGGCAAGCGCAACAGATACAGCGACAAGTGATAGGCCCATGCAATGGCGCTGTGCGGGTGGCTGTTCACCACAGGCGACGATACTGCGGAATATCCATCAAGGTGTTTTTTCAAACGTGCCGCAGTCCATCCGGGGCGGGCGACACAGTCAGCGGCAAGGAAAGAAATCCAGGTCGCGCTGGACAGGTAAATGCCGATATTCCGTGCGGCTCCGACAAAAACCCGTTCGGGCACTGATACAGCGATAACCTTGTCATGCATTTCGCCCAGAAGGGCCTGCAAATTGCCACCACCTGAATTAACAACGATCACGCTCGTATCCTCGGACTGCGATAGAAGTGATGCAACCGCATGCCGCAGTTCATCGGGCGCGCCCACACCCATTGCAATTGCTGTCATCGCGGCGAATGGTTTTGCATCACGCCCCCAGGCAATCGAAACATCCCCTGCGGACCATCCCATGTGTTGAAAACAGTTCTCTTGTGTTGTTTGCCCAAGCGGCGGCTGAAACCGCAATTCTTCGATGCGACTGTTAAAGGTCATCTTACTTGACCGAGACAACAAAATGCCCATTCGTTCTGTGAATTTACCTTGATGCGCCAGAGCGTCTGCGATCAGTTGCAGGTCTTCGGGGTTGTTCACTTGCTTTTCCAGCTGCCCGGCGTCAACGCGCACAGGCGTTTTATCTCTTATGCGGTCACTGCTATGGTCAGTTTTGTCATTCTCATCTTGACCAAGATCCGCCATCCAAAGGCCGCCGTTTTCTTCATGTTTTGGAAAGTAAACACGATCAGTCTCAATTTGCGTCAGCTCCAGGCCGGTCTCATCAGCAAGATAGTCATATCCGACGGATTGATACGCGTTGAGCGGGTCAAGTTTATTATATAAATCCCGGCGCGCTGATCTTCGCCGTGGGTCCATCATCTTGAGATGATAGAAGTTGATATCGGCATTTCGCACCGCAAGCACCGGATAGATCGGTGGAAACTGGCTATGCAGCGCGTCATACTCAAATACCATCTTATCACTTACCGGAAACAGGCGCTGTGCTCGTTTCCGATTCCAAATGCCATCAGACCGATATTTGTCTGCCTCATAAAGTTCGCGGAAGGGGAAACTCCAGATCGCTGGTCGCTTTTTTCGCATACAGCGCCTGATCTTTTTCGCAGCATTTTTTTCCAGCCGTTCATCAGGATCGACCCCCAAAACCCAATCTGCACCCAGGCGACGTGCTTCCTCGATTAGTTTTTGCCGCCGTTCACCTTCGGAAGTGAAGATGCCCTCTGCCGCCCGATCGTCCCACGACACGAAACCATCAACGACTGGCCAGAGGTTTTCCTTAAGCGCGGGAACAAGGTCTGCATCAAAGCGGAACGAGTAGACAGCAATGAGTTTTTTTGAATTCAAGTCTTGGAATTCTGCAAGGGTGAGACCCTTCAAGTCATGTTCCAGCACCGCAGGATGACCTCAAAAATATGCAAAAAAACAATGCGTTCGTCCTAAAGCCTAACCGAGTTGCCTGCCTTAACACAACTCTTGCTCGGACACTCTTTCAAAGAAGATGGCACCAACCTAGGCAAAAAGATCGTGGCAGAGTTCCAGCGCATCAATCAGCACATCGACCTCTTCGGTCGTGTTATAGACGCCAAAGGACGCCCGGCAGGTCGCCCCCACGCCCATATGTTCCATCAATGGCATCGCGCAATGGGTGCCCGCGCGGACTGCGACACCCTTTTTGTCCAGCACGGTTGAAATATCATGCGCATGCGCCGCACCCTGCATCTTGAACGAGAAGATCGCGCCTTTGGTGGCCGACTGCCCCTGCACGTTCAACCAATTCAGCCCATCAAGACGATCACGGGCATAGTCCCGCAAACCTTGTTCATGGGCGGCAATCTGGTCCATCCCGATGTTCATCATATAGTCAAGCGCCACACCCAGCCCAATCGTCTGGACGATCCCCGGCGTGCCCGCTTCAAACTTCATCGGTGGATCGTTCCACGTCACCTCTTCCCGTGTCACATCGCGGATCATGTCACCGCCACCCATGAAAGGGCGCATCTCGGACATGCGGTCCTTGGCGACATAGATTGCACCTGACCCAGATGGACCATAAAGCTTGTGACCGGTAATCGCATAGAAGTCACAGCCAATATCAGCGACATCTACCGGCATATGCACCGCAGATTGGCTGCCATCGACCAACACAGGCACACCTTTCGCATGCGCACCGGCCGTGATGGCCTTTATATCGACCACTGTGCCAAGCACGTTGGACATATGTGTCACCGCGACCAACTTGGTCCTTGGACCAATCGCATCAATGACCTTTTGCGGATCCAAATCGCCGTTGGCATCCACATCGACCCATTTAATCACCACACCCTGACGTTCACGCAGAAAGTGCCATGGCACGATATTGGCGTGATGCTCCATAATCGACAGCACGATTTCATCACCGGCCTGCATGCGGGGCATGGCCCACCCGTAGGCCACCATATTGATGCCTTCGGTGGTGCCAGAGTTGATGATGATCTCATCCTCTGACGGGGCATTCAGAAAACGCGCAATGATGCCACGCACACCTTCATAGCGTTCAGTCGACAGATTGCTGAGATAGTGCAACCCACGGTGCACATTCGCGTATTCCTCAGCATAGCCGCGGGTGACAGCATCTATCACGACCTGCGGCTTTTGGGCCGATGCCCCATTGTCGAGATAGACCAGCGGCTTGCCATTCACCTCTCGTGACAGAATCGGAAAATCGGCGCGGATCTTTGCAACGTCAAAGCTCATCTTATACCCCTTGCGGACCCACGCCCAAAATGGCGAGCACGATACCGGCCACCATTGCTGTTGAAATTAATGCCAGCGCGATCGCAATCACGGACTTGCCCAGATTTTCGAAGCCGTGCAGGATGTTCACAAAATTCACAAAACACCAAAGTAGCGCGCCCAAAGAGACCAACCCGAAAATCGATGCAATTGCCGGACTTATCAGGACCAGCACAAGCTGGATCACCTCCATCGTGAGGCTAATTGATTGAAACCAAACGATAATGGCCAGTGTGGCCCTCAGACTGCCAGCACCGCCCAGCCACCGCCCTACATAGAACACACCACCAACAAACAACAAAAGAAACACGCCGATGATCGCGACATAAGCAAACGGCGCCACCTCAAAAGAGCCTTCTCGAAACGCGACCGGTGCTGGTGACAGCATCTGCAAAAGTGCCAAAAGGATCACGTTGAGGACAGCAATCAGCGCCAGTGCTGTCCACAAAAAGTCGCGTGGTATATCCATGCCGATGACTTTGCGCGCGCTATCTGACGGCTCCATCACGCTGATCCAAACGGCGCGTATCCATGTCTGAAAATCAACGGTCATGATCTGCTTTCGGCTTCGCGCAAGGATTGGACCCATATGATAACAAACGCAACCGCGCCAATGACACCAACAAGTACGGCCTGCGTCCCCGGTCCGATCAAGCCTCGGACCAACCCATAGAACAAGAACAACGGCGACATCGCCAGAAGCGTCCAGAACAAAGCTAGTCTGGCGCCAAACCAACTGCCCTTGCCGCCAAAAATCTTGGCAACCAAGTGTGACAAGGCCGCAACGCCGTACATGAACAAAGGCAGGATAATAACGGCGCCAAAGAACGTATAGGTCATCATACCTTCAAAATTCATGTCAGCCGGCCACGGTGACGGCTCATACCCCTCCGCTACACGACGCAATCGCGGCCATTGTGCCACAAAAATCAAAACGCAACTGACCATCAGAAACATAATCGCACGATCTTCGCGGCGACCCTGATCAAGCAAGTCGCGCATGACAGCGCGTGGCCTGCGCCATGTCCGGACTATGTCGTTGGTAACAGGCATTAGCTGTGCCGCGACAACCAGCCTTCCAGCCGGTCCCGCAGCTCTTCCGCAAGGCTGTCATCTTCGATTTCATCCAACGCCTCTGCCAGAAACGACAAGGTCAGCAAGTTACGTGCCTCATCATGTGACACGCCCCGCGAGCGCAGGTAAAACAAGGCCGTTTCATCAATGGCCCCTGACGTTGAACCGTGCGAACAGGCCACATCATCTGCGTAAATTTCCAGCTCGGGTTTGGCAAGAAACTGACTGTCATCATCCAACAAAAGCGCCTGACTGATCTGATAGCCATCGGTTTTCTGCGCACCTTCTTTCACAAGAATCTTGCCCTGAAAGACGCCGGTCGCCCCATTGCGCAACACTTTCTTGAACACTTGGCGGCTTTCACAATTGACGGCATCGTGGGTGACAAACACCGTGTCGTCATGATGAAAATCCTTGCCGTCGCCCACGCAGGCACCCGCAACATGCGCAACCGCATCGTCGCCAGTGATTTCCAAAATACATTCATTCCGCGTCAACACACCATTGAAAGTCAGCGTAAAGGACTTGAATGAAGAGTTCGCAGCAATCCTTGCAAAACAATGCGTTACAGCCCGACGCTCATGATCCCGGCCCTGCGCACGGACATGATTAAACGTCCCGCCTTCGGCAACCTCAACCTCCAATTGCTTGGAAAACCGCGATGCCGCGGGCCCGGTTTCAAGCAAGGTCACAGATGCACCGGCCTCCACCTTCACCAGATTATGCAAGATCGCGTCAGACACCTCGTCTTTGTGCAGGAACACAAAATTGATCGGCTTTTCTGCTTGCCCTGTCACCCGGATCACAACGCCATCCGTCGCCAGGGCTGTATTTAATGCAGCCAAGGGGCGCTCAACAGGTTTTTGTCCTCGGGCCTCGAGCACGCCGTAAAGCTCTTTCGCCCAATGAATGTCCGTATCCATTGCGTCGGCCAGGCGTTCGATTTCAACGCCCTCGACTGCCAAATCATCGGAGGCGTCGGCGTCAAAAACGCCATCCACAAAGACGATCTTGACCCGGTCGACCGCATCAAACAACGGCCCCTCATCATTTTCGAATAAAGCGGCGCGCGGCGCATCAACTTGCGTCAAAGACGACGGGTCGGTGTATTTCCAATACTCGTCGCGCTTGGTCGGCAGACCCATCTGACGGACCCGCGTCATAGCATCCGCACGCGCAGCGTTGCCCCAGGCAGCAGCTTGCGGCACGACGACATCAGCCAGACGCGCCTCTGTTGTATCAACTTTCAGCTTTGCCAGCGCCATCAGGCCACCTCTGCCAGAATGTCGGCATATCCATTGTTTTCGACCTCAAGCGCCAGCTCAGGACCACCGGATTTTATGATGCGGCCGTCGGCCATAATGTGCACGATGTCTGGCTTGATGTGGTCCAACAGGCGCTGATAATGTGTGATGACAAGGAACGACCGACCGGTCGAGCGTAGCGCATTGACACCCTCCGACACCAGCTTCATCGCATCGACATCGAGGCCCGAATCCGTTTCATCCAAGATGCACATCTTCGGCTCCAGCATCGCCATTTGCAGGATTTCATTGCGTTTTTTCTCACCACCGGAAAAACCGACGTTGACAGGACGCTTCAGCATATCGGCATCGATCTTCAGGTCCTTCGCTTTCGCACGCACTTCCTTAAGAAAATCACCAGCGCTCAGTTCCGCTTCGCCGCGCGCCTTGCGCTGCGCGTTTACTGCAGTGCGCAGAAAGGTCATGTTCCCGACGCCGGGAATTTCGACTGGATATTGAAATGCCAGGAACAGACCCGCAGCAGCACGATCTTCGGGTTCCATATCAAGCAGATCTGCACCTTCCAAAGCCGCAGAACCGCCAGTGACCTCATAGCCGCCCTTGCCCGAAAGCACGTAAGACAGCGTCGATTTACCCGATCCGTTGGGGCCCATGATCGCATGCACCGAACCCGGTTCGATCTTCAGATCCACGCCCTTGAGGATTTGCTTGTCTTCTTCTTCAAGTTTGACCTTCAGGTCTTTGATTTTTAGCATCTTATTCTCCTAAAGATGGTGTGGCGTAGCAACGCAAAGCACCCCGAAACGGGGGTAACCCGCCGGGACAACGCGCGCGAAAAGTGGTGTGGTTCAGAGGCCGTAAACGGTCCCGCGATAGACAACGGAATGCTGTGTGGTGGCTTCCATGACCTGTTCGACGTGGGCTTCGGTGTAGATATAGGCCATCTGGTCCGGCCAGCGCCAGATCAGGTTGTGCCCGGCGACCATCATCACAGCAACGCCGGCGAGTTGTGCAATCCGCTCGGTGATCTTGCGGCGGTCGATCATCGCGGCCAGCAGGATCATTGCCCAGAAGGTGACAACCATTTCGAGATAGAACACCACGTCGCTTTGTTCGGTCAGTCCGAAGTAGCGAATGCGCATGACTTGCGCGAACATCAACGCCACAGCCCCGATGATCATAGACACCAGGATTGGTCCCAGCGGCGACGGCTCTTCGTTGCTTTTCTTGATTTTGTCGCGTGTGACGCGCTTGGGAATGTGCATTCCCAAATCGGGATCGTAGTAGGAGTTGTTGCGTGGGCTTTTTATGCTTTTCACGCGCGCGTTGAAATCGTTGATGTCGTATTTGCGCGTAGCCATCCGCCAAAGTCCCATACGTTAACCGTTCTGTGCGATTTGTCACAGAACTAGGGCAACAAATGGGCCGCGCGGTGACAGTAGCACGACAAATTTTGTCAACGATGGATCGCATAGCTAGCCAACAGACCCCTCGAGCGAAATCGCGACAAGCGCCTGCGCTTCCATCGCAAATTCCATAGGCAGCGCTTGCAGCACTTCCTTGCAGAACCCGTTCACGACCAGTGCTACTGCCTCTTCCTCATCCATTCCGCGCGAGCGGCAGTAAAACAGCTGATCGTCGTCTACCTTGGACGTTGTCGCCTCATGTTCAACCCGCGACGAGTTATTCTTGACCTCAATGTAAGGCACCGTATGTGCCCCGCATTTATCGCCAATCAGCAAGCTGTCACATTGGGTATAATTGCGCGACGCCTTCGCCTTGGGGTGCATCGACACCAGCCCGCGGTAAGTATTCTGCGCCTTACCCGCAGAAATGCCCTTCGACACGATCCGCGACTTTGTGTTCTTGCCCAAATGCACCATTTTCGTGCCGGTATCGGCCTGCTGCATGTTGTTGGCAATCGCGATCGAATAGAACTCGCCCTGACTGTCGTCGCCGCGCAGGATGCAGCTTGGATACTTCCATGTTACAGCGGAACCCGTCTCAACTTGGGTCCACATCACCTTGGACCGGTCGCCACGGCAATCCGCACGCTTGGTCACAAAGTTATAGATGCCGCCGTTGCCATCCTCATCACCGGGATACCAATTCTGAACGGTGGAGTATTTTACCTCAGCATCTTCCTCAACGATAATCTCAACCACAGCGGCATGCAGCTGGGCTGTGTCACGCTTGGGTGCTGTGCAGCCTTCCAGATAAGAGACGTAAGATCCCTTGTCAGCAATGATCAACGTCCGCTCGAACTGGCCCGTATTCTCAGCATTGATGCGGAAATAGGTGCTCAACTCCATCGGACAGCGCACGCCCGGTGGGATGTAGACGAAGGATCCGTCCGAGAAGACAGCCGAGTTCAGCGTCGCATAGAAGTTGTCAGACGGCGGAACCACTGTGCCCAGATACTTCTTCACCAGCTCGGGGTGTTTCTCGATCGCCTCGGAAATGGAACAAAAGATCACACCAGCCTTTTCAAGCTCTGCCTGAAAGGTCGTGCCAACAGACACACTATCAAACACCGCGTCCACAGCGACCTTGCGACCCTCGGCAGGCATGTCCTCGGCACCCTCAACGCCAGCTAGAATAGCTTGCTCTTTCAATGGGATGCCCAGCTTGGCGTAGGTCGCCAGCAGCTTAGGGTCCACATCATCCAACGACTTTGGCTTCTCTTCCATGCTCTTAGGACGGGCATAGTAATAGATGTCCTGAAAATCGATGTCAGGGTAATTGACCATCGCCCATGTCGGCTCTTCGATTTTTCCCCAGCGCTCAAACGCAGAGAGACGCCATTCGGTCATCCACTCAGGCTCATTGTTCTTGGATGAAATCAGGCGCACGATATCAGTGTTCACGCCCTTGGGGGCATATTCCATCTCGATCTCGGTTTCCCAGCCGTATTTGTAATTGCCCGAGAGTTCCTTGACCGCATCCACGGTCTCCTGATCAACGCCTTCTTTGACCTCAACGGTATCCAAAGCTGTCATCTTTTCTATCCTCTCAAGCGGCCCTGCGCCGCGCTCTTTTTCGCTCCAGGCCTGCACGAAACGCATGACCTCATCTTCTGTCGTGTCGATGCCCAGTGACACGCGGATTGCGCTGGATGCCACCTCATCGTTCAGCCCCAGCGCCTGCAGCACCCGGCTGGTCTTGACCTTACCGCTGGAACAGGCAGAGCCTGCCGAAACCGCAAAACCCGCCAAATCCATCGCCATCACCTGTGTTTCACCCTTCCACCCCGGTGAGGCGAAACAACTGGTGTTGGGCAGGCATGTCAGACCTTTCCCGACAAAAATAGTACTCTTTTCGGCGGCCTCAATGGCTGTTTCTAGAATATTTCTAAGTTTGGCAACCCGGTCCCATTTTCCCGCCGCCAGATCGGCCTGCGCAGCCGCCGCAGCGGCCCCCATTCCCGCGATCGCAACAACATTCTCGGTCCCGGAACGACGCCCCATTTCCTGCCCGCCACCCTTGATTTGTGCCGCAACATCCGTGCCTTGCGGAAAGATCAGCGCGCCCACTCCCTTCGGCCCGCCAAACTTATGGGCCGACAAAAACACCATGCCCACCCCGGACCATGAAAAGGCAAAAGGCACTTTGCCAAATCCTTGGGTGATATCACTCACAGCCAGTCCCTGCGGCAAGTCTTGTACGATGCCTGTCTCGGAATTCGCCAATTGCATAGTTGACCCAGCGGGATCATCCACCTGCACGGCACCATCAATCACCGCTAAAGTCGGATCAATCCATGCATGCACCGCATCATGCTCAATCGGGGCCGCCTTCAATCCACGACCTGCCAGCGCCAGCGCTGCGGCTTCGGTCGCACCTGACGTAAACACCACATCCGCACCCGTGGCCCCCACAGCCTCCGCAATCTGCGCCCGCGCCGTCTCCACAATCCCTTTCGCCGCACGGCCCTCTGCATGCACAGATGACGGATTGCCCACGACATCCATCGCCGCAATCATCGCGTCACGCGCTTCCGCCCGCAAAGGCGTGGTCGCATTATGATCCAGATAGGCTCTCATATCTTCTCATGTTCCAAAATACCTCGGGGGAGCCGAAGGCGGGGGCAGCGCCCCCTAGGACGCCTCATCGACTACTTCGAATAAGGCAGGCACCGCAGGGCACGGGGCCAACTCATTGCTCACCACATCCGACAGACGCGCCTGATGCAAAAACACATAAACATGCGCGCTGAGACCCTCCCACAAACGGTTGGTCATTGATTGCGCGCGGGACCCCGATGCGGCACCCGATGCCCCTGCTCCTTTATGCATGGCCGATACGGTTTCATCGACCGCACCCAAAATCTCAGCCACGCGAATGTCGGATGCTGGGCGCGCAAGACGGTACCCACCACCGGGGCCGCGCACAGAATCCACCAACCCCGCACGGCGCAGCTTCACAAACAACTGCTCCAGATACGGCAGAGAGATATCCTGACGTTTGGAAATTTCCGTCAGATTCACCAGCGCATCACCCTCCTGCAAGGCCAGATCAGCCAGGGCAACCATCGCATAGCGGCCTTTGGTGCTTAATTTCATTGGCTTTCCCCCAAAAGACAGATGCTATTTGATTGACGGCGCGGTGCTGCATCATTACTTCACCCAGACCACCTCCATTGAGGTTATGGCCCTAGTTTAGAATCTTTCTAAGGTGTCTGAGCATTTTCGTCAAGAATGCGACCGACACCTGTAGCAGTAACGGAAATACTCATGCCCGAAGTCATTTTTCCCGGACCCGAAGGTCGCCTTGAAGGGCGCTATCACCCACAAAAAGACCGGGATGCGCCGATTGCCATTGTGTTGCATCCGCATCCGCAGTTCGGCGGGACGATGAACAACCGTGTCGTCTACAACCTGCACTATGCGTTTTATAACATGGGCTTTACCGTGCTACGCTTCAACTTCCGCGGCGTCGGCCGCAGCCAGGGCGAATATGATCAGGGCGTCGGCGAACTCTCTGATGCGGCCTCCGCCCTCGACTATTTGCAATCCATGAACAACAACGCCAAACATTGCTGGGTCGCGGGTTTCTCTTTCGGCGCGTGGATCGGCATGCAACTGTTGATGCGGCGGCCTGAAATCACCGGGTTCATCTCGGTCAGCCCACCTGCAAATATGTATGACTTCAGCTTCCTTGCCCCCTGCCCCTCATCCGGCCTGATCATCAATGGGTCAAATGACCGGGTTGCGCCACCTGCTGACACCGTCAGCCTTGTGAACAAACTGCATGAGCAAAAGGGTATCACCATCACCCACACCGAGATGGAAGGTGCGGGTCACTTCTTTGAAGATCCGAATATGGACCCAATGATCGATACTGTCCGCACCTACGTCCGGCGGCGGCTCACGGAAAACACACGTTAATCATGGCCGAAGACTATCTAGAACGCGTCGCAGGAGAGCTGGCAGATTTGGCTTTGGCCGACGAGCAGCGCACCAAAGACGAAAATATTGTCAATGAAATTGGCACTATTCTGGGATCGTCTTCGCAAACGCTGCAAGAGGGGTTTCTGACAGCGGTCCGCGTCCGCCGGGCCGAGGTCCGCGCGCGCGCGCTGCTGGCAGAGCGTGCCGACGGTCCGCAAAGGGTAAAATCCCGGCTATTGCCGGATGATACCAACGCCAATGATCCCGCAGACGACATCGGTGAAGCGGACAACCCAACCGCTGATACCCAAGAGGCACCTGCAAAGGCAGCGCCACCGCCTCAAGAACCGGAAGAAGAAGACGCCTTTGCGGACGTCCTGAACACACTTGATGAATTTTTGCAGTCCGATGACAGCGACGCGGACGAAGCAAAGCCAATCGCCCCCTCGCGCCCAAGCCGAAAATAGAGGCCTGTTTCATGTCGCGCATAGATGATCAACTTGCGTTTCTGACCGAGGCCGACAAGCTGAAATCAACACTCCGCGCGACATCGCTTTGTGACGGATCGCGCGCAGAAAATTCGGGCGAGCACAGCTGGCATATTGCCCTATACGCTATGGTTATGGCGGAACATGCGACCAGACCCATCAATGTTGACCGGGTCATCAGGATGCTCCTGATCCATGATCTTGTCGAAATCGACGCAGGTGACAACCCGATCCACGGCAATCATGATCCAACCGAAATGGAAGCGATCGAAAAGGCGGCGGCAGATCGCATCTTTGGCCTGCTCCCAACCGATCAGGCGCAGGCGTTCCGCGCGCTTTGGGACGAGTTCGAAGCAGCCGAAACTGACGACGCGGTCTTTGCGAAATCTATCGACCGTGTACAACCGGTCGTATCCAATCTTGAATGTGGCGGGCGCAGTTGGGTTGACTACAACGTGACCCGCGAACAGGTCGAAACCCGCGTTGGTGCAAAAGTGCAAAAAGGCGCGCCCGCCGTATGGGACGCTTTGAAAACGCGGATCGACGCGTGGTTTACCACCCGCGCAAATAGCGCCAAGCAATAGCGATCAAAGGGGCTGTCTGACCCTCGGCTAACGCGTCCTCCGAGGATATTTTGAAGCCAACAATAACAAGGACGTTGCGTTTGTCTGGCGCGATTAGCCCTATACAAACGACCACCACAGGCGTAGGGCGCAGGCTCACGCCGCCAGAAAGCCCATTGATATGATCACGACCCTCGCCAATGCCCTCGCCAAACAAGGCTATGCCGATTTGACCCCCGTTCAGGAAGCGGTGACGGATGAGGCGCTGGTCGGGCAAGATTTGCTGGTTTCCGCGCAAACTGGCTCTGGTAAGACTGTGGGTTTTGGTCTGGCGATTGGCCCGACAATTTTGGCCGAGGATGGTACATTTGACCCTGCTGGCCGTCCGCTCGCCCTGATCATCGCACCCACACGTGAACTGGCATTGCAGGTCAAACGCGAATTACAGTGGCTCTATGCAGCCGCCGGTGCGACCATCGCATCCTGTGTGGGTGGGATGGATTTCCGCGATGAGCGCCGCAGCTTAGAGCGCGGCGCGCATGTGGTGGTCGCTACTCCCGGTCGTTTGCGCGATCACATCATGCGCAGCACGATTGATCTGTCCGATATCAAAGCTGTCGTGCTTGATGAAGCCGATGAAATGCTGGATCTGGGCTTTCGTGAAGATCTTGAGTTCATCCTCGGCGAAGCACCACCCGACCGACGCACATTGATGTTCTCGGCCACGGTGCCGCCAATGATCGCGACTTTGGCGAAATCCTACCAAAAAGACGCGGTGCGCATCGCCACGACGACAAAGGAAAAGCAGCACAGCGATATTGAATATCGCGCGCTGTCCGTCGCTAACCACGACACAGATGCCGCAATCGTCAACGTGTTGCGCTATTATGATGCGCCCAACGCGATTGTTTTTGCCAATACCCGCGCAATGGTCACCCGCCTGACAACACGCCTGTCGAACCGGGGGTTTTCGGTGGTCGCTTTGTCGGGGGAGTTGAGCCAGGCCGAACGGTCGAACGCGCTGCAAGCCATGCGCGACGGACGTGCGCAGGTCTGTGTCGCGACAGATGTTGCCGCACGTGGGATCGACCTGCCCAATCTGGAACTGGTGATCCACGCCGAATTACCGACGAATGCCGAAACCCTGTTGCACCGTTCGGGTCGTACCGGTCGCGCAGGCCGCAAGGGCATTTCAGCCATGATCGTACCAGCCAAGATGAAGCGGCGCGGTGAGAACCTTCTCAAATGGGGCAAGCTGACCGCGACCTGGGCGACACCGCCCACCGCAGAAGAAGTCAGCGCCAAGGACGAAGAACGGCTTCTCACCGATGCAGTTTGGTCAGAAGAGTTCACTGAAGAAGAACAGGCCTTTGCAGCGCGTCTACTGGAACAACACGACGCCACCAAGATCGCCGCCGCCTACCTGCGTCTTTATGCCGGCAAGCAATCGGCACCCGAATTCATCTCTGAATATAAAGACGGGCCCGCCGTGAAGGACCGCAAACCACGCGAGGCGAAATCATTTGGCCCCTCCAAATGGTTCAGCGTCGACGTTGGCCGCGAAGGCAAAGCCGAAGCGCGCTGGTTGCTTCCGATGATCTGCAAGGCAGGTGGCATCACCAAGAACGAAATTGGCGCGATCCGCATTCAACCCAACGAAACCTTCGTCGAAATCGCCGAACCAGCGGTTGCGGGTTTCCTGCGTTCGGTCGGCGGCGACATGAGACTGGAAAATCAAGCGACGCTGACAGCGCTGGATGGCCCGCCACAGTTGGGCGAGCGTGGTCCACGCAAAACCAAACGGGACTATGATGATGGCCCCAAGCGCGGGCCAAAACGTGACGCAAAGCCCAAACGCCATGCCCCACGCGACCAATCCGCTCCACCGCCGTCACGTCAAGACAATATGGCCGCCATCGCCCCCATTCCGGGGGCTGCCGACGATCACAAAGCCCGTAAACCACGTCACAAGCCTGAACGCCGCGACCACGGTGATGCGCTGACCGAAAAACGTGCAAAGCCCCCCTACAAAGGCAAGTCGGACGGTAAGAAACCGCCGAATAAGGGGAAATCAGGTTACAACTCTGACACAAAGCCGCGCAAACCGGGCGGTGGCAAGCCCGGCGGAAAACCTACCGGTAACGCCAAAGATACTTCAAAACGGTTCACACCACCGGGCGGAAAATCCAAGCCCCGCAAGGGCTTAGGCAAAGGTGGCAATGCAGCCCCCCGGCGTGGCAAATCCTAAAACCTGACCCTTGGGTCACATTTTTGTCACGTCACAACCCTGTTGGTGACGCACTACCCTCGTCAGATCGCGGCTATGGTGGCTAAAGTTAAGCCACGAGCACGCGAAAGGACCAGCAAATGGCCACTGCAAAACCAGTATCACCCAAGCCGGCCCCGGCCCCAAAGCCGACACCGGCCCCACAGATGCAATCCAAGCCGCAGACACCCGTCTACACGGACTACGCCAGCATCTGACACACACACGTCTATTGGCTGGTGAGAGTCCTGCCGCCCCGATCGCCCTCCCCGATCGCCGCGCACTCTCACTGGCCTTTTTTCTCAGGCCCGATAAACTCACGGGCATGGCAGAACTGACTTCAATCAAGAATATTGGCCCGGCATTTGAGGCGTCGCTCAGGTCTGTTGGAATCACCACAGCCGAACAATTGCGCGAACTTGGTGCAGATGCGGCCTATGCCAAGTTGCTTGAAGGCGGCAGCAAACCCCACTTTATCGGATATTACGTCTTGCATATGGCGCTACAGGGACGCCCCTGGAACGACTGCAAAGGCGAGGAAAAGAAGGCTTTGCGCAAGCAATTCGACAAAATTAAAGCCGGCAGCTTCGACGAGAACAAGTCAGAGCTAGAGCGATTTCTGAACCAAATCGGCGTTGTCGAGATCGACAAAAAGTAAACACCCTTCACATTGTCGGCTTTATCTGCTATGTTAACGATATGAACATAGAACAGGACATTGATTTCGAACTCGCGCGTCTTCGCAAACTGGCATGGCGCATGGACGCATTATTCTACATTCCCCGAACCAATATTTCGGTGGGTCTGGATAACCTTGTGGGTCTGGTGCCGCTCGTCGGTGACGCACTAACAGCCTTACCGTCTTTGTGGATGATCAACGCGGCCCGAAAGCTGGGTGCGTCGCCCGGTACGCTGGCCTATATGGTGCTCAATACCGTGCTTGACGTCTTTGTGGGAATGGTGCCCGTTGTCGGTGATATTTTCGACGTCTTATATAACGCAAATATCCGCAATTACCGTGCGTTAGAGCGCAATCTTAATCAAAAGGCCGCCCGCGCCAAAACGGTGCGAACGGCCCAAATATCCTATGCGTAAGCCGGGGGTGCCCCGGCCGATCCCTTAACCAACCAGTTCAAGGCCTGAGAAGAAGAACGCAATCTCTTCTGCGGCTGTTTCCGGCGCGTCAGACCCGTGCACAGAGTTTTCACCGATGGACAATGCAAATTCCTTACGGATCGTGCCGGGGGCCGCGTCAGCCGGGTTTGTTGCACCCATGACTTCGCGGTTCTTTGCAATCGCGTCTTCACCTTCAAGAACCTGAACCACAATCGGCTCAGAGATCATGAATTCGCAAAGCTCGTCAAAGAATGGACGCTCTGCGTGCACACCGTAAAACTGCTGCGCTTGCGCGAGTGTGAGCTGGATGCGCTTTGATGCGACAATCCGCAGGCCTGCTTCTTCGAATTTTGCCGCGATCTGACCGGTCAGGTTCCGCTTTGTGGCGTCGGGTTTGATGATAGAGAATGTGCGCTGAATAGCCATGTTGAGCCTCTTGAGATTGGCCGGGCCCGAGGCCCGATGAATTGATGGCTGCGCCCTACCACGCACATCTACACATGAAAAGCAGTGAATTTCGGTCAACCACGTCGTTCAATTGGCAAGCCACGCGCGAACACCGCCAAAGCCGCAAGACAGGCGCAGCCAATGGCAACATAACTTGCCAAGATCACTTGCAGGTCAGCATAAGCCATATCGCCCGTTTGCCCGGTCACGCTGGACGCCAAGAACAAGGTCGCGGCGAACAACACGCGTCCGCCAAGGCTCTGCAATGAAAGATAGGTGGCACGGGCATCGTCACTCAACTCATGTTGAATGCGCGCAACGATAAATGGCCCCGAGAACGCGTCAGGCACCATGCGCAACAGCAAGATCGCAATGACAATTGGTGCATTTGTCAGGGCAAGCACACCAGACAGGGCAATCTGCATCCCAAACGCCAATAGAAGAATGGCCATCAACCCGATCCGATGTCGCAGTTTCTGTGCAAAAAGTGACGCGACAACCGATATTGCCATCATCGCCGTCGTGACGATTCCGCTGATCCAGGGCGCGTCCTGGCCAAGCCCGACAGCCTTCAGCGCCTCTTGAATAAAAGGCTGGCCAAAGACGTAGGGAATATGACTGAAAACATACATCAAAACACTCAACACAAAAAGCCAGATCAAGACGGGCATCCGCAGCGCTGTGCGCAGCGATCCAAAACCAACCACCTCGCCAGCCTGAGGCGGTGTCGTCGCACCAGTCTGCTCACGAAACTGAAATGAGATGATGACCGACGCCGCGAGACAAACCGCCGTCAGAACAAAGGTGAAGCTGTAAGAATACATCGCGATGACACCGCCTGTCGCCGCCGAGAGAGCAAGAGCAATGAATGTAAACCGCCACGCACGTAGCTCTTGTTCTTCGGTTTCATCCTCTCGTCCGGCGGCAGATAAGGATTCGTAAAGAAATGCACTGTCGGTCCCCGATATAAAGGCCCCGCCTGCGCCCAGAACGATCTGCGCAACCACGAAAACTGCAAAACTGTCCGCCAACCCCAGCATCAGCGCACCTATGGCGCTGCACACACCCGCCAACAGGATCGTAAATCGCCGGCCAATCCGGTCGGACGCGTACCCTGACGGCACTTCAAGCACCGTCGTCGCCAAATCACCAATCGCATAAAGCATAATGGCTTGGGCCGGGGTCAGTGCGCTCTGGAAATAGAGGAACCAAACGGCCTGCGTGAACATCAGGCTGCGAAACAGCTTAAACCAAGGATAAAGTGCAACATTGCGGTTTGCGCTGGCTATTTGGCTTGCGGTCATAAAAACCTTTTAGTCCGCCTCGTGCGGCACCGATAGCACTAAGTGCGCGCACGCTCCGGCCATACCTCAAATACACCTGCCAGCACGACCAAAACCCCGCCAATCATCTCTGGATTTGAAAGCGTTTCACCCGCAATCAGCGCCGCGGTGACAGAGGCGATCAGCACCTCAGCCATCAGCAGGATACCAACGCGGGCGGGATCAAGCTTGGTTGCGGCCCACATCAGCCCCGCCATAGATATTGCCCACCAAAGCGCACCTGCAAGACAAACCCAAAAGACCAACCGCAAAGGGTCTGCGAAGCGGGCAACATCGGGCAATGGCTCTAACAGCGGCGCGATGACAAGGCCGCCAAGAAACGCCCCAAGCGCAAAAACAAATGCCGTTTCCCCCGGTCCCGCCGTCGCCTTCGCACGAATGCCCACCGTTGCAACCGCCCATAAAAACCCGGATGCGAGGCCAAACCAGTCGCCCAGGCCGCGCGGGATCGGCAAGGCACCGTCTCCGCCCAGCATGATGCCCAGCCCCGCAACCCCGACAAGCAACGCCAGTACCCGCAGTCGCGTGATCGGCCAGCCCATCACATACCGACCAAGCAGCGTGCTCCAAACTGGGGTCAGAAAGAAAAGGATGACGATGATCGCTACACGGCCGTAAAGAAAGCCGACCGAATACAACAAGAAGGCAAAGCCGCCCAAAGCAACAGAGGCCAGCGCCAGCGGATGTGATGCAACCAACGCCCGCCGTCCACGCCATCCCAACGGGGCCAAAAGCAGTGTAGCGGCCCCGACTATCGCCAAAGTCCCCCATGCGCCCTCTAGCCCAAGCTCCGCAACCTTGCGCACAGGCATCCAATAGAACCCCCAAAGGGATCCGGTCATCAGCACGATCAACGTGGCAACAAGGGTCGTACGGGCACTGTCCATTGTCAGGTGCTTAAACACACCGAAAACAAAGCGCTAGCCAAACACCCAATTGACCCCGCACAAAGGATCAAGCATAGCCGCCCCATGCTCAAGATTTCAGACATCACCTATTCCGTTGATGGCCGCACGCTGGTCGAACATGCGACAGTCACCATTCCCGCCGGGCATAAGGTAGGGCTTGTGGGGCGTAACGGCTCTGGCAAGACAACGCTGTTCCGGGTGATCCGGGGTGAGATGGTGCTGGATACCGGGAATGTGAACATCCCCAAAGGCTGGAAAATCGGTGGCGTCAGCCAAGAGGTGCCGGGCAACGAGGTCTCGCTGATCAACACCGTCCTGCGCGCCGATACCGAACGCGAAGCGCTGTTGGCCGAGGCTGAAACCGCGACAGACCCTACCCGCATCGCCGAGGTACAAACCCGGCTGGCCGATATCGAGGCATGGTCGGCAGAGGCCCGCGCCGCCACCATCCTGCGCGGCCTTGGCTTTACCCATGAAGAACAACAAATGCCCTGCTCGGCCTTTTCGGGTGGCTGGCGGATGCGCGTGGCCCTCGCTGCCGTGCTCTTCAGCGAACCCGATCTGCTGCTGCTGGACGAACCCACAAACTATCTCGACCTCGAAGGCGCGCTCTGGCTTGAGGCTTACCTCGTCAAATACCCCCACACCGTGCTGATCGTCAGCCACGACCGCGAACTTCTGAACCGGTCTGTCGGCGGCATTCTGCACCTGGAAGACAAGGGGCTGATCTACTACACCGGCCCCTACGATACATTTGCCAAACAGCGCGCTGCCAACCGCGCCGTGCAAGCGGCAGCGGCCAAGAAACAAGACGCACAGCGCCAGCATTTGCAAGCCTTTGTGGACCGGTTCAAAGCGAAAGCCTCCAAAGCCAAACAAGCCCAAAGCCGCGTCAAAATGTTGGAAAAGATGGAAACAATCCGCGCGCCCGAAGATGCGGCCCGGACGGTATTTACATTCCCCGAACCCGAAGAACTCTCACCCCCGATCATCGCGACCGAAGGGGCCGCCGTGGGCTATGGCAATAACATCGTCCTGCATGACCTGAACCTGCGTATCGACCAGGACGACCGCATCGCCCTATTGGGGCGCAACGGCGAAGGCAAATCGACGCTGTCGAAAATGCTGTCTGACAGGCTACCCATTGCCCGCGGTAAAATGACGACATCCAACAAGCTGCGTATCGGCTTTTTTGCACAGCACCAAGTGGATGAGCTGCGGATCGAAGAAACACCACTTGACCACTTGTTCCGCGAACGCCCGGGCGAAGGCCAAGCCAAACTGCGCGCGCGTCTTGCCGGTTTCGGGCTGGGGGCCGACCAAGCCGACACCGAAGTGGGCCGGCTGTCTGGCGGACAAAAAGCTCGCCTGTCGCTGCTGCTGGCCACCCTGCCCGCGCCGCACCTGCTGATTTTGGATGAGCCCACAAACCACCTCGATATCGAAAGCCGCGAAGCGCTGGTCGAGGCGCTGACCGCCTATTCCGGTGCCGTCATCCTTGTTAGCCACGACATGCACTTGCTGTCCATGGTCGCCGACCGTCTTTGGCTGGTCAAAGACGGGCATGTGAACCCCTACGACGAAGACCTGCAAGCCTATCGCAAAATGCTGCTGACCCCCGAAAAGCCGCGCGAAAAAGACAAACCCGCCCCCGTCAAAACCGCCAAACCATCGCGCGAGGCGCTGATGGCGCTACGCTCTGACGTGCGAAAAAACGAAGAGCGGGTCAAGAAAATCAACGACATGCGCGACAAGCTGGCCAAGAAACTCGCCGATCCGGCACTTTACGAGGACGGCAAAGCAGGCGAACTGGCGACATGGAACAAGAAATACGCCGAAGTCATGGACGGGCTGGAACGGGCCGAGGCCATGTGGATGACAGCACTGGAAAAACTAGAGAAGGCAGAAAAGCCCTAACCATCATCCTGCCCTGAAAACTCCCGCCGGAGGCATCAAAATTCTAGAATTTTGATCCACTGCCTGTCAGACAGAACCTTATGACCGAACTCCCCGCCCTTATCGCAGCTTTCACAACGCTGTTCATCATTATCGACCCGCCGGGGCTTGCACCGGTGTTCATTGCGTTGACGCAAGGGATGAACGCGGCCCAACGGCGCGCCATTGCGATCAGGGCCTTCTTTGTCGCCAGCGGGCTGATGATGGTATTTTTGCTTCTGGGCGAGGCTGTGCTCGGCTTTATCGGCATCTCAATGGATGCCTTTCGCATCGCAGGCGGGATTTTGCTGTTTCTCACCGCACTCGACATGCTGTTTCAACGCCGGCAGGCCCGCCGCGAAGATAGCGCCGCCGAGGGCCAGGCCGAACATGAAGACGATCCGTCAGTTTTTCCCTTATCCCTTCCGCTGATCGTCGGCCCTGGTGCTATTACGACCGTCATTCTACTGGCCGGTCAGGCCGAAGGGGCGACCGACCTTGCAGCCATCGCAGGCGTGGTCATTGCGGTCCTGCTCATTGTGCTGCTGGCCTTTCTCGCAGCGCCGGCAATTGAGCGTGCTTTGGGCAAAACTGGCCTCAATATCGTGACCCGTGTTCTGGGCATGTTGCTGGCCGCACTGGCTGTGCAATTTGTGTTGGATGGCCTACGGGGTTTTGGGATTGGCGGTTAGTGCCTATATCAATGCCATGACAACTGACCAAATCATGCAAATCACCTATCTTGTGCTGCTGGGCGCCGCGATTGGCGGCTCTGCAATCGTGGCTGGACGCAACAATATGGGCAAAATGGCCCAACAGGCCGCTATCTGGGCGTTGATCTTTATTGGCGTGATCGCGGCATATGGCTTGTGGGAAGACCTCAGCAATGACGTCAACCCACGTCAGGCGATCATTGACGACAGCACTGTCGAAGTGCCGCGGAGCTCTGACGGGCACTACTACCTGACATTGGACATCAATGGGGTGCCGGTTGACTTTGTCATTGATACCGGTGCCAGCCAGATCGTCTTGTCACAGCGTGACGCAACCAAAGCAGGGATCGGCCCGGACGCTTTAAATTATTCCGGCATCGCAAGTACGGCCAATGGTGTCGTGCGCACAGCTCCCGTCATATTGAACGACATTGCTTTGGGTCCAATCACTGACCGGGACATTCCGGCCGTTGTGAATGGCGGCGAGATGGATGCATCGCTGCTCGGTATGACCTACCTCGGCCTCTATGATCGGATCGAAATTTCAAACGGACAATTGGTACTCAACAGATGATCCGCGCGCTTGTCCTCTTTTGTATTCTCGCGGCCTGCACGCCTCAGCCTCCCCAACTGCCAGAGGACTTCGACGCAAGTTTCCCTTTCTAGGCGACGGTCGCAACTTCGCACGTTGGAATTGCATAAGCCTCACACTTCGGCTTAAGGTTGCGCACAATGTCGCAGACTTTGATCAGAATTCTCTATCTTAGCAGCGCGCGCCCCGACATCGCGGAACCAGATGTTGAGGCCATAGTGAGCCATGCGGTTCGGGCAAATGAAATTCGTGACGTGACCGGTGCCCTGGCTTTCAACGGTCGCACTTTTTGCCAATGCCTTGAAGGTGAAAAATACGCGATCGCAGACCTGCTGGCCCTCATCAAGCAAGATGAACGTCACACAGACCTCAGGATCATGGGTGAGCTTGAGGTTGAAAAACGCTATTTCAGTAGTTGGCGCATGCGATGGGTTTTTGATCACAGCTTCATGGAACTGCGTGAAGCGATGATACCGCAACCGCTGCCAAAGTTCTCTTGATCTGATCGAAAACCGACGACGGTCGCCTTTACTTCTCAGCCTTTTTTGTCCAGCGCCCGTCTTCCTGCGCCCAATATTGGGCCGCGCAACCGGCATCAGTCAACATTTTCCATTGCCCCCGTGCATGGTCCAGCGCAGCCGCATCATGCCCATCGAAAAGAATACATGTCCGCTCAAGCGCTGTGACTTCTTCGGCGCTGATATCTGCGCCAGCAACGCTCATAACGCAACCAAACCCCGTGCTGGACCCATCTCCAAGCAACACGGGTTGTTCGTCATCATACGGCCCGCCGGCAAGCCCGTGTGGCACAAACCCATCCTCCGGGCCCTGCCAAAGCACTTCGTCCAGACGTGTCAGAAGGGCGGCGTCCTGTCCACGCACCAAAACACGCCAGCCCGCACCACGCGCTTTGCCGATCAGCATCGGCAAAGTCGCCTCCAAAGGGCTATCGGTCAGGTGGTAAAAGAACACAGCCCCCATGATCAGGTCTCGTAGTGGTCAGCGATCAAACGGTTCAGCGCCATCACACCCCACCCCGTTGCCCCCGCAGGTGCCAGCGCGGTTTCCTTCTTCACACTTGCAGTTCCTGCGATATCCAGATGGGCCCAAGGGACATCATCTTTGACAAAGCGTTGCAAGAATTGGGCGGCAGTAATCGAACCAGCCATACGGCCCCCGACATTCTTCATATCGGCGATCCGCGACTTGAGAAGATCATCATAGGCCGGCCCCATTGGCATCCGCCAGGCGCCTTCCCCTTCGGCCTCAGCAGCCTTCAGAAAGGCATCGCTCAAAGCATCAGAGTTTGAGAAAAGTCCCGCCTTTTCATGCCCGAGTGCCACCAATATCGCACCGGTTAACGTGGCGAGGTTGATCATGCCCACGGGCTTAAAGCGTTCCTGCGCATACCAAAGAACATCAGCCAAAACCAAACGACCCTCAGCGTCTGTATTGATGATTTCGACCGTGTCCCCCTTCATGGACTTCACAACATCGCCGGGACGGGTCGCGTCGCCAGACGGCATATTTTCGACCAATCCAACCAAGCCCACAACATTGGCCTTGGCCTTGCGCAGCGCCAACGTGCGCATCACCCCCGCAACAACACCGGCACCGCCCATATCCATCGTCATGTCTTCCATGCCACTTGCGGGCTTCAGGCTGATGCCACCGGTATCAAAAACGACCCCCTTACCCACCAAGGCAAATGGGGCCTCTTTGCCACCACCGTTCCATGACATCACAACGACCGACGACGGACTTGTCGATCCCTGCCCCACACTCAGCAACGTGCGCATACCAAGTTTGGCAAGGTCGTCTTCTTCAAGAATTTCGACCTCAAGACCCAGTTCTTGCATCGCCGCAAGACGGGCCGCGAAATCACCTGTCGTCAGCACGTTTGCGGGCTCATTCGTCAAATCCCGTGTGAAAAAGACGCCTTCCGCGATGGCAGCCATCGGGGCAGCCGATTTCGCGACCTCTTCAGGCTTGGACACCATGAAAGTGACATCCGGCGTTGGTTTGGCGTCGGCAGTTTTGTGCGCGTCAAACTTGTATGCACGCAGGGCCAACCCCAAGGCAATTTCATCCGCACGGCCGATTGTGCCTGCCATAATCAAAAGATCTGCATCACGTTGCGCCTTGGCCAGTTTTGCACCTGCCTTGCGGGCCTCCTCGCGCGATGGGCGGCGTCCAAGTTTGACGACACAGATCGCCGTTGCAGACAGCCCCGCGGGAAAGCCAAGGACATGCACATCCCCCTGCGCCATCTTTTCAAATGTATCGCTGTCCAAAAAACGCGCCAGTGCCTTGCGGGTCAAGGTGTTCACCTTACGGGCACCCGCATCAAGTTTCCCGTCACCATCAACAAAGACCACAACCTTGCCAGTGGCGACGGCAACAGCATCAAGATCGACGTCTTTGAATTGGATTTCAGCAGGTATCGTCATGGTGGCTCCTTGGGTTGATGTTGGGTCTTGCGCAATAGGTAGCCCGCGCCCTCCATAATGACCAGTTAGCTGTTCAATCCATCGCAACGATAGGCTAGTTTGCGGGCAATCAGGCAGGCAGACACCACAAAGGACAAAACATTGGCGCGATTTGACAGATACATGCTGTCGCAACTGATGGTGCTGTTTGGCTTCTTTAGCCTGGTGCTGGTGCTTGTCTATTGGATCAATCGTGCTGTGGTACTGTTTGATCAATTGATCGCAGATGGGCAGTCAGCCAGCGTATTTCTTGAGTTCACAGCACTGTCGCTGCCCTCCGTCATGCGGATTGCACTGCCTTTGGCGGCCTTTGCTGCTGCCATCTATGTCACCAACCGGATGTCAACCGAATCCGAACTGACCGTTGTTCAGGCTGCGGGGTATTCACCGTTTCGCATGGCTCGTCCGGTTTTTTACTTCGGTCTGATTGTCACGCTGATGATGTCGATCCTGATGCACTTTCTGGTGCCCATGAGCAGCGCGCGCCTTGATGCCCGACAGGCCGAAATCGCCCAAAATGTCACGGCCCGACTATTGACCGAGGGACAGTTCATCGAGCCGGTGAACGGGGTGACGTTCTACATCCGTGAAATCACGCCAGCGGGCGAACTGCTCGACGTTTTCCTGTCCGACAACCGCAGCAAAACCGAACATGTCACCTACACGGCATCCAAAGCCTTTCTTGTACGTGAAAGCGATACGACGCAGTTGGTGATGATTGACGGTATGGCGCAAACCCTCCGGGTCGGGGACCAACGTCTTTTTACCACGTCGTTCGACGATTTCGCATATAATATCAGCAACCTGATCGGAGAGGCACGCGTCCCCGGCCGGGATGACTCGCATCTTTCAACATGGGAGCTGCTCAATCCAACGCCAGAACTGGAGGCCGAGACACGTCGCGATGCGGCCCGTCTTATTTCGCGCGGGCATGACCGCTTCAGCCAATCAATTCTGGGCACAGTTGCCGCACTCTTGGGGTTCTCTGCACTGATGGTCGGCGGGTATAGCCGCTTTGGGGTTTGGAAGCAGATCGTCGGCGCAATCTTCCTGATCATCGTCGTCAAAGCCGTGGAAACCAATGGGGTACGTCTGGCGCGCAGCGATCCGCAATTGTGGATGCTGACCTATCTGCAAAGCCTTGTCGGGTTCCTGATAATCTGGTTCCTGCTATTCTGGGCCGGACGTCCTTATTTGTTCAAACGCCGGATCAAGAGCGGGGCTACACTATGATCCTGCATCGCTATTTTGCACGCCGTTTCCTGTTCACCCTTTTGGGTGTCGCTGCAGTATTTTTCCTAATTATGCTGTTTATAGATCTAGTCGATCAATTGCGGCGCTTTGGATCGGCAGAGGCAACATTCGGCGATATTCTGATGCTGAGCCTGCTCAACATCCCGCAAGCGATCTATGCCATCCTGCCGCTGATCATGATCCTTGCGACAATTGCATTGTTCCTCAGCCTGTCCAGATCATCTGAAATGGTCGTGACCCGTGCTGCGGGGCGATCTGCCCTGCGCGCACTTCTGGCGCCAATTGCCGTCGCTTTGCTGATCGGGCTTCTTGCCGTTGGCATCCTCAACCCGATTGTCGCCGGAACATCAAAAGAGTTCGAGGCACGCAGCGATGCATTGCGTGGTAATAGTTCTGTGCTGTCCATCGGGTCCTCCGGTCTGTGGTTGCGTCAGGGCAATGCAGACGGGCAAACCGTCATCAGCGCGCAAAGCGCAAACCTTGACGGGACCAAGCTGACAGATGTGACCTTTCTGACATTTGCACCGGACAGCGGCCCACGACGACGCATCAATGCAGGTTCCGCTGAATTGGTGACAGGCGCGTGGGTGCTGCGCGATGCAAAGTCATGGCAGTTGGACGGCGACGCGACGCCCGAGGCATCAGCCGTGCTTCAGCCCGAACTTTCGATCCAGTCCTCCCTGACCCCGGATCAGATCCGCGACAGCTTTGGCACGCCGTCCTCAATCCCCATCTGGGAACTGCCAGCTTTCATCGGCCGGTTGCAAACGGCGGGCTTTTCGGCGCAACGTCACTTGGTGTGGTTTCACAAAGAACTGGCGACCCCGGTGTTTTTGGTTGCAATGGTTCTGATCGGGGCAAGCTTTACACTGCGGCACCAACGCGGCGGGCGGACTGGCATGATGGTCATGTTTGCAGTGCTCTTGGCTTTTGTCATCTACTTCATTCGCAATTTCGCACAAGTCTTGGGGGAAAACGGCCAACTGCCCGTGCTGTTGGCCGCATGGGCGCCACCCTTTGCTGCAATCGGCCTTTCGATGGGCTTTCTTTTGCATAATGAGGACGGGTGATGCGGACGGTTCTTGTTTTGCTGTTTTTGTGGTTGCCCGGCAGTCTTATGGCGCAAGGTGCGGCAACCTTGGTCGCAGACAGCGTCGAACTGAACGGCGAAGATCAGCTGATCGCAACAGGCAATATCGAGGTCCTTTTTGACGGGAGCCGCCTGACGGCCAGCCAAGTCGTCTATGACCAACCCAGCGACACGCTGCGCATTACAGGGCCAATTTTCATCAAGACGTCTGATGGGACAATCCTGACCGCTGACAGCGCATCGCTCGATCCCCGACTTGAAAATGGTATCCTGCAAGGCGCGCGCATTGTGCTCGACCAACAACTCCAGCTGGTTGCAAATCAAATAGACCGTCGTGACGGCCGATACTCGCAGCTCTACAAGACATCGGCGACGTCATGCAGAGTATGCGGAACGCAAACACCGCTATGGGAGATCCGCGCCGAACGGGTCATCCATGACAATCAGGAACGTCAGCTCTATTTCAGAAACGCCACCTTTCGCGTTCTCGGCGTCCCTTTGATTTGGTTGCCACGAATGCGTCTGCCCGATCCCACACTTGAGCGGGCCACTGGCCTGCTCATCCCCGAGCAACGCAACACATCGCAACTGGGGTTCGGTGTGAAGGTGCCCTATTTCATCACACTTGGCGATCACAAGGACCTGCTTCTGACACCATATATTGCTGAAGAAACGACAACGCTAGAGCTCAGATACCGTCAGGCATTTGTGAATGGCGATCTCAGCATAGAAGCGGCGGTCAGTGATGACACGCTTCTTCCGGAACTGCGGTCTTATCTCTTTGCCGAAGGGCGTTTCGATCTTGGCAATGCCTATCAGCTGATTTTTGACCTCGAAGGCGTAAGCGATCCGGCATATCTGTTGGACTACAGCTATTCCAGCAAAGACCGTTTGGATAGCGCCGTTGAACTACTGCGCGTAACCGACGAAGCGCTCTATCAGGCGCGCTTCACCTACTACCAAACACTCCGTGACGATGAAACGAATGCATCTTTGCCACCCATCATCGCAGACTTGCGCTATCAATCAAGCTTTGCACCGGCCTTTGGTGGCCGTCTCCAGTACGACGCCAGTCTCGATCTGGCCTATCGATACAGCACAACCGATGGCGATGCTGGCCGTGACGTGCTGCGGTCTGGTGTCGAAGGTATCTGGTCAAACAGTTGGATCCTTCCCATGGGTGTTGTCGCCGATGCGCAAGCCGGCGTACGCGCAGATCTCTACGTCGTGAATGACGATGAAGCCTTTTCGGAAGAAGATCTGCGGGTAATCCCCGGTGCAGGCATTGTGTTGCGCTGGCCTTTGGGGCGCATGGGGTCTGGCGGCACATCACACCTGCTTGAACCCACAATCAGCCTCAGTTGGGCACAGGATTATGGGGGCACGCCTCCGAATGAGGACAGCCTTCGCACCGAATTGGACCGCGCCAATCTCTTTTCTCTGTCGCGCTTTGCGGGTGAAGACGCTGTCGAAGTCGGCGTGCAGGCCGCTGTTGGTCTGACCTGGACCAGAACTGGGGCGGGCGGGGTGACGTCCACCCTTAGTTTTGGCCGGATCGTGCGGGATAAACCGCAAAGCGGTTTTACCGCGACATCCGGTCTTGACGGGCGGCAGTCTGACTGGCTGATCGCAGGGCAACTGACCGCGCCCGGTGGGTTTATTTTTGACAGTCGCGCACTGTGGGATGATGTGGCGGACTTGACCGTCGCTGATAGCCGCGTGGCTTGGCAAAATGACTGGGTGTCGTTGGGGGCAAACTACATCCGGCTTAGCCCTGATCCGCAAGAAGGACGAAGCAACACCATTTCCGAATGGACCATCGATGCTGCTTTCGTACTCAGCGATGCTTGGTCAATTGAGGTCGATGGCCGCTATGACGTAGCAGCGGATCTTCCCGTCAGCAGCGGGCTTGGCCTGCAATGGCGCAACGAATGCGTGACTGTGAACGTTTCGGCCTCGCGCCGGTTTACGTCTTCCAGTACTGTAGACCCGACAACAACATTTGGGATCAACGGATCGATCGACGGCTTTTCAACTGGTCGCTCTGCTGGTGGCCTCACGACAGGATGCGGAAATTGAGACGAATGATGATTTTTGGGATGAATAAGAACCAATTCTGCGCGGTCTTCGCGGCATTTTTTCTTGTTTTTGGGATCGGGACTGTTGCCCATGCCCAGGGGCAACTGACACCTGTGATTACCGTCAATGACCGCGTGATTACCCAGTTTGAGCTGACACAGCGCATCCGATTGCTTGAAGTCTTCCGCACACCCGGTGACCTGAACGAAGCAGCCCGCAACGCCTTGATCGAGGATCGCTTGAAAGAACAGGAAATGGCGCGGTTCGGGCGTTCGATTTCAGATGAAGAACTACAGCAGGCAATGGAAGACTTTGCAGGGCGCGCAAACCTGAGCCTTCCGCAATTCACTCAAGTCCTTTCACAAAGCGGGGTCGACATCAGCACCTTCCGCGACTTTACGCGCACGGGTGTGATGTGGCGTGACTTCGTGCGCGCTCGTTTCCGCCGCCAGGTCTCTGTTACGGATGCTGACGTCGAAAGGGCAATCGCGCGGCGCGGTGCACCACCCTCGCAATTGGAAGTTCTGCTCAATGAAATTATCATCGCCGCGCCGCCGCCACGCGCAGCGGCAGCACGTAATGCGGCCAATCAGATTTCGCGCATGCGGTCTTTTGCGGATTTTGAAGCAGCGGCGCGACAGGTCTCGGCCCTGCCCTCACGTGAAAACGGTGGACGCCTCGACTGGCTACCGATCGAAAACTATCCGCCACAGTTGCGACAGATCATTCTTGATCTGGAACCCGGCGAAGTCACCGAGCCTATTCAGATCCCCAACGGGATCGCACTGTTTCAGCTGCGCGGTCAGCGCGAAGCATTGCGCCCCGTCGTGCCACCGGTCAGCATAGACTATGCCGCCTACTACCTGCCCGGCGGGCGAAGTGAGGCCGGTTTGCGCTTGGCCGCTGAAGTCAGCGATCAGGTCGATACCTGCGATGATCTATTTGGCGTCGCACGCAACCAGCCCGCAGAAGTGCTGGATCGCCTGACAGAAGCACCCGCAGACATATCAGACGACATCGCGCTCGAGCTTGCGCGCCTTGACCCCGGCGAGGTGTCATACAACCTGACCCGCAACAACGGCGAGACTTTGGTCTTCTTGATGCTGTGCGCCCGCAACAATGCCGGCACTGGCACAAGCGATCCTGAACTGGTCCGCAATCAACTGCGCAGTCAACGCCTTGGGGCTCTCGCCGACGCCTTGCTGGAAGATCTGCGCGCCTCTGCTGTCATCCGTCCCTAATGCGCCCCATCGCAATCAGTTGTGGTGAGCCCGCGGGTATCGGGCCTGAAATTGCCGTGGCGGCATGGAACGCACTCAAAAACGACGTGCCGCTGCTTTGGCTCGGCGATCCACAACACTTGCCCGCCGGCACGGACATTCATGCGGCGACCGACCCAAGCGATATTCATCCGTTCAAAATGACAGTACTTGCGCGGGATCTTGGCGGTCCGGCGACCCCGGGACGACCAGATCCCGCCCATGCGAAAGGCGTCATCACGGCGATTTCAGATGCGGTGGCCCTTGTCCAATCAGGGGCTGCACGTGCCCTGTGCACCGCGCCCATTCACAAGGCGGCCCTGATTGATGGGGCAGACTTTGCCTACCCCGGCCATACAGAATATCTCGCCGCACTTGCAGGAACACAGCAGGTGGTGATGATGCTGGCCTGCGACGCACTTCGCGTCGTTCCGACAACCATTCACATCGCGCTGGATAAGGTACCGACCACTCTGACGGCCAGCCTGTTGACGGACACACTGCTGATCACCCGCGCCGCACTACGCCGCGATTTCGGCATTGCAAAGCCGCGCATTGCGGTCGCAGGCTTGAACCCACATGCCGGGGAAGACGGCAAAATGGGACAGGAAGAGATCGAAATGATCACGCCGGTCCTTAACGCGTTGCGGGCGCAAGGGATGGATATCACAGGGCCAATGTCGGCCGACACGATGTTTCACGCAGGCGCGCGTCAAACCTACGATGTGGCGGTCTGCATGTACCATGATCAGGCGTTGATCCCGATCAAGACTCTTGATTTCTCTGGCGGTGTAAACATCACGCTAGGCTTGCCATTCATTCGCACGTCACCCGACCACGGCACCGCGTTTGACATCGCCGGACAAGGCAAAGCCGATGCAACCTCGATGATCGCGGCAATTCGCATGGCTGCACAAATGGCAGACGCCCGTGATTGATGATCTGCCCCCCCTCAGAGATGTGATTGCCACACACGAACTGGCGGCGAAAAAGTCGCTGGGCCAGAATTTTCTGCTCGATCTCAATCTGACCGCAAAGATCGCACGGCTCGCCGGTGATCTGACAGGGGCAGATGTGCTCGAAATCGGACCGGGCCCCGGTGGTTTGACGCGCGGGCTGCTGGCCGAAGGCGCGCGCCGGGTGCTGGCGATCGAAAAGGACCCGCGTTGCATGCCGGCTTTGGCTGATATTGCCGCACGCTACCCCGGCCAATTGCAGGCCATCAATGGGGACGCGCTGACCATCAACCCGTTAGAGCATCTGATCCAGCCCATCAAGATTGCAGCAAACCTGCCCTATAACGTCGGCACGGAACTCCTGGTGCGGTGGCTGACGCCGCCGGAATGGCCACCATTTTGGGAAAGCCTGACGCTGATGTTCCAACGCGAGGTCGCACAGCGCATCGTCGCGACGCCCGGCAGCAAAGCCTACGGCAGACTAGCCCTCCTGGCGCAGTGGCGCACGGATCCACGCATCGTCATGGATCTGCCGCCAGAGGCATTCAGCCCACCCCCAAGGTCAACTCTGCAGTCGTGCACCTGACCGCCCTGCCCGCGCCTCGTTTCCCCGCTGACGCTGGCACCTTGAACAAGGTGGTCGCGGCTGCATTTAACCAACGGCGCAAAATGCTGCGCTCTGCACTCAAATCCGTCAGCCCTGACATCGAAGATCACTTGATCGCCGTCGGGATCAAACCTACCGAACGGGCCGAACAAGTCGAACTAGAGGCGTTCTGCGCGCTGTCCCGCAGTCTCGATAAACTCTGAGATTTCGGCACGGGTCGTCAGACGCACGACCGGCTGAGATACAGGGCCAAGCGCGTCGGCGATATCTTGTCGAAACCTGTCGTCTTGCCGCCATGCGCGCCAAAGGAAGGCGAACTGCCGCCGTCCCGGCCAGTCACGATTACCCTGCGGATGCTCGGGGCGCGTCTGGCCAAAGTATTTCAGACTGCGCCGCGCAATGCGCCAGACCCGCAGCCCTCTCGGGACGTCCAGCCAAACGATCAAGGTTGCCCGCCGCAGCACATCAGGCGACAAGACAGACGGCCCGCCATCCAGCACCCAAGTTTGGGATGCTATCAGACGGAGTAGTTGCGCCTGAACATCGCCACGCGAACGCTGGACCCACCCGGTGGTCAACGCCAGCGCGTCCTTATGAACAAGCGCGGCTCCGGTGTGCGCGGCCAGCCGTGTGGCAACCCATGTCTTGCCTGCACCATTTGCGCCCACAACGACAATCCGTGCAAAATTACCCTTCAACGAAAAAGCCCTCCGAAATCGGAGGGCTTTTCATTATTCAGCGGCCTCTGGGGCGTTTCCCTTATCAGGCGCATTGCCCTCATCCGGGTTTGTTCGCGGCTTGCGCGGGCTGCGCTGCCTGCGGGGGCGCTGCGGCTTTTCTTCAGGCGTCTCAACAAGCCCGCTATCGGGTCCATCGGCCTGCGGCGCGTCGGTTACAGGCTGTTCCATTGTGGCCGGATCATTCGCCGCGGCTTCTTGCGCCTTTAGACGCTCTTGGCGTTCGCGATCACGTTCGGCCTGACGCTCACGGTTCTGCGCCTCTTGCTCTTCGCGCTTGGCCTCAACCTCACGCTGCGCTTCGGCCAGCAGACGCGTGTAGTGCTCTGCGTGTTGGGCAAAGTTTTCCGCATCCACCCGGTCGCCCGACAAAACGGCGTCACGGTGAAGCTGGTTGTATTTCTCGATAATCTGCTGCGGGGTGCCGCGCACCTTGCCATCAGGACCCGAGCTGTCAAACACCCGGTTGATGATATTCCCGCCCGAGGGCCGGTTGTTGCGGTTCTTGTTCCGCGACCGTGACTTCGATGATCTCATGTAAGTGCTTTCAAGCCTTTGGCTGTCGTTGCGCTAGCCCATGTCGCGCCTCTTGCGCGTCTGAAATATTTGGCCTTGCGATGTTTTGGCGACTGATCGGGGGAGCGTCACTGCGATGCTCATCCCAGCCGATGGCTTTGAATAAGCATGTGAGCGCCACCAAGACAAGCCCAAAGTGCGATAATGCCCGTATTTCGGCCATTATCGGCGGATTTCCTGCCTGTCTACGGCTGATACCCCACGACAACCCGGTCGCGACCATCAAGGTCCGGGATCACGCGAGATCCGTTCAAACCCCGCATCTTGCATCATGCCAGACACCGCAGCCGCCTGCGTCGGTCCAATCTCAACGATCAGGCGACCACCGGGGGTCAGATGATCGGGCGCACCCGCGGTAATCTTGCGGTAGGCACTGAGGCCGTCTGCTTCGTCGGTTAAAGCGATGCGGGGTTCATGGTCGCGGACTTCCGGTTGCAGCGCGTCCATTTCATCAGCAGCGATGTAGGGCGGGTTCGACACGATCAGGTCAAACTCCCCTTCCACCGCCTCAAACCAGAACGATTGCAAGAAAGTAGCCTGAGCCTCCACACCAATCTCCTTAGCGTTGCGTGCCGCCAAGTCCAAAGCTGCACCAGATATATCCGTGCCAACGCCACTCGCGAATTCAAGTTGATCTAGAATCGATAACAACACGCAGCCACTGCCTGTTCCCAAATCAAGAACACGGTCCCGGTCCGTCGCTTTTTCAAGTGCGACTTCAACCAGAACTTCAGTATCAGGGCGCGGATCCAAGACATCACCGGTAACAAGGAATCGCTGTTTATAGAAATCGCGATACCCCAAGACATGCGAAATTGGTTTACGGGTTGCGCGTTCTGCTACCGCGGCAGCGAATGCCTCTGTATCAGGAAACGCACGCCACAGAATACGCGCCTCGCGCTGGGGATCGGGGATACCTGCATCCGCAAGAGTTTCTGCCCCTACGCGCAGCAACTCAGATTCCGTCACGCGCCCATCTCTGCCAGCAATGTCGCCTGCGCATCCGCCTGCAGCGCGGTGATTACCTCTTCCAAATCGCCCTGCATCACCTGCCCTAGCGAATAGAGCGTGAGGTTAATCCGGTGGTCCGTCATGCGCCCTTGCGGGAAGTTATAGGTCCTGATCCGTTCAGACCGGTCCCCCGACCCCACTTGGTTTTTACGATCAGCCGAGCGTTCATCATCCACCCGCTGCCGTTCCAGATCAAACAGACGCGTTTTCAGGACCTGCATCGCGATCTCGCGGTTGCGGTGTTGCGATTTCTCGGAACTGACGACGATGATCCCAGTCGGTTCGTGCAATATCCGCACTGCAGAATCGGTCGTATTCACGTGTTGGCCGCCAGACCCGGACGCACGCATGGTATCAATCCGAATATCGGCGGGATTGATCTCGATATCTACATCCTCGGCCTCTGGCAGCACCGCCACAGTCGCGGCAGAGGTATGAATACGCCCCCCGCTTTCCGTCTCGGGCACGCGCTGCACGCGGTGCACGCCGCTTTCATATTTCATCTTGGCAAAAACGCCGTCGCCAACAATGCGGGCCACAACTTCCTTCACGCCGCCCAATTCGCTCAGGCTCTCTTCCAAAATCTCAAACCGCCAACCCTGCGCTTCGGCATACCGCTGATACATGCGCAAAAGGTCTGCCGCAAAAAGCCCCGCTTCGTCCCCACCCGTACCGGGACGAATTTCCAAAAGGGCAGGACGGCCGTCTGCTGCATCCTTTGGCAACAGTGCCAATTGGACGTCATGCTCTGACGCATCCAAAGCAGCCTTTAGCTGTGGCAGTTCCGCCTCTGCCAATTCCTTCATCTCCGGATCAGCCAGCATCGCTTCGGCCTCAGCGATCTGGGTCACAAGATCTTTGTAGGCAGTGACCGTTTCAACCACAGGGCGCAGTTCAGCGTATTCCTTGCCTAATGCAGCAATATCACTTCCTGCCGTTCCATCAGCCATCTTTGCCTCCAGAAACTGGAAGCGATCAATCAACTGCGCTATTTTGTCCGGTGCGATCATTTGTCCGCATTGGCCGATCAAAGCGGTGTGGTCAAGGGGCCAAGCGTCTCTAACCAGTTTTCGATACGCGCCTTGTTGACGCCCAAATCAGCACTGCCAAACCGTAAACGTCCGTAGATGATTAATAAATCACCCTGTACCGCCACGGTTGTGTAATCCGGAAACCCCCAAAGACGCGACCGGGTCTGAAAGGTAATCATCCCGTCCGCCACGCTGCCGGCCACCAATTTCGTGCGCGGCGTTGCAAGCGCACGCTGTTCAACTGCTGTCAATACGTCCGGCCCCGGTGCCCGAATTCGTCGGACAGCAATAAATCCACCCGTCTGTGATGTATCACCCGGCGCAGCGACATCCGGCACTCTATGCCACCTGACCACATCACTGGGCGCCAAACGGACATAGGCCATGAAACCCAAAATAAGCACAAATAGACTGATCAGGATGCGCAATGCGATCTCCGCGGATTGTACGTACGCTGTATGTACAGCATCTGTACGCTATCTGTACGGCACACCGGGCAAGATGGACAGCATTTCAAACATCAGATTTGCGCCCGTCAGCGCGGTATTGCCCGACGTGTCATAGGGTGGCGACACCTCGACCAGATCACAGCCCACGATATTCAATCCGCGCAGGCCCCGGATCAATTCCATCGCCTGCGGCGTTGTGAGCCCGCCGATCTCCGGCGTGCCGGTGCCGGGGGCATAGGCCGGGTCAAGACTGTCGATATCGTAGGTAATATAACAGGGCTGATCACCAATTTTCGCTTTAATATCCGCGGCTAATGGGGTCAGCGATTTGTGCCAAAGCTCTGGCGCGAGAAACTGATTAAAGCCCCAATCCGCCGCTTCGGTAAAGTCGTCGGCCGTATATCCCGTACCACGCAAGCCAATCTGAAAGACCTTATCGGCCGTAATGATCCCTTCCTCATAGGCCCGGCGAAATACCGTGCCATGGGTTTCACGCTCGCCGAACATCTCATCATTGACGTCCGCATGGGCATCCACATGCACCAACGCCACGGACCCGTGTTTTGCCGCGACCGCGCGCAGCACAGGCAGCGTCAAAGTATGATCCCCGCCCAAGGTCATGGGTATAAAATCATGCTTAAGGTGTGCGGCATAAGTCTCTGTAATAATGCGAATACTGTCGCTCAGTGAAAACGTGTTTATCGCGACATCGCCCAGGTCGGCGCATTGCAACGCATCAAAAGGTGCGGCCCCGGTTTGGATGTTATAGGGCCGGATCATCGCCGATTGTTCGCGCAATTGCTTGGGTCCCATCCGGGTGCCAGAGCGCCACGAGGTACCGATATCCATCGGTATCCCAACAAAACCCACGTCGAGCCCCTCGGCGCTGGCCACCTCTGGCAATCGCATGAAACTTTGCGGCCCGGAAAACCGCGCCAGATCGTTCCCTGAAATCGGTTGATTAGGCATTACTTAACCCTTCTGTTCCATAGTGCGAGGCAACATAGCTCCATCGCCACATGCGCACCCGCAATCGCGGTCGCCCCGGTGGCGTCATAGGGTGGTGATACCTCAACAACATCGGCGCCCACCACATTGATCCCTGCCATGTCGCGCAGGATTGCGGCGGCCTGCCACGATGCCAGACCACCCCACACAGGCGTGCCCGTTCCGGGCGCAAAGGCAGGGTCCAGCGCATCAATATCAAAGCTGACGTATGTCGGATTGTCGCCGACACGCGCCTTGATCTGCTCGGTCACCCAGGCGGTCCCTTTTTCGTGGCAGGTCCGCGCATCAATATAGGGCATGCCCAGATAATCTTCGCACTCCGTCCGAATACCGACCTGCACAGACCGGCTGACATCCACCAGTCCCAGTTTCACCGCCTTATACATCATCGTTCCGTGATCAATGCGGCCCATGTCATCGTCAGGCCAAAGGTCCGAATGAGCGTCAAACTGGACGACGGACATCGGTCCATATTTTTCGGCATAAGCGCGCAAAATCGGCAGCGTGATAAAGTGATCACCGCCCAGCGTGATCGCACCACAACCTTGGGCCAAAATACCCGCGATATGCGCCTGCACCAAAGCCGGGACGCCGGGCACATCGGCGTAATCAAATGCCACATCGCCATAATCCGCGATGGCAAATTCACTCAGCGGATCAAAGCCGTCCCAACCATAAGGCGGATCAAAGGGCTGCAAACTCGAGGCTTCGCGGATCGCGCGCGGTCCAAACCGCGTACCCGGCCTGTGCGTCACCGCCTGATCAAACGGCACGCCTGTGACCGCCAAATCAAACCCAGTCAGATCCTTGGTATAAGTCCGCCGCAAAAAAGAGGTCGCCCCACCAAAAGCATTCTCATAGGCCAAGCCGCGCCGATCTTTGGCGGTAAACGCCCCATCGACCGCCTCTTTCGCTTTATCCAGTGTCACAGCGCCATCTCTTCTCTATGTCCAATCAAACTTCCGCCGGAGGCATCCGGAGCCCACATCCTACGCAGCATTCGCCGGTAAAGCGCGTTCCACCAATCGCGCAAAAAACGAAGCGCCCGCAGGTGCGGTTCGATCATCAAAATCATAGGCCGGATGATGCAGACCGGCCGTATCGCCGTTGCCGACGAACAGATAGGCACCGGGGCGTTCTTCCAACATATAGGCAAAATCCTCGGCCCCCATTTCACGCGGGCGGTTGTCATCCACCTCGGCTGCGATTTCGCGTGCGACATCGGCGGCGAAACCTGTCTTTGCGGCATCATTTACCGTTGCCGGATACCCAACCTCATAGGTCAGTTCTGCCGCAACGCTGTAAGCGGCTGCTTGGCCTTTGACGATATCGGCCAAACGGCTTTGCACCATCGCCTGCACGCCCTTGTCGAATGTGCGCACAGTGCCGTTGATATAGGCCTTGTCAGGTATGATATTGTCGGCAGAGCCGGTATGGATTTGCGTCACGGAAACAACCAGGTCGTCACGCGATGCATGGTTGCGGCTCACTATGGTCTGGATCGCATTGACCATCCCCACTGCTGCCACAATCGGATCAGCTGTGTCGTGCGGATAGGCCCCATGCCCACCCTCGCCTTTGATATGAATATGGAATGTATCGACAGCGGCCATGATTGGACCGGGTGTTGTGTAGAACGATCCCACAGGCGCACCGGGTGCGTTGTGCAGCGCATAGACCTCTTTGATGTCAAAGCGGTCCAGAACCCCCTCTTGCACCATCACCTGCGCACCGCCGCCACCTTCTTCGGCAGGCTGAAAAATCAGCGCAACGCGCCCCGCAAAATTCCGCGTTTCGGCAAGATAACGTGCGGCCCCCAGCAGCATGGTTGTGTGCCCATCATGGCCGCAAGCATGCATCTTGCCCGGCACGGTTGAGGCGTAATCAAGCCCGGTGATTTCATCCATTGGCAGGGCGTCCATATCGGCGCGCAGGCCAATGGTCGGACCCGCCGCCTTACCATTCAGGATTGCGACCACACCAGAGGTCGCGATCCCTTCATGTATTTCGTCAACGCCAAACGCGCGCAAACGCTCGATCACAAAGGCCGCAGTCTCATGGCACTCGAACTGCAATTCGGGATGAGCATGCAGATGTCTGCGCCACGCGATCATATCGTCGGCGTAATCGGCAATGCGGTTGATAATGGGCATATTAGGTCTTTCACAATGTTGGTTGCGCAACAGTTGACCGCAACAGCCCCCTATTCGCAATGGCTGATCGCGACAGATGCGGGTTCATTTCAGCGTTTACACTTTTTTAACTTTTTCCAAGAATAGGACCGCGCACTGGCGCGTAAAGGATGCAGAGGCCGGCAATTGAGCCCGCCCAATATCTAGAAATGGAACATCCTTATGACGACGAAAATTTCACAAAAACGCAAAAAACTGGTTGCTGCCCTTGCCCTCGCACTACTGCCACTTGCGCCAACAACCGCCTTGGCTGACTGGAGCGGAAATTACGCAGGTCTTTCATTGGGCCAACTCACCAACGGTGAAATCAGCCCCGAATTTGACGGTGACACGTTTGATCTGGACGTAGAGAGCGACGCAATTGTCAGCGCTTTTTACGGATATCAGGTGCAACGTGGTGACCTTGTATTCGGTGGCGAAGCGGCATTTTCCGCACGTTCCGATGCAGAAATCAGTCTTGAAGATGCAGGAGATGACACTTTTGATTCCGAGATAAACTTTATCGATCTCAAAGCACGGACCGGCTACGCGTTTGATGCGGCACTCGTTTACGGTGTTGCGGGCGTGTCGCGCGGGACCGCTACCGTCGTGCCCGGGATTGATGTGACAGCCGACGGGTTCAACTTTGGCTTTGGCGCGGACTATATGATTAGCGATCAATTTGTGATCGGTGCGGAATACCTCGCCCGCCGTTTGAACGAAGATGACTTCATCGGCGAAGGTATCGATATCGACACAACTGCGGATACAATTGCGATCCGCGCATCGTTTAAGTTCTAAAGCCGCACAGCACATCTTGGCGCGGCGCTGGCATTTCGCTAGCTTCGCGCCAAGAAATGCGAGGCGACATGACACAGACCCCTTTGATCCACGATCCAGACGGCGGCATGCCCCGCCTGCTTGAGATTATGCGCCGTTTGCGCGATCCCGAAACCGGCTGCCCATGGGATATTGAGCAGGATTTCAACACCATCGCCCCCTATACCATCGAAGAGGCTTATGAGGTCGCCGATGCCATCGCCCGCAGCGACTGGGGCGAATTGGAGGGCGAGTTAGGCGATCTGCTGTTGCAGACCGTCTATCACACGCAAATGGGGGCCGAGGCCGGGCATTTCACCTTTGACAGTGTTGTTCGGGCGATTGCTGACAAGATGGTCGCGCGGCATCCGCATGTATTCGGTGACGAGAGCAGGGATAAGTCGGCGGAGCAGCAGACGCTTGATTGGGAAAAGATCAAAGCGGCGGAACGTGCAGGCAAGGAACAAAAGCGCACGCTTGCGGGCGTGGCTTTGGGATTACCGGGCATGACTCGCGCTGTGAAATTGCAAAAAGGATGGCGCGCGTCGGCTTTGACTGGGACGAAACCGACAGCGTGCTCGACAAGATTGTCGAGGAAAGCAAGGAGCTGGTTGAAGCCCGCGATACCCTTTCGCAAGACGATGTTGAGGCCGAGTTTGGAGATTTAGCCTTTGTCCTTGCCAATCTAGCGCGGCATCTGGGCGTTGATCCCGAAGCCGCCGTTCGGCGCACGAATGCAAAGGTTGAGCGTCGGTTTGCGGCAATTGAAGATATGCTTGCCGCCAAAGGCAAAACACCTGCACAAAGCGACTTGCAGGAAATGGACGCGCTGTGGGATCAGATCAAAGCCGCCGAAAAGGCAAACTGACTTGCGAGGTCGAAGGGGGCGCCGCGCGCCTGCCGCCGACAGACATTTAGGAACACCAAAAAAATGAGGGAAATATGCAAATAAAAGAAGCTGTAGCTGTGATCACTGGCGGTGCGTCGGGATTAGGGGCCGCCACTGCCCGTGCGTTGATTGCAGCAGGTGCGCAGGTCACAATATTTGACCGCGACCCAAACGGTGCGGCCTTTGCCACCGATATCGGCGCAGGGTTTGCAGAGGTCGACGTGACGGACGAAGCCAGCGTATCGGCTGGTTTGGATCAGACCAGCGACTTTAACGTCGCAATCAATTGTGCAGGCATTGCCACGGCAGAGAAGACGTTGGGCCGTGATGGACCGCATAAGCAAGAGAGCTTTGCCCGAACGGTCGACATAAACCTTAATGGCACTTTTAACGTCGCACGTTTAGCGGCGGCGCGTATGGCGCAGGGCAGCGTCATCATCAACACAGCATCCGTGGCAGCGTTCGACGGTCAAAAAGGACAAACCGCTTATGCGGCGTCCAAAGCCGGGATTGCCGGGCTATCACTGCCGATGGCGCGCGATCTGGCGCGCAGCGGCATCCGCGTCATGGCCATCGCGCCAGGTATCTTCCGCACGCCGATGCTCGAAGGGCTGGGCGAAGAAGTCATGGCAGGCTTGGCCAAGGACGTCGTCTATCCCGAACGGCTAGGCGATCCGGCAGAATTTGCGGCTTTGGCGCGCTTTATTGTGGAATGTGACTATCTGAACGGAACAACCATCCGTTTGGATGGGGCGTTGCGGATGCCCTAACCGGCTGCTTTTTCTTCCAATTGCAACCATTCGTCTTCGGCGTCCGACAACGCGTTTTGACGTGCGACGAGCGCATCGGTTGCTTTTTGAAACTTGACTGGATTTTCGATGAAAAGCGCGGGATCGCCGAGGAGTTTTTCGAGCTTGGCGATCTCGGCTGTGATTTTTTCAATGACACCCGGCAGTTCTTCTAGCCGGTGCTTTTCGGTGAATGACAGCCCGCTGGCCGTTTGCTTTTCAACCGGCTTTGCCTTCTTCGCCAAAGGCTTGCTGGCCTCTTTTGCCTCAACAAAATCACCGCCGCGTTGTGTGCGATAATCCGACCAACCACCCGCATAGACAACCGCTTGCCCGTTGCCTTCCATGGCAATCGTTGTGGTCGCGACCCGGTCCAGAAAGTCCCGGTCGTGGCTAACCAAAAGCACCGTGCCATCGTAATCACCCAAGATATCCTGCAACAGATCAAGCGTTTCGATGTCCAGATCGTTCGTTGGTTCGTCCAGTACCAAAAGGTTGCTTTCCCGCGCCATAAGCCGCGCCAGCAGCAACCGCGCCTTTTCACCTCCCGACAGCGACCGAACAGGCGCCCGCGCTTGCGCCTCGTTGAACAGAAATTCTTTCAAATATCCCACGACATGTTTTGGATTGCCGCGCACCATCACCTGATCCGATTTCCCCGAAACGCCGAGTTCGGGATCATTGGCAAGATTTTCCCAAAGCGTCATATCCGCGTTCAGCGCCGCACGGGTTTGATCAAACACCGCGATATCAAGGTTCGTACCCAGCTTGACCGATCCCGCATCCGGGGCCTCTTGCCCTAAAAGCATCTTGATCAGCGTCGTTTTGCCCACCCCATTGGGCCCGACAAAGGCGATCCGGTCGCCGCGTTGCACGGTCAGATCGAAATTCTTGACGATGGATTTACCATCAAAAGCCTTGGTCAACCCAAAAGCTTCCATCACCTTTTTGCCCGATGTACTGCCACCATCAAAGGCCATCGCGGCAGTCCCCTGCCTTGTGATCTGGGCCGCCCGTTGCGCGCGCAATTCCTGCAAGGCACGCACCCGGCCTTGGTTGCGCTTTCGCCGGGCCGAAATGCCCTCAACCGCCCATCGCGCCTCTGCCTTGATCTTGCGGTTCAGTTTGTGGCGTTGCTGGTCTTCTTCTTCCCACAGCTTATCGCGCCAAGCTTCAAAGTGTTCAAAACCCTGCTCGGCCCTGCGCACCTGCCCCCGGTCAATCCACAGGGTCGCGCGTGTCAGCGCGCGCAGAAAGGCCCGATCATGGCTGATCAGGACAAAACCGGCGCGGGTCGTCTTCAACTCATTCTCAAGCCAAGCAATCGCTTCGATATCAAGGTGGTTCGTGGGCTCGTCCAGCAGCATCAACTCTGGCGCCTCGGCCATCAGTTTCGCCAAAGCAGCCCTACGGCGTTCACCACCTGAGGCCGTGTTCACATCACCAGCAGGGTCGAATTTCAGCCCTTCGGCGACCATATCAACCTTGTAGGCCTCATCAATGTCCAAGCCGCTGGCTGCATAGTCACCCAACGTGGCGAAACCGGCCATTGTCGGGTCCTGCTCCATATAGCCGACCTGCACGCCGGGGGCTGCAACGCGCGTGCCGCTGTCAGGCAGCACAAGTCCCGCCATGACCTTCATCAAGGTGGATTTGCCTGACCCATTGCGTCCAACCAAAGCGACACGGTCGCCCGGTTGCACAACCAAAGACAGGTCTTCGAACACAGGATCGCCGCCGAAGGTCAGCGCAATATCAGAAACTTGGAGTAAGGGTGTTTTCGCCATAACCGCGTGGCTATGACAGTGCCGCCGCCTGCGCAAGAGCTCTGAGCGCTGCAGCGCGCGCCGGCGGGACAGATGCGACATCAAGACAGGTGAAAACATGCATCGTATTCATGGCCCGATCGACAACGGCATGGTCGCCAACCCAACCGCCCATGGCAAGATAGGTGCGCAAAAGTGGCGGCATCGGGTCTGCGCCATGGGGCGGGACATCTGTAAAGGGAATAGTTTCAGGTGCCTTGGGCGCAGGGCGCAAATGCTGCGGTCCGACGTGTTTGTGGGCCAGACGTCCAAAAACCTTGCCAAACGGGGCGGGATCGGTCCCCGTAAAGCTGCTGCATCCGAACAGCAGACGGGTGCCTTGCGCATCAACCAGACCCGTCACTGCCCCCCAAGCGACGCGCAGAACATCTGCATCCAAAACATCGGGGGCGATGCAAAACCGGCCAACCTCCAGCATAGGCGCGGGCGATTTGGCCAAACCGGCCAGGTCATAAAACTGCGCCGCATAGCATCTGCCAATTTGCGAGCCCGACGCGATGTCAAAGAGACGTGCCGCCGCAACGAGCCGCCCTGACCGGTCTTCGACCATCAGGTGACGGCAGACCGTATCAAACCTGTCCTGATCCAGACCCGGCCCGCCAAAAAAGCATTGGTGCCGCAGCGCTTGGCAGGCTGTGACGTCCTGCCGGATCCGGGCGAACCGGGCCGCATAGCGCCCCTTTTGGAACGGAATTGTCATAGCCCCCTACCTTGGCGAAACGCACTTGCTGACCTACGTTACGCATCAGCAACGTAAAAGGAATAAGAAACTGATGGATAAGATCGTCAAATCAGACGCCGAGTGGCGCGCGCAGCTGTCAGATCAGGCCTATAAGGTCACCCGCAAGCATGGCACCGAACGCGCTGGCACGCACGAGGATTTCCCTAAAGAGCCCGGCACGTACATGTGCGTATGCTGCGGCGCGCCCTTGTTCGACCAAGGTGCCAAATTCGAAAGTGGCACCGGCTGGCCCTCATTCTATGAACCGATTGATTCAGAACAGGTCGGTGAAACCGTGGACCGCAGTTTCTTCATGAAACGGACCGAGGTGCATTGCACGAAATGCGACGCGCATCTAGGACATGTGTTCCCGGATGGACCACAACCAACGGGGCTGCGGTATTGCATCAACGGCGTCGCGTTGGAGTTTGAGGCGGAGGAGTGAGTTAGACCTATGTCGATGGTCCTCTTGGCAAAGCACTAGCAACGACCGATTTGAGCCCAAAGTGTAACGCAGGCCCCGTTCGGGTATCGCCCGACCTGGAGGGCACCAACATCACGGCTTGGCAACGCATTTCAATGACCTCGACCTTCAAGTATGTTGAAACGCTGCAAAATCGCCCTCCGGGGGAGGTCGGGCGATGCCCGGACGCGGCCGGGCGGTTGTTCGATGTGGTATCTGACAGGACCAAAGCGAATGACCGCTTAGTCCCGCAAAGCAGATACGTGCTCCTACGGCTCTTCACCCAGCAATTGTCCCGCATCAATCCGACCGAAGGATCCTAGCAACTGCGCGAGGAACGTCACATCATTGATCCCGTCTTCGGTCACGCGGCGGTCCAGCACCACCACACGCCCGTCGTCGAGTGTGTAGCGCGAGATGTTGCGGACGCGGTCGTTACCATCAAAATCAATGGCGAGGACTTGGCGGTCGATCTCTTCCGGTTTGAAAGGACCGAACAGACGAAACTGGCTCGAGGCATAGTATATTGTGTTATTTTGAAGCGCACGTTCAGAAATTGGCGGACCGAAGAGGTTGATGACTTCGTTTTTGGTGGTGGTGCCTACATTCAGGGTGGCAAGTTCTTCAGCTGGCGGAATGAACCCGTGATAGCGGTTCATTTCGGTGCAGCCCATGGCGAGTGCGATGAAGCCAACGCATCCTGCTGCCTTGATCGTCTTGCGCAGCTTGCCAGTGATCGCACTCATACCGTCGCCCTCTTGCCTTGGCGTCTCGCGCCTTTTATCCCCGATACAGCACCACCCGCCCCTGTTCAAGAATCGAAAGTAGCAATGGCTCAGTTACCCCAGTCACTTATGCGTTTGGCAGATCTATCGACACGCAAGCCAACAAATTTCTCGTTGGCTCCCACCGCGGACGAACGCCGGGCAATCGCGGACGTTCTGGGGATTGTGACGATCAAAAAGCTGCGCTTTGATGGACATTTAGCGCCTCAGAACCGCAAGGACTGGATCTTGACTGCAAAGCTTGGTGCCACGGTGGTTCAGAACTGTGTTGTTACGCTCGATCCTGTCACAACGCGGATTGATGAGCATGTCGACCGCAGCTACGTCGCCGATATCCCCGAGATCGAGGCCTCAGAAGTGGAAATGCTTGCCGATGAGACGGTTGAGGAATTACCAGAAACACTTGACGTCGCCGCTGTGATGATTGAGGCGCTTTCGCTGGCCCTGCCGAACTATCCACGTGTTGAGGGGGCAGATCTGGCCGCGACGGTTTTCACCGAACCCGGCGTCGCGCCGATGACTGACGACGATGCAAAGCCGTTTGCCGGCCTTGGCGCATTGCGCGAAAGCCTTGAAAAGAAAGACGAATAGCGACGTTTGACAGCGCAGTGAAAAAGGGTTGCACAAAGCGCAAATCGCAGTATGTTCGCGGCCTCTTTTACATCGTGTCTCGACAGGGCTGCCACAATGGCGTAGGACCCCGCCAGACGCAAAGAAATCTGGGCCGCGGCCCTTTAAATCATAGGGTTGAGACATGGCTGTCCAGCAGAACAAAGTATCCAAATCCCGCCGCAACAACCGGCGCGCGCACGACTCTCTGGTCGCGGCAAATCCAAATGAGTGTGACAACTGTGGTGAGCTGAAACGCCCACACCACGTGTGCCCATCTTGCGGCCACTATGCGACACGTGAAGTGATCGCTGACACAACTGAAATCGACCTCGACGACGACGCGGCATAAGCCAACCTGAGAGCGCCCGCATGACACAAGCCCAGACGGACACCGCGCCGACCAACGGGCCTGATGCAAGCAGGGTGCTATCGGTTGATGCGATGGGCGGAGATCAAGGGCCTGCAACTGTTGTTGCGGGCCTTTCCAAGTTTTTGGGTAAAGAACCGCAGGCCCGCGCCATCGTACATGGTCCTAAGGCCGAGTTGGATGCGCTTTTGGCCAACAACGGCATCGCAGACCGTGTGACGGTCCATGACGCCACTGAAGTGGTCAAAATGACCGACAAGCCGAGCCATGTGCTGCGAAACGGCAAGAAAACCTCAATGTGGTCCGCGATTGAAGCGGTGCGCGAGCGGCAAGCCGCCGTCGCCGTCAGCTGCGGCAATACCGGTGGCCTGATGGCCATGTCGATGCTGCGGCTACGCAAGGCCGAAGGTGTGAACCGCCCCGCCATCGCCTGTCTCTGGCCCTCGCGAAATCCGTCCGGTTTCAATGTCATGCTGGATGCTGGTGCGGATATCCGCGCCGATCAGGACGACCTACTGACCTACGCGCTGATGGGGGCCTCCTACGCCCGCAACGGCCTTGATATTGCGCGTCCGCGCGTGGGCCTGTTGAACGTCGGGACCGAGGAGCACAAGGGCCGCGCCGAGTTGAAGGTCGCCCACGAACTTATTGCAAATGCAGCGATAATTGGTGATTTTGACTATGTCGGATTTATCGAAGGCGGCGATTTGCCCTCAAACAAAGTCGATGTGATTGTGACCGATGGCTTTACCGGCAATGTTGCCCTTAAGACCGGTGAAGGGACCGCGACCCTAATTAGCGAACTGCTGCGCGGCGCGCTGACAAAAACCCCTTGGTCCGCGCTCGGTGCCCTACTCGCACAGGGGTCATTGAACGGATTGCGCAAGCGTATCGACCCGCGCCGCGTGAACGGCGGGGTCTTTCTGGGGCTCAACCAAACCGTTATCAAAAGCCACGGATCCGCTGACGCCACTGGTGTCGCAGCGGCCCTCCATTTGGCCTACCGCCTCGCACAAAGCGGATTTTCGGATAAACTCGCCGCAAGGGTTGCGTCCGCGGCATCACTTGCTCAAGATGCCGGAACAGAAAGTGAGACGGGCAGTCTCAATACCAATACAGGCAAGTAGGCATGATGCGTCGCGCAGTCGTCAAAGGGGTTGGTCACTACCTACCCGAACGTGTGGTCCCCAACGCTGAGTTTGAAAAAACACTCGATACATCTGATGAGTGGATCAAAGCGCGATCCGGCATCGAACGCAGGCATTTTGCGGCCGAAGGTCAAACAACGTCTGATTTGGCGACCAATGCCGCAAAGGCCGCCCTGACTATGGCTGGAATGGTCGGTGATGATATTGACGCGATCGTTCTGGCAACATCGACGGCAGACCTGACCTTTCCGTCGGCTGCGACGATGGTCCAGCACAACATCGGCAACACCAAGGGCTACGCCTTTGATGTGCAAGCCGTTTGTGCAGGTTTTGTCTATGCGCTGTCCAACGCAAATGCGCTGATCGTCTCAGGTCAAGCGGACCGGGTGCTTGTGATTGGGGCGGAAACGTTCAGCCGCATCATGGATTGGACCGATCGGGGCACCTGCGTGCTATTTGGCGATGGTGCGGGCGCATTGATCCTTGAAGCCGAAGACGGCAACGGGACGACAGACGACCGTGGCATCTTGTCGACAGATCTGAACTCTGATGGCAGCTACAAAGATTTGCTTTATGTCGACGGCGGTGTCTCAACCCAGAACACCGGCGTATTGCGCATGGAAGGCAAAGAGGTCTTCCGCCATGCCGTCGAAAAACTTGCGAAAACCGCTGACACGGCTTTGGAAAAGGTTGGCCTTGGGCCTGATGATGTGAACTGGGTTGTTCCGCACCAGGCTAACATCCGCATCATTCAATCGACGGCCAAAAAACTGGGGGTTGAGATGGAACGTGTCGTTGTCACCGTTCAAGATCATGGGAACACATCCGCAGCATCGATTCCCTCGCCCTATCTGTCGGCGTTGGAAACGGCCAGATCAAGCAGGGTGACCTTATCGTCACCGAGGCAATTGGCGGCGGATTGGCGTGGGGTGCGGTGGTGATCCGCTGGTAATCGGTAGAAACAGGCTGTTAACGCCAATTGCCAAGCCGTTGTTATTGACTCTTATTTTACCGCGCGCCTATGCTCCGAGACAAATTGTGAGGGGTATTTTTTATGGCCGATAAGACTTTGACGCGAATGGACTTGGCAGATGCGGTGCACAATCAAGTTGGTCTTTCCCGCAATGACAGCGCCGATCTTGTCGAAAGTGTGCTGACCCATGTGTCTGACAGCCTCGTGAGAGGCGAAACTGTCAAGATTTCATCCTTTGGAACGTTTGCTGTTCGCGAAAAAGCTGCTCGCTTGGGACGCAACCCGAAAACCGGCGAAGAGGTTCCAATTCACCCCCGCCGGGTGCTGACATTCCGCCCATCCCATCTGATGAAAGATCGCGTTGCCGCTGGCAACAAGCGCTAACCATGGCAAAGGCCAAAGACGCGTTCCGCACCATCAGTGAAGTCGCCGAATGGTTGGACACGCCAACCCACGTGCTGCGCTTTTGGGAAAGCAAATTCAGCCAAATCAAGCCGGTGAAGGGCGCAGGTGGACGCCGATACTATCGCCCGACCGATATGGAACTCTTGGGCGGCATTAAACAACTGCTGCACGAAGACGGGCTGACAATCAAAGGCACCCAAAAGCTGTTACGCGAAAAGGGCGTCAAACACGTCGCAACCCTTGGACAATCAATGTCCGACGCCCCACCTGAACTTCCCACAGTGCCACCCGCAATTGCCAAGGTAACAACGCCGCCAAAGCCGAAACTGGTTCCGGTGCAGGACACATTGCCACTCGACAGCCCTGCCCCAACTGAAGCACCTGCCTTCGCAATCGATTTGCCGACGCCACCAAAAGGTCTGCCGTCCGCGTCGCCGCGTCTTGTCGGTCGTACACCGTTTGATCCGCGTGGCATACATGAACGTGCCGCCCAGATCGGCCCGCTGCTGTCGCGTCTTGAAGCGGTTCGCGCACGAATGGGCGGTTAGAACATGCTTTTCGGGCTTGCCCTTGCAGGGTGATAAGGTATGAACGCTGCCAGTCGGGCTATGGCGCAGCCTGGTAGCGCGTCCGTCTGGGGGACGGAAGGTCGCAGGTTCGAGTCCTGCTAGCCCGACCAATCATAACCGCCCGTCGTTGCATGCGCACGGCGGGCGTTTTGACATCCAGATGGGGGATGAAATGACGAACGCAGGTGTCCTTGCTGACCACCAAATCCGCGACATGATCGCGGCTGGTGGCATTGCGGCTGATACCCCAATCGAAGATGACCAAATCCAACCCGCCTCGCTTGATTTGCGGCTTGGGCAGACGGCGTATCGCGTTCGGGCCTCGTTTCTGGCGGGGCGTACGCGCACAGTGAAAGAGCGCCTCACTGACCTTCAGATGCATGAAGTCAAACTATCAGGCGGTGCCGTTTTGGAAAAAGGCTGCGTCTATGTTGTGCCCTTGATGGAGCGTCTGACGCTCCCCCGGGATGACCGCCGCTGCCAGCGCCAAATCCTCTATCGGTCGTCTTGACCTGCTGACCCGGATCATCACCGACCAGGGGATTGAATTCGACAGGGTGCCAGAAGGCTATGATGGCCCGCTCTACGTTGAGATTTGCCCACGGTCGTTTTCGGTCGTCGCCCAGCCGGGCCAGATGCTGAACCAGATTATCTTTCGGCAAGGCAAGACCTTGATGACAGACGATGATCTGCGCAGCTTACACGCGCAGACGCCGATTGTATCGGGTGATCCTGTCATCTCGGACGGTTTGGGGTTCTCCGTTGATCTGAAGCCTGCGGAGGGAACGCTTGTCGGCTACCGCGCAAAACCACACACCGGCGTTGTCGATCTGGCCAAGCTGAACCACTATGACCCGGCAGAGTTCTGGGAAGAGGTGCACACCAAAGACGGCTGGATCATCCTTGATCCCGGCGCGTTCTATATCCTTGTCAGTCGCGAGGCGATTGTGATCCCGCCCATGCAGGCGGCGGAAATGGCCCCTTATCTGGCAATGGTCGGCGAATTCCGGGTGCATTATGCGGGTTTCTTTGATCCCGGGTTTGGCTATGCCGAAGCCGGCGGGTCAGGATCACGCGGTGTGCTGGAGGTGCGCTGCCACGAAGCGCCGTTTGTGTTAGAGCATGGGCAGGTCGTCGGACGTCTGGTGTATGAGACTATGGCTGCCTTGCCAGCAGCGCTTTATGGACGCGAGATTCAGTCGAACTATCAAGGCCAAGGGTTGAAGCTGTCGAAGCATTTTCGCTCTTAGCACGATGCGTCCGCACCACATCAACGACGCTTCTGTTAGTTAATGCTTTGTTTACAACGGCAGAGGTTTCGCGTAGATCGGTATTAACCTCTGGTTGTTAAGTAAAGGGCAAGACCTATGAAATATATATTAAACGTTGTATCTGTCGCTGTGCTTGCCGTGTCGCCTATCGCTGCGCAAGCTGGCGGTCTTGATGCTGCACTTGAAGAAAAAGAGATCGCATCGGTCGAGCCTGCCGCCGGTGGCGTGTCCGGCTCATTGAGCGCACCTGTTATTGTAGGTGTTGCCGCGGCCGCACTCATCGCCGCAGCCGTACTAAGCGACGATGATGACGACTCCTCTTCCGGCACTGAATAACACTTCAGTACCGTTGAGATTAAAAAAAGCGCGCAACCTTGCGCGCTTTTTTATTTGTCGCGCTCCATTTTTAATGCGAGGGAACAGCCGGGTGAGGACGCTCTGTCAATGCTCCCGTGTTGCGCACTCATCGGGTGTCCGACCTTCGACAACCCAAATTCAGCAGGATTTGTCGGTTGGGACTGTCGTAGCCTTTCTTCAGACACCTCAAACTGGAGAATAAACGGATGAAAACGACACAGCAAAGCTACTGCGAACGCCTCGACCGGGTCACCGCGTTTCTGCACGCAAATCTCGAATCCGACATTGGGATCGATGAATTGTCCGAGGTTGCCTGCCTCTCAAGCTACCACTGGCACCGCATCTACACCGCGATGAGTAGCGAGACTGTCGCGACAACCCTGCGGCGCCTGCGCCTACAACGCGCTGCCGACCGTCTGGCAAACTCCGATATGGAAATCTCGATGATCGCGTCACTTGCGCAATATGGTTCGCAGGATGCATTTTCGGAGTTGAGAGATCAGTATGAACCCGAAACTATTCGCCAAGTGTCTCAGTTAAGAAAACCGGGTAAGACGTAACTGGCAATGTCTGGTTTGCAGCCCAAATCATCTGAAGCTGCATAGAGCAAAAAGGTCAGCTATCGGCAACTGACCCCAGCTTGCCCAAATAGATCAGCGTTACATATCGCTCTATTTAGTCGCCAGCATAATCACCATCGCGTCTTGTGCAGCTACACCGCGCCCGGCAGAAAAGAAGGTTGTTCCTGAAGCCGGCACATATCTCCAAGCCGACGAAAATAAATCACTGTTACCATTGTGACCAAACACAAAACTTCCATCGGCAAGGCGCTCGATTTGATGACCATACCCATAGAACATGTTGCCGCAGCAATCGTCGATGTGAGGCGTGAGCGCTTGAGCAACTAGCGCATCATCAACAATTTCACCATTGAAGAACGCGGTCCAGAACGACAAGAACCCATCCGCTGTCGTCACCAATCCACCATTGCCCAATAAGTTCCAGCTTGGCTCACCCCCGAACCAGCTTGCATCTGCTACTGACAGTCGTCGAAATCCAGTGAACCAAAACCTCTCGCTTGTGATCGATTTTTCAGCATCATAGGCGCGCCAATAACCTATTTCAGGCAGTCCTTCTGGGATAACCTGTTCCATCAAATAGTCTTCATAAGCGGCGCCGCTTTGGATCTCGATAATAGCAGCTAACAAGGAAAACCCAGCGTTGGAGTAGGAATATACCGTCCCGGGCCTTGCATCCAAGGGTGCTGCAAGTACCTGCTCCAAGAACTCGGATCGTGACAGAAATACTGAATCACCTCCCGTTGATTGGATGATGCCAGAGGTGTTGGTTAAAAGTTGATGCAGAGTGATTTGGGCTTTATCGGCTGGCACGTCAGGCAAGAGATCACCCAACGTAGCCTGTAAGGTTAAACCTTGATTTTCAACAAGATGGAGTGTCGCAATTGCGGTTACGGTCTTTGTGATAGACAATAGATCTACAATCCGATCCGATCCGGATGTTCCAACATCAATTATATTTTCGGCGTTGACCAGGCCATAGGCGTTTCGGATCGCGACAATTACAGGAAGTTCGACACTTGCCACATTCGCGATTGCGTCACGCGCTGTATTTTCCGCAATACAGGGCGCCGCGAGTAGAGTTATGAAAAGTGTTACAGCTCTGATTTTGATGAGATTTCTCCATCCTGCGTTCAAATGATACTATTTTCGTGCTCCACAAAGGTGAGAGCGGACGGATATTTAGGGCAGATACAGGTCGGCTTTGACCCGCAACGCGGTCATCAACCAGACCTAAAGAGCATCGCCCCTACCGTGTAAACCGTCGTGCAGCGCGCATGCCTTTTTGCGCCTTGCTCGCGGTTTGTTTTCCAGATTTTGCCTGCGCGCGCTCTTCCGGTGTCATGTCTTCGGGTCGTTTGCCACCGCGTGACGCCAAATCAATGCCCTTGTTCACGCCTTTGCGCATCAACATCCGCATTCCCATATTGATCAGTCGATTCATGTTCATGTCTGTATCTCCTGTATCAGATGGCACCTACATAGGCGCCAAGGGTCAATCTTCAAAGAGTTCGGTCTGATCTTCGTCCTCATCGGCATCGTCGCGCTCACCCAAAGCGGCAGCCCCCGGCGGTGGCCGGTTTTCCAAAAGCCCGGCGGAGCGTAACTCTTTCAACCCGGGCAGATCCCGCGCATTCTCTAGCCCGAAGTGGTCAAGAAACCCTTGCGTGACCACAAAAGTCACGGGCCGCCCCGGTGTCATCTTGCGACGGCCAAAACGGATCCACTCCAACTCAATTAGCTGGTCAACCGTACCACGGCTGACACTCACACCGCGAATTTCTTCGATTTCAGCACGCGTAACAGGTTGGTGGTAGGCCACAATCGCCAGTGTCTCAATCGCGGCACGGCTCAGCTTGCGCGTCTCCACCGTTTCCTTTTGCATCAAGAACCCCAGGTCGCCCGCCGTGCGGATCGCCCAGGCGTCACCCACCTTTACGATGTTCACACCACGCCCGTCATAGCGTTTGCGCAGGCGCGCGATCGCTTCTGCCGGGTCACAGCCATGCGGCATCCGCCCCGTCAGCTCAGTCACGGTCACCGGATCAGCGGTCGCAAAAAGGATCGCCTCAACCATCCGTTCCTGCTCACCCATCGGGGGGCTTCAAACAGGCTGTCGTTTTCGGGCGCATCGGTCTTACTCATCACCGGGAACTTTCTTGCGGATTTGGATAGGGGCGAAAATTTCACCCTGTCGAATTTCGATTTTGCCTTCCTTGGCAAGTTCCAGCGACGCAGCAAAGGTTGCGGCGGTCGTCGACCGCCGCCGCTGCGGATCAGCGTCCCACCCATCGGGTAAATAAGCTTTGAAGTCCGTCCAGTCGCCCGCAAACCCGATCAAACCACGCATCCGCTCCAGCGCTTGTTCCATTGTCATGACGTGCTGACGGTCCATCACGAACGGGCGGAAATCATCGCGAGTACGGATGCGTGCATACCCTTGCATCAGGTCCAGAAGTGTCGCGGTATAGGTCACGCGGCGCACGCGCTGCACGTCCTCTGTGATGCCACGCGCAAAGAAGTCGCGACCCAATTGGTCGCGGGCCATCAACTTTGCCGCTGAATTGCGCATCGCTTCCAAGCGCTCAAGCTGAAACGCCAGATGTGCGGCAAGCTCTTCACCAGACGGTCCTTCCTCTGACGGATCAGGCGGCAACAGCAATCGTGACTTTAGAAAGGCCAACCATGCGGCCATCACCAAATAGTCTGCTGCCAACTCAAGACGCAGGCGTTTGGCCTGTTCGACAAACGCCAAGTATTGTTCGGCCAACGCAAGAATTGAAATCTGCCGCAAATCAACTTTCTGCGTCCGCGACAGCGTCAGCAACAAGTCAAGAGGACCCTCAAAGGCCCCCACATCCACGATGAGAGATTCAGCGGCGACACGCTCGCTCACACTCATGGTGTCGTCTTGAAACTCTTCGCCTTGCATCTGCCCTCAGCCTATTAGCGCTGTAAGTTCCGCTTCTAGGTCGGAGATGTCAATATTTGCAGGGGTTTTTCGCATCGCCAAAGCGCGATTTGCGCGGGCTACAGCCTGTGTCGTCATGGCACCTGCCGCTTTGGCCACATCTTGCATCTCTACGACTTCACCATTGCAATGTAGGATAATGTCGCAACCGGCCTTGATGGATGCTTCCGACCGCTCTGCTATCGTCCCTGACAAGGCCTCCATCGACAAATCATCGGTCATCAAAAGACCATCGAAACCGATGTCTTTTCGGATCACTTCCATCATTTTAGGCGATGTTGTGGCAGGTGCGTCAGGATCAATATCAGAGAAGACGATATGCGCCGACATCCCCATCGCAATGTCGTTCAGCGCCTTGAAGGGCGCAAAATCCTTCGCATCAAGTTCAGCGCGCGGTGCGTCAACCCGTGGCAATCGCAAATGGCTGTCGGTGCTGGCCCGCCCATGCCCGGGAATATGTTTCAAGACTGGCAGCACCCCACCGTCTAGGTGCGCTTCGGCACAAGCGCGTGCCGCAGCGACCACTGTCGCCACATCGCGTCCGTACAGGCGGTTTTGCAAAAAAGGGTGCGTCGCATCTTCGGCTATATCCGCAAGCGGCGCGCAGTTTGCGTCAATTCCCACGGCATGTAGCTCGGCGGCAATCAGACGATTGCGCACCCAATGCGCGCGCAACGGGTCGCTTGCGCGGTCCATCTGGTCCAAAGCTGGCAAATACTCGCGCCAATGCGGCGCCCGCATTCGCTGCACACGCCCCCCTTCTTGATCAATCAAGATCGGCGCATCGCGCTGCACGCTTTCCCGCAAGCCATGCGTCAGTCGGCGCAACTGATCAGGCGTCTCGATGTTGCGCGCAAAAACAATAAAGCCAAGCGGTTCAGCCTCTCGGAAAAAACCACGCTCCCACTCCGTGACCTCCGGACCTTCTGGTCCGAAGATCGCAGCTGTCATAGGCATTTAGTTGACCACAACAGCGATACACTCGGCCCCTTCGGCCTGCAGCGCCGCACAGAGGCGACGGGCTTCTGCCCGGTCTGCAAAACCACTGGCACGAAGACGGTACCATGTCGCGCTACTTTGATTACTCACCTGAATAACCCGCGCGCGTTCACCCATCAGTTGTCCAAAGCGGCTTTGCAGCCGCTCCCATTCCTGTGCGGCCAATGCGGGTGTCTGAAAGGCACCCAGTTGCACAAGATTTGTTCCTGCCGCGAACGTTGTTGTGGTCACGGCGACTTCATTTGATGCTGCTGGTGTTTCGGTAGCGGCGGCAGGAATGCGGAAATTCGCTGGGCGGATCACCGGACGCAGGGATGTCGCAACACCGGGTACGTTGGCCGCAATGACCTCGACAACGGCCACATCTTCAACCTCAGCGGCATCCTCTTCCACCACGGTCTCAGCGCTCAGCCCTGCCAGTTGCGCCGCAAGTGCGCTGACGTCATCCTGTTGAAAGGGCGCAGCAGGAGCAACTGCTTCAACCGTTATTTCATCTTCGGCGGTTGGCTGTGCGACAAGATCTTCCTGCGCCAACCCGCCGTTACGCGGCGCCAGAACAAGCCGGTCCTCAGGACCACCCGCTTCGCCAACGGCTGCAACTTCGTTGACAGACAGACCAGTATGGTCTGCAACCGTACCACCGGGGTTGTCGGGCAGCACGCGCATATCACCTTCCATCGCGCGAACCACGGGGATGCCACTGACATCACGCACAATAAGTTTATAACCCCAAAAGCCAACGCCCAGGATCAGGGCCAGCGACAACGCAGCCCCTGCGAAATTCACCATATTTGTTAGACGCGGCGCGCCTGCCGTCGGGGCGAACCCCTCTTCATATACTGCCATACTCGCCTCTTGCATGTCCCTTTTCGGGATCATTCTCGCTCGGTCCGGCTGTCTTGTGCGTTAGCGCATCTCTTCCGCCGGAGTGACCCCAAGAATACCAAAACCGTGCAAAATAACAATCGCTACGGCACGAATGAGGGCAATTTTCGCCTGTGTGGTATCTGAGTCACCCTCTTGCACAAACCGTAGGGCTTCATCCGCGTTCCCTTGATGGTAGAGCGCATGGAAGTCCGACGCGAGGTCGTAGAGGTAAAACGCAACCCGGTGCGGTTCATGGCCGCGCGCGGCAATCTCGACCAACCGCGGCCATTCGGCGAGTTTCTTGATCACGGTTAGTTCTGCGTCATGGGTCAGGTTAGAAAGGTCCACACCCGCCAATGTCCCATCAGCGACATCCGTAAATGCTGCCGCTTTACCGACGGCAGAATTTACACGCGCATAGGCATAGTTGACGTAAAAGACAGGGTTGTCTTTGGATTGCTCCAGCACCTTGTCGAAGTCAAAGTCCAGCGGCGCGTCGTTCTTGCGTGTCAGCATGTGGAACCGGGTCACATTGGGTCCAACCTGATCAACCACATCGCGCAGGGTCACAAAGGTCCCTGCCCGCTTTGACATCTTGAAAGGCTCGCCGTCCTTGTAGAGCTTGACCAGTTGCGTCAGTTTCACATCCAGCGGCACCTTGCCATCAGACAGCGCCGAAACAGCCGCCTTCATCCGCTTTACGTAGCCACCATGATCGGCACCAAACACGTCGATCAACTGGTCAAAGCCGCGCTGCACCTTGTCATAGTGGTACGCAATATCAGGTGCGAAATACGTCCAAGACCCATCCGATTTCTGCACCGGCCGATCAACATCATCGCCATGCGCAGTCGACCGGAACAATGTCTGCTCGCGCGGTTCCCAGTCTTCGGGCATCTTGCCTTTCGGTGGCTCAAGCGTCCCGCGATAGATCAGGCCCTTTTGGTCCAGTTCATCAATGGCTTTTTCGATCAAACCGGTACCATAGAGGGATTTTTCGGAATAGAAGTTATCCATTACGACGCCCAGCTGCGCCAGATCAGCGCGGATCAGGTCCATCATGGCTTCGGTCGCAAATTCGCGGATTTCTTCGAGCCAGAACTGTTCGCCCTTGTCGACAAAGGCGTCACCAACCTTGGCTTTCAACGCTTCACCGACAGGCTTTAGATAATCGCCCGGATAGGTACCATCCGGGAAAGCGACCTCCTGCCCGTGCGCCTCCAAGTACCGCAGGTAGACAGACCGCGCGAGCACATCGACCTGCGCGCCGCCATCGTTGATGTAATATTCTTTGGTGACGTCAAAGCCCGCGTAATCCAGAAGCCGCGCCAGCGCATCGCCGAACACAGCCCCCCGCGTGTGACCTACGTGTAACGGCCCCGTTGGGTTTGCCGAGACATATTCGACCATCATCTTCCGGCCTTGCCCCAAGGTGGACTGGCCATAAGCAGGATCGGACAGCGCGGCCTTCACAACTTGCTGCCAGACCGCAGGGACCAACCTCATGTTGAGGAACCCCGGCCCCGCGACGTCTACTGTCGCGATCTGCGGGTCCTCTGACAGTTTGGCAGCAAGTGCCTCTGCGATGACCCTTGGGTTCATTTTGGCGGGTTTCGCCAGAACCATCGCGGCATTGGTCGCCATATCACCGTGGGTCGCATCGCGCGGAGGTTCGACCGAAACCGCAGCGGTCGCAAGACCATCGGGCAACAGGCCTTCGGAAACCAACTGGTCGAGGCAAGAAAGTACCCGGGCGCGAATATCAGCAAAGAGGTTCATGGGTCTGTCCAAATCTAAATATTCAGGCGGTTTATCACCCTGCTGGGGCAGAGCAACAGAGTTTTGCGAAAAACCTAACCCGCGGGCGGTTGTTCGTCCGCAACATCATCGGGCGGACGCAACGCGATCAAACGTACATCAGGGCCAGCGTTGACGTCTTCATCCTTGCGGATCAACTTGATGATGCCATTGGGCGCAATGCGCGCAACCACATGCGCCTCGGGTCGTTCGCTGCGCCAGTCATCGAAAGTGAACGCGTCAGTCAGGCGCGTCACGCGAAAAGACCAGCCATCTGTGATCAGGCGTTCCAATCCGGCATGGGTTTCTTCAGGCCCGAACCATCGCCCTCCCAGCGTGCGGGGCAATTGATGACGCGCGCTGTCACTTTTCTCGCGCATCACCTGAAATACATTTTCACGGCCAAACTCCGGTGCCAGATCGGTCGCAACCAGCGTATTGTACGCGTCATTGTCTGTTGCGGCCACAATCGTGGCATAGCTGACCAACTCCACCCGCTGTTCGGCCGCTTCGGACAGGATATCGCCTGAGAACGTATCGATCCCGGCAGCACGTGCCGCCCGAAGATGGCCAAAATTCGGGTCGGTCATCAACACAGGGATATCAGCCTTTTTCAAAGCTTCAGCAAAGGCTGTTGTCCATCGCGATCCACCAATGATCACAACACCCGGGGTATCGGCCCCCGTCAGTCCCAGCCAACGGGCAAACGGCGATAGCGTAAATCCGTGCAGTACAACGGTGAAGGCCACCAAGACAAAGGCCAGTGGCGCGATAAGGGCCGCATCGTCGAACCCAAGGTTCAACAGCCGGTCACCAAAGAGCCCCGCCACAGCCACCAAAACCACGCCGCGCGGACCTGTGAAGGCTACCAAAATCTGTTCGCGCCACGGCACACCAGATCCGGCAAGGGAAATCAGGACCGTCAGCGGCCTCGCCACGAAAACCACCACACCCACAAATAACAGCGCGCGCCAATCAAGCGCCCAAAGCGCGTCTACATCCAACCCTGCGGCCAGCAAGATGAACACGCCCGAGACCAGCAAAACCGTCGCATGTTCCTTGAAACGGCGAAGTTCCTCATAGCTGGGCAGGTTCGCGTTCGCGATTACGATACCCATGATCGTCACCGCCAGCAGCCCGCTTTCATGCAGCACCATGTCCGACACCGCGAAGACAGCGACAAGCAGTGCGAACAGTACTGGTACTTTCATATACTCAGGCACCCAGCCGCGTTTGAAGCTGCGCGCAAGCCCCCAACCCGCAACACCGCCCAAAATGGTGGCGACCACAATCCCAATGACTAGCTCAACCATCGCCGCACCAAAGGTCGTGGCTGTGTTCAGGACCAGGACAACCGAAAAGGCAAGCACGGCAGCAAGTGCGCCGATGGGGTCGTTAACGATGGCCTCCCATTGCAGCAGTGCAGCCGGGCGTTTCGCCAATCTTGCCGTGCGCAGCAGCGGGGCAATGACAGTTGGGCCAGTAACAATCATGATGCCGCCAAAAACGGCCGCACTCTCCCAACTCAGTCCGGCCCCGTATCGCAGTGCCAAAGCTGATGTGAGCCAGCCCAGCGGCGCACCCACAAAAACCAACCGTTTTACCCCGGCCGCCGCATCCTGCAACGAATGAAAATTCAGCGTCAGACCGCCCTCAAACAAAATAATTGCAACCGCGATTGAAATGATCGGGATCATCAGCGGACCAATATCTCGGGCGGGATCGAATACACCCAACACGGGGCCGATCAGCACGCCAGCAACCAGCATCAAGACAATGGCGGGCATCCGCAATCGCCAGGCAAGCCATTGCGACCCGACCCCTAATGCGCCAACCAATGCGATTGCCATCGCGGGCGCCAATGCCCCTGCTGCGGTTTCAACTGCCATCTATCACACCCGCCGGTATCTGTTCGCCACCAATGAGGCGTTTGTGTTCCTGAATAGCAAACCGATCGGTCATGCCTGCGATATAGTCAGCAACGATGCGCGCAAGCGCTGTTTCATCCGGCGCATCGGCTACATCCTTGCGCCATTGCTTTGGCAATTCATCACTGTTTTGCATGAAGAACGGGAACAAATCGTTGATCATCTGTGTAACGACAACACGCATCTCCACGACGGCGGGGGCACGGTACATCCGCTGAAACAAGAACTTGCGAATGACCTTCAGGTCCGTCCACAAAGCGGGGGAAAACTGTACCAGCATGCGGCCCGCGTTGCGCACATCCTGCACGTTTCGGGGGGCGACCTCAGCCAGATTTGCACGGCTGACGTTGATCACATCCTCCACCAATATGCCAAAGAAACGGCGCAATGCCTCATGGCGACGGCGATAGTAATTCAACCCAGGATACTTGGCATCCACACGGGCAAAGCAATCCTGCAAAATTGGCAAGGCGGCAAGCTCATCGGTACTGAACAACTCAGCACGAAGTCCGTCATGTAAATCGTGATTATTATAGGCAATGTCATCGGCAAGTGCGGCGGCCTGTGCTTCTGCGCTCGCGTGCGTGTGCAATTCGAGATCATGGCGCGCGTTATATGCTGCAAGAGCCCAAGGAATGTCCCCCGTCACGGGACCATTATGCTTGGCAATGCCTTCAAGGCTTTCCCACGTCAGGTTCAGCCCGTCCCATTCGGCATAGTGTCGCTCTAAATTAGTAACAATATGAAGCGCTTGGGCGTTGTGATCAAAGCCGCCGTAGGGCTGCATCAAGGCGTCAAGTGCCTCTTCTCCGGTATGCCCGAAAGGGGTGTGACCCAGATCATGGGCAAGAGCTACCGCCTCGGTCAGCTCAACATTCAGGTTCAGGGCCGCGGCCACAGTGCGCGCAACTTGCGCCACTTCGATAGAGTGCGTCAGACGGGTGCGGAAATAGTCGCCCTCATGTTCGATAAAGACCTGTGTCTTATGCTTTAAACGCCGGAAAGCGCTGGCATGAATAATCCGATCCCGGTCGCGTTGAAAAGGCGAGCGAAAAACGCTTTCTTCTTCCGGGTACAGCCGCCCGCGCGGATTTGCGGGGTCGATCGCGTATGGCGCTGCCATTGTGTTTGCCTGTCTTGTCGCGTTTGCCTGCCTTCCCTATATTACACCTGAAACCGAACTGATAGGCTTGAAGCGATGTTCACCGTCCCACCCAAAGTTACCCCGCGCGCGTTCGAACGTCTGGCCGAAATCGGCGCATCGGCCCAAGGCAAAGCCCTGCGCGTCGCGGTCGAGGGCGGCGGCTGTTCAGGTTTTCAATATGAAATCGACCTTGATGACCCCAAAGAAGATGACCTTGTCCTGTCAGAACAAGGCGAAACCGTCGTGATCGATAGCGTTTCGCTGCCGTTTCTTGCAGATGCGGTAATCGACTTCAGCGAAGAGCTGATCGGTGCACGTTTCGTCATTAACAACCCCAATGCAACGTCATCTTGCGGGTGTGGGACATCGTTTTCGATGTAGGCGGCAATCTTGCTGCGATACGTTTGTTGCGACTGAGCGACCGATTTGAGCCAAAAGTGTAACGCAGGCCCCGTTCGGGTATCGCCCGACCTGGAGGGCACCAACATCACGGCTTGGCAACGCATTTCAATGACCTCGACCTTCAAGTATGTTGAAACGCTGCAAAATCGCCCTCCGGGGGGAGGTCGGGCGATGCCCGGTCGCGGCCGGGCGGTTGTTCTATGTGGTATCTGACACGACTAAAACGAACGACAGCTTTGTCGGCAAAGCAGACGTATCTAACGGATTCCCTCACCTCTGATAACGCGACAGTTGCCTTTCCTTGCACCCTTCGCCAAAACAATCCCGAACCAATGGGGGCCCCACCATGAAAATCGCGACATTCAACATCAACGGTGTCAAAGCCCGCATCGGCGCGCTGACCGATTGGATTGACGAGGCGCAACCCGATGTCGCCGTGTTGCAAGAGATCAAGTCGATCGACGAAGGTTTTCCCCGCGACGTGTTTGAAGACAAAGGCTATAACGTCGAAACCCATGGTCAAAAGGGGTTCAACGGCGTCGCAATCCTGTCCAAACTACCGTTGGAGGACGTCACGCGTGGCCTGCCAGGCGCACAGGGTGCCGGTCGCGATGGCGTCGATGACGAAGAGGCGCGCTATATCGAAGCCACGGTCGTCGGTGAAAAAGCTGTACGCATTTGCGGGCTATACCTGCCCAACGGCAACCCCGCGCCGGGTCCGAAATACGACTACAAACTGCGCTGGATGGCGCGTCTGCACGACCGCGCGCTGCAGCTTTTGCAACGTGAAGAAATTGCTCTAATGTGCGGTGACTACAACATTATTCCACAAGCCGAAGATGCCGCGCGCGCCGATGCGTGGCGCGATGATGCGTTGTTTCGCCAAGAAAGTCGCGATGCCTATCGCCGCATCCTCAATCTTGGCTTCACGGAGGCTTTTCGATCCCGCCAAGCAGGTGCAGGCCACTATTCTTTCTGGGATTATCAGGCGGGCGCTTGGGACAAGAATGATGGCATTCGCATTGATCACTTCTTGCTGACCCCGCAATGCGCCGACTTGCTGCAAAACTGCTGGATCGAAAGCGAAGTGCGCGGGCGCGAAAAACCCTCTGATCACGTTCCCGTCTGGGTCGACCTTGCAGCCTAGGTATCAGATGCGTTAAATTGGTGCGGGTTCAGGGGGAATACAGTGATTAAGCCGTTCATCTATGTCGCAGCGATTGCGATCAGCCTTCCAACGCCGGGTCAAGCGCAGTGTCGTATAGCAGTGGCTGGCAGCTCTTGCGTATCAATACCGCAACCGCTGACACCCCCGCCCGGCCCGGTTGAGGTTGGCGATGTTCTGGAGCGTGGTCAGTATTCCATGCTCATGAATGCGAGGTACTATGGGCTACCGACGGTCAGTGATGGCTGGGTCTATATGCGCATCGAAGACGACATTTACCGTGTCGATTGGCGCAGCCATACGGTGCTCGAACGCGTCACCCACAAGGCCAGCCGCAACTGGTAACTCAGGCTGTCACATCGTAGTCGTATAGCCAGCCAAGTCGGTTTATGAATGCAGTCGGTGCCACTTTGCCCATCGTCCGCAGTCCAGCATGTGCAATGCGTCGTGACAGGCCATCCAAATGGTAATTTTTGGCGTTCGCGTTAGCTGCCTCAATCGCCCTGACAACCCGCGCGCGACGCTTCTCTTGATACGCCTTAAGGCCCGCATCCAGCGACGCGGTCTCATTGCAGCACCGCGCCAATGTATAGGCGTCTTCAATGGCCAGGTTCGCCCCCTGCGCCAAGAACGGGAGCGTTGGATGCGCTGCATCACCCAAGATCGCAATCGACCCCATCCGCCATTTCTCTGCCACGGGATGCCGAAAAAGACCCCATAAGCTGGTTTTCTCGACCGCGCCCAGGATGCCTTTGACCTCCCACCCACAGTCAGCGAAAGCCATGCGAAGATTGCCGGGATCATCAGCGTGGTTCCAGCCTTCTTCCGCCCATTGGCTACGCGCTTGCACTGCCACGATATTTAGTCGTCCGCCGGGTAACGGATAGGTCACCATATGGCGGCCCGGCGCCATCCATATCCGCGCGACAGGATCACTCTTGTCCGTCTTGATCATCGCGCGCCAGGCAACCTGCCCTGTAAAGAAAGGCGTCGTCGGTCTATTGATCATACTGCGGACGACCGAGCGCAGGCCATCAGCCCCAATCGTCAGATCCGAGGTCACATGGTCACCCTCAATCAAAAAGCTGCCGTCCGGACGCAAGGACGCGATACGGCAACCCAGTTTTACCGTCACCCCCGCAGCTTCGCAGGCCCGTGCCAGAACATCGATCAATGCAGCCCGGTGGTAAAAGCGGTATGGTGGTGTTCGTGCAATCAGATCAAAACGGGTGATGTCCCGGCTGGTCAGGGCGTCCATCGGGATAACAGCCTGTGCGGTCGTACCGCTCGCATTCAGCGCGCGATCAAGGCCCAGCGCGTTCAGCGCCCGAGCACCATTAGGTGTGATTTGCAAGCCAGCACCAACTTCAGTCAATGCCGGCGACTGTTCGTAGACTGTGACGTCTGCGCCGGCCCGTGCAAAGGCCAGCGCCGCAGTTAACCCCCCAATGCCGCCGCCGATTACAGCGATGCTGCGGCCTTGGTTGTGGGTCATATCAATCGTCCCGGTGGACCTTTTCGCGGCGTTCGTGACGTTCTTGTGCCTCAAGGCTCATGGTGGCGATCGGACGGGCATCCAGACGTTTCAGCGAAATCGGTTCGCCAGTTTTTTCGCAGTAGCCGTACTCGCCTTCTTCAATACGGCGCAATGCCGCGTCGATCTTGTTGACCAGCTTGCGCTGCCGGTCACGTGTGCGCAATTCCAGGGACCGGTCCGTTTCTTCCGAGGCGCGATCCGCAACGTCAGGGATATTGCGGGTTTGATCTTTCATGCCTGCAACAGTGTCGCGGCTATCTTCCATCAGATCGGCTTTCCATGTCAGCAACTTGCGGCGGAAATACTCGGTCTGCTTTTCGTTCATAAACGGTTCGTCGTCTGCTGGGCGATAGTCGTCTGCAAGAAACACTTCGGCCTTCATCGTCAATCCCTTTCACTCTGGCGTCCGCTCAAGAAACACGCGGTTGCCCTCACCCGATTTCGCGCCGGTTTACTCCCTTGGTTCCCCGCTGTCACCCCCCTTTTTGTCAGCCCCGCGGGGTGTTGATGATCCCGAATGACCTGCTAGGTTGCGCTTGAAAATCGAAGGGTTTGTGATCATGCAATTCACCGGTACCGACACTTATGTCGCAACTGACGATCTCACGATGGCTGTGAATGCCGCCGTCACCTTGGAGCGCCCTCTTCTTGTCAAGGGCGAACCCGGAACTGGCAAGACAGAACTGGCACGCCAAGTCAGTGCATCACTAGATCTGCCCATGATTGAATGGCATATCAAATCCACAACCAAGGCGCAGCAAGGTCTGTATGAGTATGACGCCGTCAGCCGTTTGCGCGATAGCCAATTGGGCGATGCGCGCGTGCATGACGTCGCCAACTATATCAAAAAGGGCAAACTTTGGCAGGCTTTTGGTGCCGACGGCAAAGTCGTGTTGCTGATTGATGAAATTGACAAGGCAGATATCGAATTCCCAAACGATCTGCTGCAAGAACTCGACCGGATGGAGTTCCACGTTTACGAGACCGGAGAAACAGTCAAGGCGATCCACCGCCCTATCGTGATCATCACTTCCAACAACGAAAAGGAACTACCGGACGCGTTCCTGCGCCGTTGCTTTTTCCACTATATCCGCTTTCCAGACATCGACACGATGCGCCAGATTGTTGAGGTGCATCATCCGGGTATCAAGGATCAATTGCTGACGGCTGCTTTGACACAGTTCTACGAGTTGCGAGAGACAGCCGGGCTCAAGAAGAAGCCGTCAACGTCTGAGGTACTGGATTGGCTGAAATTGCTTCTGGCCGAAGATCTAAACGCAGACGACCTTAAACGCGACGGTGCAAATGCGCTGCCAAAGCTACATGGCGCACTGCTGAAGAATGAACAGGACGTACATCTATTTGAACGACTGGCATTTATGGCACGTGGTCAGCGTTAGCCCGGACTTAAATCAATTCCTTGCGCGGCACCAAAGGCGCGGCAGTAGTCCAACCAATCGCCAAACTCCTCGGAGAAGACAGCCATCACACCACGGTCGCGCCATTCATCGTATTTTGCGGTCATTGCGGCCTCGACATAGACTGCGGGGGCACTCATCCCTTCGCTTTGTGCCTGCATAACGGCCGCATTGATCCATTTGGCTTGACCAAACTCCAGCAGATAGACCACTTCATCGCTTTCAACATAATCACGACCAAAGGCACAGAGCCCTGCACATTCCGCCATGCTTTGCTGAACGGCTGCGCGGTCGCAGGTCCAGCCAAGATGGAAGCAAAGAGGGCAACAGGTTCAATAAATTTCCTCATTGCTCCACTCTTTGTGACAATTATGGCCTGCTTGTAACTTACCCACAGCTAATTGACTGGTCCTGCCCGGAAACACAGCTATTGTCTGCTCAACACCAAAGACGAGCATGTAAGAATGAACCCTCAACCCAGCGCAATAATCCGCCCTTTGCAGGCCGACGACAAAAAAGACTGGCACAGGCTTTGGACCGCCTATCTGGCATTTTACGACACCAGCGTCCCGGAAGCTGTTTATGAAAGCACCTTTGCCCGGCTGTTGGGGAATGACCCGCAGGATTTTCACGGTTTGGTGGCGCAGGTTGATGGCGCTGTTGTCGGGTTGGTTCACTATGTCTTTCATCGCCATTGCTGGCGCATCGAAAGCGTCTGCTACCTTCAGGATCTTTATGCTGACCCATCCGTACGCGGCACAGGTGTCGGGCGGAAATTGATTGAAGCGGTCTATGCGGCCGCCGACGTGCAAGGCGCACCTTCGGTTTACTGGATGACCCAAGATGACAATCACACCGGGCGTCAGCTCTATGACCGTGTCGGCAAACTGACCAATTTTATCAAATATCAGAGACCCGCATGAAGCAATTTGCCGTCCTCGCTTTGGCCTTTCTTGCGGCCTGCGCCCAGCCGCCTGCCGGACCGGACCCTATCCGCCTCGACTTCCCCGAGGTGCGCCGGTTTGCGGCGGATAGCCCCGGACGCGCTATGCGGCCAAACTCAGAAATTGCGCTCGATTTCGTTGACTTGGCGTTTCGGATGGAAAGTGGGCGCGCCCTTCCTGTTCTGACGCGATTTGAAGGGCCGATTACAGTGCGGGTTGCTGGCCCAATGAGCCAGACAACGCTGGATGATCTGGCCGATCTTCTCAAGCGACTGCGGGCAGAGGCACGCATCGACATCCAATTCACTAACGACGAAGATGCAAATATCGTGATTGAAGCGGTTCCAAGCCGGACCCTGCAACGGGTTGCGCCAAACGCTGCTTGCTTCGTCGTGCCCCGCATCCAAAGCTGGGCGGCACTCCGCGCGGCACGCGGCACCGACGTCCTTGACTGGGCGACACTGCGTCAACGTGAAAAGGCCGGTATCTTCATCCCATCAGACGTCACTCCGCAGGAAATCCGGGACTGCCTGCATGAAGAACTGGCGCAGGCGCTTGGACCGCTCAATGACCTCTACCGTTTGCCGGACTCCGTCTTCAATGACGACAATATTCATGCCGTCCTGACCGGCTTTGATATGCTTGTTCTGCGGGCCTATTATGCGCCGCAACTTCAAAGCGGGATGACCCGGGAACAGGTCACAGAACGCCTGCCCCGTATTCTGGCCCGGCTGAACCCGCGCGGCCAGCGAAGCGGTGGCGAAATCCCGTCAAACACATCGCGCGAATGGATCACCGCGATGACTGTCGCCTTAGGCGATGGCGTCTCTGAAAGGCGTCGCCGAGAGGCAGCAGCACGCGCAATCGCAATAGGACAGTCCAAAGGCTGGACCGGCACCCGTGAAGGGTTTGCCAACTACGCCTATGGCCGCCTGCAAATCGGCAATGATGCGTCGCTTGCGTTAGGAGCCTTCAATGCGGCCGGACGCGCTTACAGGCAGCGACCTATCACCAATATCCATTCCGCCCATATTGCCGTTCAATTGGCCGCCTTCACGCTGATCTCTCGCAATGCGGAAGCGACGATTGCAATCACAAGCCCTGCCATTGAAACCGCGCGCATTCATGAAAATGCCGCCCTCATGTCGCTTCTGATGATGTTCAAGGCCGAAGCGCTTGACCTGCAAGGCAACGCCGATGAAGCAACAGCGCTTCGTATGGACAGTTTGGGATGGGCGCTCTATGGATTCGGCAGCCGCGAACAAGTCATTGACCGGCTCAATGAAATCGCATCCCTGGTGCCCCAAATTGAGCCCATCCAATAAAGGCCCTATCCTATGATCCCACTGATTGGACTTGTAATTGGCGCTGTCTTTGGCGCACTGCGCGCGAAGGCACGCGGCGGCAAAGGTAAGGATATGCTGCAATGGGGTGCTGTTTTCGCCATCATCTTTGGCGTGATCGGGATGTTCGTTCTGATCTTCCTGCAACGGTCTCTCGGCTAACCCATGTTTCTGCCTTTCTTTGACAATTTGCGCAGCAACGGAGTGCCCGTCTCGCTACGCGAGTTCCTGTCATTTCTTGAAGGGATGAAAGCCGGACTGGCCACTTACGATGTTGAGGCGTTTTATTTCCTCGCGCGTACAACGATGGTCAAGGACGAGCGGCACCTGGACAAGTTTGACCGCGCCTTCGCGGCCACCTTTGAAGGCCTTGACAGCATCCCAGATGAGGCGGTGCTGAATGCAGTCGATATCCCCGCCGAATGGCTGGAAAAGCTGGCCGAAAAGCACCTCAGCGATGCCGAGAAAGCCGAAATCGAGGCACTGGGCGGCTTTGACAAGCTCATGGAGACCCTCAAAAAACGGCTTGAGGAACAAAAGGGCCGCCATCAGGGAGGGTCTAAGTGGGTTGGCACAGCGGGCACCTCGCCTTTTGGGGCTTACGGTTACAATCCCGAAGGCGTGCGCATCGGGCAGAAAGAAAGCCGCCATCAACGGGCGGTCAAAGTCTGGGACAAACGCGAATTCAAAAATCTCGATGACAAGGTTGAACTGGGCACCCGCAACATCAAAGTGGCATTGAAACGCTTGCGCCGCTGGGCCCGTGACGGGGCACATGACGAACTGGACCTCAACGGCACAATCCGCGCCACAGCCGAACATGGATACCTCGACGTCCAGACCCGACCCGAACGGCGCAATGCTGTCAAAGTGCTGCTGTTTCTTGATATTGGCGGCTCTATGGACCCGCATATCAAAGTGGTTGAAGAACTCTTCAGTGCGGCCAAATCCGAGTTTAAACATTTCGAATATTTCTATTTCCACAACTGCCTCTACGAAGGGGTCTGGAAAGACAACCGCCGCCGCTGGAACGCGCAAACGCCCACCTGGGATGTGCTGCGCACCTACGGGCCGGACTACAAATGCATTTTTGTGGGTGACGCCAGCATGTCACCTTATGAAATCGCTTTCCAAGGTGGCGCAAACGAACATTGGAACGAAGAAGCAGGCCACACCTGGCTGGAACGGGCCCGCGATCAATGGCCCAACCATCTGTGGATCAATCCGCTGGACCAGCGATACTGGCCCTACACCCAATCCATCCAAATGATCCAAGAAATTTTCGGGGCGGACCGCATGGTGCCGATGACCTTGGCTGGAATTGAAACCGGCATGAAGGCCTTGGGGCGCTGAACTGACCGCAGCCCGCAATCCACGTCGCGAAGGGCGCTACTCGCTGATGACGACGCTATATCTGTCTGTTTCGTCCACGAAAGCCACCTCACCTTTCGACACAACCGGGATCGATGACGAAAAGTGAATCTCTGGGCTGTCACTTTTACTCACATCAGCCCCGCAGGCCGTAAGGCCAAGTATCGCAGCGCCCAATATGACAATCTGGCTGGTCTGTGTCATCTCAAATCCCCTTAGTCTCACCAACGCCAAAGAATGGCAGTGTCACAAGGACTACGGGTAGGCGCCGCATATTATTCGCGATTGGACCAAAATAATGCGGCGGCCCATGCGTTCGCGCGCTCACCACCCTTGAGAAACAGCACGATGCGCCCATATCAACGGTATGATCAAACTCATGCCCATCCTCCTCGCCGTTCTTTACGGTCTCGCCATGTATCGCTTTTCAAGTTGGCGCACCAAGCAGGAGCTTGACCGCAACTCGACAGAGCTTGCCGATCCTATCCTCAAGGTATTGATGGACCGGATGGCCAAGGCGCTCGATATTGATCGGATCAAAGTGCATATCTATGAAATTGAACCGGTGAACGGGCTTGCCGCGCCAGATGGGCGGATCTTCATCACCCGTGGGTTTGTCAACAAATACCGCGCGGGCGAGGTTACATCCGAGGAAATGGCAACCGTGATCGCACATGAACTTGGCCATGTTGCGTTGGGCCATTCACGCAGGCGGATGATTGATTTTTCAGGGCAGAATGCCATGCGCACAGCTCTGGCCATGATCCTTGGGCGGTTTATTCCCGGTGTAGGTCCGTGGATCGCAAATGCCCTCATGAGCCTGCTTGCGGCGCGCCTGTCGCGCAGTGATGAATTCGAAGCGGATGCCTACGCATCTGCCCTGCTGGTCAAGGCAGGCATCGGCACAGAGCCGCAGAAGTCACTTTTCAAGAAGCTGGAAACGCTGACTGGTGCCCGTGGCGCTGCGACACCAGCATGGATGATGAGCCACCCCAAGACGCCGCAGCGGATCGCCGCAATTGAGGCAAATGAAACCAAGTGGACATCGGCCTAGACCGGGCTTTGTCATCACCTTGCGCATTTAGAAAACGGACTGTGCGGAACGGCACAGACGCGGAACAGTCAGAACATTAGCCTTTGGGCCATAGTGATTGTTCTTTTTGACGATGTCTTATGTTTCTTCCTCGGTGAAAGGCCTGCATGTCCCGGCAGAGCCTTTCACCAACTTCCCCAAAATCGGAAAACTCCCAACCCTAGTTGTCGGCAGCTTCCAGTGACTTACCAAACCGCGGCATCCGTGCCTTCTTCATCAATGCGCGCATCGTCCACGGCTTGTCTGACAGCCGGTTTGCCTCAGCCAGCACCGTCTGTGCCACAGCAGTGACCTGATCGGGCGCTTGTTGAAGCAAAATCAGCGCAAACCCATCAGGATCCCAGCGCAAGAGTGCCTCATCCCCCAATATGTCTTTGGGGAAATCTTTGGCGTTCATCGTCAGGACACCATCACAGGACCCTACAACCGCCGCCGTAAGTACATGAATATCGGCCGGATCAGGAAGCCAATATTTTCTTTCCTGCGCTGCGCTATAGGCTACCACCGCCTGCGGAAACGCCGCGCCAAGCGCCGCAATCTCTCCGCGTGCCCAGACTTCTTCGGCGGGGCCGAGCTTGCCCGCCGCCCGCGCCCATTCTTCCAAGATGCGCTGCGACCAGCGGGCCTCGTACAATCCCGCCTTTGCACATCCGAGTAAGACTTCACGCATCACCGTTGGATAGAGCACGCAAGCGTCGATCATCACCCTCATAGGCGGAACGTCAGCGCCTTTAGATATCCGCTTTCTGCAAGATGTGGCAGCAATGGGTGATCTGGTCCCGCGGATCCGGTGTAGATGATTTGCCCCCGACGCCCACCGCGCCCGATGCCGCGCGCGGATGCGTTGCGGAATTTGGTCAGGTCTGCGGCGTGCGAACACGAACATACGGTCAGGTATCCGCCTTCTGCAACCAAAGGGGCGGCCAACCGCGCGATGCGCTCATAAGCGCGCAATCCGGCGTCCAATGCTGGCTTTGACGGCGCAAAGGCAGGTGGGTCGCAAATCACAACATCAAAAACTTCACCCGCGTCGGCCAGTGCCGTCAGAACGTCAAACGCATCGCCCTTGCGGGTTGCAAATTGCTGTTCAACCTTCATCGCAGCGGCCCCTTGGATTGCAAGCTCCAGCGCTGGTGCAGACCCGTCAACCGCCAGAACCGACGTTGCATCAGCAGCCAGTGCCGCCAAACCAAATCCGCCCACATGTGAAAATACGTCCAGAACCCGTGCATTCTTTGACAACCCGGCCACGAAAGCGTGGTTTGGCCGCTGGTCAAAGAACAACCCGGTCTTTTGTCCACTCATGACGTCAGCCATATAAATGGCACCGTTCATAGGTACCTGCACCGGACCGGCGGGTGCTGCGCCGATCAGCACATCGGTTTTTTCTTCCAACCCTTCCAATGTACGGGCACGCCCTGTCCCATTCATGATGACAGTTGCCACTCCTGTCACCTGTTGCAAGGCCGCCGTCAGGGGGGCAATCAACATGTCCGCCCAAGCCGCATTCGGCTGCACAACCGCCAGATCACCAAACCGGTCGATGATAACACCAGGCAGACCATCAGCCTCCGCATGCACAAGACGATAGTAAGGCGTGTCATACAGCCTCTCACGATGCGCGAGCGCTCGGGACAACCGTACCGCAAACCATGCTTGATCAATGATCGCGTCAGGATCCTGATCCAGCATACGACAAATGATCTTGGATGCAGGATTGACCGTCACAACACCCATCGGGGTGCGATTGGCATCTTCAAGTCGCGCGATTGTACCGGGTGCTAGGTTGCGGGTCCGCCGGTCAGTGACCAGCTCATTGGCATAGACCCACGGAAAGCCGTGGCGTATGGCCCGTGCTTCGGCCTTGGGGATCAGGCGGACGACGGGGAAAGCAGAAGATGTTTGATCTGTCATACGCGCCTCCTATCCGCTCTCGCAGTCGCTGGAAAGAGGGCGACGCTAGATCAGTTGCGCGCGCAGCAGCCCCGTCAGGAAATCGGTTACACGGACTTTCTGGGTTTGACCGCTGTCCTCTAACCGAACGGCGCGTTCACCACCCGGCGCATCCAAATTGCCCACGATACGGCGGGTCGGCTCAATAACGGCACCTGTGACGGCATTTCGGATCGTGAGATCGAAAATGATGTTGTAAACGCCGCCCACGGTATAGCGCGTGCGGTTCGTCACCCCATGAAAGCGGATCAGCGTGACATCCAAAGTCACCGGGACATCGCCCTGCAAGACCAAACGATTGCGCGCGGCGGCATCCTGAAACATCTGCTCGATTTGTGGTAGTCGAGGACCCGGTGGATCACCCCTCCAAACAATGTCGGCTGTGGGATAAAACCGTTCACTCTCCGAGACCTCCAAATCAGCAAGCGCTGCAAAATTCAGCCCGCGCAAGTCGTAGGATCGCGAAACAACCGGACGTGGCGCGCTGCGCGGTGTCAGCGCGGATCCGCAACCGGCGAGGCAAACCGCCGAAACTGAAGTAAGAAATGTCCGTCTGTGCATATCAAGCGCCAACCTTATAGTGTCGAAGCTGTCTCTAGCACGGCGATCGGGCTGTGATAACTCCTTGCAACCTGTTTCCAGCCGGAAAATGTCGAAAGGTCGCACTTGTTAGCGCTAACGGCGCATGGTAGAACTCCACCCAAAGCAAAGCCGAACTGAGGACGCCATGCCGCTCCACCCCAAAATAGTCGAAGTGACCGACCGTATCCGCGCACGGTCTGAAGGCCCCCGTCAAGCCTATATGGACACAATGGCGCGTGCGGCGGCAGAGGGACCGCGCCGGTCACATCTGACGTGCGGCAACCAGGCGCACGCCTATGCGGCGATGGGGGATGACAAAGGTGCGCTGACGGACGCGCGCGCGCCAAACATCGGGATTATTACAGCTTACAATGACATGTTGTCGGCCCACCAACCGTTCGAAAAGTACCCTGATATTGTGCGTGCCGCTGCACGCGCCGCAGGCGGGACAGCGCAGGTTGCCGGCGGTGTTCCGGCCATGTGTGACGGCGTCACCCAAGGTCAGACCGGTATGGAGCTTTCTCTGTTCTCACGCGATGTGATCGCCCTAGCGGCGGGCGTCGGCCTGTCACACAATGTGTTTGATAGTGCCATCTATCTTGGCGTCTGCGACAAAATCGTACCGGGTCTGGTAATGGCTGCCGCAACCTTTGGCTATATCCCCGGCATTTTTGTGCCTGCCGGTCCAATGGTCTCTGGCCTGCCCAACGACGAAAAGGCGCGTGTGCGTCAGGAATTTGCCAAAGGCAACGTGGGACGCGACGAGCTGATGAAGGCCGAGATGGCCTCCTATCATGGCCCCGGCACTTGTACATTCTATGGCACGGCGAATTCCAATCAAATGCTGATGGAATTTATGGGGCTACACCTGCCCGGGGCATCCTTTGTCAATCCAGGCACGCCCTTGCGCGATGCGCTAACCACCGCCGCAACGGAACGTGCACTGGAAATTACGGCGCTTGGCAATGACTACACGCCCGTATGCGATATTCTTGACGAAAAGGCCTTTGTGAATGGTCTCGTTGGTTTGATGGCGACGGGGGGGTCCACGAACCTAGTCATCCACCTGCCCGCGATGGCGAAGGCTGCTGGCATCATTCTCGACCTTGAGGATTTCAGCGATCTGTCTGCCGTGACCCCGCTTATGGCCAAAGTCTATCCCAATGGCCTGGCGGACGTGAACCATTTCCACGCCGCAGGTGGGCTCAGCTATATGATTGGTGAATTGCTGAACGCAGGGTTACTGCATGATGATGTTAAAACCGTCGCTGGGGCCGGACTGAACCTTTACGCACAGGAACCCAAACTATCGGAAGGACGGGTTCAATATGTTGCCGGCGCTGGTGAGACGCTCAACGACAAGATCTTACGTCCCGCCAGCGGTCCGTTTCAAGCAACCGGTGGACTGACGCAACTCGCCGGTAACCTTGGGCGTGGTGTCATAAAAACCTCTGCGGTAGCACCCGAACGGCACATCATTGAGGCCCCTGCCCGCGTCTTCCACACGCAAGACGCCGTAAAAGACGCGTTCAAAGCCGGTGAAATCACCCAAGATACGGTCATTGTCGTGCGTTTTCAGGGGCCCAAATCAAATGGAATGCCAGAGTTGCATGGCCTGACACCAACGCTCGCTGTTCTGCAAGATCGCGGCTTGAACGTCGCACTTGTGACGGACGGTCGGATGTCTGGTGCCTCTGGCAAGGTGCCGTCGGCGATCCATGTTTGCCCAGAGGCCGCAGATCATGGCCCCATTGCAATGGTGCGCGACGGTGACATCATCCGGCTGGATGCGACCACCGGCACAATCGAAGTCAAAGGGGTTGATCTGTCGACCCGCTCTCCCGCCACGGCTGACCTTAGCGGCAATGGGACGGGCGTCGGACGCGAGCTCTTTGAAGTGTTCCGCCAATCCGTTGGCCCGGCTGCAGATGGCGCGGGTGTTGTCGTCTAGGCCCAATTTTTCTATACCCCGTCAGACATCCGCCGGAGGCTTCCTCATCGGCTCCGCAAACCGCCCGCAAGGATAGCTAAATGACCCCACAAGACGCCTCTGCCGCCGCCGCCAAAGTTTGCCTTCTGGCCCCTGTTGTCCCTGTTCTCGTTGTTGATGATGCAAGTATCGCGGCAGATCTTGCAAAAGCGCTGGTCGCAGGCGGCTTGCCTGCGCTCGAGGTCACGCTGCGAACACCGTCTGCGCTTGACGCTATTCGCGAAATGGCGGCAGTTCCGGGCGGTGTTGTTGGCGCCGGCACATTGCTGACACCCAAGGATGTTGAAGATGCCAAAGCCGCAGGTGCCACCTTTGGCGTCTCGCCGGGTGCGACTGACATCCTGTTGGATGCCTGCGAAGCCAACGACCTGCCCTTGTTGCCCGGAACAGCCACAGCAAGCGAGGCAATGCGGCTGCTTGAGCGTGGCTACACCGTGCAGAAGTTCTTCCCTGCCGCAGCCAACGGTGGGGCACCCGCGCTGAAAGCAATTGGTGCACCGATCCCCCAGGTTAAGTTCTGTCCCACCGGCGGTGTCAGCCTGCAAAACGCGCCGGAATATTTGGGATTGAGCAACACGCTTTGCGTTGGTGGGTCATGGGTTGCGCCCAAAGACAAGGTGCTCGCAGGCGATTGGGCCGGGATTACCGCACTGGCAAAAGAAGCAGCGGCACTTTCAGCCTAGGTGCTGTCTTTGCGCGTGTTTTTTGGCAAAGTCGCCCACTTGCCAGTCTGATCTGACGTTTGGCCGATTTGCCATTTACGGCATATTAGTTTCCGTCAGATATGCGATTCCTGAGAGCAACTCAGGAGACCGCAATGCTAAATTCCATGTCAATTTCAAAACGTATTGGCAGCGGGTTTCTGTTGGTCACGCTCATTTTGACCGGACTCGTGCTTTTTTCCTCCCGATCGATTTCGGGGATCAGCAGCGGTTTTTACGAGTTCCGCGAAAAGGCCGACCATGCCTCTGTCATGGCTGATGCGCTCGAAGACATATTCGAAGCGCGTATTGCGTCGTTGCAGTTTACGAATAACCAAAGCAACCAGCAACGACAGGCCGTTCTGGGAAATCTGGAAGAGGTTACAAGCGATCCGATTTTAACAACGGTTTTTGCATCTGACGCAACCACCCAGGCCGAAGTCGAACGACTGATTAGGTTGGCTGATGACTACCGGGACGCATTTAGCGAAGTAGCCGCACAAATATCGCAATCCGCCGCGGTACAAAGCGACCTCACAGCAAGGCTCGATACTTTTAAATCTAACGTAAACAAGCTCTTCAGTGACGCTATTTCAAGCGGCGATTCCGTGGCGATATCGGGCGCTGGACGCGTGCTTCAAGCAGCCGCCGAAACAATAGAACAAGGCAGTCTTCTGTTTGCGACCAATGGTCCACTCTCAACCGACGCATTTGAAGCCGCCATCCCAAATTTCGATCTCGCCCTTAATCAACTCATCGCCCTAGATCCGCCCCCAGCGGTTGCCAGAGCAGCAGCAGAGACCCAGGACAGCTTTGGCGTCTTTGCCAGCGGTCTTGATGACTTCACGACATTGAAAGCAGACATCAGTGAAGCGCAAACCTCGGTCCTGGACGTCATTGGACCACAACTCATACAGGGTTTTGATAGCATCGCGGATGATATCGCCAGTGACAAAAAAACATTCGGCCCAAACATCAGTGCAAGGGTAAGCCAATTAGAAACGATTTCATCAATCGTTGGGATATTCGCCATTCTGTTTGCTGTGGTTTGTTCTGTTGTGATCGCGCGCTGGGTCACTGGTTCGGTTGTCCAGTTGGCGGCGGTGACGGACAGGCTCGCCAGTGGCGACAACGAGATCACAATCCCCGGAGCCGACTATGACCATGAACTTGGCCGTATGGCGAAGGCGCTGAATATCTTTCGTGAAGCCCAAATTGAACGTGCCGCCGCCTCCGAGGAACGCGCGCGCCTGCGCGCAGAGCAAGATGCTGTTGTCAGCACGATGAAAAACGAACTCGCGCATCTTGCGAAAGGCAATCTCACAACGCAGATCGACACCCGCTTTTCGCCGGAATACGAAGATTTGCGCACCAACTTCAATGCGGCTGTTACAGCGCTTCAGCAAACGCTTACGAAAGTTGCAGACACAACGACACGCATCGGTGGGTCCACGTCGGAAACACAAGCGGCCACATCACAGCTCTCTCAACGCACTGAAAATCAGGCTGCAACGCTAGAGGAAACAGCCGCTGCATTGGACGAACTGACTGCAAGTATCAAATCGGCTGCTGACCATGCGAAATCTGTCGATGTGTCTGTCAAGAAGGCACGCGCAGAGGCCACCAAAAACGGTGAAATTGTCGCCCAAGCTGTGGACGCCATGGGCGAAATTGAAGGCTCGTCGAAGCAAATCACACAAGTCATTGGCGTGATCGACGATATCGCCTTTCAGACCAATCTGCTCGCTCTGAATGCCGGCGTTGAAGCTGCACGCGCAGGCGATTTGGGCAAGGGTTTTGCGGTCGTCGCATCAGAGGTCAGGGCATTGGCACAACGTTCATCTGAAGCCGCAAAGGAAATATCCGAACTGATCGCCAACAGTTCACGCCACGTCGAACAGGGAACGCTGCTGGTCGGGAATGCTGGTGAAGCGCTGTCCGAAATCATTGCGCAAGTCGATGCAATTTCCTCGATGACGACTGAAATTGCCACAAGCGCGCACGAGCAATCCACGGGCCTTTCCGAGATTAATATCGGTGTGAACCAGCTGGACCAGGCGACACAGCAGAATGCCGCAATGGTGCAAGCCTCAATCTCACGCGGGGATGCGCTTGTCGAAGAAACGCGCAGGTTGGAAGACCTCGTTCAACAATTCAAAGTCTCGAACGGTCCGTCATTTCGTGGATCCGTCGATCATTCCATCACGGACTTAGAACAGGCCATTGACAGCACCACCAGCATGAACGACGCGGACCCAAAGCCATTGCCAAACCCTTCCAAAACTGGAAACCTGGCCACCGCAATGTGGGCAGATTTCTAGTGGAGCGGGTCGGCAACCGCATATTTGATCGGGCCGGTAGTCTTTGCATAAGGCGACAAACCTAGACATCGCGCGGGTTGCGCCCGCCTCGCCCGCCTCGCCTGCGAGGTGGGTGCATATCTACCAACGCGGCTTTGAGTGTTTGGATCATCGGATGCGTGTTAGGAACGGTGCCTTCATAATGTGCCAGTAAGAGCCGTACCTGACCTTGCGTATCAAGCTCCGCAGGCACCCCAAGCGCCCAGTCAAGAAAAATGCTACGGCATTCAGGTTCCGCAATATTGCCGATTGCAAAGGCGTCTCGGATCAACCCTTTTGGATCATGCAAGTCAGCGCGCGTCATGACAATGCAAGATACCTGCGGATCAACTGGTCAGCGTTTTGCTGCGCAGCACTTAACCGCGCGCTTAAGTCTTCCACCGTCTCACATCCCGTTTCGCGCAAAATCAAAAGCGTTGCTCCTTCACCCAATCTTTCAATGCCCGTTTCCCCATCTGCCAAAAGCTTCAGGGACGCCTGCAACTGCCAAAAGAGCGCCGCAGTTCCCGTCAGTGCCTGCGCATCTGCGGCGTTCACCCAACCGTTCGCGACACCGCTGGCCAATTGGGCGGCGACATTGCCCTGGGATGCCCCGCACCGCAAAGCCACCGTTTGGGAAAAGAGTTCAATATCCTGCAAGCGGCCTGGTCCAATCTTTGCCTCAAAAACATCATGCACCAGTTTCGCCTGGGCAATCCTGTCGCGCATCTCGGCAACATCTGTCAAGATCGCCCGGCCGGTGGATTTGTCACTGATTAGCGCCTGACGAAACGCATCGATCTCGGTCCGAAACGCCACATCACCCGCGATTGGACGTGCCCGGGTCAGTGCCAGATGTTCCCAAGTCCATGCTTCCTTCTGCTGATAGTCCTGAAAAGCAGGCCATGAGGTCGCGACGGGCCCCTGCCGCCCCGAAGGCCGCAAGCGCATGTCAACGTCATAAAGCCGCCCCTCGGCCATCGGTGCGGTCAACGCGGTCACCAACGCTTGCGTCAGGCGGGCATAGTAGGTACGGGTCGCCAAAGGACGCCGCCCCTCGGATGTCTCTTGCCCGAGCGCGTCATAGATCACGATCAGGTCGAGATCGGACTTTGCATTAAGACCACGGGCACCAAGCGATCCCATCGCCACAACTGCCGCCCCACGCCCCGGGGGCGCACCATGCTTTCTTGCGAATTCTGCAACCACAAAGGGCCATAACCCCGCGACAACGGCTTCGGCCAGATCTGCATATTGCTGGCCGGTGTGCTCGGCTGCAATTAACCCGCGCAGGAAGTGGACCCCAACCCTGAAATGCCATTCCTTTGCCCATCGCCGTGCGACTAAAAGCTGCGCTTCGTAATCATCAGTCCTTTCCAAAAGCGCTGCAAGTTCATGCTGCAATGGCTGCACGCCGGGCCACTCTGCGAAGAACGTGCCACCAAGCACGGCATCCAGCACACCCGCATTGCGTGACAGATACTGCGCCAAAGCCGGTGCCGTTGCACAAATATCCACGATCAATTGCGTCAGTTGCGGGTTGGCCTCAAACAACGAAAAGAGTTGCACGCCGGCGGGCAGTCCTGCCAAAAATCCGTCAAATTGCGCCAAAGCCTCGTCCGGCTTTGCCGCCTTCTTCAGACGCGCCATAATCTCGGGCGTGATCCGCGCAAAGATTTCTGTGGCACGGGATGAACGCAAAGCAGGGTAGCTGTGCCATCGGGCGATGGTTTCGTTTCCCCAATCAGGTTGAACCATTGTTTGGGCCGGTTCGGGCGCAAAAAGCTCTCGATCCGGTTATGGACGTCGTCTATGCGGTCGCGCAGTGTTTTGCACAAGGCCTTTGTGTCGGTGCCCATAAAGGCTGCCAACCGGTCGAACCCGGCGGTATCAGTCGGCAATGTATGGGTTTGTGCGTCATTGATCATCTGCAAGCGATGCTCAACCTCACGATGATAACGATAGTGATCGTAAAGGTGGTCGGCGGTTTCGGCCGGGATCCAATCAGCCGTTGCCAAAGCTTGCAGGCCCTGTCGGGTGTCACGCGCCCGCAAAGAGGGATCGCGACCGCCCGCAATCAACTGCCGGGTCTGGGTAAAAAACTCAATCTCGCGGATGCCACCACGCCCCAGCTTGATGTTGTGCCCCTCCAGCACCAGGGGTCCGTGCAATCCTTTGTGATCGCGGATCTTGAGACGCATGTCATGGGCATCCTGGATCGCCGCAAAATCCAGGTGTTTGCGCCAGACAAAGGGTTTTAGCGCGTCCAGAAACCGATCACCCGCCTGCTTGTCACCGGCACAGACGCGCGCTTTGATGAAGGCGGCACGCTCCCACGTGCGCCCGACACTTTCATAATAGCGTTCCGCGGCTTCCATCGACAGGCAGACCGGGGTCACGGATGCATCAGGGCGCAACCGCAAATCTGTTCGAAAGACGTAACCGCCATCACGCTGGTCCGACAGGATTGCGGTCATCTTGCGTGTTACCCGGACAAAGGCCGCGCGCACATCATGATATGCATCAGGGTCAAAACGACTTTCGTCGAACAGACAGATGAGGTCGATGTCAGAAGAATAGTTGAGTTCTCCGGCGCCCATCTTGCCCATCGCTAGCACAGCCATACCACCCGCCAGTGTCGGATCATCACCATTGGGGAGTTTCCCGCGAGACACTTCCCCTGCGACAAGCTGTGTAATCGCGGCTTGCACTGCGGCGTCTGCAAAATCCGTCAACGTTTGGGTGACCAGTTCCAGTGGCCAGATACCACCGAGGTCCGCCAGCCCGGCAATAAGCGCAATCCTGCGTTTGCACTGGCGCAGACCGACTGGCAATTCACTCAACGTCAATTGGGAAATATCGCTCAGGATCGCGGCGACAGCCCCTTCGGGGTCATCCATTGCAGGCAAGATCCACTCGGCCTCTCGACGCAGCAGATCCGCCAGATACGGGCTGCACCCCCAGCCCCTGTGATCAATTCCCTCAACTCTGGCGGAAGCGACGGGAAGAGATCAAGCGCATCCTGCCCGCGGTCCTTGTCAAAAGGAACAGGTGAACGAGAAAGGCGCGCAACGAAGGACATGCGGTTACACTGCGGCCCTTGCCCTCTCTGGTCAATGCAGATCGGATTGCCAGAGTGTGCAAAAAGGACAACAAGACTATGAGCAAAAGTCTAAAACGTGTGATCGCCGCGCTTGATGCGGCGGGACTGCAGATCGCGCCTTGGAACTGGGCCCCGAAACGCGCACAGCACAGCAAGCCGCAGACGCCGCTGACTGTGCCCTCGATCAGATCGCGAAATCCGTGATCTTTGCCGGGCAAGCAACAGGCAAGGCCCTCCTTTTTATCACGGCGGGCGGCAACCAAGTGGACTCGGACAAAGCGAGCCGCGTCGCAAATGAGGCGTTGGGTAAGGCCGACGCAGCCCTGATACGGGCACAAACGGGCTTTGCGATCGGCGGTGTTGCCCCGATTGGCCATCTAACGCCAATCACCGCGTTTTTTGATCCCAAACTGATGGAATTTGACGTCATTTACGCCGCAGCAGGCACGCCAAGGCATATTTCCCCCATCTCTCCAACGACATTACTGAAAATTTCTGACGCGCAACTATCTGATTTCAATACACAATAAAAGTAAATGTAAAAAACATTTACATTTATGCTTGAAGAATGCCGTCGGACCTCCGATATCTGTCATGTGAAAAGCATTCACATCAACCGCAAACAGATAGTTAAGGAGCCCAACCATGAATACCGCCACATCCCAACCCGCAATGGCTATGGACCGCGTGCCTGGGTTTTTCGCCCGCGCCGAAGCCTGGCTTGATGAGCGTGGCAAAGGCGCCTGGATCGCCGCCATGGTTCTCGGCTTTATCTTCATCTGGCCTATCGGCCTTGCCCTTCTTGCCTATATGATCTGGAGCAAACGCATGTTCAATTCTTCCTGCAAATCCATGACCCGCAGCCGCGCCCGCCATATGGGTAAATCATCCGGCAACAACGCATTTGACGCCTATAAGGCCGAAACACTGCGCCGTCTGGAAGAAGAGCAAGACAACTTTGAGGCTTTCCTCAAGCGTCTGCGTGACGCCAAAGACAAGGCAGAATTCGACCAGTTCATGGACGACCGCGCCAAGAAAATGACCGACTTTGACGATACCGAAAACGGTGCAGCGCCTGCATAAGCGCCGCTGACCAAAGGTGGCCTGCATCCCCGGCAGGCCACCCTCCCCCTTTTCATCATTCAAAGAGCATTCCAATGACCATGTCGCCCGCATACACCGAATATCTGGACATCGACCCGCAGCTTTATGCTGGCGTCACGATCAAGCGCGCCTTTGCTTGGATCATTGATGTTATTGTGATTGCCTTACTCTGCGCGCTCGTGCTTCCATTCACGGCCTTTACTGGGATCTTCTTCTTTCCAGTCCTAATGCTGGTTGTCGGTTTCATCTATCGCTGGTTCACGCTGGCTGGATCGTCCTCAACATGGGGCATGCGCATGATAGGTATCCGCTTTCGCGACCACCACGGTGCCCCACTCACCTCGGGTTTGGCGATGGCACATACGGTTGGCTATACCGTCAGCATTGCCATAGCACCGTTACAATTGATCTCGATTGTCCTAATGGTGGCCACGCCACGCGGACAGGGCTTAACTGATCATTTGTTAGGCACAGAGGCGATCAACGTGCACCGTTAAGTATGCGACATTCGAGGGGCTTGGCTGATCGTCAACAGATTGTTAAGCTTTCTCGAAATCGACCGGATGACCAATGCGCCACACACTTCCCATTGCTCCGCAGTTCTATGTAACTGCACCGCAGCCCTGCCCTTATCTTGAGGGGCGGATGGAGCGGAAGTTGTTTACCGCGTTGCAGGGAGACACGGCCACAAAACTGAACGATAGCCTTTCAAAACAAGGGTTTCGCCGTTCGCAGAATGTGCTCTACCGGCCATCATGTGCGGAATGCTCGGCCTGCATGTCAGCCCGGATTGACGTCTCAAAATTTGCGCCAAGCCGCAGCCAGCGTAGGGTCAGCAAGCGCACCGCACATCTGACACGCCGCGCGACATCGCCTTGGGCGACCGAAGAACAATATGCGCTTTTCCGCAAATACCTTGATGATCGTCACGCCAGCGGCGGCATGGCAGACATGGACATGTTCGAGTTTGCGGCAATGGTCGAAGAAACCCCGATCCGCTCTCGTCTGATCGAATATGGTGCCCATGATGATCTTACGGCGGTCTGTTTGACTGACATCCTCGATGATGGCTTGTCGATGGTTTATTCATTCTTCGACCCCGCCAATGACAAGCTTTCCCTTGGGACCTACGTGATCCTCGATCATATCGCGATCGCGCGGGAATTAGGTTTGCCCTATGTCTATCTAGGCTATTGGGTGCCGGGCAGCCCAAAAATGGACTACAAAGCGAAATTCAAGGGGTTGGAAGTCTACCGCGACGGAGCGTGGAGCCCGGTCGGCGATCCGTCCTCATACAGCGCTGATGTGCACCCGCTGTCAACTGACCCAATTGCAGAACAGGTATCGCGTATCAACCTGCCCGACGGGCGCAACTAGACAGATTTTTCAGGGATCGAACAAAAAAGGGCGGCGCAACCGGCACCGCCCTTTCTTGTAACTTGCCCCCTGCCCTAGTTTAGCAGGTTCGGCACAATCGTTACGACACCGGGGAAGAATGCGAGCAGAAGCAATCCAAACACCTGAATACCGATAAACGGCATTACACCCTTATAGATTTGCCCGGTCGTGATGGACTTGGGGGCAACCCCGCGTAGGTAAAACAGCGCAAAGCCAAAGGGTGGTGTCAGGAAGGATGTCTGCAAATTCACAGCAATCATGATCGTCACCCATTTGGGATCGAAGGTGCCGCCATAGATGACCGGACCGACGATGGGGATCACAATGTAAATGATCTCTAGGAAATCAAGCACGAAGCCCAGCATAAAGAGCACCAGCATCACCAGCAGGAAGACCGTCCATTCGTTATCAAACGACCGCAAGAACTGTTGGATGTAGTGTTCACCCCCGAAAGAGATCAGCACAAGATTCAACAGCTGCGAACCGATCAAGATGGTGAACACCATCGACGTCACTTTCGCCGTCTCGCGCACAACCGGCGCCAGAACCCCGCCTGCGATCAAGACCCAGCAGGACCAGAGCAGCCCAAAGAGCGCGAACAGGAAGCAGCCAAAAGCAATGAGATAGGCCAAACGGTTCTCGAACAAGACAACCTCTTGCCCCAACCGCATGTCGAAATTGATACCAATAAGCAGCATGACAACAACCGCTGCCGTCGTCAGCAACACCATGCGGCCAGAGCGTCCTTGGTCCTGCAGCTTGCGATAGGCTGCAAGCAGGATCGCGCCACCGGCACCCAAAGCCGCTGCTGGCGTTGGGTTCGTAATGCCGCCAAGGATAGAGCCCAGCACAGCGACAATCAGAACAAGCGGGGGAAACACCACGCGCAGGATTTCATTTTGTGCCAGCAGGCCCGCTGCGGCCCGCAAGCCAAAGAAGGCCACGATCACCGGGATCGCCATCAGCAAGGTTGTCTGCCCCGGCGTGGTCAATGGCGAGATGATGATGATATCAACCAGCAGCATCAATCCGATCCCTGCCGCGCCCACGATCAATGGTCGCGGATCAGCACTGGGTGCGACACCGCGCGCAATCGCCAGCATCAGACCCATCAGGACTGCTGTGATCGCGATGCCGGATCCGATAGGTGCCGCAGCTTCTGCCTTTTGGACAACCAGCTCGGCGCGCTCTTCCGGGCTCAGTTCGCGGGCCTGTTCGACACCACCGGCCTCGTCAATTGCGGCTTGCTCATCAAGCGCTTGCTGCCAGGCCACATCACCATGCAGTTCTTGCATTGACGCGGCACAGTCTTCGCTGACGCGCGTGCGCAAGGATGCTGTTTGACCAGACGCTGTAAAGCTATCAACCACCACGGATTGCGACCCAACAAGGTTCGTCTGCCCCATGCCAATCGCCAAACCGATGATCCCAACGGGCACCGCAAGGAACCATGTGAAACTATCGTTGCGTGTAATGACCTCACCACCGGTGCCATCCTCAAACTGCACCGGCGGTGCTTTGCTCGGGTTGATCAACGCAAAGATGAAAGCATAGCCCGCATACAGCACTGCCAGCATGATCCCCGGCAACAAAGCCGCCTGAAAGAGCGTACCAACCGACACAACAGCAGGCTCACCCAGATAAGTCAGCGCATCCGAGCAACCGGCCAATTGCGCGCGATCTTCTTGGGCGGCAGAATAAAGATCCCCTGCCAACGTGCCCAACAGAACGATCACGATGGATGGCGGGATAATCTGCCCCAGCGTGCCGGACGCCGCGATGACGCCGGTTGAAAGTTCAGGTGAGTATCCGTTCTTGAGCATTGTCGGCAGCGCCAACAGCCCCATGGTCACAACAGTTGCGCCGACGATGCCTGTTGAGGCAGCAAGGAACGCACCCACGATCACGATCGAGACGGCCAGACCGCCGGGCAGCGGACCAAAAACCTTGGCCATCGTGGTCAGCAATTCATCTGCAATGCGTGAGCGTTCCAGAACGATACCCATCATCACGAACATCAATACAGCCAGCAGCGTCTCAATCGACTGCCCCGCCAATACCCGTTCATTCATTCGGTTGACCATAAAGCCAATGTTGCGATCCAGCGCGATTTCCCAACCGCTTGGGAACAACACGTCCTCATAGCGGGGCAATTCGGGGAACCGGAAAACCGATATCGCGTCCGGCCTGACCCCTTCAGCGATCAAAGCGGCGTATTCGGCCGAATTGGTATCAACCGCCGCGTGGATCAGCAGGCCCGCGCTGTCGAGGGCTGCAATAATCGCAAATGAAATAACGGCAGAGCCGGAGATTGCGAAAGCAACAGGAAATCCCGACAGGATACCTGCAAACAAGGTGAGAAAGACGATAATGATACCGACTTCGATGCCATCTAATCCGAAAAGCATGTGTCTACCGCCCTACTTTAGTGAATATCTGCAACAAGTTCGGCGGTTTCATCGCCAAGCTTGTCTTTGTCGAGGTGTTTGCCTTCGCTGTCTGGACCTTCTTTCCACTCCAGATACGAGCGGAAGAAGAAAGCGACTGCCTGCAGCAAGATCATCGCGGTGAAAACCACCAGCAAAACTTTGAACAGGAAGTAGGCGTTAAAGCCATTCGGCGAGAAACCGATGGTTTCGACGTTCCAGCGCAGCGCACGCGCCTTGGTCAGCAAGCGGTCCAGCGGATCGGATGCTGACGGGTTTGGCACCACCAAATGCCGCCACAAGAAGAACCAACCATACAGCCAGGTAAGTATCGCGGCTGGCACCATCAGAACGATAGCACCAATCATGTCGATCACCCGCTTTGCACGGTAACTGATCGCGGAATACACAAGGTCGACGCGCACATGCCCGCCTTGCACAAATGTGTAGGAGGCGCAAAGCGTCACGATCATTGCGTTATAAAACTTAAGCTGCTCGGACCACCAACTGACATCATGCGTGACGGTCACGCCAAAGCCGATGCTGATCTCGGACACCGCAAAAACACGCTGCATAAAGATGATGACAATCTGTTGCAGCACCATCAGCAGGCCGGCCCAGGCGGCAGTGCGACCAACGATATTGGCAAACCCCTCGAGGCTGCGTACGCAGCTCCACATAAAGCGGTTGTTGATAAAGCCGTAGATCGCCGTCACGAGGAATATGACAAAAATAACGAAGAAAAGTTCGACCGAGGCCCCGTAGTAGATAAAGCGCATCAGCGCCTCTTTCTGCTCGGTTTCCATCGCGCCATTGATCGTGGGCAGCCATGCCAGCCAGCTGCTCGGGTTCAAAAGTGCATAAAAGAAGTTGTAGAAAGCTTCGATCAGGTTGGCAAAAAACCAACCGATGGCGTTTCCACCCCATGCTTCAACCAGACCCATGGTCTTCCCCCCGTCTTGGTAGTCGTTGGACATCCAACAGATGCCGCTTACTTGTGAAGGCCCTTATGCAACAAGCATCGGGCCTTCACTTTGATCTAAATCATAAGCGCGAAACGCTTACGCCATCACGCGGTCACGCTGGGCGCGGTACGCACCTTCGGACTGCTGAATCCAGGAAGAGGATGCCGCCATAGACGCGTTATAGCTTGCACGGATACGATCATAGATCTCGTCACCGTTGTACTGGTCCATTGTTGTCTTGGCCGCAGTACCCATCGCATCCCAAACTGAATCTGGGAATTCAAGAACCTGAACACCACCGGCCTGCAGACGCTGAAGTGCTGCACCGTTGTTGTTCATGAACTGTGCCAGGTTCCACTGGTGTGCTTCGCCAGATGCCACTTCGATGATTTTCTGGTGCTCTGGGCTCAGGCTGTCCCAGACATCAAGGTTTGTTGCCAGCGACAGGGCTGCACCCGGCTCATGCATGCCGGCTGTGTAGTAGAACTTGGTGATTTCCTGGAAACCAGCCTTTTCATCCGCCCATGGGCCGATCCACTCTGTGCCGTCAATCGCACCGGAGGCAAGCGCTTGGTACACTTCTGCGCCCGGCAGGTTTTGTACAGATGCACCCATGTTACCCAATGCCTGACCACCCAGACCCGGCATGCGGAACTTCAAACCTTGGAAATCCTCTGGACCAGCGATTTCCTTGGAGAACCAGCCACCAGCCTGCGGGCCTGTGTTACCAGCAAGGAATGACTTCAGACCAAAGATCGAGCCCAGCTCGTCGTGGAACGCCTGACCTTCACCCTGATAGTACCAGTTTGAAATTTCCTGCGGTGTCATGCCGAACGGCACGGATGTGAAGAACGCGTACCCTGGGTGCTGACCAACAAAGTAGTAGTCCGCGCCGTGGTACATATCGGCCTGACCGGATGTGACCGCGTCAAACACTTCGAACGCTCCAACCAATTCGCCAGCGGCTTTCAGGTCGATTGTGAGCGAGCCACCGGACATCGCAGTGATTGTGTCCGCAGCACGTTGTGCCGCGTCATGCACACCAGCAAGGCCACGGCCCCATGTTGTGACGAGTGTCAGCGTACGATTGCCCTGCGCATAAGCAGGCGCAGCAAGTGCCGTTGCAGCAGCGGCTGAGCCACCCAGTGCCGAATTCTTTAGAAATGAACGACGATCCATATAGAGTATCCTCCCAATTGTAGATTTTGTACGGTGCATGACTCCCACATGCACCTTGGACTTCGTGGGCCGACACTAGCGTGCGCATTGTTGCGGTGGAATACGCATTACTGCGTAGAAAATGCAATTTTGTCACTTTTTCTAACCAATCTTGGGCATTGTTCTGGCGCTAACAGTCGGTTCGCAAGTGTTGATTCGCGTTCTTGGTGTTTGATTCGCTGCTGATTCTTAGCTAACGATCACCACATGACTGGTATCTTTTTGCGTATAAGAGACAGCATTGGAATCACCTATGGGCAGAAGGTATTTCTTCTGGCGACCCTCCCACTGGTTGTTGCTGTCTTTCTGATTACCCTTGTTGTGACAGCCCAGTCACGACAACTGGCAGAGCGCGAAATTCAAGCCTTGGAAACCCAGTTGATCCAAACAAAGCGTGAAGAACTAAAGAACTATCTCTCTATCGCACGCACAGCCGTCGTGAATACCTATGGTCGCGCAGCACCCGATGATGATGACGCAAAACTGGCCGTAAGCCGTGAACTGGCTGCAATGCTTTATGGTCAAGACGGGTATTTTTTTGTGTTCGACTATGAGGGAAACAATATCGTTGCCCCACGCCAGACCTATCTGATCGGCAAAAACTGGACCGGGCTGGAAGACCTCAACGGCACCCCCATTACCGACGAGTTGATCCGCATCGCCCGGACCGGCGGCGGCTATCACAGTTTTGATTGGCCGAAGCCATCAACCGGAGCCACAGAACGCATGATTGTCTATGTGAATGGGCTGCAGGACTGGCGATGGGCGATCGGTACGGGCATCTTTATCGACGATGTTCTGGAAAACGTCGCTGTTGCGCGCGCTGATGTCGAAACGCGGATCAGGACAACATCTTATTATATTGTCGGCATTGCAGTTGCCGCTCTGATCGGTGTTTTTATGACCGGCATGGTCCTGAACCTGCGCGAACGTCGCCTTGCGGATGCCAAGCTCAAGCAATTGACACAGCGTATTTTTGACACCCAAGAAGAAGAACGGGGGCGTGTGGCCAGAGAACTTCACGACGGGATCAGCCAGATGCTGGTTGGTGTGCGCTATGCGCTGGAACTGACGCGCCGCAAGCTTGGCGGCGACACGGCCGTGAGCGAAAGCCTGAACAAAGGTATTGATGGCCTTGGTTCCACCATTCAAGAGGTGCGGCGGATCAGTCGGGATCTTCGCCCGGGCGTGCTGGATGATTTGGGCTTGGGCCCTGCCCTGCAAGCGCTCACAGACGACTTTAGCGTGCGAACGGGCATCACAACCGAATTTGAGACAGTCGTGTTCCGCAACCGTCTGGACCAGGAAGCGCGCATCGCGCTTTACCGTATTGCCCAAGAGGCGCTGAACAATATCGAGCGGCATGCAGAGGCCGCGAACGTGCATATCGCGCTGAAGGGGCACCGCAAGGGCGCCATGTTGCGGATCAAAGACGATGGAATTGGGATGGCATGGCCCCGACCTGACCGTCGCAGCGGCAGAGGACTAGGCCTGCGCAACATGCAAGAACGGATCGAACAACTCGGTGGCAGCCTGCGCATCCTGTCTGCCCGGACCGGACGAACAGGAACCGTTATTGAGGCTCAGGTCCCGCTTAGTCATATGTTACGCCCACAAAACACAGCAAAGGAAAGCGCATGACGACCCGCGTTTTGATTGTCGATGATCACCCGATGGTCGCCGAAGGCATCCAGTCACTTTTGGAAAGCTATGACGACATTCATGTCGTCGGCACTCTGGGTAATGGTCAGGAGGCAGTCGACCGCGTCAACGAACTTGCACCAGATGTGATCTTGATGGATTTGAACATGCCGGGGTTGTCGGGGCTAACGGCCACCGAAATGCTGTTGGAAGAACGAGCAGAGACACGCATTGTTATCCTGTCAATGCATGACAGTCCTGAATATATCTCGACCGCGCTCAGCCACGGCGCGCGCGGTTACATCCTCAAGGACGTGCCTACCGAGGAGATATATACAGCGATTGAAACGGTGATGGCCGGTGGCGAATACCTGTGCACAGGTGCCAAAGGATCATTGCAGCCGAAAATCAGCGATGGGCGCGAAACGCTGACCAGCCGCGAACAGACGATTTTGCTGGAACTCGCCCAAGGGCAATCCAACAAGGACGTCGCCAACACGCTCAATATATCGGTCCGGACGGTAGAAACCCACCGAAAGAACATCAAACGCAAGCTGGGGATCAGTTCAACCGCCGGTTTGACGCGCTATGCGCTGGAGCATGGGGTTTTGCAGGGCACCGGGATTTAGCGATCCGCTGGGGCGATGTACTTTAATAGTGTCGCCATTTCGACCAGATCGTCAGCAGTCCACCGCGAATGATGGCGCTCTTTTGATGCAGGCTGATAGCCCAAACCCAATTGCGGCGTGTCATGATAGGCCTTACGCGGCCGGATCGGCCGCGGGGCAAAGCCGCCGCCACATGTCGGGCAGACGTTGTAAAGAACCTGCTCTACACATGTTGCGCAGTAGGTGCATTCATAGGAACAAATCCGCGCCTCTATCGCATCAGGCGGCAAATCCTTGTCACACCATTCGCAGTTTGGTCTTAGCTGCAGCATGTGCTCTCCTCTTGGACACAAAAAAGGCCCGGCGCCGTAAGATGCGCGGGGCCTCGTCACTGTTCACTAAGCATTGCTTAGTTTTCAACAGTTTCCTGAATACTTTCACGAACGATGTTAAACCACTCACCCGACAAACGCAGCTCTTCCAGACCGGCATTGATGATCGGCAGCGCTTCATTTGCAAACGCGTTGTTCTTCGAAACAAAAATATGCGACGACACCGCACCACTCAGTGGCTCCAGCTTGGTGACACGGTCTTCAAAACCGGCTTCGCGGATATCTTCCTCGGCCGGCAGCGTGTCATAGGTCATCACATCGACTTCGCCGCTTGCCAGAAGCTGAATACACTCCTGCTGGGATACCGGCGTGACGTAGGTAATGTTTGGCTCCACCAGCCGCTCAGCCTCTAGATCAAAGGTGAACCATGCTTCGGGGCGACAGATGCGCGCTCCAAACAGGTCTTCATGGCTTTGTGCAGAGACATACTTACTGTCAGCAAGGACAAAGAAATCCACCAGGATTTCATAGAACGGCTCAGAGTGGTTGAACTCTGTGCAACGATAGGCGCTGGTTTCAGAAAGGTTGTCCACCAGATCACAATTCGGCAGAAACCAAGGGAACGCCATGTCAATGGCACCTGTCGGCAATAGCGTTTCCAGATGCGAGCCCCAGTCATTAATGAAAATCAGGTCGTATTCCTGATCGGGGTTACCCAGTTCCATCGACCGCTCGACCATCCGCGTAATCATACCGCCGCCCGGCAGGTCCTCATCGGTGAAAGGCGCATAGCCAGTACCGGTTGTAATCCGCAAAGGGCGATCAGGCTGTGCCGTTGCTGGAGCGGGCTCTGCCGACACCGTCGTTGTGCGCGCGACCGACGATGGCAAGGAACCGTCGGCACACGGGATTGTCAGCACCTGCCCCACCTCGAGGACGTTCGGGTTTTCAAGCACGTTGGTATTGGCATTGAACAGAAACTGAAAGCCGCCTGCGACATTGGCACGCGATGCAATTTGGCTAAGCGTATCACCGCGAACAACGGTGTAGGATGTGCATTGCTCTTGCGCCTGTGCAGCACCAGCGCCGATGATCCACACGCCCGTTACCGCCGTCGCGGCCATCGCGATAGTTGTTGAATTCCTATGCATAATTTTTGTCTTTCCTCCTGTACGCAGAACGCGGGATCGCGTGTGCTGTGTCTTCAAAGAAGTGGTGGCGGAAACTATCTCTGATATGTGCACTATCGACCAAAAAACGGCGAAATGTTGACCAAACATCGTCTAATAAAATCACTCAAAAAATTCACGGAATGACCGTTATCTCAGCTTGAGACTTAGAAAATTTCGCAATAACTGCCGACTCTTTATAAAATTGCCTTCAATTTTCAACCTACTCGCCCCAAAGCTGCCACAGAGTGCTGAAAATCTTTTATCAATGCATGATCAAAAGTAATGAGTCTGATTTTTTGATGTGTTCACCAAACCCAAAGGATTTCTCATACGAAACGTAACATGCCCCTCGCCACCACCACCTGCGCCGCCGCACTTGCCGCAGCCTTTGTCTCGACCGGCACGACTGCGGCCGCACAAACCTGTGGTCAGCCGTATACAGTCGTCGCCGGCGATTCATTGTCCAAGATTGCAAAAGATGTGTACGACGATGCATCGGCATTTCAGATTATCTACAGTGCGAACTCTGACGCCATCGGCAGCAACCCCGGCGCGATCGACGTCGGGATGCGTCTTGATATTCCGTGTCTTGGTGACACTGTCGCATCGACGGCGGCACCAATCACGACCGCAACAGGCGTCGAGCGCCTGCCATTTCCTGATACACGGCAGATCCGGGTCGCGCAGGGGTCGAACTGGGCACCTTTCGCCAACGAGGCCCAAGAACAAGGTGGTATGATCACCGAAATTGCAAATGTAGCGCTTGCCAACTCTGCGAATGGCACACCTTACAAGATCGACTTTATCAATGACTGGGGCGCACACCTGACACCATTGGTCACGGACCATGCCTATGATTTCAGCCTAAGCTGGTTCAAACCAAACTGCGATCAGATCGACCGTTTGGGCGCGGACAGCCAGTTCCGTTGCAACAACTTTGACTGGACCGAACCAATGTTTGAGCAGGTCTTTGGCTACTACACCCGCGCGTCCGAACCAGAAGTCACAGCCTATGACGAACTACTTGGCAAGGTTGTCTGCCGTCCATCCGGCTATGCAACTTTCCAACTGGAAGAAAACGACCTGAAGGAGCCAAACGTAACGTGGGTCCGCCCATCTGACCCGAATGAGTGCTTCACAGGTCTGGTTGCTGGCGACGTTGATGTTGTGGCCTTGGCTGTCGACACAGCCGAAGGTGCGATGGTCGAAACAGGAACCAAAGACGCAATCCGCCGCAATGACACCCTGTCTCAAATCCTGACGATCCACGGGGTGATCTCTAAGAACAACCCGCAGGGAGCCGAGATGCTGGCCGAGTTCAACTCTGGCCTCATCGCGATCAAAGACAGCGGAGAGTGGTTCGAAATCGTGCGCCGTCACCTAACAGAGTTCCGGGCCATGACCTCCGAGGGTTAAGCTGCCCTCTCACCCACACGATGGCGTGTCCGGGAAACCGGGCGCGCCATTTTCAATTGTTTGGTTTACAGGGCTTGCTCCCGCGACAATCCGTCCCACATTGACATCCATAGCCAACATGAAGATCGGGAAAATGATGTCTGACACCGCCGCCTACACCCCCCTAAAGTCTGGACCTGGGACGCCGAAAGCGGCGGAAAATTTGCAAGCATCAACCGGCCCATCGCTGGGCCAACACACGACAAAGACCTGCCCGTGGGCAAGCATCCACTGCAACTACATTCTTTGGCAACGCCCAACGGCGTTAAGGTGACAGTTATGTTGGAGGAACTGCTTGCCGCCGGTCACGATGCCGAATACGACGCATGGCTGATCAACATCCAAGAGGGTGACCAATTCAGCAGTGGGTTCGTGGACGTAAACCCCAATTCCAAGATCCCTGCCCTGTTTGACAAAGACACTGGCGTGCGGGTCTTTGAGAGCGGCGCAATCCTGCTGTATCTGGCTGAGAAATTTGACGCGTTTCTGCCCAAGGATCTGGACGCCCGCACCGAAACGCTAAACTGGCTCTTTTGGTTGCAAGGGTCCGCCCCGTATCTTGGCGGCGGCTTTGGCCACTTCTATGCCTACGCACCCGAGAAATTCGAATACCCCATCAACCGCTTCGCGATGGAAGCGAAGCGCCAGTTGGATGTGCTGAACCAGCGCTTAGAAGATTGCGAATACCTTGGCGGTGATGACTATTCGATCGCCGATATGGCCACAGCCCCATGGTATGGCGCATTAGTCAAAGGCCTGCTTTATGATGCCGCAGACTTTCTCGATGTCGCATCCTATGACCATGTGAATCGCTGGGTAGATGCTGTGATGAGTCGCCCCGCCTACTTGCGCGGCAAGATGGTGAACCGTGCTTGGGGCGAAGGATCTGAGCAACTGCGCGAACGCCACGATGCGGGCGACTTTGAAAGCAAAACATGGGACAAAATCGGCGACGAACCCGCATAGATGCACAGGCAGAAACAATCGCTCGGCCAGTTCCTGCCGAGATTGTCAGAACTGGAACCAAACCATTGCGCAGACAGCGTTTCATTTGATCAATGAGGATCAGCTGCATCTTGATGCAGCCCCGTATCGATTGAAACGACATCTGGTTTGCGGGGGCGAACCACAAATACCAAAGGCACGCCGTTGGAACTGACACAACTGCTAAGCGCACTCGCCTCCGACCCCGAACAGATGAGCCGGGGCATCATCCGCATCTTTCATTTCATCGGCCTGTCCATGGGACTTGGTGCTGCAACATTGCTTGACCTGATGATCATCCGTTTTTTTCTTGGTCAGGAAATGACCGAACAAAAATTCGAGATGTTCCGGTTCCTCGCAGATCTGGTCAATGTCGGTCTCAAGCTGCTGTGGGTCACCGGGATCAGCTTCTTGGTGTTTTACTACGTCAATGACCCCGTCAAGCTGGGGAATGAAAAGGTTTGGGCGAAGATGGTGATCGTCGCGATCCTGTCGGTCAACGGGTGGTTCATCCACCGCTCGATCCTGCCATTCATGCGTGGTCAGATCGGGATGACGATGCTGCAGGGCGTGCCCTTCCGAAAGAAATTCGCCTTTGTGACGATGGGCATGGTCTCGTTCACCTCGTGGTACGCACCGGTGATCATCGCCAATCTGCCGCAGTTGAACTTCCAGGTTCCGATGGTCCAAATCCTATTTGCCTACGGCATCGTGCTGTTGGGCATCATGACAATCGCGCACACGGTCCTGTTTGGCAGCGAGATTGCGCAATTTGGACGCAATCGGCTACGGCGACGCAGTTACCTTTGACAGACGCCAGTGTTTGGCGCCACCTTGGCACCACATGAAAGAAAGTTGCGAAAAGGCGCCCTCTGGCGACATTTTCTCTATTCTCGCTGTTGACCGCCCAATGCGCCCGCACTAATGTCCTATCAAGCAAAGGAACTATGATGACAAACGTCGTACAAATTGTGAGACACACGCGCATGGGCCGGTAACGGTAACACCATAACAATCCCATGCGCCCCCGACACACTCGGGGGTTTTTTTGTGACTAAAGAGAAACCAAAACGCGAAGGACGCGAAGCAAATGACAAAAGCCATGACGGGCGCAAAAATGGTTGTTCAAGCACTGATTGATCAGGGCGTGGACACAGTCTTTGGATACCCCGGTGGTGCCGTCCTTCCGATTTACGACGAGATTTTTCAGCAAAACAGCATCAAGCACGTGCTGGTGCGCCATGAACAAGGTGCGGTTCACGCCGCAGAAGGCTATGCGCGGTCCACCGGCAAACCCGGTGTTGCTTTGGTGACGTCCGGCCCCGGTGCGACCAATGCGGTAACTGGCCTGACGGATGCGCTGATGGACAGCATTCCGATTGTTGTTCTGACCGGTCAGGTGCCGACCTTTATGATTGGTTCTGACGCGTTTCAGGAATGCGATACCGTAGGCATCACCCGTCCCTGCACCAAACACAACTGGCTGGTGAAAGAGACCGACAAACTGGCTCCGACCTTGCACGAGGCGTTCCATATCGCCACATCCGGCCGCCCCGGCCCTGTTGTGATCGACATCCCCAAGGATGTGCAGTTCGCCACCGGCACCTATACCGAGGCGCGACAGGTTGAGACCCACTATAACCCGCAGGTCAAAGGTGACATGGAAATGATCACCGAACTGGCCAAGGCGATGGAAACCGCGAAGCGGCCTTTATTCTACACTGGTGGCGGCGTCATCAACTCTGGACCTGCAGCCAGCCAATTGCTGCGCGAACTGGTTGCGGCAACAGGCTTTCCCATCACGTCGACCTTGATGGGTCTGGGCTGCTATCCTGCTTCTGGCGACAACTGGATCGGTATGCTGGGCATGCATGGGCTGTACGAGGCCAATATGGCGATGCATGACTGCGATCTGATGATCAACATCGGCGCGCGCTTTGACGACCGGATCACGGGCCGTCTGGATGCGTTCAGCCCCGGTTCCACCAAGGCGCATATCGATATTGATGCATCATCCATCAACAAGGTGATCAAAGTCGATATTCCGATCCTGGGTGATGTCGCCCATGTGCTGGAAGACCTGTTGAACGTCTGGAAGGCACGCGGTCGCAAGACCGACAAGGAAAACGTCCAGAAATGGTGGCACCAGATCAATGACTGGAAAAAGGTTGATTGCCTGAAGTTCGAACAGCAAGGCAAAGTAATCAAACCACAATATGCTTTGTCACGCCTCGAAGAACTGACCAAGAAACACGACCGCTATATCTGCACCGAAGTTGGCCAGCACCAGATGTGGGCGGCGCAATACCTTGGATTTGAAGACCCCAACCGTTGGATGACATCTGGTGGTCTGGGCACCATGGGCTACGGCTTCCCCGCTTCTATCGGTGTGCAAATGGGCCACCCCGATGCGCTGGTGATCAACGTCGCGGGTGAGGCATCCTGGCTGATGAACATGCAAGAGCTGGGTACGGCGATGCAATACGGCCTGCCCGTCAAACAGTTCATCCTCAACAACGAACGTCTGGGCATGGTGCGCCAATGGCAGGAATTGCTGCATGGCGAGCGCTATTCCTCCAGCTGGTCAGAAAGCCTGCCTGATTTCGTGAAACTGGCCGAGGCTTTTGGGGCCAAGGGCATCATCTGTGACGATCCAGACAATCTGGACGATGCGATCATGGAAATGCTGAACCACGACGGGCCGGTTTTGTTCGATTGTCTGGTGGAGAAGCACGAAAACTGCTTCCCCATGATCCCGTCAGGCAAGCCGCATAATGAGATGTTGTTGGGCGAGAACGCAGATGTTGCGAATGCGATCAAATCCGATGGCGCGGTGATGGTGTGATGCCAAACTGTACGTACAGGATATGTACAGCTTCTGTACGCCATCTGCACAACGAGAATTAAGTCTAAAAGGGACAGCATATGTCACCGCTCAAAATCAAAAAAGGCGCCACCAGCCATTCCGCCTATGACCTACGGCCCAACTTTTCCGATAAGGAAGAACGCCACACGCTGGCCGTTCTGGTCGAAAACGAACCGGGCGTTCTATCCCGTGTCATCGGTCTTTTTGCCGGGCGTGGCTATAACATCGACAGCCTGACAGTGGCTGAGGTGGACCATCTGGGCCACCGCAGCCGCATCACGATTGTCACTTCGGGCACGCCGCAGATTATCGTGCAGATCAAGGCGCAGCTGGGCCGGATTGTGGATGTGCATAAGGTCAATGACCTGACGGTTGAAGGGCCATCGGTCGAACGCGAACTGGCGCTGTTCAAGGTCGAAGGTACCGGCGATCATCGGATCGAGGCCATTCGTTTGGCCGATATTTTCCGGGCAAATGTAGTCGATAGCACCTTGGAATCATTCGTTTTTGAGATCACAGGAACATCTGAAAAGATTGATGCTTTTGCCGAACTCATGCAGCCTTTGGGCTTGCAGGAAATCGCGCGGACGGGCGTTGCTGCATTGTCGCGCGGGGCTGTGACCTAAACGAAATACGCGCCCAGAGGGAGGCCTGGACGCGCACTTGGCAATCCCCCGCGCCCGATTGGGGCGTGACGCGAGGGACGCGGGGCGCGGCCCAGATCAGAGGCTGATCCAAGCCGCGCGCCACTCTTTAGGCTGGCAGCAGGCCAGCTTCTGTCGCAACAGTGATCTCGTCTGCGTCCAGCAGGCCATCGCCTGATGTGTCGAGTACTGTGAAATCATCTTCAGTCATCTCAGGCATAACTGCCTGAAGCTCAGGATAGCTGTACATACCGTCGCCATTGATATCGATCTCGGCGTCTTGGGCAAAGCCGGGAACAGCCAGAGCGGAAAGTACTGCAATTGGTGCGATCAGCTTAAGTGTACGTGTCATTTTAGTTCTCCTATCAGGACATGAAGAAGGCATTGTCACCTTCACCGAAACAATTGGGCATCCTTTCCCAAGCTTTCCATAGCAATCAAAGAAAGAGAAGAAGAGCGGCGTTCTTGCGCCAAATTCTGCGTCGGTGATGCGCAAAAGCACGCTGGCTTTTTGAGGTAAAGAGGCAACAGGCAATTCTTTTCCTAGGGGTTTTGGGTGGATTGGCAGGAATTAGCCAACACACCTCGATCATGTCGCTGTGAGAAAAGCGGTCGTCGCCCGCGGACCGGACTGTATTCGCCCTGACATGCTATCAAAAGGTGAAAAAGAGGATGTTAGACTATGGCAAAAGACAGTTCCTTGACCACGCTCGATGCCGTCCGGCGCCCGATTGAAATGGCCAACGGCTTGGCGAATGCGCACTATATCGACCCGGATATCTTTGATCTGGAAAAACACGCCATTCTTTGCGCCAGCTGGGCCGGACTTGCGGTCGCGTCCGACGTGCCGGAGGTCGGAGATGCCAAACCAATCGAATTTCTTGGCATCCCCCTTTTGTTGCTCCGGGATCGGGCCGGACAGGTACGCGTCTTTCAAAATATCTGCCGCCATCGCGGCATGATCTTGGTCAATGAACCCAAAAAGATTGAGGGAGCCATTCGCTGCCCCTATCATTCCTGGTGCTATTCAACCGAAGGAAATCTCGTTTCGACCCCGCACGTCGGTGGTCCGGGCCATAACACCCATGACGCCATCGACAAATCCTTGCTGGGACTCATCGAGGTGCGCAGTCACATCTGGTTTGATACGGTTTTTGTGAACATCGACGGCAACGCCGCCCCCTTTGAAGAGGTGCATGCCGATCTGATCGCGCGCTGGTCGGACTTTGATCAGCCGCTGCACCATGGCGGCGCTGACAGCAGTTTTGTGCTTGATGTCGCGACCAACTGGAAGCTGGCGGTCGAAAACTACTGCGAAAGCTATCACCTGCCGTGGATTCACCCTGGCCTGAACAGCTATTCTCGTCTTGAGGACCACTATAATATTAATGAGCCCGGCAAGTTTTCTGGCCAAGGCACATTGGTCTATCGCCAGTTGACGGGTGACGACGGCACTGTCTTTCCTGATTTTGCGGAGCTGGACAAAAAATGGGCGACAGGCGCTGAGTATATTACCGTTTACCCAAATGTTCTACTTGGCGTCCAGCGGGACCATGCCTTTGTGATTATACTAGAGCCTGTGTCACTCACGCAGACCCGCGAGCACGTTCACATCTATTATGCGTCCTCGGACACGGATGATGCGCTGCGCATCAAGAACACGGCACAGTGGCGCGAGATTTTCGAAGAGGACCTGTTTGTCGTGGAAGGTATGCAGAAAGGGCGCAGGGCACCGGACTTTGACGGTGGGCGCTTCAGTCCGGCGATGGATGGACCGACACATTGCTTCCATGACTGGGTGGCAGGTCAGATCGCGGCGCATGTCGCGGGCCGATGACAACGTTGCAGGGTCGTCTGCTTGATGCGCATGCACGTGACGATCGACATGCCTTGATCGGACTATATACAGAGGCAGCGGACGCCGCCCCAGATCTCAATGCCTCCTGTTTCTATCTCACACATGCCTATATCTTTGCTTTGGAGCTTGGCGATCCGGTATCTGCGACACTTTATCAACGCCTCAGGGCTAAAGGTCGCGTCTGACCTCTTGCCCCCGTCGCGGCTTCGGACCACTCTGTCGTGAAACATGACAGGACAAATACATGCCGCCCCGCAAGATCATTATCGATACCGACCCCGGCCAAGACGACGCGGTCGCAATTCTGCTGGCGCTTGCCTCACCAGAAGACATCGAGGTGCTGGGGATTACGGCCGTGGCTGGCAACGTGCCCCTGCCCCTGACAGAAAAGAACGCGCGCATCGTATGTGAACTTGCGGACAAGCCGGAGACCAAAGTGTTCGCCGGTTGCGATGCGCCAATGAAACGCAAATTGGTCACTGCGGAACATGTCCACGGAAAGACAGGCTTGGATGGTCCGCCAATGGCCGACCCGACAATGCCGCTTCAGGAACAGCACGCCGTGGATTTCATTATTGAAACCTTGCGGCAAGAACCAAGCGGGACGGTGACCCTGTGCCCTATCGGGCCTTTGACAAATATCGCGGTCGCCTTTGAGCGGGCACCGGACATTGTCGAACGTGTGCAGGAAATTGTGCTCATGGGCGGCGCCTATTTCGAAGTGGGGAACATTACACCCACGGCTGAATTCAACATCTATGTTGATCCAGAGGCTGCCAAGATCGTCTTTGGCGCGGGCGCGCCGTTGGTTGTGATGCCCCTTGATGTCACACACAAAGCGCTGACCACGCGCAGCCGCATTGACGCCTTTCGATCAATGCACACCAAGGTCGGAGATATGGTCGCGGCGTGGACCGATTTCTTTGAGCGCTTTGATATGGAAAAATACGGCTCGGACGGTGCGCCGCTGCATGATCCCTGCACGATTGCCTATCTCATTCAGCCACAGCTTTTTGAAGGGCGTCATATCAATGTAGAGATCGAAACCGAGGCGGAACTGACGCTTGGCATGACGGTCGCTGATTGGTGGCGCGTGACGGATCGCCCGGCAAATGCAATGTTTATGAAAGACATTGATACGTCCGGGTTTTATGCGTTGCTTGCCGCGCGACTTGCACGCCTCTAGATGCATATTCCCTTCGACAACTCCTATGCCACCCTTCCACGGCAGATGTTTACGGCCCAATTGCCGACCCCGGTGAAGGCCCCCGCTCTTCTTGTTGCTAACGCCGAACTGGCCACTTTGCTGGGGATTGCCCCGGAAGATGTCACCGGTCCGACGGCCGCGCAGGTCTTTGGGGGCAACCATATCCCCGCTGGCGCCGCACCTCTGGCTCAGGTTTATGCGGGCCACCAGTTCGGCAACTGGAACCCGCAGTTGGGTGATGGACGGGCCATATTACTGGGCGAAGTCGTTGGGACTGACGGGGTTCGTCGTGACCTTCAGCTAAAGGGGGCCGGCCCAACACCCTATTCACGCAACGGTGATGGGCGGGCCTGGCTTGGTCCTGTGATGCGCGAATACCTGGTTTCAGAAGCGATGCATGCGATGGGTGTGCCAACCACACGCGCCTTGGCCGCCGTCTCGACCGGCGAAGACGTGTACCGCGAAGAGATACTGCCCGGTGCAGTGATCGCGCGCGTCGCCCAAAGCCACATCCGTGTTGGGACGTTCCAGTATTTTGCAAGTCGCGGTGATATGACAGCGCTGCATGCACTGACCGATCATGTGATCGCGCGCCACTATCCAGATGCAAATGGGCCCGCAGAACTGCTGGAGCTTGTGGTTGAGCGCTATGCCACCCTGATCGCCAAGTGGATGGGGTTGGGTTTTGTTCACGGTGTGATGAATACTGATAACGTCTCAATCGCGGGTGAAACCATCGACTATGGTCCTTGCGCCTTTATCGACGGGTTCCATCCCGATGCTGTGTTTAGCGCGATCGACCAATTTGGCCGCTATGCTTATTCCAACCAACCCGCGATTGGTGCTTGGAACATGGCACAGTTTGCGACCGCATTGATCCCACTGATGCCAGACAGAGACGCCGCAATCGAAGCTTTCACAGCGGCGGTGCACCGCATGCCCACACTCTATGACGCAGCGTGGTTGCGGGTCTTTGCGGCCAAGTTGGGCATCACGAATCCGGCGGAAGAGGATCGAGCACTCATCACTGACCTGCTTGATCTAATGGCCAAAGACGGTGCTGATTTCACGGCAACTTTTGCAAACCTGGGCGGTCCGCACGCACGCGACCAGTTCATTAGTCGCGATCGCTTTGATCAATGGGCAGAGCGCTGGCATTTGCGCAAGTCACCTGACGCTGCGGCAAGCATGGCGCACGCCAACCCCAAAATCATTCCCCGCAATCACCGGATTGAAGAAGCGATTGTCGCGGGGCGTGCCGGAGACATGGCACCGTTCCATGCGTTGCTTGCTGCTGTGACGGATCCTTTTGCCCTATTGACCGATGCGACAGCTGCCTTTGCCCGCCCACCAAGCAAGGACGAACAGGTTACACGGACGTTTTGCGGGACCTGATCGGTCGGTTAATCAGCAAAATACCAAAGGCAACCAACACAAGTGCTGCAATGAGGCTCGGGCCCACCTCTTCCCCCAACAAGAGCCATCCAAGACCAACAGCCAAAACCGGCGAGAGAAAGCTGAAGGAGGCGACGCCGGATGCTGGGTAGATTGACAACAGCCAGAGCCAAAAGATGAAGCCCGCGCTGACAACAACAACGATCTGAAACATCAGTCCGGCGATGTGGATCGGCGCGAGGTCCCGGATCAAAGGTCCAAAGAACAACGCAGCGATTAGCAAGATGGGCGCCGAGACGGCAACTTGCCACATCAACTGGATTTCCGGCCTGACGCGCGACAGCGACGATGCCTTGGCCAATATTGCGGTCACGGCCCATCCGATCGCCGCACCAACCGCAGCCAGATCCCCCAAGATACTGCCTGTGCCCTCATCTCGGCTTAGAATTGCAACGGCCACTCCGGCCAAAGCAAGGCCAAGACCCAGCGTTTTCGCAGGCGTGAGCCGGTCATCAGGCATGATGAAATGCGTCATCATGGCCAGCCAGACCGGCATCGAATAGAAAATGACGCTAGCGCGGCTGACCGTCGTCAGGTCCAGGGCGACAAACAAGCAGATAAACTCGAACGCAAAGGTGCACCCAATGGCGAATCCTACCAACCGGGTGCCCCTTTCAAAGCGCAGTGGGATGCCTCGCCACCGTAGCCACAGCCAGATACAGATCACCGCACCCGCAGATCGTAGCCCTGCAAAAAGACCGGTTGTAGCCCGCCATTCGTGACTTTGATCACGACCTGATTGAAAGCCAGCAAAAGTGCAAACCCAGTCAGGGCGGCGGCACCAAATAGATCGATCTGGGGTTTCTTTTCCATCCCGGCAGATCATGCACGCAGAGGCCAAGTGTCAAGCCGCCGACCTGTGTTTTCATGTCCCTTGCTCAGCGGCGCTCATCCCACCAGCACGCATACAAGCTAGTTGCCCAGCATCCATTCGCCGTCGGGCCAAAAGGCATGATAAGCAAAAGCGAACATCACATCATGTGCCAGATCATTCCCATCAGCATCGTGCACGCGCACGTTGCCAACCTCTTTGCCTGACCCGATCTGTTCTGCGTCCAAAGCCGATGCCTGCCCCTCGCTCCACGTGAATGTCACGCCCGCCTCTGTCAGCACGCCCTCTTGTGACAAGCGTGTCAAAGGCCATGCCCGATCACCGACCCTAACAACACGTGCGAGGGCGGGAATATCATGCGGCGGCATTTCACCCGAGTAAAGAAAGGGCCGGTTCGAGCTATCATAGCGGACGTAGGGGTTTGCACCGTAGTTGCGGCGAAAAGCAGGCTGTTCCATGACCAGCCCCTCCGGGTTGCGTGTTGAAAAGGCCTCCCAGCTTTCCATCCAGCTTGGCAGGCTGACCAGTTCGGTCCCATTCAGGTCACCGACAATTGCCTCGCCGATGGCTTGCTGCCACCAGCTTTCGGTTTCGCGATCATACATGATCATATCCGAATTTCGCAGCTTGCCCGACACCCCGAAACTAAGTGTTCCTTGTGCGATCCTGCGATCAAATGTGATCCCGGAATTGCACAAGGGGCAAAATGTGACGGCTACGCGGACGTCACCGACAACATCGTTCACGATCTCATGCCAGGTTAGATAGCGGATCGGATAGGCACGGGGTGTTTCACCTTCAATCTCAAGTGTAATGACCGGTTCACGTGGTGTGAGGTTCGACTTGTCAGCCACAGCAACAAACGTCGGATCATCAAGCGCGGGTATCCCATCTTTGGGCGGTCCACCCGACATGATCTGCACCCAATTGTCGACGCTGGTGTTTTCAAAATCTGTGTTCGGCCATTCAAACGACCAAAACTCCGGACTGGCCGCAGCCATGCTGGCAGCCGTGCAAAACGCAGCGATTGTGGGGATCAGGCGCATTCGTCTCTCCTTGCGATTTCGCGCAGAGTGTCCGATCGCATGGCGCACGCCTAGCCCCCTCGCGCATATGTGAGGGGGCCGGGGCGGTTTTGTTATTCGGTGACGCGCACCGCTGCCATCATGTCGGGCTGGCCGATGACAGCGCCGTTGGCACCGGTGCCGCGTTTGATCTGATCGACGAGGTCCATGCCTTCGGTCACTTCGCCAACAACAGTGTATTGACCATTCAGGAAATAGCCGGGCTCAAACATAATAAAGAACTGGCTGTTGGCAGAGTTGGGGTTCTGCGCACGCGCCATGCCAATCACGCCACGCTCGAACGGCAGATCAGAGAATTCTGCGGGAATGTCCGGGAATTCAGAACCACCGGTGCCAGCACGGGATAGATCGCCACCCATCACACCATTTTGCACGTCGCCCGTTTGTGCCATGAAACCATCGATGACCCGGTGAAAGACAACACCATCATAGCTGCCTGCCTCGGCGATTGCCGTGATCTGGGCCACATGCAGCGGTGCTGTCTCTTCAAACAGGTCGATGATGATTGTGCCGTTGGCTTCGCCCTCAACGTCGATCTCAAGACCCGCGCTCAGCGCCGGGGTTGCCAATAACGCAAATGCGGCAGCTAGCTTATACATCTGCGGCAACCTTTACGCTGATCATACAGTCGGGGTTCATTGGCGGCTCGCCCTTCATAATCGCGTCGACGTGTTCCATGCCAGAGACGACCTGACCGTAGACTGTGTATTGCCCGTTCAGGAAATCATTATCTTTGAAGTTGATAAAGAACTGGCTGTTGGCAGAATTGGGGTTTTGCGAACGTGCTGCACCCAATGTACCACGGCTGTGAGGGATTTTTGAAAACTCGGCAGGCAGATCAGGCATATCCGAACCGCCCGTACCCGCACGACCGATGTTGAAGTTATTTTCCATGTTGCCGTTGGCCACATCACCGGTCTGCGCCATGAACCCGTCAATCACCCTGTGAAAACAGACGTTGTCGTAAGCGCCTGCGCGCGCCAGTTCCTTCATACGTGCAGTATGTGCCGGGGCCACGTCAGGCATCAGCTGGATAACGACGTCACCGTCTTTCAGTGTCATAATGATTGTATTTTCTGGGTCTGTGATATCGGCCATTTGGCGCTCCTATTCATCGCGTTTGGCACTGACATATTGTGCAGCGCACCAATTGCCAACCCGGGTCCGGTTGACGCAGGCGCGAGATTGCCGCAACTAGACGCCAACACGGATTTTCAGTTGGAGCATATGATGGCCTGGAAGACACTCGACGATATGGACTTTGCCGGCAAACGTGCGCTCGTGCGTGTCGATATCAATGTGCCGGTCGAGGATGGTGTCGTGACTGACACAACCCGCATTGAACGCATCGTTCCGACTGTGGATGACATTCAGGCGAAGGGTGGCAAAGTCATCCTGATGGCCCACTTCGGGCGTCCCAAGGGGCAAGTCGTGCCAGAGATGTCACTTGAACTGATCGCACCCGCCGTGGCGGACGTATTGGGCCTGCCAGTGACTTGGGTAAACTCTGACTACGGCGATGCAGTGGCGGAGATGGAAGGCGATGAGGTGCTGCTACTTGAAAACCTCCGCTTCAATCCTGGCGAAGAGAAAAACGATGAAGGCTTTGCCAAGCGCCTTGCGACCCTTGGCGACATATATGTGAACGATGCGTTTTCTGCCGTCCACCGCGCGCATGCCAGCACAGAGGCGATTGCGCGCCTACTGCCCTCTTGCGCCGGCCGCCTGATGGCCGAAGAGTTAGGTGCATTGGAAAAGGCCCTAGGTACGCCCATCCGCCCTGTTGTGGCCGTTGTTGGTGGCGCAAAAGTATCGACCAAGCTGGACCTGCTGGGCAATCTTGTCGGCAAGGTCAACCACTTGGTCATCGGCGGTGGCATGGCGAATACGTTCCTTGCGGCGCAGGGCATCGACGTTGGGAAATCTCTGTGTGAGCATGATCTGGCGGAAACAGCCCGTGACATTCTTGGCAAAGCCGAAGCAGCCGGATGCGAGATTATCCTTCCGCGTGATATCGTGGTCGCGCGTGAATTCAAAGCTGGCGCAGACTGCGAAACTGTTGCGCCAGACGCCTGCCCGGCCGATGCGATGATCCTTGATGCGGGACCTGCGACAGTGGCTTATATCGGTGAAGTCTTGCACAACGCCAAAACGCTTGTGTGGAACGGTCCGTTGGGCGCGTTTGAGATTGCCCCCTTTGATACAGCGACCAATGCAGCGGCGGCAAAGGCGGCGGAACTGTCCAAGGCGGGCAAGCTGATTTCAGTGGCAGGCGGCGGTGACACTGTTGCAGCACTCAACCAAGCGGGTGCAGCAGAAGATTTCACCTATATTTCGACCGCCGGTGGCGCTTTCCTTGAATGGATGGAGGGCAAGAAATTGCCCGGTGTCGCCGCTTTGGGGTGACGCCCCGATCTCATCACTTCTAAATGGCTGACGTAGGGTCAGTATTTTCCATACTTGATTATTGAACAATGTTCATGTACATCGTTCAAATACATAAGGAGTGAACCATGAAACAGATTGCCAAAACATCCGCCACAACTGCCCTTGCCCTGCTCGTCGCGGCCCCGTTGCACGCCCAAGACCGCGATCCACAAGCAACATTGGCAGAGTTCTTTAGCCCTGACCGCATCGCAGCGGCCGTAGCCAACAGCGCGATCTCGGCCCTGCGGACGCGTATGGAGCTTCAGTATGACCATCTCACAGCTGACCCGCTGCGGGGCATTGTGTCGATCTCGGGTATTGTCGCCCGTCCCCTGCTGCCTTACGACCAAGCCCGCCAGTGTGAGATCACAATCGAACGCGCGACGTTGTCGAGCGATTTTGCCAGCCCGTTTCAAACAGCGGCAGAGCTGAACCTGAACCTGATTGGCGCACGTGCAAGCCTTGCATGTGTTGAACGCGACATTGCCCTTGCCTTACGAACAGCCGGCTATCGGGACCTGCCGCTGGACCAGTTCAAAGTACGGGCCAGCTATGCCTATACAACCGGGGAAACCGCAATCGACAGCACCATCGCCATCAACGGCTTTGGCGTGCTGGACTATTCAGCCAGCGGCACGATCCTGCCCCGCCTCAGCGCATCCGGCTATCCCGGCGACCCGGCAGTGCGGGTCAGTCGCGCTGTTGCCGCGTTGAAAGATGATGGCGGATGGGAGGCGATTTCTCAGGTATTGCCCGAAAACCTCCGTGATCCTGTCACGATACGTGAACTTGGCACTGAAGCCGTTTCGCAGTTTTTGAGCGAAGGGGGGCTGCGGCCCTTGGGCGCGGTCGAGCGCAACTTCGTCGGCGATCTGATGGGCGAGGTCGAAGCCTTTGTGACCGATCCCGGCGAAATAACATTGCAAGCCGATTTGCCCCCAAGCGGAATCGTGATTGAGCCCGATATGTATGATGCACCCCAGCTTTTGATCTCTGCACTGGGACTACAAGCGCGCAGCACGCCTCTTGCACGCACACAAATCCTGAGCGTTGCGGATTTGGCAGCACTACAAACCCCGGATGCACTGTCGAATGATGCGCGCCTCAGCTTTGCGACAGCGCTTTTAGAGGGGAACGGGGTACCCCGCAGTGGGGCTCTTGTGCCTGAACTGCTCTTGCCATTGTTGGATGATCCAAGCGTCTCCGGTCCAGCCGCCGGCTTGCTTGCGAAAGCCACGCAAGACAGTGACATCCCTGCTGCCTATGGTTATGCGCTGATCGCCGCTGCTGGCGATATTCCAAATGCTGTCGCGCAACTTGACCGGCTTGAGGCGCGAATGACGACGCAAGCGGTTCTTGCGGCACAGGACGCATACCTGACCCAAACCAATGCAGCAGCGCCGATCAGCAAGGTGACCGGTGATGACCCACGAGACTTGCGCAGCCTGTCTCTTGCCTACTTTACCGGAGCGGGCGAGGCCCGATCCTATGCACGTGCCTATTATTACGCGCTGCTGGCAGAAGCGGCTGGCGACATAGCAGCAACGTCTCTGCGCGAAGAAATAGAAGCGCGGTTTGGTGCCCGCGGCCCAGACGTTGCACAGGCGTGGAATGGTATCGCGGCTGAGATGCAGCAACGCGCCATCACCGACTGGATCAATACAGACCTACCAGCGATCTATCTGACGCAGAACTAAACAGACGCTGTTTGCGATAACATTGCCTCCGGTTGCGCTAACATATTTGCAACCGGGGACAACCCACCCTATCGCTGCTGGAAACACTTAGCGATGCCAAAGGGGCCAGTGATGAAAACCACCAGAACCGTTCAGAAAATCCTTGCCAACTACGAAGGTGAAACACCGGGCGTAAAGGCCAAACTGGCTGGTATCCTGATGAATGGTAAGCTTGGCGGCACCGGCAAGATGATCATCCTGCCTGTGGACCAAGGATTTGAACATGGACCGGCACGGTCCTTTGCGCCCAACCCCGGAGGTTATGACCCCCACTATCATTACCAACTGGCGATTGATGCTGGGCTGAACGCTTACGCGGCACCTTTGGGAATGCTTGAGGCAGGCGCGGATACCTTTGCAGGGCAAATTCCCACGATCCTGAAAGTAAATTCAGCCAACTCTCTGATCCCGAATGAAGCCCCAAAAACGCAGGCGATCACCGCGTCTGTTGATGACGCGCTGCGCCTTGGATGTTCTGCGATCGGCTTTACCGTCTACCCCGGATCATCAGCTGCGTTGAATATGTTTGGCGATATCGCTGAGATGCGCCGCGAGGCTGCTGCCAAAGGCATCGCAACGGTGATCTGGTCTTATCCGCGCGGTGAAGCATTGGACAAAGACGGTGAAACCGCCATTGATATCGGGGCCTATGCCGCACAGATCGCGGCGTTGCTCGGTGCGCATATCATCAAAATCAAGCTCAGCACCGATCACCTGAGTCTGCCGGAAGCCAAGAAAGTCTATGAAGCCGAAAAGATCGACGTTGCGACACAGGCGTCCCGCGTGCGCCACTGCGTGCAGTCGGCCTTTGATGGCCGGCGTTTGATGGTGTTCTCCGGTGGTGCCGCAAAGGGTGCCGACGCGGTTTATGACGATGCCCGCGCGATCCGCGACGGCGGCGGTAACGGGTCGATCATCGGGCGCAATTCGTTCCAGCGGGAACGTGGCGACGCATTGGATATGTTGGGCAAGTTGGTTGAGATTTATCGCGGCAAGGCATAACTCAACAGGGATTTAACTTGCCCTGAAGGTCCCCGCGATATGATCTATACGATTACCGTCGATGCGACGTATGACGCGGACGCCGATAGCGTTTTCGCGGGGGCACTTGATTTTTCAGAGATGCAGAAGGCGATGGCAGGCATCGCGATCTATGACGGCCTTCCTGATCGGTCAGTGCGGCAAGGTGATCGCTTGTCGGTTGATGTGACGATGTTCAAGCTGTTCAAGACCCGGGGGCATTGCATGTACGTCGAACGGTTAGACAGCACAGCACGGATCATTCAAAGCCGCGAACATAATCCGTCGATCAAGCGGTGGGACCACAACCTCAGCGTTCAACCCACCGAAGGCGGTTGCCTTTGGCGCGACAGAATTGTTTTGGACGCCGGACTCACGACATTTTTGGCGGCGCGGTTTTGCCGCTTTGTCTATTCGCGGCGCCATCGCTTGCGTCGCGCCCGCACTGTTCAACGATCCATTCAGCGCGGTGAAATCACAACCTAGCCAGAACCCAGCAATAAAGGCCAATTCTCTGCGATTTTTGGCATTTAGGGGATTCCCTTTGCGAATCAGATATGCGATTCTGCTGGAGGTCCCCGAAAGAGGTGACGTTTGAGGCAAACCGATGATCCGACGCAGCACTCCACAACTTGGCGCATTGTTCTACTTCCTTGGCATGATCATGCTCGGGCTCTATTTCACGTTTGCTGCGGTGCAGGGTGACTATGGCCTGTTCAAACGGATCGAGGTGAAGGCCGAAGGCTATGCGCTGGCAACAGAGTTGGCAGCGTTGCAAGACGACGTGGCGCGAATGGAAAATCTGACGACACGCCTGTCGGACAACTTCCTTGATTTGGACCTGTTGGATCAGCAAGCACGCGACGTCCTGGGCATGATCCGTGCGGACGAAATCGTCATTCGCTAACCCCTATTGAGTTATTCACGTGACGCAACGCGGCTATTCCAGTGGCGCTTGACGGTAGGTCACTTTGACACTCGCAATTTTTCTGCGCATGCTCTAAAAGATAGTTTAATACTAAACTACTTGGAACCACGCCGGAGGAATCCACATGCCGCCCAAAAAGGCCGCCGCGAAATCCAATGTCTCTGCAGAAGAATTGCTGGGACATTACCGTGAAATGCTGCTTATCCGCAGATTTGAGGAAAAGGCAGGCCAGCTATATGGCATGGGTCTGATCGGCGGTTTCTGCCACCTTTATATCGGACAAGAGGCGGTTGTTGTAGGCTTGGAGGCCGCCGCCGAAGAAGGTGACAAGCGCGTCACATCCTACCGCGACCACGGCCATATGCTGGCCTGTGGCATGGACCCAAAGGGGATCATGGCCGAGTTGACGGGCCGCGAAGGTGGCTTTTCCAAAGGCAAAGGCGGCTCAATGCATATGTTCTCGAAAGAGAAGCATTTCTATGGCGGCCATGGCATTGTTGCTGCGCAGGTGCCATTGGGTGCGGGTCTCGCCTTTGCCGACAAGTACAAAGGCAATGGCCGCGTGACCTTTACCTATTTTGGTGATGGTGCTGCGAACCAGGGTCAGGTTTACGAGACCTATAACATGGCCGAGCTTTGGGACCTGCCGGTCGTTTTCGTGATCGAGAACAACCAATATGCGATGGGCACGTCGGTGCAGCGCTCCACTAAATCTCCATCACTTTGGGAACGCGGTGCGGCCTACGGCATTCCCGGTGAAGAAGTGGACGGCATGTCCGTTCTGGCCGTGAAAGAGGCGGGCGAGCGTGCGGTGGCCCACTGCCGCGCCGGCAAAGGCCCGTACATTCTGGAAGTGAAAACATACCGCTACCGTGGTCACTCTATGTCCGATCCGGCGAAATACCGGACCCGTGAGGAAGTGCAGAAGATGCGCGATGAGCGTGACCCGATTGAGCAGATCCGCGATATGCTGCTGACCGGCAAACACGCCAGTGATGATGACCTCAAGGCCATCGACAAAGAAATCAAAGCGATTGTGAACGAGGCGGCTGAGTTTTCGAAAGAAAGCCCAGAGCCTGCTCTGGACGAGCTTTGGACAGATATTTACGCAGACGTGGAGGCCTGAAGACCATGGCAACCGAAATTCTTATGCCCGCCCTCTCGCCCACCATGGAAGAAGGCACATTGGCCAAATGGCTTGTCAAAGAGGGTGACACTGTTTCATCCGGCGACATCATGGCCGAGATTGAAACCGACAAAGCCACGATGGAGTTTGAAGCCGTCGATGAAGGGATCGTTGGCAAGATTGTCATCGCCGAAGGCACCGAAGGTGTGAAGGTGAATGAGGTCATCGCGATCCTTGTTGAAGAGGGTGAAGACGTACCTGCCGCCGGTGCTGCCTCAGCTGCTGCCGCCGCACCCGCGGCTGAGGCACCTGCCCCCGCAGCCGCACCTGCCGCCGCAGCCCCTGCTGCACTGGTTGCAGATGCGACCCCCGATTGGGACGCCGATGTTGAGGTCAAGCAAACCACCGTGCGTGAAGCACTGCGCGATGCCATGGCCGAAGAGATGCGCCGCGATGAGGATGTCTTCCTCATGGGTGAGGAAGTGGCCGAGTACCAAGGTGCTTATAAGATTTCCCAAGGTCTGCTGGATGAGTTTGGCGCTAAGCGTGTGATTGATACGCCCATTACAGAGCATGGTTTTGCCGGTATCGGCGTGGGTGCTGCCTTTGGTGGATTAAAGCCGATCGTCGAATTCATGACATTTAACTTCGCTATGCAAGCCATTGATCATATTATCAACTCTGCGGCAAAGACGCTCTATATGTCTGGCGGCCAGATGGGTGCACCAATGGTGTTCCGTGGTCCCAATGGTGCGGCTGCCCGTGTTGGTGCGCAACACTCTCAGGACTATGCTGCATGGTACATGCAAATCCCCGGCCTGAAGGTTGTGATGCCGTATTCGGCGGCGGATGCCAAAGGTCTGATGAAGACCGCGATCCGCGACCCTAACCCGGTGATCTTCCTTGAGAATGAAATCCTTTACGGCAAATCGTTCGATGTGCCTGTGATGGATGATTTCACCATTCCATTCGGGAAGGCCAAGATTGAACGCGCGGGCGATGATGTGACCATCGTCAGCTTTGGCATCGGGATGACATATGCATTGGAAGCCGCTGAAAAGCTGGCCGCCGATGGCATCAATGCCGAGGTGATCAACCTGCGGTCCTTGCGTCCAATGGATACGGCAACGATCCTCGCCTCCGTCCGCAAGACCAACCGCTGCGTGACCGTCGAAGAAGGCTGGCCGCAGGGCAGCGTCGGCGGCTATATCAGCGGTGTGATCATGCAAGAGGCGTTTGACTACCTCGATGCACCGGTCATTACCTGCACAGGGAAAGATGTGCCGATGCCTTATGCCGCCAACCTTGAAAAACACGCTTTGCTGACATCCGACGAAGTCGTCGATGCATGCAAAAAAGTGACCTACCGTTAAGGAGCCAGAGCCATGCCAACAGAAATCCTGATGCCCGCCCTGTCACCGACAATGGAAGAAGGCACGCTTGCCAAATGGCACGTCAAAGAGGGTGATACCGTATCCTCTGGCGATATCATGGCTGAGATCGAGACCGACAAAGCCACGATGGAATTTGAGGCCGTCGACGAAGGTGTGATGGGCAAGATTATCGTGCCGGAAGGCACCGAAGGTGTGAAGGTCAACGATGTAATCGCCGTGCTGCTGGAAGATGGCGAAAGTGCTGATGATATCGGTGATGTATCGGCCCCCGCAACGGCACCTGCTGCCGCCGCAGAAGCACCCGCTGCTGCACCAGCCACTGCTGCGGCCCCTGCCCCAGCAGCCCCTGCCAAAGACGGCCAGCGCATCTTTGCCACACCTTTAGCGCGCCGGATTGCGGCTGACAAAGGCCTTGATCTGACAACCATCGCAGGCTCTGGCCCGCATGGCCGGATCGTGAAAGCAGATGTTGAAAATGCAACTGCTGCGCCAAAAGCGGCCGCACCTGCGGCCAAGGCTGATGCGCCTGCTGCAACCATGGCTGCCGGTCCTGACACAGATATGGTGCTCAAGACCTATGCCGATCGCCCATTTGAAGAGGTCAAGCTGGACGGGATGCGCAAAACGATTGCCGCCCGCCTGACAGAGGCCAAGCAGTCCGTGCCGCATTTCTACCTGCGCCGCGATATTCAGCTGGATGCGCTCTTGAAGTTCCGCAGCCAGTTGAACAAGCAGCTAGAGCCACGCGGCGTGAAGCTGTCGGTTAATGACTTCATAATCAAGGCCTGCGCCTTGGCCCTGCAACAAGAACCGGAAGCCAACGCCGTTTGGGCCGGGGATCGCACCCTGAAGTTCGAAAAATCCGACGTTGCCGTTGCTGTGGCCATCGAAGGTGGCCTGTTCACGCCGGTCCTGAAAGATGCCGAGATGAAATCGCTCTCTGCCCTTTCAGCCGAAATGAAAGACCTCGCCACCCGCGCGCGCGACCGCAAACTGGCCCCGCATGAATATGTGGGCGGCAGCTTTGCAATCTCGAACCTGGGTATGTTTGGCATTGATAACTTCGATGCGATCATCAACCCGCCACATGCTGCGATCCTTGCGGTGGGTGCTGGTGCGAAAAAGCCGATTGTGGGGGCTGATGGCGAATTGACCGTGGGCACCGTGATGTCGACCACATTGTCGGTCGATCACCGTGTGATTGACGGGGCCTTGGGTGCGAACCTGCTGAACGCCATCAAGGATAATCTTGAGAACCCGATGACAATGCTGGCGTAAGTCACTGAACATAAAAGAAAACGCCGGTCCAATGGACCGGCGTTTTGCGTTTTACATCACTGTTTTCAGGATCTGATCCATGGTCATCGACGGCTGCGAACACCCAGCCTCGCCTACAATCTTGGCGGGCACGCCTGCGACGGTTTTCATCGGCGGCACCTCTTGCAGCACCACTGATCCGGCTGCAATCCGGCTGCAATGGCCGATCTTGATATTGCCAAGCACATGCGCGCCAGCTCCGATCAAGACGCCATCACCGATCTTGGGGTGCCGGTCGTCATCTTCTTTACCCGTCCCGCCCAATGTGACCGAGTGCAGCATCGAAACATTGTCGCCAACAACAGCCGTTTCACCCACAACGATAGAGTGGGCGTGATCAATCATGATCCCCTGCCCGATCTTGGCCGCGGGGTGGATATCAACGCCAAACATCTCGCTTGTGCGCATCTGAATGAACGACGCCAAATCCTTGCGATCCTGCTGATACAGCCAATGACCCAACCGATACGCCTGTACTGCCTGAAAGCCCTTGAAAAACAACAAGGGCTTCATGAAACGATGGCAGGCAGGATCACGGTCGTAGGTTGCCACGATGTCCGCGCGGGCAGCCGTGACCAATTCCGGTGCCCGAACGTAGGCTTCATCTGCAATTTCACGCAAAATCTGTTCGGACATTTCGGGCGAAGATAGTTTCATTGAAATTCGGTATGCGAGCGCGCCCTCAAAGGACTTGTGATGCAATACACCCGCATGGATAAGCCCCCCCATGAGAGGTTCTTCTGCAATGGCCGTTTCGGCCTCTTCGCAGATGCGATGCCAAACTGGGTCAAGTTCCATCAGGTTTGGTTGTGGATGTGCCATCGGCTGTGCCTCGCTTAGTTTGGTCTTATCTGTAGATCAGATAGGTATGCCAAGCCAAGAACAAAGCTGTGATGGGGCAGTTCACAGTTCTTGATCCGTGCATACCCGCGCCAACCCATCGATCACGATCGCCAATGCACAAAGGGCGTCAGCGTCGATCTGTGCCGGTCGCGCCGCTTGGCGATAGCTTGCCGCCGCAGACAAAAGTGATCCGCATCCAAACGCAACATGCCGTTTTCCAGTGCTTGTGCGGAACCGGTCGGCAGTCTCTGCCTGCGCAATCAGAGCGGCCATAACACCTGCACGCGCGGCTGGCGCTGCGGCCAGCAGCACACGCATCGCCGCTTCGATATCGGCCAAATTCACCGGACGCATTGTTAGAATTGCAACCCGGCAAAGGGCCCCGCCCCAAAACGATCAGACAGTTGCGCAACCTCTAGTACAAAAGGTCCGTTCCCCACATCAGAGGTCCGATCCGCCGTGGTATAAATCCAATTTGGGCTGGTCAGCGTCACTTCACGTCGCACGATGTCACCCTGCCGGATCCGCAGAACATAGGCCTCGCTGTCTTCACCCAAAGGGACATCACCATCAGCCCAGATCCCGCCATCAATCCGGGTCGACCTGATCCATGACACAGCGGTGCCCGCTCCAACGCCTTGCGATTGAAGATGCACCACCGGGTAAGGCCGGAGGCCATTGCCCTGAAAGACACGCGTCTCATACCGATAACTCGGGTCAGTAATGGGCTGTTTTGCAGGTCCAAAACGGAAATGGCGCTGATTTCCACGTGACGCGGCAGGCAACTCAATCTGTGTCGGCACAGCATTCATCAACACAACATGAGAGCCGGCAGGCCAAACATCCGGCATCAGCCCATAGGTGCCCGCCTGCCCACGCAAGAAGCCAGACAAAGCAAACCCACGCTCTTCAAATGGAACAGCGCTCTGGAACTGCAATATTTCCCAATCATCCGCAGTGCCGCTTCCGATCGCAATTGTGTTTGCACCGGCCAAAAGCGCCTCTGTTGACGCGGCACTTAACGTCCTGTTAATCAGCCCAACGTCGAGCGCAGCCTGCCTATCCCAAATACCAACCGGACCGCGCAATAGCGGTGTTTGCGTGACGCCAAGCGTTGCGGCCTCTGCCACAACTTGGTGCAGCGCATAGTCGCTGTCTTGCGGCGCCCCGTAGATTGCGATGCTGCCAGGCCAAGGCTGCCCAGATACCGCGACGTAGGGTGAATGTGGCTGTTCATCACCGGTCAGCAGCGGCAAATCCAGAAAGACCAACTCAGCCGGAACTGGCCCGACAAAAGGCTGTAACACCGCATCTTCTTCGGGTGTGACCTGTTGCCGATACACTTCCGGTTCGATGCGGGTCGCATCAATCAAGCGCAAACCAGCCTCTTCCACACGGTCAATGCGGTAGGTGCCTTTGTGTTTCGTCGTATCAAGGCAAACCACATCCCCCGCACCGACATCCATTAAGGACGGCGGCAGGGCAAAGCTTGCGCTATCTCTGCCGATCCGTGCTTCTTGTAGCCACCGTGACACGGTCGTTTCCCCTTCACCACGGGTCAGCACCAAAGGCACTTCGCTACGCGTAGTGGCAAAACTGACATCGTCGGGCAATGCGACCTCGGCCGCTACGGCATCATAATCACGATCAGCATGCAAATGGGAAAGCTGCACACGGCCAGTGATCTCAGCAGCGGCAGCGCGCGTCAGCGACAGAGATTGATCGCTTTCAGGGTTCATGGCCAACGTGTCGTCGGACAGGCAGCGATCAATAGCACCGTCGCGGCCCCGGAAAACCAAGACGCCACCACGCTCGATCGCGTCAAAGCCATAGGCTAGCATCAAGGGCTGCAAAGCGGCCCGTCCAGTGCCCGCATCACTGACCGTGTATCCCCGCACAACACCAAAAAGCGCTGAAACATCATAGTCCGTAACACCCGACCACCGACAGATTTCTGCCACCACAGACGACAACGACCTATTGGTTGCGCGCCCGTTCAACCAATGCCCCAGCGCATAGTCGGCGCCATCTGACCAAAGCGCACGGTTGCCCGGCCAAAACGGGTATGGGCGCACGTCCCATCCCCAGACATGCATCCGCTGGGTGGAGAGCATGCGTCCGCCATATTGCGTTGAGATCGGGTTGTTCTCGCTCTTCGCGAAGTGATCAAATATCGCCGACAGATATTGCATCTGCATCACGTCATCGCGGTTGCCATCGGAATATTGCGGCAGTGCGGCATCATCTGATTTCGGCGACAGCACCCGGCCTGGTTCGTTTGCGCCTTTGTCAATCGCGGGACAGCCGAGGGCAGTAAACCAAATCGGCTTGCTTTGCGGCACCCAGTCAGTTGCCGTCGCCTCACGCACGCCGCCGATGCGTTGATGATGGGGGTGAGACCACCAGTCTGCAAAGGCCTTGTGCTGCCATATCCACGGTTCCCCATCTGGATCGGTGATCGGTGTTCGGCGCTGCGCCCTGCGCGCATCCAGGGTGGTGTAATACCAGTCAAATTCTTCGCCACCAGCTACATTCCCAGCCAAATAGTCCGCGTTGTAAATAGAGCCTGCATGCGCATCCAAGTGATCGTCATTGTTGCGCCAATCGGCCAACGGCATGAAGTTATCGACACCAACAAAGTCGATATTCGGATCAGCCCATAGCGGATCAAGATGAAACAGCTTGTCCTGCGTGCCTGCGGGTTGGTAGCCATGATACTCGGTCCAATCAGCCGCATAGCTAATCTTGCAATCAGGGCCGAGGATCGTACGCACATCTGCAGCCAAGTCGCGCAAAGCGTCAACAAAGGGAAAGCCACCGCCCGCCCCGCGAACCTGTGTCATACCAACCATTTCTGAACCGAGACAGAAGGCCGGCACACCACCAGCCGCGGCACACAAATGTGCATAATGCAGAACAAAGCGACGATAACCCCATTCAGCGGGTCCACTGTAGCCGATCACACTGTTGGTCACCGAAAAATCAGTCGCCGCAGCCACGCCAAGGAATGCCGCAACTTCTGTTTCTGCCACAACCGTTCCGTCAGGTGCACCATCAACGCCCGGTGCCCGCGATGTTGTGACCCAACCGCGCCACGGCAGTGCCGGCTGACCCGGCACAGCAGTCCACGGATTGACAAGCGTATTGCCCGTGATCTGCTCCATCAACATCATCGGATAGAACACCGTGTCTAGGCCACGCGCGCGCAAATCAATGATGGCCTCGATGACCGCCGCGTCGGCGGGCGTCCCGTCGTAAATCGCGGTGCCATCCAAATGCGGCACTGTGGATGCGGTACTGCGCCGCATATTCGAGACGCGCCACGGCATGGCCCCTGCATCCGCATCGGTCTGCGTCACCTTTGGCTGTATGCTACATTGCGCGCACCGCAAGTCATCGCCGAACCATGCGACCGGCAGTATGACCGAACCGCAGGACGGCAACTCTCCCTGCATCGCGTCCAACGCAACCGAAAAGTCGCTGCCACCGATGGGCGAGTTGGTGTTGACGGCGCGCTGACTGCCAAAAGCGGGTGACATGTAGACCTGCGACGTTGCCAACGCGTATTCACCGGTTCCCGTCATCAATGCAGTGCCAGTGATTTTTTGCGCCAACTCGCTACCTTCCGCCGGTCCCAGGCGCATCACCTCAAACGTCAGCTGCGGAATACGGTTGCCAAATTGACCAAGCGCAAGGTCCTCTAACACGACATATGCGGTGCCACGATAGGCGGGCGTATTCTCTGCCCCCTCGATTGCGGCAATCTTTGGATCCGGTAGCTGATCGTCTGTTCCTGCATAGACCCGCATGTTGAGGCTGTCTGGCGAGATTTCGTCACCATCGGCCCAGACGCGTCCGACACGGCTGATTGTCCCCTCGCACAATGCGAGTGCCAGACTGACGGAATATGCGTAGGAGGTTGTTTTGGGTGTTGAAGAGCTTCCTTTCCCGCCACCTGATGTGCTTGAGCTTTCCTTAAACTGCGACGCCCAGATCACCTGCCCCGAGACACGCATCCGGCCATACACCTGCTGCATATCAGCGCCTTCATTGGCGCCCGTGACGCGAAAGCGGTCAATGCGACCAGTCTCCACCGTTTCGCTCCCTGCCCCTAACAGTTGTTGGTCAATGCGACGCCCGATCGCCGCACCGGCGGCGCGCCCAATCGTCGCCATCGATAAGCCCAATACGGACCCACCAATTGATCCGCCCAGCGCCATGCCAGCGGCAGAGAGTGCAATCGTCGCCATTTGAAACTATCCTTCTACAAAAGAAAAACGTGCTGCGATGCGCCTGCGCCACGGCGCGGATAGCGCGCTTTGCACCACGCCGTGACCCGAATAAGCATGGATGAAACTGGGTGAAGGGTCGCCCAGCACCAGCACACCTAAATGCTTGGCCACCGCACCCTTGCGCATACGGAACAAAAGAACCTGCCCAGCGGTCAGCGGCGCTGTATCAACCAGTCGCAAGTGCCTTAGGGCGGCTGCCAAAAGGACTTCCCGCCCCTGCGGCTCTGACCAATCGGCCGTATAAGCAGGGATCTGCTCAGGCTCAGCGCCATAAGCCTCCCGCCAGATGCCACGCAAAAGCCCGAGACAATCACATCCAACACCCTTTACAGACGCCTGATGCATGTAGGGCGTACCGATCCAGCCCTGCGCGAATGCAACCATATCCTTGCTCAACGGCTGAGACTCCCACCTGCGTTTGACTGATCAGAACGGGGAACGCTGACAAGCCAGTCATCTCCAGGAATGTCAGGAAAACCTTGAAAGTTCAGGAAGTTGTCAAACTTCATGCGGCAGGTTTCGGCGCTCTTGTCACATCCGGCAATTGCCTGAAACCGGTCCCCCGGTTCAATTGACGCAGCAATCGGCACCCACAGTACGAGTTGCCGTTCCGCGCCCAAACCTGCGTCAGCTTTGATAATCCCCTCAAGGCCAGCGGCGATCCCGCTCAACATCTTAAGTTGACCGCTTTCAAACCAACCGGCGTTAAAGGCATCAGCATCGCGCAATAAGAAACGCTGTCCATCTGTCGGAGCGGCAACAACACCCTCGAACAAATATGACGCGTGATTTGTCACGAACCGGCACCGGTGATCTCCAAGTATCGCATTACATTTCTTGAGATAAGACCGGCCCTGTGGCTGATTTAGCGCCTCTGTCAGACCCAGCAACTCTGCCTGAAAACCGCCGCCTTCGCGGGTAATTTCACCCAATGTTCCACGAAAACGCAGCTGCCTTGCAGAAACGTCATCCCAGCACACCAGCCAAGTCAGCACCTCCGCCCCGTCATAACGCCCCGCAAGGATATCGGGCTCGGTAATCGCGTCGGCGCTCAAGGCACCAATCGCCTCAGTATTGTCGACCGACAGCCCCGTCGCACTTGCCATTGCGCGCGCACTCAGACCGCTTTCGGGGGTAAACGTCAGCCCCTCGAATGTCAGTGCGCGATCATGATCGGTAAACCCCATAACCCTTCCATCCCGGCGGGTGATGGCCCAACAATGACAAACATGGGTCGTGCCGGTTTCAAGGTGCTCTAGCAATGCTGACTGGGTCATAGACGTATCTCCACTACAGGGACATTCGGGACTTCACCCGCCTGAAAGCTGGATACGGACGTCATGATGGCGTCGGTGTCGAAGCGGACTGGTACATCAAATTCAAACCCGGCGCGCACCTCAGCGCCGGTATCAGGTGCGCTGGCAAACGTCAGAACGCCAGTTTCATAGTCGACCTCATAGTCGACACCCTGTTGAAACGCGTCACCTCCGACCTCAACCTTGACCGAGCCTGCAACGGGCTTGGCTATGGGCCGCGTGTAGACCGCGTGACCAGAACGATAGGTCTTGCAAAGCTGGAACGCTGCGGTGGTTTCATCGCCGACCGCGATAAGCTGATCAGAGGCCGCAACCGCGCAAGAGGGCCGACAGGACTGATAATCGCTCCAGTCTTTCCAGCGAAACCCAATCAATTGGCCCTGACAGGCCTCAAAAAACGCAATCAAAGTCTCAACATCATCGAGAGAGCGCAATCCCATGCCGGCGTCATAACGACGGCGTGCATGCGCCCAGGGGGTGTTGCGCTCCTCAAACCCGTTGGCGAGCGTGACGATTTCTGTGCGTCGCTCCGGTCCACCCAACGCGCCAAAACTCAACGAGGCGGGGAATCTCACATCATGAAAGGTCATATTGGCTCCTACCTATGGCGTTCACTGCGGCTGAGAGCGCGGGTCATCTGCGCTGCTATCTGTCCGCGACTACGTTGAAATCCCTGAACATCAGGGGTTGTGATGTTCATATTGACTGTCATGGACCCACCGCCGCCGCCGCGAACACCCAATTGGCCATCCGCCCCACGCGCCAACGGCATAATTGCCTCCGGCCCCGCTTCACCCATCAGGCCGGTCCCGCCGCGCATCGGAAACCGCGTCGGGCTGCTGACGATCCCACCTTTCGCAAAGGGCATGACGCGCCCTTGCGAAAACGTGCCACCATCGGCAAAAGGCATCAAACCGGATACCGCCGAATTCAAACCATCCGAAAGCAATCCCCCAAAGTGATTGGTCACCGGGTTTACAGCCGCCGAATAGGCGGTGTTCACCATCTTTTCGGCCAGACCACCCAAAACGTCCGTCAGACTACGGCCCTCAAGCACCAAACCATCGAACGCGGTCCGCAAACCTTGGCTGAACCCGCGTTCCAGATTGCCCAGATCACGCGTTGTCTCTACCAGGGATCCCTGCACGTTCCGGAGTTGATCTTCAAATGCGGCCGTCATCGTCGAGGCATCGCCCAAAGCGTTTTCCAGCGCACCTACGTCGCTTTCGAGTGCATCAATCTTGTCAATGTCATCCATCATCTTCGTCCTTCACGTCATCTGGAAAGTCGTGCAGCAGCGCATCAAAACGCGCACGCCCCATTGGAGCCATTGCATCGGTCGCACCCAACATGATCTGCAGTTCCGCAGGGGTCAGGCGCCAAAAGACCTCTGGCGTTAGTCGCAGTTGGTGCAATCCAGCCCGCATCAGACCCGCCCAGTCCAAAACCTACTCCGGTACCGCAAACGCGCGCGCGAGCATCAAAGCCGCAGCCTTGGCCGCACCCACGGGCCCGCCGGCAATCTCTGCTGTCATCAGATCGGCCGCAGTACCGGTCCAGCCGCCCCCGCGCAAACCTGCAACAACAACAGCCATCACATCAGCCCCCGAGAAAGCGGCACCCTCAAACCGGCGGATCAGATCAACGAGCGAGCCTTCGCCCAAAGCTGTCTCAAGCTCTGCCAGGGCACCCAGCGTCAGCTTGCAATCATGGCTGACGCCATCAATCACAATCGCCACCTCACCGGTCCAGGGGTTTGCCATCAGATCAACGCCACAAAGGTCAGCGCACCAGCAGAGGCCAGCGACAGCTCATAAGTCGCCTCACCGTTGTGTGACCCTGCATATTCAATCGACGTAATCTGAAACGGCCCCTCCAGCGTGCCAAACCCCGGCACGATCACCTGGAAATCGGGTGTTTCCCCGTCAAAAAAGATCTGGCGCGCGCGCTCGTCCGTCGCCTCATCCTTGAACACTCCGGATCCGGAAATTGCAGCCGTCTTGACGCCTGCACCACCCAGCAATTCGCGCCATCCACCTGTGCTTTCAAGGCTGGTCACATCGACGGTCTCTGCGTTCAGGCTCAATCGCGTCGCCCGCAATCCAGCTGCTGTTTCAAACAGACCATCGCCGGTCATGTCGATTTTGACCAACAGGTCCTTACCATTTTGTGCAGCCATCTGGCGTACTCCTTCAACAATCGGTTGGGTTACGTGTCATCCGCCACGCGGGCACGAAAAATAAGGTTGATCTGGCGGACTGCACCCGTGCCAACACGGGCCGCCTTCGCTTTGTAGAAATTCAGGGACACGAGCCTGCCTCGGGCCAACACCAACGGCGCATCAACAAGCGCATCACTCACCGCCGCCGCTGCAGCCTTGGCGGTGGCGAAACCCGCGCTTTGGGTGACCACAGAAATCGTAAACTGATGCCATGCTCCATCGCCGGTCTTGTCAGAGGCATCACGGACATCTTCGGCCCCCAGCACCACGTAAAGCGGTGGTAATGCACCCGTTGGCAAGGCGTCATAGACATCATTCCCGACCAAAGCGCCGAGGGCGCCATCAGTGGTCAGGCGCGAAAATACGGCCGTCTGAAGAGCGGCGGCGACACCATAACTCATGGGGCCAACTCCTCTTCTGCGTGACAGGTAAGATACGCGGCCCGAAGCCCCTTCTCAGCGACGGCATAGATCTGAAAAACGCGTGTGCCATCCCGAAAGCGTTGACCGGCAACAGGACGGGACGGTGCGCCATATGGCGCAGCCCGCACGGTAATACGGTAAGGTACCCGCGACAGCGTCGCGGCAGTCTCGGCTTTTTCGCGTCCTGCACCCGCTTTCAGTTCCGCCCAAAGAACACCCAACGGTTCCCAGTTGCGGGTATATCCACCCGCGCCATCCGAGAGCTTCACCGGCCCCTCAAGAACCAACGAGCGGTTGAGTTGCGGCGCGCTCATACTCGGCCACCCATAAACAAGCGCACCGTGCGATAGTTCTCAATTAATGCGAGCACACCCACAGGCATGGCCGGCGTCGACCGCGACAGATCGTGACGATATTCATAGAAATGTGCAGCGAGGAGTATAACGGCCTGTGTCAGATCCGCGGGCAGATCGCTCCACTCCGGGCCAAAGCCAGCCAACATGCCAATGCGCACAGATCCACCTGCTGGCAGCGACGGCAAACAGGTCTCCACAGGCTGCAAACTCGGGCGCTGCATATCAGGTTCCAGATACAACGAAGCCGCATCAACAACCGTCTCGGCCCCTTGCATATCCACCAACGTCACAGCGCCAACTGCATTCACCGGGGCCACCGGCAGCGGCTGGCGGCGCGCATCGCGCCACGCGGTCAAGGTCCAGCTGAACTCGCGCTCAATCAGGATCTTGCCGGTTCGGGCCTCGATCGCTGCCATGGCCGCGCGCAGATAGCTTTCCAGTACGGCATCTTGAACTCCATCGTCGGAAAACCCCGATCCTAGGCGCAAATGGTCTTTGAATTCAGTGACCGGAAGCGCCGACAGTGGCACGGTGGTCTCTTCGACTAACATCATGGAATTACTCCGAAAATCATATGGGCCAAAGCCGATAGAACCCGGGCGCACCCGCCCCCCGCATTGCTCGGACGGAAGGGAACTGCTAGACAATGCGAGGATTGTCTGAAACGTGCGCCCGGGCCGGGCACTGCACCGACGCGCAGCACCCATTTCACGGTGACAGCCTTAGCTGACCGCGAACTTCAACAACTTGATCGCCGCAAAATCACTGACCGCACCACCAACACGCTTGGTGGCATAAAACAGCACATGGGGCTTGGCAGAGAACGGATCGCGCAGCACACGCAGATCAGGGCGTTCAGCCACGGTGTAGCCAGCAGAGAAATCACCAAAAGCCACAGACATCGAATTGTCATCAATATCCGGCATGTCTTCGGCAATCAGAACGCGGTACCCCAGCAAACGCGCAGGCTCACCCACGGCGATGCCATCGACCCAGACAAAACGACCGTCATTGTCTTTCAGCTTGCGAATGTGACCCGCGGTTTTGGAGTTCATCACAAAGGTCGCGTTGGCGCGATATTCAGCACCAAGCGAATAAACCAAATCAATGATCGGATCAGCGCGGGTAATACCACCCGCAGTTTCGGACGGTACATAACCCAGATTGCCCCAGGTCCAGCTGTCATTGTCGACTGTGGGGTAGGTCAACATGCCAGTTGGCTTATCGACGCCATCACCCTCGATAAAGGCCATCGCCTCTGCACGGGCAAACTTGTCTGCAATCCGGCCGGCTAGCCAACCCTCAATGTCGAACGCGCTATCGTCCAGCAGACGCTGCGACGCTTTTGGCAGTGCAGACAATTCATGCAGCGGAATGGAAATCCGCTCAATCTTCGGCGTATCAGTTTCGCCAACCGCACTCGCCTCGGTTGCCCAACCGGCACCCATTTCAGAATGATCAACCAACACGTCATAAGACGTCGCATCAACATTCACGACACTCGCAATCGAACGAATGGAAGCGGTCGAGGACAGTGTGTTCTGAATGGTATCCGCCGTCTGCGGATCAACCAGATAGCCCCCATCAGCCGCCACCGAAGTCCCCAGCGCCTTGCCTTCCATCTCAAGGCCACGCAGCCCATCATCGTCACCGGATCGCAGGTATGCAGCAAAGGCCTTTTGGTGCGGCGCATCTTCTGCCGCAGCCTGTGCCAGCGCAGGGCGGGCGGTCATCATCGTTTTTCGGTCCAGCTTGTTCATCCGGTCATCCTGTTTTTGAAGTTTGGCATTCACGCCGTGGGAAAAGTCTTTGAAATCGCTCATGAACCCGGCAATCGCCGTATTCAGAGACTGGGCAGGAGACATATCTTCCCCGGCCCGAGACGTGGTCTCAGTCTTACTCATCAATCAATCCTTTGATCGTTGCTCGGGCGGGCTCAGTCCCGCGCCATCATTTGGCGCGCACCCTCGAATGCCGCAGCCATCTCGCGCAATGTGGCATCCACCGGGTCTTCTCCCTTGGCCCCCACACGCGCATCAGGAAGCATCGGAAAAGTGACCAAAGACACCTCCCAAAGTTCCAGCTCTGACAAAAGGCGTCCGCCTTTGTCGTCCTTTCGTGCCTTTACAGTGCGATAACCAATGGACAAACCGTCAATGGCCTTGGCGGCAATCAGCGACGCGGCCTCGCGGCCCTTGGCGATATCCGTCAGCAAGCGGCCTTTGACCCACAGACCCGTGGCATCCTCACGCACCTCGTCCCACACACCAATCGGCTGGGCGGGGTCATGCTGCCACAGCATTTTCACACCGCGCCCGTTGGCGAGCGAGGCGCCATAGGCCCCCTTCTCAACCGTATCGCCACCTTGATCGGACTTACCAAACAGTGAGGCATAACCGCTGATGATCGTCCCATCGGTCACAGTGACCTCAGTGCCAAGCGCACAAAACTTATGTTCCAAATTCATGATGAGGCTCCACTCAGCGCGTTAACAATTTCAAACACCAACAAACCGGCACATCCGCAGACAATCAGCCAGACCTGCCACTCCAACCGAGTGACCATGAATTCGATACGTCCCAGCCGCACATCGACCTGCGCGAACCAATAGTCGGACGCCGGTGGCGGCCCTTCGCGATGGGGCTTGCCGTCCATTTCAACGACGTTACGTTCCATCACCAACCTCCAAAGCAGGCAGACCCAAAAGCGACCGTTTCTCGGCGTCCGTCAGGAACGCAGCATCGGAAACACGTTTCCACTGCGCATCACGTTCGGCAGACAAAGCAGGGATCTGATCCAGATCAGGACGCAGGCTGACATCCTCACCCGCATAATCCGATAACCATGCCGCAATCGCCGACATCACGCGTGTTGACAGCGGCAACACCGTCAAACGGTAGAACGCACGGTTGGCTTCCTGATAATTCGCATAGGTCGCATCACCCGGAATACCCAACAGCATCGGTGGCACACCGTAAGCAATCGCAATCTCACGCGCAGCAGCTTCCTTCGTCTTCTGGAATTCCATATCTGAAGGCGAGAACCCCATAGGCTTCCAATCAAGGCCACCTTCCAACAACATCGGACGCCCCGCATTGCGCGCACCCTGATGCTGGCTCTCCATCTCATCCAACAGCCGCGCATATTGATCATTGCTCAGGGCCGACTGCCCATCTGCCCCCCGATACACAATCGCGCCAGACGGACGGGCCGCATTGTCCAGCAAAGCCTTCGACCAACGTGACGCGGCATTATGCACATCAATGGCAGAGGCTGCGGCCTGCAAGGCCGAAAACCCATAATGATCATCTTGCGGATGAAAGCTCTTGATATGGCAAATCGGGCTCAAACCCTCAGCCACGGCAAAGCGGTGCTTACGACCGTTTACCATATACTCATAGCCAACGGGCCAGCCATCTGCCCCCGGCACAACAGACATCCGATCAGAGCGCAGCACATGCATCTCAACCGGCAACGTATCATCGGCCACCGCCTCCAGATACCCATTCCCTGTCAGCAAAACCTGCCCAAACAAAGCCTCGAGCAGCTCCGCCCGGCCCTGCCCCGCATTAGGGCGCGCCAACAGTGCTTGCACCGGATGCGTCTCATAACGGCGTTCCGCATCCTGCACGACCACAGGCAAAGCCGCCGCCGCCTCTGCAATCAATTTCACCGCACGAAAGCCGATCGGATTGGCCGAAAACCCAGCCCGCGTCAGCGACACCACATCGCGCGGCGACCAGGCAACACGACCGGCACTAGACATCGCCATCACACGACCCGTGGCCGAGGCTTTCGCCTCAACAACCGGGGCCGCATCTGGCTTGGTACGGTTTAAAAATTCAAACATTCAAAACTCCTAGTGCCGGCCGGTGGTGACCATCTGCAGTTCACGAAAAACAATTTCGCGCAAAGGATTTAGGAATTCGCGACAGCACCGTCCCGGACAGTGCGCAACACCCTCAAAGCCCACGAATACTGGGATTGCGCCACTTTGATGCAGGCTCGATCATCAAATCATACAAAGCCCAAACAAGCGCATCCACACGATCGGGCGACCCTTTGCCGTCAAACCCACGGCTGGTCATCTGCGCCATCTGATCTTCCAAATCAGACAATCCACGCACATGTGACACGCGCCCTTGTTCATAAAGCGCCGCGACAGGCTCCGCCCGCGCGACCTTGCCCTTGGTGGCATGCACAGACCGGTAAGGCACCATCGCATCAACGCCGCGCAAGACGGCCTCGACCATATCACCGCCCTGATTAACCTCAGCCACCAGCCGGTCGGCCCCATGCCTGCGCATCGCCGCTATCGCAGCCTCAGCCCAGGCGGAGGGGCGCGCCGCCGCCATGGAGGCATCCTCCAGCACGACCGCATGCCAATCATGCACATCGCCCTTCATGGACACACCCGCCACAACGATCCCGCATTCATCAGACCCGGCGTGCGACGTCCCCGGCGGATCAATCGCGACGACAATCCGGTCAAGCGGAGGCGCTTCAGCCACCTGACACCGCGCCAGATCGGCAGCGGTCCACAGCGCACCCTCCACTTCCGTCAACATCACGCCTTCCATCTCCTGACGCCCCAATGATGTGCCGCCATAACGCCCCTCAATCTCTTTCAGAAAGCTATCGGCCAAATTTGCCCGGTTCGCCTGCGTCGCCGCATGGGTCACCGCGGTGGTGTCCAATTCCAGCAATTCACTTAACATCTGCGACTTGCGCGGGGTGGTCGTGACACAGGCACGCGGGCTGTCGCCCAAGCGCAAGGCAAATTGCAACATATCCCAGGCCTCGCCGCCCCGGCGCCACTTGGCCAGTTCATCCGCCCAAACCGCATCAAACTGCGGTCCACGCAGACTATCGGGATCATGCGCCGAAAACACCTGCGCCTCGGCCCCATTGGGCCAAACCAGCATGCGGCGGCCCGCAATCCACTCAGGACGGCGATCCGGTGGGCAAACGGACAGAATACCACTGTCGCCAAACACCATCACCTCACGGGCCTGATCCATGGTCTCACCTACCAGTGCCACCCGGCGGGCCGCACCCGGCGCATGGGGCAACGCCCCTTCAACCATTCGGCGCACCCATTCCGCGCCAGCACGGGTCTTCCCCGCACCGCGCCCACCCAAAATCACCCAAGTACGCCAATCACCGCTTGGTGCGATCTGGTGCGGCATCGCCCAAAAGTCGAACAGATAGGGCAGCGTTACAAGTTGCTCTGGTGTCAGCATCGCAAGGAAATCCTTCTGCCAAGAGGCTTTGGCGGAGGCGATCAAGTCGGCACCCAACTTGAGATCGGACGGCGTCATAGTCGACGGCATCTGCGTCTGGGTCAGTTCCGATTTTTGCATGGAATGCGTCCTCAGCAGTCAACACCTTGAGGTGAGCCGCATGTAAAAGATCAAGTTTCGTACAGATTGCCTTGAGATTTGGAGCGGAGACCTCGTTCATATCCGCCACCATCTCTTGTAGTCGCGTGCGAATGTCTCGCGATAACCTGTCTATTTCGGCCACCCTTTCGGCTGCCAAATTGATGCCATCAGGCACCATTTCACGTTCATCATTCATTGTAATTCTGACCTGTAAGGAAACTTCCGTTACGGTCGAGCGGCAAGGATCGTGTTCAACCAACCCCGGTCTTCTAGCAACGCGAAACTACTAGATTTACAGGTCAAATGTCAATCAAACTAGACAGTGCGATCGTGCGCACTGTTAACCATTAATTATGAAAAACAGCGCGTTAGCCGTCGTTGGCGCGTTCGGCTTCAATCTCGCGCCAGGCGGCAACATTACGATTGTGATCGTCTAGATTGGTCGCAAATGCATGACCGCCGGTGCCATCAGCTACAAAGAAAATATACTCCGTCGTATCAGGATTAAGGGCCGCCTCAATCGCGGCTTTGCCCGGGTTCGCAATCGGCGTCGGTGGCAAACCTTCGATCACATATGTGTTCCACGGCGTCGCACCACGCAGCTCACTTTGTCGCAAACCACGGCCCAGCACACCCTCGCCGCGGGTGATACCATAGATCACTGTAGGGTCGGTTTGCAGACGCATGCCACGGTTCAAACGATTGACAAAAACACTTGCAACCTGACGGCGTTCATCGGGAACGCTGGTCTCTTTTTCAATGATACTGGCCAGAACCATGGCGTCCTCGGCCGAAATCAACGGCAGACCCTCTACACGGTTGCTCCATGCCTCAGCCATAATGGCCGCTTGGGCGTCGCGCATGCGGGTCAATACAGAAGAAACTGTATCCCCTTCTTTCACGATATAATCCTGCGGGGCCAAGGAACCCTCTGCCGGTACGTCTGTGACGTCCAACTGCAGGATATCCATCTGACCCAAAGCATTCAAAATCTGCCAACTTGTAGCACCTTCCGCGATCACAATACGATAAGTCGCGTCACCAGCTTCACGCACGGCGGTATAGGCCGCAGGCACCTCAGCCTCTTCAACGACCTGAAAACTTGCCAGATCAACAAAATCATTTGTCGCAGGGTCCAATTCGCGAACATCAACAATAGTACGGTTAATCCCGACACGGTAAATCACCTCGGCACCGCATGTATTGCGGCCACCGCGGGTCACGATGTCGATGATTTCTTCCATGGATGCTTGTTCAGGCACGCGAAAGCGGCCCTGCTTCAAGGAACCCGACTTTTCAGTGTAGTCTGCGCCAATCTCGAAAATGAACGGCGATGAGATCGCGCCCTTCTCAACCAGATCTGCACTCAGTTTCGATAAGTTGGTGCCACCGGGCACCTCAAGACATATCGCCGCCTGCAATGGACCGTCAGAGCTATATTGGCGGGTTCCCCAAGCGACCAAACCCGCCAAAAGAAACAATCCGACGATCAAAAATGTGAAAGCATTCGCAGCGATGTGGCGCCACATCAGTCTACTTTCCCGAATACAACACTGGCGTTCGTGCCGCCAAATCCAAAGGAGTTCGACAGCGCCACATCAATCTTCGCAGGGACTTTCTTATTGGCGCAAAGGTCGACAACCGTCTCGCAATCAACCGTATCAAGATTGATCGTCGGCGGCGCGACCTGATCACGGATAGCGAGGATCGAGAAAATCGCCTCAATCGCACCCGCAGCGCCCAAAAGATGGCCTGTCATAGACTTCGTCGATGACATCTTCAGCGAAGACGCAGCATCGCCAACCAGCCGCTCAACAGCGCCCAGTTCAATCGTATCCGCCATCGTCGATGTCCCATGCGCATTCACATAGTTAATCTGGCTGGGATCAATGCCTGCATTACGGCAGGCCGCGCGCATCGCACGTTCCGCGCCTTCATGATCTGGCGGTGGGGCCGTGATATGGTGGGCATCACCACTCAGGCCGTAACCCAAAATCTCCGCGTAAATCTTCGCGCCACGTGCTTTTGCATGCTCATATTCCTCAAGCACAACAATACCAGCACCCTCACCCATAACAAACCCATCACGATCAGTATCCCAAGGGCGGCTAGCTACCGTTGGATCATCGTTATGCTTGGTACTCAATGCCTTACAGGCGTTAAACCCGGCCATACCAACCTCGCAGATCGCAGCCTCAGCACCGCCTGCAATCATCACATCCGCATCACCATACTGTATCAAACGCGACGCATCACCGATCGCGTGGGCACCGGTCGAGCAAGCTGTGACAACAGAATGGTTCGGCCCGCGGAACCCATATTTGATGGATACCTGACCGGAGATCAGATTGATCAGCGCACCGGGCACAAAGAAAGGCGACACACGGCGCGGGCCCTTCTCGGCCATCATCACAGCGGTATTTGCAATCGAATTCAGACCACCAATGCCAGACCCAATCAGAACACCGGTGCGTTCCAGCGCATCACGATCCTCAGGCATCCAGCCCGCATCTTCGACCGCTTGCTGTGCCGCAGCCATCCCAAAAAGAATGAAGGTATCAACCTTACGCTGCTCCTTGGGTTCCATGTAGGCATCGGCATTAAAGGTGCCGTCAGAGCCGTCACCAAGAGGCACTTCGCAGGCATACTGGGTTGTCAGCCGACTGGGATCAAAGCCAGCAATCGGCCCAGCCCCAGACTGACCATCAAGAATGCGCTCCCATGTATTTTCGACACCATCCGCTAGGGGTGTCACCAGCCCCAGCCCTGTAACAACAACACGACGCATATTCTGCCCTCACCTCTTGGCGTATTTGTCTGCACTAATAGCCCAGCGACCATGACAGGGGCAAGTGCAGCAATCGTGATCGGCGAGGATTGCACCTTGTCATTTCACGAACGATTAAGGGGTTACCCCTACGCTGCGGTCAAACCGCAAATGGGAACAGCGCCTTGGGTCAGACCGGATTGGCAATTTGCCTGATCATTGGGTTGTCAGGAGTGGGCGTTACGGCACAAGCCAACTGCTTGCTCATCGCCAGTCTGGACAACATGCACAGCATCCAAAGCAGGCTCGCGCGCGATCCTGGGTCGTCGCTGTTTTCCACAGATATAAGGCAAATCCGCCGCATGGCTGCCGACGTCAGCAATCGTGACATGCTTCGCGCCGTTGATGGCAACAGCTTCACCGGACACGGTGCCGACGTTATGCGCTTTATGCAAAACACCCGTTCATTGCTGCGGGGCACTAGTCTTGATGACCCGCAATCGGTGCGCAAACACTTTGACCGACAGGCCCGGGTAAATCTAACGGAAGTTGGTCAACATTTATCGAGCTTGCGATGCAGCGACGCGCAAATCGCACGCGACTCGGCCGCAGCAGCGGCAAGCAATCGCAACGGTGGTTCCAACAGTGACGCCGAAGATCTGGCAGAGGTCGCAGAAACGCTGAATACCATCGCAGAGGAGGTCCTTCAGCCTCGCTCGCTTGTAATCATGCTGGTGGCAACGGCCACTACCATCACTGTCGTGCCGGCAATTGGACGCTGGCGAACAAGGCGAAAACGGCGTGCGAAACGACACAATACGACATACCCAACACACTATAAATCAGAGAGCGACCATCAGCCCGGCATGCTTGTCGACATCAACTGTCACGGTCTAAAGCTGCGACACGGGGCTGAAAAACCGTTACCTATCGGCACCAAAGTCGAGGTTGAAATCGACAATCAGTGGACACCTGGCATCGTGATGTGGGGCAACAAACACTACAACGGCATTCAGTTTCAAAGATCAATCGGACTGAACGACGTGGATGTGGTTCGCCAGATAAGGCAACCGGCAAAGAAAAACGGCACCCCAAAGGGCGCCGCTTAACGAATTGTCTCAGACGTTTACTGTGCGCCGTCGATGAACTTAACCGCATCACCGAATGTCTGGATTGTTTCTGCCGCGTCATCAGGGATCTCGATCCCAAACTCTTCTTCAAAGGCCATCACCAGCTCAACAGTATCCAGGCTGTCTGCGCCAAGATCATCAATAAAGGACGCAGCTTCCGTCACTTTGTCTTCTTCAACACCAAGATGCTCTACAACGATCTTGCGTACGCGGTCTGCAACGTCGCTCATATCAATTCCTCATGTCTTTCTGGGCTTACACCCGTTGTTCCTCGGGCTTGCGCCCAAACTCTTGCGTCCCTCACAGGACGCGATCTTATCTGCGAAGCGCATTTTGACGTTACGTCACATGCACCTTTCGGCAAATCTGCGTGGCCTATAGCAGAGAAATCCGCGATGGCAAACGCTTTACACCACTCAACGCAGCGACTTGCTAGAACATGGCCATGCCGCCGTTCACATGCAAGGTGGTACCCGTCACATATGCAGCTTCCGGGCTCGAAAGATACAAAACGGCAGCTGCAATTTCATCGGCATCACCCATACGTCCGGCAGGTACTTGGGTCAAAATAGCTGACTTTTGATCATCGGTCAGTTTGTCGGTCATCGCCGTCGTGATAAAACCCGGAGCCACGCAGTTGACGGTAATGCCCCGGCTGGCCACCTCATAGGCGATCGACTTTGACATACCCACCATACCGGCCTTCGAGGCCGCGTAATTCGCCTGTCCCGGGTTGCCGGTCGCACCCACAACGGACGAAATATTTACGATACGCCCCCAACGTGCCTTCATCATACCGCGAATGACACCCTTACAAAGACGCATTGTGGACGTCAGATTAACCTCTAAAACCGACGCCCACTCCTCGTCAGACATTCGCATGAATAAATTGTCGCGGGTAATGCCGGCATTATTCACCAAGACATCCACCGATCCCATTGCCTCGGCGGCCTGTTTAGGCAAAGCTGTTACCGCCTCTGCATCACTTAAATTACACGGCAGAACATGGGCCCGCTCACCCAGTGATGCGGCCAATTCCTCTAGTGGTGCCACCCGGGTTCCAGACAAAGCAACCGTTGCTCCGGCGTCATAAAGACCTTTCGCAATTGCGCCACCAATGCCGCCGGATGCACCGGTAACAAGAGCATTCTTTCCATTCAGATCAAACATTTAACGATCCTTCTTTATGTATTTCATTTCAACGCAACCGCCGCGGCTATAACATCGTTCGGCGTACCCACCACAGATGTTGCAATGTTGCGATCGACGCGCTTGACCATCCCGGATAGCGCCTTTCCTGCGCCGATCTCAAAAATCTCAGAGACACCTTTTGCCGCCATGTACATCACACTTTCACGCCAACGCACCGACCCCGTCACCTGATCCACCAGCAAGGACTGGAGTTCGGTTGGATCAGTCACGGCCTCCGCGACGACGTTCGCGACCACTGGTACCTTCGGTGTCTTGATTTCAACCTCTGCCAAGGCTGCGGCCATCACATCAGCCGCGGGCTGCATCAGACTGCAATGGAATGGTGCACTGACCGGCAACAACAGCGCACGTTTGGCCCCCTTGGCCTTGGCTATGTCAACAGCACGCTCAACAGCGGCCTTGTGTCCGGAAACCACAACCTGAGCAGGATCATTGTCATTTGCAGCCTGACAGATCTCACCTTGCGCCGCTTCGTCGGCCACGTCCTTTACAGCATCAAGATCAAGACCCAGAACTGCCGCCATAGCGCCAACACCTACAGGCACCGCATCTTGCATGGCATTGCCACGCGCACGCAGCAGACGGGCGGTGTCGGAAATCGACAGCGCGCCGGCGGCCGCCAAAGCTGAATATTCACCCAACGAATGACCCGCAACAAACGAAGCCATCGAAATGGTCACACCCTCCGCCTCCAGCGCGCGCATCGCTGCCATTGACGTCGCCATTAAGGCAGGTTGGGCATTGGCGGTTAGGGTTAATGCCGCGATGTCACCATCCCAGATCAACCCCGAAAGGTTCTCGCCCAAGGCCGCGTCGACCTCGTCAAAAACGGCTTTTGATGCCGGATAGGCATCAGCCAGCGCCTTGCCCATACCGATGGTTTGCGCCCCTTGCCCCGGAAATACGAATGCGCGCATGAAACGGCCCCTTTTTGTTTTGGCAATGTTGGCAAAGGCTTATCCTGCCGGGCCCACGCACACAAGTAACCGTGCTTTTTTGTACCGCCATAAGAATAAATATCACGCGCTGTGCGTAAGCTTAGCAAGATGCTAAACCGAACCCAGCTTATTCCCGGAGACGACCATGTCCACCACGCCTTCACCCGTCACGTACAGCACAGTGACAAAAACATTCCACTGGCTTACTGCGCTTTTTATTCTCACCGTTATCCCGCTTGGGGCGATTGCGAACCGTTTGCCCTATGAAACAAACGAACAACTCGCATTCAAAGCGCAGCTTTTCTCATTTCACAAGACGCTTGGCATCCTGGTCTTCATCGTCGCTTTGGCGCGGATTGTCTGGGCGCTGACACAGCCCAAACCGGCTTCACTGCACCCAGATCGCAGGGCCGAAACCTTGCTGGCTGAACTGGTACACTGGCTTCTCTATATCTCATTGGTTGCCGTCCCGTTGACCGGCTGGATCCACCATGCCGCCACCGAGGGCTTCGCGCCGCACTTTCTGCCAATCAGTCAAGATCTCCCTTTCGTGCCAAAGGACGATGCGATCGCAAAACTGTTCGGCGGTCTGCATTGGGTTTGGAGCAAAATCATGGTTGGCGCGATCATGTTGCATATGGCCGGCGCCCTCAAGCATCACTTCATCGACAAAGACGCCACATTGCGTCGCATGTGGTTTGGCAAAACGGATGCCGGCGCACAAGGCGCCCATACGGGCAATCTGGTGGCCCCCATCGCAGCCTTGGTGATTTACGGCGCTGCAACGGGTGCGGGTGCTGCGGCGGGATTTTACAGTGTAAAGTCAGAGGTCGCGCAAGCAGATCTGGCAGAAGTTTCATCGGAATGGACTGTAACAGAGGGCGAGATTGGGCTGACAATCACGCAATTCAACAGCCCCGTGACAGGTGCCTTTGGCGAATGGAGGTCTGCAATCTCATTTGACGAAAACGCGACAGGCACGCGTGGTTCTGTTGAAACGACAATATCGATTGGATCGCTGAAAATCGGTTCAGTCACAAACGACGCACTGGGAACCGATTTTTTCAATGCGTCGGCTTTCCCCACCGCCGTATTTGCGGCGGACATTGTTGCGGATGGCGACAGCTACGTGGCGGATGGTACGTTGACGATCAAAGACATCACCGCGCCTTTGGCCCTGCCCTTCACGCTGACCTTAGATGGTGACACCGCGCAAATGGAAGGCTCTGTCACCATTGACCGCCGCACTTTCCAAATTGGCCAAAGCATGAGTGATGAAAGTAATCTCGCATTTGCGGTCACTGTCGACATCGCGCTGACTGCGACACGCGAATAAAAATGGCCGCGTCTGTTCGCAGACGCGGCCAATAAACGTGAGTGGTTTTGGGTAATCCTTACTCGGCCTGCATCGCTTCAATCGAAATCGCGATCTCAACCTCATCGCTGACAAACGGTGCAAACGAACCGACTTCGAAGTCCGATCGCAGCAATGTTGTCGTCGCATCAAAGCCAGCCCAAGGTTTCTCCGCCATCGGGTGCATGCCAACTTGGTTCAGTTTCGCGTCCAACACGACCGACTTGGTTACTCCATTCAGGGTCAAATCGCCTGTGATCAAGGCCGTATCATCACCAGTGACCTCAATGCCGGTAGACGCAAAAGTCACCATTTCGTCTTCGTCAGCACCAAAGAAGTCATCACCCATGAAGTGATCAAATCGTGCCTCCCAACCCGTGAACATGGTACGCACGGGGAACGAAACACTCACAGAGGACGCGGCTGGATCTTCCTGATCAAAGGCGATTTCGCCCTCAAAACCAGAGAATAGCCCATAGGTGGTTGAATAACCAAGGTGGTTATAGGTGAACATGATCTGGCTATGGCTGGCATCCAGAACGTAGTTTTCAGGTGCTGCAAAGGCTGGTGTTGTAACTGCTGCTGCAGCGACAAGTGCGGACGCGATAAGTGTCTTCATGATATAATCTCCAAGCGAATGAACGGGCGTGCGCAGGAGATAACGCAAAAACAGTCATATCAAAGCTTCAAAAATGAACACAAGTTGTTCAGCAATACGCAGTAGCGCTGCGTCGACGCGATCAAGCGGCGGCGGTTTGAACCGGTGCCGTTGTGCCTAAAAGATCATGTGCAAGTCGATCACGCAAAGGCATCAGTTGCGCCGTTGTACCTTCCGCGACAAGAACAACTTGGGATGTGTTGCGGTAGCGCATGATCAGCTGCGCCGCACCAACGTGTTCGTTTTCCTCGATGAAAACGCCACCGATCTCTTCGAACCCATAAGCCGCAACCGTCGTGGGCTTACCAGCACGATTGCAAACAACCTCACGCACTTCATCCAGGCTTGTGTCAACGTGAACCTCCGCCAGACTACCGCGGCTTGCGAACCACAATAAATAGAAAGCGGCCGCGCCCATCAAAGTGGCCGCACCAACGCGCATGATGCCCGCACCCCCATCAAAAAACAGCGTCGGCAGTACGAGGACTCCAAAGCAGGCGGTCAAAAGGCAAACGCCGAAGAAGAAGCAAACCGCCTGCCCCAGCATAACAGATATCGGGGCGCCGCGACCGGATCGTACCTTGTAGCCCCAAAAGATCTCTTCAACCTCAAAAGGCGCGTTGCGCGCGATATCACCAGCAAAATCTACTGTAGAAGCATTCATATCGGTCATCGGGTTACTCCGTCTTGTCGCGTACCACCAAACTCCGTGGTAAACGGGGCAATAAAGGGGCAACGTCAAGGCATCGTTAAGAAATCTGAATTTGTTGCGCAAAGGACTCCATTTCGCAGTGTTTCAAGGCTTGCATCACCCTTTCGCGGCTGTATAAGGCCCCATCCTTGCTGCAAACTGTATGAACTGCGCAGCCTCTCGTGGATGGGACGCACGCAAGGTCAACTGCCCATCCTTTGAAATGCGCCGATATATGAACTGGAGTAAGCATGCCGCTATATGAGCATGTCATGATTGCGCGTCAGGACCTGTCCAACACGCAAGCTGAAGGCCTCATCGAACATTTCGGAACCGTCCTTGCCGACAACGGCGGCAAGCTGCTGGAAAACGAATACTGGGGCGTCAAGACGATGGCCTATAAGATCAACAAAAACCGCAAAGGGCACTATGCCTTTATGCGCACAGACGCGCCCGCCCCTGCCGTGCAGGAAATGGAACGCCTGATGCGCCTGCACGAAGACGTCATGCGCGTGCTGACCATCAAGGTCGATGCACACCAGGAAGGCCCTTCCGTGCAAATGCAAAAGCGCGAAGAACGTGGCGAACGCCGCGAACGTCGTTGATCTGTAGATAAGGATAAAAAAAATCATGGCTACTAAACCATTTTTCCGCCGTCGTAAGTCCGATCCGTTTGAGGGCGACAACGCCCCCAAGATCGACTACAAAGACACCCGCCTTTTGCAGCGCTACATCTCTGAGCGCGGCAAAATCGTTCCCGCCCGTATTACTGCTGTTGGTGCAAAAAACCAGCGCGCCCTCGCCCGTGCGATCAAGCGTGCCCGTTTCCTTGCCCTGCTGCCATACGCCGTAAAGTAAGGAATAAAGCACATGGACGTTATTCTACTTGAGCGCGTGGCAAAGCTTGGCCAGATGGGCGAAGTTGTGTCCGTCAAGCAAGGTTACGCACGTAACTTCCTTCTGCCACAGGGCAAAGCTCTGCGGGTAAACGCCGCCAACCTGGCACGCTTTGAGGCTGAAAAAGCCCAGATGGAAGCACGCAACCTGGAAACCAAAAAAGAAGCACAGGCGCTGGCTGACAAGCTGGACGGTGAAACATTCATCGTGATCCGCTCTGCCTCTGACGCAGGTTCTCTGTACGGCTCTGTCACCACGCGTGACGCCGCCGAGGCCGCAACCGAAGCTGGTTTCTCTGTCGACAAAAAGCAGGTTGTTCTGCTGGGTGCGATCAAGGAACTGGGCCTGCACGACGTCTCTATCGAACTGCACCCAGAGGTCGCTGCGACAATCACGCTGAACGTCGCCCGTTCTGCTGAAGAAGCAGAACTGCAAGCCGCTGGTAAGTCGATTGCCGAACTTGCAGCCGAAGAAGAAGCAGCCGCTGAGTTTGAAATTCAGGAACTGTTTGACGATATCGGCGCTGCTGCATCTGATGATGAAGAACTGGCCGAAGCAGCCGGTGTTGAAGTCGCAGAAGAGGCACCGGCAGAGGAAAGCGAAGACGACTAAGCCAATCAATCTTTGTGCAAGACATCAGGTCGCTCCGTCAGGGGCGGCCTTTTTCGTTGCAAAGGCTCTGGCCTTTTGCCTCATTGCACTCGTAGCATCCCGGCACGCACCAACGACTGACGGAAAAGCCATTGCACTATGAACCCACCGACGTCCTGACAACAGAAACGGAAATCCGCGCGATCATCGATGGCATACATCCCGCGCAAACGCTGAAGGTCCTCGACCATATCCATGATCATTGCCGTGTCTGGATTGAGCGCAGTCCGTTCATTGTGATCTCGACCGTTGACGCAGAGGGAAACGTGGACGCGTCGCCAAAGGGCGATCCAGCCGGTTTTGTAAAGGTCGTTGATGCGAAAACTCTGGCTATTCCTGACCGCCCCGGTAACCATCGCTTCGACAGCTTTGAAAACATCCTGCAAACCGGGCGGATCGGCATCGTCTTCCTTGTCCCGAACAGAAACGAAGTTGTCCGGGTCAATGGCAGCGCCCAGATTGTGCGCGACGCCTCTTTGCGCGAAAGCATGGCGATCAAGGGTCGCGTCCCAGATTTTGCCATCGTCGTGCGCGTCGCAGAGGCATTCTACCACTGCGGCAAGGCGATCATCCGTTCCAAACTTTGGGCGCCTGATCAAGCGGCACCTGTCGATGGGCTACCAACCTATGGCGAAGCGCTGTTCGCACAAACGCAAAGCGGACTAACCAAGAAAGAGATCGAAGCAAGACTGAAACACAACGACGAAAACCGGCTCTATGACGAATAAGCCATGCTGCAACAGTAGGCCCCCTGCCGCCGATCCTGACCCCGCTTCGGTGACATGCCCTTGTCACATCCGTGATGCAGGCGTTTACTGACAGCATCATTCAAACTTGGGGGTTTCAAATGTCATTGCGCCTAAATCGTCGTCATTTCATCGCAGGGTCTGCCGGGCTTGTCGCGCTACACCCGTTTTCCGTCAACGCAGCCACCGGCCAAGCACATTTGCGGCTTATGGAAACCACAGACCTGCACGTGCATGTCTTTCCTTACGACTATTACGCTGACCGCCCTGTCGACACCGTGGGCCTGTCCCGCACTGCCAGCATCATTGAAGCGGTACGCGCCGAGAGCACCAATTCACTGCTGCTCGACAATGGGGATTTCCTGCAAGGCAATCCGATGGGCGACTACATCGCCTATGAACGGGGCATGAAAGAAGGCGATATGCATCCGGTGATCACCGCCATGAACACACTGGGCTTTGACGCTTCGACATTGGGCAATCACGAATTCAACTACGGCATTTCATTCCTGATGAAATCTGTTGCTGGCGCCGCCTTCCCTATTGTTTCGGCCAATGTGGTCAAAGACATGGGCGCATCACCCACCGCCGACACTACCCTGCTGCCGCCTTATACAATCCTTGAACGTGAGATTACCGATGGCGATGGCAACGCCGCACCGATCAAGGTCGGACTGATCGGCTTTGTGCCTCCACAGATCATGAACTGGGACCGCAAGCATCTGGAAGGCAATGTGCAGGCCCGCGATATCATTGAAAGTGCGCGCGCCTATGTTCCGCAGATGAAAGAGGAAGGGGCCGATATCATCGTCGCCCTCTGCCACTCTGGCATCGGCAATGCGAATGCCGAGGACGGTATGGAAAATGCGGCGATCCCGCTTGCTGCTGTTAATGGGATCGATGCGATCCTGACCGGTCACAGCCATCTGGTGTTCCCGTCATCCAACTATGACGATTGGGCAGGCGTTGATCCGGCGGCAGGCACGATCGGAGGCAAACCCGGCGTGATGGGTGGTTTCTGGGGCAGCCATATGGGCCTTGTCGATCTGCTGCTGGAACGCGATGGACCCGGCTGGCGCGTCCTGTCACATACGTCGGAAGCGCGGCCCATTTCACAGCGCGAAGAAGACCGCAGCGTCACACCGCTGGTCGAAGACTTCGCCCCTGTTCTGGCTTCCGTCCAGGATGTGCACGATGAAACGCTCGCCTACGTGCGGACCGCGGTCGGCAAGACCGCAGCACCGCTGCACAGCTACTTCGCCTTGGTTGCGGACGATCCATCGGTGCAAATCGTCTCAAACGCACAGCGCTGGTACATCGAAGACCAACTGACCGGCACAGAATTCGAAGGGCTACCCATCCTGTCCGCGGCCGCACCGTTCAAGGCCGGCGGTCGCGGCGGGCCGGAGTATTTTACCGATGTGCCCGTTGGCGATGTGGCAATCAAGAATGTCGCCGACCTCTACCTCTATCCCAACACCGTCCGCGCCGTGAAAGTAACCGGCGCACAGGTGAAGGATTGGCTCGAGCGCTCTGCCGGGATGTTCAATCAGGTCGAGACGGGGGCGACAGATGCCGTCCTCTTGAACCCTGACTTCCCCAGCTACAACTTTGATGTGATGGATGGGGTAACTTACCAGATCGACCTGACGCAACCATCCAAGTTCGACCGTGAGGGCGCGGTGATCAACCCCGATGCCAACCGGATCATCAACCTGCAATTCGATGGGCAACCGGTTGATCCAGATCAGGAATTCATCATCGCCACCAACAACTACCGGGCCTCTGGCGGTGGCAGCTTCCCGGGTGCTTTGGGCGATACGATCGTCTTTGAAGGACCGGACACAAACCGCGACGTCATCGTGCGCTACATTGTGGAACAAGGCACAGTTGATCCAAAAGCTGATGCAAACTGGTCATTTGTGCCACTGCCTGGGACATCTTTGATGTTTGAAACGGGCCCAGCGGGTGCGGCCTACGCCGACAGCGTTGCTGGCATGAAGATCACACCTGCTGGCACCAGCGACAGTGGTTTCGCGCTCTTCCGGATTGAGATGTAGGCGACAACCGTCGAACAAAAAAGAAAAGGCGCCCTACGCAGGGCGCCTTTCCTGAACAATCACGGTAAGAGCTTACTCTTCCTCGAGCTTTTCAACAGCTTTTTGCAGATCTTCCTTGGACACGTCTTTGTCCTTCATAGTGGCCTGCTCAAAGATGTGATCAACGACCTTGTCTTCAAACAGTGGTGCCTGAAGTTGCTGACGGAACTGCGCATTCTGCTGAACGAACTCAAAGAACTGGCGTTCCTGACCAGGGTACTGACGCGCCTGGTTCATGATGGCTTGGGTCATTTCCTGATCGGTCACCGAAACTTCGGCTTTTTGACCGATATCGGCGAGAAGCAAGCCCAGCTTCACACGACGCTCGGCCAGTTTGTTATGCTCCTTGGTTGGCTTGATTTCGGGGTGATCGTGACCTTCAACCTCAGGGTTTTCCTCGTGCCACAGCTGGTGGGCAATCTGGTTGGCCTCTGCCTCAACCAACGACGTAGGAAGATCGAATTTCACCTTCTTGTCCAACGCGTCCAGTAGGCCACGCTTTGCTACGGCCCGTGATGCGCCAGTATACTCGGCTTCCAAGCGCTCTGTGATTTGATCTTTCAGCGCTTTGAGGTCTTCGGCACCGAACTTCTTGGCCAACTCATCATCGATCTTTGGTTTTTTGGGTCCATTGACGGACTTGATCGTGCAAGAGAATACAGCCTTTTTGCCGGCAAGGTTCTCAGCCTGATAGTCCTCAGGGAATGTCACCTCGACGTCTTTTTCGTCGCCAGCTTTGACTTTCAGCAGGCCATCTTCAAACCCAGAAATGAAAGAATTTGAGCCCAGCACCAGCGGATAGTCTTCAGCGGCACCACCTTCAAAAGGCTCACCATCAACTTTGCCGACGAAATCAAGCACGACCTGGTCATCTTTTTTGGCTTGGGTTTTCTTTGGCTCGTAAGTCACCGCCTGCGGGCTTTCAGCAAGATTATCAAGGGCTTCTTTCACAGAATCCTTGTCGGCCTTCACAACCATGCGCTCAAGCTTGATCTTGCTAAAATCTACGTCTTCGATCTCTGGAAGCTTTTCGTAGGAAACGTCGACCAGAACGTCGTCGCCCTCTTTCCAGTCTTCGTTGGTCATCTTCATTTCAGGCTGGGCTGCGGGGCGGTCACCTGTTTCTTCCAGATGCGATGTCAGCGCGCCATCGATGGCTTCCTGCATGCTTTCGCCCATCAGGCGCTGGCCAAACTGCTTGCGCAACAGTGCCATCGGCACCTTACCCTTGCGGAAACCCTTCATCTCGACAGTGGGTTGGGCTTCTTTCAGCTTTTCTTCAACCTTGGCGTCCAGTTCGGCGGCTGTCACGGTAATCACATACCCGCGCTTGAGGCCTTCGTTCAGGGTCTCGGTGACCTGCATGTGCTGTCCTTCTTTCACAAAACTTTGGTGCGGGTGAAGGGACTTGAACCCCCACGCCTTGCGGCGCCAGAACCTAAATCTGGTGCGTCTACCAATTCCGCCACACCCGCATGATCAAAAGGGGCAGGTTTTGGGCCTGCCCCCGGTTGCGCGCTGTCTAGCAAAGGACTGCGCAGGATGCGAGAGGAAAAATCGCTTAAATTCCAAGGGCACGAAAGACATTCGGCAATTCCTCTGGCAAGTCTTCGGCAATAAGCCCCGGACCAAAGGAAAGCGCGCATTCGGTATGCAGCCAAGCGCCGGCTTCGGCGGCCTGCATCGGGGGAAATCCACGGGCCAAAAGGCCCGTGATAAAGCCTGCCAAAACGTCCCCTGAGCCTGCGGTGGCTAGCCATGGCGCGCTGCGCTCATAAACGGAAGCATTGATACTGCACCGTCCTGATGGCTCAGCGATCACCGTATCGGGGCCTTTGAAAAGCACTGTGCACCCTGCCCGCTTTGCCGCCTCGCGCGTGGCATCAACCTTCGAGTATGCCGGACCTGTTGTTGCAGGTGCTGCCAGCTTCTCCGCCAGATCAGGAAACAGCCGTGCGAACTCTCCTCCATGCGGCGTCAGAACACATTTCTTGTGTAACTTGGAAAAGAGCCGCGCATCGCGCCCAATCAGAGTCAAAGCATCCGCATCCAGCACCATCGCCCGCCGGCTCTTCAGGCCTGTCTCAACAAGACCACGACTTTCATCGCTCATCCCCATCCCCGGCCCTACACAAAGCGCATTGATGCGGTCATCCTCCAGGACCGCGTCCAACCCATCCGTATCCTTCACCGCACACAGCATGATCGCATTCAACTGCGCCGCATTCTCGATCAGCGCGGCAGGCGGACAGCCCAATGTCACAGCGCCTGCCCCAACACGCAAAGCCCCACGGGCTGCAAGACGTGCTGCGCCGCCTTCGCCAACGCCGCCAGAGAGGATAAGGGCGTGGCCGTGAGAGTATTTGTGAGATTGCCGCGCACCCTTGATCAGGGACATTGCGCGCCGATCACTCTTTAACCAATCTATGTGATTTTCGACGATGCCCAAGTCCACCACTTTTGCCGAAGACGGCATCTGAGACTTTTGCTTATTACCGAGGTCAAAGCGTGCATCAATATGGTGTAGTGTTGATTTGGTCTGAGCGCTGATTCCAAGATCAACGACAGTCACCTTTCCACAATACTCCGGCCCATCACCCAATATGTGACCTACACGCGGGCGCTCAAACGTCACAGTCAAATTAGCAAGAATGGACAGTCTGCTGTTATCTGGCGAAAGCACACGACCGCTGTCCGCACATAACCCTGATGGAACGTCAATTGCGCAAACCTTATGAGAAGAATAGGGCCACATCTCCGATCCTGGAGACACCCCGCCAAGAACGCCGACGTATTCTTCCCCTATTCTCTCTTCATAAGGAATGGGACGCGACAAACCCCCACCGAAAATGGCATCGACGTATAGGTCTGGTCGATACAAATCGACATAAGATCGCAGGCCATACTCCAAAAGATCAATGGAGTCATCCGTTGGGTAGACCCCACCCATCTCCCCCCACCGCTCATAATTCATCCGCGCATCCGGCGGCAGCTTCTCTGCATCCCCATACAGAAACACCTCAACGTCCCACCCCGCTTCTTTCAGCAGGCGGGCCACAACAAACCCATCACCGCCATTGTTCCCCGGCCCGCAAAGCACAACGGAGCGATGTCCCTCATCATCTTGGCCAGTAAACTCCGGGGGTTTGGGGGTTGGCCCCCAAGACGGCGCCAAATCCGGCCATTCCTCGAAAATAGCCTCCACAACACACCGCCCCGCGCGCTCCATCAGTTCCAGCCCGGTCACTTCACCAGAGGCAATCGCGGCCTGTTCGATGGCGCGCATTTGGGCAGCAGTCAGGAGTTCGGTCATGGTTTTAGCATCCAAAGTTTGCAAAGCGCTCCATAAAGAACCAACTTGCACAAAAATTAGGCAATACGTAGTGTTTCACAGAGCCAGCTTGTGTTCAGGTTCTGCCACGAATTGTCCCTATGCAAGAGAAATGGTCTCACCACTGACGAAACACCAAAGGGGAGTCGCGCGCCGTGAAAAAGATCGAAGCGATCATCAAACCGTTCAAACTTGACGAAGTGAAAGAAGCACTACAAGAGGTTGGCGTGCAAGGCCTCTCTGTGGTCGAGGTCAAAGGTTTCGGCCGCCAGAAAGGCCATACCGAACTTTACCGCGGCGCTGAATATGTTGTCGACTTTCTGCCCAAGGTGAAAATCGAGGTCGTCCTTGCTGACGATCAGGTCGATAGCGCTGTTGAAGCGATTATCGGGGCCGCCAAAACCGACAAAATTGGCGATGGCAAAATCTTTGTTTCGACGATCGAACAAGCCATTCGCATTCGCACCGGGGAAACCGGCGACGACGCACTCTAAAATTCAATCTACACTACAAAAAGGGACATCATAGATGGACAACAAAGCTGTTCTGAAACTGATCAAAGACGAGGAAGCCGACTATGTCGACATCCGTTTCACTGATCCGCGCGGCAAACTGCAACACGTCACGGTTGTGGCTGATCTGGTTGACGAAGACTTCCTCGAAGAAGGCTTCATGTTTGATGGGTCCTCCATCGCGGGTTGGAAGTCTATCGACCAGTCCGACATGAAACTGATGCCACAGGCGGATAGCGCCTATGTTGACCCGTTTTACGCCGAGAAAACAGTCTGCATTAACTGTAACATTGTCGAGCCCGACACCATGGAGGCCTACGACCGTGATCCACGCGGTACAGCTGTGAAAGCCGAGGAGTATCTGAAGTCATCGGGCATCGGTGATGTTGCCTACTTCGGCCCAGAAGCTGAATTCTTTGTATTTGACGATGTGCGCTTCAGCGTCTCCATGAACAAAGTGTCCTACGAAGTTGATGCAATCGACGGCGCATGGAACACCGACACCGAATACGAGATGGGCAACACTGGCCACCGTCCGGGCGTCAAGGGCGGCTACTTCCCTGTGAACCCAATCGATGATGCGCAGGAAATGCGCTCTGAGATGCTGTCCACCATGAAGCGCATGGGCATGAAGGTCGACAAACACCACCACGAAGTGGCGTCTTGCCAGCACGAGCTGGGCTTGATCTTTGGCTCACTGACCCATCAGGCGGACGAGCTGCAAAAATATAAGTACGTGATCCACAACGTGGCACAGGCTTACGGCAAATCAGCGACATTCATGCCCAAGCCAATCGCTGGCGATAACGGCACAGGTATGCACGTCAACATGTCGATCTGGAAAGACGGCAAGCCGCTTTTCGCAGGCGACAAATACGCTGACCTGTCACAAGAAGCACTGTACTTCATCGGTGGTATTCTCAAGCACGCCAAAGCGTTGAACGCGATCACCAACCCATCAACAAACAGCTACAAGCGCCTGATCCCGGGCTTTGAAGCCCCTGTTCTGCGCGCCTACTCTGCCCGTAACCGGTCGGGTTGCGTGCGTATCCCATGGGCCGAAAGCCCCAAGGCCAAGCGTGTTGAGGCCCGCTTCCCCGATCCGGCAGCTAACCCATACCTGTGCTTTGCAGCCCTGTTGATGGCTGGCCTTGACGGCATCAAGAACAAGATCGACCCAGGTCCATCTTCCGACAAAGACCTCTATGATCTGCCACCAGAAGAACTGGCAGCGATCCCGACGGTTTGTGGTTCCTTGCGCGAAGCGCTGGAAGCATTGGAAGCCGACCACGACTTCCTGCTGGCCGGTGACGTCTTCACCAAAGACCAGCTGGAAGGCTACATGGAGCTGAAGTGGGAAGAGGTTTACGCCTACGAGCACACCCCACACCCAATGGAATATAAGCTCTACTACAGCTGCTAATTTCCAAAGTGAACAAAAGCCCCGTCAGAACCATCTGGCGGGGCTTTTTCTTTTTGAACACGCGGTCTGTTCTCGTCCGCGGAACCACCAAGCTTACTTTACGTCAACCAATCCTTCCCTTAGGTTGAATACACTTTCTTTTTTGTTTGTTATTTTTGTTGGAGATTTTACCCATGTCAGAAGACACCACTCTATTTGAGTTCAGCAATTCCATCACTGTCCGCTCTTTGAAAGACTACGATACACGGGCCGGCTACGATTCTTTAAAATACGAACGCAGCGACGCTGCAATTGTGCCGGTGAACGCCCGCAAAGGCGGGATGGATACCAACTTGTTCAAGATGTGGGTTGCATCCACCGCACGAGAACTAATCGACGAAATGAGCGGCGAGCTGGACCTGCGCGCGCATTACATGGGCGCAGAGGCTGGCGTTGCTGCCAAGTTGATCAGTTCATTTGAACTTAGCGAATCCTCCGTGATGATTATTGCGCGTCAAAAAATCGAAGCACGCAACAAAACCATCACGGGCAAAGATTTGGCACTGTCCAAAGATGCGATCGAGAAACTCAGCTCTGGCGCGGAAGCTGAGCTGGCGCAATTTCATCGCAGATACGGCGGTTACTACTGTCATACGGTTGTGATGGGCGGCGAGCTTTATGTTGCTTACCAGTGCGTCACGACAACCACCAAACGCGCCACAGATATCAGAGCCAAGATAGATGCCACCGTCCCAGATGTCGGCAGCCTGATGGCAAGTATGAGCAGTACGATGAAAGACGAAGCCAGCAACACGCGCTGGCAGATGACGGCACAGTCGCAGGGCGCTGGCGGCACGATTGGGGATTTCGATCCCAAGGATCCTGCTTCAGTGCAGAAAGCCATCATGGAATTCATGAAAAAATTCGAAGAGAAAGTGCGCGATGACCCTCAGCCGTACTATGGCTTGTATGAAGGATATTGGCGAAAGTTCGACGAGGCGGCACCACTCAAGAAGGTCGTTTTCGATGCCAGCGTCAAGGTCGAGGCACTTTCCGATTGGGCCGCCTACTACGCGGACAGTATCGGAACCATCAACGCATTTCTCGACCCCAAAAGCACTGAAGGTTACCGCGTTACCGAGGCAAAGCGCAAAGAAATCGAAGGCTTGAAGAAAGAGATTGAAGGTGTCTGGAAGACCCTACGCGACAAATATGATTTCATGGAAATGTTCAGCGACTTCCGCCATCCGTCAGAGATTGAAGATATCAAGGATTACCCACCCGGCACATTTGATCAAAAGCTAGAGACAATACGTAAGGAGTTGCTGTCGCATCTGATCAAAATGGGCCAGTCGGTGCGCATCACGCTGACTGAATCCGGCAAGCATCTCAATGACAAGCCAGACAAAAAAGGCGCCATTGGGTCAGCACCGGAGCCCGACGAATGGCCCGGAGAGGGTGAGTATGTACGCCTCGCAAAAACGGCACATACAAACTACATCCTGAAGCCTGTCGATAAAGCGGACGGTGACGATCTCTGCCATAACGACGTTGTCAATCTGGTTCACAACGGCTCGGGAGGACTGAAGGGGCAAATGATCTATATGCCGAATGTTGCCGGAATTTGGACGGTGCGGCTATTCGACTACGTCAAAAATCACCATGAGAAATATGAGTGGAGGGTCAAGATCGAAGGATGTACGGACAAGACACGACGCGTGACTACATCCGATACGTTATGGCTGACAAACATGAACGATGAGCGCTGCTATTTATGCGTCAATTCAACCGACTATCTTGGTGTTACGAACAGCGATCGCGATGAATGGAAGATCGGGCTGACGCACTGGCCCCGCTAGCGCAACTAACATGAAGGCTAGGTTGCGTGCAGAAACACAACTGCGCCTTCACCCCCACGTCGATGGATCAAGATCCAGCAGCACCGCAAGCTGGCCGTAAACGGCTGGCTCATCCCGCTTGAGTTGGGTGGGCTTTTCAAAGAAGGCCTCGATCGCGACAGCAAAAAACTCTTGGTGATTGGTCGCGCCGTAGGGGTCCAACACCGCCCTTTTGCCCTCCTCCACGGTCTGTTCATGCCGCGCGAACGCCTCCAGAAACACCCGTTCCCATTCGCCAAAACTTTGTCCTTTTCGGAAAAGTGGCACGCCGTTGGTTTGGCCGGACAGATCATCCAGCTGATGGGCGAACTCGTGCAAGACGACGTTCTTGCCATCACCTTCGTTCGCCGCCCCCTGCTGGCTGTGATGCCAGGACAAGATGACCGGCCCCAGCGACCAACTTTCGCCCAACCGCACCACCTCTTGTTCGCGCACGACATAACCATCGTGGGTTTTGGTCTTGGATTTGAAAGCGCTTGGATAGATCAGGATCGTCCGCAGGTTCTTGTACCACGCATCACTGTTCACAATGACAAGGCACGCCTGCGCTGCAATCGACAACCGCATTGTCTGCGTCACGCTTAACCCATCGCATCCAATGAATTCGACCTGATCGAGAAACAGATTTATCTTACCTTCAAATCTCTGCCGCAAGTCTTTTGGCAAGCGCCGCGTAATCGGAACTTCTTTGGCAATTGTCTGTCGTTGATCCTCGGACAGCGCCTTTGCCAACAAAGCTCGACGGCGCGCCCGCTTTTGCCATTTATGAAAGCCAATGGCCGCAGCAACACTCAGCAAAACAAAAAGAATAACTATCATATCAAATACCTATGACGAAATCGTGCAAGTACAACCAGCAAAGCGACGCTACCTTGACACATCAGCTATTCATGCTTGTTTGTATGGTAGACCTTTGATCGGAGACCTTCATGAGATCCTATATCTACGCCACGCTATCGCTGCTTGCGTTCGCCGCCCCCGTCCACGCCGATGTCACAATCAGCCACGGCTATTCCACTTTCGGAGATCTCAAATACGGCCCCGACTTCACCCATTTCGACTATGCCAACCCCGACGCCCCCCAAGGCGGCACGATGAGCCAGCGGCAGTTGTACGGCAACCGCACCTTTGACAGCCTCAATGCATTTATCATCAAGGGCGACTACGCGCCTGAACTGGCCGTCCACATCTACGACAGCCTGATGGTACGGGCGAATGACGAACCGGATGCCTACTATGGGCTCATCGCCGAAACGATCGAGTACCCCGAGGATCTATCCTACATCGTCTTCAATATGCGCCCCGAAGCACGCTTTCATGACGGAGAACCCGTCACCGCACAGGATGTCGTCTTTACGATCAACGCGTTGAAGACAGACGGTCATCCCTTCTATCAAAACCTGCTGGCCAACGTTGTTGATGTTGTGGCTGAAACTGATCTGCGTGTCCGTATCGACCTCGCACCAGATGCCGGCAGCGGTCTGTTAGGCAGCATCGCGGGATTGGCTATCCTTCCAGAGCACTTTTACGAAACAACTCCCTTCGACGAAAGTTGGATGACGATCCCGGTCGGTTCCGGCCCCTATAAAATAGAAACCGTGGATGCGCCCCGCGCCATCACATTCTGCAAAGACCCAGACTATTGGGCAGCCGATCTTCCGGTGAATGCCGGACGCAACAACTTTGATTGCTTCAATTACGAATACTTCGTCGATGATACAGTTGGGCTCGAAGCCTTTGCGGCTGGCGAATACCACATGCGCGTCGAATATCGGTCGTCGTCATGGGCAACGGGCTATGACTTCCCCGCCGCCCAAGCAGGTTGGGTCAAGCAGATGCAAATCCCCGATGGGCGCCCCGGCAATGCCCAAGGTATCTGGCTCAATACGCGAAACCCCGTTTTGCAAGACATCCGCGTCCGCCAGGCGCTTGGATATGCATTTAATTTCGAGTGGACCAACGAGACGATTTTCTACCAGACCTATGATCGCACAGACAGCTTCTTCGAAAACACCGATATGCAGGCGAGTGGCCTCCCCGAAGGTGCTGAATTAGCACTGCTAGAAGAGTTCCGCGATCAGCTTCCCCCCGAGATCTTCACCGAGACCGCCTTTGTCCCAAATGTCAGCGGCAATCGACCGCGTGACCGGGCAGCACTACGTGCAGCGGGCGAGCTTTTGGATGCTGCGGGTTGGGTCGTTGGCGATGACGGCATACGCCGCAATGCAGTTGGCGAGCCGATGCGACTTGAGTTTCCCGACAGCAGTGCAAGCCTTGGTAGAGTGATGACCCCCTATACAGAAAACCTCAAATCCTTGGGGATCGATATCGAATTTGAAGTTATCGATCCAAGTTCGTGGACGCAGCGCCGCCAAGCCTTTGACTTCGATCTGTCGTCAACTGCATGGGCCGTCCTTACGACACCTGGCGCAGAACTACGCGCCTTCTACGGCTCGGCCGCGGCGGAAGCCGAGGGTAGCAACAACCTAACGGGGCTCGCTGACCCTGTTGTTGATGCGTTGATCGAAAAGGTGGTGATTGCGGAGGCCCGTGAAGAGCTGAACACATCCGTTCGCGCGCTTGACCGGGTCTTGCGATCAAAACACATCTGGGTGCCCGGTTGGACCATCGATTACCACCGCGTTGCCGTTTGGGACATCTTCGGCATACCCGAAGAGCCGGCACCCTATGACTTCTTCCGAAACATGGAATTCTGGTGGTTTGATAGGGACAAATATGATGCCCTTGTCGCTGCTGGTGCTTTGGAAGGCGGGTTGTAAAAAATCCTGCTATTTTCCCTGCCGCCGCCTCGTCTTTGCCATATGTTGTTGTCATAAAGTGGCGTAGCAGCAAAAGCAGAGCGAAAGATGTCGAAATATCACCCGATTGATGTGCGCTATAAGGGGCCCTCGACAAGTTATCGCGGGTCCGCGACACCAAAAAACAAGCCGCGAAATGAAGTAAGGCCGTCGCAACCCAATCGCGTCTCAGCATCTCAAACCAAACCCATGCCATCCGCCACAGCCCCGTGGGGACCAAAGCAGGCTGCGACGCGACCCACGGCATCCCAGCCTGCCCGTCAACGACCAGCGCCAAGCCTATCCCCCTTTAAACTGGCCGGCTCCGTGTTTCGGGGTGTGAACGGCGTGTTTCGCACAGTCAAATACGTCTACTTCGGCGTCATCGCTTTGGTGCTGGTAATCGCTTTCCTGAGCAATCCGTCCAGCCGAATTAATGCAATCAGTGTCCCGATGACGAGCATTCAAACCAGTCCATAAACCGTTGTATCGCTGACAACTGACCCGAATTTGTCGAATTTTGACAAGCTTTCGACAATCGCGCCCTCAAACTCGACCATGCAAAAGGCCGAGGAACAAGCGATGAATACCCACTACCGCGACACCCGCAAGATTGACCCCACACGCGGTGCTACGCTGGCCGATGGCTCACCAAACGATCAGGACAGGGTCGAGATTGGACCGACTCAATTGGCCTTTGGCGAATGGAATGCCGCGGGCTTGGAATTGCCAAATCTACCCGCGATGCGCGCGTGGCGACATAAGCGATTGGTCGATGCGGTCAATGCCCGCGACTACGGCGGCATCCTGATGTTTGACCCACTCAACATCCGCTACGCCACCGACAGCACCAATATGCAGCTGTGGAACAGCCACAACCCGTTTCGCGCCTGCATCGTCTGTGCGGATGGCTACATGGTCATGTGGGACTACAAGAACGGGATGTTCCTGAGCAAATTTAATCCCCTCGTGAATGAACAACGAACCGGCGCCGACCTCTTCTACTTCGACCGTGGTGACAAACTTGAACCGGCAGCCAACAATTTCGCCAATGAGGTGTGCGATCTGATCCGTGAACATGGCGGCGCCAACATGACCCTGGGCGTCGACAAACCCATGCTGCACGGTCTGCGCGCGCTTGAGGCTGTGGGCTTCACCGTCCAACCCGGCGAAGAGCTGACAGAGAAGGCGCGCAGCATCAAGGGTCCTGATGAAATCCGCGCCATGCGCTGTGCAAGCCATTCATGTGAAATGGCCTGTGCTGCGATGGAGGACGCCGCGCGCGCAGGCGTGCCAGATGGAAACATGTCCGAGGATGATATCTGGGCGGTGCTGCACGCCGAAAACATCCGGCGCGGTGGTGAATGGATCGAAACGCGGCTACTCTCATCCGGCCCTCGCACAAACCCTTGGTTTCAGGAATGCGGCGGACGGATCGTGCAAAACAATGAAATCGTGGCCTTTGATACTGACCTCGTTGGGGCCTACGGCATCTGCGTCGATATCAGCCGCACATGGTGGATTGGCGACAAAAAGCCCCGCCCAGATATGATCGAGGCGATGCAGATCGGAGTTGAACACATCCGCTACAACATGGATATGCTCAAACCCGGCGTGAATATTCAGGAGCTCAGCCGCAATACCCACATCCTGCCCGAGAAATACCAAAAGCTGAAATATGGTTGCCTAATGCATGGGGTTGGCCTGTGTGACGAATGGCCTTTGGTTGCCTACCCCGATAAAATGGTGCCGGGCGCTTTTGACTATGAACTAGAGGCAGGCATGACGCTTTGTGTCGAAGCGTTGATCAGCCCCGAGGGGGGTGACTTCTCCATCAAGCTGGAAGATCAGGTCCTGATCACCGAAAATGGCTATGAAAACCTGACCCAATACCCCCACGACCCGGCACTCATGGGTTATTGAAGCGTCAGAGAAACATCCGCCAAAACGCCCACGTGGTCTGATCCCAGCAAGTCGCGATACTGTGCCGCGCCGCCACCGGGCGCATGCACATGATCAAGCAATAGTGGAACGCCGCGTAAGTCGTATGTTGGACGCACAGGCAGCGCGACCTGTAGACCAGCTGCCCGCTGCATATCCCTGACGCTGCTGGCCCAAGGAAAGATGTTAAAATCACCGGCCATGACAACTGGCCCTTCCAGCGTTTCCAGCAATGCAACAGCAGACTGGGCTGACCGCGCATTGCCGTAAGGGAATGGCCATCTCAAATGCACTGAAGCGACCCAAACTGACCCCTTCGCGCGATCTATCTGCGCCGCAGCGGCAGCCCGGCCTTCTGAACATGCCGTTTGCAAGATCGGGTCACGGGACAAGACGGCAATGCCACTCCAACCTGAAAAGCCGCACGCATGCTGATGCGGATAAATGTCGCGTAGCGACACCAACATCGCACGGTTCGCCGCTGAGACCTCTTGCAGCGCCACCACATCAGCGTCACTGTCGCGGATGTCGGCGGCAAGCGCATTCAATTCTCGGTTTGCGAACCACATATTCTTGGAATAAATGCGCAGGTCACCTGCCTTTTGCGTATCAAATAGCATCGGCACCGTTGTTCCCGCCCCAAGCAATACAGCTACCGCTATCATAAGACGCAAACGGGCACCCATGGGGAACACCAACACAAGCAAGCAGACACCGGTCAAAGGCAAACGCAGCAATGAAAGGCTGTCAAAAACGGGATGCCACGCACCTGCAAAGCTCAGCAGAACGGCCAGCAACAGGCACACCGTCCCAGCCTGCAACATCAAATTCACGAGTCTCATCGTCGTAACATCTCTCACCTTGCTGCGATTGTCCCCGATTAGAGTTGCCGCATGCGCATCTTACGCCCATCTCTTGCGCAGTTTTTTCGCAGACCGCCAAAAGGAAGGTTCCATCAATGCCAACTGAAAAGCTTACCTTCGAAGGCCATGCAGGCGATATGCTTGCCGCCCGTCTCGACATGCCGAATGGTCCTCATCTGGCCACCGCCATCTTTGCGCATTGCTTTACCTGTTCGAAAGACATCACGGCGGCCCGCAGGATCGCAGCCCGCCTGTCGTCAATGGGAATCGCTGTATTGCGGTTCGATTTTACCGGTCTGGGACATTCCGAAGGCGAGTTTGAGAACACCAGCTTCACATCAAATGTGGATGACCTGATTGCCGCCTACAACGCGTTGGCGGCCCGCGGCATGTCACCGTCACTGATCATTGGTCATTCGCTTGGGGGTGCTGCCGTTCTGAAAGCAGCCCCGATGATGAACAGTATCAAGGCTGTCGTGACAATCGGTGCGCCTTTTGATCCCGGGCATGTGACCCACAACTTCGCCGATGCGATCCCTCAAATTGTCGACCAAGGCGTCGCCGAAGTATCGCTCGGCGGACGGCCCTTCCGCATCGGCAAAGACTTCGTGGAAGATGTCAGCCAAGCCAGCCTCAAATCCTCGATCGCCAAGCTGGGCGCGGCCCTGCTGGTGCTGCATGCCCCACGCGACACAACTGTCGGGGTCGAAAATGCGTCCGACATTTTTCTGGCAGCCAAGCACCCCAAAAGCTTTGTCACCTTGGATGATGCCGATCACCTGATCACACGGACAGCGGATGCCGAATATGCAGCCGATGTGATCGCAGCCTGGTCCAAACGTTACCTCAAATTGGCCGAACCCAAACCGCAAGCGGCAGTCCCCGAAGGCATCCTGCGCGTGACCGAGGCGGACGCGAACGGGTTCTTGCAAGATATCCAATCCGGCGCCCATCACCTGCTGGCCGACGAACCGGCGAAGGTTGGGGGCACGAACAAGGGGCTAACACCTTATGGTTTGGTCTCTGCTGGTTTGGGGGCCTGCACCTCGATGACGATCCGCATGTATGCGCGGCGCAAAGGCTGGCCACTGACGGGGGTGAACGTCGATATCACCCATGCAAAAGAACATGCGGCTGATGCAGCCGAACCGAACGGCGCGAAAGTCGACCACTTTGACCGGACGATCCGGCTGGAAGGCGCGCTAAGCGATGAACAGCGCGCGCGACTACTGGAGATTGCGGATAAATGCCCAGTGCACCGGACATTGGAACGGGCCTCAACCATCTCGACCCATTTGGCATAAAAAAAGGCGCTGCGGATTGCAGCGCCTATCTAAATTCATAGTGCTTGTCGCTTAGGTACGGGCGCTGCCAATCAGCTTCCACAGACCGGGCACCAACAGTGCGGCGAGGCCCAGCTTCAATGCGTCACCGATCAGGAATGGTGTCAGGCCAACCTCAACAGCCCAAGCCAGCGTTTTGCCGTCGTAGACGACAGGCAACCAAGCAACACCCGGCAGATAGATCAGCGCGTTCGCGATCAAAAGTGCGAACGCCATCTTGAGGACGGAACGGTCCCAACCAGCGCGCGCCGCAAGGCCCAACGCCAGCGTGGCCAGCACGTAACCCACCAGATAGCCACCCGTGCCACCGATCATGTAAGACCAGCCGGCATTTTCTGCGGTCGAATTTGCAAAGACATCAAAGCCCAAAGCCCCGATGATCATGTAACCAAGGATTGTTGTCAGACCCAAACGGGGCCCGTAAGTCGCACCAATCGTCAGAACAGCAAATGTGCCCATGGTGATCGGCACAGGCCACATTGGCACTTTGACCTTAGCCAAAATCGCCAAGGCTGCGATGCCAAGAACCACCATAACGGCTTGCTTGACGCGCAATGCGGTGCCTGTCGTGGGGCCAAAGGCCTCTGTCAGTGCTTTATCGTTGAGTGCGAGGGCCATGTGCCGCTCTCCCCTATTGTTTATGTCGTTGCGGGTTTTATTGCCCATGCCGCGACGCGGCGCAAGTGAGATGGCGCTAACACGGACGATAAGTCGAAGTTGAGACATAGTCTTTGCGCGGGCCCGTCACCGTCCAAACTGCGGTCCATTCGGGCCAGCGGGTGAAATTATAGCGCACAGTATAGAAATCATCGCCGCAGGGGTGGTCCGTTCCAGCCGCATGATCGGAAGGGATAAATTGATGAAACAAACCACCGTCCCAAAAACTGACGGTCACCAGATCCGGTGCAAAACGCCATTTGTACTGGCGTGTGGCCTCTAACTGCGCGCCACTTTCCAGCACCAATGTACCAGTTTCATCATAGGTCAGCTGTGTCGCACCCGTCTGGGTAAAACGCGCCTCGCCCGCCAATGTGCCATGCTGGCCATGCAATTGATCGCGGATGCCACGTTGCAACGTCCATTGTCCGACAAAATCCTCTGGCGTTCGTATCATTCAGCCACAACCCCATCCGTGACGCTGCCGTCTGCGCCAATAAAACGGATCATCCCATCCAAGCCGACTATATCGTAGCAATCCCATTGGTCGCCAGGTGGCCATTGGCTGCAATATTGGTCACCGCGCACGGCCCAATAGCCCCAACTGTCTTGGCCGGCATTGTATAAAGTACGCCCCGAAGCGTAGAACCGCTGCGTTGCATTTTCGTAGATCAGCGTCTGATCGGTCAGTGCCGCGGCAACCTCTACCCCGTCCATTGCCTGCCAGTCTTGGGCAAAACCCGCATCCGGCACCAAAAGCAGCGCCACCAATACTCGCCACATGCGCATCTCTCCCTTGAGGGTTCCGCCCCCGCCCCTTATGACGCGTCAGGAATCCTCTGCCCACCCCCCTTCAAGAAGGTGTTACCCATGATCCCTCGCTACTCTCGCCCGGAAATGACCGCCATTTGGGAACCAGCCACCAAATTCCGCATCTGGTACGAGATCGAAGCGCATGCCTGTGACGCCCAAGCAGCCCTTGGCGTGATCCCCAAGGAGAACGCCGCAGCCGTTTGGAAAGCCAAGGACGTAGAATTTGATGTCGCACGCATTGACGAAATTGAGGCCGTAACCAAACATGATGTCATCGCGTTTCTGACCCATTTGGCCGAACACATCGGATCAGAGGACGCGCGATTTGTGCATCAGGGCATGACATCATCAGACGTTCTGGACACAACGCTGAACGTACAACTTGTGCGGGCCGCCGATCTGCTGATCGCCGACATGGACCGCGTACTAGAGGCGCTCAAGGCCCGTGCCTATGAACACAAAGACACCGTCCGCATCGGACGTAGCCACGGTATTCACGCCGAACCCACAACAATGGGGCTGACCTTCGCGCGCTTCTACGCAGAAATGGACCGGGGGCGCGCGCGCCTCATAAACGCCCGCGCTGAAATTGCGACCGGTGCGATTTCCGGCGCTGTCGGTACATTCGCCAACATCGATCCGTCTGTGGAAGAGCATGTTTGCGCGCAGCTGGGCCTTTCGCCTGAACCGATCAGCACGCAAGTCATTCCGCGCGACCGTCATGCCATGTTCTTTGCAACGCTGGGCGTCATCGCGTCCAGCATTGAAAATATCGCGACAGAGATCCGGCACATGCAGCGGACCGAGGTTTTGGAAGCCGAGGAGTTCTTCTCAAAAGGCCAAAAGGGATCATCGGCGATGCCGCATAAACGCAACCCTGTGCTGACAGAAAACCTGACCGGGCTGGCCCGTCTGGTACGCATGTCCGTGGTTCCTGCGATGGAAAACGTGGCCCTTTGGCACGAGCGTGATATCAGCCATTCGTCCGTGGAACGGGCCATCGGACCGGACACGACAGTCACGCTCGATTTCGCCCTGAACCGGCTCGCGGGCGTTATTGAAAAATTAGTGATCTATCCCGAAAACATGCTGGCCAACATGAACAAATTCCGGGGGCTGATCATGTCGCAACGCGTACTGCTGGCGCTGACCCAAGCAGGCGTCAACCGCGAAGACGCATACAAACTTGTGCAGCGCAACGCGATGAAAGTCTGGGAGCAAGGTGCCGATTTCAAAACCGAACTTCTTGCCGATCAGGATGTTTTAGACGCACTTTCTCCCGTAGAGATCGAAGAAAAATTCGATCTCGGGTATCACATGAAAAACGTTGATACGATTTTTGCGCGCGTCTTTGGGACGCGCTAGAGGGTCGGCAGACCTGACTTAGCCCCAGCAACGGCTAAGGTCTGACATCATCTTACGCCGCGTGTTCGATTTCCTTAACAAGCTCAAGTTTTTGCTTGGCTGCAGCCACTTCTTCAGGATGCGTCCAGGTCACGCCATCGAGTCTGCCCTTCATCGCAACATAACGACGGTTGTCATGAAGATTGACATAAGGATCACCGATCGCATGCACAGGAAAGCCGATCTGGCGCATCGTGCGGGCAAAAACTGGCGGGCACAGTGCCATGATTTCAGTCGCTCCATGCTCTCTCGCCTGGGTCACGACACCATTTAAGAGCAGGCCAAGGCATTTTGATCGTTCTGCATGTGTGTCGATCTCTTCGGAAATCACAATCCGTGTTGCTTCCCAAATTGTTGGCGTCACTTCTGCTTCGGGCAGAATGTCAGTCGGGATACCGATCAGCTTGCCGTCAACCGCATCGCGGAGCATGTAGGAATGTGAACCCCACTGCGCAGTTGTCGCCATCGCCCGGATCCCACCAACCACTTTCCCATTTTGAATGGCGAGTGAGTAGTACGCCTTTGGGTTATCATATTGATCCATTTCCACATTATCATCATGCGGTATATCCCAACCGAGTTGATCGACGAAGAACTGCTTGCGCAGCGCCAAAAACTCGAAAAAAGCAGTGCCGTGCTTGTGGAGCTCGGTTAGGTTAAAAGTGATATTCTCCATGTTCTTCCCTCTGGTTGTGTGCTGTTTGGCGACGGCCCCACCTCCGCCAATGTTAACGTTACCACTATGTGGACAATTTAGCTCTAATTGTTCCGAGGAAAGAAAAAAAGACTCTAGATTCTTTTAGATTAGGCCGTACTGGCTAGCCAATGCAGCAGCTTGTGTCCCAGTTTTGGCACCAAGCTTCAATTTCGCATTCTTAAGACGCTGCTTTACGGCGCCCTCGCTGACACTCAACTCAAAGGCGATTTCCTTCAGTCGACGCCCGTCTTTTACCATGCCCAAGGCCTCAAGTTCGGCCTTAGTGAGATTCGTTGGCGGTGCAGTCTCATTGTGACGGCGCGCCAGATAAGCCTGCAAAAGCTTGACCTCAAGGTCGGTGTATTCACGATCAGCACGTGTAAAAGAAGCAAATGATCGTTGCGCATCCGCTGAGCTGTCGAAAACCGAAACTGTCACGCCGTACCGCATGCCAAATGTTCTCGCCTGTGCAATGATACGTTTGGGGTCGTCGACGGGAAACTCGCTCCAACGCACAGCGCCGACGTTGCCGTAGGCCCATCTAAGCACCGGATCAAAGAGCGCAAATCTTTGTTTTGTATAGTGATTAACCCATTCGGCAGGCAGTTCGTTAACTTCCTCCATCGGGAAAGCGAAACCAATGCGCAGCGCAATATAATGGCCGGACGGGGCAAGTTGCCCAATCTCGTCTAGACCCAAAAGCTTTGACATTCGTAACCCTCAGCGAGCCATCCTCGGATAAAGCTCTTGTTCCCGCAACGATCTTACCACTACTATCTTTGGCAAGGCGTCCAGCACACAGTATTTGGTTATTGGTAGCCTTGGCAACCGGAAAGCGAGTAACAGTCAATGCAACCGACAAAGTTTGAAATCAGTGAGACGCTTGGAAAACTCAATCAGCTGGCTCCTGCCGGCTACGCTTTGGGTTTTCATGTTGAATATACCACACCAAAATTTGTTTTTCAGACCTATCCAAAGGCGTGGCTGGACTACTACTCCAGTAATGGCCTGATCATGATGGATCCGATGGTTGCTTGGGGGTTCGAACACTCAGGAAGTCAGCGCTGGTCCGGCCTCGAAGATCCGGCAGGCGTGATGAAAATGGCGGCCGAACATGGGATGAAGTACGGTGTGGTTATCGCAGCTACTGCTGGGGAAACCCGCAGCATCGGTGGCTTCGCGCACCCTGATCGTGAATTTACTGACGCAGAAGTTTCAGAGCTGGAAGCCGGTGTTGTCGCGATCCATGACAATACGGCCGAAACCGCAGCACTTGACCCAGAGACGGTCGAGCACCTGAAAAAAATGTCGATTATGGTGACGCACCCGGGGTCCTAAGCCTGTTGAGCTAACCAATCCTTTACGCTGTTTTGGTTATGAAACCGGTATGGATTTCACATCAGCCAGCCCAGCCACTCTGACGCGTCGTCGTAAAGCAGCCATGATCGTTCAGATGTTAATCGGTGACGGGGGAACTTTGTCACTTGGCCAACTGCCCGAACAACTTCAACTCGCCCTGACGGATGAACTCGCCGCCCTGCGCCGGGTGGACAAGGCCACCGTGTCTGCCGTCGCAGAAGAGTTTGCAGCAGAGCTTGAAGAGGTCGGATTAACGGCAACCGGAACGCGTGACGCGGCCATTGTTACCTTGGCCGATCACCTGAGCCCCGTGCTGGCTGACAGGCTTCGCAATCAGATGGACAGCGTGCGCAATGGCGATCATTGGCCGACAATTCTTGAACTCAGCACTGAGCGGATTGTTGCCATCATGTGCGCCGAAAGCATCGAAGTATCTGCCGTCACCCTCTCCAAACTTCCCTTTGGTAAAGCCGCCGAAGTGCTCTCCAAGACGCCCGGGGAACGTGCGCGTCGAATCACATATGCCATGTCGCAAACCGAAAATATTTCACCTGACGCGGTTCGGCGGATCGGCGCAGCCTTGGCACAGGACTATGGTCAGACCGAGGATCTTGCCTTCGAAAAGGCACCCGTGCAACGCTTGGGTGCGATCCTCAATTCCACTGCGACAGACACACGCGAAGACGTGCTAGAGGCCTTGGGCATCACCGATCCTGATTTTGCATCTGATGTGCGCAAAGCTATCTTTACCTTCAAAGATATCGCCCCCCGCGTCAAACCCACAGACATTCCCAACTGCATCCGCAATGTTGACGGTGAAGTTATGATCACCGCAATCGCCGCCGGCCTCGCAGGAGACGACGCCTTGGTCGCATCAGCTGAGTTCATCCTCGGTAGCGTCTCACAGCGGATGGCCGGCCAGTTACGTGAAGATGCCGAAGAACGTGGACGCATCAAGAAAGACGATGCCGAAAAGGCCATGTCGGCGATCACCACTGTCATTCGTGAAATGTCAGATGCGGGGATCATCACTCTGATCGACCCTGACGAAGCGCAAGAAGATGAGGCATAAGCCCCGCGAATAGTGATTCACGTCGGAAAAAGAATCCGTTACACTTCGCCTTATGACCAATTCAAACTCTTTTACGGGCCAGCGCTGGCATGACATGGGGGAGGTGCCGCAGGGCCGGTCCCAACGGATCAGCATGATTTTTCACTTTGGGAAAAACGTGTTGATGCCTTGATGATCATAGCGTCGAGCAAAGGGCATTTCACGGTAGACGGTTTGCGCCGCGTGCTGGAGGATATGGGCGAAGACGCGTTTGAGACGATGACCTACTATGAACGCTGGATCGCAAGCGTGAACCAGAACCTGATCGAAGCAGGCGTCTATTCCACAGCCGAACTTGCCCAACGCATGACAGAGGTTGCAGCACGCGGCAGCACATATGGCGAGGCTGCAAGTGACTGACCGCAGTTATATGCGCGTGCGCGCCGACATGCCGCCCGGGCATGTGCGCACTCCCGCTTACTTGCGCGGTAAAACAGGCTGGGTCGAACGCACGCTCGGCCCCTTCCCTAACCCCGAACAGCTTGCCTATGGAATAAAGGCACAACCGCTGCCATTGGTGCGGATGCGGTTCTCTATGGCCGAAGTTTGGGGTGACATGACAGCGAATCCAACGGACACGATAGACGCTGAAATCTACAGTCACTGGCTCGAACCCGCAGAGGCCCCGCATGCCCCATGATCACCACGACCATCTGTCGCCTTCTGGCCATCCCTATCGGCCAGATGACGATCATCCGCTGACCTATTGGCAGCAAATGGAAATCGCCGTCCGTGAACTCCTGATCGAAAAAGGCGTCACCTCTGCGCAGGAAATCAATGCCCAAATCGACGCGATGGATGCACGTTCCCCAGCGCACGGGGCTGCGGTTGTGGCGCGTGCATGGACTGACCCCGCATTTCGCGAGGCTTTGCTTGCCAACGCAAGCGCGGCGACACGGGGCATGGGATTTGATATTGGACCGATGCGTTTGATCGCGTTAGAGAACAGCGCAACCGAACATAACGTCGTGGTGTGTACGCTCTGTTCCTGTTACCCCCGAAATCTGCTGGGTTTGCCGCCGGATTGGTACAAATCTCGCGCCTATCGGTCACGTACGGTCAAGGAACCCCGCAAAGTTCTGGCGGAATTCGGTGTGACATTGCCAGAGGACACAACAGTACGCGTTCACGATAGCACGGCAGATATGCGGTACGTCGTAATCCCTGCCCGCCCGAAGGGTACGGATGGATGGACCGCCGACGCTCTTGCCAAGCTTGTGACACGCGACAGCATGATTGGCACAGGCCTTGCAAAATCCCCGGATGTTGCGTGACTACCGACGCTCCGCCGGCGGGATCGAAGGCCGATTGGCTCGCGGACCGCGCCTTGCGTGGCTTGATCAGCACGTTGATGCGTTTGCCTTACAAGACACGTGTGTCAATGATGGGCAGCGCTTTGCGCCGCGCCATCGGGCCCTTGGCGGGCTACCTGCAACGGGCCGACGATAATCTTGCACTGATCTATCCCGATATGGGTGTCATTGACCGCCGGACCCTAGCCCAGAGTTGTTGCGACAATTTCGGACGCACGATCATCGAAAACTACTCATGGCAAGAATTCGGGCAGCAGCTTCAGCACACCAACCCAACCGGCGACGGCTTGGAAGCGCTCAGCGAAGCCGCACAAACGAAACGGCCCGTTATCTTCGTCACCGCCCATTTCGGCAATCACGAAGCCCCGCGCCATGTGCTGACCAAGATGGGTCATTCCATCGGCGGGCTCTATCGACCGATGCAAAATGCCTATTTCAACGATCACTACGCCAAGACGATGACATCATGGGGCGGCCCGGTTTTTGCCCAGGGGCGCCGCGGAACCATGGGGTTTGTCCGGCATTTGCGCGATGGTGGCATGGGGACATTGCTTTATGACGTGTCAGCTCCCGGACCATCTTTGCCATTTTTGGGGCATCCTGCACGCACATCATTGTCGGCTGCCGAAATCGCCCTGAAGCTTGATGCAGTTGTTATCCCTTACTTCGGCATACGCCAGCCAGACGGCATAGCGTTTCAGATCGAGGTCGAGAGCCCAATCAGTCACGACACCACCGAAAATATGCTGTTGGAAATGAACGGGCGGCTCGAGGCGCAAATCGCCCGCAATCCCGCCCAATGGTTCTGGATCCACAAACGCTGGAAAAAAGGCGGAAAGGCCTAGCGCAATTCAGCCGCGCCAACGATCGGGCCAAAACCGGTCTGTTGGATCAAGACAACAAACGGCGCATCTCCGGCCGCAGCGGCATCAATCGTCAGTGGTGCGCGACCATCCCAACGGCTCACAACTTCAAACGATGTCACAACATGGGCATAGCTGAGCGTCCGGCCGGCATTTTCCCCACGGCGCACGTCCACTGTTTCTTGAGGTGAATAGCGTGCCACCTGCACCACATAGTCGCCACGCGTGCGCGTCTCTGCGTCTATTCTCACGCGATCACCATTGCGGGTCAGGCTGACTTGTACCGGGTTCACCTGCCGCTGATGCGCTTGCAAAGTATCCATCACCGACATTGCACGCGACCCCACGACATGGTCCTTACCATTAAAGACCATTTGTGGCGTATAAACGTTGCGCGCACGTGCAGCCTGTGCGTACCCGTGCTGTCGGTTCGTATACTCTGGGCGTGCAAACTCATCCTTCCAACCAAGGTAGTCCCAATAGTCGACATGCAGCGCCAGAGCGATGACGTCATCGCGCTTTGCCAAATCATGCAGGATCGCGTCCGCAGGCGGGCAAGAAGAGCACCCCTGCGAGGTATAAAGCTCGACCACCACCGGGCCATTTTGTGCGACAACCTGTGTCGTTTGCATGAAGCCAAGAAACGAAAGGACAGCAAGAAGATGGCGCATGGAGGATCCTGAAATTTGGGTTGCCCGTCCGGTGTAGTCAGCTTTGCTTGTAATGACCAATCAACGAATTGCGAGGGGGCGTTAGGAATGTTTCAACCTTCGCGCAGAAATTACATCAAATTGTGTGCAATGGTATACATAAAACGTCGCACCCCCTTGATTGCCTTTGCGGCATGGGGCAATAGGGCGGCAAGAACCTTGCTCAGCCGTAGCCACGAAAGGGATAGCCATGACAATCACAGTCGGCAAAGACACAGCCAATACCCGAAAAACCCTCACAGCCGGTGACCAGTCCGTCGCATACTATTCAATCCCGGCGGCAGAGGCTGCGGGTTTGGGTGATTTCTCGAAACTCCCTGCTGCGCTGAAGGTGGTTCTTGAAAACCTGCTGCGCTTTGAAGATGGCGGGTTTTCCGTTTCCGTGGATGACATCAAAGCCTTTTCCGCTTGGGCCGACAATGGCGGCAAAAACCCGCGCGAGATCGCCTACCGCCCTGCCCGCGTGTTGATGCAGGATTTCACCGGCGTCCCTGCCGTGGTTGACCTTGCCGCGATGCGCGACGGTATTGTTGCCCTTGGTGGTGACGCCCAGCAGATCAACCCGCTGAACCCTGTTGATCTGGTCATCGACCACTCGGTCATGATTGACGAATTCGGCAACCCCCGCGCGTTCCAGATGAACGTGGACCGCGAATATGAGCGGAACATGGAACGCTACCAGTTCCTGAAATGGGGCCAAGGTGCCTTCAATAACTTCCGTGTGGTGCCCCCCGGCACAGGCATTTGTCACCAGGTGAACCTTGAGTATCTGGCCCAAACCGTCTGGACCGACAAAGACCAGAACGGCGAAGAGGTAGCCTACCCTGACACGCTGGTCGGCACCGACAGCCACACGACGATGGTCAATGCCTTGGCCGTGCTGGGCTGGGGTGTTGGCGGGATTGAGGCGGAAGCTGCGATGCTGGGCCAGCCTGTGTCCATGCTGATCCCCGAAGTCGTCGGGTTCGAGCTGACAGGCCAAATGATGGAAGGCACGACAGGCACCGACCTTGTGCTGAAAGTCGTGGAAATGCTGCGTGAGCTGGGCGTTGTTGGCAAATTCGTTGAATTCTACGGCGCAGGCCTTGATGTGCTGCCCCTCGCCGACCGTGCGACGATCGCCAACATGGCGCCAGAGTATGGCGCAACTTGTGGCTTCTTCCCAATCGACGGTGAAACCCTGCGCTACCTGCGCAACACCGGCCGCGACGAAGACCGGATTGCACTGGTCGAAGCCTACGCCAAGGAAAACGGTTTCTGGCGCGACGCTGACTATGCACCTGTCTACACAGACACCCTGCACCTCGACATGGGCACAATCGTTCCTGCGATTTCCGGCCCCAAGCGCCCGCAGGATTATGTGGCACTGACCGACGCAAAAACTGCGTTCACGCGCGAGATGGAAGAAACCTTCAAGCGTCCGATGAACAAAGAAGTCGCGGTTGCTGGCGAAGACTACACATTGTCATCCGGCAAGGTGGTGATTGCTTCGATCACATCGTGCACCAACACATCCAACCCTTACGTGATGATCGGCGCGGGCCTTGTGGCGCGTAAAGCGGCAGCATTAGGTCTGGACCGCAAACCTTGGGTGAAAACATCGCTCGCCCCCGGTTCTCAGGTCGTGTCCGAGTATCTGGAGGCCGCAGGCCTGCAAGAGGACCTCGACAAAATCGGCTTCAACTTGGTCGGCTACGGTTGCACAACATGCATCGGTAACTCCGGCCCGATCCAGAAAGAACTGTCCGATGCAATTGCCGAAGGCGATCTGGTGGCAACATCCGTTCTGTCCGGGAACCGGAACTTTGAGGGTCGTATTTCGCCTGACGTGCGCGCCAACTACCTTGCCTCGCCCCCACTCGTCGTGGCCTATGCGCTGGCGGGCACGATGGACATCGATCTGTCCAGTGAACCACTGGGCCAGGACAAAGACGGCAATGATGTCTTCCTGAAAGACATCTGGCCAACCTCCGCCGAAATCAACGCATTGGTCGAAAAAACCGTGACCCGCGAAGCCTTCATCAGCAAATACGCCGACGTCTTCAAAGGCGACGAGAAGTGGCAAGCGGTTGAGACAACAGATAGCGAGACCTACGACTGGCCCGCCACATCCACCTACGTCCAGAACCCACCTTACTTCAAAGGCATGTCCAAGGACGCGGGCGAGATCAAGAACGTGGTCGACGCCAAGGTCCTTGCTGTGCTGGGCGACATGGTCACCACTGACCACATCAGCCCGGCTGGTTCGTTCAAAGACACCACCCCCGCCGGTCAGTACCTGATCGAACGGCAAGTGCCCGTGCGCGAATTCAACTCTTACGGCTCACGTCGCGGCAACCACGAGGTCATGATGCGCGGCACATTCGCCAACATCCGCATCAAGAACGAAATGCTGGATGGGGTTGAGGGCGGCTACACCAAAGGGCCGGATGGCGCGCAAACCTCGATCTTTGATGCCGCGATGGCGCATCAGGCCGAAGGCACACCGTTGGTCGTCTTTGCGGGCGAGCAATACGGTGCAGGGTCATCACGCGACTGGGCCGCGAAAGGTACATCGCTTTTGGGCGTCAAAGCCGTCATCGCGGAAAGCTTTGAGCGTATCCACCGCTCCAACCTCGTTGGCATGGGCGTAGTACCGTTTGAGTTCACCGGCGGCGACAACCGCACATCGCTGGGTCTGACCGGCGAAGAAACCGTGACCATCGAAGGTCTGGATGCAGTGAAGCCGTTGCAGGAGATGACCGCCAAGATCACCATGGGCGATGGTTCGGTGAAAGAGATCACTATGAAATGCCGCATCGATACAGCCGTTGAGATTGAATACATCGAAAATGGCGGCGTGCTGCACTACGTGCTGCGGAACTTGGCGAAGGCGGCCTAAACCTCACCAAAAGCAAAACAAAAGCCCGGTCACTTTGACCGGGCTTTTTTGTTGACGTGTCGTCGTAGCCGAGACTACTCGTCGTAAAGCGCGGCGACCAAACCATCGACCCCTATCCCGACGGCAATCATCACTGCGGCAAACGCAAAGCCTGCTAAAATTGCTCCGTAGAACTTTTTGCGCGGCATCGTATCGATGTTTCGTGCGAAATCGTTGTCTGCACAAAACCCACCGCAACTATCGCAAAAGAAATGACCAAAGCGAGGTCCATGAACATGTTGGCACCAAGGACATACACCGTCGTTAGGTCGCGGCATTGAATCATATCGCAGAACCGTTTGCCAAATCTTCCTCAGCATCGCTCAACCTTTCGGGCTAGTGAGAGCTACTCCAACGCCTTCGCCAGTTCCGGCAGAAACCGCTGCTCATAATCCGACCCGACCAGCGGCCCCACAAACCTGTAAAGCACCGTCCCGTTCCCATCCACGATGAACGTCTCAGGCGGTGCCGTCACGCCCCAATCGATCGCCACCCTGCCCCGCAGATCGAACCCGGTGGCAAAAAACGGATCGTCGTAGTTCGTTAGATACTCTGAGGCCTGATCCTGCTGGTCGCGAAAATTGATGCCCGCAACGCGGTACCCCTGCGCCTCTAAATCAAGCAAATTCGGGTGCTCGGCCCGGCACGGCGGACACCAACTGGCCCAGAAGTTCACTAAGGTGATATCGCCTGCCCGCAGGTCCGCATCGGTCAGTTGCACGGTGCCTTGCACGGCTTCAACAGGGACCGCAGGCGCTTGGTTGCCAACAAAGGTTGACCGCAACTCATCAGGGTTATCCCGCATCATCCCCGCCAATGCGAGGCCCGCAAAGGCCGCAAAGATCGCGGGCGGCAGGATCATCAGGGGTGAGACTCTAGCCATTCTTTTCCACAGCCTCCAAAGCCGCACGCACGCGCGCATAGCGTCGCCAGCTCAGCCCCACGATCCCCGCCAACAGCGCGATGCTGACGGCATAGGCCGACAGAACTTCAACGGCGTATTGTCCCAAATCAGGCACGGCGCGCCCTCGCTTCCAGTGCACGGATACGGCGCGCGCGAATTTCAGTGCGGGTGCGCATCAGGACCAGCGCGATGAACAACAAAACAAACCCCGCGATGCAAACCAGCAGCGGGAACCAGAACACATCGGCCACGTTCTCTTCCTTATCCAGCGACAGCGACGCCCCTTGATGCAGCCCTTGGTTCCAGAACAGCACCGCATAGCGCGACAAGATCGCGAAGACGGAACCCACCATACACAGCACCGCCGTCAGATCAGCGGCTGTGTCAGGGTCCTCAATCGCTTCCCACAGGGCGATGTAGCCCAGATAGAACAAAAACAGGATCAGAAAGGACGTCAGACGCGGGTCCCATGCCCAATACGTCCCCCACATCGGCTGCCCCCAGATGCCGCCAGTAAAAAGCGCGATCAGCGTAAACACCACGCCCACCGGTGCCGCAGCTCTTGCGGCCAAAGCCGACACATGATGCCGCCGCACGACCCAGATCAGCGAGGCAACCAACATCATGATCCATGCGTTAATCGCCATCAGCGCTGATGGCACGTGAAGGTAGATGATCTTGACCGTTGATCCCTGGCGAAAGTCATCAGGCGTAAAGAAAAAGCCCCAGACAAGACCCACAACCAAACACACCCCAGCCAACCCAAAGGTCCAGGGCAGCACCGGTCTGGTCCAGCCCATAAAGCGTTTTGGATTGGCGTATTCCCACATCGACATGGCCGCTATCTATCCTTCATCCCAAACACCCTCAATCCCTGATCACCGCAGATTGATGCGTAAGACAGCCGCAGTGGCAAAGGGCAAAAGCGCGAATGATCCCGCAGTGATCCCTGCCATCAGCATCAGCGCACCGGTTGGGTCCAGCCCATCCGCACCGCGCCGCACAGCCTCTGCCCCGAAAATCAGGGTCGGCACGTAAAGCGGCAAGACCAGCAGCGACAAAAGCAACCCACCCCGGCGCAGGCCAACGGTCAGCGCGGCACCAAAGGTGCCGATCATCGACAGCGCTGGCGTGCCGATCAAAAGCGAGATCAGCAGGTAGGCGTAGGCCTCTGGCGCAAGGCTCAGCAAGAACCCCAACGCCGGTGCCGCCAGCGTCAGCGGCAGGCCGGTCGTGACCCAATGCGCCAGCGCCTTCATCATCGCCGCCCCCTCCATCGGCAGGGGCGACGTTGCCAGCAAGGCCAGCGAGCCATCCTCATAATCCAGCGCGAAGATCCGGTCGAGCGACAGGAGTGCCGCCAGCAAGGACGCCACCCAGAGGATTCCCGGTGCGATCCGCGACAGCAGTTCTGTCTGCGGTCCCACACCAAAAGGCACCAGCACGACGACAATCAGAAAAAAGGCAAGCCCCAGCCCAAAGCCGCCGCCCGCACGGACAGCCAAGCGCAGGTCCCGCAAGAGAAGCGCAATCACAAGAACGCCTCGTCCGACCCACCGCCTGCGTTATGGGCAGCTTTGAACGGGGTCAGGTCCAGTTCGGGCGCATCAAGCCCCAGATCAATATGCGTGGCGATCACGGCCACGCCACCTGCCGCCAGATGCGTGTTCTGCAACCAATCGGCAAAAAGTTTGACCGAGAACCCATCCAGCGACACGGTTGGTTCATCCAGAAACAAGACCTTACGCCCGATCACGCCAAGCCGGGCCAAACCAAGGCGACGCTTTTGCCCGGCAGAAAGTGTGCCGCCCAAACGGTCACTCAGATCGGCCAGATCAAAAGTGTCGAGGATGTCATCCGGCATCGGCGCACCATGCACATCCGCCCAGAACTTCAGGTTCTCGGTCACGGTCAGCGCGGTCTTGATCCCATCAGCGTGGCTGGCATAGGCGCCTTCATCCTCGGGAAAATCCACCGTACCGTCCACAGCAGGTTGCAAGCCCGCCAAAGTGCGTAACAGGGTCGTTTTGCCAATCCCATTGGGCCCCCGCAAAATCAGGGCCTGACCCGGGTCAACTGCAAAGCTGACATCCGCCAGCACCGGCATCCCGCCACGTGCGCAGGTCAGGTTTTGGACGGTCAGCATTCAGACAGGCAGCAGGGCCACTGCCACGCGCCGCCCTTCTGACAATAGCACATTGTAGGTGCGGCAAGCGGCAGGTGATGCCATGGTCTCAACCCCGATACCGGCCTCTTCCAAGGTCGCGCGAAAATCTTTGGGGGGATGCGCAATCTCGGCACCGGTGCCCACAAACAAAACGTCGATGTCGGCGACATGTTCCAACACCGCGGCGGTATCCTCAAACCCGCCCCAGCTGCTGACGCCAGAGGGCAGGACCAGCAACGCACCGTCATATTTCTTGCCACCAACCCGGAAAAACCCCGGACCATAGCCATCAATCGGCAGCGCGTCGTTATAGCTGATCTCGTTCAGGCGCATGGGTTCCCCCCGCTCAGGTGTCGATATGGCCGTATTTGGTACCCGCACTTGGGTCTTTCTTCGACCAGTCGCGCTTGACCCCCAGCACCAGCAGGATGGCCGAGGCCACAAAGATCGACGAATAGGTCCCGATCAAAACGCCCCACATCATCGCAAAGACAAAGCCGCGGATCACGTCACCGCCCAGAATGAACAATGCCAGCAAGGCAAGCATGGTGGTCACCGAAGTCATCAACGTGCGGCTGAGCGTTTCGTTGATCGAGATGTTCAAAACCTCTTTGAGGTCCTTTTTCTTATACTTGCGCAGGTTTTCCCGCACGCGGTCGAAGACAATCACCGTGTCGTTGATCGAATAACCCACGATGGTCAGCAAGGCGGCGATGATCGCCAGATCGAATTTAATCTGAAGTTCCGAGAAGATACCGATAGTCAGGATCACATCGTGCGACAACGCCAGTACTGCGCCGATCGCAAACTGCCACTCAAAGCGCAGCCAGATATAAAGCAGGATCGCGACAACCGCCAAAGCGACCGCGATAATCGCTGTCTGGATCAACTCTCCGGAAACCTTGGGGCCAACCGACTCCACCGAAGGGAAGGTCATTCCGGGGTCAATCGTTCGCAGGGCTGTTTGGATTGCCTCAATCGTGTCAGAGGCGATACGTTCATCACCCTCTTGGGCCTGCACACGCACCAACGCCACGAATTGATCATCGTCAAACTGCGGGTCGCTGACCGGCGCAATGGAAATATCGCCTAGATCCAGTGGATCAAGCGCTGCACGATACGCCGCAACATCGACTGGCTGAGAGCTATCAGTCCGAATGCTCGTACCGCCCTGAAAGTCGATACCAAAGTTCAGCCCCTGGATCATGAACGATGCAAAGGCAATGACCATGGCGATCATCGAAATCCCCAGCCAAATCCGTGCCCGGCTAAAGAAATCAATCGACGTATTTTCGCGAACCAGTCTTAAGCGCATATCAAACCTCGATTGTCTTGGGGCGGGTGCGCGAGAACCAGATCACGATCAGTGACCGGGTGACGAAGATCGCAGTGAAAACAGATGTGATGATGCCAAAGCCCAATGTCACGGCAAAGCCACTGACCGGGCCAGAGCCCATGGTAAACAGGATCACAGCCGTGATGAAGGTGGTGATATTGGCGTCAATGATCGACGACAGCGCCTTTTCATAGCCCAGCTCAATCGCCCTTGCAGGGCCTTTCGCGGTTTTCAACTCTTCACGTATCCGTTCAAAGACAATCACGTTGGCGTCCACCGCCATACCAATGGTCAGCACGATCCCCGCAATGCCCGGCAGCGTCAGCGTGGCACCCACGATGCTGAGTAAGCCAAAGATCAAGCCAACATTGATCACCAGCGCGATATTGGCAAAGACGCCGAACAAACCATAGCTGAGGATCATATAAACAAGGATGGCAATACCCGCGACGATACACGCGATTTGCCCTGCGGCGATACTATCAGCACCCAGTTCGGGGCCAATCGTGCGTTCCTCAAGGAAGGTCAGTTCGGCAGGTAGCGCGCCAGCGCGTAGCAGAACGGCCAAATTAGTGGCTTCCTCAACGGTGAAGTTCCCGGTGATAATCCCTGATCCACCCGGAATATGACTTTGGATTGTGGGGGCAGAGATCACCTCATCGTCCAGCACAATGGCAAAGGGACTGCCAATGTTTTCCAGCGTGTAGTCACCAAATTCCCGGGCTGCCGCGGTATTGAAACGGAAGGCAACGGCAGGCCGCCCGTTTTGATCAAAATCAAGCTGGGCGTTCTCTAGGTCTTCGCCTGTCACAACGGGGCGACGCTCAAGAATATAGAAAAGTCCCGGCTCATCCAGCGACGGCACGATCACATTGCCGGTCCCGGGCGTAGCATCCGGATTAGTGGTGCGGCCATTTGGAACCACCGGGTTAAACGTCAGTTGCGCGGTTGTCCCCAGCAGTTCGATGATTTCGTTTGCCGATCCAACCCCCGGCACCTGCACCAAGATACGCTCCGACCCTTGACGCTGGATTGTTGGTTCGCGTGTGCCGACCTCATCAATCCGGCGGCGAATAATTTCAAGCGTTTGCAGGATCGTGCGCTCGTTCATCGCGGCGATCTCAGCCTCGCTGAGCGTGATGGTCAGGATCGGACCGTTGATCCGCACGTCGATATTTGTCGCAGCGGCCCCAGTAAAAGACGCCACCGGCGATGCCAGCCCGCGTGCAATTTCGAACGCTCTTGTCGCGCCCTCTTCTTGGGAAATTCGCACGCGTAATTCCGTTGGCGGGCTATCTTCGCGGGTCACAAATCCGACCGTATCGCGTTCAGCCGCCAAAGCGTCACGCACCGATGGCCAAAACCCTTCGAGAAAAGAGGCATGCACATCTTCTACCTGCACTTCGACCAGCAGATGCGCCCCGCCTCGCAGGTCAAGGCCAAGGTTCACCAGACCTGAGGGAAGAAAGCTCGGCCATTGCGCAGCGTCAGCTTCCAGTTCTGTATTGGTCTGACCCGTCTCAATAATCGCCATTGCGTCATTGTGGGTCTCTACCCGGCCATAAAAGCCGTTGGGCATCGCAAAGGTCAGGCCGACGATGACCGTCAGCCAGATCATCAGCATCTTAGGGAACGAAATATTGATCATGAAGCATGCCTCGCCGGCCAAAAGTTATGATTTTGCCGGCTCGGTCTTGTTCATCACGGTCGCAATAGTCGATTTCACCACACGGACGTTCATGCCTTTGGCGACCTCGACTTCAACCTCATTGGCATCATCTTTTACCTTCACGATCTTACCGATCAGTCCACCCTGCGTGATGACCTGATCACCACGGCGGAGCCCCTCAAGCATCGCTGCATGTTCTTTCAGCTTTTTTTGCTGTGGGCGGATCAGCAAGAAGTACATGATCGCAAAGATCAGCAGCAGCATAATCAGGTCGGCAGGTCTCATATTCCATCCCTTTGTCGGTCGCGCGGCGTTATGCCTGAAAGTCGCGGCACATTATGACCGCCACCCCTGATTGGCAACCGCGATTGGCCTGATTTATATCGGCCTTTGGTGCCATATGGGGGTCAGCCGGAAAGAAAGCAATCGGGATCGTCGCATTTGCCTGCGCTGATCAGGCCGGAGCCCTCAAAAATCACAGTTCACATGGCCCCCGCAATCAGGCATATGACCGGCACCAAGCAATATATGAAGGACCGATGCTATGCATGATATCCGCACCATCCGTGACAACCCCGCCGCCTTTGATGCGGCTTTGTCTCGTCGTGGGATCGCACCAGCATCGTCCCAGATTTTGGCCATGGACGAAGCGCGGCGCGCAAAAATCCTTGCCGCCGAAACCGCCCAAGCCGAAGCAAACAAGGCCGCGAAAGAGGTTGGTGCGGCAAAAGGTCGTGGCGATGAGGCCGAGTTCGAACGTCTGCGCGCATTGGTCGCCGAAAAGAAATCGCAGATCGCCGCATTGAACGATGAGGCAAAGGCGGAAGATGCGGCCCTGACCGATCTGTTGATGGGCATTCCAAATCTGCCCGATGACACGATCCCCGATGGTGATGACGAAGAAGACAACGTCGAAATTCATCGCCACGGCAGCCCGCGTAACTTTGCCTTTGACCCGGTTGAGCATTTCGACATCCCCGCCATCCGTCCCGGCATGGATTTTGAAACCGCCGCGAAACTCTCAGGCAGCCGCTTTGTGCTGCTTTCTGGTGCTGTGGCGCGTCTGCATCGCGCGTTGGCTCAGTTCATGCTAGATGTACATGTCGAAGAACATGGGCTGACCGAAACCATCACCCCGGTTCTGGTGCGTGAAGAAATGATGTACGGCACCGGCCAACTGCCCAAATTTGGCGAGGATAGCTATCAGACGACAAATGGGTGGTGGCTGATCCCAACCGCTGAGGTCACGCTGACAAATATCGTGAACAGCGTCACAATTGAGGAAAGCTACCTACCCCGACGATACGTGGCCCACACACAGTGCTTCCGATCTGAGGCTGGTTCTGCCGGCCGAGATACATCCGGGATGCTGCGCCAGCACCAGTTCGAAAAGGTCGAAATGGTCAGCATCACAAGACCTGAACACAGCGCCGCAGAACACGACCGCATGACGGGTTGCGCGCAGGCGATCCTTGAAAAACTAGAGCTACCCTACCGAACGGTAGTGCTTTGCACGGGTGATCTGGGTGCTGGCATGCGCAAGACCCACGATATCGAAGTCTGGTTGCCCGGGCAGAACACGTTCCGCGAGATCAGCTCGGTTTCGGTGGCAGGCGACTATCAGGCCCGCCGCATGAACGCGCGCTATAAACCAGAGGGTGGCGGCAAACCACAGTTCGTTCACACGCTCAATGGATCAGGGCTTGCCGTTGGGCGCGCCTTGATCGCGGTGGTCGAAAACGGCCAGCAAGAGGACGGCTCAGTTGATCTGCCTCCAGCCTTGCATCCCTATCTGCGTGGCAAGACGCGGATCACGCCCGAAGGGCATCTGGCTTAACATCGACCGGCTCGGCCAGGTTCATGACTGCGGTGCGCACATGCATTGCCCCACCGGGGCTATAGTGCGCGCCCAGTGACCGCATGCGGACACCAACGCTCCAATGATAGGCATCCGGGCGCACCGGGCCGACGCGCCAGGCATTCAGCGGGCCGTTTTGGCGTGCAACATCCGTCGACCATGCTGACGGGTTGCCGGGCGCGTCAGGGATAATTGCGCTTGGATCCAATTCCAATCCAAGATCAACGGCCTTACCGACAATCCACTCCAACGGAAACGCCACAAGTTCACGCACCTCATTGCTCCCCCCAACGATGCCATGATTTCCCACAAACCAAAGCTGGTCATAGGGTTTGTCGGGCCCAGCATTGGGGCCATTCAGATCATCGAGATTTTCCCAAGGTGTCGGCGCATAAAGCTGGCGTTGCTCATCCAGCGCCAGCGCATGATAAGCATGCTTTACCATGGACGACAGACGCATGTCGTAGAACTGATAGCGACGGTTCCAAAGCCGGGCAATCGGACCCAAAAGCTTGGTCGGAAGGCCTTTCGCCCCAACGGTGTCCCAGATACCCATGAAATGGATATCGACGATCGCTCCCTTTTTGCCACGGGCTTTCCAGTCATCTTCCGAGGTTGCAATATCAGGCGACAGCGCCTTGCGCTGCGTCCAGAGCGGACCCTCGTCAAGATAATCACCCTTGCGCTTGTATAGACGCCAAGCCTTGTTGAGCGTCAACGCACTCTTGATACGGTTCTTTGGCACGATCCCGCATTTGCGGATCATCCCACCCAATGAACGCGCGGTGTAGGCCCCCCGCGAAAATCCAAAGATATAAATCTGGTCGCCGGGTTCGTAATGCAAACAAAGCTGCTGATAGGCCAGCCTGACATTGCGCCCTAACCCCCAGCCGAATGCGCCACCGCCAAACTTGTGAATGAACGCCTTCAGACGGTTGGCATATTTATTGACACCCACGCCTTCAAGGTAACGCACGATCTGCGTGTCCTCGTCACTAATCAGGGCGTCGCGCAGCCTGACCACGTTTGTCGGAGTCGTGATCGTTGGTGAATTCCACGTGCCATCGCACAGAATAACAATACGTTTCATAACAAAGCCTTTTCGTTGAATAGGCGCATGCTGACGCAAGGTCAGCTTACGAACAAGTCGGCTTTTCCCGACCTTTGCATGGAATTGGGCGTATCGAGGCTATGTTGAGCAACATGAAACAAACTCGCGCGATCCTCACCCTGATGTTTACGGCCACCTTTGTGGTCTCACCTGCCCTCACACCACCGTTCAGCGGCTTTCGGGCGGACCAATTGCCAATTCCACAGACTGATCCCCCGATCCAACCCGAAGGATATGCTTTCGCGATTTGGGGGCTGATCTATGCATGGCTTGTCGTGTCGGCAGTGTTTGGTCTTGTGAAACGGCCGACAAGTGCCGGATGGGACAAAGCCAGACGCCCCCTGATCGTCAGCCTTGCTGTCGGATCAACCTGGTTGGCCGTCGCGAACACAAGTGCAATCTGGGCAACAATTCTGATCTTTATCATGGCAGTGACCGCAATTGCGGCCCTCTTACGCGCGCCTGTAAGTGACACTTGGTTGTTCAAGGTCCCGGTCAGCATCTACGCGGGTTGGCTGACCGCTGCATCCTTCGTCTCACTTGGCAGTACGGCTGCCGGCTATGGCGTTGTCACAAATGACATAGGTTGGGCCTATATTGGCATTGTTGGTGCGTTAGGCGTGACGCTCCCGGTCCTGCTGCGTTCAATCGCTCCGGCCTATGGATTGACCGTTGTTTGGGCGCTATCCGGCATCATCGTCGCAAACGGGCTGACCAACTGGACCGTTTCTGCGTGTGCAGCTGCGGGCGTAGCTATCATTCTCGTCCTGATCGCCGCAACACGCCTCAGCGGTCGCCAGATCCCTTCTTAAGATGCTTGGACAGACGGGAGGGCTGTGATGACTTCTTGTCTTTGTAGGGGTTCTTGTCACCTTGATCGCGCAGGAACAGACGGATCGGCGTGCCCGGCATATCAAAGTCGACGCGTAAGCCGTTGACAAGATATCGCTTATAGCTTTCGGGCATCATGTCAGGATGCGATGTCATCACGACAAACGCAGGCGGTCGCGTTTTGACTTGGGTCATATAGCGCATCTTGATGCGCTTGCCGCCCGGTGCCGGGGGTGGGTGCTGTTCCAGCATACCGGTCAGCCAGCGGTTCAGGTTTGCCGTCGAAATGCGCCGGTTCCAAACCTCGTGCGCGCGCATAATTGCTTGCTGCAATCGGTCGAGCCCTTTGCCGGTTTTCGCCGAGACGGTGACCAACGGCGCGCCCCGTAGCTGTGGCAGGAGACGTTCAAAATCTTGCCGCAACTCTTTCAGTTTGCTTTGTTTTTCGCCTTCGACGTCCCATTTGTTCACCGCAACAACAACCGCGCGACCTTCGCGCTCTGCAAGATCGGCAATGCGCAGGTCTTGCTGTTCAAACGGAATTTCGACGTCGAGAAGGACAACGACCACCTCAGCGAACTTGACCGCCCGCAGACCATCAGACACTGACAGCTTCTCAAGCTTTTCCTGCACCTTGGCCTTTTTGCGCATGCCTGCGGTATCAAAGATGCGCATCGGCACCCCAGCCCAATCCTGCTGGACGGAAATCGCATCGCGGGTAATCCCGGCCTCGGGGCCGGTCAACAGACGCTCTTCGCCAATGATTTTGTTGATCAGCGTGGATTTTCCCGCATTCGGGCGGCCAACAACGGCAATCTGCAAGGGCTTTGCGCGCGTCGGAATGCGCGCGGCATCCTCATCATCATCACCAACATCAACATCCACCTCGGGCGCATCGGCGGCGGCCTGTTCGGCGCGTGCGTCTGCAATCGAGCGCAGTACATCCATCAATTCGCCCATGCCTTCGCCGTGCTCCGCTGACATGCGGATCGGCTCGCCCAGGCCCAGTGAATAAGCCTCAAGGATTGACGCATCGGCCGCCTTGCCTTCGCCCTTGTTGGCGGCAAGGATCACATTGGCGTTCTTCTTGCGCAGAATGTCGGCAAAAACTTCGTCGGCTGGCAGCACCCCTGCCCGCGCGTCAATCATGAACAGGCACACATCGGCCATCTCGACCGCGCGTTCGGTCAGGCGGCGCATACGGCCCTGTAAACTGTCATCTGTCGCTTCTTCCAGACCTGCACTGTCGATCACGGTAAAGCGCAAGTCCGCAATCCGTCCCTCGCCTTCGCGCAAATCACGCGTCACCCCCGGCTGGTCATCGACCAAGGCCAGTTTTTTGCCAACCAGACGGTTGAACAAAGTGGATTTGCCCACATTCGGACGCCCCACAATGGCAAGGGTAAAGCTCATCTTCTACGTACCTTTCGGGATTGACCTGTGCGACTCTGGTTCGCGCGATCAACGGAAAGCGTGCAATTGCCCTGTTTTGCTCAGAACGTAAAGGGTCTGATTGGCGACCACGGGCCCGGACGCCGCACCACCGGGCAGTTCAATCTGCCCCAAAAGTGCACCCGACGTCGGGTCAAACTGCCGGATCAACCCGTCAGAAGATGTCACAAGCAAACGACCACCAGCCAAAACCGGCCCGTAATGTGCAAAAATACTGTTTTGGCGGCGGGTGCGCGTCTCATCTTCAAATGTCGGCAGCGCGACACGCCAAACCGGGTTGCCGGTGCTGGCGTCCAAACGCACCAGCTCGCTCAGATCGTTGATCATAAAGACAGCATTGCCAGCGGGCCATACCGGACTGATCGCCCCTTCTGTCGCGGTCCAGGCCCGCGACCCGTCACCCAAATTGATGGCAACAGTGCGGCCACCGAAATTACCGATATAGACGCGATCGTCCACGATAACCGGATCACCTGCGATATCGTCGATGACGCCAGCGGCATTGCCAACACGCTCCCCAGAAACAACTGTGGTCCAGCGTGTTAGGCCACCACGGGGATAAGTCGTCAAAACCTCACCAGAGGGAAACGGAAACACTACAAATTCACCACTCGCAGCCGGCGATGCACCACCTGAAAAGTTCGCTGTGGAAGGTGCACCCGATCTTTGCCAGCGGATGCGGCCATTTGATGTCTCAAGCGCCCAAGCCGTGCTGTTGCGCGCCACGACATAGACCAGATCACCGCTCACGGTGGGGGCCGCATTCGCCGGCGCGTCTAGGTCCTGCACCCAGGAAACAGTGCCGGAACCGGCATCCAGTGCGGTGATTTCACCAAATCCGGTTGTCACATAGACTTGCCCGCCACCAACCGAGATCCCGCCACCAGACGCATCTGTCGCATTGTCACGGCGCGGGGTCAGATCACGTGACCATAATGTGGAACCATCAACTGTCGTTGCGGTAACGGTGGCGCGGGCATCAACTGTGTAGACAACACCGTTCACCACCACCGGATGCGATGTGATGCGCGCGCGGCGGCTGTCACCTTCGCCGATATCAGCAACGAACAGCGGGCTCAGGGTCGCACTCAAAGACGGATGGCTGATGCTATGACTTGGGTTGCCGTTTCGGTGGCTCCAAGCGGCATTCGCTTGCGTAACAGGGAGATCAACCGGCGCTGTTTGGTTTGTGAATGCCGTTTGCGCGCGAATGTCAAAACGCTCCCCCGGCAAGATCACGTCATCGTCGCCACATGCCGCTAATAGTATCAGGCTCAGGGCGGCAGCAATGCTTACTCTTACAGTCACGATCGGTTCCAATCTGCGCTTTACTCGGTCACAGGTTCAGGCAGGGGTTCACCCAGCGCCACCATGAGGGTCTGCACACGTTCACGCAACCCACGTGTCACGCCCGCGTCTTCCTCGATTTGGCGCATCACCGCGATTGCGCCGTCGGTATCGCCTTCGGCCAAAGTCATGTAAGCGATCTGCTCAAGCGCGAGCAACCGAAACGGCTGACCCGGCTGAGACAGCGCGTCGAGCGACGCTTTGCGTTCAGCCGCGTCACCAATCGGCAAAATTGCTGCCTTAAACGCGGCAATATCGCGGTACATCTCTGGCACGTCCGGGTCCAAGGCAACCATGTTCAATGTCGCCGCAGCGGCAGTCACATCACCGGCTTCTTCTTCCATTGCAGCACGCAAAAGCAAAGTCACAGCGGCAGCACTGCCTTCGGATTCAATTTGCGCCATCGCCGCGGCACGGGCTGCCGGTTCAGTCTCGTCCAACGCCGCCAACATCGCATCACCTGCTGCCTGAGCGGCATTCCGCGCCTGCGCTGCACGATACTCATTCCAAGCAGCCCCACCAACCAGCAAGACAACCAGCGCCACTGCAATCCAGCCATACCGCCGCAAGTAGCCATACAGCTTTTCCTTGCGCACTTCCTCGGTGACTTCATCGATAAAACTGTCGGAGTTGCTCACCTTGATCCCCAATTTTGGCAGATTTCGCGTCGTCTTTGCGCGTACATATCGTGAAGCTGACACAATGAACAAGAGGCCAGCGAAAAATGCACACCGCAATGCTGCTGGTCACACGCAATTGTGCGCTTGCCGCCAAGGCAACTTCCCTATAAACTAAACTGAATGGTTTAGTACGAAACTGGTGATCTGCATACCGTATTGTCGCGTATGAACTACAGATCAGGACAACAGCGCGGGCACCGTTGCCCGGGCTTGGGGGACGACATTAATGAAGATCATTCCGGTAATAACCGCAATCATAGTGCTTGCTGGGTTGTATATGGTGGTTTTTGAACGCGAGCGATTGCTTGGGTTTGCGCAGTCCTCGCCCACCGCGAAAGTGTCCGAACAGACCGAGAATACCACCGAGCAGGTTGAGCAAAGCCGCAGCGATTCTATTGTCGGTGTTGTCGCCATGCGGTCCATTGCACAAACTGTCGATAGCGCTGTCGTACTCCGTGGCCGCACCGAAGCGGCGCGGCAAGTCACCGTTGCGTCCGAAACGTCAGGTCTGGTGATCTCTGAGCCGCGGCGCAAAGGTGCATTCATCAACGAAGGCGAAATGCTGTGCCGCCTTGATCCAGGCACGCGCGAGGCATCACTGGCCGAAGCACGCGCGCGGCTAGCAGAAGCCGAAGGGCGCGTCCCAGAGGCGCAAGCTGGCGTTCTTGAAGCCAGCGCACGTGTGCGTGAGGCTGAAATTAACCTCAATGCCGCCAGTCAGTTGTCGGAAGGCGGCTTTGCCTCTGAGACCCGTTTGGTCAGTGCAGAAGCGGCAATGGAAGCGGCAACCGCGGGTGTCCAACGCGCCAACTCGGCTGTTGTTTCGGCGCGCGCCGGGATCGAGGCCGCCCAAGCCGCCGTTGCGACGGCAGAGCGCGAAATAGAGAAGTTGGCCATCATGGCGCCATTCTCTGGGCTCTTGGAAACCGACACGGCTGAATTGGGGTCGCTGATGCAGCCCGGCTCACCCTGTGCCACTATCATTCAGCTGAATGAAATCAAACTCGTAGGCTTTGTACCGGAGGCGGATGTCTCCAAGGTTAGCGTCGGCGCTGTGGCCGGTACGCGGCTGACAAGCGGCGAACAGGTGCAGGGGCGGGTCACGTTCCTGTCGCGCAGTGCAGATGAACTCACCCGCACGTTCCGCGTCGAAGTGACGATTGCAAACGATGATCTCGCGATCAGCGATGGGCAGACGGCCGAAATACTTGTCGCCTCGGACGGTCGGACAGCACACCTTATCGCGCAATCCTCTCTGACGCTGGATGATGATGGTGTCTTGGGCGTCCGCACCGTTGGTGAAGGCAATATCGCCACATTCATGCCAGTGACCTTGCTGCGTGATACCGCCGAAGGCGTCTGGGTGACCGATCTACCGGAAACCGTCGATATCATCACCATTGGTCAAGAATTTGTGGTGGATGGTGTTGAGGTCGCGCCGACATTCACGGAGGCCAAAGGATGACTGGACTGGTTGACTGGGCCGCCTCGCGCGCCCGCATGGTGCTTGCCTTCATTGGCCTCTCGCTTTTGGCGGGGGGGATGGCCTATGTTGGCCTGCCCAAAGAAGGCGAACCGGATATTGAAATCCCTGCAATCTTTGTTTCCGTGCCTTTTCCCGGAATTTCAGCCGAGGACAGCGAAACACTTCTCGTAAAACCGATGGAGTCGGAGTTATCTGATCTGGATGGGCTCAAGACCATGTCAGCGACCGCTGCCGAAGGTTACGCCGGTGTTGCGCTCGAATTTGAGTTCGGGTGGGACAAAACCAAGATCCTCGCTGACATCCGCTCTGCTATGAATAACGCCGAAGCGCAATTCCCCAGCGGCGCAGACCAATATTCCATCAATGAAATCAACTTTTCGGAATTCCCGATCGTTATCGTCAACCTGACTGGCCAAGTGCCAGAACGGACGTTGCTGCGCGTGGCGAAAGATCTGCAAGACCGGATCGAGGGTCTCGATGCAGTACTTGAGGCTGGCCTTGCCGGACAACGCGATGAAATGTTGGAAGTCGTCATCGACCCCCTGCGCTTAGAGGCCTACAACGTCACCGCTGGCGAACTGATCGGCGTGGTGACCAACAATAACTTGCTGATCGCCGCAGGTGAAGTTGAAACCGCGCAGGGTGCATTTGCGGTCAAGATCCCCTCATCTTTTGACGACCCCCAAGACGTCTACAACCTGCCCGTCAAAACCAACGGTGACCGTGTCATCACGCTTGGCGATTTGGCAACCATTCGCCTGACGTTCGAAGACCGTCTTGGCACCGCACGGTTCAATGGTGTGAACACGGTGGCGCTGCAGGTGGTGAAACGCAAAGGGTTCAATCTGATCGACACCGCCGCTTTGGTCAAAGAAGTGGTCGAGGATGAACGCGCAAGTTGGTCGCCAGAACTGCAAGCCGCCATTCAGGTCGGGACCTCGAACGACCAATCGCGCAACGTGGCCTCGATGGTCAGCCAGCTGGAAGGCTCCGTTCTGACCGCGATCGCATTGGTGATGATCGTCGTTCTGGCTGCCCTTGGGACGCGCCCGGCGCTGCTGGTCGGCTTTGCGATCCCAACGTCATTCTTATTGTGTTTCGCTTTACTTGCCGTGATGGAAATCACGATTTCAAACATCGTGATGTTTGGCCTCATTCTTGCGGTTGGCATGCTGGTGGACGGGGCCATCGTGGTTGTCGAATACGCCGACAAACGCATCAAAGAGGGCACAGGTCCGATGCACGCCTATGTTGAGGCAGCCAAACGGATGTTCTGGCCGATCATCTCATCCACGGCGACAACGCTTTGCGCCTTCCTGCCTATGCTGTTCTGGCCCGGAGTGCCGGGGCAATTCATGGGCATGCTGCCCGTGACGCTAATCTTCGTTTTGTCAGCATCCCTCGTTGTGGCACTTGTCTATCTGCCCGTCATGGGCGGTGTGACCGGACGGATGAGCCGCGTTTTTGGCAATACATCAGACTGGCTGCGCGCGCGCCTGCCGTGGTTTGTGCGCGCCCTGCTCGTCTTCCCCGCAATCATGGTCGTCTTCACTGGTGCAATGCTCACGTTGAACCCGGGTTATTTGTCCGGCGAAGCGGTGCAGACGGATGGGCTCAGCGCATCCCTGCCGGGTATGATGCTGTTCTTGGTTGGGGCATTCTTGCTGTCCATCACGATAGGCGCTGCAAAGATCGAACGCGAGGCCAAGACAATCAAAGCGGGCTATCGCCGTTCCCCATTTGGGCATTTCATGAACTTCATCGCAGGCAACCCGATCATGCCACTTGTGACAGTGGCAGCGGTTGTTTTCACCGTCATGTCGATCTTTGGCTACTACGGCGCAAACAACAACGGGGTGGAATTTTTCGTTGAATCCGAACCTGAACAGGCCATCGTCTATGTGCGGGCGCGCGGCAACCTGTCGTTGGCCGAAAAAGACGATCTGGTGCGGCAGGCGGAAGATATCGTACTCGCGCACCCTGGTATCATCACCGCCTTTTCTTTCGCGGGTGACGGCGGTTTGAACACAGATTCCAGCGGAGCCAGCACACCCGTCGACACCATTGGGCAAGTGCAATTGGAAACGATCCCGTGGGAAGACCGCGCCGGTATCGCAGAACTGGATGGCGATGTCGTCTTGGCCGAACTCCAGGCCGAACTCGATAAGATCCCGGGGATCGAGACAGAAATCTTGGCTCAATCCCGCGGGCCTGCATCCGGCAAACCAGTGCATCTGCGGCTCAAGAGCGATGATTTCCAAGAGTTGCGCGCCGCGACGACGCTGGCACGCGCGCAGTTTGAACAGACCACCGGTCTGACCACAATCGAAGACACGCTGCCCCTGCCCGGCATTGACTGGCAGATCGACGTGGATGTCGAAAAAGCCGGACGCTACGGCGCAGATGTGGCAACGGTCGGTGCGATGGTCCAATTGGTCACACGCGGCATCTACCTCGACAGCTTTACACCGGCCAATAGCGATGACGAAATCGACATTCGGGTGCGCTTGCCTGAAGAGGACCGCGTGCTTTCAACGCTTGATAGCCTGCGGGTGCGTACATCATCAGGGCTCATCCCGCTGTCCAGCTTTATCACCCGCACCCCCGTGGCCAAGCTCGCCCAGATCGACCGGATCGAACAGAAACGCTATTTCGATGTGAAAGCAGGGGTCGAGGCCGGATTAACAAACCTCACTTTGGACGGTGACGCCATAGCAGTTGTGCGCCTAGTCAACGAGGACGCGACTGGCATGGATCGCTACGACATTGTGACGTTGCTTGGGGACACCACATCGGCAAGCCTCGCCGAGGCCGTAAATGACAGTCAGACGATCGAAGCCCCGCTCAATGCAAACGAACGGATTGCCGTGCTCACCGAATGGCTGGACACCAACCCCCTGCCCGCATCAATTGAATGGGAATGGACGGGCGACCAAGAAGAACAAGCCGAATCCGGGGCTTTCCTGCAAGTGGCCTTCATGGGTGCTTTGGGTCTGATGTTCATCATCCTGCTCGCGCAGTTCAACAGCATCTACAACTCACTGCTAGTGCTGATGGCCGTCGTCATGTCCACGGCCGGTTCGCTGGTGGGAATGTTGGTGATGGACCAACCCTTCTCGATCATTATGACCGGTACGGGGATCGTGGCTTTGGCTGGAATCGTGGTGAACAACAACATCATCCTGATCGACACCTATCAGGAATACAGCAAATACATGCCAAGGGCCGAAGCGATCACGCGCACAGCCGAAGCGCGTATTCGTCCCGTGCTGCTGACCACCATCACCACGATGGCGGGTCTGGCGCCCATGATGTTCGGCCTCAGTCTTGACTTCATGAACGGCGGTTATTCCATCGACAGCCCGACAGCACTCTGGTGGAAACAACTGGCCACCGCAGTGGTCTTCGGCCTTGGGATCGCGACGATGCTGACGCTGGTGTTCACCCCGTCGATGTTGGCGGTCCGCGTGTGGTTCGTGACCTACGTGCAATGGTTCGCGCAACTGCTGGCGAAACTCTCCATGGGTCGCAGCAGCAAGGCGGCCCGCGATTGGGCGCTGGCACGCCAAGCCAAGCGGATCAAAGCGCCAGAGTTTATCTGGGAGGATGAGACACCATCAGACCTGCTTCCAACGCTGGAGCTGACCAAGCCGATGCAAGCCGCCGAATAACAAAAAGGCCCGCAGCAATGCGGGCCTTTTTCATCAGTGGGCCAGTATCAAAACCCGCCCATTTCCCGCACCAACTCCAAAACCTTGTCGGCACCATCCCCATTGCGCAGCGACGTCATCACAAAGGGCTTATCCCCCCGCATCCGGGTTGCATCGCGCTGCATCACATCAAGCGAGGCGCCGACATGCGGGGCCAGATCGGTTTTGTTGATCACCAGCACATCTGATTTCGTAATCGCTGGACCACCCTTGCGGGGTATTTCCTCACCCGCGGCCACGTCGATCACATAGAGCGTTAGATCAGCCAGTTCCGGGCTGAAGGTCGCGGACAGATTGTCCCCACCGGATTCGATCAACACGACGGCCACATCAGGATGCCGCGCTTCCATCTGCGCCACAGCGGCCAGATTGATGCTGGCATCTTCACGGATCGCCGTATGCGGACAGCCGCCCGTCTCGACCCCAATGATCCGATCCGCAGGCAGGATCTGCATCCGGGTCAAAGCCTCTGCATCTTCTTGTGTATAGATGTCGTTCGTGATCACACCGATCGAGGTTTCAGGGTGCAATAACTGCGCCAAACGGGCCGTCAGCGTCGTCTTGCCCGCACCAACCGGGCCGCCAATCCCAATGCGCAATGGGCCATTCAGCTGTGTCATGATTGAAAAAGCCTTGGTTGTTGGACCTCGTGGCGCATGGCCGCGATGTCAGAAAGGAAAGTGTTGGAATACAAATCATTCAGGCTGGACGTGCTGGCCGCCAATGCCGTGTCTTCGCAAACCGGCGACAATTCCAAGATCAAGGCCTGCCCGGCTGTCTGGCCCAATGGCATCAAGCGTTGGCAGGCCATCACGATGTTGCTGACAAAAGCTTGCAGATACATGGACGTCGCCATCTGTAGCGGTGCGCCCTGCTGCGCTGCGGCCCAGCCCACAGCGACAGGAAACACCACAGGCGGCACGTCTATTTGCGAGGTCGCGGCAAGCGTGCGGACAAAGGCGGTTCCTTGGTTCACGCTCTCACGCAACCGTTCCTCGCTCGCGGCAAAGGCGCGACCTGTCGCATCCACTTGCTTCAACCCGTCGGTATCAGACGCACGGTAAGCAGCACAAAAAAGCACCGCATCAGACCATCCTGACCCTTGGGTCAAAACATCCTGCAACCAGCTGTGCAAAGATGCCGCGTCATGCACCCAGCCTTCATCAATTGCGGCCTCCAGCCCATGCGAATAGGCGAAACTGCCCAGCGGATAGGACGGCGATAGCCACTGCGACAATGTCAGAACGGCACTAGTGCTCATGGGCGGTCGCCCCATGTTCGTGGCTATGTGTGCGGCCATGGCCGTAAGCACCACCTTCAGGCGTGAACGGCTCACTCACCTCTTTGATCGTTGCCCCAAGATGTTCCAGCATATGCCCGATTACCTTATCGCTCTGGATCAAAAGACGGTCCGCCTCGATCTGGCAAGGGGTATGGCGATTGCCGATGTGCCAGGCCAGTTGCGCCAGATCGCCGGTGACCTGCAGCAACGGTTCTTCTGCTGCGACAACTGCGATAAAGCGGCCATCGTCCAGCGCAAAAGCGTCACCATGATCCAGCGACGTTGTATGCGCCAAGTTTACCAGCAGGCTTTCACCCTGCACGGTTTTGACGACCTTGCGCCGCAAAAAGCGTTCGTCGTAGGTCAGCACACAAAGTTCAAACGCATCCGACCACGCGCCCGCTTTCGCGATGTTGTGAGAGGTATAATCCGCCATCAGAACAAAAAATACCGCTGCGCCATCGGCAATTCACTTGCAGGCTCGCATGTCAGCAACTCACCATCGGCGCGGACCTCGTAGGTTTCTGGATGCACCTCGATCTGCGGCAAAGCATCGTTCAACACCAGATCACGCTTGCCGATGTTGCGGGTACCCTTCACCGCCACGGTTTGCTTGGCCAGCCCCAGCTTGTCACCGATACCATCAGCCTGTGCTGCGGCGCTGACAAAGGTGATGGCATTGTGACTGACCGCCCCACCCATCGCGCCAAACATTGGCCGGGAATAGACAGGTTGCGGTGTGGGGATCGACGCATTCGGATCACCCATTTGCGCGCAAACGATCATGCCGCCCATCAGCACCATCTCTGGCTTCACCCCAAAGAACGCGGGGCTCCAAAGAACCAGATCAGCGCGCTTGCCTTCGGCAATTGATCCAATCTCAGTGCTCAGACCATGCGCAATTGCGGGGTTGATCGTGTATTTTGCGATGTAGCGACGGACACGGTAATTGTCATTCTCTCCCGTCTCCTCTGGCAAACGCCCGCGCTGCTTCTTCATCTTATCGGCGGTCTGCCACGTGCGCGTCAGCACCTCGCCCACGCGACCCATGGCCTGACTGTCAGACGCAATGATCGAAAACGCGCCCATGTCGTGCAGGATATCCTCGGCGGCAATGGTTTCGCGCCGAATACGGCTTTCGGCAAAAGCGACGTCTTCGGGGATAGATTTGTCGAGGTGGTGACAAACCATGAGCATATCCAAATGCTCCTCCAGCGTATTCACAGTGAAGGGCCGCGTCGGGTTGGTGGACGAAGGCAGCACATTCGCATCACCGCAGATCTTGATGATATCCGGCGCATGGCCCCCGCCCGCGCCCTCAGTATGGAACGCATGAATCGTGCGACCTTTCATCGCCGCTACAGTATTCTCCACAAACCCGCTTTCGTTCAGCGTATCGGTGTGGATCATCACCTGCACGTCCATGTCATCAGCCACTGACAGGCAGCAATCGATGGCGGCTGGGGTCGTCCCCCAATCCTCGTGCAGTTTCAGCGCGCAAGCCCCGGCATTAACCATTTCCACCAGCGCCTCAGGCTGAGAAGCATTGCCCTTGCCCGACAAACCAATGTTCATCGGCACAGCATCGACTGATTGCAGCATCCGCCCAATATGCCACGGCCCCGGCGTACAGGTGGTGGCCAGCGTGCCATGCGCGGGGCCGGTACCGCCGCCCAACTGTGTTGTGATACCGGAATGCAGCGCGTCTTCCATCTGCTGCGGGCAGATAAAGTGGATGTGGCTGTCAAAACCCCCTGCCGTCAGGATACGGCCTTCACCGGCAATCGCCTCAGTTCCCGGTCCAACAATAATATCGACGCCGGGTTGGGTATCAGGGTTCCCCGCTTTGCCGATCTTGTGAATGCGACCGTCGCGCAGGCCGACATCAGCTTTGTAGATGCCAGAATGATCGACGATCAGCGCATTGGTGATCACCGTATCAACGGCACCACCGGCACGGGTGACCTGAGATTGGCCCATACCGTCGCGGATCACCTTGCCGCCACCGAACTTCACCTCTTCGCCGTAGGTGGTCCGGTCATGTTCAACCTCGATAATCAGGTCGGTATCGGCCAGACGCACGCGATCGCCCGTCGTGGGGCCAAACATCGCGGCATAGTCGGAACGTGTGACTTCGGTTGGCATCAGAGATCCCCCATGACGGCTGCGTTAAATCCAAAGATGCGGCGCGCGCCACTGATCGGGATCAGTGTGACTTCGCGGCGTTGGCCCGGCTCGAACCGCACCGCCGTACCGGCGGCGATGTTCAACCGCTGTCCGCGTGCGGCCTCACGGTCAAAATCCAGCGTCGCATTGCTTTCGGCGAAATGATAGTGGCTGCCGATCTGCACAGGCCGGTCGCCGGTATTGGCGACCATCAACGTTGTTTCTGTGGCACCTTCGTTAATCGTCAGGCTGCCCTCTTTTGGGAAAATCTCTCCGGGGATCATAGCGGGCTCCTATCTGATCGGGTTGTGAACGGTGACAAGCTTGGTGCCATCAGGGAATGTCGCCTCGACCTGGACTTCGTGGATCATCTCCGCGATGCCATCCATGCATTGATCGCGGGTGATGACCTGCGCACCTGCGGTCATCATATCCGCGACAGAGCGGCCATCGCGGGCGCCCTCGACCACTGCATCGGTGATCAGCGCAATCGCCTCCGGGTGGTTCAGCTTGACGCCACGCGCCAACCTTTTGCGCGCGACCTCTGCGGCCATCGCAACCAGCAGTTTGTCTTTTTCGCGGGGGGTCAGTTGCATATCTTACAATCTCCATGTCTTGGGAACCGACGTTCCCGAAAGCAATTCTATGATCGGCACAATGGCACGGCGCAGCATATAGCCGTCAGAGGCCACAACGCGGCCAACAAGGATGTCATCGGTCAGCAATGATGCACCCCCGGTTTGCGGCAGAAAGGACCGCAGTTTATTCAGGCGGGCCGCAGCATCCGGGGCCACGTAAACGATCGTCGCCATCGCCCCCATGCCCTGCCCTGTCGCTGGGCGGGCCATTTGCGCCACCGCGTCGCCGGTGATCGCCACACCATCCAGATAAATTGGTTCATCATCGCGGCTGACGGCAATCCGATCGTGCAGCATGATATTGGTCAAGGTCTCGCCCATCGCCGTGCGCCCAAAGACAACAGGTTCCACCAGCAGCAGCTTTGCGCTACCGGTTAGTTGCACATCAAGCCGACGTTCAAGACGGCAGCCATCAAACAACAGAATCTCTTGTGGCAGCCAACGCAAGGATGCCCCGTCGGCAACAGACAAGTTGGTCGTAATCCGCCCCGTTTCATGCGGTTGGGCGCGGTAGGCACGCTCTGCTGCTTGCGTTGTCAGTGTCAGCGCACTACCCGCACCCGCCACGGCAGACACTGCGATGACATCACCACCGGTGACACCGCCGGAGGTATTGATCAAAACCGCATCCAGATCAGGGGCACTCTGCGGGAACAAAACCCGCAAGCACCCCGATTGATGCAAATCATCGATCACGCTGTTTGGCCCACGTCGTTTTGCCGACAAAACCACGCTGCCCTTTGCACGGGGCTGAAGGCCAGTTTGATTGTCTAACATATTGGCGTGGCACTATTCCGATTGCTTGCGACATTGATAGCCAGCCATGTATTCGGGCCACAAGGGATAGACCCTGAAAACAATGCGGCAAGTTCAATACCGCCTAATTTTTAGTCAAAGTGCTAGGCTGGCTCTTCTTCTGACTGACGGTTCCACAAATGGGCATAGCGCCCCTCTGCCGCCAGCAGATCATCGTGACGGCCCTGTTCGACGATCACCCCGTTCTCTAACACAACAATCCGGTCGGCGTCAGCAATGGTCGACAAACGGTGCGCGATCGTGATCACCGTCCGTCCCTCACCCATCGCTTTGAGTTCGGCCTGAATTTCCATCTCGGTTTCGGTATCAAGCGCGCTTGTTGCCTCGTCCAGCAACAGGATCGGGGGTTCTTCAAGAGAGTCCGGGCAATGCCGACCCGCTGCTTTTCACCACCAGACAGCTTCAAACCGCGCTCGCCCACTGTGGTTTGATAGCCATCTGGTAAGCTCGAGACGAACTCATGGATTTTTGCGGCCTTGGCAGCAGCAATGATTTCGCCCTCTGAAGCGGTCGGACGGCCATAGGCGATGTTGTAGTGGACCGTATCATTGAACAGCACAGTGTCTTGCGGCACGACCCCGATTTGGGCATGCAAGCTGTCTTGGGTCACATCACGCACGTCCTGCCCATCGATCAACAAAGCACCAGTGCCGACATCATAAAAGCGGAATAGCAAACGCCCAATTGTCGACTTGCCGGACCCTGATGACCCAACAATGGCGACGGTCTGCCCCGGCTCCACTTCGAGGCTGACACCCTTCAGGATCGGTCGCTCTTTATCATAGCCAAACGTCACGTTCTGCAAGACAACGCGGCCGCCGTTGACTTGCAGGGCCGTGGCATCGGGCTTGTCTTTCACCTCGGCCGGTTGCTCCAAAAGGTCAAACATATCGCCCATATCAATCAGCGCCTGCCGGATTTCGCGATAGACGGTCCCCAGAAAGTTCAGCGGCATGGTGATTTGGATCATGTAGGCATTGACCATGACAAAATCGCCAACCGTCAGGTCGCCGCGCTGCACACCCATTGCTGCCATGACCATCACGGCAACCAATCCACCGGTGATCAACACTGATTGACCAAAGTTCAAGAAGGCCAAAGAATAGTTGGTCCGGATCGCGGCATTCTCATAGTTGGCCATCGCCACGTCATAGCGATCAGCCTCCCAACGCTCGGCACCAAAGTATTTCACCGTCTCAAAGTTTAGCAGGCTATCAACAGCCTTTTGGTTGGCATCTGTATCCTGATCGTTCATTTCCTTGCGGATTTTGACACGCCACTCGGTCACCTTGAACGTAAACCAGACGTAAAGCGCAATCGTCAGAACGACAACGGCCAAGTACCAGACGTCAAAAAGGAAAAAGAGTATGATCGAGATCATCAAAAGCTCAAGAACCAGCGGTCCCATCGAAAACAGCAAAAAGCGCAGCAGGAAATCGACGCCTTTGACGCCACGCTCAATGATCCGCGACAGACCACCTGTTTTGCGCGTGATGTGATAGCGCATGGACAGACGATGGATATGGGTAAAGGTCTCTAGCGCCAACTGACGCAATGCGCGCTGACCGACCTTGGTAAAAACCACATCACGCAGCTGCTGAAAGCCCACAGTCATCAGTCGCGCCAGACCATAGGCCAGCGTCAGACCAACCGCACCAAGCCCAAGAACGGTCGCCGCTGATGCACCGTCGGGTGCCAAAGCATCAACAGCCTGTTTGTACAGGATCGGCGTGCCCACAGCGATCACCTTGGACAGCAGCAAAACCGCCAAGGCGATGATCACCCGCCGCTTGACCCAACTCTGACCATCTGGCCAAAGATACGGAATGACACGCTTAATCACGCTCCACCCCTGAATCTGGGCATCGTTCAGATTGGCATCAGTTTTGGACAGACCACGCATAGAAACTCCGGAACCGCAAAGCTTATTTCTAGGGGGCGGCTAAGGGGAAGACCAGAGGGCCATACGACTATTGTGAAATCTCCGGCATACGAAAAATCTGACCGGGATAGATCAGGTCAGGATCGCGGATCAAATCGCGGTTGGCCTGAAACACTTCAACGTAGAAGACACCGTTCCCAAGGCTCTCTTCAGCAATGGCCCAAAGCGTCGCGCCGGGCTGCACAGTGCGGACCGCCACCTCAAAACCATCTTGCGACGTTTCTTCGGCCAAAACGGCGGCGACATCCTCTGGCTCTTCACGTTTGAAGGGCGTTTCAAGACGCGAGACAACGTCACCTTCATCGTCCACCTCGTCAATCCGCAGTGTGTAGACGCCCGTGTCGATCTCGGGAAGGTCGATCCGCCAGTCGCCGCCTTCGGTGACGGGTGAAGTCGAAATAGGCTCATTATTGATGTAAATCTGTACAGCACCATCGCCCGTCGCCCGGCCAGACAGCCGGACTTCACCCTCAGGATCATAGGTGATCGCATCAAGTGCGACATTCTCCTCGATCTCGGGCTGTGTCAGGCTGGGGCCGCCCTGCACCACGCGGATGCCATCCGCATCCGCCTGCAGCACGGTCGGTGGTGTGGGTGCGGCGACAACAGTATCGATCTCAGGTGTCTCGAGCTGTTCCGGCACCTCTACAGGCGGCGCGGCGGCGGCCTCAGTGACAACATCAGCCTGCAAAGTTTCGTCTAACGGCGCCGGTGCAGCGGCAACACTCAACGGGGCATCAATTGGCGCGACCAAAAAGCTGGTCGTCGACGCGATAGCGCGCCCATCCGGATCAGCCAAGAGCGATAAACGACGGGGTTGATCGGATGGCCCTGCAACCGGAAATGACACAAAACTGCCAGAGGCATCGGCCGTCACGCGATCAATCGCCGAACCTGCCAGCATCACATCAACAATTTGACCGGGCTCAGCACGGCCCGCGATCACCATGCTACCGTCCAATTCAACCCGGAACGTATCAAACTCCGGAGTTGGGGGCGCGGGCGGCGCTTCAGGCACCGCTGGTGCCTCTTCCACATCTTCGGCAGTTGATGTTTCTGAGGCCGGTACGATCTCCGAAAGCGGCACCTCGGCAATATCGGGTTGCGGCATCAAGACAAAAACCACCGCCCCCAGGGCCACGGCAACAACACCGCCAATGATCACCGGCGCGGCATTTGATTTCACGTCTTCCGTCACGTCTTGCCCCTTTTTTTGACCAAAGATCGGCCACCGCATGACCTGATATGGTTGAGCCACCTTAGCAACGCGGCTATGACCGGTCAAAGCCAAGCTGTTGCGAAGGGATCACAATGTCGGCCACTCAAAAATCAGTCTGCGTATACTGTGGATCACGTGACGGAAACGAACCGGAATATGCGCAGGCAGCGTCCGATACAGGCCAAATGCTGGCCGCCAATAGCTGGCGTCTGGTCTATGGTGCCGGGGATGTCGGGCTGATGGGGCGGGTCGCCAACGCCGTGCAGGATGCCGGTGGCGCGACGTTTGGCGTGATCCCGAAACATCTGCTGGATTGGGAAGTAGGCAAGCGTGACCTTGACCAATTTGTCATTACCGAAACGATGCACGAACGCAAAAAGGTGATGTTCATGAATGCCGATGCCGTGGTTGTGCTGCCCGGCGGCGCCGGATCACTGGATGAATTCTTTGAAGCGCTGACATGGCGACAATTAAAATTGCACGACAAGCCGCTGATTTTACTCAACATAGATGGCTTTTGGGATCCGCTGTGTGATCTTTTGCAGCATGTGGTCGACAACGGTTTTGCAGGGGACGATATCCTTGGTTTTGTGCAAGTGGCCGAGGATGTAGACGACCTGGAAGCGAAACTGACCGCCGGCCTATAGCGCCGACATCAACGCAGCATAGCGATCCAGCGAGATATTCGATCCACAGGCAATGATCCCCACCTGACGCCCCGCCAGATCATCCTTCAGCGGTCCAAGAATTGCGGCAAGCGAGGCAGCACAGGCGGGTTCTGCCGTGATGCGCAGATTTTGCTGATAAAGGTCCATCGCCATCAACATCGCGCGGTCTTCGATTTTGACAATCCGGTCGACATGGGCGCGCGCGACACTGTAGGTCAGCGGCATCGCCAAGGGCGCGCCAAGGCTGTCCGCAATGGTGGCCACCTTATCAATGCGCACCGCTTCGCCGGCAGCAAAACTTTGTGACATGCTGTCTGCGCCATATGGTTCGACCCCGATCACCTGCGCGTCCGGGTTCACCTGCTTGATTGCACAAGCCATCCCACTAATCATCCCACCCCCGCCGATGGGGATAACATAGGTGTCAATCTGGGGCGCTTGCAGGGTATATTCATAGCCGCACGTGGCCGCGCCAAGGATCATATGTTCCGCCTCAAACGGATGCATCAGCGCGCGGCCATTTGTGGCGGCGTCATTCATCGCAGCAAAGGCAGTCGCCATATCATCATGTAAGGTCACAGTGGCGCCCAGCGCCTGACAGCCCGCAATGCGCGCAGGATCGGTCGCGCGCAGCATAGTAATCAGCGCGTCAACGCCAGCAGCTTGCGCAGCCCAAGACACACCCAGTGCGTGATTGCCCCCGCTGGCCGCGACCACGCCTGCTGCACGCTTGCCTTTGTCCAAGCGCTTGATGCCCAGCAAAGCACCACGCGCTTTGAACGAGCCAGCTTGCTGAAACAGTTCCAACTTGACCGTTACGCCAGCACAGTCTGGCAGAATGCCGTCCCAACGCGCCGTCGACAGGGGCAACACAGGGGTTTCGATCAATGCTGTCTGCATTTCGGCCTTCGCAGCAATGATCGCATCTAGCATCGGTCCGATCACGGTCGTCTCCCCAACAAAAAGGCCCGCAGAAACATGTCCCACGGGCCTTGCATATTGTCCAGATGGACAGGAATTACATGCGACTTGCGACGTTTTCCCAGTTCACCAGATTATCAAGGAAGTTGGTCAGATAGACAGGACGCTTATTGCGGAAGTCGATGTAGTAGGAATGTTCCCACACATCGCAGCCCAAAAGCGCAGTCTGGCCAAAGCAAAGCGGGTTCACGCCGTTTTCGGTCTTTGTCACAGCCAAGGACCCATCAGCGTTCTTGACCAGCCAGCACCAGCCGGACCCGAACTGGCCCGCGCCTGCGGCACTGAACTGAGATTTAAACTCATCAACAGAACCAAAGCTATCGACCAGCGCTTTTTCAAGCTCACCCGGCATCGCACTCTCGCCCGGCCCCATCATTTCCCAAAACTGGTTGTGGTTCCAAAGCTGGCTGATGTTGTTGAAGATACCGTTCTGGGCAACGGCGGATTTATCGTATGTGCCGACGATGATCTCTTCCAGAGACTTATCAGCCCATTCGGTGCCTTCAATCGCCTTGTTGCCATTGGTGACATAGGCGTTGTGGTGCAGATCGTGGTGGAATTCGAGGGTCTCAGCGGACATGCCTTTGGACGCAAGCGCATCGTGGGCATAGGGAAGATCGGGAAGCGAAAAAGCCATATCAGGTATCTTTCTGAATTAAGGACAGGGATGCAACGATAGATGTCACATGGGGAGAGAAGGTCAAGGGGGTGGATGTGGCTGCGCCGGATTGCAGGCAAGAAGACTGCTTTGCGGGACAAAGCTGCCATTGGGAGACGTCGCTCGAAGGTCAGCTTTTGGATTTGAGCACCCAATCTTGTGCTTTGATTTCGAGAGTTTCATCTCTCAGATAAAAATGAAAATGCTTGCCCCCTATGCCCTCCATCTTGATCCAAGGAGTAGAACCCATGTTGTCTCGGGTGTCGCCTGAAATTTCGTAGAACTCACCCCATTCCGGTGCAAGCCCACTGAAACGGCATTGACCCGAATACCAGCCTTCGTCGTTTACTGATGTAACGCGATAGTTGGAGCAGTTTACAAAGCTAACAGAGATTTCGGGAATTTCCTCGTGTTGGCGATAGGCGCACGGATTTGTCTTCATGCGAGCAATCAGCTCATCTCCGTTTTTCTTCAGCCTGAGACCGGCATCGTTTGGATGAGCGTTCCAGTCTTCATTCAGTCGAGTGAACGTGGGAAGGTCGTCAGTCTTGAAATGCCATGGCAAATTGTTTTTTGGCGCCCAAGTGACCCAAAGACGGTTTGAATGACGTGCTAACGTCTTCAGTTCGTCCGTTGGCTCGTTGACGAGTACCCCGATACTGCCAAGACCACTCAGTGGCCAGCCAGTTAAACAGTTTCGCATCCGCTGTCTATCAACTTGTGCAATCGGCAAATTACGGTTTGCCACCCTAAGCACATCCCCAATCTCAGGAACGTGCGTAAGTTTATCGAGCATCAGAACAGACTGAGGTTGCCCAGAACCATCGGTAGGCAGGCTGAATATGTCGGTCAGGCGACCCTTCGGTTTGTGCATCCCCGGCCTCATATAAATTCTTGCTACCAAATACGAAGACAAACAGTTTGTCGATCTTGTTCATCATAGCAGGCATTCGTGCGCCGCGCAGCATCCGTCAATGAGGGCTCAAACCGGCCTTTCGACCAGCTATCCGAGCCTCTCACGGTCAATCAAAATGCCCAACGGCACCCGCCTGCGCCGATGCCGCCAAGACATCAAACGCATACTCCGCCACTGACCGAAAACAGATCACTTCGAAACGATCCGCATCCCGCATCCAGAACGCTGCCGCCACCTGCCCCAACCGCGTCCGCCGAAAATCGCCAGGTTTGAAGCTGTCGGGGTGCAAATCCGCCTGCGCAAGCTTGGCAATCACCTCGCGGGCGAACGCCCCTTCCACAAAAATCACAGCCCGCGCGTCTGAGACGTTTTCGGCCAAATAATGTGTGCCCGCCAGCCTCGCGTCGATTTGCGCGACAGCCTCAGCGGCCTGCGCATAGGGGACCAAAACCAGCAATTCATCCGGTGACATCCAGCACAGCCCCTTGTCGCCATCGCTGTTGGCTTGACGTTGATCAGGGAACTTAACGCCGGTCAGATCGGTGCAGACCCGCCGCAGTTTCTTGTCGTTCAGATCACCGCGCAGGATGATCATACCGCGCAAGCCCGCGTCGCGGATCGTCACTTCTCCGGGGGCCACTTTGCCTTGCAATGCGCTGACAGCATTAGACATTCTGCTTCTCCCCCGCTTTGTCGTAAAACACCGGATCAACGATCTTGGTGCGCACCGTGGTGCCATCAACCTTGTTGAACTCAAGCACCTCGCCCATACGGTCCGGCCCATTCAGAACCAGCCCCATGGCGATGCCCCGTTCTAGGTTCGCTGAATAGTAGGTCGAAGTCACGCGGCCCTGCGTATTGCGCTGCCCGTTGGCATTTTCGCCGTCAGCAACCGCATAGGCGCCATCCGGCAATACCGATCCGTCCTCGGTCTCAAGCCCGACCAGTTTCCAACGATCCGGGTCAGCCATATGGCTGCGCTCATGCGCGCGCTTGCCAAGGTAGTCTTCTTTCTTCTTCGACAGCGCCCATTGCAGATTGAGGTCTTGTGGGATGACCGTGCCATCCGTCTCATCCCCGATCATGATAAAGCCCTTCTCAGCCCGCAGAATGTGCAGCGTCTCGGTGCCATAAGGCATGATCCCAAACTCCTGCCCTGCTTCCATCAGCGCTTCCCAAAAGGCGGCCCCCTGCCCGGCTGGCACGGCGATTTCGTAAGACAGCTCACCCGAGAATGAGATGCGGAAGACGCGTGCATCAAAGTCACCAATCTTGCCCGCGCGGTATTGCATGAACGGCAGCGCGTCGGCACTCACGTCCATCCCACCCAGCTTGCGCAGCAGTTTACGCGCATTCGGGCCGACAACAGCGATCTGGGCATATTGTTCAGTCACATTGGCAACATAGACTTTCCAGTCCCACCATTCGCATTGCAGCCAGTCTTCCATATGCGCGTGGATATGTTCGGCTCCGCCGGTGGTGGTGTGGCACAGCCAAGTATCTTCGGCCATGCGCACAACAACACCATCATCCATCAGGAAGCCGTTTTCAGAACACATCAAACCATACCGGCATTTACCAACCGGCAGCGTGGACATCATGTTGGTGTACATCATGTCGAGGAATTTGCCCGCGTCCGGTCCTTTGACGATCAGCTTGCCGAGCGTTGATGCATCCAACAGGCCAAGGTTTTCGCGCGTATTCCTCACCTCGCGGTTCACGGCCGTCTGCACGGTCTCACCGGGGCGGACGTAGGCGAAGGGCCTGCGCCATTGGCCAACGGGTTCATTATCCGCGCCATTGGCATTGGACCACGCGGATATGGGTGTCATGCGAACAGGTTGGAACAAATCACCCATAGCAGCACCTGCGATAGATGCCATCGAAATCGGTGTATAGGGCGGGCGGAACGTGGTTGTCCCCACATTCGGAATATCGGCATTCAATGATTGAGAAAGGATCGCCAAACCATTGATGTTGCTTAATTTACCCTGATCGGTGGCCATCCCCAATGTGGTGTAGCGTTTGGTATGTTCAACACTCTCGAAACCCTCTTGGGCTGCCAGCTGCACATCGCTGACTTTCACATCGTTCTGGAAATCCAACCAAGCCTTCGACCGCAGCGCATGGCTGGCCCCTTGCGGCATCAACCAGACCGGGGAAATCGGGCCTTCGACCGCATCCGCGCCCATCGGCGCCTGTGCGCCACGTTTGCTGTGCCCTGCCGCCTTGGCCGCAGCGCGCCCGGCGGCCCAGCCATCGCTAACGACCTCTGCCGTGAACAAATGCCCATTCGCGGTGCCGGCGGTGGTGACAAAGCTTTCGCCATCGGCACCCGTTGGCGCGCGCTCTGGATCTGGGCGAAACATCACTTGGGCCGGGTCCCAGTTCAGCTTGCCACCGCAATGCGACCACAGGTGCACAACGGGTGACCAGCCGCCCGACATCGCCACGCAATCGCACTCAATCTCTTCCAGTACCGCGCCCTCACCAGCTTGCGCGCAGAGCGCCACACCAGTAACCCGCTTGCCGCCTTTGACCTTCGCGATGCCCTTGCCCATCTCAATCCGGATGCCCAACGCGCGGGCGCGCTCAATCAACTCGCCATCTGCCTCCACGCGCGCATCAATGATGACAGGCACATCAAGCCCCGCTTCCCTCAGCACAATCGCGGTGCGATAGGCATCGTCGTTATTGGTCACGACAACGGTGCGGTCGCCGATGGACACGCCGAAATTCACCGCATAGTCGCGCACGGCAGAGGCCAGAAGCACACCGGGCAAGTCATTTGCGGCAAAGGACAACGGACGCTCAATCGCGCCGGTGGCTGTGATGATTTGCTTGGCACGGATGCGCCACAGGCGGTGGCGCGGGCCATCGCGCTCGGGCAAATGATCGGTCAGCCGTTCATAGGCCAAAGCATAGCCATGGTCATAGACACCGGCCCCCATGCAGCGCAAACGCATATCCACATTCTGCATGTTTTCAAGTACTTCGACCGTGGTATTAATCCACTCTTGCGCAGGCATACCGTCGATGACAGGCGTATCAACCACAGCACGGCCACCCCAATCAGCCGTCTGTTCCATCAACAAAACACGCGCTCCACGCTCACCCGCTGCTTTGGCCGCGGCAAGGCCCGCAATACCGCCACCGACGACCATAACATCAACGTGGCAGTGGAAGTGTTCATAGGTATCCTGATCGCGGTCTTTGGGCGCTTTGCCCAGACCAGCCGACTGACGGATCACCGGTTCATACACGTGCTTCCAGAAAGAACGCGGATACATGAACATCTTGTAGTAAAAGCCAGCAGGCAGGAACCGCGACAGATGTGTGTTGATCGCACCGACGTCGAATTCCAGCGAAGGCCAGTGGTTTTGCGATTGGGCGGTGAGCCCCTCAAACAACTCGGTCGTGGTGATGCGCGCGTTGGGCTCAAACTGTGCACCCTTGCCTAGATTGACCAAGCCATTGGGCTCTTCCGCGCCTGAGGCCACGACGCCACGCGGGCGGTGATATTTAAATGACCGCCCCACCAACATCTGGTCATTGGCCAGCAAGGCAGAGGCAAGCGTGTCGCCCGCGAACCCGCGCAAGTGCTTGCCGTTAAAGGTAAAAGTGACGGGTTTGTCTTTGTTGATCAAACGGCCATAGGTGGCCAAACGGGTACTCATTTGAAACGCCCCCATGACCAGCCGGGGCGCTTGGCTGTGATCGCATCTTTGATGTCTTGCGGCGGTTCCAGCGTTTGTGCGGGATAGGTGCCAAAGACCTCTAGCGTGTTGGTGCAGCGGGCCGCGAGGAACCACTTGCCGCAACCATAAATGTGGCGCCAGCGTTCAAAATGCACGCCTTTGGGGTTTTGGCGCATAAACAGGTAATCCTCAAAATCATCGTCAGATGAACCCGGTCCTTCACGCTTCAAATGCGCCTCTCCGCCTGCATGCAGATCGGTTTCATCGGCGTACGCGCCACAATAGGGGCAATGCAGGATCAGCATAGGGCACCTTTGATTTGAGTGGTATTGAACACGTACAGATCGCGTACAGAACCTGTACATACAGGCCGTACACACACAACAAAGGCGGGCGCATTGCTGCACCCGCCTCTGGCTGTGAGGTCGTGAGTGGTTTTGGGCTTATTCGCCGGCTGCTGGTGCGGCAGGCTGGGTCGGGGCGACCTCTTCAACCGCTGGAGCAAGCTCTTCGGTCGTGCCCACAGTTGCGGGGTCAGCTTCCGTGCTGACACTGCCACCTGCGAAAAGAGCATAAAGCAGAACCAAGACGACAATGACCGCGGCAACAAGGAAACCAATCCCGCTTCCGCTGGACGTTGTGGAGTTTGTTTGGCTGAATTCATCCATGATGTGTCCTCCTTCTGAGACACCACCAACATGGCAACCCCCTTCAAAAAAGGAACATGAGCGGAAATCCCCCGCGAATTTGGGCAATCAGTAGCCATTTCCGCCGATATCACTCGGCCAACCGTTGCCGGGGTCGCATCCTGCAACCGCAATGCTACGTTAGGTGTATGGAATTGTTGCTTATCGTCATAGGGGGCATCCTCTCGACGGCCATTATCTTTATGGTCATCGATGGCGTGCGCGGTGGTCTTCCAGACGAAGACGAGGATGGGCGCGACTAATCGCGACACCGCTTTGGCCAGCAACATCAATGCGCCACCCCCGCCGCCACGCTTTCATCAATGAATTTCCCTTCGCGAAAACGGAACATGCTGAATTCATCCGTCAGCGGTGATTGACCTTTGGCCATCAGTTCGGCCATCGCCCAGCCTGATCCCGGGATCGCCTTGAACCCCCCCGTCCCCCAACCGCAGTTCACGAACACGCCCTCAACGGGTGTTTTGGACAGGATCGGCGATCGGTCCCCCGTCACATCCACGATCCCGCCCCATTGCCGCAGCATTTTCAGCCGCGCCAGCATCGGGAAGGTTTCGACTAAGGCGCGCACCGTTTCCTCGATATGGTGAAATGATCCGCGCTGGGTGTAGTTGTTATAGCCATCGGTGCCGCCGCCGATCACCATCTCGCCCTTGTCAGATTGTGAAAGGTAGCCGTGCACGGTGTTGGCCATGACGACGATATCCATCGCCGGTTTGATCGGCTCTGACACCAGTGCCTGCAAAGCGACACTTTCAATCGGCAAACGGAAGCCCGCCATTTGTGCCAGCACGCCGGAATGCCCTGCGACCACCATCCCCAACTTGTCGCAATCAATCGGCCCCTTGGTCGTGTCAACGCCGACGACCTTGCCGCCCTCTTGGCGTACGGCCTTTACTTCGCATTGCTGGATCACGTCCATGCCCATATCCGAACAGGCCCGCGCATATCCCCAAGCCACCGCGTCATGACGGGCCGTCCCGCCACGGGCCTGCCACAGACCACCCAACACCGGATAGCGCGGCCCGTCGATATTCATGATCGGACACAGTTCTTTCACGCGTGCAGGTTCAATCCATTCGGTGGTGACACCTTGCAACGCGTTGGCGTGGGCTGTGCGTTTGTATCCCCGCACCTCGTGATGGGTTTGGGCCAGCATGATCACACCACGCGGGCTGAACATGACGTTATAATTCAGGTCCTGAGACATCGTTTCATAGAGCGAACGGGACTTTTCATAGATCGCCGCTGATGGGTCTTGCAGATAGTTCGACCGGATGATCGTCGTATTCCGTCCAGTGTTCCCACCACCCAGCCAGCCTTTTTCCAGGATCGCGACATTCGTGATCCCGAAATTCTTGCCCAGAAAATACGCAGTCGCCAACCCATGCCCACCAGCGCCGACGATGATCACATCGTATTTCTTCTTGGGCTCACGCTTGGCCCACGCGCGGTCCCAGCCGGTGTGTTGGCGCATCGCTTCTTTGGCGATGGCAAAGGCGGAATAGCGTTTCATCGGGTCTCAAAATCCTTATGGCGAGCACGCAGCCCCTGGCATCTTATCTGGACCTTCGCTGCGTCCAAGAGGATACTCTCAGCGGCGTCTGAATTGCTTTTTACGACATGCTGGCGGTGTCGTGAATTGTCACGGGGTCGCAGCCCCTTTTCACTGCGGCGCGCGACGGTTATGTTAGCAGCACCAATGGGACGTAAGAACGCATGATTTTTTGGCTGGTTTGTGCAGTTTTGACAATCGGGGTCAGCGCCTTGATCGTGACGCCATTGTTGCGCCCCAAGGACATTGGCGATGACAATCCTGATATCGCCATTTATCGCGCGCAACTGGCTGAGATTGACCGTGATCTGGAGCGTCAGCTGCTTGACGCAGGTGAGGCCGAACGCGCACGCACCGAGGTTGCGCGGCGACTGTTGGCGGCAAGCAAGACCGCAACAACTGCGAACGGCGCGTCGCCGCCAACACGCTGGCTGTCATTGACCGTTGGTGCCGCGATGATCGGTCTGAGCTTTGGAACCTATTGGCTACTTGGCGCGCCGGGTTATGGCGATCTGCCCCTGCAAGCGCGCCTTGCTGCCAGCGAAGAAATGCGCGCCAATCGCCCCAACCAAGAGGCGCTCGAAGCAGCAGCCCCGACACCACCTGCCGTTGAGGTGCCTGATGACTACCGCGAAGCAATTGAACAATTGCGCGTCATCGCCCCAACCCGTCCTGACGATCTTGAGGCGTGGTCGCGCCTTGCGTTTCACGAGGTTGAATTGCGCAACTATGTCGGCGCTGTTGATGCGCAGGAACAGGTGATTGCCATCAAAGGCGAGCCCACTGATATCATCGACCTGCAGCGTCTGCTCGACCTCAAAGTTGTCGCCGCCGGTGGGCTGGTCTCACCAGAGGCGGAAGCAACCATTCGCCAAATCCTCGAACGTGACGAAGGCAACACCGCCGCACGCTATTATCTTGGCGCACTGTACAACCAGACGGACCGCCCCGATCTGGCGCTGCGGTTTTGGCGCGACATCATCGAAAACGGCGATCCCGGCAACTTTCACATCGCCAGCGCCCGCAGCCAAGTCAGCGATGCGGCTTTCCGGGCCGGGGTCGAATACGCGGTACCAGAAGCGCGCGGCCCCTCGTTTGAACAAATGGATGCAGCATCCGAGATGTCGCCAGAAGATCGCCAAGCGATGATCGGGAGCATGGTGTCCGGCCTGGCCAGCCGTTTAGCCAACGAGGGCGGACCGGCACAGGACTGGGCGCGCCTGATCCGTGCCTACGGCGTGTTGGGTGATCTTGATGCCGCCCGCACCGTCTGGACCGAAGCACAGCAGGTTTTCGTCAGCAGCATGCGCGGCATGGAAATCTTGACGAACGCAGCGCGCGACGCGGGCGTGCTTGAGGAATGATCTGCGAAACACCCGAAGATTTTGTCGCGCAAATCCCTGACATGGGCGCGCTGGCCGGGCTTGATCTGGGCACCGTGACAATTGGTGTCGCTGTGTCAGACGTGATGCGATCGGTGGCGACGCCGCTTGAGACGATCAAACGCAAGAAATTCGGCGTCGATGCAGCTAAGTTGCTGGAACTGACCACCCATCGTCTGATCACCGGGCTGGTTCTTGGACTGCCGATGAACATGGATGGCTCGGAAGGGCCGCGCTGTCAGGCCACCCGCGCCTTTGCCCGCAATCTGGAAAAACTGACGCCGTTGCCGATCACCTATTGGGACGAAAGATTATCGACGGTCGCCGCCGAACGCGCGCTGCTCGAGGCGGATACGTCACGTAAACGTCGCGCAGAGGTGATCGACCATGTTGCCGCGGGCTATATCTTGCAAGGCATGCTAGACCGTATGACGCATCTAAGGAATCAAACGTGAGCAAACCTGAAAACACCGATCACATCTGGGCGCGCGCCGAAATCGAAAGCCCCTGCGTGAAGGTCTGCGTGATCCACCCCGAAAGCAGGCTTTGCACCGGCTGCCTGCGGTCGATTGATGAGATCGGGTCATGGTCGCGAATGACGGCCGAGGCACGGTCAGAGGTGATGGCAGAATTGCCAACACGGGCCAGCAAGATCACCAAGCGGCGCGGCGGACGGGCGGCGCGGATGAAATCATAGCATTGATAGCTGTTGTGTAGGCAACCGGAACTCACGCAAGGTCCGGTTTGATCACCTGGCAGTGCTACTCCACACGATGGGCAGACGCGGCAAAGCAGCCCGGTTTGGCATTGTGGATATGGACATAAGCAATTTCTTCATCCTCGAAAGCCTGAGAGATTTCTTCCACCACATTGCTGCCTTCGACAACATCAGCGTCAATCATCATATGGTTTTTGTCGAAAAACCGCAGTGAAATCAGACGTGTCGTAATGACCTCGGGCACCTCATTGATCGCGAAATGCGCTTGCGTCGCGTTTTCCCGTACAAATACTGCGTGGCTCGCCTGATACGGGCTGTTTTCTGGCTGGTGCTGGTAATTGAACAGAATGACAGTTCGCCGACATCAGCGTCTCGCATGCTGACACGGCACGGCGTGCCGGGCTTGGACGTCACGATCTGACGGCAGGCTTTTTGCGCTGCCAAGGCGGCATCATTCAGGTCAAAGATAGGCGCAATGTCATCCATCTGCAGAGGTTTGATTTGGAAATTCATGGTCAGTTTTCTCCTATGCCGGTTAGCATAGGTCTACAAAGTCCGGGCGAACCAAAGCGACCCATTACTTGCGCCTTCGCAAGCCGTCGTAAAGCCGTGATCTTGAAGACTATTTCACAGGGAAGACAAAACAGCGGTCACGTCGCAGCATCAACCACAGCGGCATGCCCGGCTTTGGAAGAAAAACCGACGGCACAATAGCTTTCAGGATCGAACCGTCAAAATCCATGCGAAATTCTACAAGGCTTGACGCGCCCATAAACCGGGCCCGCTCCACGACACCGCGCGCGGCCGTGCCCTCGACAGGTGTTGGGCTGGGACCGCGACCGGCGCGGTCAAATTCGATTTTGATGTGCTGCGGGCGGATGACGATATCAACCTCGGTCCCATCGGGGACGCCGGGGGCAAGGAACTGACCAAAGGGCGTATCCGTTAACGCGCCTTGAACTTTACCCCGGATCACATTGATATCACTAAAAAATGCTGATGCCTCAAGGTCAACTGGTGCGTTGTAGATGTTATACGGCGCGCCACGTTGCACAATCCTGCCATTGCGCATCAGTGCGATCTCATCGGCCATGCGCATCGCCTCTCCCGGCTCATGCGTGACGAGCAAAACGGCGGTACCTTCGCTTTTGAGCACTTCAAGCGTTTCATCACGGATATCATCGCGCAGCCGGTCATCCAGCCCTGAAAACGGCTCGTCCATCAGCATGATCTTTGGGCGCGGGGCCAGCGCGCGGGCAAGTGCGACGCGCTGCTGTTCACCACCAGATAGCTGATGGGGATAGTCAGCGCCGTGCCGTGACATCCCGACCTTTTCCAGCAGGGTATGGACCCGATCGATCACTTTGCCACCGGGCAAACCAAAGGCCACATTCTGGGCCACCGTTAGATGGGGGAAAAGCGCAAAATCCTGAAACATCAGTCCAATATTGCGGCGCTCGGGCGGCAAACGAAAAACAGTATCACAGACAAGGTTACCATCCACATGAATGGTGCCGCTGTCCTGCATTTCGACCCCGGCAACAATACGCAAGGTCGTTGACTTTCCGCACCCGGATGGGCCAAGCAAACAGGTCACCTGCCCCGGCATGACGGTCAAGTTCACGTCGTCCACAACCCGGCGACCGCCAAAATCTTTGACGATACTCTTGATCTCAAGACGGGGGGGTTGCATGGGTAAACTGTTATCTCTGACGAAAACTATTAGGTATAACGGACCTAACAACAGTTAGGCAGCGGGGCAAGGTCAGCTCAAGTCAGCGAAAATGGCAAACTTCCAACGATCTTTCCGTTCACCTGTACATGAACGCGGTGCGTACCCGGATACAGGGTGAAGGTCGTCGCATTGTCTTTGAAGACATGCCGCTTGGACAGGCGCAGCGGTTTGTTTGCCTTTGCATCCGTCACCTTCAACTTGAAGACCTTCGGTGCCGTCGTGCCATTTGCCTTCACAAAATCGATCACATAGTCGACGATCAGCGGTGTGTCTTCCGACACGGTGATCGTGAATGAAAGCTCCGCCGCGTCGCCGCGCGCCAACGTATCGGGCGCGAAATTAAAGTCTGTCAGCGTCACGTCCACATCAGGTCGATAGCCCAGATGCAACATGGCCTGTGGATGCCCAGCTTTGATCAACCCGCGCAGCGCATGTTTACGCATCCACGACAGTTCGCGTTCGTGTTGTGCGCCTTTGCGCACCCACGCATCCAAACGCCCAAGGACAACAGCGGCATCGGTCTTGGTCACATCATTGAGGTGGTTGGCAACCGACCGGGTGACAAAACGCGTCGGGTCACTGTGCAGACGGTCAAGCAAAGGCAGCGTCTGTGTTGATGACAGCCCAATCCCCCGCCCCCATGGTAACTTGGGTCGAGTCCCTTCGCTTACCAACCGGCGGACATGATAATGATCGTGGGTGACCCAATCGTTCATGCGATCCAGCGTTTCATCCGGCCAACGGTTCAAGAAGGCGCGAATTGAATACTCCATCGAGAAACGCTGGGTCGTCTCCTCCAGCACATCAAGGCTGCGGCCAAGATGTTGGTCAATCCCATGATGTTCAACGTAAACACCCAGTGGCGCATAGATGAAATGGCCAAAATCATCATCGCTCAGCCGCGGGTCCAACGGTGGTGGCAGAGCGGCATGGATCGCATCGGCCGCGGCAGGGAAATCGGCAGGAAGATAGCGGGCCAAGACTTCTGCAATCAAGGTAATCCGCGCCTTCAACTCCAGCGGTCCCATATCTTTGACTACGTCCGCAACAAAGGGCCGCGCCTTAAAGACACCAGCCTCTTCAAAGTGCTGACCAAGACGACCGACCGTCTCTGCGTTAAACAGCTGATCTTTCAGACTAAACCCTTGTGCCATCAGATCGTGGCGTTGATCGCGCCACCGTCCAGAACGATGTTCTGACCCACAATAAAGCCTGCATGCTGCGAACACAGGAACGCGCACATTGCACCAAACTCTTCCTTGGTGCCGTAACGACGGGCGGGGATCGTTGCTTCGCGGTTTGCTTTCGCCTGCGCCATATCAATGCCCTGCGCCTTGGACACGCCAGTATCAAGACTGATCGCCCGATCTGTCGCGTGGATGCCGGGCAGCATGTTATTCACGTTCACGCCATATTGTGCCACCTGCCGCGCGGTGCCTGCAACATATCCTGTAAGCCCAGCCCGCGCCGAATTCGAAAGGCCCAGCTGCGGGATCGGCGCTTTGACAGAACCGGACGTGATGTTCACAACGCGCCCCCAGCCTTTGTCGATCATGCCGGGCATCAGCGCCTTCATCAAAGCAATCGGTGCCAGCATGTTCGCATCAAGCGCTGCAATAAAGTCATCCCGATCCCAATCAGACCAGAGACCCGGAGGCGGACCACCTGCATTATTGACCAAGATGTCAACGTCGCTTGCGGCAGAGAGCAACGCCGCGCGCCCCTCTTCAGTCGCGACATCGGCAGCGACAGCGACGGCCTCAACGCCGTATGTGTCGCGGATATGCGCGGCAGTCGCTTCAAGCGCCTCTTTACCGCGTCCGTTCAGCACCAGATCGACACCCGCTTCGGCCAATGCCTCTGCGCAGCCCCGACCAAGACCCTTTGATGATGCACATACCAGCGCGCGTTTTCCCTTGATCCCCAAATCCATGATACCGTCCTAATTTTGTCATTGATTGCGCGAGACCTAGCACTGCCCCGCGCCTTGGGCAAATAGACATAATGCATCTCTTCGGGGTTGGCGGCGCAGCGGCACCCGTGTAACTCCATCAGATATGAACCCGCGTCCGCTCACTGTTGATGTCTATCCCGCAGCCCGTGTCATCGCGACAGACGGCGTGACAAAAGGCGAATGTCTTTCCTTCGCAGACGAACTGGTCATGGATGATGTGTTTCAGGTGACCTCGGGCGCGCAACCGCAACCCCTTGATCTTGTATCAGACGACACGCTGCTGCGGCGCGCCAATAACGGGGCAAACAGGGTTCATCTGGATTGCTGCCTGACCTTAATGGCACCCGACGGCAGCACGCATGAAGCCTTGGTACTTGTCGAGGTTGAAGATGATAGCGTGGCAGACGTCTTTCTTTTGCCGTTGGGAGAGTTGCGTGCTTTGATCGACTACCGCCTTGTCGGGATTGCGCGTCACACCGCCACCCGTCGCTTTGCCGAAGCGGCAAGCGGATCATTTGCCCGTGGCACACAAATCGCAATGGCCGGCGGTCTCATGCGCCCCATCGAAACGCTTAAGGCGGGCGACATGGTGCTGACACGCGATGCCGGGCAACAACCCATCCAATTTGTTACCCAAGCAACGCTCCGGGCAACCGGCAGTTTCGCCCCTGTGGTGATCAAGAAAGGCGCGCTGCACAACGAAAATGACCTTGTTGTGCGACCTGACCACAGACTGTTCATCTACCAACGCGAAGACCATTTAGGCGCTGGCCGGTCAGAGGTATTGATCAAGGCCCGCCACCTTATTGATCATAACAGTGTTATCCGGCGGCGCGGTGGGTTTATCGACTACTATCAGCTTATCTTCGATGAGCATCACATCATCTACGCGGAAGGAATCGCAGCAGAGTCGCACCTGATCGACCCAAGAACACGACACGCCTTACCCAATCATATCTCATCGCCAGATCATGCTCATCGCCCCCATCTGGACTATGAGGTGAAAGACACGCTCATCCCGGCGGACCAGACCGCAACTCTTTTGCGCAAAGCATCCGCCCGTTAGGGCGTGTCCTGTCGCTCGCCGATTACAACGATTGTTGCATCCGCGCGGGCCCCGTTTTGCGTGATATCCGGCTCAAGATCTGCGGCGGCAAAAGCAGCGACGGGGTTACCGAGAAGCGCGCCCTGCATGCGCCCGCTCATGTTTATCACATTCCCCGGCGCTGACAGCGCTCCGGCGTAATCCAGCCCGAGATCGCTTCCTGATGTGTCGGCCACAACGTCGATTGCGCCGGAAAAATCTCTTATGCTACCTGATGCCGTACTCCCAAAGAAATTGTCCAGCGTACCATCGCCCTGCCCACTCTCGAAACGCATCTCAAGGTTGGCATCGCCAAATAAAACCAGCGGATCACCCCCGGTTTCAACTCTGATCGTCGCGGAACCTGCAAAGGACATGGTCCCCATCGTGGGGATATTGTCGGGCTCTGTCATACTCATCGCAGGCACACCCGCGCCGGGATTGCCGAGAACACGGTTCTTTTGTGCTTCGTAAATATCAAGCCGTGCAAGCCTTGGATCGATACCGCTACCGCCGCCACCGCCACCCCCGCCGCCTCCGCAGGCGGCAAGACAGGACATCAGGCTTATTGCTATCACGTAAGACTTCATCGAAACCCCCCACGACAGCTTTAGCGGCAAATCCCAAATCTTCGGTTAAGCGCGGACCAATGATTGCCCTTTGCGCGCCAACCGCATAAAGCGAACGCCATGACAAATCGCCCTGACCTGCCCCCCGAAATCGCCCGCCGCCGGACTTTTGCGATCATCTCGCACCCCGATGCGGGCAAGACGACGCTGACTGAAAAGTTCCTGCTGTATGGTGGTGCTATTCAGATGGCCGGACAGGTGCGTGCAAAAGGCGAAGCACGGCGCACACGCTCGGACTTTATGCAAATGGAAAAGGACCGGGGCATCTCTGTTTCGGCCTCTGCCATGTCCTTTGATTTTGAAAAATACCGGTTCAATCTGGTGGACACCCCCGGTCACTCGGACTTTTCCGAAGATACTTATCGCACGCTGACCGCCGTTGATGCCGCCGTCATGGTCATTGACGGGGCCAAGGGTGTAGAAAGCCAGACGCAAAAACTGTTTGAAGTTTGTCGTCTGCGTGATCTTCCGATCCTGACGTTCTGTAACAAGATGGATCGCGAAAGCCGTGATACGTTCGAGATTATTGACGAAATTCAGGAAAACCTTGCAATTGACGTAACCCCTGCGTCCTGGCCCATCGGCGTTGGTCGCGAATTCATGGGCTGTTACGACATCCTGCGCGACAAGCTGGAGCTGATGGACCGGGCGGACCGCAACAAGGTCGCGGAGAGTATTGAGATAAGCGGCTTGGATGACCCCAAACTGGCCGACAATGTGCCCGCTCACTTACTGGAAAAATTCCTTGAAGAAATCGAGATGGCGAAGGAATTGCTGCCAACGCTTGACCCCGAGGCGCTGCTGAACGGGTCGATGACACCGATCTGGTTCGGCTCTGCCATGAACTCTTTTGGCGTCAAGGAATTGATGGATGGGCTGGCGACCTATGGCCCCGAACCACAGGTACAAACCGCCCAACCGCGCAACATCGCGCCTGAAGAAAAGAAGGTCGCGGGTTTCGTCTTCAAGGTCCAAGCCAATATGGACCCCAAGCACCGCGACCGCGTGGCCTTTGTGCGCATGGCGTCTGGCCATTTCCAGCGTGGCATGAAACTGACCCATGTGCGCAGCAAAAAACAGATGGCGATTGCGAACCCGGTGCTGTTCCTTGCCGCTGACCGCGAACTGGCGGAAGAGGCTTGGGCCGGCGACATTATCGGCATTCCCAACCACGGACAATTGCGCATTGGCGACACGCTGACCGAGGGCGAAGCGATCCGCGTGTCTGGCATCCCCTCTTTCGCGCCGGAATTGCTGCAAACCTGCCGTGCGGGTGATCCGATGAAAGCCAAGCATCTGGAGAAGGCGCTGATGCAGTTCGCCGAAGAAGGGGCTGCCAAAGTGTTCAAACCCACCTTTGGGTCGGGCTTTATCGTGGGCGTTGTGGGGGCTTTGCAATTCGAAGTGCTCGCCAGCCGGATTGAGATGGAATACGGGCTGCCCGTGCGGTTTGAGGCGTCACAGTTTACCTCTGCCCGCTGGGTCGCTGGCGACAAGGATGCGGTCGATAAGTTCAGTGAAGCGAACAAACAGCATATCGCGACCGACAATGACGGAGACACGGTGTTCCTGACCCGGTTGCAATGGGACATTGACCGCGTTGGGCGTGACTACCCGGATGTGACGTTGACGGCGACAAAAGAAATGATGGTCTAAACTTGTCGTTGTTTTTCAATGTCGCCGTTCGTAACCTCCCGACATAGAAATTGAGGTCGAGAGTACAGTAGTGAGTAACCACAGAAACATCCTGGTCTTGCCTATCGTCTGCCTTGTCGCCGGTTGCGGCGGAATTGGTGGTAGCGATAGCAACGGCGGCGATACGGGCATAACCCGCGCGAGTTTTGATGACCTGAATGCAGACTATGATCGTCTACGCCCTTCTGTCGAGTTCGGGGCGACATCAACAACGGGTCTCGCGCCTGAAAACCTGCCAGCAAGCGGTGGCGCGATTTATGACAGCGTGCTGAGCATTCTTATCTATCCAGCAACCCAAGACGATAATTTTCTTGAGGTACTGGGTGACATGCAGATCACCGCAGAATTCGGTGCCGGCGCTGACACGATCTCAGGCGGAGCTGATAACTTTGCCGACAGCGCCGGCGATAGCTATGAGGGCCGCATGGATATCAGTGACGGGGTTATCTTTCGCGACGAAAACCCCAGTACAGCGTCGTTTGCCGCCAATTTTGGCGGTAATTTGGTAAACTCTACTGATGGGGGTAATTTTGACGTCGACTCCATCATTGTCGGCGACTTTCACGGCCCAAATTACGAATTCATCGGCGGCGCAATGCGCGGAACCATCACGACGCCCGAAGGCATCTTGGAGATAAACGATGGTATCGACCGAAATAACGGGACTGACCCAAATCCCGACGGGGACGGTATTTTCCTTGGCGAACGCTGAGGCGCACGGCGCGCTGTGACTGCATCTGACGCAACATTCCCCGGCGGCATTGCAGCGCTTCTGCCGCAATATCAAAAGCGTCGCGCACTGCTGACAGGGGCCGATGTGCCCCCTGCAAACGTCGACTTTGCTCTGCTCAAGACGCAGCAATTGCCTGCGCAGGAACTGCCGCGACCCGAGGCGCTGACCCGGGTCGAAAAAAAGCGCCATATGCTGCTTGGCGAACTGGCTGGCCATACCGAGTTGGCCTTGCTGCATGGGCTTCTGGTATCGCATCTGCGCAAGCACACGTACCCCGATGGCGCCCCGGCGTTGTTTCTGCGGCTTTGGGCCGAAGAAGAGGCTTGGCTACTCGCCAATCTGCCAACGCGCTGGCTCATCTCTGCGGTTATCACCTTTGCTGATCATGGGGAAACCGAGGCAGACCGCAACCTTGCCGCACGCATGAACATGTTGTTTTCACTCATGAAAATCTATGAGGCCGAGCGGTGTTTTTCAGGCAAAGCGCCGCAAAATCCGTTTCGCATCCAGGATCGCAACAAATCTGCCCTTCCGATGGGGATGAAGGACTTTTCGATGCTGAATGGCGATCTGGAAGCGCACTTGCTTGCACCGCTCTGGCGTGATGCAGAAAAGGCGCCGGCGATTGGTAATCTGACACGTCACCTGCTCAATGCGCTGAACGAAGACGACGGAACTGTCTTTCGCCGCTTTGCAATCATGCGTGACAAAAGCGGCAAACAGCGGTGAGCATTGCGTCAAAACAGCGCTCTGCTTGACGCAGATGGGCTTATCCGGTATCGGCAATCACGGCCTTAGCTGGCTGACGACGCGGGACGCTCGGCACAATGCGTCCTTTCACAACGTGTGGACCGATCCGCACATATAGGACGTATATGACCAAGTTTACTGACCTGAACCTTGCCCCCAAGGTTCTCAAAGCTGTAGCTGAAACCGGCTACGATACCCCAACACCTATTCAGGCCGGTGCGATACAACCTGCCCTTGAAGGCCGCGATGTTCTGGGGATTGCCCAGACCGGTACGGGCAAGACCGCTGCCTTTACGCTGCCGATGATCACGCTTTTGGGCCGTGGTCGGGCACGGGCACGGATGCCCCGTTCGCTTGTTCTGGCACCCACACGGGAATTGGCCGCACAAGTGGCTGAAAACTTTGATGCTTACGCCAAATACACCAAACTGTCGCGTGCGCTGTTGATTGGTGGCACCAGCTTCAAGGATCAGGACAAGATCATCGACAAAGGCGTCGATGTGCTGATTGCGACCCCCGGTCGCCTGCTGGACCATCTGGAACGCGGTAAGCTGATCCTGACTGATGTAAAAATCATGGTGGTGGATGAGGCCGATCGCATGCTCGACATGGGGTTCATTCCTGACATCGAGGAAATCTTCAAACGGACGCCGTTTACGCGTCAAACACTGTTCTTCTCTGCCACGATGGCACCCGAGATTGAGCGGATCACCAATACCTTCCTGTCCAACCCTGCGAAAATCGAAGTGGCCCGTGCTGCGACGACCAACACCAATATCAAACAGGGTGTTGTGATGTTCAAAGGTTCTGCCAAACCCAAAGAGCCGTCAGAAAAGCGTGAGCTCTTGCGCAACCTGATTGATGCTGAAGGCGAGGCCTGCAGCAACGCGATCATCTTCTGCAACCGCAAGTCGGACGTGGATATTGTCGCGAAATCATTGACAAAATACGGCTATCAGGCGGCCCCGATCCATGGCGATCTGGACCAGTCACACCGCACCAAAACGCTCGACCGGTTCCGCGACAATGACCTGCGGTTCCTTGTGGCCTCTGACGTGGCCGCGCGTGGTTTGGATATCCCGGCCGTGACGCACGTGTTTAACTTCGACGTGCCCAGCCACGCCGAAGACTACGTGCACCGCATCGGGCGCACAGGTCGCGCGGGCCGTTCTGGCACCGCAATCATGATCTGCGTACCACGGGATGAAAAGAACCTCGACGATGTGGAACGTCTGGTGAAAGAAACCATTCCGCGTCTGGACATTCCCGGTGGAAAAGCCGCCCCTGCCCCGGTTGAGGCGGAAAAGGCTGAGAAGTCAGAAAAGACCGAAGATAAACCCAAACGCACCCGCAACCGGCGCAAGAAAGACGACGCACCGGCAGCCGAGGCAAAGACAGAAGAGACACCGGTCGAGGCTGCACCAAAAGAAGCAGCACCTGCACAAGACGCACAGCCCAAGCGCGACGACAAACCCAAACAAGACCGCAATCGCGGCGGACGCGGACGCGGCAATGACCGGCGTGATAACGGACCAAAGGTTGTTGGGATGGGGGACGAACCGCCTGCTTTTATCGCAATGAGCTTTGCGGAGCGGGCGAAGGGGTAATGTGAGTCGGGGTTAACCCCGACCTACTCTAGGTTTCACCAGATCAGCAGACATACCGTCCGGTTTACCGGACATCGCCCGACCTCCCTCTCCCGGAGGGCACTGCTCTGAGTTATCTGCTGCACTTTGGTGTTGTTCTTGACGCTCATAAGCCTGTGTGAGTCCAGATCAAACAAAGGCTCAAAAACTTATCCACATAAGTGTGCACAGAATCAGAGATCGATAATAATCTGTCTCTACATATTGTACAAAATAACTAAGAAAAACTAAATGTGGATATTGCGGATGAGCCTACCAGTTATCCACAGGGTTTTCCCGCAGCTTATCCACCATCATTTCCAGATGGTCACTGCACCACTCTATGTTGTATTGTGATAGCCGAGCAGTATCAAAATATAGGAGAGTGCACTTTGAAAGCATTTCTCAACTTACTAAAGACCGCTGAACTTAAGCTTGGTTTCATGCAGGGGCATGGTCTCGGCGCGCTGTTCCTCTTTCTCATAGTATTGGCATTTATCTCACTTCAATTTGCTGCAGGGGATGACATGGGAGCTCTGCTGCCTGTTAGACCTTAAGCCACGAGTTAAACAACGGGCAAAGCAGGGTAAGAATAGTTCACGCCTCACCCCAACCTAAGTTGCCTTTCACCTTTATCAGCCAAACATCCCGCCCGGTTCACCGGGCATCGCCCGACCTTCCCCCGGAGGGCGATTTTGCGACGTTGCAACCTTCATGACGTTTCGTTTCTGGTAAGGTCGCATCATATGGCAAGGTGGCAACGCCCTCCAGGTCGGGCGATGGCCTAGCGTTCTCCTAGCTAAGCCGCGAGACAATCACCGTCACCTCAGGCTTCTTCCCGATCTCGCCTTGCGCAGACCGCCGTGCAATCGACTTAAGCTCTTTCTCCAGCTTCACATCATCCCGCAATGTCTTGGCATTGGCGCGGTTCACGAACTGGCTCAGGTCTTCTTCGACCACCTCTACCAAGGCCGCATTGCTGCTGCCCGTCTCGGCCAGGCCGTTGGTTTCCACCCAAGGATCACCCAATGGCTCGTCGTTTTCGTCGATGATCAGCGTCACGATCAGATGCCCGTTCAGCGCCATGCGGATGCGGTTGCGCACCACGCCGTCCAGCGCGCCGACCTGCACTGACCCATCCAGATAGGTCCGCCCGGTTTCGATATATTCGGCCACGGTAGGTTGATTACCGGACAGATCAATCATCATGCCGTTGACGGCGACGATGCCTGACAACCCCGCCTCTGCCCCCAGTTTCACATGCTCGCGCAGGTGGCGGTGTTCGCCATGCATCGGAATCAGGGTTTGTGGTTTCGTGATCTGGTGCAGGCGCGCCAGATCGGGCCGGTTGGCGTGGCCCGATACGTGATATTTGCCACCTGCGTCGTCGATCACATCGACGCCCAGTTCGGACAGTTGGTTCATGATGCGGATCACACCGCGTTCATTGCCGGGGATGGTTTTTGAGGAAAAGAGGAACGTGTCCCCTTCCTTCAGCTTGATCCCCAGATAAGACCCCTGCGCCAATTGGGCAGAGGCCGCGCGGCGTTCGCCTTGCGACCCCGTGACCAACAACATCACGTTTTCACGCGGCATTTGCAGCGCGTCTTCGGGGGACACAACCGATGGGAAGCCTTTGAGGATGCCCACTTCGGTCGCCGCCTCAACCATGCGCCGCATCGCGCGACCCAGCAGCACAACGGAGCGATCCGCCTTTTGCGCGGCCAAGGCCAGCGTTTTCAATCGCGCGATGTTGGATGCAAAGGTCGTCGCGACAACCATGCCAGAGGCTTCTTTCATCATGTCCGTGATCGCGTCACCAATCGTCGCTTCTGACCGCCCCGGATCGCGCGAGAACACGTTTGTGCTGTCACAGACCAGCGCCTTGACCCCGTCTTTTGATACCTCTTCCCAGAGCGCCTCATTCCACGGATCCCCGACCACAGGCGTTTCATCAATCTTGAAATCGCCCGAATGCAACACGCGGCCCTCTGGCGTATCGATGAGCAGGCCTGCGCTTTCAGGGATGGAGTGACTGATTGGCAGGTAAGACACCGTCAGCGGGCCGCATTTGATCATCTCTGGATAGACATCCACAACTTTGACCACCGATGGCGGGTGCCCGTGCTCATCCAGCTTGCGCCGCGCGATATTCGCGGTAAAGGGACGCGCATAGACAGGTGCGCCCAGCTGTTCCCAGTAGTGCCCAATGGCACCGACGTGGTCTTCGTGGGCGTGGGTGATAAAGATCCCTTCGATCTGTGCTTTGCGTTCACGCAGCCAAGCAATATCCGGCAGGATCAGATCGACCCCCGGCGTGCCGTCCATATCTGGAAAGGTCACGCCCAGGTCGACCACAATCAGCCGTTCTTTGTCGGCCGGCCCGTAGCCGTAGACATAGGCATTCATGCCAATTTCGCCAGCGCCCCCCAGGGGCAGATAAATCAGGCGGTCACTCATGCATTGTCCTTGTTATATTGATGGATGACGGTCAGCCCGTGCATCGTCAGGTCGTCTTCGAAAGCATCAAACAGCCGCTCGGACTGCTGGAAAAGCGGGGCAAGGCCGCCGGTTGAGATGACCTGCATGGGCACCCCGCGTTCTGCCTTGATCCGCGCGCATATCTCACGCACCAGCCCGATGTAACCCCAAAAGACGCCAGACTGCATACAGGCCACCGTATTGGTGCCGATGACAGACTGCGGTTTGGTGATGTCGACATGCGGCAAGGCGGCGGCGGCGTTATGCAAGGCCTCCAGCGACAGGTTCACGCCGGGTGCGATGACGCCACCCTCATAGGCCCCATCCTCGGCCACCACGTCAAAGGTCGTGGCGGTCCCAAAATCAACAACGATCAGGTTGCCCCCGTGCCGGTCATAGGCCCCTGCAGTGTTCACCAATCGGTCGGGCCCGACTTGCGTGCCTTCGTCCACCCGTGGCTCTGCAGGAAGGAGACAGTCGGATTTGCCCACAACCATCGGGCGGCAGTTGTAATAGCGGTCGGCAAAGACCCGCAGGTTAAAAACGACGCGGGGCACAGTAGAGCTGACGATCACCTCGGTGATCACCACATCCAGCTTTTGAAACCGCATGAGCGTGGACAGCCAGACATAGTACTGATCCGCCGTGCGCTGCCACTCCGTACTGGTCCGCCATGTCGCGATAAATCGCTCCCCGTCCCAGATTGAAAACACAGTGTTGGTGTTGCCGCAATCAATAGCCAGAAGCATGGCTTAGCCTCCTTAGAAAAATACATCCGCAGCGGGGATCGCGCGCGGCCCTGTGCCGGTGATCAGCACCAGGTTGCCATCACGGTCGATACTGTCAAAGATGCCTGTGACGTCTTCGCGCGCCGTGCGCGCGGTAATCACCTCACCCAAACGCGCGGCATTGGCCAGCCAATCGTCGCGGATGCGGTCAAAACCAAGGCGCATCAGTTTTGCCTCTTGGGTGGCGTAGGCATCGGCAAGGGTGGACAGAAAGTCCTTTGGTTCCACCTCTTCGCCGCCTGCGGCGACAAGGCTTGTCGGCGCAAACGCGGCATCTGTTACGCCTTCGGGAACATGTTTGAGGTTGACACCAATCCCAATCGACAGCCAGTCAACGAAAGGTCCCTGCCCGCTGCTCTCCAACAGGATACCGGCCACCTTGCCACCTGACAGCAGCACGTCATTGGGCCATTTCAGCGAAAGCTTATCCGCAGAAACATAAATAGACAGCGCCTGAAACAGCGCGTTGGCTGCAAGAAAAGACCGCTTTGCCGCCTCGGGGGCAGTTGCCTCTGGTCGACAGATCAACGTCGCACTTAGGTTACCCGCGGGCACAATCCACTGGCGTCCGCGCCGACCACGCGCCGCAGTTTGGGTCTTGGCCATGATCCATGTCGGGCGCTCAATATCGCGGGCGCGCCGCGCGGCCTCTGCCATTGTGCTGTCAACACTGTCCAGCACGACGCGGGCGTAGCCTTCTGGCCACGGCCCATGATCATGGGGGTCAATTGACAAGCGTTGCCGCCGCTGCTGCGGCAATGGGCTCAATACCGAACAGGTTCACGACACCAACCAGCATGATCGCCGCAGAACCCATCAGGAACGCCCAAAGGACCGGGTTCATCTTGCCGTCAAGCTGTTCGCCCTCTTCGCCAAAGTACATGAAATAGACGATGCGGATATAGTAGAAGGCACCGATCACGGATGCGATGACACCAGCCACAGCAAGCCACGCTAATCCACCATCATAGGCTGCGCGCAAGACATAGAACTTGCCAAAGAAGCCGACCATCGGCGGCACACCCGCCAGGCTGAACAGCAAAACAAGCATGGCTAGCGCCCGCAACGGTTGACGCTTTGAATACATCTTAAGGCTATCGATATTTGTGACCGGGCGACCGTCTCGTTCCATCGAAAGGATAAAAGCAAAGGTGCCGATATTCATGGTCACATAAATCGCCATATAGATCAGCATCGCCTGTACACCAAAGGCCGTGCCTGCAGCCAGACCCATCAACGCAAAGCCCATATGGGCAATCGAGGAATATGCCATCAGACGTTTGATATCCTTTTGGCCAATCGCCGCGATCGCGCCAAGGAACATGGACACAACGGCAAGGAACGCCACGATCTGTTGCCAGTCCCCAACGATGCCACCAAATGCGTCATGCACAACACGCGCGAAAAGCGCCATCGCAGCCACTTTGGGTGCAGTGGCAAAGAACGCCGTGACGGGCGTGGGCGATCCTTCGTAGACGTCCGGCGTCCACATGTGGAATGGCGCGGCAGAGACCTTGAAGGCGAAACCTGCCAGCAGGAACACAAGGCCAAACAGCAAGCCCAGCGATGCGCCGCCTTCGGTCGCTTCGATGATGCCTGCAAAAAGTGTGGTGCCGGCAAAGCCATATGTCAGTGATGCGCCATACAGCAGCAGACCTGAAGACAGCGCGCCGAGGACGAAATATTTCAAGCCAGCTTCGGTCGATTTCACGCTGTCACGGCGCAATGACGCGACGACATAAAGCGCCAAAGATTGCAGCTCCAATCCCATATAGAGCGCCATCAGATCGCCGGCTGAAACCATCACCATCATGCCGACAACGGCAAGCGCCACCAGCAGCGGATATTCGAAACGCAACAGGCCACGCCGCTGCATGTAGGTTTCCGACATCAGCAGAACCGCCGCTGCAGAGACGAGGATCACGATCTTGGCAAAACGGGCAAAGCCATCGTCAACGAACATCCCGCCAAAGGCGATGTTGGTCCCCTGCCCGTTGATCCCGATCCAGACCGCCAGCAAGATGAACAGACCTGACGTCGCCCATGTCAAAAGCGGTGCCATTGCATCTTTGGTCGTATAGACAGCGGCCAGCAACGCGATCATCGCATAGATCGACAGCACGATCTCGGGCATCAGGATTTGGATATCAGCGCCAATCATTCCAGCGTTCCTTAGTTCGAAGCAAACTGCGTGGCGGCCTCAAAGGTCGCCAACGCGGTGTCATAGTTGCCGACCAGTGCGGTTACGCTCGGGCCAATAATATCGAGGACCAGCGCGGGGTAGACCCCCAGCAGCAGCGTCATCACCACCAGCGGGGCAAAGATGACCCGCTCGCGCGTCGTCATGTCTTGAATCGTTTTCAGGCTTTCCTTGATTAGATCCCCAAAGACCACGCGACGATACAACCACAGCGCATAGGCCGCTGACAGGATCACGCCTGAGGTCGCGAAAAGTGCGATCCATGTGTTCACCTGGAAGATACCCATCAGCACCAAGAATTCACCGATAAAGCCCGATGTTCCGGGTAGACCGACGTTCGCCATCGTGAAGAACATGAAGATCAGCGCATAGGCCGGCATCCGGTTCACAAGGCCGCCATAGGCGTCAATCTCGCGGGTGTGCATCCGGTCGTAGATCACGCCAACGCAGAGGAACAGCGCGCCCGAGATAAAGCCGTGGCTGATCATCTGGAAAATCGCACCATCAATCCCTTGCTGGTTCACCGCAAAGATACCCATAGTCACGTAACCCATGTGGGCGACAGAGGAATAAGCGATCAGCTTTTTCATGTCTTCCTGCACCAGTGCGACCAGCGAAGTATAGACAATCGCGATGGCCGACAGTGTCAGCACCAGCGGCCCCATGACCTCGGATCCAACGGGGAACATCGGCAGGCTGAAGCGCAGGAAGCCGTAGCCACCCATCTTCAACAGGATTGCCGCAAGCACGACCGACCCGGCGGTCGGCGCTTGGACGTGGGCATCAGGCAGCCATGTATGGACCGGCCACATCGGCATTTTGACTGCAAAGCTGGCAAAGAAAGCAAGCCACAGCAACGTCTGCATGCCGCCCACAATCTGCACACCAAGAATACTGAAATTCTCGGTCCCGAAGGTGTGGGTCATCAATGTCGGAATGTCCGTGGTGCCCGCATCAGCGAACATCGCGACCATGGCCACCAGCATCAGCACAGAACCAAGGAAGGTATAAAGGAAGAACTTGAACGACGCATAGATCCGGTTCTTACCGCCCCAGATACCGATGATCAGGAACATGGGGATCAGACCTGCCTCAAAGAACAGATAGAACAGCACCAGATCAAGCGCCAGGAACACGCCCAGCATCAAGGTTTCCAAGATCAAAAAAGCGATCATGTATTCCTTGACGCGGGATTTCACGTCCCAGCAGGACGCAATCACCAGTGGCATCAGGAAGGTCGTCAGCATCACAAAAAGGATCGAAATACCATCGACACCCATCTTATATTGCAAGCCCAGCAACCAATCGCGGGTTTCAACCATCTGAAAGCCGGTGTCAGCCGGGTCAAAGTTCGTCAGGATGAACATCGAACAGATGAAGGTTACAACCGTCGTGACAAGTGCGACCCATTTGGCATTGCGCTGTGCAGCCTCGTCATCACCGCGCAGGAACAGGGCCAGAATAACGGCACCCAGCAATGGCAGGAACGTGGTAAGGGAAAGGATATTGCCCATTATTTCGCTCCCCGAACAGCGTCATCCAGGTCAGCAAGGCGGCAATACCCAGCACCATCGCAAAGGCGTAGCTAAAGATATAGCCCGACTGCGCCCGACCCGCGAGCCGTGTGAAGAATGGAATGATCCCCATGGCCAGCCCGTTGATGCCCCCGTCGATTGTGTTTGTATCGCCCTGCTTCCACAGGATGCGGCCCAAGGCAAAGGCCGGGCGGACGAAGACAAAGTTATAGATCTCGTCAAAGTACCATTTGTTCAGCAGGAACTGGTAAAGCGGCGCTTGCTGCTCGGCCAGTTTGCGCGGCCAGTCAGGGCGACGGATATACATCTGATAGGCCAGACCCAGACCCGCCAACATCGCAAAGAATGGGGCCAGTTTGACCCAGACAGGCACCTCATGGGCATCATTCAGGACGTGATTGTCAGGACTGTTGTGAATAGCCCCCTCGCCCGGCGCGCCGACCAGATTGTAGTGGGCCTTGCCGTGACCGCCCTCTTCCTTCGCGTGATCATCGCCATGGTCGTCTGCATGATCATCGCCATGATGTTCTTCGGCTGCGTAAGGCACACCAAAGAATTTGCCGACTTTGTCGTTCGATCCAAAGAAGGACCCGTACCAAACCATGCCAGAAAAGACCGCGCCAATCGCCAACACATAAAGCGGGAACAGCATGCTGTTTGGGCTTTCATGCGCGTGGTCATGCGTATGCGCATCACCGCGCGGCGTGCCGTAGAAGGTCAGGAACATCAGACGCCAGCTGTAGAAGCTGGTCATCAGTGCCGCCACAACCAGCATCCAGAAGGCATAACCGCCAGCGGTGCCTGCATAGGCGCTTTCGATAATCGCGTCCTTGGATACGAAGCCTGCAAAACCAATCGGGAAGCCGACGTAAAGCAGCGGAATACCAACGCCGGTAATGGCCAGCGTGCCGATCATCATCATCCAGAATGTCTTGGGTATCTTATGGCGCAAGCCACCGTAGTTGCGCATGTCTTGTTCGTGGTGCATCGCGTGGATGACCGAACCAGCCCCGAGGAACAACATCGCCTTGAAGAAAGCGTGCGTCAGCAGGTGGAACATCGCGACCGAGTAAACGCCCAAGCCAGCCGCCACGAACATGTAGCCCAGCTGCGAACAGGTGGAATAGGCGATGACGCGCTTGATATCGTTCTGTACCAGACCCACGGTCGCGGCAAAGAAAGCGGTCGTCGCACCAAGGAATACGATGAAATTCGTTGTCGCCTCGGCATATTCCATCAGCGGCGACATGCGACAGACAAGGAACACACCGGCTGTAACCATGGTCGCCGCGTGGATCAGGGCGGACACTGGTGTGGGCCCTTCCATCGCATCGGGCAGCCATGTGTGCAGGAACAGTTGCGCCGATTTACCCATGGCACCGATAAACAGCAGGAAGGCAATCAGGTTCAGCGTGTTCCAGTCGCGCCACAGGAAAGTGATAGTCGCATCTTGCAGATCGGGGATCGCAGCAAAGATGTCATCAAATTTGATGCTATCAGTCACCATATAAAGGGCAAAAATACCCAAGGCGAAGCCAAAGTCACCGACACGGTTGACGACAAACGCCTTAATCGCGGCGGCACCGGCAGACGGTTTGCGGTAGTAGAAACCAATCAGCAGGTAAGAGGCCACGCCCACGCCTTCCCAGCCAAAGAACATCTGCACAAGGTTGTCGGCTGTCACAAGCATCAACATCGCGAAGGTAAAGAATGACAGGTAGGCAAAGAAACGGGGGCGGTAACTCTCGTGCTCTTTGAAATTTTCGTCATGGGCCATGTAGCCAAAGGAATACAGGTGCACGAGGGCCGACACCGTGTTGATCACGATCAGCATGATCGCGGTCAGACGGTCCATCTTGATCGCCCAATCAGTGGACAGCGTGCCGCTTTCGATCCAGCGCAGGATGTTAACAGTGTAGGCGCCGTTGGGGTGGGCGCTTGGGTCAAACGTCAGGAAAACAACCCAAGACAGGATCGCCGCCAAGAAAAGCAGGCTTGTCGCGGTCCATTGGGCGGCGGTTTCGCCGATCAGTTTCCAGCCAAATCCACACAGGATGGCGCCAACCAGCGGGGCAAAGAGGATGATGGTTTCCATTGGTCTTAACCCTTCATCACGTTGACGTCTTCAACGTCGATGGTCCCGCGGTTGCGGAAGAAACACACAAGGATCGCAAGGCCAATCGCAGCTTCAGCGGCGGCGACGGTCAAGACGAACAAGGTAAAGACCTGCCCTGTCAAATCGCCATGATGGTTTGAGAATGCGACAAGGTTGATGTTCACCGCCAGCAGCATCAATTCGATGCTCATCAGCAGGATGATCACGTTCTTGCGGTTCAGGAACAGCCCGAAAATGCCGATCACAAATAGCGCTGCGGCCACCGTGAGATAATGTTCAAGTCCGATCATTCATTCGTTCCTCTGGGGCGTTTGCCCCGCTTCTTCTGTCTGTCGCCCGCCGTTATCCGGCCAGCATAAATTCCGTCTTATCGCCGCGCAGGTCCGGATAGGTCGCAGCACAAGCGCAGTTTTCTGTTGTCTCTGTCGTGATCGCGATGTCGCGCGCGATGAATTCCAAATCCACCGCAATCCGCTCAAAGGTCGCGAAAACGCGGGCACCAGATTGATGGCGCTCCAACACCTCCAGCGCGTCATCGGTGCGGTCAAAGGCGCTGCGGGGCCCCATGTTTTCCTCAGCACTCCAAAAGCGGAGCATCTCGCCGCTTTCACATTCCACCAAAGAAAACCCCTTGGCCGTACCTTCCTGCGACCACCAATCCGTCCACATCACGCGACCTTCGCCCAGATCCATATGGAATATTTCACCACCATGGCTGACATGCGTCGTGCGTTTGCAATCGGCCAGCGTCAGGGCTTGGCCCTGGCTGGCGATCAGCATTGCAACGGTTGATATGATGGCAAGTTTGCGCAAGTTTACAGACCCTGCCCCGGCTTCACGTCTTTGAGTTCCATCGCAGTCGCCGGATCACGGTACATCTGTTCCAGCACGTTCTGACGCTTGATGTCGACCCGGTGGCGCAGCGTCAGCACGATGGCACCGATCATTGCGACCAATAGGATCAGACCGGACAGTTGGAACAGCAGGATGTATTTGTCATAGATCAGCAGACCCAGCGCGCGGGTGTTTTCCAGATCGCCTGCGGGGGCAGCAATGCGCCCCTCAACCCCGTCAGCAACGCTCCACGTTCCCAAAGCCAGCGCCAGTTGCATCAAGACAACCACACCGATCAGTAGGCCAAGCGGCAAGTATTTCGTCATTTCCGCCTTTAATTCCGCGAAATCGACGTCAAGCATCATGACCACGAACAAGAACAACACCGCGACAGCGCCCACATAGACAATGATCAGCAGCATCGCGACAAATTCCGCGCCCAAGGTCACGAACAACCCGGCAGAGGACAAAAAAGCAAGGATCAGCCACAGCACTGAATGCACCGGGTTTCGGCTCACAACTGTCATTAGGCCACCGGTCACAGTCGTCACGGCAAAGAGGTAAAATGTGAACGCGAAAACAGTCATGCGCTTTCGTCCTTTTCCAATACGTCTGTGGCCAGTTCCATGGCTTTGGTCATGGCCGGCACGCCCGCGAACATACCCATCTGGGCAATCGCTTCGGCGATTTCTTGTTTTGTGGCCCCTGCTTCCACCAGATGGCGGACGGTCAGCCTGATCTGCGCCTCGGCCTGCGCACCCAGCACGGTCAGTCCGGCAAGGGTCAGCATCAGGCGGGTTTTGGCATCAAGGCCATCAGGGTTGATGCCCTTGCCAAAGAACATCTCCATCGTCTCGGCAGGCATCGTCGGCCAGAGGTTTTCAAACCCTTTGGGCGTGAAGGCATCCATATCGACATTCATCGACTTGGCCCAGTCTTGGGACATCTTCATCATCGCTTCAAAGGGGTTTTGATCACTCATCGGTAGGGCGCATCCAGCTCTAGGTTACGCGCAATCTCAGATTCCCAGCGGTCACCGTTTTCAAGCAGCTTGTCTTTGTCGTAGTACAGCTCTTCCCGTGTCTCGGTGCTGAACTCAAAGTTCGGGCCTTCGACGATGGCATCGACCGGACAGGCCTCCTGACAGAAACCGCAGTAGATGCATTTGGTCATGTCGATGTCATAGCGGGTGGTGCGGCGGCTGCCGTCATCGCGCGGTTCGGCGTCGATGGTGATGGCTTGGGCGGGGCAAACGGCCTCGCACAGTTTACAGGCAATGCAGCGTTCTTCGCCGTTGGGGTAACGACGCAGGGCGTGTTCACCCCGGAACCGGGGGGACAGAGGCCCCTTTTCATGGGGGTAGTTCAGCGTGGCCTTGGGCGAGAAGAAGTACTTCATACCAAGGCTGAAGCCTTTCCAGAAATCCTGAAGTAGGAAATATTTCGCGGCGCGGGCATAGTCGATTTGGGTCATAGCATTCCCTTTGCTGTGGCTTGGGAAACAACGTTTTGAGAGTGTCCGAGAATATCTGCAAATGTCATGCCATCTTGGTCAACGATCTCACCATCGATCTCAAAACCAAAACCGCTCGCCAAACATGTGCTGAGGTCATTGTAGCTTGCAAGTACGCGCAAATCCTCAGCAGACGCGTCAGTTCGCAGCTTGGCTTGCCCAACATCATCAAACTGGGTGGTGGCGAGAAATGGAATAATATGCGAGGCAAAGACGACAATTCTTGCTTGTTCTTCAAGCGGCGCGTCAGCTTGTCCACCCTGAGAGCGCCAAAATGCGACAAGTTCTACAATGTCGAGCTTGTCATCTTCAGCCTTCAACGCGGCAAATTCATTGGCGCAAGTCTGATCGACAAACTGTGAAATCGTGGCCGGTTCGTCATTCCAGCGTGCCCAGAATCCACCAGCGACTTCGAATTTCGCCAAGAACGACACCAGCACCACCCATGCCAGCGACATTGGCAGGAACACTTTCCAACCGATGCGCATCAACTGATCATAGCGGTAACGCGGGGTGATCGCCTTGACCATCGAGAACATAAAGAACACCAGCGCCATCTTCAGCACCATCCACAGGATGCCGTCTGGCAGGCCCGGAATGGGTGACAACCAACCGCCAAAGAACAGCAGCGAGATCAGCGCGCACATCAGCACGACAGCCATCAATTCGCCGATCATAAACAGCAGGAACGGGGTGGATGAGTATTCCACCTGATAACCTGCGACCAGTTCTGACTCAGCCTCTGGCAGATCGAACGGCGGACGGTTGGTTTCGGCCAAGGCGCTGATAAAGAACAGGAATAGCATCGGAAAATGCGCGACCCAGAACCAATTGAAGAGGCCTGCATTGCCGTCTTGTGCCGCAACAATCGCGCCAAAGTTCATGGAACCAGCCGAGATAATCACACCGATGATGATCAGGCCGATAGAGACCTCATAAGAGATCATCTGCGCCGCAGACCGCAATGAGCCAAGGAACGGATATTTGGAGTTCGACGCCCAGCCGCCCATGATCACGCCATAAACCTCAAGCGAGCCGATGGCGAAGATATAGAGGATGGCCACGTTGATATCGGCCAGCACCCAACCATCGTTGAACGGGATCACCGACCATGAAATCACGGCCAGAACGAAGGCGATCATCGGCGCAAGGAAGAAAACAAACTTGTCCGCCCCTGCAGGAACGACGATTTCCTTGACAATATATTTGATAAAATCCGCGAAAGATTGCAGCAAGCCAAAGGCACCAACGACGTTCGGCCCTTTGCGCATCTGCACAGCGGCCCAAATCTTGCGGTCAGCGTACATCAGGAATGCCAAAGCGACCAAAAGCGGGATCAGAACCAGCAAACACTGGAACAGGATCACAAGGACAATGCCAAGGTTGGTGTTGGTAAAAAATTCAACCATAGTCTGTCGTCCTTATTCCGCAGCTATTGGCGCGGATTTACGTGCCTTTGCGTTCGCGCTGAGTTCCGCCATCAGGCTAGAAGCGCGTGCAATCGGGTTCGTCAGATAGAAATCAGCAACGGCATTTCGGAAATCCGCACTGCCCGGTTTTTTGACCGGCAAAGGCTGCCATGCGTTCTCGGCCACCTCGTCAATCCGGCCCAGATGCGGATGTGCCGCGACCAGTGCCTGACGCAGCTGCGCCATGCTGTCGAATGGCAATGTGGCATCCAGTTCGGCAGATAGCGCGCGCAAGATCGCCCAATTTTCCTTGGCCTCACCCGGTGGGAAGCTGGCGCGCAACGCCAATTGCGGACGCCCTTCGGTGTTGACGAATAGCCCATTTTCCTCCGTGTAGGCCGCAGCAGGCAGAATGATGTCGGCGCGGTGCGCACCACGGTCGCCGTGCGATCCTTGGTAGATCACGAATGCACCCGGTGCGACGTCAACCTCATCCGCGCCAAGGTTATAGATCACTTCAGCACCATCCAGCGCGGCCGTCAGCCCGCCTTCGGTGACCGCACCCACGTCCATCGCACCCACACGACCCGCAGCAGTGTGCAGGATCAACAGCTTGGAATTTGCAGCCGCAGCCGCTTTCATGGCTTGGCTGAGCACAGCTTCGCCATCGGCCTCGTTCAGCGCGCCCATGCCAACGATCATCACGCCGGCCACGTCTTGTTTGTCGGAATGATCCATCGCGGCCAAACCAACCAGATCATCGCGGCCTGTGCCGATCTGCATCACATCAAATGTCAGATCATCGTTGGTGCCGATCCGCGCAACCTTTGCACCGCGCGACCAAGCCTGACGGATACGCGCGTTCAGCACCGGCGCTTCTGTGCGTGGGTTTGTGCCGATCATCATGATCATCTGCGCGTTATCAATGTCCTCGATGGTCGCATTACCCACATAGGCCGAGCGATTACCTATGGGCAGTTTCGCCCCGTCGGTGCGGCATTCGACGTTGCCGCCCTGCCCTTCGATCAGTTGCTTGATCGCGAATGCAGCCTCAACCGGGGCCAAATCGCCGACAAGGCCCGCAACCTTCTTGCCTTTCATGGCAGTTGCAGCGGCAGAGAGTGCTTCAGGCCAGCTAGCTTTGCGCAATTTACCGTTTTCACGAATATAGGGTGTGTCCAGACGCTGCTTGCGCAACCCATCCCAGACAAACCGTGTTTTGTCGGAAATCCACTCTTCGTTCACGCCGTCATGGTTGCGCGGCAAGAACCGCATGACTTCCCGGCCTTTGGTATCGACGCGAATGTTTGAGCCAAGGGCATCCATCACATCAATTGATTCTGTCTTGGTCAGTTCCCACGGACGCGCAGTGAAAGCGTAGGGCTTGGAGACAAGCGCACCAACGGGGCAAAGATCAATGATATTACCCTGCATATTCGAATCGAGCGTTTCACCCAGATATGACGTGATCTCTGCATCCTCACCACGGCCCGTCTGGCCCATCTGGTGAATACCCGCGACTTCCGTCGTGAAGCGCACGCAACGGGTGCAGGAAATGCAGCGGGTCATGTGGGTTTCGACCAAAGGACCAAGGTCCAGATCTTCGGTCGCGCGTTTCGGCTCGCGGAAACGGCTGAAATCGACGCCATAAGCCATCGCCTGGTCTTGCAAATCACACTCGCCACCCTGATCGCAAATCGGGCAATCCAGCGGGTGGTTGATCAGCAGAAATTCCATCACGCCCTCACGGGCCTTTTTGACCATGGGCGAATTGGTTTTCACAACGGGCGGTTGGCCTTCGGGACCGGGGCGCAAATCGCGAACCTGCATCGCGCAAGATGCGGCGGGCTTTGGTGGGCCACCCACAACCTCAACCAGACACATCCGGCAGTTGCCTGCGATCGAAAGCCGTTCGTGATAGCAGAAGCGCGGGATCTCGATCCCGGCTTCTTCGCAGGCTTGTATCAGGGTCATAGCCCCGTCAACTTCGACCTCATTTCCATCAATGACGACTTTGCGCAGATCAGACATGGCGTGCCTTATTTGTTCCCTATCACGCCTTGGACGAATTCAGCCCATGCGCTTTGCCACGCGTTCTATCGCGACAGGCCACGCGATGCCAGTCAGATCGACAAAAAAGAGCGCAATTTTCGCGCCGATGCAGGTGCCTTAGCGCAGGAGCCAGCCCACACGGGTATTTGCATCAATTTGCGCGCGTCCAACCGCGCAATGGCTGGCCTCATCACCCGGTATCACGCCAAGCTCGGCAAGCTGCGTGCGCGCAATGGCTTCAAGCCGATCTTTTTCGGCCTCATCATTGATATAGGCGTCGATTTCAGCGTCGGAATACCCAAGGCTGCTGGCACGGCTTTTAAGTGATTGCAGGTAACTCAATCCACGAAACAAGCGCGCACTCAGGCCGTCGCATTCTTCGGAAAGTTCATAAGCCATACCGACGTAGATAATGCCGTCGCGGACCTCGGCGACGTCTTTCAACGCGGTTTGCGCTGACAGATGGCCTGTCGACATGACCGTTGCGAATAGGATCGCGGATGTCAGAGCACGCTTTTTCATTTTTCTTCTCCTGCACGGCACATTTGGCGCCGGTTTCTGCTGAATCTGACATCGGTGTTTAGCCATCGCTATTCAATATCAGGGCTATGTCATCGGTTGTTTTATGCCGGCCCATCGACAGTCAATGACCTTAACCCATTGGCGCCGAACACATTATTACTTTCACCAGCATCTTGCAGCTTGTGCCAATTCGCCATACCCTCTGCAACGTCTGGGCGGTGTCCCTCAGGCACCCACCAACAGACCAGATGCCCACTATCGCCCGGAACAAACCAATCCGGCGCACCTTTCATAATCCGGGCATGCAGGGTTTTCGTCACAAAACGATAGAGCGCGCGCGCATCTGTCCAAACTGACAAGGTCGAGGCCGTGTTGGGCCGATCTTTCAGTGGCCCATTTTGGTCATTCTGCGCAGCATCCATATCATCATCCGGCAATCGCCAAATAAACCCGGGACTGCGCGCGCCAATTGCATTGACCTGAGCGATTGCATCCTCAAACCCCGCAATCCTTGGATCACCCCACGGGTAAGCCAAAGTACCAAAGTTGAATTCTGCAAGATGGCGCACCGCGCCTGATCGCCCCTTTGGTTCCGTCAACCCACTATTGGATCAGTTGACCGATAGATGTCTTTGCCCGCCGCTCTGACGCCAAGGCGCGGCAATAGGCAGCATCATTCGCAATATCGATGTCATGCTTGCGCTCAAAGGCGACCAAATAGGGGAACGCCCAATCATCATAGAGATCAAGACCTTCCAGCATGGCAAAGAACTGATCACTTGAATATCCAGCCTCGATCATTTCGGCCAACACATCTTCAAGACGGTCCTCAAAAGCCGCCTCATCAAAGCCAAGTCCGCCACAAATCTCTTCGGCATCAATCGCAAAAAAGCCATCTGCCACCACATTCTTTAAAGCTGTAGGCGTTTGTTGTGGCGGGATAACCGGCGCACAGCCAGCAACCAAAACCGCACCAGCGAGAGCCAGACCAATGAATATGCGCGACATATGAAAGAACCTTTAGGTAGATGGACTTATTTCATCTTTGGGTTGCATGCAGAATCGCCATTGGTCAAGGCCAAATCAGCGCAATCCAAGACAATTTCAGAACCCGCAGATCAACGCCGTCTTTGCCGAGTCGGGGCAACGCCTGCGAAACCCTTTCGCGCGAAAGCCAACGTCAGAATTGCACCAATCACCGCCAGCCCACCTGCCGCCGCATAGGCCCATGTCGGTGCCAATTCTGCGCGGACGGCGACAACAGTGAACCATGCTGGCAGGCCGCAGACGGCCAACGTGACAAGGGCCGCACAAAAACTCGCGGCCCCGTCCAATACATTCTGAAAAGCCATCGTGCTGCCTTTAGGCCGGGATCAACATCGCGCTGATCGCGGATCCTTCAAGCACTTCTGCGTCACCCGCGGCACAAAGATCATCAACGTCCAGTTGGACGTCATGCTTTACTGAAAAACTACGCTCTGCCACGTCTGTTTCCAAATCAATTGCGTTACGCTGACTGATCGCCGCCAATGAACCGCGGCCGACCTCGTTGCGGGCGTCGTTCAATGCGGAATCAAGGGCCGCATCATAGTTGTAGCGCGGGCAGCTCTGCGCGACCTGATTGGCTATGCCAAGGCTGGCATAATATTCAGGCGTCGACATACCAAACAACTTTTGCACCGCCGGGTCATCCAGGTTGCGCCCGTCGGTTGCACAAGCGGCCAGTGCCAAAGCCGCGCCAAGCATCAATCCACGTGTCATCATTCTGCTGCCATCCCTGCCATGCGTTTGTCTTTGATCCGGTCCTCAATCTCGTCCCGGAAGTTCTTGATCAGTCCTTGGATCGGCCAAGCAGCGGCGTCACCAAGTGCACAAATTGTATGGCCTTCGACCTGTTTTGTCACGTCGAGCAACATATCAATTTCCTCAACCGATGCATTGCCTTCGACCAGGCGCTTCATCACGCGCATCATCCAGCCAGTGCCTTCACGGCATGGCGTACACTGCCCGCAGCTTTCGTGCTTATAGAATTTCGACAGCCGCCAGATCGCTTTGATCATATCGGTGGAGTTATCCATCACGATGACAGCCGCCGTGCCAAGGGACGATCCCTTTTCCTTCAGGGCGTCAAAATCCATCACCGCGTCGCGCATGTTTTCGCCGCGCACACAGGGCACCGAGGATCCACCGGGAATAACCGCCTTCAGGTTATCCCAGCCGCCGCGAATACCGCCGCAGTGCTTTTCAATCAGCTCTTCAAAGGAAATCGACATTTCCTCTTCCACCACACAAGGGTTGTTCACATGACCCGAAATCGCGAACAGCTTCGTGCCTGCATTATTCGGGCGGCCCATACCCGCGAACCAGTCACCACCGCGGCGTAGAATGGTCGGCACCACGGCAATTGATTCCACGTTGTTCACTGTGGTCGGACAACCATAAAGCCCTGCACCCGCCGGGAATGGCGGCTTCATGCGGGGCATGCCTTTCTTGCCCTCAAGGCTTTCCAGCAGCGCAGTTTCTTCGCCGCAGATGTAGGCTCCGGCCCCGTGGGTCAGGTAAATATCAAAGTCCCAACCGGACTTGGCAGCGTTCGGGCCGACAAGGCCGGCTTCGTAGCATTCGTCGATGGCTGCTTGCAGCGCTTCTTTCTCGCGGATGTATTCACCGCGGATGTAGATATAGCAGGCGTTTGCGTTCATCGCAAAAGACGCAATCAGACAACCTTCGATCAGCGTATGCGGATCGTGGCGCATGATTTCGCGGTCTTTGCATGTGCCGGGCTCGGATTCGTCGGCGTTCACAACCAGATAGGCCGGACGCCCGTCACTTTCCTTGGGCATGAAAGACCATTTCAGACCGGTCGGAAAACCCGCCCCGCCCCGACCGCGCAGACCGGATGCTTTCATTTCGTTGATGACCCAGTCACGGCCCTTCTTGATGATGCCTGCGGTGCCATCCCAATGGCCCCGCGCCTGCGCGCCTTTCAGCGTGCGGTCGTGCATCCCGTAGAGGTTCGTGAAAATCCGGTTCTCATCTTTGAGCATTACTCATCGCCCTTCTCATTCTGGCGTGCACGCCAGAGCCTAAATGTCTGCCACAGGGCAAACCCGAAACCGGCGAGCGCTGCAAGGTCAAAAATGGCACGCGTCCGGGTTGACCAGCCATATTCGTCACCGACAAGGATAGCCAAGACCCAGAGAACACCAGTTCCGGCAACAATCAACGCGACGCGTTGTCCGGCCTTGCCCTGATCAGTGTGTCCTTGCTGGGTCATGGCCTTGGCTACGCTTTAGTAAACATCGCCTTTGTCGACCTTCTTGGAAAACTCTGTTGTGCCACCAGCAGCCAGAACTTTGGCCTGCTCAACCCAGTTGTCGCGGGTCGCGCGGCCTTTGAAACCCTCAAGGTTGTCATCCATCCATGCCTGCTCTTTCGGGCCCCAGGTTGAGATTTGATCAAAGTGGAAGATACCCATGCCATGCAGGGTCTTCTCCAACTTGGGACCAACACCTTTGATTTGCTTCAGATCATCAGGCCCACCTTCGCGTGCAGCACTCAGGAACTGCGGTGTGCCGTCGTCAGATGGGGCAGGTGCTTCAGCGACTGGTGCTGGCGCAGGGGTCGGTTCTGGTGCAGGCGCGGGGGTTGGTTCTGGCGCGGGTTCCGCCGCTGGGGCCGGTGCAGCCGCCGCAGGGGCCGGGGCTGGCGCGGGTGCCGCAGCAGGTTTTTCCGCAACGGGGGCCGACATCGTGTTCGGACCCGGCGCAGGGTTGCGCCACCCCAAGGCCAAAACGATGGCCGCGATGATCGCGACGATACCGCCAATAAAGGCCGATCCAAAAAGCCCGTATTCATAAAGCACATAGGCAACGCCCGCTGCGATAACGCCAAATAATGCGGCAACTGCGATGATACCCTGGCTGATTGGTGCTGTATCTTTCATCTTCCGTCTTCTCCCTCAGGTGACTGCAAGTGCAGCCTTGCAGATTAGTTCCGGGGCCATGCCTTGCGGCAAAAGCGCCCAGTCCCTGTTACCTCTACCCGATAGACGGGCACAGGGTAAAGAATTACTGCTATTCCCCCTTGGCGGCTTTGCGCGACTGCGCGCGTAATCGCCCAAAAACCTGGCGTTTACTTTGACTTGGCCAGCTCTGCCGCCTGCGCCATCCAATTGTCCCGTTCAATCCGACCTTTGAACTTCAACCGGCTGTCGACCCAAGCGATTTCATCTGCGGTCCATTTGGCGATCTGGTCAAAGTGGTAAAAACCAAGATCGTTCAGCACACCTTCCAGCTTTGGCCCGACACCGCTGATCTTTTTCAGATCATCAGCCCCGCCATCGCGGGGCCCGCTGAGGACTTCGGGCTGCTTTTCCGCGCCAGAGGCTGCAGGTTTTGGTGCCGCTTTCGCAGATTTCGCTTTGGCAGGTTTTGGTTTCGGCGTCGTGGCCTTTGCCTTTGGCGAAGGCGCCGCTTTGGCATCTTTCACCCAAGGGGTCAGCAAGGGCACTTCGGTCCCGTCAATGCGCTTGACCGTATCCCCAATATCCGTGGCCAGTTGTGCGCTTGCGTTATATTTGGTTCTGCCGCTGTCATAGTCTTTCAGGCTGGTCAGCCCTTTCAGCGGCTCGGCCGCGTAGCGCCCGTTTTGCGGACCGGGCACAGGAACGCGACCAGCGGCCAGTTCATCAATAATCTCGCCCAGACGTTCGGCGGTCAGGTCTTCGTAGTAATCCTTGCCGATCTGCGCCATAGGCGCGTTCGCACAAGATCCAAGGCATTCAACCTCTTCCCATGAAAACTTGCCATCGGCGGACAATGCATGCGGCTTGTCGGCAATCTTGTCCTGACAAACGCCGATTAGGTCCTCTGCACCGCAGATCATGCAAGACAGCGTGCCGCAGACCTGAATGTGCGCGACAGAGCCGACAGGCTGCAACTGGAACATGAAATAGAATGATGCCACTTCCAGCGCGCGAATATAGGCCAGATCAAGCATCGCAGCCACATGTTCAATCGCCGGACGAGAGAGCCAGCCCTCTTGCTCTTGTGCACGCCAAAGAAGCGGAATGATCGCAGAGGCCTGACGGCCTTCGGGGAACTTCTTCATCTGTGCCTCGGCCCATTTCTGGTTGTCGGGCGTGAAAGCAAATGTCTCTGGCTGATCGTGGTAAAGGCGGCGTAGCATCAGGTCTTTCCGGTCATCTCAATGGTCAATTTATCCCCTAACACACCGGACGGGCCGGGCAAGGGATTTGTCGTTAGGCGCAGGCCCCACCGATCACCCGAAAGGACGCGCCATCAATCTCGCCGCGTCCCTCGGCACGCAATTCGGTCATCACACGTGCAAGATCTTCGCGAGACAAAACAGCGTCGGCCATGATCAGGTCCGTGTTGTTGCTGGTCAGAGAACAACCGTTTGCAGAAACGCTGCTTACAAAACGTTCCTTAGCGGACTGTGGCGCTTCGATGGGCTCTGGAATTGGGATCGGATCAGGAGCCGGAGCGGGTACAGGAACCGCAATTGGGCCGGCACACCCAGCAAGGGTCACACATGCAACAAGGGTCAGTCTGCTTTTCATTTCTTTCGCTCCCGCTTTGTTCAGTTCGCCGGTGTTTCTGGCCCGACCGTGAAAACATCCGTCAGGCCGTAAACCAAGACGAAGACAGAGACGGCCAATCCGGCAACGCCACCAATAATGACACCAGCCAAGCGACGTTTGAAAATGCGTGACACAAAGGCCGACACAAAAAACCCAAAGGACAACAAAAGCCCTAAGAGCAGATCGCCGGTTGTCATCTATCGATTTCGCCAAAAACGACGTCCATCGTCCCGATAATCGCACTCACATCAGCCAGCTGGTGACCTTTGCAGATATAGTCCATCGCTTGCAGGTGAAGATAGCCCGGCGCACGCAGCTTGGCGCGATATGGCTGGTTTGTGCCGTCGGCCACCAGATAGACGCCGAATTCACCCTTGGGCGCCTCAACAGCAGCATAAACTTCGCCCGCCGGGACGTGGAACCCTTCGGTATAAAGCTTGAAGTGGTGGATCAGCGCTTCCATCGAGGTTTTCATTTCGCCCCGCGTCGGTGGCGTCATCTTGCCCCGCGCCATCACGTCGCCCTTTTCATGGCGCAGCTTTTCGCAGGCCTGGCGGATGATGTGGACGGACTGGCGCATTTCTTCCATGCGGCACAGGTAGCGGTCATAGCAATCGCCGTTCTTGCCCACAGGGATCTGGAATTCAAACTCGTCATAGCATTCATATGGCTGGGCACGGCGCAAATCCCATGCCAAACCGGACCCGCGGACCATCACGCCCGAGAAGCTCCAGTTTTGGATATCTTCTTCGGTGACGATGCCAATGTCCGCATTACGCTGTTTGAAAATGCGGTTCTCGGTCAGCAAACCGTCGATATCATCAAGCACTTTGGGGAATTCGACAGCCCACGCATCGATATCCTCGACCAGTTCATCGGGCAGATCCTGATGCACCCCTCCGGGACGGAAATAGGCAGCGTGCAGGCGCGCACCACAAGCGCGCTCATAAAACACCATCAGCTTTTCACGCTCTTCAAACCCCCAAAGCGGTGGGGTCAGCGCACCCACGTCCATGGCCTGCGTCGTGACATTCAACAAGTGATTCAGTACGCGCCCAATCTCAGAATAAAGCACGCGGATCAGGCTAGCGCGACGCGGCACTTCGGTGCCTGTCAACTTTTCAATCGCAAGACACCAAGCGTGCTCTTGGTTCATGGGCGCCACGTAATCCAAACGGTCGAAGTACGGCAGATTTTGTAGGTAGGTGCGCGATTCCATCAACTTTTCAGTGCCACGGTGCAGCAGGCCGATATGGGGATCGCAGCGCTCTACGATTTCACCATCCAGCTCTAGAACCAAACGTAAAACACCATGTGCAGCAGGGTGTTGTGGGCCAAAGTTGATGTTGAAATTTCTAATCTGCTGCTCGTCAGTTGCTGCGTCAGATGATCCATCATCATAGGTGTTCACACGGATATCGCCGTCCATCATGTTTTCAAGCCCTCGCTCGGTTGTCTTGCCACCGCTGTGGCAGGGGGCCGACATTGCGCGCCACCCATTCGTAGTGTTCATTCAGCAAACCCAACGCACGTGGGCGCAATTTATCCAGCATTACCACCTCTGGTCCCTGATGGACCCGATCCGGCAAAGCGGGTGTCACGGTCTCAATACCAAGGAAGCTGCAAAGTTGCGAGAGCCCATCTTGCGTCATCATGTCTTCTGAGAACAAAATTTTCAGGCGATCGTCCGGGATTACCCGACGCAGTTTGCGGATGATCTTTGGATAGTCACCCCGTTCCAGGATATGGGTCTCCTGCCCGCGGTTCAGAATGCGATACAAGATGTTGTTCGATTTCTTCTCATAGATCTCATGGGCCTGCCGCTGACGGCGCGCCTGCATGCGAATATGTGACCAAAGCCGGTCCAGTGGATCGCGGATCAGCAAAACGAACTTTGTGTGGGGTGACAGCGCCAGCATCCGCCCGAGCATCTCATCGGGGAGCGTGGCATAATTCGGCGTCATGTCGGCCACGACGCGCGCGCCCTCACTCCCTTCCAACAGCCACGCGGCATAGCGGCCATCATCACCACGATCCGTCTCTAACACAGCAATCAGGCGTTTCATCTCATCGATCCGGCGGGTCATGTTGTCGACTTTCCACCCCTGCCCGGCCTCAGCCGCATCGTCCTTGGCCACGCGCAATTCACGCAGGCGCACGCGGAAATTCGTGATTTGCTTTCCCTGCGCATCCGCATCGAAAGTGTCCCAATAATGCGCTTCTTTCACGGCTGGCATCGCGCAATCGGGATGGTCATGCAGGTAACGATAAAGCCATGACGTGCCCGCCTTGGTCGCGCCAATTCCAAAAAGAATGCTGGGGTCAGTCATCACCCGCCGCGGCCTTGAACATACACATCAATGAAAGGTCAGCGCGCGTAAAACAGTTTTCGACCTGCAAAGCCGCTCTCTGACCGTCAGAGACAAGGTCGCCACTTCTGAAGGTTGCAATATCGTTGTCGCCACGACTGATCCGCAGAATATAGGCATAGTTATCATGGCAAAGCGCCATCAAAGGCGCGGCAGCATCCGCCGACATCAGGCAATACATTTTGTCAGGCGACCAGACATCCTGGGCCGCACCATAGCTTGGGGAAAACGCAAAACACACAAAGGCCGCGTGATACATAATCACGCGTTTCACGATGCACCGTCATCCGCGCCATAAAGCGCAAAAACCTCTGCCTCGGTCATCGTCTTGGTATCAGCCGCTAGCGCATAGTTGTCGGGCTTTTTGTCGATGAATACCTGCATCCCGATCTCAAACTGGCCGGGATCTTCAAACGCATGAATAGAAACATGCTGATTTTGGCCGTCTTGCGTTTGCCAGAGCAGCGATGAGCCACAGTCCTTGCAAAACAAGCGCTCACCCCATTCCGAGCCTTTATAAGAACCGACCGGCGCGCCATCCTCGAACACCACCGAAGACCCGCAATCGACAGACAAATACATCCCACCAGACCACTTGCGACACATCCCGCAGTGACAGGCCCCTGCCCCCAGGCCACCGGGCGTCGGTGTCGCGGTGAAGCTACACGCGCCGCACATACATTTGCCCGGCAGTGCAGTCATCACCCTGCCTTCTCGTCTTTCTTCTCATCGCCCGGCAGGATGTATTCCGCACCCTCCCACGGCGACATAAAGTCGAACTGGCGATATTCCTGCACAAGGCTGACGGGTTCGTAGACAACGCGCTTTTGCACCTCGTCATAGCGGACCTCGGTATAGCCCGTTGTCGGGAAATCCTTGCGCAGCGGATGCCCGCGAAACCCATAGTCCGTCAGGATACGGCGCAGATCCGGGTGACCCGAAAACAGGATGCCGAACATATCGAAGACTTCGCGTTCAAACCAATTGGCCGACGGGTGGACGGACATGATAGATGGCATCATATCCTCTTCGCGGATCTGAACCCGCAAACGAATGCGGTGGTTCTGATACATGCTCAGGAAATGATAGACGACGTCGAAGCGCTTGGCCCGGCTGGGGTAGTCCACAGCCGTGATGTCAATCAGCGACGAGAATTTGCAGGTCGCGTCGGTCTTAAGAAAATCCACAAAGCTGACCAGCGAGGATGGTGCGACCGTCACAGTCAGCTCATCATGGGCCACTTCCCAGGACAACACGCAATCGGTGCGCTTCAGCTCCAGGTGTGTGCCGAGTTCTTGCAGGGCTTCAGTCATCGTACAATTGTCCCTGTCCGGCGCATCTTGCGCTGCAATTGAAGGATACCATACAGCAACGCCTCTGCCGTTGGCGGGCAGCCGGGCACATAGACATCCACCGGCACGATGCGGTCACAGCCGCGCACAACGGAATAGCTGTAGTGATAGTATCCACCGCCGTTCGCGCATGACCCCATAGAGATCACATAGCGCGGCTCTGGCATCTGGTCATAGACCTTGCGCAGCGCGGGCGCCATTTTGTTGGTCAGCGTGCCAGCAACAATCATCAGGTCAGACTGACGCGGGGATGCACGCGGTGCCGTGCCAAACCGCTCCAGATCATATCGCGGCATTGACGTATGCATCATCTCAACAGCACAGCAGGCCAGGCCAAAGGTCATCCAGTGCAGCGAACCTGTACGCGCCCAGTTCACGATGTCAGCGGTTGAGGTCACAAGGAAACCCTTGTCCTGCAACTCAGAATTAATCAGCTGCGCGCCATGTTCTTTATCAGCGCCCACTGCGGTTCCGGTCATCACTCCCATTCGAGCGCCCCTTTCTTCCATTCGTAGGCAAAGCCGATGGTCAGCACGCCCAAGAACACCATCATTGACCAGAAACCCACCATGCTCACGTCTTGGAACGCGACGGCCCATGGGAACAGGAACGCGACCTCAAGATCGAAGATGATGAAGAGGATCGCGACGAGGTAAAAGCGGACGTCAAACTTCATTCGCGCGTCGTCAAAGGCGTTAAACCCGCATTCATACGCCGACACCTTTTCAGGATCCGGATTGCGCACCGCAACAATCGCGGCTGCAACGATCAAGATTAGACCAAGCGCGATTGCAAGACCCAAAAAGATCATGATCGGCAGGTATTCGGAAAGCATTTCCTGCAAGGGGTATTCCTTTCGGCTCGGCCTGTGCGGGGCATAGACCTGTGTTAGCTGAAAGATGCATACCGTTGCCGCCCCAAAGGGTCAACCAACGGCCGCCCCTGAAATGGCAGTTTAAACGACGTTAGTCGGCGCGATTGGCAACCGGTTGGCGTGGCGACAAAAGCGTGCCCGCCACTGACAAGAGTGAGACGGCGTGGGCCAACCCGTTCGCACGATCATCATGGCCAAAAATGACGTCTGTCATCTCGGTCAGATTGTCGGCCTGCTGGTCTGTCAGCCAAAACATCAGATGCATCCCAAGCGTGAAGTCGCCCGGCATATCAAGAATTTCGACCTGACAACCATCAGGCTTCTGAATGAACCGCTGAGACGTGACAGTAACAGACCCATTCGGCAAAACAATCATCACATCATGCTGATCGTCCGTCGACGACAGCACCTTCGCATCTACCTTGACGACCATAGGGCGGCTTGGGTCATCCGGGTCCGCTACATGACTGGACGCCACAGCGACATCAAAGAAACCATCCTCATCAGCGGCACCTGCAAGCACGCGACCGCGACGTGTGCGCGGCTGTAGCGTGCATTGACGCCGCGCAACCGTTGGTGCGCAAGGCAAAACCGCACTGGTTTTCAAACGCAAACGCAGGTTCGGCCCCGCATAGGCCAGCGCATTCAGGGCAAGCTGCAACAGCGCCATGACAACACCCGTTCCAGCCACAGAGAATACGACAAGAATGGTCAGCGCGGCAGGGACATGCTCGGCCGGTGCCCAATGGGCGACCGCTTTGATCCACGGCATCACCAAAACCAATACGGTCACAGAAAGTGACAGGCTGATCGTCTCAAGCGTCACGTTGGGAAACAGGACAACATGCCCGACAACAAGGACCGCAACGGCAAGCGAAGCAAGCGTCGCGCGCTCCGGCGACAGCGCGGATGGGTCAACAAGGGCAAGCCCAAGCATCACAACAACGGGGATTGCGACAGCAAGCGCGACCAAGCGGCGCAAGCGCATCACGCGATACATCATCTGTTCAGCTGTCGGCCAGTCAAAGTGCATTTCCGTCTCCTGTTTGAGACGTAAATTTCGCCTTAAAATCCGTCAGAAGTGAGACGCAAATCTGGCAATTAAGACGGTGACGTGGCGTCCCAACTGGGTTTGCGCCGATCAAAGAAGGCGGAAATGCCTTCTTTGGCTTCATCCCCATCCCATTGCGCAATCAGAGCATCTATTGAGCGTTCTACCACTGATTCGTTAATTTTTGGCCCCAAGCTGCGCGCAAATGCCTTTGCTGCGGCCACAGCGCCCGGGGCGCACTTAAGATAGGGGTCCACCTCTGACGCAACCGCCGCATCAAGATCCGCGTCGGGCACTGCTTTCGCGACAATCCCCAGCGTCACGGCCTCGGCAGCGTCAAACACCCGGCTCGACATAAAGACACGTCGCGCGTGCGCCTCACCCATCCGCGCCAGCACGTAGGGCCCGATCGTTGCAGGGATCAGCCCGAGTTTCGTTTCGGTCAGCCCGAAGTTGGCGTGATCAGCTGCGACAACGACATCGCAAACACAAGCCATCCCAACGCCGCCGCCAAAGGCATTGCCGTGAATGCGCCCAATCACCGGCTGCGGCAGCGTGTTGATCGCACCCAACATCTGCGCAATCGATTGTGCTGCTGCCCGCTTCATCGCGGCATCCCCTGCCATTTGGTCTTGCATCCAGCCCAAATCGCCACCGGCACAAAATGAACGCCCTTGCCCCGTCAGAATGACAACACGGATGTTTTTGTCGGCGGCAATTTGGGTTGCGGCCCCATGCAAGGCATCAATCAAGGACTGCGACAAAGCGTTGTGCTTCTCCGGCCGCGCCAAAGCCAGCGTTGCCACCCCGCGCGCATCTACGGTCAGATCAATCATCGCATACCTCTTGCCAGTGTTGCAGCCTGCGCGATCACGTCAGGATCAACAGCTGTTTCAAAACCACGACTGTCCAACAAATCAAGAACCGCCTCGGTCGCCACATTCCCCGGTGCACCGGGGGCATAGGGACATCCGCCCAAGCCGCCCACGGCACTATCAAAGGCCCGCAGGCCCAAATCAAGGGATACCGCTATATTGTCCAAGGCCTGTCCGCCCGTGTCGTGAAAATGTCCGGCCAATTCATGCACTGGCACCCGCGCAATCACTGCTTCAAGCATCGCCGCGATGCGGGTCGGCGTCCCTTTGCCCAGCGTATCGCCCAGTGACACCGGCATCGGTGCAAGCTGGCGCAGCATCATGACGGCATCCGCGACCTGTTCTGGCGATGTTGGCCCGTCAAAGGGACAATCGGTCACGCAAGAGACATAGCCGCGTACCGCGACGTGGGCCTCCGCCGCGGCTTCGACCACCGGCTGCAATCGCGTAACCGACTGGGCAATTGAGCAGTTGAGGTTGCTTTGCGAAAAACCCTCGGACGCCGATATGAAGACTGCGATGTCCGTGATCATCCCACCTGGGCGGGCCGCCTGAAAGCCCTCCCACCCGCGCATATTGGGAACCAAAACAGCGTAGCGCACACCAGCGGCAGGCTTCAGTTCTGCCAAGACACGGTCCGTATCGGCCATCTGAGGGACCCACTTGGGGCTGACAAAGCTGCCAACCTCGATATCGCGAAGGCCTGATCCGCTGAGCAGATCGATCAACGCAACTTTCTGGGCAACAGGTATGACCCGCGCCTCATTCTGCAGGCCGTCCCGCGGCCCCACCTCGTGAATGCGTACAAAGTCAGTCACGGGTCTCTCTGCGGTCTGGCATTTCCCAGTAGGGTCTGTGTGCTTTTCATTGCGCCGTTTCCCATGGCGGATAAAAGGCCTTTGCGTAAAGGGCCGGCGCCTTTGGCAAGGACTGCTGATAAGCCGGGCGCTGCGCCAAACGATCAAACCAGTCCGAAAGCTTTTCAAACGTCGCGAGGTCTACAAAGTGCTGAGCCATATAGACCGCCTGTCCGACACCAATATCCGCAGCGGAAAAATCAGAAAGCAAATAGTCTGCATCCAGCATTACCTCCACGGTCGAGAGCGTTTTGCGTAACCGGGCCGCTTCCAGTTTCATCACTGTCGGGGATCGCATGCTGTCGTCATAAAGCGCGATATGCTGCTGGGTCAGGGCGGCAGTGTGCTGACTGATCGTCTCGGCAAAGTGGATCCAGTTCAGCCAAGCAGGGCGTTCAACGTGGCCCACGGCCCGACCCAGACCCGCTTGGGGGAACCGGTCGCAAAGATACTCTGCAATCGCACCGCTTTCTGTCAGCACGACATCATCAACCTCCACCGTTGGCACACGTCCTGTCGGGTTTAGACTACGATAGGGTTCTTCACGAAGCGTCTTGTCAAAAGGATACTCCACGACCTCGAAATCAACGCCCAGTTCGTGCAGCAACCATAGGCTGCGCATAGAACGGGTTTGCGGACAGTGATGCAGCCTGATCATGTTTCGCCCTCCAGCCGGACCATCAGTGTGCCCGCAGTGACCTGATCACCCCCGGACACCGTCACATCCGCAACGATGCCGGCACGTGGCGCACGCAAAACATGTTCCATCTTCATGGCTTCCAAAACAATCAAGCGATCACCCTGCGCAACCGCCTGCCCCACCTGCACCGCAACATCGCGCACCAACCCGGGCATCGGCGCCATGACGGTATCCCCGCCTGCGGTCGTGTCGGTACGGTCCAGTGGATCGACAATATCGAACGTCACGTTGGTCGCCCCAAACACCGTGACCGCGGTAGGCGTGCGTATCGTCGGGGTGCCCCAATGATCCCCGCGCTTTTGCAACGCAACGACGTCATCGTTGATATGCACATCACACGTGGAGGCATCTTTGACAATCACACGTGCCGACAACTCTGCATCATCATGCTGCAATGCGATCCGCCGTTCCAAAGGCGTCCAAAGCGTAAAGCCGGTCATGGGTGCATCATCCAGATCAGCGGCGACGACGGCGGCAATCGCGATATCGTGGCGCGTCGGAACAACCGGCGCACAAAGCGCCCTTGTATGCCGCGCGATCAACCCGGTATCGACCTCACCTGCGACAAAACTGGGCACCCGCGCCAACAGGCGCAGGAAATCGAGGTTGGTCACGGTTCCGGCGACTTGCGTCGCATCCAGCGCCGCCGACAAAGATCGCAGTGCTGTGGCCCGATCCGGGCCATGCACGGTAACTTTCGCAATCATCGGGTCATACCAGGGAGAGACTTCATCCCCCGCCACGACACCACTGTCGATGCGGGCATTGTCCGGAAAGGCAAGATGATCGATGACCCCGGTCGATGGCAGGAAACCCGCAGGCACGTCCTCGGCATACAGACGGGCCTCGAACGCATGACCGGTGATCAGGAGGTCGTCTTGCGCCATTGGCAACGGTTCGCCCGCCGCAACACGCAACTGCCACGCGACCAGATCAACTCCAGTGATAGCTTCGGTGACTGGATGTTCTACCTGCAAACGGGTGTTCATTTCCATGAACCAAAACCCGTCAGCACGGAGCCCATCGCCACCATCGACAATAAATTCAATTGTGCCAGCACCCGCATAGCCAATCGCTTTGGCCGCTTTCACCGCTGCCGCGCCCATTGCAGCACGAACGGCGTCCGTCATGCCCGGGGCCGGTGCCTCTTCGATGACTTTCTGGTGGCGACGTTGGAGCGAACAATCGCGTTCAAACAAATGCACCGCATCCGTGCCATCGCCGAACACCTGCACCTCGATGTGGCGGGGTGCTGTGATGTATTTTTCAACCAGAACATCGGGGTTGCCAAAGGCGGTCTGGGCTTCGGCCTGCGCGGAGGCCAGATTTTCTAGAAAATCTGGTGCGGCCTCGACCAAGCGCATTCCTTTGCCGCCCCCGCCAGCGACGGCCTTGATGAGCACAGGATAACCAATCTCTGCTGCCTGCTGGCTTAGAAAATCAGGATTCTGATTTTCGCCATGATAGCCCGGCACCACTGGCACCCCGGCCTCGACCATCAAGGCCTTCGCCGCATCCTTCAGCCCCATTGCCCGGATCGCATCGGCTGACGGACCGATGAATGCTAGGCCTGCTTTCTCGACCGCTTCGACAAAGTCAGGATTTTCGGACAAAAAACCATACCCCGGATGAATAGCCTCTGCCCCGGTGTTCAAAGCCGCCTGAATGATCAGATCACCGCGTAGATAGCTGTCGGCGACCGGGGCCGGGCCAAGACGCACCGCTTCATCTGCCTGAGTGACGTGCAGTGCCTGCGCGTCCGCATCCGAATAGACCGCGACCGTACGAATGCCCATGGCGCGGGCGGTCTGTATGACGCGACAAGAGATTTCGCCGCGGTTGGCAATGAGGATTTTAGTGAACATGCGCTACCACCATGATGTCGAGGTTCGGTCCGTCAGGTGCGTGCGGACGTATGAGGGCAACGGCCAAGCGTCATAGTCCATGTCGCGCTGCGACAGCGGTCCATGTTTGCGCGCATGATCATAAAGCTCGCGGTGCAGAGTGATATCCATAAGAGCCAGCGCCTCATCCACCTTGCTTTGCGTCTCCGCGATGCTGGCCTCCAGCTTTTCGGTATCGCTTTTTTCGCGCAGAAAGCCTGGCAGTGGCAGCGACGACCAAATCATCTTGCCGGCGGAAGTCGCCACCAACAGCACGATATTGGCCACAAATCCGCTGATGGCACCGCTCAAGAGATCCTTGCCAAGACCCCAACTAAACCAGCCATTCTTTTTGCCGCCGCCCTCCGCCAGCGCCGCACGGGCCGCATCAAACTCGCGCGCGAAACTCTCCCGGAATTGGCGCGCAAAGGCCCCGCGCCCGAAATCGCTCCGCCCCGCCCAAAGTTTTAACCGGGGTCGCACGAAGATGCCCGACCGGGACCGCTCGACGAATTGCTCGAAATCGAAAATAAAAAAGTAGTCTTCCGCGTCGCCCGAATTGTGGATGACATAGACGGGGACATCGACCGGCTTGCCAATGGTCGGCAATTTCAGCTCTGGCAACTGCCCGATCAAGCGATCTTTCAGACTACGCATCGACACCCCCGTGTATGGTGCGCTGTACGTACGGCGTATGTACAGGTTCTGTACACATTCCGTACATCACATCCGGAACACGCCAAAGCGTGTTTCCTCGATCGGTGCATTCATAGATGCGGCCAGCGACAAGGCCAGAACTTCGCGGCTTTTGCGCGGGTCGATGATGCCGTCATCCCATAGGCGCGCGCTGGCGTAGAGAGGGTGCGATTGTTCGGTGAACATATCAATCGTGGGCTGTTTGAAGGCGGCTTCATCCTCGGTTGACCAGCTTTCGCCGGCCCGCTCAATGGCATCCCGTTTGACCGTCGCCAGCACGCCAGCGGCCTGTTCGCCGCCCATCACGGAAATGCGCGACGTCGGCCATGACCACATAAAGTTCGGACTATAAGCCCTTCCAGACATGCCATAATTTCCAGCTCCAAAGGACCCCCCAACGACCATCGTGATCTTGGGTACCTTAGTCGTCGCAACCGCCGTGACCATCTTGGCCCCATGCCGCGCAATCCCTTCGTTTTCGTATTTCTGCCCTACCATGAAGCCCGTGATGTTTTGCAGAAAGACGAGCGGGATTTTGCGTTGGCTACACAGCTCAACAAAATGCGCGCCCTTCTGTGCGCTTTCCGAAAACAGCACGCCATTGTTGGCGATAATCCCGCAGGGCCAGCCGTCGATATGCGCAAAGCCGCAGACCAGCGTCTCCCCGAACCGCGCTTTGAATTCATCAAATCTTGACCCATCAACAATACGCTTGATGACTTCTCGAATATCATAAGTGGTGCGCAGGTCCGCGGGGACCACATCAAAGAGCGTATCGGGATCAAAGACAGGAGGTTCAGGCGGCAACCTATTGACTTGCAATGATTTACCAAGTCTGCAAGACGCCACAGCCTGTCGCGCCAAGGCCAGCGCATGGGCGTCATCCTCTGCCAGATAATCCGCAACGCCGGACAGCCGCGTGTGCACATCACCACCACCCAAATCCTCGGCTGAGACCACCTCGCCGGTCGCGGCCTTGACCAAAGGCGGTCCTGCCAAAAAAATCGTGCCTTGGTCTTTGACGATGATCGACACATCGGCCATCGCAGGCACATAGGCCCCGCCCGCGGTACAAGACCCCATGACCACCGCAATCTGTGGAATGCCCTTGGCCGACATCTGCGCTTGATTGTAGAAAATGCGGCCAAAGTGATCGCGGTCCGGGAATACTTCATCCTGATTGGGCAGGTTCGCCCCGCCACTATCCACGAGATACACACAAGGCAGATGGCAGGTCTCTGCAATCTCTTGGGCGCGCAGGTGTTTCTTGACGGTCATCGGATAGTAAGTGCCGCCTTTGACGGTGGCATCGTTACAGACGACCATGACCTCATGGCCGTTCACCCGGCCCACGCCCGCGATGACACCGGCACAAGGGGCTGCACCGTCATACAGGCCATGCGCTGCGGTCGCCCCCACTTCCAGAAACGGGCTGCCGGGGTCCAGCAACCCTGCCACCCGGTCACGCGGCAGCATCTTGCCGCGTGATAGATGGCGTGCACGGGATTTTTCCCCACCGCCGAGGGCCGCAGCCTCTGCTGCCAGACGCACATCTTCAAGCGCTTGAAGGTGTAGTTCACGATTATTCATCTCAGGTTCTGCTCCAACACCAGCACCTGTTCGCCAGTGGACTGCATCAAACAGGCCAGCGAAGCGGGTCCACCGCCCGTCCCGCCGCCCCACTGTACAAATTCATAGTCGCAGCGGGCGTCGCGGTAGGTGATCCATGCACGCTGCATGTGACGCAGATTGTCCAAGACCACGCCGTCATCGACGTGCTGGGACAGCAATTCTTGGTAGACCGCATTCAAACGGCCATCCCAGTAGTTTCGCTCGTTCTGCAGACAACCGCCCATGCCGATAGTACTATCGCCACCCGGTGTGTCGATCATGCATTGATCGGCCGAGGCGCCAATGCAGGCATGACGCTCACCGGGACCGGCGGCCTCTTGCATGCAGGCTTCGGTATGGCTGTCGGCATATATCAGGTCTTGAGCTAGCGCAGGCTGGGCAACGCCTAGAGCGAAGGCTAACAGTATGGCTGTTTCTGAATGCATCATGTCGTTGGTCCTTGTGGTGTCGGCAGTGCTTCTCCCCGCGGCCCCACGAAATACGTGGTGGTCAGCCCGGCAGGGTGTGCGCAGGCGATCACCATGCGTATGCCATCATCCGGGTGCGGACTGGCGGCGCAATCTGTTGGGGCCGCACCATCAGGGGCCGTTTCCAGATAGGCCGCTGCGTAGCGGTTGATAATATCGGTCTCACCAGGCACCTGACCGGACTGCAACCCAAGGTAGGCGGCAAAGGCGATGAGGGCCGCCACAGGTAGAAAGAGATAGGTGCGTTTCACCCCATCGCCCCCATCATCTCGCGCCCGACCAGCATCCGTCTGATCTCGGACGTCCCTGCCCCGATCTCCATCAGCTTGGCGTCGCGGAAGATGCGTGCGACAGGCGCATCGTTCAGGAACCCGGCCCCGCCCATCGCCTGCACGGCTTGATGCGCCTGCTTCATCGCCTCTTCTGATGCATAAAGACAGCAGGCCGCCGCATCTTGCCGCGTGACCGTGCCCCGGTCGCAGGCCCGCGCGACCTCATACACATAGGCGCGGGCAGAATTCATCGCCGTGTACATATCCGCCAGCTTGCCTTGCATCAGTTGGAAATTCCCGATGGGTTCGCCAAATTGTTTGCGGGTGCTGACATAGGGCATCACCTCATCCAGACAGGCGGCCATGATGCCAAGACCGATGCCCGCCAGCACCACCCGCTCGTAATCAAGACCGGACATCAAAACGCGCACGCCTTTGCCGTCTTCACCCAGTACATTTTCGAAAGGCACTTGGACGTCGTCGAACACCAACTCTGCCGTGTTGGACCCGCGCATCCCTAGCTTGTCGAAATGGGGTGAGGTTGAAAAGCCAGTCATTTCCTTTTCGATCAGGAAGGCCGTGATCCCTTTGGGTCCCGCATCGGGGTCAGTCTTGGCATAGACAACCAGCGTGTCAGCGTCTGGCCCATTCGTGATCCAATATTTGTTTCCGTTCAGGCGGTAATGATCATTGCGCTTCTCTGCCCGCAAGGACATGGACACGACATCCGATCCCGCCCCTGCCTCTGACATCGCAAGCGCGCCGACATGCTCGCCAGAAATCAGACGCGGCAGGTATTTCGCCTTCTGCTCCGCTGTCCCGTTCAGCTTGATCTGATTGACGCAAAGGTTCGAATGCGCGCCATAAGACAGGCTGACAGATGCGCTGGCCCGCGCAACTTCCTCGATGGCCACGGTGTGCGCGAGGTAAGACATACCTGCGCCCCCATAGTCCTCATCGACGGTGACGCCCAGCAGGCCTAGCTCGCCCATTTCACGCCAAAGCGCGGGCGGGAATGCGTTGTCGCTGTCGATCTGGGCCGCCATGGGCTTGACCCGTGTCTGCGCCCAGTCGTGCACCATATCGCGCAGGGCATTCACATCCTCGCCCAGATCAAAGGTCATTGAGGCATGAAACATGGGCTTGCTCCAGTTAATTGAACGCTTGTTCATTTATAGAACGCATCGCGCCACACTGTCCAGTCATTTCTCTTGTAGAAGATCCAGATCAGACGGGCGAAACACATAAGGTCCCGGCCGTTTGCGCCGCAAAGCCCAGAGTCTGCGCACCTCTTGCTGCGATCCATTCGTCACATGGGCGAAATACGCCCGGGTATAGGCGTTATACTGATTATGCGGTTGATCGGGCTGCCTTTTGCCCGCCTTCTTATCCGCCTCGATCCGCTTGGCTTCTTCCACTGCATCCGCCAGCGTTTTGCCGACATTCGCTTTCATCCATTCTATGAAGGGTATCGAGAATTTGTAGCCGGGGATTGCCGCCTGCATAAAGCGCCGCATATTCTGGGTGTTCTTATAACTATCCGTGATGACTGTCTCCGGTGCCAAAGGGGCGCTGTGCCAGTCGAAATTTGATTGCGGGTGCCTCGTCTTTTTTGCTTCGACCGGCGGGGTGCCGTGATCAAGGAAGTAGGCAATACGATCCGCGATCTCGAATTTGCCGCCCGTCGTCTTGATACCTTTGGCACGGGCAAAAGCCACCAGTTCTTCTTTTAAGTAGTACCACGCGCGAAAGGTCGCAGCGTCCGGACAATCAGCGATATCTGGGCGGTCGGTCATGCGCTGAAGCCTAGCTGATGCGGCTCCGGTGGCAAGTCACTCTGCGGCGGCTTGTCCTTGATAGACTGCGGCGACCTCGCCTTTGATGATCCGTGCCAGCAACGCGCAATCTTCCAAACTGAACGTCAAAGGCAGGCGCATGTCGATTACGCCAGCCAGTACGCGGTCAGAGGCAGGCATCGGCGCGGACGGTGCATACCGCCAGCTGTCATAGCGTGATGTAAAGCCTTTGGGTTCCGCACCGCCGAACCACTTTAGCTCGACCCCGCGCGCTGCACAGCGGCCCAGCACCTCTTGGACCGCAGCGGCAGACCAATCCAGCAGTAGAAACTGAAAAGATGATGCCACAAATTGTTCTTTGTCCGGACGCGGGATCAACCGTAGGCCGGGCGTATCGGCAAGGCCCGCCTCCAAAACGCGATATCTGGCGTTCCATGCGTCACACTGATTTTTGAGATTGCGCAGCTGTGGTCGCAGAATAGCCGCCCGTAGATTGTCCATTCGGCCAGAAATATTGGGTGTCTCATATTTTATCTTGGCAAACGTCTCGACCGGTGGGGCCGCGCGGTGTTTTTCGAACAGCATATAGCTGCCTGACAGCATGATGGCCCGCGCCATATCCTCGGCATCATCGCAAATCAGGAACCCACCCTCGCCGGAATTGATGTGTTTATAGGTTTGCGTTGAATAACACCCGAACCGACCCCAGCGTCCGCTGGGGACACCGTTCCAGGCCGCACCCATTGTATGTGCGCAATCTTCGATCACGGCGACGCCGGCCGCTTCACAGAGCGCCATAAGGTGGTCCATATCGCAGATATGACCGCGCATGTGGCTGAGCAGCAGAACGCGGGCCTGATCCAGCTTGGCCGCCAAATCGTCCAGATCAACCACGAGGTCTTCGGTCACGCCAACAAAGACCGGCGTGCCACCTACTGCCGCAATCGCACCGGGCACCGGGGCCAGAGTGAAGGCGTTGGTCAACACCTTGTCACCATGCCGCACGCCCGAAGCGCGCAAAGCCGTCGCCATCGCATAGCCGCCAGAGGCGACCGCAAGGCAGTACTTCGCACCTACGGTTGCGGCGAATTCCTCTTCCAGCAGCGCGGCTTCGGCAATCTCATCTCCGCTGGTGTTGTAGCGGTGCAAACGGCCTGATTGCATCACCGCATTGGCCGCCGCGATCCCTTCCTCGGGGATCGGTTCCTGCTGGGTAAAACTGCCGGTGAAAATCTCTGTCATGGCACCATTCTCTAGGCGCTTTTGGCCCACGTCAAATGCCCACTTTGGCGCAGGTCATAGCGCCAGATTACCCGATCAGACGCGCCACCACCTCATCAAGTTCGCTGTAGCTGTCAATCGTCGCCTCTGGATCAAGCGCCAAAACATCATCGCGACCCGGCCCGAATGTGACCAAGACGGACGGCACACCCGCATTGCGCGACGTATCACGATCAGTCGCCGTATCGCCCACCAAGAGCGATCGCGCCGGATCACCCCCTGCCCGCCGTACTGCCTCAAAGTGATGTTCGGGGTCGGGTTTGCGCACGGGCAAAGTGTCCGCACCAATCAGTGAAGAAAAAGCATCGCGCGCACCGAGGCTGGTCATCAGAGTTTCGGCCAGCCCTTCTGGCTTATTGGTTGCAATCCCGACGGCGTAGTCGGCCGCAAGCAACCTTTCGACTGCATCCATCGCTCCCGGGTACATCACCGTATGTGTATCAATATCATCTGCATAAGCCGCCAGCAGCGCCGGGTATTGCCTGTCAACCTCAGCCTCACCAAAACCATCGACCCGCGAAAACCCCAACCGCAGCATCGCGCGCCCGCCGCGCAGCGCAGTTGCGGCGTCTTGCCTATGGTCCAGCAGGTCGCCCAAACCCAGCCCACGAAAACAGCTGTTTGCAGCTGCAATCAGGTCACCGCTGGTGTCGGCTAGCGTCCCATCAAGATCAAAAATCACTGTCCGCTTCGTCATGGCTCTGCCCCTTGTTTCATCACTCTCTGTAACGCCATGTAAACTGATGTGAACCCCCATCCCCTTGTGATAATCAAAAAGGGCAGTAGAAGACGGGACAACAACAAGGTTCGAGGCAGCAATGGCAACCGCATTAATCATCCTGGGCGCAGGCATGGGCACACGCATGAATTCTGACCTGCCGAAAGTGCTGCATGAAATTGCTGGCGCTCCGATGCTCGTGCATGCCATGAAGTCTGGGGCCGCATTGAACCCTGAACGCACAGTTGTCGTTGCGGGCCACGGGGCGGCACAGGTAGAGAAAGCCGCAACGGCCTACGACCCAAGTGTGACCATCGCGCTCCAGTCCGAACAGTTGGGCACGGCGCATGCCGTCAACCAAGCCCGCGCTGCGCTGGACGGTTTCGATGGCGACGCGTTGGTGCTTTATGGCGATACACCGTTTATCCGGCCCGAGACACTGGCCGCAATGACCGCCGCACGGCTGACCCATGACGTTGTCGTATTGGGTTTTGAAGCCGCTGATCCGGGCCGCTATGGCCGTTTGATCATGCAAGACGACCAGTTGGACCGGATTGTTGAGTTCAAGGACGCATCGGACGAAGAACGCGCTGTAGCGCTTTGCAACAGCGGCGTTATTGCAGCAGATAGCCGGACGCTGTTTGAACTGCTGGACGCTGTGGGCAATGAAAATGCCGCAGGCGAGTATTATCTGACTGACATCATCGGCATCGCGCGGGCACGCGACCTGACAGCGACGGTCGTGCGCTGCGAAGAGGCTGAGACGCTTGGTATCAACTCCCGCGCGGAACTGGCCAATACAGAGGCGCTGTTCCAAGCCAAAACGCGGGCTGCTGCGCAAGAGGATGGGGTCACGTTGACCGCACCGGACACGGTCTTTTTCGCCCATGACACCGTCATAGGACGCGACACAGTGATTGAACCCAACGTCGTGTTTGGCCCCGGCGTGACAGTCGAAACCGGTGCAACCATCCGCGCCTTTAGCCATCTGGAAGGTTGCCATGTGTCGCGCGGCGCAGTTGTCGGACCCTATGCCCGCTTGCGTCCCGGCGCGGAACTGGCAGAGAACACCAAAGTCGGCAACTTTGTTGAAATCAAAAATGCGCAGATCGCTGAAGGTGCCAAGGTCAACCACCTGTCCTACATCGGCGACGCTGCCATTGGTGCGCGCAGCAATATCGGCGCAGGCACGATCACCTGCAATTATGACGGCGTGTTCAAGCACAAAACAACCATCGGAGAAGATGCCTTCATCGGCTCTAACACCATGCTGGTCGCCCCTGTCACCATAGGCGATCAGGCGATGACCGGCAGCGGGTCTGTCGTGACAAAAGACGTGCCGCCCGGTGATTTGGCCGTGGCGCGCGCGAAACAAGAAAACAAGGCAGGCTTTGCACTCCGCTTGTTCGAAAAACTCAAAACCAAAAAGCAAAAAGGGGCCTGAACCATGTGTGGTATTGTCGGCGTATTGGGCGATCATGAAGCAGCCCCATTATTGGTCGAGGCGCTCAAACGCCTTGAGTATCGGGGCTATGACAGCGCGGGGATCGCCACGATCAACGATCTGCGGCTGGATCGGCGGCGGGCGGTTGGCAAGCTGGTGAACCTGTCAGACGTGTTGGTGCATGATCCGCTGGCGGGCAAAGCCGGCATCGGCCACACCCGTTGGGCCACCCATGGCGCACCCAACGCAGGTAACGCACACCCGCATCAGGCGGGTGGCGTGGCTGTAGTGCACAATGGGATTATCGAGAATTTCCGCGAATTGCGCAGCTTTCTGGCCGATCAAGGCATTGGCTTCGAAACTGACACCGACACGGAAACCGTGGCCTTGTTGGCGAACTACTATCGCGATCAGGGTCTCAGCCCCCGCGATGCGGCAGAGCAAACCATCGCCCGGCTCGAAGGCGCCTATGCCCTGTGTTTCCTCTTTGATGGCGAAGACGACCTGCTGATCGCCGCGCGCAAGGGCCCACCGTTGGCAATTGGATATGGTGACGGTGAAATGTTCGTAGGCTCAGATGCCATCGCGCTCGCATCAATAACCGACCGGATCAGCTATCTGGAAGAGGGTGATTGGGCGGTGGTTACACGCGATGGCGTTGAAATCCGCGATGCAAACGGCGCGATTGCCAACCGCGCGGTCAAGACGATCCAGATTGATACGACCCGCGTTGATAAAGCCGGGTTCAAGCACTTCATGGCCAAGGAAATCGCGGAACAACCTGTCGTTCTGCAAGGTGCGCTGTCGCATTACATCAACGCGGATGGCACCGCGGTGACGATGCCGGAACCCGAAATCGACTTCGCGCAGGTTGAGCGTATGACCATGGTCGCCTGTGGCACCGCGTTCTATGCCTGTCTGGTTGCGAAATACTGGTTCGAACAGGTCGCGGGCATCCCGGTCGAGGTCGATGTCGCGTCTGAGTTCCGGTATCGGGAACCGCCTGTCACGGCGGGCACTGTAGCCCTGTTCGTCAGCCAGTCCGGCGAAACCGCAGATACGCTGGCCGCCCTGCGCTATATGGACGGCAAAGCTGCCAAGATCGTATCGGTTGTGAATGTCCCCGAAAGTTCCATTGCGCGCGAAAGCGATCTGCCCTTACCGATCCTGGCAGGTACCGAGATTGGGGTCGCATCGACCAAAGCCTTCACCTGCCAACTGACAACACTCGCGATCCTCGCGTTGCGCGCCGCCCAGATGCGCGGCAAATTATCCGATGCCGAGATGGCCGCGAAACTGGCCAACCTACGCAGCCTACCGGGGTTGTTGAACCACGCGCTGGGGATTGAGGACAAAACCAAGGACATCTCGCGCAAATTGGCTGAAACCCGCGATATCCTGTTTCTGGGGCGCGGCGCGATGTACCCGCTGGCGCTTGAGGGTGCCTTAAAATTAAAAGAAATCAGCTATATACATGCCGAAGCTTATGCCTCTGGTGAGTTAAAACACGGACCGATCGCTTTGGTCGACAAACACGTTCCCGTCATCGTCATGGCCCCCCGCGACAGCCTGTTCGACAAGACGGTTTCGAACATGCAAGAGGTTATGGCGCGTGGTGGCAAAGTGCTGTTGATCACGGATCAAGAGGGTGCGAATGAAGCCGGCGAAGGCGTTTGGGACACGATTATCATGCCGGAGATTGACGCGTTCCTCGCCCCCATCCTTTATGCAATCCCCGCGCAACTGCTCGCCTATCATACCGCAGTGGCCAAGGGCACGGATGTGGACCAACCACGTAACCTTGCCAAATCGGTCACCGTGGAATGACGACGCCCAAAGCCGCGATCGCGCAGCTGCGCGCCTTAGGTGACCCAGCCAAAGCTGTCGAGATGCACAAGTATCACAAGGTGGACCGACCGTACCTAGGTGTCGCCAATCCTATTATTGATGAACATGTGAAAGCATGGCGTGCCGAGATTGATCTTGATGCACGACTGGCGCTGGCGAAAAGCCTGTGGAGGGGAAATACGCATGAGGGCAGGATTGCTGCCGCGAAGCTGCTGACACAGGCGCGGATCCGGCCCGATGATGCAGGTGCCTGGGATCTGATTGTATCATGGGTGCCTGAGTTTGATGCATGGGCGGTGGCCGATCACGCCAGTATCGCCGGGCAAAAGCGTCTTGTTGCGGATACCGACCGTCTGGATTTGGTCGAGACATGGACCACATCCGATCACCTGTGGACGCGGCGCGCGGCACTCGTGATGACCTTGCCTTGGACCAAGCAGAACCATCCCAAGCCCGCCGATCTGGCGATCCGTGACCGCGTGCTGGGCTGGGCTGCAGGTTATGTCACTGATCACGATTGGTTTATTCAGAAGGCCATCGCCTGGTGGCTGCGCGAGTTGTCCAAACATGACCCAGACCGCGTGCGCGGCTTTCTACAGACGCATAACGCAGACATGAAGCCGTTTGCCGCGAAAGAGGCCGGTCGCAAATTGCCAGATTAGGGTGCCGCGAAAACCGTGATTTCTGGCAGCGATGTCAAGGGCGCTTCAATCAACCGCATGGCCGCCAGGCTCATCTGGCTGCCCGACCCGGCGGCGCCACCGGACGGACGTAGTTCAAGGTTGATCGTTTTACCTTGGTACTCTGCACGACCAGCTGTAAGTGCAGTGACCAAAGGTGTTTTCAGCCAAATTCCTGGCTCTGCCGGCGGTCCAAGTGACGCGATTGTCGTGCCAAGCGCCTGATCTTCTGCGGGTTCTTCGACCACAACGGCAGCATCACGTTCTTCCTGACTCGTTGTGTCGAACTGTTCCACGGTCGTGGCGGTCACCGGCGGTGGTGGCGGCGGTGCGGGGTTCAGGGTTGGCACAGGTGCCGCCACAGCGGGTGTTGCAGCACCCCCAAACACGCTTTGGAAGGATGGGGTGGAACAGCCCGCAAGGGCAACGATCGGCAGGATCAAAAATACTCTCATACGGATACACTATGACGCCTTTCCAGCCCTTGCAACGGCCCTCATGCCGCTTGCGCAGCCGACCGCCCGTGCTTAGGTTGCGCCCATGACAGCCCCATTGATCGACCCTTTTGCCCGCACCATCGCATACCTTCGGGTGTCGGTCACCGACCGTTGCGATTTCCGCTGCGTCTATTGCATGTCAGAGAATATGACCTTCCTGCCCAAGAAAGAACTGCTCACACTCGAAGAACTTGACCGCATGTGTTCGGCCTTTGTGCGATTGGGCGTGCAAAAGCTGCGCATTACGGGCGGCGAACCTTTGGTACGTCGCGACATCATGACGTTCTTCCGAGGCATGTCCCGGCATCTGGACACAGGCGCCCTGCAGGAACTGACCCTGACGACCAACGGCAGCCAGCTTGAGCGCTTCGCTGATGACCTCTTTGCTGCCGGCGTGCGCCGCATCAACGTCTCGCTTGATACGCTCGATGAGGCAAAGTTCGCTGATATTACCCGCTGGGGCCGCCTGCCCCAAGTATTGCGTGGGATTGATGCCGCCCAAAAGGCCGGGTTGCGGGTCAAGATTAACACCGTGGCCCTGAAAGGCTTTAACGAGGACGAGCTGGAAACCCTGACCGATTGGTGCGCATCCCGCGATATGGATCTGACGTTTATCGAAGTGATGCCTATGGGCGACATTGGGAACGAAGACCGGTTTGGACAGTACTGGTCGCTAAAAGACCTGCGCGCGCGGTTGGCGGAGCACTCCGCTTTGACAGACTTGCCGGAACGCACAGGCGGCCCGGCCCGCTATGTACGGGTTGAAAAGACCGGCCAAAAGATTGGCTTCATCACACCGCTGAGCCACAATTTCTGCGAAAGCTGCAACCGTGTGCGGATTACCTGCACAGGCGAGATTTATACATGCCTGGGCCAAGAGGGCCACTCCGACCTGCGGGCTCCGCTACGCGCTTCAGAGGCGGATATTGATCTTGAGAACGCAATCCGGGCCGCGATTGCGCTCAAACCCAAAGGGCACGACTTTGACTACTCGCGCCAGAAGGTCGACGGGCAGGTTAGTCGGCATATGTCGCATACGGGTGGGTAATTGTTGGGCGAGGTGGAAGACTGCGATGCGGGACTTTCCGGACTTTGGCGTAGCGAACTTTAACGTCCGTTCTTTCTAGCTTTCTAAGATTCAAAACCACGACAAGGAACATTTTGAAGAACCACATAGGTTTCGTCAAAGTAGGCAATCCGCTCTTGTATAGTTTCGGTGTCAGTTGATGGACATGTTTCGCCGATAGCGGAGCGGATGAGGTTTATTCGATCTTCTTCGCTGTTTACAGGCGTGGCAAAGAACAACTCGATATCATCCCGAAAAACGTCAGCGTGCCCTTCTGTACCGTCCTCAAAAGTTATTGGCACACCAACCAATTCTCTAACAGCTCGTAGATATACACGAGGTTCTAGGGCCAAATTGTTCTCATAGTAAGGTGTTAGACGTTCATAATACCATGCATCCGAATATCCCGTCCGATCTACTTCAATCGCGCACCCAGAAATGAGTAAAGTAAGAGGTAGAAAAATTTTCTGATATTTCATGGAGCTTACCTTTGCCTCGATACGTAGCAAACCTGCCGACGTTCATACTATGCTAGGCATTAACCAGACATTGGGCAATCGTGCAGCATCAGGTAAAATGGGCTGATTGTGTTGAAAAACTCTGCTTGTTTGGCGAGCTGATCGCTGATTCAATTTCGGTATTCATACTGGAGGTTGATTGCGATGATGGGACCGAAGCAGGAAGCGCAGGCGGCCTTGTTCTATGAGTTCTCGCTTGAAGATCACGTCCCGCAAGATCACCTGCTGCGTGCGATTGATCGGTTCGTTGATCTCAGCAGCATTCGCGCCCATCTGACGGATTTCTACAGCCACACAGGCCGCCCATCGATTGATCCGGAATTGATGATCCGCATGCTGCTGGTTGGATACTGCTTTGGCATCCGGTCCGAGCGTCGGCTCTGCGAAGAGGTGCATCTGAACCTCGCATATCGCTGGTTCTGCAAACTCGATCTGTCAGATCTCGATCCCCGATCATTCAACCTTCTCCAAGAACCGGCATGGACGGTTCCGTGACTGCGATCTGTTCCGCCATCTATTTGAGACGGTCGTGGAGCGCTGCATGGCTGAGGGTTTGGTTGGCGGCGAGACCTTTGCGATAGATGCCAGCATCATCCAGGCCGATGCCAACAAGCAATACTCAGCGTCAAAGGCGGAATGGGAGGCCGCGCAGATCGACCCGGCGGTCGTTCCGCGAGCCGTGCGGGAATATCTTGAGACATTGGATGACGCCGCATTTGGTGCCGCAAGCGATACGACACCAAAGTTCACATCCTTCTCTGATCCCGCCAGCCAGTGGACAGGTGCGTTGAAAGGACCAGCATTCTTTGCCTATTCGACCAATTATCTGATCGATACTGACCATGCGATCATTCTGGATGTCGAGGCGACCCGCGCCATCCGTCCGGCTGAGGTTGGGGCAACCCAAACAATGCTGACCCGCACGCGAGACAGGTTCGATCTTTTTCCAGACCGGCTGGCAGCGGACACCGCCTATGGTTCAGGCAACATGCTGGGTTGGCTGGTCGATCAAGACATTGAACCGCACGTTCCAGTGATCGACAAATCAGATCGCAAAGACGGGACATTCACTAATCTCGAGTTCCGCTACGATCCAGCCACAGACGAATACACCTGCCCTGGTGGCAAACCCCTCAAGAAGTACTGGCGTAAGATGCGCACCCCGCGCACCGGCGTTAGTAAGGATGGCATCAAACGGTACTACGCCAGCAAGACACACTGCTCCACCTGCGCCCTCAAAGAACGCTGCACGCCCAACAAAGATGCCCGCATTGTCTCACGGCATGTCCATGAGGCGGCGCGTGACAAGGCACGCGAGATCGCCAAGACAGACGCATATGCCGAAGCCAGCAGACGACGAAAGAAGGTCGAAATGCTCTTCGCCCATCTCAAGAAGATCATGCGGCTCGACCGCCTGCGTCTGCGCGGACCAAACGGTGCGAAAGACGAATTCCTCCTCGCCGAAACCGCCCAAAACCTCCGCAAACTCGCCAAACTGCGCCCAATGCGCCCCGCGATGACATAAGATCGACGCCAGCCACAATAAACACTCACATCATCGCGCTTCTCAAACCGAGTTTTTCAACACAATCAGCTCTAACCCGCCATTCACCGCAGTCAGCACCAAACCAATCTCATGTCATCATGGATCATCCTATACTTGCGACTGCGCGTCTTCTCTATCGGCAAGACTGGCGTCTTAACCGACCACTCAAGCGGCAGGCATCCTTTGCTCGACAATCTCGGCCCACCACGAACAGCCCGCCGGGATCGCTTCATCGGCAAAATTGTATTCTGGGTGGTGCACCGATGCAGTGTCCCCGTTCCCCACCAAAATATAGGCACCGGGTCGTTCTTCGAGCATGAATGCAAAGTCTTCCCCACCCATGACGAGAGGTGCGTCTTCGCAGGCCCCAGCCACTGATCTTGCCACATCCGCTGCGAACTCTGTCTGTGCATCGCTATTCACCATCACCGGATAGCCGCGAACGTAATCCACATCTGCACGCGCGCCAAAGGTCGCGGCGGTGCCCTGCGCTATCTCAATTAATCGCTTTTCGGCCAAATCACGTGTAGCCGCTGACAGCGTCCGTACTGTGCCACGGAGCTTCACCGTTTGCGGGATGACGTTGTGCGCCTTTGACGAGGTTTCAAAACTGGTTACTGACACCACGACCTGTTCAACTGGATCGACATTGCGCGACGCAATCGTCTGCAAGGCAATCACGATGTGACTGGCGACGACGGTCGTATCAATTGTTTCCTGGGGCTTCGCAGCGTGCCCACCCTTCCCTTCGATGGTCATTTCAAACTGATCTGCTGCCGCGAAAAAGGCCCCAGGGCGGATTGCAAAGCTGCCGACCGGGCGACCGGGCCAATTGTGCATGCCGTAGACCTCTTGAATACCGAAACGGTCCATCATGCCATCATCGCACATTTCCTTGCCGCCACCGCCACCTTCTTCGGCGGGTTGGAAGATGACGACGACAGTGCCATCAAAGTTACGCGTCTCGGATAGGTATTTTGCAGCGCCCAAAAGCATTGCGGTGTGTCCGTCATGGCCGCACGCATGCATCGCTCCGTCGACCTTGGACTTATACTCAAGCCCCGTCTGTTCATGGATTGGAAGCGCATCCATATCGGCGCGCAAGCCGATCACCTTGCCGCCCGTATCACTCTTGCCTTTGATCACACCAACAACGCCCGTTCGCCCAATACCGGTAACGATCTCATCGCAACCAAACTCTGTCAGCTTTTCCGCTACAATCGCAGAGGTCCGGTGCGTTTCGAACAGGATCTCTGGGTTTTCGTGCAGATCACGTCGCCATTGTGTGATTTCGGGTAGCAGTTCGGCGAAACGGTTCTTCACGGGCATGGGGATGTTCCAATCAATTGGGCTACTTTAATGGTGCTTCAAAATGGTGTGGCGTCAATAGCCAACGGTGGTGTTATGGCGGGTCATTCCCTTAAGGTTTTGTAACAAGGTGCAAAAGAAGACCAAGAATTACAAAGATAAATTTCGCGCGTGGGCGCAGCACAACGATAGGCGCTAATCGGCCAGCATATCAACCAGGCGGCCGATAAAGGCTTCACCTTGCTGGAACTGATCAACACTGACAAATTCATTGGGCTGATGAGCCTGAGCGATGTCGCCGGGGCCGCAGATCACCGCAGAATATCCGCGTTCCTGAAATTGGCCAGCCTCGGTGCCATAGCTGACTACATTGCTGGCGTTTTCTCCGGTCAACTGACGCACAAGCGCTTCGGCCTTGCCATCTTTCTCGGGGACCAGCCCCGGAACGTAGAAATGCTGTTCTGCTGTGATCCCCGCCTCGGGTCGCACGGCTTTCATTTCGCTCTCAATATCGGCTATTTTAGCGTGAAAACGAGCCTGCCACTCGGCGATATCGTCGCCCGGGACGATACGAAAATCAAAGCCAAAGTGGCAATCTTTCGCGGTGATATTATGAGCGGTTCCGCCACTGATCATGCCCACGTGCAGCGTAGTATAGGGTGGCACAAAGTCGGCCGCGAGATCGTTGGGCGTCTTCGCGGCATTTTCGGCATTCACCTCATTTGCCCAGTTGATCAGCTTTGCCCCCATCATGATGGCGCTCACGCCAGTAGGGGCCAATGACGAATGCACCTCAAACCCGCGGAAGTGCACCTTATGGCCGATCCCACCCTTATGGCCGGTGACGACCTTCATCATCGACGGCTCGCCCACCAGCGCCGTATCGGCGCGCGGCATGCCCATGCTGACCATATGATCGATCATCGGTGGGGCACCGAGACAGCCAACCTCTTCGTCATAGCTCAGCGCGATTTGCAATGGTCGTTTGATCCCGCGTTCAAGGGCCAAAGGCACGGCGGACAACGCCAAGGCATCAAAGCCTTTCATGTCGCAGGTGCCGCGTCCGTAAAGCTTGCCGTTCCGCTCGGTCACGGTGAACGGGTCCGTATCCCATGCCTGCCCGTCAACGGGTACGACATCCGTGTGTCCAGATAAGACAACACCGCCATCAATCTCTGGGCCAATATGTGCGTAAAGCGCGGCTTTCTTGCCATCCTCGTTTGGGACGCGCGTCGCATTCACGCCGAGGTCAGCCAAGTAATCCTCAACAAAATCAATGAGTTCAAGATTACTGTCGCGACTCACTGTTGGATATCCGACCAAGTGATCCATCAATTCTCGGGCGTTGAGGGTCATATCAATCCTTTCAAGACAAACCGCATTTCGCACAAGTAAGAGCATATCTTGTGCAAAAGACCGGCAGCGACACTGTGGCGGGTTCATTGCTGTCCTGCAAACAGGTTTCGACTTGCGGGATTAAAATTTGATGATACCGTCTGATGCTAACGCCACTCGCGGAAAACAAGCGCAGGGCGAAAAAAACAAAAATACTGAACCACTTGGGAGGTTCTATATGCCCGATGGGGCGCTGCCTGTTCTGGATGTCCGGGACCTCAAAACTGTATTTCGAACGCGCGGTGGCGAAGTCCACGCGGTCAATGACGTCAGCTTCTCTTTGAAGCCGGGGGAATTGTTGGGCGTTGTTGGTGAAAGTGGCTCTGGCAAGTCGGTGACGATGATGTCGCTGCTAGGTCTGTTGCCTTCGCCCCCTGCCGAAGTGCGCAACGGTTCGGTGACTTTTGACGGCAAAGATCTTTTGAATGTGCCACCAGATACGCTGCGCTCTGTGCGTGGTGGCAAAATTGGCTTTGTGTTTCAGGATCCGATGACCTCGCTCAACCCGGTCTATACCGTCGGCTATCAAATCGCAGAGCCTCTGCGTAAGCATATGGGCATGAACAAGCGTCAGGCCGCTGTCAGATCGCAAGAATTGCTCGAGCTTGTGGGCATTCCTGACGCAAAACAGCGCCTCGATGACTACCCGCACCAGTTTTCCGGCGGCATGCGCCAGCGTGTGATGATCGCGATTGCTTTGGCGTGTGATCCGCAAGTGCTGATCGCCGATGAGCCGACAACCGCGCTCGACGTCACCATTCAGGCCCAAATTCTAGAACTGATGAAAGACCTGCGCGAAAAGCTGGGCATGGCCGTGATCTGGATCACCCATGACCTTGGGGTGATTGCAGGTATCGCGGACCGCGTGATGGTCATGTATGGCGGTCAGATTGTGGAACACGCACCCGTGGATCGTCTGTTCAATGACCCTCAGCACCCCTACACCCGCGCCCTGCTCAAAACGATCCCGACGATCCAGGGTGAGCGTGCGGCACGCCTGACGATTATCGAAGGCCAGCCGCCCATTATGACTGGTCCGCCTGTAGGCTGCCCCTTTCGCGAACGCTGCGATGTCGCGTTAGACCGCTGCGACGTGCAAAATCCATTGCGCTACGACCTTGGCGATGGTCATGATGCCGCGTGCTTCTTTGATGCGCGTACCGGGGGTGCACGCAATGTTTGATGAGACCAAAAAACCGTTGGTCTCAGTCAGAGACCTCAAGATGCATTTCCCGATCTATGCAGGTCTTTTGCGCCGCCGTGTCGGCGAAGTGAAAGCGGTTGATGGTGTCAGCTTTGACGTCATGGAAGGTGAAACGCTGGGTCTTGTGGGCGAAAGCGGCTGTGGCAAATCCACCTGTGGCCGGGCGGTGTTGCGCCTTTATGATATCACGTCTGGCTCTATCGAGATTGATAGCCGCGAAATTGGGGCTACCCCCCAATCGCAACTGCGCAGCATGCGCCCGACGATGCAGATGGTGTTCCAAGATCCGCAAGCGTCGTTGAACCCGCGCATGACCGTGGAAGACATCATCAAAGAACCTCTGGACGAGCACACCAAGGGCACCGACGCAGAAAAACGCGAAAAGGTCGGCGAGCTGATGGATGCGGTCGGGCTGAACCGCAAGTTCGCCAAACGCTATCCGCACGCATTTTCTGGTGGCCAACGCCAGCGGATCGGGATCGCCCGTGCGCTTGCGCTAAACCCCAAGTTTATCGTCTGTGATGAACCGATTGCGGCGTTGGATGTGTCCATTCAGGCCCAAGTGGTGAACCTGCTCGAAGATCTGCAAGAACAGTTCGGTCTGACCTATCTGTTTATCAGCCACGATCTGTCCATGGTGCGCCATATCGCGACCCGTGTGGCGGTGATGTATCTGGGTAAAGTGGTCGAACTTGCACCACGCGAGGCACTGTACGCTGACCCGCTGCACCCTTACACCAAAGCTTTGCTGTCGGCGGTCCCTGAGCCGGACCCGAGCCTTGCGCGCACCACAAAACGCATCATTCTCAAGGGCGATGTCCCTTCCCCGTCAAATCCACCAAAGGGCTGCAATTTCTGCACCCGTTGCCCGTCCGTCATGGATATTTGCAAGACGGTGGAACCCGAATACCGCGAGGTGCGCCCCGGCCGGTTCACGGCTTGCCACCTGCTCAACGAAATAACCGACGCTGCGGAGCAAACCGCAGGTCAAGAGGCCGCAGAGCACACAACATGAAAAAGACCAACAAGGAGAATCTAAAATGAAACTCAAAACAGCCCTGATGGGCGCTGTTGCCAGCATGGTGCTTGCGCCGATGGCCAATGCCGATGGGCATGAAGGCGAGCGCGGCCGCGATGGCGAACTGCGCATTATTTATTGGCAGGCCCCTTCCATCATGAACCCCTATCTGTCGGGGGGCACGAAAGAGCTTGAGGCTGCCAGCCTCGTGATCGAACCGCTTGCCCGTTACGACACCGAAGGCAACCTTGTCGCTTGGTTGGCAGAAAGCGTTCCAACCGTTGCAAATGGTGGCGTGTCCGAGGATCTGACATCGATCACGTGGGTTCTCAAAGAGGGTCTGCTCTGGTCTGATGGTACACCCGTGACATCGGCTGACGTCAAATTCTCTTGGGAATATTGCACCGCTGATGGTGGTGGCTGTGCACAGTCTGAAAAATACCTGGACGTCGAAAGCGTTGATACTCCTGATGACCGGACTGTTGTCGTCAACTTCAGCGTGCCAAAGCCGTTCCCGTACGGTCCTTTCGTTGGCGCGCAGGCTCCGATCATTCAGGCCGCCCAGTTCGCAGACTGCCTTGGGCCAAAAGCCCCTGAATGCACCGACCAGAACTTTAACCCAATTGGTACCGGCCCATTTGTTGTCACGGAATTCCGCACGAATGACGTGATCACACTGGCCGCTAACGAAAACTACCGCGAGGAAGGCAAACCCGCATTTGCAACGGTGACCTTCAAAGGTGGTGGCGATGCCGCAGCTGCTGGCCGTGCCGTGCATGAAACCGGCGAATATGACTATGCTTGGAACCTTCAATTGGCGCCAGATGTCCTCAGCGGCATGGCCGAAGCTGGTCTGGGCGAAAACGTGGTGGCCTTTGGGACATCAGTCGAACGCATCTTGATGAACCTGACTAACGTTGATCCGGCTTTGGGTGACCAGCGTGGCGTAATCGGCAATCCGCACCCGTTCCTGACGGATAAATCTGTACGTCAGGCGATGTCGATGGCAATCGATCGCGCGCTATTGACAGAAGTGGGTTATGGTGACTTTGGCCGCCTCACTTGTAACGTGCTTCCTGCACCGGCGATTTATAACTCGACAGCGAATGATTCCTGCCTTGTACAGGATATCGAAGGTGCGAAGGCACTGCTGGATGAGGCCGGTTGGGCTGTCGGCGGTGACGGTTTCCGCGAGAAGGATGGCGTGCGTCTGTCTGTGTTGTATCAGACTTCGACCAATGCGGTGCGTCAGGACTATCAGGCCCTGATCAAAGAATGGTGGGAAGAAATCGGTATCGAAACCGAACTGCGCAACATTGATGCGTCAGTCTTCTTTGGGTCTGACCCAGGGTCTCCTGACACGTTCCAGAAGTTCTTTGCCGATGTCGAAATGTTCACCAACAACTTCGACGGCACAGACCCAGAGGCCTATATGGCTGGCTGGACATGCGATCAGGCACCGCAGCCGGAAAACCAGTGGCAAGGCAACAACATGCCGCGCTTCTGCTCTGAAGAGTATGACGCCCTGCGCGCCGAAATGGCGACAACCGGCGATATCGAAGAGCGGGCACGTCTTGCCAAGGCGATGAATGATATCCTGATGCAAGAGTACATCATTCTTCCGCTGACACACCGTGGTCGTAACTCTGCCCATGCCAAGACGCTGGGCGGTGTTGATCTGAATGTGTGGGACTCTGAGCTGTGGAACGCAGCCGACTGGTACCGCATCGGCGAGTAAATCACTCTGACGCAGCCCTTGAGCGCTCGAGGGCTGCGTTCTCTCCCTCCACCCGATCCCCGAAAGCCACGTGTAAAGGCGTCGTAAATGCTGACCTACACTATCCGTAGATTGCTGCTGTCGATCCCGACGCTTCTATTCATTGCTTTTGTGATTTTCATGCTGCTCGAACTCGCACCGGGCGATCCGATGGCCAGCATGCCTTTGACAATTCCCCCCGAGGTGCGCCAACAAATGCGCGAAGCTTTGGGGCTGGGTGAACCCTGGTGGGTGCGTTTCCCGCTCTGGCTCAACCAGTTCTTCATCGTCGAACCGCAATACTGGATCGACAATACCTTTGGTACCAATTTTGCCGATGGTGCCCAGCGTATCATCAGCTTTCAATCCCGCAGCCCAGTCTTTGACACTATCGCAGAGCGGATGCCGCAGACCCTTTGGGTTGTTGGCATGTCCTATGTGGTTGGCGTGCTGATCGCCCTGCCCATCGGGATTATCAGCGCCTATAAGCAGTACTCGGTCTTCGATCAGGCCGGCACGTTCGTCAGTATGATCGGCTTTTCCGTCCCACCTTTCTTTTCGGGTGTCTTGCTGATCGTGATCTTCTCTGTCCAGCTAGGCTGGCTGCCGTCGATTTACGATACCACGCTTGTGGTCAACTCGTGGGACGCGTTTGTGCAGCAGCTGCGGCAGATGGTCATGCCGGTGATGGTTCTGGCCCTGCAAACGACCGCGCAGGTCAGCCGCTATATGCGCGCCTCGATGCTGGATAACCTCAGCCAAGACTACGTGCGCACAGCCCGCGCCAAAGGCATGACCGAGAGTGTCGTGGTGATGAAGCACGTGTTGCGCAATTCCATGATCCCTGTTGTGACGGTGATCGCGCTCGGCATTCCATCCATCTTTGGCGGTGCCATTATCACCGAGCAGATTTTCAAGGTGAATGGTCTGGGGCAGCTTTTGATCATCGCGCTGCAAGGGTCTGACATTCCGATGGTCATGACCATCACCTTCCTGCTGGCGGTACTGATCGTCATGATGAACCTGATTGCCGATGTGCTTTACGGCATTCTTGATCCGAGGATCCGCTATGACTGATTTCTCAAATCCGCCAGGTGCAGATCTGTTGCCCGACGAGGCGCCTGCCCCCGTCACCCGCAACCAGTGGTGGGATGTCTGGGACCAGTTCCGCACCCACAAAGGCGCTGTTTTTGGTCTAGGGTTTCTTGTTTTCATCACGCTTTTCGTGACCGTCGGCCCATGGCTCTGGCAGGTTGATCCGGGCAAACTGGACATCCGCAACAAGGACGTGCGCCCCATTTATATGGCTATCTTTGATGGCAACGCCAAGGTCAATTGGGGCAATCCGATGGGGACCGATAACCTTGGCCGCGATATCATGGCGAACATCATGCAAGGTGGGCGCATATCGCTTGCTGTGGGCTGGACCGCCATGATTTTGGCAGTGTTCTTGGGGACGCTGGTCGGCGTTCTGGCAGGGTACTTTCGCCGGTTGGACGGCCCGCTGATGCGCTTTACTGATCTGGTTTTGTCACTGCCTTTGCTGCCACTGCTGTTGGTGATGATGCTACTGTTCCGCGATCCGCTGCGTGCAGCCTTTGGGCCAGAGAACGGCATCTTCATCCTGATCGTGACGGGCATCGGCATCACCTCGTGGATGCAAACCGCCCGCATCGTGCGCGGCGACGTCATGGCGCTGAAAGAGCGCGAGTTCGTGTTGGCCGCCCGGTCCATCGGCACCCCTGCCCGGAGGATGATCACACGGCATCTGCTGCCCAACGTGCTGTCGCCGATCATGGTATCAGCGACCTTGGGTCTGGCCACAGCGATTATTACCGAGAGTGCTTTGTCTTTCCTTGGCCTTGGCTTCCCGTCTGACTTCCCCACATGGGGTAAGATTTTGTTTGATAGTGTCGACCGGATGACAGCATTTCCAGAGCGCGTGCTCTGGCCCGGTCTGGCGATTTCGCTGACAGTGCTGGCCGTGAACTATATTGGCGACGGGTTGCGGGATGCGTTGGATCCAAGGATCAGAGGGCTGTAGGGAAGGACGTCAGTAGGGTTGGCTTGTGTCAGCTTCGCGGACGGAGCTGCCGTTAGCGGTAGGGCACCTCATCTTTTTAATCGCGCATGTAAGGTACCGCTATGAAACAGAGTGTGACAATCGATTGTTCGGAAATTCACGATTGGTCATCGTTTCATGACGTGTTTGCTGCCGCATTTGGATTCCCAGATTTTTACGGGCGAAACTGTGACGCGTGGATAGATTGCATGACCAGATTAGATGAGGAATTCTCCAAAATTGAGGTGCCCGAAGGCGAAATCGTGGTACTACAACTTGAAAACGCCCAGAAGCTTAAAAAAGCCGCCGCTGACATTTTAGGTGGTCTTCTTGAGATTTCGGCATTTGTGAATTGGCGGCGGATTGAAGTTAAACAGCAACCAATTCTATTGGTATCGGGATACGCTTAGGGCTTGCCGAACGTCATCAACACGCGGCGGCAGTACAATCAAAGAATGGGCTCAAACCAGACATTCGCAGACCTTGTTTCTTTTTAATATGCTCAACTGCACGCAAAAGCCCCGCAGCAGATGCTGCGGGGCTTTTTCTTGTAAGGTGGATCATGATCCACCTTACCCGATCATCAATCAATCTTTGGCAGTAGCGCATCCAGTGATGCCTTCGCATCACCATAGAACATCCGCGTGTTGTCCTTAAAGAACAGCGGGTTCTCGATGCCTGAATAGCCTGTCCCCTGCCCGCGCTTAGACACGAACACCTGCTTGGCTTTCCAGCATTCAAGCACTGGCATCCCGGCAATCGGGCTGTTCGGATCATCCTGTGCCGCCGGGTTCACGATGTCATTGGACCCGATAACAATAGCGACGTCCGTTTCGGGGAAGTCTTCGTTGATCTCGTCCATTTCCATCACGATGTCATAAGGCACCTTCGCTTCGGCCAGCAGCACGTTCATGTGCCCGGGCAGACGCCCCGCAACCGGGTGGATTGCAAAGCGCACGTTCTTGCCTTTGGCACGCAGTTTGCGCACCAGTTCAGAGACAGCCTGCTGCGCCTGTGCGACGGCCATGCCGTAGCCCGGGATGATGATCACGCTGTCAGCTTCGTTAAGTGCCGTCGCAACACCATCCGCGTCGATCGCCACCTGTTCGCCTTCCACGGCCATCTGTTCGCCCTGTGGGCCGCCGAAGCCGCCCAAGATCACGCTCACAAAGGAGCGATTCATCGCCTTACACATGATGTAGGACAGGATCGCGCCGGAGGACCCGACGAGCGCACCGACCACAATCAACAGGTCATTGCCGAGGCTGAAACCAATGGCCGCCGCCGCCCAGCCAGAATAGCTGTTCAGCATGGACACAACGACAGGCATATCTGCGCCGCCAATGCCCATGATCAGGTGATAGCCAATAAACAGACCCGCCAGTGTCAGCAGGACCAATGCCCAAGAACCAGAGCCGCCCATATACATGATCAACAAGATCACAGACAGCGCCGCCGCACCCGCGTTCAGGAAGTGACCGCCGGGCAGCTTGTTTGCACCTGTGTCGACCTTGAAGGGCAGCAGGCTGGAATTGCCCGCCAGCTTGGCATAGGCGATCACGGACCCCGTAAAGGTGACCGCACCGATCCAAATACCCAAAACCAGCTCAACCCGTAGGATGCTGATCTCAACGCTGGATTTCTTGGCGATCAGTTGGCCAAAGGCGCTGAGGCCCTCGTAGGCTTCTTTTGGCAAGCCGATGGCGGTGATCCCATCTGGTCCCACAGCGCCCAGCACTTGGCCGTTCGCCTCATAAAGTGCGCTCATGTTGTTGATCATGATGTCAGCATTAAAGCCCACAAAAACCGCAGCCAGACCCACCATCGAGTGCATGATGGCAACCAGCTCTGGCATTTGCGTCATCTCGACTTTGGTTGCCAGTTGATAGCCAACCAAACCACCCAGACCGATCAGCAAAACTGACAGCAGGCCAAGGCCCGCACCGGGGCCAACCAGCGTAGCAAAAACAGCCAGCGCCATACCTGCGATCCCGTACCAGACGGCCCGCTTTGCGCTTTCCTGCCCGGACAGACCGCCCAGTGATAGGATGAAAAGTACCCCTGCGACCACATAGGCCGCGATTGTGAATGCGTTATCCATTGCCCTGCCCCTTTAAGACTTTTGGAACATGGCGAGCATGCGCCGTGTCACGAGGAAGCCACCAAAGATATTGATGGCTGCCATGAAGATACCAAGTGCTGCAAGCAGCGTGATCAGCGCGCTGGTTGATCCGATCTGGATCAGCGCACCGAGAATGATGATCGAGGAGATCGCATTGGTCACAGCCATCAGCGGCGTGTGCAGCGAATGTGCCACGTTCCAGATCACCTGAAAGCCGATGAACACAGATAGCACAAAAACGATGAAGTGTTGCATAAAGCTGGCCGGCATTCCCGGGATCAGACCGATCCCAAGGATCAAAGCCGCACCAATGGCCAAAAGGCCCACTTGCGTCTTGGTTTCTTTCTTAAAGGCCGCATCTTCTGCCGCACGCTTTTCTTCCGCTGTCAGCTCTTTTGGTGCTTCCTTCTTGGGGGCCGCCGCGATGGCGGCCACCTTCGGCGGTGGCGGTGGGAAGGTAATCTCGCCCTTATGGGTGGCTGTCGCCCCACGGATGACATCGTCTTCCATATTGTGGTTTGGCGTGCCGTCTTTTTCAGGGGTCAAGTCCGTCATCATATGACGGATGTTTGTCGCATAGAGCGTAGAAGACTGCGCAGCCATCCGGCTTGGGAAATCAGTGTAGCCGATGATCGTCACGCCATTGTCGGTCACGACCTTTTCGTCCATCATGGTCAGTTTGCAATTCCCGCCACGTTCCGCCGCCAAGTCGACAATGACTGAGCCGGGTTTCATGCTTTCGACCATATCTTTGGTCCAAAGCTCCGGCGCGTCGCGGCCGGGGATCAGGGCAGTTGTGATGACGATGTCGATGTCGGGTGCGATTTCACGGAATTTGGCCAGCTGTGCGGCTGCAAATTCGGGGCTGGACACAGCGGCGTAGCCACCTGTTGCAGAACCATCCTGCTGTTCTTCCTCAAAATCGAGGAAGACGAACTCTGCCCCCATGCTCTCAACCTGCTCGGCCACTTCTGGGCGCACATCGAAGGCGTAGGTAATCGCACCCAGCGATGTGGCCGTGCCAATCGCGGCCAGACCAGCAACGCCTGCACCAACGACAAGCACCTTAGCGGGGGGGACTTTACCCGCCGCCGTGACCTGACCAGTGAAGAAGCGGCCAAAATTGTTCCCGGCCTCGATCACAGCGCGGTAGCCTGCGATATTGGCCATAGACGATAGCGCGTCCATCTTCTGCGCACGCGAAATACGCGGCACCATGTCCATTGCGATAACAGTAGCGCCTTTCTTATTGGCCGCCGCCATCAGTTTTTCATTTTGTGCTGGGTAGAAGAATGAGATCAGTGTCTGATCTTCGCGCAGTTTCTTCACTTCGGCATCTGAGGGTGGGCGCACCTTGGCGATAACGTCGGCGGCTTTGTAAAGGGCAGTGGCGGTCTTGACGACCTCAACACCGGCGTCCTTGTAAGCCTGATCAGAGAACCCGGCACCGGCACCGGCCCCCGCTTCAATCACGCATGTATAGCCAAGCTTTTGCAGATCCTTGGCAGAAGCAGGTGTCATTGCAACACGGTCTTCGCCCTCAAACGTCTCTTTTGGTGTGCCGATCTTCACGGACCATCCCCCATATCAGTTCTCGCAGTGAAAGTGCATTATAGCGCGAAAGATTATTTCACAAGAGAATGGCAGCTATGACTCTATATGTCATGCGCTAACAGTCACACCCAACGTCGCGTCTTTTGGCAGTAGCGCGCGAAATCCGCCCGAAATTTGACCCGCAAGCGGTTCTCTTCGGGGATGATGAAGCGTTGGGTGATCGTGAACATGAAGAGCGGGACGAGCAGAAGTGCGACGGGCGCGTCCCACCGTAATGCTAGACCTGCAAGGATCAGCGCATCCCCAAGATAGATCGGGTTGCGGGTCCGTTTGAATATGCCAGATGATACGAGCCGGTCGGCTTCCATATGCGGGATGATTGTTGTGCGTTGTTTGCGCATCTCAGCTGCGGCAAGTAAGATCAGCACGATCCCGCCGCCAACCAAAAGCCCGCCCACAAAATCCGCGAGCGGTCCGTCGATCGTCCAAGATGTTGGCTGCAGTTGTGCAATCCACCAAGTCAGAACAGCGGCCAGCAACAACCAAACGGGCGGTATGTCGATCCATTTCATGTCAAATCTTTTGACCGACAGCTTTGCCCTTGTCCATGCCTGCCTTGCGGTTAGCATAGGGTCAAACGAAAGGATCACCTATGGAACACGCAGGCAAACACGCGTTGGTTACGGGCGGTGGCACGGGCATTGGCGCTGGGATCGCGATTGCCTTGGCCGAAGCTGGTGCCGAGGTGACAATTACGGGCCGACGCGCTGATAAACTGGCAGAGGTCGCCGCGCATTCAAATCGCATTCATGCGTTGGAAATGGATGTGAATGACGAAGCATCGGTCAGGGACGGCATTGCCCGAGCCGCAGCAGCGCGCGGGCCGATCCAGATCTGCGTCGCGAATGCTGGCATCGCCGAAGGTGGCCCCTTTGAGAAAACCACGCTGGATCAATGGCGCAAGACCATGACAACCAACCTTGATGGTGTCTTTCTGACCGTCCAAGCAGCCATGGCCACACTAGAGGACGCCACCCCTGCCCGCATGATTGTCGTCAGTTCCATCGCCGGGGTCCGGGGGCTGAAGAATGCGATCCCCTACACCGTGACCAAACATGGCGTCATCGGCTTGATCCGGGGATTGTCCGAGGAATTCATGCGCCGCCCCATCACGTTCAACGCGCTTTGCCCCGGTTATGTGGACACCGACATCGTGCGCAACCAGCTGCCGGGGCTGATGAAGCGTTTGGGCGTCGATGAACAAGGGTCGATTGATGCGATTGCCAAGGGTAACCGGCATCGTAAGTTGCTGGAGGTGGATGAGACCACCGCCGCGGCTATGTGGCTCTGCTCGGACGGGGCGCGCAGTATCAATGGGCAAACAATTCAAATTTCAGGAGGGCAAGTTTGATGATTGGTCCAATCCTTGTCGTCCTCGTCGCGCTGATCCATGCTTATTTTCTGGTGCTTGAGATGTTCCGTTGGGAGGCACCGCGTACCCGCAAGGTCTTTGGCACAACGCCTGAATTTGCTGCCGAAAGCAAGGTCATGGCGGCCAATCAGGGGCTTTACAACGGTTTCCTGTCGGCCGGACTGCTGTACGGATTGATCATGGGCGTGGCTGGCGGCCAGATGGTCATCTTCCTTTTGCTCTGCGTGGTTGTCGCGGGCATCTATGCGGCGATGTGCGGGATCAAAGCAGCGCTCTTTGCGCAGACTGTTCCAGCAACGCTGGCATTGATCGCGTTGTTATTGAAAATCTAAGGACTGCGCCATGACCGACTTTGCGGCCACCAAAGCCATGTTCTATTTGCCTGAGGGCATGATCTACCTTGACGGCAATTCCTTAGGACCACTGCCGAAAGCCACCGAAGCACGCGTGGCACGGACCGTGACCGCCGAATGGGGCGAGAAAGTGATCACAGGCTGGAACCGAGCGGGCTGGATGGCGCAGCCGACGGAACTGGGTGACCGTATTGGACGGCTCATTGGGGCAGAACCGGGACATGTCGTCTTGGGCGATACCCTGTCGATCAAGGTCTATCAGGCGCTGGCGGCGGCGATTGATCTGGTACCCGACCGTAAGGTGATCCTGACCGATAGCGGGAATTTTCCCTCTGACATCTACATGGCCGAGGGGTTGATCAAATCGCTGGGACGCGGGCATGAATTGCGCGTGGTGGCACCCGAGGATGTCGCCGATCACATCAATGATGATCTGGCCGTGCTGATGTTGACACAGGTAGACTACCGCACGGGCCGGTTGCACGACATGAAGGCGCTGACAACGCAGGCTCATGCCGCCGGGGCTGTTACAGTGTGGGACCTCGCGCACACCGCTGGTGCGATGGCCGTGGATTTACAGGGCTGCAAGGCAGATTTCGCCGTTGGATGCACCTACAAGTATTTGAACGCTGGCCCCGGTGCGCCGGCATTCATTTACGTCGCACCAGCTCACATCGACAATTGCCAGCCCGCTTTGTCAGGGTGGCTGGGGCATGAGGCCCCCTTTGCCTTCGACCTCGACTATCGCCCCGGCACCGGGATCGAGCGGATGCGTGTCGGCACACCGTCAGTATTGCAAATGGCAGCGCTCGATGCCTCGCTTGATATCTGGGATGGGGTTGATATGGCCGCCCTACGCGCAGCCTCTATTGCGCTGACCGAACAGTTTATCGCAGGGGTCGAGACGCGTTGTCCGCAACTGACCCTTGCCAGCCCGCGTCATCCGCATCAGCGCGGAAGTCAGGTGTCATTCGCGTTCGCACATGGCTATGCCGCAATGCAGGCTTGTATCGCGCGCAATGTCATCGGTGATTTTCGGGCCCCCGACATCATGCGCTTTGGCTTTTGCCCGCTATTTATTGATGCCGGTGATGTCGACCGTGCCGTGGGGATCATTGCAGATGTGATGAACAAAAGACTGTGGGATGACCCGACCTATAGACGGGTTGCACGCGTCACGTGACCACTAGATGAAGGTCGTATCATCGCCCTGACCGTGATTGTCGTAACCATGGACTTCAACGTTCAGTGCCGCGCCCAGCAGGATCAGATAGGCGCTTACATAGAGCCACAACAACAACCCGATGACGGCCCCTATCGAGCCATAGACTTCGTTGTAGCTGGCGAAGTTCGTCAAATAGTAGGACAGGCCAGCCGACGCCCCGACCCACAAAACAACGACGACAAAGGCACCAATAGTGATCCAGCGACCACGGCTGCCAATCCGGGCGGGGCCGAAGCGATAAAGCAAGCTCAACCCGATCATCAGCACGCTGAGGGCAACTAGCCAGCGGATACCTTCCAGCAACCACGCCGTTGAATTGGCAACAGGAATGAAGGCAAGGCCAATGGGGACAATGACGACAACAGTCAGCGCCACGATCGCCAATGACACCAATGCCACCGTCAGCATCAGCGCCACCATCATTTGCCAGACCCCGTTGCGCATCCGCTGCCCCGCGATTGCGTTCAAACCACCAATCAAAGCTGCCACCCCGGCCCGGCAAGACCAAAGCGCAAGTGCAATGGAGACAACGGTTGCCCAACCTAGCGCCCCAGAGGGTGCAGCCACCAAACGAAAGACCTGAGATGCAATCAGGTTATAGGCGTCGGGCGGAATGATGTCTTCCATCAACGCAAGTTGTTCCGCAATGACGACCGGATCAGCGATCAAACCAAAGATGGCGATGACGGCTGCAATCCCTGGAAAAATGCCAAACATTCCAAAGAACGCAACACCAGCGGCGATCAACCCCAGATGCTTTTCGCCTGCAGTCGTCCAAACCGCAACCAACACCCGCCATATCTTTAGTAGGTTCGCCATCTCAACTTGTTGCTCACGTGGTTTCGCATCTTTGCTTCTACTTAGGGCAAACCATCAATAATCACCACTTTTGACCGCAAACTAGATCTTTTGTCCTCAGCGATTGACTGCTTGCACGCAAAAAAAATGTCGCGTCAGAATGAAACAAGGGCTAGGCTAAAACAAAACGGGGCAAACCCCGAAGCTGAGGCAGACGCAGTGAACACCCTGACCGAACACACCAACACGCTGGCAGAGCGCGTGTTGAACCAAGACAATGATCGTTATCTGGTCGCCATTACCGGTGCACCGGGATGTGGTAAATCGACCTTGGCAAGTGAACTTGCACGGCGCCTGAATGCGCAAGGTCGCAAGGCTATTGTCGTGCCTATGGACGGTTTTCACCTTGATAATGGTATCCTCGAAGCGCGCGGTCTGAGACCCCGCAAAGGTGCACCAGAAACCTTTGACGCGCCCGGGTTCCTGCGTCTTGTACGCGCGCTCAAAACTGGCGATGAAGTCTTTGCGCCCTCATTTGACAGAACACGCGATTTGGCGATTGCAGGCTCTGTGGCCGTGCCCGCCGAAGCGAAGGTTGTTATCGTAGAGGGCAACTACCTGATGTTCGACGAAGTGCCCTGGTCCGAACTTGCGGGCCTGTGGGACTTGTCCGTGCGCCTTGACGTACCAATGCCGGAGTTGCGTGCGCGCTTGATACACCGATGGCTGAGCCTGAATTATTCCTCGGCTGTTGCCACACGTCGTGCGGAAGGCAATGATATTCCGAACGCCCAGCGCGTTATAGAGCGCGCCCTGCCCTGCGATTTCATCCTCAATGGAGAACCTGCCCCAAGTTCCTAAATGAAGACCAGTGTGATGGCCGGGAACATTAATAGGATGATCACGCGAACGACGTCTGACCCGACAAAAAACAGCACAGATCTATAAGTGGCCGTCATCGGCGTATCTTGGTCCATACTGTTGATAATAAACAGGTTCATCCCGACCGGTGGGGTGATCAGCCCAACCTCTACGACAATCAGAACCATGATGCCGAACCAGATCGCCAACTCTTCGGTTGTCATGCCAAAATCAAGACCCGAAATCACAGGCCAAAAAATTGGCACGGTCAGCAAGATCATCGACAGACTGTCCATCAGGCAGCCCAAGATCAAATAGAACATCAGGATCAGGATCATCACTATCCAAGGGCTGAACCCTTGATCTGTCACCCATGACGACAACTCTTGCGGGACTTGGGTCAATGCCAAGAACCCGTTGTAGAACCCGGCCCCCAGCACGATGAAAAAAATCATGCCGGTGCCAGTGGCAGTTTCCGTGATACTTTGACGAAAAACCTCCCAATTCAGTGCCCCCGAGAAGAGCGCGATCAAGCCGGTTCCCATCGCACCAACAGCGGCACCTTCGGTTGGCGTGAACCAGCCGTTGTAGATACCGCCCACCACCAGACCAAAGACGATCAACACTGGCCAGACTGCGCCAAGCGCAAGGAAACGCTCCGTATAGCCGATCCGGGGCCGCGTGCCGGCCTGATCTGGATAAAGCCGAACATAAAACGCGATTGTCAGCATATAACCCAATGCGGCAAGGATCCCGGGTATGAAAGCAGCAGCGAAAAGCTTGGCGATATTCTGTTCAGTCAGGATGGCGTAAATCACCAAAATGACGGACGGCGGGATAAGAATGCCCAAGGTGCCGCCCGCGGCTAGTGTCGCGGTCGAAAAACCACCCGAATAGCCATATTTGCGCAATTCCGGCAAAGCGACTTTGCTCATCGTTGCAGCCGTAGCCAAGGACGACCCGCAAATTGCGCCAAAGCCCGCGCATGCCCCGACAGAGGCCATCGCCATCCCACCTTTGCGGTGCCCCAACCATGCCTCTGCCGCTTTGAACAGGGACCGCGACATGCCTGAATAGGTCGCGAATTGGCCCATCAGAAGGAACATGGGGATGATTGAAAGATTATAACTTGAGAAGGTGGAAAACACCTCTGACTTGAGCCGTGCCATAAAGACCGTTGTTCCATCGGTGGCCAGCCACAGACCGCCAATCCCGCACAACAACATTGCCAGTCCGATGGGCGCGCGCAGAAAGATCAGCAACAATAATACAGGAAAGGACAGATAGCCCAGCGTCAGATCTGTCATATGATACGCTGACCCGTCAGGCGCATCACGGCGCAATAGATACTCACGATGCTCGCAGTGATCGCCGCAATAAGGCTTGCCGCATAAGCCCACCAAATCGGAAATTGGATCAGATAGGTTGTCTCGCCATAGCGCATCTTGTCTTGCATACCAACAAACAGCCGCCATGTGATCAACACGATGATCGCAGCCATCACAACGCTCCAGAACGTGCCCAGCGCACGGTCGACACCCGACCCCATCCCGTTGGTGAACACATCCACCTTGGCATGTGCACCACTGAGCTGCGTCAATGGCAAGAAAGCAAAGATAGCAAAGGCAACACCCGCCTCTACCAGTTCGAAGTCACCCAGAATTGGCCCGACACCTAGGTCAATCAGCCAATCACCCATACTGCGCAAACCGCCCGAGTGGGCCAGATCGCTCAGTTCACGCCCACTCACACTGATGCACACAACAAACACCAATACGCACAGTACCACGCCGCCAAGCAAGGCCATCACATTTGCCAGTCTCTGAATGCCGGTGTGCAACACCTGCCTTAGTTGTCCATATTATGTTTGGCAATCAGGGCGGTTGCCGCTTCAAAAAGGCCGGTGCCATCGATACCGGCGGCATCAGCCTCGGCGATCCAATTGTCAATTGTGGGCTGGCTGGCTGCACGCCATGCGGCAACCTGATCTGCGTCTAGCGTGACGATATTGTTGCCCGCTTCTTCGGCCAGTTCACGCCCGGGCGCATCGTATTCCTGCATTGTCCGCCCAGCAAATGCCGAAAATTCTAGACCTGAGTTGGCCTCTACCACGGCCTGCAAATCCGCTGGCAATGCGTCGAAAGCATCCTGATTCATCGCCATGATAAACGCTGTTGTATAGAGCGCTTCGCCCGGGAATTCGGTGTGGTTGCTGATCAGCTCCTGCACCTTCAACGCTGGCACAACTTCCCATGGGATCACGGCGCCATCGATCACGCCACGCGACAGGGATTCAGGCACAGCAGGAACGGGCATGCCGACCGATGTTGCACCCAATTCTGTAAACAGCGTCGTTGTTGTGCGGGTTGGTGCGCGCAGCTTGAGGCCGCGTAGATCGTCGACATCCGTGATGGGTCTGTTGGCATGGATCACACCGGGGCCATGCACCCACAGCCCCAATGGTTTGAATGCTGCGAAATCGGTATCCATCATCCGCGCCTCTGCCAGTTCCCAAAACGCCCGTGACGTTGCCTCGGCATCGGGCGACAAGAACGGCAGTTCAAACACTTCCAACTGTGGGAAACGCCCCGGTGTGTAGCCAGCCACTGTCCAGATGATGTCGGCGACGCCGTCAATCGCCTGATCAATTAGCTGGGGTGGCGTACCGCCAAGCTGCATGGAAGGGAAGCGGTCGATCTTGATCCGGCCATCGCTGTCCGCCTCTACCTTGTCGGCCCAGACATCCAGAATATGCGCCGGTACATTTGCCTGTGCTGGCAGGAATTGATGTAGGCGCAATGTAATCTCTTGCGCGGTCGCAGCCGCCGCAAAGCAAGCGCTGGCCAGCGCCCCCATCAAAATCCGACGAGAAATGGTCATGATGATCCTCCAGGCATGAAATATGAGGCGATAGTGTCGTGATCGCGCGACAAGACGCAAGGCTCATTCAATCAGATGATTGTTGTTTCAACTGCGGCGAATTCGCCAATTGTCCCACGTAAAACGTCACCGCGCACAACCGGACCTACACCAGCGGGCGTGCCTGTCATGATAAGATCACCAGCGTGAAGAGTGTAAAGCGATGATAGATCGGCGATAATTTCAGGAATTGACCAGACCATATTGGCCAGCAGTGCCTGTTGACGCACCTGACCGTTCACCTCAAGCCGCAGCGTCAAATTGCTGATGTCGGTATCGCCAGATTTTTCGGTCAGCGGGCCGATGATGGCTGCATCGTCGAAATCCTTGCCGGTGTCCCAAGGCCGGCGCTTTGCTTTTGCCGCGGCCTGAAGATCGCGCCGCGTCATATCCAGACCGCAACCATAGCCAAAGACCGCCGTCATGGCGTCACTCTGAGGGATGTCTTTCGCCGTCGCGCCGATGGCAACCACCAATTCCATCTCATGATGTAAATCAGAGGTGCGTGGCGGATATGGCATTTGATTGCCTGACAGCAAAACCGCATGCGCCGATTTGGTAAAGTAGAATGGCGCTTCCCGGTCTACTTCATGACCCATTTCAGCCGCGTGATCGGCGTAGTTTCGGCCAACACAAAAGATCCGCCCCACGGGAAAGCCTGATGCCCCTTGCACGGGGACAACAGGCGTTGGACGAGGTAGAAAAACTGTGTCTGTCATTGCACTCTCTGCGCGTTGCGTTGAAGGTGGCGAAGGCCTATCCTATTTATGATCCACGCGATATCCTCGTGACAGCTTTGGGGCAAGACCCATTGACCGGCAGGAGCCTGAAACCAGGTGACAGTAAGTACAACGCAACTTGACGATCTGGTGGCCTGTCCGCAGTGCGACACGCTGCACCTTGCGCGTGCGCTGCCTGACAATGCGCGCGCGCACTGTCAGCAATGCGGTATCATCCTGATGACATCACAACCCGCGGCGATGGCCCGTATTCTGAGCCTTGCCTTGACCGCGTTCATCATGATGATTGCCGCTGTCAGCTTTCCATTCCTAACGCTTGATGCAGGCGGATTGCACAATGCGACATCGGTGATTGATGCGGTATTGGCGTTCAATGACGGCTATGCCTTCCCGCTGGCAGTCGCCGTTGCTTTCTTTATCGTTGTGATCCCGCTTATCCGTCTAACCGCGCTGATCTATGCGCTTGGCCCTTTGGTTCGCGAGAAGAGTCCACGTCAAGGCGCGCGCAAGGCGTTTGCATTGGCCGAAAGACTGCGCCCCTGGAGCATGGCCGAGATCTTCATCGTTGGCGTGACCGTCGCGCTGATTAAGGTGGCTGGCCTTGCCGCTGTCACTATTGGCCCCGCATTTTGGGCTTTCGCCGGGGTGGTGATCATCACCGTCCTGAAAGATCAAATGATTTGTAGGTATTCGATTTGGGAAGCGCTGGACAAAGCCACGGCCTGATCACGGCGCGGGATGCGGGCCTTGTGGCCTGTCAGCAGTGTGGACAGGTGCATGCTATTGGCACGCCGGTTTGCAAACGCTGCGAAGGCCGTTTGCAAAGCCGCGATACTGAAAGCCTACAGAAAGTCTGGGCGTGGCTGATCGCTGGCATGATTGCCTATATTCCGGCCAATACCTACCCGATGCTGCTAACATCGACGCTTATCGAACGGTCTGAGAGTACGATTATCGGTGGTGTGATTGAACTTTTTGAGCATGGCTCTTGGGGTATCGCTACGATTGTTTTTGTAGCCTCCGTGATGATCCCCGTGGGGAAATTCATCGCAATTATCTATCTCGCGCTGAGTGTGCAGCGCCGCTCGATCGCCAATCGGCACGAACGTCACAAAGCCTACGAGATCGTTGAATTCATTGGTCGCTGGTCAATGATTGACGTCTTTGTCGTTGCAATCCTTTCAGCGCTGGTGCAACTCGATACCATTGCTACAATCAACCCCGGTATTGCGGCCATGAGTTTTGCCTTGTCCGTGATTTTCACGATGCTATCCGCGCAAGCCTTTGATGCGCGATTGATTTGGGACACAGACAGGACGCAAGCATGAGCGACCCGACCGGAAATAGCCCAGCGCCACTTGATGTTAGACCAGTAGAACGACGGGTCTGGCAGCGGCTGTCGTTGGTCTGGCTTGTACCGCTGATCGCTTTGGCCATTTCCTTGGGTGCCGCATGGCAAAGCTATGCCGATCGCGGGACGCTCATCACGATCAGCTTTGAAAACGCATCCGGTATCAGCGCTGGCGAAACGATGATAAAGTACCGCGACGTCACAATCGGCGAGGTCGAGGATGTGGAATTCTCCGAAGGTCTGACTGATGTGCTGGTTCATGCCCGCATTGACAAAACGGTCGCACCTTTTCTGGATGATGATGCACAGTTCTGGGTAATACGACCTGACGTATCGGTTCGAGGGATCACCGGACTTGAGACTGTATTGTCGGGCGTATTCATCGAAGGCAATTGGGACACTGAGGCCGACGTTGCCCAGACACAGTTCACCGGGCTTGAGCAACCTAATCTGACGCGTGCCAATCAGCGCGGCACGCGTGTCGTTCTACGCGCCGATGAAGGTGGAAGCATCGCCGCCGGTGCGCCGATCCTGCACAAAGGGATCGAGGTCGGCTATCTGGAAAAGCCAGAGTTGTCGTTTAACGGACGGCAGGTGGTCGTGAACGCTTTTATCGAAAGCCCCTATGACCGACGCATCACCAGCAGCACCCGTTTTTGGGACACATCGGGGTTCAGCGTATCATTCGGCACCGGTGGTGTCTCTTTGGACGTAAACTCACTGGCTTCATTGATTGAGGGTGGGATCGCCTTCGATACTGTTGTGTCAGGGGGCGAGGCAATTAATGATGGGCATCGCTTCAATATCTTTGAGAGCGAACAGGCGGCGCGAGACAGCCTTTTCACCGACCCCAACGCAGAGGTATTGGAAGTTGCTGTTCTGTTTGAGCAGTCCGTGAGCGGTCTGGCCGTTGGGTCTGAAGTCCGCTTCCAGGGTATCCGAATTGGTGAGGTCAGTGACCTGAACGCCATTGTGGTTGGAGATGCAGACAATGCACAAGTCCGGTTGCAGGCCGTGTTGGCGATTGAGCCATCTCGTCTCGGGATGGGCCCCGACGCAACGGTCGACGAGGCGTTGGAGCTTCTCTCCGATTTCGTAACGCGCGGTCTGCGCGCCCGGATGGTGACGGGCAACATTCTTGCGGGTACATTGTTTGTAGAACTGGTGACGCAGAATGATGCATTGCCCGCGATCATGAACAGAACCTCTGGGGACTTCCCGGTTATACCAACAACGGACTCGCTGATTTCCGATGTTGCAGCCACGGCAGAGGGTTTGTTGGCCCGGATCAACTCCCTCCCCGTAGAAGAGCTGATGGATGGGGCGATCAACCTTATGGATAGCTTTGAGCGATTGGCCAATGACGAATACACCCGTGCCACGCCCGCCGCCTTGGTGGCATTGCTGGACGAGTCTCGCGAGCTTATTGCATCGGAAGATATCCAAGCGATACCAAAGGACCTGCGGGATGTGATCGCAGATCTAGATGGGCTGGTCGCCGAGGCGACCGAGGTGGGGTTGATCTCTGATCTGGATGCTGCGATCGCGACGGCTGGCAAAGTCGCCGAGAACATTGACCTGGCCACACGCAACTTGCCCCAAATCACGGCAGATATCGAAGCCTTCACCGCCCGCGCCAACGCTTTGGAACTGGAAGCGCTGGTTGTCTCTGCAACGGAAACGCTCAACGCCATTGATGGGTTTCTCAGCACTGAAGATGCCATCGCTTTTCCCGGCGAGGCGAACGCAGCGCTGTCAACAATGCGCGCACTGTTGGATGAGGTCCGCGAGGGCGGCGCGGTTGCAAACGTTAACGCCGCGCTCGCGTCGGCAAATGAAGCTGCAAAGGCGGTCGAAGACGCCGTCAGCACGCTGCCCGCCTTGGCCGCCCGCGCAAATCAGTTGGTCAGCCAAACAGAAGCTGTCGTGAACAGCTACAGCGAACGGTCACGGTTCAGCGCGGAAACTTTGGCTACCCTGCGCGACATCCAAGAAGCTTCGGATGCGATTTCTTCACTGGCGCGCACGATTGAGCGAAACCCTAACTCCTTGTTGATTGGACGGTAAGAATGTTTTCACGACTGTTAGTCTTGGCCATCGCGGCCGCGGCGGCCTGCAGCCCGCTTGAAAATCGCGTGGCCCTTAGTCCAATGCAATCCTCGCTGGACCTGCGTCCTTTGGTCGGCAGCGCAATGGTCCGTACCGTTTCGTTACCAACTTACGCTGCTGCGGAAGAGATCCCCCTTGCGACGGCTGGCGGACGCATCACGATCAACGAGGACGTGCTTTGGGCCGACGAACCCGAACGCGCGGTGACGCTGATTCTGACCCGCACAATTGGCGATATCATCAATGCGGACGTTGGCCCCGATCCCTGGCCATTTGTCGGGTTGCCGGATGTCTCTGTTGACGTCCGGGTCGAACGGATGCTGGGCAGTGTCGATGGGACATTCGCGTTGACCGGCCAGTTCTTTGTTGCCAGCGAAGGCGCCCAGTTCCGCGACAGCACGCACAGCTTCGAGATCTCACAAAACATGGCTGATACGTCGCTTGACAGCATTGCCGCGGCACAGTCGGCCGCACTCCTTCAGCTATCAGAACAGATCGCACGGACCCTAGGGCGCTAGTTTCACCCAAGCGCCATCCCGTTTGGATGACCGGACGCAGGCATCCACGAATTGCATGCCCTTCAGACCGTCTTCGATAGTTGGGTAGAGCACATCCGCAGACACATCGCGCCCTTCGCGGTGTGCCGTGATCGCGTCTGCGGCTTCGCGATATATCGTGGCAAACCCTTCAAGATAGCCTTCGGGGTGGCCCGCAGGGATACGCGTGACGCGTTCTGCGGCATGGCCAGTGTCTGCCCCACCCCGTGTCAAAAGCTGTTTAGGTGCGCCGTAGGGTGTGAACCAAAGCTGATTGGGATTTTCCTGCATCCATTCCAGCCCCCCTTTTTCGCCATAGATGCGCAAACGCAACCCGTTTTCATTGCCAGGTGCCACCTGACTGCACCACAGCATTCCACGTGCACCGCCGGCAAACCGCATCATGACATGGGCGTTGTCATCCAACTGCCTACCGCTGACAAAGGCCTGAAGATCGGCGGACAGTGTTTCGAGTTCCAAACCGGTCACGAATGACGCAAGGTTGAACGCGTGCGTCCCGATATCGCCGGTTGACCCGCCGGCCCCCGAACGCGCAGGATCGGTGCGCCATTCCGCCTGTTTGAACTCTTCATGTTGGGTCAACCAGTCCTGCGCATATTCAACCTGCACCACGCGGATTTTGCCCAATGCGCCATCCGCGACCATCTGGCGTGCCTGCCGCATCATTGGGTAGCCAGTATAGTTATGGGTCAGCACAAAAAGCGCGTCGCTGTCATGGGCCGACTTTGCCAGTTTCTTGGCATCAGCCATCGTCGATGTCAGCGGCTTGTCGCAGATTACATGAATGCCGCGTTTGAGGAACTCGCGCGCCGCCGCATAGTGCACGTGGTTTGGCGTCACAATTGCGACCGCTTCGATCCCGTCTTTCAGACGCGCTTCACGGATCGCCATGGCTTTGAAATCATCATAAGTGCGCGCCGGATCAAGCCCAAGTGCCGCGCCGGACACCTGCGCCTTTTCGGGTGTGGAGGACAGAGCACCAGCGACGAGGTTGAACCGGCCATCAAGCCGTGCCGCAATACGATGCACGCCGCCGATAAAGGCGTCATTGCCCCCGCCAACCATGCCAAGGCGAATAGGTCTATCATAGCTCATGTTCTAAATCCCCAACATCTTGCGGTTCGTGGCGGCATCTACCGCGCCACCAGCAAAGTCATCAAAGGCCCGTTCTGTGACGCGAATAATGTGGTCTTTGACGAATTGCGCGCCTTCACGTGCGCCATCTTCCGGGTGCTTCAGACAGCATTCCCATTCCACCACGGCCCAACCGTCAAAATCATTTGCCGCCATTTTTGAGAAGATAGATGCGAAATCAACTTGCCCATCGCCAAGGCTCCGAAAGCGCCCTGCCCGATCGACCCATGATTGATAGCCGCCGTAGACACCTTGCCGCCCTGTCGGATTGAATTCCGCATCTTTGACATGGAACATCTTGATACGATCTTTGTAGATGTCGATGTGGTCAAGGTAGTCGAGGCACTGCAACACATAGTGCGAAGGATCATAGAGCATGTTGCAGCGGGCGTGGCCGTTCACCCGCTCCAAGAACATTTCAAATGTGATGCCATCATGCAGGTCTTCACCCGGGTGAATTTCGTAGCAGACATCAACGCCATTTTCATCGGCATGATCCAGAATAGGGCGCCAACGCGCGGCAAGTTCATCGAACGCGGCCTCAACAAGACCGGCAGGGCGTTGTGGCCACGGATAAATATAGGGCCAAGCCAATGCACCTGAGAACGTGGCCATCTGGCCGATACCCATGTTTTTGGACGCGCTGATGGCCATCTTGACCTGATCGACGGCCCAGGCTTGGCGCGCCTGCGGATTGCCCTGCACATGCGGTGCCGCGAAACCGTCAAAGGCCGTGTCATAGGCCGGGTTCACCGCAACAAGCTGGCCCTGCAAATGTGTTGAAAGCTCTGTGACTTCAACCCCATTTTCGGTTGCCTGACCGGTGAACGCGTCGCAATAGTCTTTTGACCCGGCGGCTTTCGTAAGATCAAAGAAGCGGCCATCCCAACTGGGGACTTGCACACCATCATATCCGCAATCCGCGGCCCATTTGGTGATACCATCCCATGTGTTGAACGGTGCATCATCACCGGCAAATTGTGCCAAAAACAACGCGGGCCCTTTGATCGTTTTCATCGCAAATTCCTCCAACTAGAAGAAACTATAACGATTTAGAAATGACTGACTAGCCCCTATGAAACCCGACCAGGAAATCAATTTATTGCGACGCACTGGTATCTGACTGGATGATCGCGCTCTCCCATTCTCGTACGAACGTGCGCCGCTTCAGGCGATCGAGATAGGTCATAAGGGCAGGTTCCAATGCGATGCTGCTCCGACCCTTGATATCAAGGCGTCGGTCAAGTAGCGGCAAAGGGAACTCATCGGTTTGCGTATCATCTGATTGTGCTGAAATCAGGTGTCTGACAAAATCAGCTGCTGCATCCGACTGTTTACTTTGGTTTGAAACAAATGCCGTGCGCATCATCGTTGTCGGAAAATCCGAAGGCAGTATGATCTCGAGTTGATCATGGGTATCCTGCCGGGCGCGCGCATAGCTGCCAAGTACATTGTAGGCGACCGCAATCGTGCCATCAGCCAGATCGTCTATCATAGCTCCTGAACAGCAATAGAGCTTCGCATTCAGGCTCCCCATGACTTCGGTTAGCCGCCAAAAGCTCTCTGACGCCCGCGCATCTTGTGTTGCAAACAGATAACCCAGCCCCGACTGCCGCACATCATATGTGCCGACCCTGCCGCGAAACCGATCTGGATCAGCACGTAACGCTTGTATCAGTTCCAGGCGGGTGCGCGGAATGGCGACGCCAGCGAACGCTGCTTTGTTGATGACAATTGTGGCGGGTTCTGTGGTAAAGGCAAAAAGGCTTTGTCGCCACTGCGCCCATGCGGGATGCGTGATATCATCAATCCTCAGCGCATATCCATCGTTTGCCAACTTCAACTGCAAATCCATCGCGCTCGAGATCACGACATCAAACTGATCAGGAGATGCGCGAAATACCTGATCAAGATCGGCAGTTCCGGTAACAAGATAATCAACCGCAAGGTTCGGCCGCGTGCGCAAAAAACTCTCGATGATCGGTGCGAAAAAAGAGGTGTCCGTACTTGAAACAATCCGCAAGGTTTGTGCGCTCTGCGCCCCTTCGAACAAGCGCTGATCTTCCCAATCCTGCGCATGTGCAAACGCTGGAAAAAAACAGATCGCTAAAAAGATAATGTAACGCATGCGCCCCCCTCAGGTCTGTTAGCCAAGGTTAGTTTTCCGCCGTGTGCGTTGGCTACATCCTGCACAATTGTCAGACCCAACCCCGACCCAACAATACCTGCGACGTTCGCACCGCGCTTAAACCGCTTGACCAGATCGGCGATCTCCTCTGTCGCAAATCCGCTACCTTCATCGGAAATGCAAATATGGCTTTCGGGCGCGGCGCCGACCGTAATCGTAATTTTGCTTTCAGCGGGTGAGTACTTCAGCGCATTGTCGATCAAATTACGCACAGCATTCTGTACAAGAATTGGATCACCTTCCACCCAGGCCTGCCGATCTTGCGTCATCTGCAGATCAATATCCTTCATCTCTGCAATGGGGGTGAGCTGCACCAAGAGCTCTTCCACAAGACCGACCAGATCAATCCTATGCTGCTCGAGGTTATCTGTTCGAAAAGCGATCATCGCATGGTCCAGCAGCTGTCCCGCCGCACGAGAACTTTCATCAATCGCACGCACCATCGACCGGAGCGCCTGACGGTTCTCTGGTAGTTCAACACGATGCAAGGTCGTTTCAGCATGAGACCGCACAGTCGCAAGCGGCGTGCGGACGCGGTGCGCCGCCTCAGCAATGAAGTTTTCGGATTGTAGTAGCGATTGGTTCAGGCGGGCCATGAGGCTGTTCAGCGATGATACAAGTGGGGCCATCTCAACCGGAACGGGTTTGACAACCGGCCGCAAGTCCTTGGGACCACGTCGCGTGATCGAATTGGTCAAAGTTTGCAGTTGACCCAATGTGATCGAGGTGGCCCAGAACGCAATCAGTGTAGCAAGCGCAAAAAAGCCAGCACCAAAGAATGCGACGTTTTGGGAAATTCGGTTCAGCGTCCCTGAAAGCGCATCTTGCGTCTGACCGACCGAGACGATGATATTGGTGCGAAAATCAGCCCCAATCAAGGTGCGCGATGCGCTTGCCAACCGCACCGGCACACCGTCAAAATCTATCGTCTGATAAAGTCGATCAGCACCCGCTGGAACCACAACCATAGGCAATGCATCATAGCCGGAAATAACCCTGTCATCCTGATAAATGGCGTAGAATACCCGATCATCGGATTGGGTGCTGAGCATCGAAAGCGACGCATAGGGGAAATCGACCTCAACCAATCCATCCCGCACGATGGCTGCATCCAGGATGGAGCTGACAGATGCACCAATGATCTGATCCTGCCCGGCCTGAGCGATCTGGGTCGCATAACTGCGCACAACCACAAACAGCACGACCGCAAGCACCGCAGCGCCCCCAACGAGAGTGACAGCCAAGCGATTACGCAGCGATCCAGCGACGCGCACACCATCAGTCATGATCGAGCCGATAGCCAAGACCACGATGTGTTGTAATCGACACGCTGGAGTGTTCCAGATGTTTGCGCAGACGGCCAATATAGACCTCAACCGCATTTTCAGACACGTCTTCCTCGTAAGAAAACAACCTATCAATCAGCTTGGTTTTCGGAAAGAGTTGCCCTGGCGCACTCATCATCAATTCGAGCAGGCGCAGTTCACGATTGCGCAGATTTATTACGTTTTCACCGATTGTCAGATGCCCCGCAACCGGATCAAACGCCACGTCTCCGTACCTAGTGACTGTGCGTGCTGTCCCGGCCTTACGGCGTAGTACGGCCCGACAGCGCGCCTGTAGTTCTGCGTGATCGAATGGCTTGGTGATATAGTCGTCTGCCCCCAAATCCAAAACGCTGATTCTGTCTGAGACTTCCGATCGGGCCGTCAAAACGATGACCGGTGTATCGATTTCACCGGCCCGGTGGCTCTTGAGAAAGCTGCGCCCATCGCCGTCAGGAAGCATAATATCAAGCAAGATAAGATCGTACTCACCCGTTTCCGAAAACGCCGTTGCATCCTCTAATTTCTCTGCATGGTCAATGACATGCCCATCAAGTTGCATCCTTGAGCAAATCGCGTTTGCCAGTTCGATATTGTCCTCAACCAGAAGAAACCTCATCCCTTTGATATGCCTTTCTTACATCGTGACAGGTCCGTGTCAGGTTATTGTGGTCCCTTCTCGTAACTGATCCACCACGCGGTCAGTTGTCAAATGGGAGGACTACTATGAAATCGTTTAACATGACCCGCCGGGTCGTGATGGCTGCTGCTACGGCGGCGCTGTCTTTTGCGACGCCTGCGGCTGCTGATGGCCACCAGGTCGTCGACAGCATCCACTTTCTGATTCCCGGCGGCGCCGGCGGCGGATGGGACGGCACCGCGCGTGGAACGGGCGAAGCGCTGACGGCGGCTGGCCTTGTTGGTCAAGCCACATATGAAAACATGTCAGGCGGCGGTGGCGGCAAAGCCATCGGCTATCTGATCGAAAACGCCGACAGCCAGCACGGCACATTGATGGTGAACTCTACGCCTATCGTAATCCGGTCACTGACGGGTGTGTTCCCCCAAAACTTTCGCGACCTGACGCTCGTGGCAGGCACCATTGGTGACTACGCGGCTATTGTCGTGGGCAAAGATAGCCCTGTGAATGACATGGCGGGTCTTGTTGCTGCCTATCAGGCGGATCCACGCGGTACTGCCATCGGTGGTGGTTCGGTGCCAGGCGGTCTTGATCACCTTGTTGCGGCTATCGTCATGAAAGCGGCTGGCGAAGATGCCACCGAAGTGAAGTACATTCCGTATGACGCAGGTGGTGAAGCCATGGCAGCGCTGTTGTCTGGCGAAATCGCAGCATTGAGCACCGGTTTCTCTGAGGCGATTGCACTCGCAGAAGCTGGTGAAGTCAAAATCATCGGTGTTACTGCGCCAGAGCGCATCGAGAGCTATCCCGACGCACCAACGATGAACGAGCAAGGCATCGAGGCCGAGTTCGTCAACTGGCGTGGCTTCTTTGCGGCCCCGGGCCTGCCGGATGACAAGCTTGCCATGTATCAAGATGCCATCGCCAAAATGTACGACACACCAGAGTGGGAAGCTGTGCGCGCCCAGAACGGTTGGGTCAACATTTACAATAATGGCGACGATTTCCTGAGCTTCCTTGAGAACCAAGAGCAAGTGATTGGCGATCTGATGAAAGAACTGGGCTTCCTCTAAGAAGCTACTTTTTTGTCCGGCGGGCACGCTCGCCGGACGTCTCGACTTGGGGGAGACTATGGCGCTAGATCGCTGGATTGCACTGATCATTCTGCTGATGTGCACGGGCTATGCCTACACTGCATTTTTTGCGATGGACGATAAGCTGGCGCCTTTCATGCGCCGTGACCCAATCTGGCCGTCGACATTTCCAAAGGTCTTGTCTGTCTTTGGCATCATCGCCGCCGTCATTATCATTCTGGGATTTGAGAAAGGCGACGGCGCGATCAAAGCAGGCGAAATCAACTATCGCCGCTTGCAAGACTACAAGATTGGACAGGCCGTTTTCTTGCTCGGCCTTATGGCAGCCTACGCTTTGCTCCTGCGCCCTTTGGGTTTTCTCGGGTCAACGGTCGGCTTTCTTGCAATCGGTTCGTTTTTGCTGGGCGAGCGTCGCTTACACATCACAATTCCTGTCGCGCTGATCGCAGCAGGCAGCATCTGGTATCTGGTCCAAGAAGTGCTTGGCATTTTCTTGCGACCGTGGCCGTTCTTTCTCGGAGTTTGAGGAATGCTTGAAGGACTCATGATTGGCCTAGTAACGGCCTTTTCCTTAACGAATATACTGATGGTCATCGGCGGTTGCCTGATCGGCACGTTCATCGGCATGCTTCCCGGCCTTGGCCCAATGTCGATCATCGCCATTATGATCCCTGTTGCGATTTCGATCGGGGATCCGTCAGCGGCGCTGATCTTGCTGGCCGGGGTCTACTACGGTGCAATCTTCGGCGGCTCGACTTCGTCGATCCTCATAAACGCCCCAGGCGTTGCCTCAACCGTTGCCTCCAGCTTTGATGGCTACCCACTGGCCCGCCAGGGCAAGGCCGGCAAGGCACTGACAGTTGCCGCGATTTCGTCTTTTGCTGGCGGCACAATTGGTGCAATACTTTTGATGATCTTCGCGCCAGCCCTATCTTCTGTTGCGCTGTTATTCGGCTCGCCCGAGTATTTCGCGCTGATGGTTGTCGGCCTGTCTGCAATCGCTGCCTTTGCGGGTACCGGCCAAGTGATCAAAGCTTTGCTCATGACACTCGTTGGTCTGATGTTGGCAACGATCGGCGAAGGCGTGCTGTTCAACATGCCACGTTTCACCTTTGGGATCATGGACCTGCAATCCGGCCTTGGGTTTATCACACTGGCGATGGCGATGTTTGCCTTGCCCGAGGCGCTCTATCTCGTACTCGACCCGTCCCGTTCAAAATCTGAGGACAGCAAGGGCGAAATCAAAGACCTGCGTATCACCCGCGAAGAGGCCCGCCAGATTGCCCCGGTTGTCGGTCGGCAATCCATCCAAGGTTTCCTTATCGGCGTTCTGCCTGGTGCTGGCGCAACGATCGCATCTTTCTTGGGCTATGCCGTTGAACGCAACATTGCCTCTAAAGAGGAGCAAGAACAATTCGGGAAAGGTAGCCTGAAGGGCCTCGCCGCCCCAGAAAGTGCCAACAACGCGGCCTGTACCGGATCCTTTGTGCCCCTGCTGACGCTTGGGATACCCGGCTCTGGCACCACGGCCATCCTGCTCGGCGCTTTGATCGCGCTTAACGTCTCTCCGGGTCCGCGTTTGATGATTGATGAACCTCAAATCTTTTGGGCGGTGATCATTTCCATGTACCTTGGCAACCTGATATTGTTGATCCTCAACCTGCCACTGATCCCCTACATCGCCAAAGTCCTGCTGGTACCGCGCACTTTCCTGATACCCTTCATCCTGTTTTTCACGATGATGGGGGCTTATATCGGGCAGAACAACGCGACTGAATTGTTGTTGCTGGTCGGGCTTGGCATCTGTGCGACGATACTGCGCTTTGCCGACTATCCGCTGGCGCCACTCCTGATTGGCTTCATCCTGGGGCCGATGCTTGAGAACAATTTCTCACGGTCCATGAACTTGTATGATGGTGTTGGGTTCATCTTCGAACGCCCCATGACATTGGGACTGCTGGTCGTCGCAGCGTTGCTGATCGTGCTTCCGAGCTACCGTGCCCGTCGCGCAAGGCTGCGGGCAGCAGGCGTCGCAGACGGGGATTAATCGGTCGTCTGCGCGTTGAAGGTAAATAGCTGTTCGCCGTTGATCTGATAGGCATTGATCAACGCAGCGGCCGTTTCCGAGGTAAGCCAGTCTTCGAGTGCCACAGCCTGTGTGAATTTCGCATGCAGGTGCCGGTCTGGGGCAACGGGAATATAGGCATATTGGTTAAACAGCGCGGGATCACCGGAAAAGAGTACGACCAAGTCCCCCTTGTTGCCGAAATTCAACCAACTCGCGCGGTCAGCCAGGACATAGGCATTCATCGCAGATGCAGTGTTCAGAGCGGCCCCCATGCCAGCTCCCACTTCACGGTACCACGAGCCGGTAGGCGTTAGTCCGGCGGCGGACCAGAGTGCCTGTTCCTTCTTGTGGGTTCCACTCTCGTCCCCTCGGCTGACAAAGATCGCCTGAACGTCTTCAACAGCCCTGAGCGCCGCAGGCGCGTCTTGGACGCCCGCAACCTTTGCAGGATCATCCAGCGGGCCGATCAATACAAAGTCGTTGTACATGATTTCGCGCCGGTGTGTGCCATAACCATCAGCGACAAAAGCATCTTCTGCGGTTTGGGAATGGGTCAGGATCGCGTCGACATCACCGGCGGCACCCAGGCGCAATGCTTGGCCCGTCCCGACGACAAGCAACTCAACCTTGATGCCGGTCTCTGCCTCAATCGCGGGCAGCAAGATATCTGACAGACCGGAGTTCTGAAACGAGGTCGTCACCGCCATACGCATCGTATCTGCATGCGCGGTGGAGCAAAGCGCGAGGAGTATGATCGTAAGAAATCGCATCATTCAACGATACCTCCTTGAAGCAGTGCCGTGGCTTGCGGTGTCTGTGGGGCCTTAAAAAATGCCTCTGCCGGGCTTTGTTCGATAATGTCACCATGCATCAAAAAGATGATGTCTTGGGCAAGTCGCTTTGCCTGACCAATGTCGTGCGTCGCCATAACAATCCGCGTTCCTTTGGCCTGCACCTCTTGCAAGATCGCTTCGATTTCGCGGGTGGCGCGGCCATCAAGGTTTGCGCAAGGCTCATCCAGAAACACCACGTCCGGCTCACGAATAAGCGCCCGCGCAAGTGCCAGTTTCTGCTTTTCACCGCCGGACAAACGAGGTGCAGATCGTACAAGCGCATCACCCAGCCCCACTCGCTCTGCCCATTCACCGGCGCGCGCATCGGCTTCGGCTTTGCTGATACCACGCAACCTGAGCGGATAGGCCAGATTGTCTTTGACGGATCGGCGCAACATGATCGGCGCTTGGAACACAAAGGCCTGTCTTTCTTGTGCTTCGGCCGTTGGGACTTGCCATGCAACTTGACCACTTGCCAGCCGCTCAATCCCGTGCAGCGCGCGCAACAGCTTGGTCTTGCCAGCCCCGTTCGGCCCCATAACAATGGTAAATCCCTCGGACGAAATCTCTAAATCGACAGGCCCAAGCAGCGTCTGATCACGCCGTTTCACCACGGCACCAGACATTTTGAGTGGCAAAATGGATACTACCATTTTTCCTCACTCTCTGTCTGGCTTACAGCGTGGATTGCCAGATTGACCGCGATGGCCAACCCGATCAGGACAAAGCCAAGTCCCAGAGCCAGCGCAAAGTCCCCCTTTCCGGTTTCCAATGCAATGGCCGTCGTAAGAACACGCGTCGCATTGTCGATGTTCCCACCCACAATCATGATGGCGCCGACTTCGCCTATCGCGCGGCCAAATCCCGCCAGCGAGGCGGTGATCAAGGCACGCCGTCCATCCCAAAGCAACGTCTTGATCCGTTGCCAGCGTGAGGTGGACAGCGAAATCAGCAAATCATGATATTCCGCCCAAATGTCTCGGATCGCTTGATGCGCAATGGATGCGATCAGCGGTGTGATGATAATCACCTGTGCGATAATCATCGCCGTTGGCGTGAATAGCAAATTGAACACCCCAAAAGGACCGGATCGCGATAAGAGCAGATAAACGATCAACCCAACAACCACGGGCGGAAGCCCCATCAGCGCGTTCAACAGTGCAATCGTCGCGCGTCGATGGCGGAAACGGCGAATAGCAAGCCACGCCCCGAAAGGCAAACCTACCGCTGAAGCGATGACAACGGCTGTTAGTGTGACTTGAAGTGAACGTAAGGTGATATCGACAAGGTCAGCATCGAAAGACACCACGAGCCAGAAACCAGCAACGAGCCCTTCCCAGATTTCACCCATGTCTGCACCCTCAAAACTGCACGCATCGTTTCACGTGCAGTTCACCCGTTCAATGCGGAATCCGACACCTGATCGGTCATTTGGCGCATCTTGATGTTGGCGCGGACAAATGCCGCCACGAAGATGATGGTCAGAACCAGAATAACGGTTGGTGCGGGTGCGCTGTCGATGAAGAAACTCAGATAGACGCCCGCAAACCCGGACAGCAATGTGACGCCAACGGCGATAGGCAACATCATCGCAAAACGCTTGGTGAGCAAAAAGGCGATTGCTCCGGGCGCGATCAACAGGCCAATGGCAAGGATAATCCCCACTGCCGCTAAGGTTGCAACGATGGTCAGCGAAATGAGCGCGAGTAGGCCGTAATGCAGCCACCCAACGCGCAAGCCAACCGCTTGCGCCTGGACGGGGTCAAAAGCATGCAGCATGAAATCCCGGCGCTTTGCCACGACCACCACAGCCACTAAAACCGCTATCGCCCCGGCTGTCCAAAGGTCTTGCGTACTCACACCAAGCATGTTGCCGAATAAGATATGATCAAGATGCACATCGGTCGTGACTTTGGTGTAGAGCACGAGCCCAAAGCCAAACATGCCCGAAAACACAATTCCCATAATCGTGTCCTGCTTGACCCGGCTATGGGCAGCCAAAAACCCCGTACTCAGCGCACAGAACATACCTGCCACAAACGCCCCGATAATCAGCGGTATATTCAACAGATAGGCCAGTATGATCCCCGGTAGGACCGCGTGGCTGATCGCGTCGCCCATCAGCGACCAGCCCTTCAGCACCAGATAACAAGACAGCAAACTGGTGGGGACCGCGATGATGGCCATCATCAGGAATGCCTTATTCATAAATGCGAACTGAAACGGGAAGAGCAGCGTTTCCATCAGTTGACCTCGAGCGCCGATGCCGCCCGGCGGCGGGCGGCGAGGTACCCGTGTTTGGGTGCAAGAAAGAAGGCTGCCAGGAAAATCAGCGTTTGCAGCGACACGATGATCCCGCCCGTCGCTCCGTCCGTAAAGTAGCTAAGGTAGGCCCCGGCAAAGCTGGTGCCTGCCCCGATAGTGACGCTCAACACCAAGAGCCTTGGGAACCGGTCGGTCAACAGATAAGCCGTTGCCCCCGGCGTCACGACCATCGCGATGACAAGGAAAGCCCCGACAGTTTGCAGGGCCGCAACGCAAGAGGCCGAGAGCAATGTAAAGAAAACGACACGCAAAACATCTGGCCGCAACCCGATGGACCTTGCATGGTTTTCATCAAAGAAGGTGACCATCAGGTCTTTCCATTTAGCAAGCAGCACGGCCAATGTAACAAAACCGATAATCGCCAGTTGAACTGTATCTGACGGTGAAATCGCGAGGATATTGCCAAGGGTGATCGTCTGTACGCTCACGGATGTGGGTGACAACGACACCATGAAAAGCCCCAAGCCAAAGAACGACGTAAAGATCAAGCCGATGATCGTGTCCTCTTTCAACCCGGAGCGTTGGTTGAGAAACAGCATGGCACCCGCCGCCAATCCCCCCGCCGCAAAAGCACCCAGCGCGAACGGCAGACCCAGCATGTAAGCCCCGGCGACACCCGGCACGATAGAGTGGCTAAGCGCGTCCCCGATCAGCGACCAACCCTTGAGCATCAGATAGGCGGACAGAAATGCGCAGATGCCGCCGACCAAGGCGCTGACCCACATGGCATTAAACATGTAGGCGTAGCTGAAAGGTTCCAGCAGCCAACCCATCAGCTTGGTTCTTTCGTGTCGTCTTTGGTGGTTTGGTGATCGTCGCCGTAGACGATGAAGGGGCGTTCGTCATCCGTGATTACCCGGATCTGGCGACTGTCGTCGTCGTCATGCAGGTCCGCACCGCCAAGCACAAAGTGACGCAAGACGCCGCCAAAGGCGCGCTCCAGATTGTCATGCGTAAAGACATCTTTTGTCAGACCGTATGCGAGGATCGTTTCTTTCACCAAAATCGTCCGATCACAAAACTCCGGTACTGAGCCCAGATTGTGGGTCGAAACCAGTATGACCCGCCCCTCATCCCGCAAATCGCGCAGCAGGGCGACAATGGCATCCTCGGTCTGGACATCAACGCCAGTGAAGGGCTCATCCAGCAAGATCACCCGCCCGTCTTGTGCCAGAGCACGCGCCAGAAACACGCGTTTACGTTGACCGCCCGAAAGCTCGCCGATTTGGCGTGTGCGAAAGTCAGACATATTCACCCGCGCCAAGGCATCAGTGACCGCGGCATGATCGGCGGCTTTGGGGCGGCGAAAGAACCCCATATGCCCATAGCGACCCATCATCACGACATCTTCGACAAGCACCGGGAAGGTCCAGTCGACTTCCTCGGATTGCGGGACATAGGCCACGATGTTCTGGCGCAAGGCCTCGTTCACATGCATACCCAGCACGGAAATTTCGCCCTTGGCAGCGGGCACAAAGCCCATGATTGCCTTGAACAACGTGGATTTCCCGGCGCCATTGACCCCCACAAGGGCCGTGATGGTCCCTGTTGGAATTTCAAAGCTCGCATTGCGCAACGCCGTGTGGCCGTTGCGGTAGGTCACCGTCACATCGTGCGACATGATGCCGGGGGTGTCGCTCATTCTGTCAGGCCTGCCGCAATGGTCTCGGTCGTGACCCGTAGCAGGTCGAGGTAAGTCGGCACGGGGCCATCCGCTTCGGTCAGGCTATCGACGTAAAGCACGCCCGCATATTCTGCGTCTGTCTCTCGGGCGACCTGTTCAGCCGGCGCTTGGCTGACGGTGCTTTCGCAGAACACCGCGGGGATATTGTTCTCGCGCACTGTGTCGATCACACGGCGCACCTGTTGCGGGGTGCCCTGTTGATCAGCGTTGATGGGCCAGAGGTACAGTTCCTGCATCTCAAAATCACGGGCGAGGTAGCTAAAGGCCCCTTCGCAGGTGACCAGCCAGCGCTGCTGGGCAGCAACGGCGAGGATTTGTTCACGCAATGGGGCAATGGCTTCGGTAATCTCGACCTTATAGGCCTCTGCGTTCGCAGCGTAGATTTCAGCATTGTCGGGATCATGTGCGATGAATGCATCGCGAATATTATCCACATAGATCAACGCACTCTCGAAACTCATCCAGGCATGCGGGTTCGGCTTACCGTCATACTCGCCCGAAGAAATACTCATTGGCTCGATGCCGTCGCTGAGTGTCGCACTGGGCACATCAGACAGGTTGGCAAAGAACTGTTCAAACCACAGTTCCAGGTTCAGTCCATTCCACAGGATCAAATCGGCGTCCTGCGCGCGGATGATGTCGCGGGGCGTTGGCTGATAGCCGTGGATCTCTGCCCCGGCCTTTGTGATGCTTTCAACGATAGCGGCGTCACCGGCGACATTTTGAGCCATATCGGCGATCACCGTAAAGGTGGTGACAGCTTTGAACTGCGCCTCATCAGCCATCGTGGCGGTGGAAAGGACGGTCGCGACAGCAATCGATGAGAGGTGTTTGATCATCTTCATTCAGTGTCCCTTCGAGCGCAATGTATCGATAAGAAGCCTGCTTATGCGACTTATTCGCAATTGTAAATCTAAATGAGAACGATTCTTAACTGGTCACATGATTTTGAATCCATTCAAGGTTTGCGGTTCAGCGCACGACCGGATTGCGTAGCTTTGCCTACTCGGCCGGGGCAACGGCCCCCAACGTTTCTTCAAGCGGTTCCGGCTTGCGCAAAACAAGCCGTAGTAATGGTGGCACAGTCAAAAGTGTCAGGAACGCCGACATTGATAGCCCGCCCACGACCACGGCACCCAGACCGCGATAAAGTTCAGACCCTTCGCCCGGAAACACCACCAATGGCAGCATGCCCATGACGCTGGTTAGCGTGGACATGAAGATGGGTCGAATACGGTTGCGCGTTGCCTCTTCGATTGCGGCGACCGGATCCATCCCCTCTTCTCTGAGGTGGTGCAATGCTTGGTGTACAATCAGGATCGCATTGTTCACCACGATCCCCACCAGGATCACAAAGCCCAGCAGTGTCAGCATATCCATCGGTTGGGTCTGGTAGAGGTTCAGCACGGCCAAGCCCCCAACCCCGCCGGCTGCCGCAACAGGAACAGCGATCAAAATGACCAGCGGGAGTACGAAGCTTTCAAACAGGATTGCCATCACCAGAAAGACGATGATCAGCGCCACGATCAGGTTAATCTGAATAGCGGACCATGTCTGGCTCAACTGGTCTGCCGTGCCCGAAACGCTCAGCCTGATATCACTAGGAATGCCCTCTTCTTGCAGCACGGCGACGACCTTTTGTTCCAACAGCTCCACGGCCTGTTCCAACGGAAGCGTATCGGCGGGGCGCACTTCAAGGGTAACCGTTCGCAACCTTTCGCGATGCCGGATTTCTGTCGGCCCGGCGGTCAGCACGACATCTGCAAGCGCTGAAACAGGAACGATCTGTCCGTTTGGGGTGACAACCGGGTAGTTTCCGACGTCCTGCGTGCGGGCGGCCTGGTTCGTCGCAGGGTCACCTTTCAGCACCAGATCGACCCGTTCCGCGCCGACCGTAATCTCGGCCACACGCAAGCCATCGTTGAAAGCATCAACAGTCGCAGCCAGCGCTGAACTGTCCAAACCAGCGTCAGCAAGGCGCAACCTGTCTGGGATCAGCCGCACCTCTGGCGCGCCAAGCTCAAGCCCCGGAATAGGACGGAACTGGTGCCCTTCGGAACGCGGCAACAAGCCAGAGACGATACCCGCTGCACGACCTGCAACACCGAGGATATCCGCCAGATTTTGCCCAGATACGTTCAGCTCAATCGTACGACCGCCACCCACACCTCGGCCAAACAGTGATGGTTGCGTCATAAAGCCAAAGGTTCCGGGCTCTGCAAATATTGGCCGGCTCAGTACGGGGATCAGTTCGCCAGCGCGCTGGCTGTCTACGGCCCCTGCCCCAACGAATGAGTTCCCCGGCGTTGCAACGAAGAAAAAGCTCTCGATTGTCGGGGTGCCATCGTCGGTCTGTGTCTCCGGTGCGGCCTCCCAAAGCGGCTCGGCAACACGCTCAATCCGCTGCGCAATCGTTTCGGTGGTTTCAAGATTATAGCCGGGCGGCGGAATGATCAGGCCAAACACAAGGTTGCGGTTGCCTTCGGGCAGATATTCGAGCCTTGGCAGAAACGTCCAGCTTGCCACTGCTGCACCACCCGCGATCAGGGCCACCATCAAAACTCCAATGGTCCTGAACCGCACGGTCATGCGCACATACGCCATCACCATCGCACGAAACCCACGCGCCAGATGATCAAGCCCCCAGATACCTATCGCCTTTTGATCGTCGCGCCGCAGCAGACGGCTCGCCAGTGCCGGGATCACGGTCACCGCAACCACCAGTGACAAAAGTACGGACACAGAGATTGCAACGGCGATGTCACGGAACAATTGCCCAGCCTCAAGCTGCGTGATCAGGATCGGGACAAAGACCAGCACAGTCGTCAGCGCCGAAACAAGGATCGCGCCCCAGACCTGTTTTGCACCCAGATAGGCCGCCTCACGTCGGGAATAACCCTTTTCACGCAGGCGATATATGTTCTCCAGCACAACAATCGCCGCATCCACGATCATGCCGACGGCAAAGGCGATGCCTGCAAGTGAAATCACGTTCAGCGTGCGCCCGGTTGCAGCCATCACCACGAAGGTGGCGACGATGGAGACCGGGATTGACAGCGACACGATGACCACCGCCCTTGGCGACCGCAGGAACAGCATCAAGATCAGCGCTGCAAGTGCCCCGCCGATGTAGATGTTCTGCGTGACGAGGTCGATCGCGCCTTCGATATAGACCGTTTCGTCATAGACTTGATCCATGATCAGCCCTTGATCAGCGACGGGCCCGGCTTGCAATTCCGCCAAGACAAGCCGCAGTTCCTCCATCACCGTGATGACATTGGCCCCGGATTCCCGCACGACGTTGAACGCCAGCCCCGGCTCGCCCTTGAACCGCAAACGCGCGGTCGGTTCTTTGAATGCAAAGGTAACATCCGCCACGTCACCAACGCGGACGCGTCCCGTCCCGCCGCGCGCCGCATCAGAGCGCAGAACAACATTGCGGATCGCCTCTTCGGTATTAAGGCTGCTCTCTGTGCGGACAACGTAGCGCCGTTTGCCTTCGTCAACATCCCCTGCTGAGATTGAGATATTCTCGGCCCGCAGCCGTTGCACCACCTCTGGTACAGTCAGGCCAAAACGTGAAAGACGCCGGGGGTCGACAACCACCTGCAATTCACGGGTCACGCCACCGAAGACGTTGACGGCCGCCACACCGGCAATCCGTTCCACACGGTCTTTCACGATGTCTTCGAGGAAATCGCCGTAAGTCGGGATCGGTTGTATGTTTCCATCCTGCGCTGTGATCAGCACCCACGCAATGGGGCTGTCGTCCGCCCCAGACGTGTTGAGCGTTGGCTCATTCGCTTCGGCAGGATAGCCACCAACCCGGTCAAGTCGGTTGGAGACCAGCATGAGTGACTGGCTCATATCCGTACCAATCGCAAACTCAAGCGTGACCTCGGCCTGACCAGTCCGCGATCGTGATGTCATGATCTCCAGGCCGTCGAGACCGCGCAACGTCTCTTCTTGCGGATTGACGATCTCGCGCTCGATCTCAGACGGGGCCGCACCGGGCCAGCTGGTTTCGATCACAACAATCGGTTTGCGGACGTCAGGCGCCAACTGGATTGGTATCTGTGTCAGGGCAAGCGCGCCAAACAGCACAGCCATGAGCACAGCGGCAATTACTGCAACGGGACGCTCTATGGAATAGCGAATAAAGTCCATCAGTTCGTCTCGATTAGGTTGGCGGCAATGGCCTGACCAGGCCGGAGACGCTCATTCCCACGTACCACCACCAGATCGCCGGGTGCTAAACCGCTGAGAACCTCGTAGCGGTCGCCCAAAGGAACGCCCAAAGTGATCGGGCGTGGCTGCGCCTGATCGTCGGCAGCTACAAAGACGGTCCAGCCACCGCGCCCCTGTACCAGAGCATCTTTTGGCACCGACAGGACGTCGCGTGCTTCGCCGACCGGGATTTCGACGGTCAATGACTGGCCCACTGCCGCACTGGTGACAGCAGACAAGTCTGGCGCGGCGAAAAGGACAGCACGTGTGCGTGTTGACGGATCCTCGACTGGAAGGATCGCGCGGAGTTCGAGCGTGAGTTCAGCCCCTGTTTCTGTGCTTGCCTCAACAATCTGGCCTGGCTGTAGAAAAGCCGTGTAACGCGACGGCACATTGGCCTGGACCTCAAATGCATCGGTATCCAACAGACGAACGACAGGTGTCCCGGCCTGAATGAATGCGCCTGGAATTGTGTTTACCTCCAAGACAACCCCAGAAAACGGGGCAAGGATTTCGCTGCGATCAAGCTGATAATTTGTTTCGGCAATACGCGCTTCGGCACTTTTCTGACGCGCTTGCGCTTCGACAAACTGCGCTTCCGCTTCAAGGAAATCGGCCTGTGCATCATCAAATCTGCCCTGACTAAACGACGTCCCGCCACGCAACGCTTCGACCCGCTCTAGTGCGACGCGCGCCCGATCAACGCGCGCACGCGCCGTCTCTATCGCGGCGTTCGCTTCGGCCAGTTGCGCCTGTGATTGGGCCACCTGAATAGTCAGCAAATCATCGTTCAATTCAACAAGCAGATCACCCGCTTCAACGCGCATGCCGGCCAGAACCGCCACGACCTCGACGTTGCCAGCCACACGTCCCGCCACATTGCCATCTCGCGCTGTCGTCACCTCGGCAAATACTGGAACGGTCTCGGCCAACGCTTGCATTTCAACCGGTTGAACGCCGACGGCCGCTGGACGTCCTTGTGCCTGCAGGGACGAAGTGGCCAGCATCACAAAGATCATAGAATGTACGAAAGTGCGCATTGTCGGCTCCGTCCTGGCCCCTCGCTAAGGTAGCTTACCTGCACCGAAGTCAACAAAACCAAATGCTTGCCATTCCGCTGTCAAGGACTGACCATGCGCAAACTGCCCAACAAAGGAGCGCCAGAAATGCCCAAAGGCTACATCATCGGCCATATCACTGTGAACAACCCGGAAGCCTATCAGGAGTATGTGGTGCGCGATACGCCCATCATCGAGGCTTATGGAGGCAGACCGTTGGTGCGCGGCGGCACCTCGGAACAGCCAGAGGGCCCACAGTTTGCGCGCCACGTTGTTTTTGAGTTCGACGATTTTGCGCAGGCAAAGGCGCTCTACAGCGATCCAGAATATCAGGAGGTCGCCCGCATCAGGCGCGAGAATGCGACCAGCATGATCGTTTTGGTCGAGGGCGTTTAGGGCAGCAGCGCAAGCCACACCCACACCGACAGTATCGACAAACCTGTTGCCATCAACACGGATGAGGCCGCGACGCGGCGCGCCTTACCATACATATTGGCAAAGACATATGCATTGATCCCCGGCGCCATTGCGGCGGTCAGGATGGCCGAGCGCAGTGCGGCATCCGACAGACCATTCATCCGTGCCAAACCCCAGACCAGCATGGGCTGCAAGATCAGTGAGATCGCGACGACGAACAGGATGGTGCGCATGTCCCCCTCGGGACGATAGCGATAGAGCACCCCGCCCAATCCAAACAATGCCGCAGGCAAAGCAGCGCGCACCATCAGATCAATCGCATCGGTCAGCACCAGAGGCAATCGAATACCACCCAGATTGACGACAAAACCCAGAGTGATCCCGACGATCAGAGCATTATGGAACATCGCATTCAGGACTTTGCCGGGAAGCGTCGCGATACTGCCGCCGCGATTGCGCACAATTTCCATCGCCGTAATGCCAACCGCATAGCAAAATGGCGAATGGATCGCGATAATCGCATAATTGGCCTCAAGCGCTGCAACGCCATAGGCGCGTTCGGTTATTGGCAAACCCAACAAAAGCGAATTTGCAAATAAACAACAAAAGCCGATGGCGACGCTATCTTCCCAGTCACGTGCAAAAATGTACCGCGCACCCACAAGGCCCGCGACAAAACAGGCAAAGGCGGCGATATAGTAGCTCCCCATCAGCGCGAGATCGAAATTCTGCTCTAGATCAAGGGTCGAAATCGCACGAAACAACAGACACGGAATGGCAAAGCCTTGGGTGAATTTCATCAGCCCATCAACGCCACTATCGCTGAAATAGCCTTTCCAGACAGCAACATAGCCGAACCCGATCACAAAGAAGACCGGTAAGATGACGTCAATTAAAGCTGCCATCGTGGCTTCCTTTTATGTGACGTCAACCGTCAACGTCATGCCGTCATAGGCCGGGTGGACGTGCTCTGGGGTCTCTGCCGCGACCACGGCATAGTCCAAATCATTGTGCATATTCGTCAGGATGGCCCGTTTTGGGCTGGCACGTTCGATCCATGCAAGCGTGTTACTCAAATGTGAATGGGTCGGATGCGGGTCACGGCGCAATGCGTCAACGATCCAACACTCTAATCCCATCAAATTGGGCCAGACATCTTCCGGGATTGCAGAAACATCAGGGAGATAAGCCACGTCGCCAATGCGGAACCCAAGCGCATCGATACCACCATGTTCGACCTCAAAGGGGCGCAAAACAATGTCACCACCTGCGCCGCTGATCGTGATGTCGCCATCAATGGCGTTCAAATCGCAAATTGGTGGATAGGCTGATCCCTTGGGCTGAACAAATGCATAGCCAAACCGGCCCAACAAATCATTGGTCGTGTCGCCATCTGCCCAAACCTGCAACCGCGCGCGCATGTTGAAGACGACCATCCGCAGATCATCAATCCCGTGAACATGGTCCGCGTGCCCATGCGTGTAGACGACGGCATCCAGCGTACCGACATCAGCCGCCAGAAGTTGTGCCCGCATATCGGGGGATGTATCGATCAAGATCCGCGTGATTTGCTCACCGCATGTGCGCGTCACCAAAAGCGAGCATCGGGTACGCACATTTTTTGGGTTCTGAGGGTCACATGCCCCCCACAGCCCACCAAGACGCGGAACTCCGCCCGACGACCCACATCCCAAAATTCGAAAGCTGATCTGGTCTGTCATAGCCGCGCTTTCCAAAACAGTCTGTCAAAATTTTCTGTCGTTTTCTTGGCGAAATCCTCATAGCTCAATCCGAAAATTTCCGCCCCGACTTTGGCCGTGTGTGCGGTGTAGGAGGGTTCGTTTCGTTTCCCACGAAACGGCGGCGGTGCCAGATAGGGACTGTCCGTCTCTACCAAAATCCGATCAACAGGTGCTGTCGCAAAGATATCGCGGAGGTCTTGGCTCTTGGGAAAGGCTGCAATGCCCGACATCGACAAGTAGAACCCCATATCAAGGGCTGCTGTTGCCAGCGCGGCACTGCTCGAAAAGCAATGCATCACGCAAGTGAATGCACCCTGATCAAATTCTTCGCGCAAAATATGCGCCATGTCATCGTCGGCCGCACGCGCATGAATGATCAGTGGCAACTTGGTCTGGCGTGCCGCGGCGATATGAATGCGCAGGGACTGCTGCTGTATTTCGGCACTTTCAGACATATAATGATAGTCCAGACCAGTTTCACCGATACCAACAAATTTGGGGTGGGCTGCAAGGGCAAGCAATTCGTCAAGTGTCGCAAGGGGCTCTTCTGAGGCACTCATTGGATGGGTCCCAGCGGCATAGAACACAGGCGCATATGCGTCTGCGATGGCGCGAACCTGCGGCTCAAGGCGCAGCTTTGTGCAGATTGTCACCATCCGTGTGACACCCGCCGCGACGGCACGCGCAATGACGTCATCACGCTCTGCGTCAAAGTCGGGAAAATCAAGGTGGCAATGGCTGTCGACGATGGTCGCTGGGGTCATGACGCGGCTTTCAGGCTACGGCAGTCCCTTGTGCCGTCTCTTCTATCTTGAAAATCATATCAAGGATCAATGCCGCAGGGTCAAGGTTCACAGCGCGCCCATGGCGGGACCGATCGGTTAATTCTTGCTGGAGCTGCGCCCAACGCCGCGCCGCGCGATCATCTGGCGCAAGTCTGGCCAAGAGCCGCGCCTCTCCGGGTGCACCTTGTGCAGAAGGCTCACCCATCAGTCCCGCACGTGCAACACGTGACAAAAACAGATCAATCAGATCAAGCGTCATGCCAAAATGCACCTCTGCCGCGCGTCCAACGCAGCGATCAGCAATCCCCAACGCGTTGGGACGATCGACGTGCGGCAGCTGGTCAAATGTCTTGATCAGTTGCGCATACAGCGCCAACCCATCATGGTTCAATAAGCGGATTGCGTCCCCCGCAGACCCACCGGCCAAGGCCGCCAAGCTTTCGGATTGTTCTGACGCGTGACCGGCCTGTTCCAGCGCGCGTTGAAGATCATCTGCGCCCAAACGTGCGCACCGCAACTCACGACATCGGGAACGGATTGTGGGCAACAACCGCGAGGGCTGATGCGCGATCAGCAGGATGGTACAATTTGCGGGAGGTTCTTCCAACTCCTTGAGGATCGCATTTGCTGCGTTGCGGTTCAGTTCATCTGCGGCATCCACGATGACGACCCGGTGCCCGCCATCTGCTGCCGACATCTGAAAAAAGGTCTTGAGACTACGCACTGCATCGACCGTAATCTCTGACTTCAGCTTTTTTGTTTTCTCATCCCAAGGGCGGCGGATCAAAGACAGACGTGGATGCGCACCCGCCTGGATCAGCCGCGCATCCGGATGCTCAGGGTCAACGGCAAAGGTTGGCTCCCCTAACAATCCAGCACTTGGATCGGCAAGAAGGAATGTCGCAATCTTCCATGCCAACGTTGCCTTGCCAACACCGCGTGGCCCCGTGATCAGCCACCCAGAGTGCAGGCGCCCTGCCCCAAAGGCATCCAGAAAATCAGCCTCGGCCTTTGACTGCCCGAATAACTTTGGTGTCTGACGGGGATGGGGAGCGCCAACAATACGATCCGGCTCTGGGATATCGTCGTCACTCATCCGTGGGCTGCAATCTCGCTGGCGATTTGATCAGCGGTGCGATTACCGTCAATCAGCACACAGCGGTCAGGGTTGGCTTTTGCAAGCGCAAGAAATCCATGACGCAAGGTTTCCTGAAACCCCAGTCCGAATTCTTCGAACCGGTCTTCGCCCGACTGACGCGCCAAGCCCCGCTTTAGTGCTGTTGCCGGGTCCATATCAATAATGAAAGTCAGATCAGGCTCGCGGCCGATCATCAAAGAATGCAAACTGTCGACGATACCGCATAGATCACCACGGGTCGCCCCCTGATAGACGCGCGTGCTATCGGCAAACCGATCCGAGATCACGGTCTTGCCTGCAGCCAAGGCCGGTTCAATCGTTTTTTCCAGATGATCCCGGCGAGACGCCGTAAAAAGCAGAATTTCGGTTTCGGGCGACCACCGGTCCGGGTCACCGGTCAAGACCAGCTGCCGGATTTCCTCAGCCCCCGGGCTGCCGCCGGGTTCGCGGGTCAAAACAATATCTTTGCCTTGGGCGCGCAGGTGATCTGCAAAGCGGCGTGATTGCGTAGACTTTCCAGACCCGTCAATGCCTTCGAACGTAATAAATCGGGGTTCAGTCATGCCTCTTCGGCAACCTCTTCACTCCCGCCAGGTCCATACTTATGCCAAAGTACCAGGGCCGCGGTGCGCATCCGCGTCGCAAAGCCGCCGCGCGCCACGTCGACTTCAGCAACCAAAGGAATACGTTTCTCGGGCAGGTCGTCGAGTGCGATGACCAACTCGCCTAACTGTTGGCCGGCAGTGATCGGCGCTTCGATCGGACCATCATAGACAACATCCGCTTCAATCTCGCCTTGGTTCAATATTGGCACCAGCAATGAAAAGTCTTCTGCCACCGTCAAGCCAACCGTTGGCAATTCACCCATCCATACATCAGCCGACGCAATACGCGTACCCGCCTCTGCCACCTCTTTTTCGGCAAACTGCCGGAACGCCCAGTTGATAATTTTTGTCGATTCCTCGGCGCGTTGCTCGCGTGTCTCAAGCCCGGTAATGACAAAGATCACACGACGATCGCCCTGCTTGGCAGAGCCGACCAGACCATAGCCTGCTTCTTGCGTATGCCCGGTCTTCAGTCCATCAGCGCCAATGCCCATCGACAAAACAGGATTGCGGTTACGCGAGTTGGACGGAACCCGGCCATCAAAAGGAAATTCGGTTTCCGCAAATAAGGGATAATAGGTCGGGAAGTCTGTGATCAGGCGGTTTGCCAATATCCCAAGGTCTTCCATCGACATCCGGTGCCCTGCAACCGGCCAACCGTTTGAATTGACAAAGGTGGAATTCATCATACCCATCTGACGCGCCCGATCGGTCATCATACGGGCAAAGCCTGCTTCTGTTCCATCAGGCGAGAGTGCTTCGGCCAAAACAGCGCTGGCATCGTTGCCCGACAAGACGATTACACCGCGCAGCAGATCTTCGACCGAGACGCGATCGGTTGTGTCCAAGAACATCGATGATCCGCCATAGCCAGCGGCATGCGTCGAAACAGCCAGCTCTTCATCGATGGCAAGCCGTCCATCGGCGACAGCCTCAAACGCCATGTAGATTGTCATCAACTTGGACATCGACGCTGGTGGCAACGGGTCCTGTGCATTTTTTGACAGCAGTACGGTGCCGGTTGTCTGATCAAAAATGTAAGCCGCCTGCGCGCTCGTCTCAAAAGCAAAGAGCGACACAGGAGCCGTCACAAATGAAACGATGAGTGCGAAGCGGCGTAACCATCCTATGCGCATCTTGAGGGTGTCCTTTCTTGATCCGCTATTGGTCGTCTTCATCTTCTGTCACGAAAGCATCGACAAAACCCATCTCTTTGAGCCGCCTGATGTCACCGGTATCCGCCAGTGGACCGGCAATGACCCGCCAGACAGTGCGACCGCCAAGCTCTTCTGGCAAAACTGCTGCCTGAATGCCCGAAGCGATGATGGACTGCGCCGCACTACCGGCATTCGCCTCAACGCTAAAGACGCCAATCTGTGCGGTAGAGCCTTGCGGCAATGGCTCGGGCTCGAACTCGGGTTCGGGCTCGGGTGCTGCCTCGACCACAGCTGGTGCAGGTGCGGCAAGAACCGCAGAAACATCAACAGCATCGGCTGCGTCTGCAGCTGCGGTATCATCCGTCAACGCAGTTTGCGCAGTTTCGGTTGCTGTCTGTGCTGCTGACGCGGTCGCAGCGGCAGCGTCCTCAACAGCCGCGGTAGCCGCTTCCAGTGCGGGTGGCAGCACCACGGCAGCTGCGGCAGCGGTCGCCGCGCCATCAGCATCCGACGTCTCAGCAGGTGCAAGCGCCTCGGCCTCGACGCTGACGGGTGCTTCCAAACTTGCAACGACAGGGTTCGCAGGGTCGGCAACATCAGCCTCAATCACCGTCTCTTCCCGGCGCAGAACCACAACATTCAACTCGGTCGGGGATCCGGCAAGGATACCCAACTCTTCAGCGGCGTCAGATGAAATCTGCAACAAAGGTCCCGGGTTCTCGCGTTCGCGACGAAACAAGGCACCGACGATTGATCTGCCATTCTCTGTATTGCGGATGACGACGCGGTCTGGGTCCTGAACATCAGGATGCGCGACCCAGACACCACCCAGTGACGGACGTCCGTCCCAAAGGCCACGGTCTGTCACCTCAAAAATATCTGGCCGCTCGATGTCGCCGCCCTGGACGCGCTGGTTGGGTGCGTTGGCGGGCACGGGCGCCTGAGCTTCAACACCGTCGGATGTTGGTAACGAAAATTCACCATTCTCATCACATGCGGTCAAACCCATCGCACCCAGTAGTACGAGTGACATTGGCCACCGTTTCGCGCTTAAAAACACTTTGCCCGTCATCTTATGCCCCTTCGTTGCGCCCCTGATATCGGGGACTTCAGCCGTTTTCGGCCGCATTTAATGCTGCTCAGCACACTTTGAAGGCAACGATAGCGCCGGTTCAGGTGTTTTGAAAGAGTCTTGGGCAATTTGTCGGCGGATTTCCCCAAAGCGTGAACCTGCTTTTCGAGATCACAAATGACCCGCTAACAGGGCTGTGTCGGAGGAGTGGCAGAGTGGTTGAATGCACCGGTCTTGAAAACCGACGTAGGTGAAAGTCTACCGTGGGTTCGAATCCCACCTCCTCCGCCAGCATTCAGTCTCAGCGCGACTGAAGCATTTTCCCTGACAGCAAACGACAACCTCCCCATCGCAATGATGTCTTACACGGCTTCTGGAACAATCCGCTGAGCGATTTCTTCCAGCAACGCCTCAAGATCAACGGGCATTTTTCCGTCTGAGAGTTTCCCATCAATGCTCAGAAAAGAAAGCCCGTGCACGAAGCTCCAAAGCATAAAGGCTTTTTTGCGATCCTCATCGGCGATCTCCGCACGTCCGTGGCATTTGGCGACCTCCATTTGAACCACCGCGAACTTCGCATCACCCAGAGCTTCGAGCTGCTGATCCTCCTCGGTCTCACCTTCCCACGTAAACATAAGGCGAAACACTCCCGGCTCTGCCCTTGCGAAACGCACATAGACACGGCCCAAAGCCACAATGCGGGCTCGTGACCCTTCGGACAGGGGGGCAATCTCTGCCATCATCTGTTCAGATTGACGGATCATTCCAGCCGCAGCGACCTCGCGCAGCATCTCGGTCTTGTCCTTGAAGTGCTTGTAAGGTGCGGCGGTAGACACACCGGCACGCCGACAGGCTTCGGATACCGAAAAATTGTCCGGTCCTTTTTCTTCGACCAGCTCTCGCGTCGCTTCGATCAATTGTGTGCGCAAATCACCATGATGATACGAGCTGCGCTTTTGCGGAATTCTGCCTGTTTTCATGATCCAATCTTTTTCATGACCCGTACCACTTGTCAAAGTAAGAGTTTCTAACATATGTTAGAGACGCTAACATTGCGAGAGGTGAAGTCATGCAACAAAGTAAGAAGCCAAGCGTTTTGGGCCGAATGGGCATTCTCGGAGCAACAACTCTCGTGGTCGGAATTGCGGTTGGTGCGGTTGCCTTAGGATCAGATGCGCTTACTCAGCGGGTTGAAAACACCCCTGCGCCAGATACCGCCGCGCTGACGTCTGTCACTGTATCGTCTATTCAGTTTGAAGACCGCTACACAACAACCCGCCGCTTTTTGGGTCAGGTCGAAGCCACCGCAGATGCGGCCCTGTCGTTTGAGCTGGGCGGTCGTCTGACTGAACTGAACTTTGACGAAGGTGAAGACGTGGCAAAGGGTGATGTGATTGCGCGGCTTGATACAGCGCTTCTTGAAGCAGAACGCACCCGACTGGAGGCATCAAAAAATGCAACAATTGCACAGCTGACCATTGCAGAAACACGTCTGAGCCGCACCGCACAACTGCAAAATGATGGATTTTCAAGCCAAGACACGCTTGATCAAGCCCGCGCAACCCGCGACGAACTGACAAGCCGGATCGCCGAAATAGACGCAGGTCTTTTGACGGTTGCAATCAACATCGAAAAGTCCGTTCTGCATGCCCCGTTTGATGGTCGCGTCGGCGCCTTGGATGTTGAAACCGCTGAAACCGTGAACCCCGGTCAAATGGTGCTGACGCTGATCGAAACCGCGCCACCGCATGTCCGTGTCGGGATCCCACTGAGTGTGGCCGAGGACGAACTTCAAGACGTCGTTGTCGAGGTCGCAGGCCAGCGGTATGACGCTAAGTTGCAGCAGTTGCGCCCGGACATCGACCATACAACACGCACGCGCACTGCGCTTTTTGCACTGCAGACCGCGCAACCACTTGTATTTGGTCAAACAGCAAGTCTCCTGGTGCAGACCGACGTGGCCGCACTTGGTGCATGGGTCAAGCTTGATGCGCTACAGCAAGGATCCGGCAGTCTCTGGACGGTTCTCGTCGTTGAGGATGATGTCGTACGTACAGCGGCAGTCGAGGTCCTATACCAGCAAAGTGATCGCGCCTTTGTTCAAGGCAGCTTTACCGAGGGTGCAAAGTTGATCGGCACGGGGGCCCATCGCGTCGTTCCGGGCCAACAGGTGCAAGTTCTGGACGGCGGGGTATAGGTTGATGAACACGCTTACTTTCCGCCAGCCACGCCTTGTAGCGCTTATCTTGTTGGTTCTTATCTCAGCTGGGATGTCCTCATTCCTTTCATTGGGCCGCCAGGAAGACCCGACCATCACCAATCTTTTTGCGACAGTAACGACACAGTTTCCAGGTGCTGATCCTGCACGGGTGGAAACGCTGGTGACGGCCGAGATTGAAGAAGAACTGCAGTCCATCCCCGAGGTCGATGTAGTCACCTCTGTCTCACGATCCGGCGTGTCCGTTGTTTCAGTCGAGCTGGTTCAGACGCTTGATGATGCCACAATCGAACAAGTATGGTCCGAGGCACGCGACGCTGTTGAGGCAGCCCGACGGTCTTTTCCGGCGGGCGTGCAGGCCCCCGACTTCAACGCGGAAGGCATTTCTGCCTACTCTGCTGTCGTCGCCATTACTGCGGAACATGATGGCGTGCCGCAAGCAGTTGTCGAAGCCCATGCAAATGCGCTGGCAGACCGCCTGCGTGCCATCCCGTCAACGCGTGCGGCCGATTTATTCGGCGAACCAGAGACGGAAGTCCTGGTCACCGTTGACCCGCAGGCTGCGGCAGGTCTTGGTTTGACGGCGCAGGATATTTCCCGGCTGATCACGGGCGCGGATGGCAAGGTACAGGCCGGGCGCATTCAAGGTGATGACATCAATCTTACCATCAACATCTCTGGCGCAATTGAGACGCTGGACCGGTTGGGCAATGTTGTCCTACGTCAAAACGCGGATGGCGCAATCGTCTCCCTTGCCGACATCGCAACGATCACACGCGGGGTGCGTGAACCGGCAAGCGAGCTGGCCATCGCGAACGGTAAGCGCGCCGTTCTTATAGGGGTTCTTGCGCAGGACGGTGTCCAGATTGATCGCTGGATGGGCTTTGTGCGCGCGGCGCTTGAGGTCGGCGCATCGGCAGTCCCGGTTGGGGTCGCAGAGACGTTGATGTTTGATCAAAGCACCTATACCGCCGACCGTCTGGCCGAGGTCGGCACCAATATGGCGATCGGTGTTACTTTGGTGGTGCTGGTTCTGTTTGTGACACTGGGCCTGCGAGCGGCGGCGATTGTCGCTGTCGTGTTACCGGTTGTGTCGCTCGCAACGCTCGCTAGCATGAATTTCATTGGCCTGCCTATTCACCAGATGTCTGTTACCGGTTTGATCGTGGCGCTTGGGCTGCTTGTGGATGCGGCCATCGTGATGGTGGACGAAGTACGCCAACGGCTTGGTCGGGGAATGGACCGCGCAACTGCGGTTGGTGACGCGACCAGCCGTCTGGCCGCCCCGCTTCTGGCTTCAACCGTCACAACAGCCTTGTCCTTTACCCCCATGATCCTGTTGCCCGGACCTGCGGGCGATTTTGTAGGATCAATCGCAATCGCCGTTGTTTTGATGTTAGTCTGGTCACTTTTAATCGCTCTGACAGTGACGCCAGCTTTGGCGGGTTGGTTTCTGAAAGGCAGTAGACCCTCTGGCCTGCAACTCCCCGCACTCGGCCGCGCATTTGAAGCAATCATCAGGGTATCAGTGCGCAACCCGGTGCGGTCAATGGCGCTGGCGCTGGTTCTGCCCGTATTGGGCTTTGCGTCCTTCCCCACACTGACAGCGCAATTTTTCCCCGGTGTCGAGCGAGATCAATTCTATATCGAGATTGATATGCCGCCCGGCACGTCCATCACCGAAACAGCCAGCGTCGCCCATGAGATTGATGCGCGACTGGCGGCAAGCAAAGGTGTTGATCTGGTTTATTGGTCTTTGGGCAAGTCGGGCCCTGCCTTTTACTACAATATCACCGGCGGACGATCATCTGAGCCTGCCTATGCCCAAGCGATGGTTAAGACAATGACCGCCGCGGATGCCGCACGCATCGTGCCGGCATTGCAGGCCGAGCTTGACCGCGGCTATCCCCAAGCCCGCATTATCGTGCGCAATCTGGTTCAGGGGCCACCTGTTGCAGCACCTATAGAGGTACGTCTGGTCGGTCCGGACATCGACACCCTGCGTGATCTTGGGAACGAGGCACGGGCCATCATGGCCGACCTTGATCTTGTAACCCAGGTACGCGCCGGGGTTGTAAGTGGGGCTCCACAACTGCGCTATCAAATTGACGAACCCACTGTGCGATTGCTTGGCATGAACCTGACTGACGTCGCGGCCCAGTTAGAAGCAGGGTTGGTCGGCGTCACTGGCGGCAGCCTTGTCGAAGGCACTGATCAACTGCCGGTTCGGGTCCGTTTTGGCGATGACCTGCGCAGCAATCTTGAGGCCGTTAACAGTCTGCCCATCCTTTTGCCAAATGCAGCAGCCCTGTCTGGTACTGGCATCTTGCCAGCGGTACCTTTCTCTGAATTGGCCACAACGGTTCTAGAGCCGGCCGAGAGTGTGATCACCCGCCGCAATGGTGAACGGATCAACACAGTCCAAGCGTTTATCATACCCGGCGTCTTACCAGAGGAGGCATTGCAGGACGTTCTCGCCGCATTGGAGGTCCGCGGGTTTGACGTACCGGTCGGCTATCGGATCGAACTGGGCGGCGACAGCGATGCACGCTCTGACACCGTCGGCAATCTGCTTGCCTCTGTTGGTCTGATTGTCACTCTGACAATTGCGACGATTGTTCTGACATTCAATTCGTTCCGCCTGACCGCCATTGCTTTGGTGGTCTGCATTCTGTCTGCGGGTCTGTCGATGCTATCGCTCGCGGTGCTCCAGTTTCCCTTTGGGATCAACGCCATTATCGGGGTGATCGGGTCCATTGGCGTGTCGATCAATGCGGCGATCATCATTCTGACCGGGCTGAAGGCCGATCCCGACGCGGCAGCAGGAGACACCAATGCGATTGCACGGGTGGTCACGGGCTCCAGCCGTCACATTACCTCAACCACAATCACAACCTTTGGGGGTTCTTACCGCTGATCCTTGCAGGCGGTGGCTTTTGGCCACCTTTCGCAGTTGCAATCGCGGGTGGTGTGTTGCTGTCAGCGGTAATTTCGTTCTTCTTTACGCCCGCCGCGTTCACGTTGGTCTACCGCAGAAAACAGAAGGTTATGGATGATCCTGTGACAAAAGAAGCGGCCCAACGAGTTGTCGCGATCGCCGCTGAATAAGAGGCGACGTTCAGCCATAAATTGCTCCGTGCCCGCATAAAACGATCACATGCCGGAACACAAAAACAGCAGTTGGTGCCAGCGGCAATTTCGTCAATGCGCCGAGGTACTGCCGGGATGATCGCGTCATATGTTTCGCCGCCGTATGGCATTGCACCAATAGGTTAGTGGCCGGCACTCAGCCCCTTGATGATTGCGCCAGTATCCCGCCGCGCGTCATCCATCTTACTGCCATAAGATATGCCGAAAGACGTCCGGCCTACACCGGACCCTTTCGATCAATAACTGACAACCACGTTGAGAAACGCGCCTTCATCATCGTAGGTCAGGTCGGTCAAATCGTCAGAGAATGAACCGAAGTTGTAGCCCACCCCGACTTTCGCATTGCTGCCAATGCTGCGGCTGACAACACCCAAAAATCCGGTTTCACTCAGCTCTGCGTCGAATGCCTCGAACTGACGCGCCTCAATCAACACGTCCCAATTTTGAACAACGTTGTAGCGTGCGTTCACAATCGCCAGCGCCGCATCATTGCGCGTCAAAGGCGTTGCATCGTCAATGGCGCTTTCAGTGAAACGCCCCCCAGCTTGGCCCCGATAGTCCAATGCCGGTTCACATCGTAGTTCCCTTCGACGCTGAACACGTGGCTTTCCTGAACGGGACCTGTTTCGACAGTGCCATCAAGGTCTTGTCCATACATATCATAGAGATAGCGGTAACGCGTGAGAACATTCAGCCGTTCATTGTCGATTGGCCGATAAGCGTAGCCTAGGTTTGCATCCACCAAGGTCCCGTCAAGCAGTGATGTTCCATCAGTTTCGGTATCCGCCGCATCAAACGAAAACAGAATGCGCTGTGTAGGGTCAATCTCATATCGCAGATCGGTCGACAAAAGGATCGTGTCGGCGTCCGAGCGCGATGACGTTTCATCAGCGCGCTCGCGACGATACTCAACCCGTGCGCGCGCCGTCAGCGACTCGTCGTCGTACCGCGTGCCAAATGATACGGCCACCCGATCAAAATCGCCGTTGTCACTGTCTTCGACTTGCGCGAACTCCAAAGCTGTATCGTATGTCAGGAAATCTGTGGCGGTATACTCGACACCGTACGTGCTTGTCAGCTTACGTGAGGTATCAAAGATATCGTAGGTGTTCTCGCCAAAGGCCAAAACATCATCACTCAACTGCCGACGGCCACCCAGAATATATTTGCCGCCATTGTTCGACTGCGAGACACCCGCATCAATCGCTCGCCCTGGATCAAGTTCGTATCCAAAGTAGGTGCTACTGTTGCTGTCCCGGCCGCGCTCGGCCAAGATACGGCCGCCAACACCACCGGTGCCACCAGAAATTTCGGACGTCAGCGCCCAGCCGTTGTCAAAACCACGCACCACACCAACGCCAAAACGATCATAGGCGTCCAAAGTGCCTGAGCTTTCTACTGTGCCCTGACCAAAGACGCTGAAGGTCAATGCCTCGGACGCAGCATATTCCAGCCTTGCTGCGAGGGTTGTCCGATCACCCTGCGTCGTCGGTGTCGTTTCATCAAGATATTCCGCGCCCAACGCGTAACTCAAGTTCTGCGTTAGTTGGCCCGTGACTTCGGCACCAACCTCAGACTTTTCAACGCCGGCGTCCGTATCGCGCCGATCACCATAAACAGCCCAGCCAAGCGCATCATCTTCAGCTTCCACGCGGGCATATGCACCGTAGAGCGTTTCATCATCGACCGTTTCATAGTCGAGTGTCGTAAATCCGGCAGTGCGATCTTCATAATATCCGCCTATGACGCCGGTGCGACCATAGCCCAGATCAGTCAGGTCCGCTTGCCCTTCGAGGCGAACGGCGCGTCCGTTTCCGCCAGAGGCCGCCGTTTCATCAATGATCAATCCGCCATCAGTCGAAAAATTGGCGCCAAAGCCCAGTCCGTCTGTTTCCGCATAGTCCAGTTGCACAAAGCTGTTGTCACCGAACTGGTACCGCAAATCGACGCTCGCTGCGGTCTGGTCCGCACCGCCGGTGTCATCGCTGGTCCCAGTGATGCCAAGACGGACATTGTCAGTTGCCCAGCCTTCGATCCGGCCACCGTAAGACAATCCGTCGACATTTGTCGCCGTCGGCGTAAATTCATACTGTGCAACAAGGTTGACGCGCACATCTCCACCCGGATTTGTTTCAATCAGGTTTGGGTTGGATGAACTGCTCAGAGGCGCATTCAGACGGACGTAACCTTGGATGTAGTTGATTTCATAGTCGCGCCCTTCAACAAGCGACTGCCGGTCTATGACCCGACCGGTCGTCACGTCACGCAGTTCCACCGTAATGGTCTCAGAACCAATCGTAACATCCTGTTGACGCAGGAAATAAAGAGAGCCACCCGTGCCCTGAAACACATCTCGACCAACAAGTTGATCCGGCTGGGACGCATAGAGCGATATTGAGGCACGCGCCTCACCCTCTGAGGTTCGTGACTGCGTTCCGTAGTAGGCCTGCGCACCATAAAGCGTACGCTCGTTGCGCAAGAACGCAGAACCCGCAAGCTGGTTCTGATAGTCGCCCCACATCAGGAAGTTTCCATCCTGTTCAACGCGTAAGTAAAACTTTCCAGAGGTTGGCGTGTTGTCAACCCGACTGCTGTCATCCCCAAAAGTCGGGTAAATGTCAGATGGATCAATGCGTTGCAGAACGGATCGTGGATCTTTTTCATCAAGGCGCTGGAAAATCTCGTCCAGATCACCTTCGGTTGTATCCAGCGACGTTGTGATCTGCACGCCAGACGCGGTTTCACCGTCTATGTAATAGCGCAAACGCCCCGTCGTACGAAACTCTGTTTCATTAGTCGCACCGTCTTTGAACTGACCGAAGGTCAGATCACCAACAGCAAAATAGAACCAGTCAGCACGGGGGATCACGATATCGCGGCTGAGTTCGGTGCGCTGTGCCGCACCACCGCGCACTGCGACATCAACAGCGTATTCACCCGGCGGCAGGATGCGCTGGATCACAACTTTCCTATTTGAATCCGCTTGAACCACTTCGCCTAGGGTCTCAAGGCGGGCACCCGGTGGCACTTGGTTCGCCGCGACAGTGACGGCACCGCCACGGATCGGAATGTTCCGTTCAGCCGTAAAATCGAAACCTTCTTCAACATCCGCGCGCAAGCCGCGGTCGTCCGGGCGCGACAAAGGCAAGGGCTCTGTTTCATCGAACCGGCCTTGCGCGTCGGTAACGCGGTGAACGGCAACGAGGTCAGCGCCATCCGGCAGACGTATCTGGACATTGCCATTCGGCGCAATCGGCACCGTCGCCAGCAATCGTGGCCCGCCCGCTGCACCACGATCAATGATGCGGATTTCACCACTCGTTACGAATGCGGGGTAGTTCAACTCGCTCTGTATCGTGACGGTATCGCCGGGCGCATAGCTTTGCGCCAAACCAACCGTTTCCAGATTCAGGCGCGGTTGTGGATCTAGCCCGTCAAAACTGACCCGAATGTCTGCCTGCGCCAGCGCAAGATCCGTGCGCCTGATCTGGTTTTCGATACGGGGATCGGTATCCAGTGTTTGCCCGTCAATAGACAGGACAAACCCCGCGTCATTGACGCGCGGGGCCGTGCTTGGTTCAAGATTTGGCGCAATACCAGTGGTGGCATTGGTCGTCGCATTTGGTTGTTCACATCCCGCAGGCAGAACCCCATCCTGCAACGCACAGGCGTTGATCTGCTGAGCGGACGTCATATTGCCAAGGGACAGTGTGAGCGCAGTTGCGCCAAAAAGCAGTGTTGTTTTCGCGGTGTTTTTTACGTTGTTCATAGTCTTTACCGCCTACTGCATCTGCTTTGTTGTGCGTTCAATCACAAGCCGGTATCGGCCCATGCTCGCCCATCTGTCGGTGATCAATTGTTCAACCGCATCCAGACGCGCATCTGTCGTGGCCGACGTTTCGCCATTTGCAAAATACGACAGGCGAATAATCGACGGGGTATCCTTGACCTGTTCCAGCAATGCCATGATCCCCTGCTCAAGCCGATCAACAGGCTCTGTTGTGCCCGACTGATAGGCGGCTGCTGTCAGGTCAATACCAACAACCCGACCAATCGAAGCGCCAAAGTTCATTTCGGTCACGATGCCTGCGGTCAAACGCATGACAAGAGGGTTCTCAGTGGTCATTCGGTAACCCGTTGGCAAAGAACGCGTATCAACTTTCAACGCAAAGTTTGTGCCAATCGCTCCCGGCAACTCGGCGGCGGGGATGCTAAAGCGACCATATTGATCTGTGGTGATGATTGTGCCCGTTGGCGTCACAAGACGGACACCGGCCAGGCCCGGTTCACCTTCAAGATCGGCTTCAATCGCCTCGCCGCCAAATTTGCCCGACAAAGGTGCGTCAAAATCGGTGATCGGGCCGCGGGAACTCAACACATTACTGTCAGCGGGCGGGTTCTGGTACCCGTCCATGTTGCGGTCATCAAAGACTTTGCCAATGACGTCCGACGCATCGAACACCGCTTCGGGTCTTCTCCTGATCGTTGCGGCGGCCCGGTTTGTAATTACAATACCGGTTTCTGGATCAATCACGGCAGCGGTGTTCACAATGTCACCGCTTGGAGCAGCGCTCGTCACACGTGTTTGCAACGTGATTGTCACCGTTCCATTCGCCGGCACAAGCACATCCGTAAAGTCCAGCGTGCGTCCTTCGACTGTGGGTTCAACAGGAACGCCACCGACGGTCGCCGTATCAGGCGTGTAAACCAGCCCAACCGGCAAGCTGTCCCGAACTGTCACAGGTCCAACCTCACCATCGGTATTGTTGGTCACGATGATCTCAAATGGAGCACTGCCCCCAACGACAACGTCGCGGATCAACGCATTCTTCGCAATCTGCAACGAGCCGATTGGCACCGCTGGCACGATCGCCAAATTCTGATCGGTCAGGACAGTCCCAATACCAAAGTCGAGGTCAGGGATTGTGCCCAATACTTCTGCAGTGTCAGGATCTATGAAGCTAAGAACAAAGTCGTCGCCAACCGCGAAATCCGTCATCTCATAGAAGCCATCAGCGTCGGTGACCGTCTCTGCGATCAGATTGCCGTCAGGATCGCGCAGTTCGACGATAACGCCGGGCAAGAGCTCATCAACGGTCGGATCAAACGTATCACTGGCGTTATTGTCGTTGAACGCAAGGCCGCTAATGCCGGTCCCCGTGGCAGGGTATGTAATCGTCACACTTGCAGGATCCGAGGTTAACTCAGTCGTATCGGTGATCGTATAGTCCACAGGTGTTGGATTGCCTGTAAAGGCCGGCTCAGCTGTGAAGGTGATTGCACCGCTATCAGGATCAATCGTCCAGACACCCTGCCCGTCGACCTCTAGCCGGTCTGGGTCTCCATCCATGTCGGTGTCCACCGCTGCGGGATCGACAAAGGCGACTGTCGTAGGATCAATGTCATCGTCCGGATCAGTGTCGTTGAACAACACATCTACGATCGTTGGCACGCCTGGAACGCCCGTCTGGGCATCATCCTCTGCAACAGGCGGCGCCTGGTCAAAGTCCAGCGTGATGCTTGCCTCATTTGATGGGTTTCCATCATTGTCAGACACTGTGTAGACCGCTGGTGTCGGATCATCGACATACCCGTCATTCGGCGTAAAGGTTACAATGCCACTATCGGCAATCGTCCAAACACCCTCGTCAGGCACAGTCAGGGTTTTGCCACCGTCCGTAACTTCTGATCCCGCTGGCGCATCAGTTCCAGTGAAGACAACTGTGCTTGGCACCAGATCTCCGTCTGGATCAACATCGGCGCCGTTGCCGTTGTCGATGAGCGGGTTAACGTCCACCGGCGTATTTGTCGGCAAACCAGTCACGACATCATCAAAGGCGACAGGCGGATCAGGGAGGACATCAACCGTCGCTGTCGTTGTCGCACAGTTTTCTGCGGTACCCACCGTATTAAGCGCTTCACACACCTCATAAGTGATCACATAGACACCTTGAGGCGTGCCAGCAGGAACATCAACAGTGCCATCCGCAATATCCAAGACAGGCACAAGCCCGCCACCAATTGGCGTCGCAGGTGTCAGAACCTCCAGAGTGATCTCGCCGGACGCAAGGTCTGCAGGCGTTAGCAATTCACCGTTGAGCCGGTCATTCTCGACCACAGACAGCACGTCGTCGGCTCCGGTTGCACCATCAATGCCATCAATACTATCCGGCTCCGCCACAATCTCCGGCGCTTCCACCAGTACCTCGACCGTGGCCGTGTCGCAATTGCCCGTCGCCGGGTTCGTGCTTGTGTCCGCATTTGCATCTTCGCACAGCTGATAGGTCACCGTGTAAGGACCCGCAGGCGTGCCTGCAGGCACACTCAGCGTGCCGTCATCCGCAATCGTCACGCCGGTCAGACCACCATCATCATTGATCAGAATCGTCGTCAGCGCCGGGTCAATCGGATCATCGTTGAGCGTGTCATTGGTCAGCACATTGCCCGCATCGCCACCATCAGCCCCATTGACCGGAGCGGCCGTGAAGTCATCATTCTCCGCAACAATATCGGGCGCTTCCACCAGCACCTCGACCGTGGCCGTGTCGCAATTGCCCGTCGCCGGGTTCGTGCTTGTGTCCGCATTTGCATCTTCGCACAGCTGATAGGTCACCGTGTAAGGACCCGCCGGCGTGCCCGCAGGCACACTCAGCGTGCCATCATCCGCAATCGTCACGCCGGTCAGACCACCATCATCATTGATCAGGATCGTCGTCAGCGCCGGATCAATCGGATCATCGTTGAGCGTGTCATTGGTCAGCACATTGCCCGCATCGCCACCATCAGCCCCATTGACCGGAGCGGCCGTGAAGTCATCATTCTCCGCAACAATATCGGGCGCTTCCACCAGCACCTCGACCGTGGCCGTGTCGCAATTGCCCGTCGCCGGGTTCGTGCTTGTGTCCGCATTTGCATCTTCGCACAGCTGATAGGTCACCGTGTAAGGACCCGCAGGCGTGCCTGCAGGCACACTCAGCGTGCCATCATCCGCAATCGTCACGCCGGTCAGACCACCATCATCATTGATCAGGATCGTCGTCAGCGCCGGATCAATCGGATCATCGTTGAGCGTGTCATTGGTCAGCACATTGCCCGCATCGCCACCATCAGCCCCATTGACCGGAGCGGCCGTGAAGTCATCATTCTCCGCCACAATATCAGGCGCTTCCACCAGCACCTCGACCGTGGCCGTGTCGCAGTTGCCCGTCGCCGGGTTCGTGCTTGTGTCCGCATTTGCATCTTCACACAGCTGATAGGTCACCGTGTAAGGACCCGCCGGCGTGCCCGCAGGCACACTCAGCGTGCCGTCATCGGCAATCGTCACGCCGGTCAGACCACCATCATCATTGATCAGGATCGTCGTCAGCGCCGGGTCAATCGGATCATCGTTGAGCGTGTCATTGGTCAGCACATTGCCCGCATCGCCACCATCAGCCCCATTGACCGGAGCGGCCGTGAAGTCATCATTCTCCGCAACAATATCGGGCGCTTCCACCAGCACCTCGACCGTGGCCGTGTCGCAATTGCCCGTCGCCGGGTTCGTGCTTGTGTCCGCATTTGCATCTTCGCACAGCTGATAGGTCACCGTGTAAGGACCCGCAGGCGTGTCCGCAGGCACACTCAGCGTGCCATCATCCGCAATCGTCACGCCGGTCAGACCACCATCATCATTGATCAGAATCGTCGTCAGCGCCGGATCAATCGGATCATCGTTGAGCGTGTCATTGGTCAGCACATTGCCCGCATCACCGCCATCAGCCCCATTGACCGGAGCGGCCGTGAAGTCATCATTCTCCGCAACAATATCGGGGATGGCAGCCACAGTCAGGGTAGCGGTAGCGGTGGCACAATTCAAAGGATTGGCGATCTCACAGATCTGGTAAGGGATCGAATAAGGTCCTGGGGTCGTTCCCTCTGCAACATCTATGCTGCCGTCAGCATTAAGCGTGATACCCGTCGGCAACGTGCCAGTTGCTGCAACGGTAACGGTTGTTGTTGTGGCAGGATCACTGGCGGCCGTGTTGGGATCATCCAACGTATCCGGCCCGTTCCCGTTATCGCCCAAAACATTCAGTACATTTGTTGAGTCTGCTGCATTTGACACGGTCGGGCCAATGTCGTCCTCAGCATTTATCGGGATCGGCAGCCAATCGAACAGGTAGTATGCAAGCGTGACCGTATTACCGGAACTCACGGCGCCCTTCCCGACAATATACTCGATGCGGTCCACAAGGACATCGTCTGGAAATGTTACGCGATACTCTCGCAGACGCTCATCCCCACTGCCGCTGGAAGGACCCAAAAGAACAGCGGAGACACCGTCATTCGATACGAGTGAGACCGATCCGGTAAAGGCGTCAAAGTAGTCATCTTGCAACGTGACTGGGGCACCCTGATAGAGCGCCCTGATCCGCACAGTGTCCCCGTTGTCGAGCCCCCCTGATAGAAGGTCAGCCCAGCCACACCACGTGTGAAACGCATGACGTATTCTGCGACATCGCCATTGGGAAAATCAGTATTCTCCGGCTGATTCCACAGTTGTTGGACACCATCCTGCACCTGGAATTGGACCCCGCCCGCCCAATTTGCTCTGCTGCCTGCAGGAAAACCGTAGTCAAAATCGAATTGCGCCGTGTTCCACCCACCAGGGCCACTGCCGCTGCCTACATCATCGATGGTGCCCGACGCCGTTGGTGAAGAGTTAAAGGCCGTATTAAACGGGTCACTGTCATTCAATGTCGCGAATTGGGCGTTTGCTGATGTCGATACGGCGCAAAGCAACAAAAACGCCATCAAGATTAGTTTTCCAAAACCATTTCCTGATGACTGGAGCCATGTTTTCGTCATTGAATTTTCCTCAGTCCCAATCGTGGTATTCTTGTTTTTGCATCGACGCATGCCCGGCCCCTGTCAGGCGAAACAACACTTTGTTCGGCCTGACGGCAACGTAGCCATTTGGACAGGCCACCGAAAATGTTGCCGCCGTGTCGTTGACGCAATCACCAGGATATTCAGCGCGTCTCGGCCGGACAAAATCGACTGCGAGGTCGCAGACCCACATCCGCAAACCAAGGTCGAACCGATTCGGGAAAATTGGTGTTTCGTCATTGCCCGCCCCCGCGACGCCAGATGTCCTTTGCCGGATTAGACGGCGTCTTAGCCCAGCCACCACAATAGCTAACAGATGATCCCAAACTTGTGACTAGAAAAAATAGTTCCCAAAAAGCATGCACTTAGCGAGAAGCAACGCCGAGCACACCACCGAACACCCAAAACGATGAAACTGTAAGCAAACGCGCAAACATTAGCCGGACAATTCGCTGTTTCCTCCCCTATTCTTGGTCGATTTGACGCGCGCGGCCAAAACGAGCACTGGAACGTAACTTTTCAGGACAAATACCTTAATATTTCGATCAGCGACAAATTGCCGATGAAGTGCGCTTTGCGCCATTTCAAAGGTTAACGGAGAACTGATCCTAAACCTCAGGCGGCGTGCTACACTGCACCGCAATAGACGCAGGCGATTTCGCAACAGCATAGAGTATGCCACCGTCATCCACGTTGTTCTCATTCGTGTCATTGTCGCATTCGGTTTACCTTCCACCCCTTTCGCTCTACGCCATGAGAGCAGACATCCAGTGGCGGGAGCATTTGAATGAACGAGTGGTGGCGGAGCGCGGTGATCTATCAAGTCTATCCGCGGTCCTATCAAGACAGCACCGGCGACGGCGTTGGGGATCTTGCTGGTATTACCCATCGACTTGATCATATTGCGGAGCTTGGCGTGGATTGCATCTGGTTGTCCCCTATCTTCGCATCACCGCAGGCTGACATGGGCTATGATGTTTCTGACTATCTTTCAGTCGACCCTCTGTTTGGGGACCTCGCTGCATTTGATGCGCTAATCGCAGGCGCGCATGCCCATGGGCTGAAGGTGATTGTCGATCAGGTGTTGTCGCACACGTCTGACAAGCATGACTGGTTCAAACAATCGCGTGTCAACCGGAACAACGACAAAGCCGATTGGTATGTCTGGGCAGATCCATTGCCAGATGGATCGCCGCCAACAAACTGGCACAGCCATTTTGGCGGCCCTGCATGGGAATTCGACCCGCAGCGTGGGCAATACTATTTGCACAACTTTCTACCGTCCCAGCCCGATCTGAATTTTCACAATCCCGACGTTGTTGATGCAATGCTGGAAACCTGCAAGTTCTGGCTGGATCGTGGGTTGGACGGGTTCCGCCTTGATACGGTGAACTACTATTTCCACGATCAAAAGCTGCGCTCAAACCCGCCCGCACAGGCGAAGCCGCAAGTGATGGCGACGGACCTCTATGGGATGCAAAGCAACATCTATAACAAAACCAGGCCCGAGAACCTGCATTTTCTGGAGCGTTTGCGCGCTTTGACCGATCAATATGACGATATAATGATGGTGGGCGAAGTTGGCGAAATGGGACGCCGCTCGATTGAAATTATGGGCGAATACACCCAAGGCACCGAACGTCTGCACATGGCCTATAGCTTTGCGATGTTGGGCCCTGACTTTAGCGCCGAACATTTTCGCAACTGTATCGAGGGTTTCCAATCCGGCGCGCCGGACGGTCACCCTTATTGGTCCTTCAGCAACCATGATGTGCCCCGCCAAGTGACACGCTGGGCGGACTATGCCGTGTCAGAGGATACGATTGCGCGCCTTGCCTGCGCGATGCTGATGTCATTCGAAGGCACCATCGGCATCTATCAGGGCGAAGAACTGGGACAGACAGAAACAGAGCTGGTGTTTGAAGAACTGACCGATCCACCCGCAATCCGTTTCTGGCCAGCCGTCAAAGGCCGTGATGGATGCCGCACGCCGATGGTTTGGGAGATGGACGCGCCAAACGCCGGGTTTTCCGACGGTCGGCCGTGGTTGCCCGTAAAGGCCCCACAAGCGGCAAAAGCCGTCGACCAACAGGGCCCCAATGGTATCATGTCTTACTACAAAGAGATGATTTCCTATCGCAAAGACAGCCCCGCATTGTCACGCGGCAAAACCACATTCATTTCTCTTGGGGAACCTTTGCTGGCGTTCACACGCGATCACCCTGATCAGACGTTGACCTGCATCTTCAATCTTTCCAAAGAACCGCAGAGGTTGCCAATCAAAGCAACCGCAAAAATCGCTGTCGGCCAAGCCGCAACGCTGTCGGATAGCGCAATCGAGTTGGGCGGAAACGGTTTTGCCTATCTTTCACACGGTCCTGAGGCACCGCTTCCCGTCAGGTAATCACATCGGGCGCATCGCGTCCTGTTATTGCTTGCAGATCCGACAGCGCCAGCGCGGCGTTCCGCACATTGGACAGCACCTTCGCCGGGTCATCCTGCAGGCGGTCAGGGTTTGTTTCCAATTGCTCCAGATACAGCCGGATGGTCGCGCCTTCCGTGCCTGTGCCGGACAAACGAAAGACAGCGCGCGCGCCCCCTTCGAACGCAATCCGAATACCCTGCCCCGCTGATTTTGACCCATCAACCGGGTCAAGATAGGCAAATTCATCGGCGGCTTCGATCACCATTTTGCCAACTTGGCTACCCGCCAAGGTCGCAAGCTTGGAGCGCAAACCGTCCACCATCTCTGCGGCCTTGTCGCTCTCCACATCTTCATAGTCGAGACGGGAATAATAACAGCGGCCATGCGCTGTCCAAAGATCCGTCATCAGCTCTGGCACTGACTTTCCAGTCTCAGCCAGAATATTGAGCCACAAAAGAACAGCCCAAAGCCCATCCTTTTCACGCACATGATCAGAACCGGTGCCTGCGCTCTCTTCACCGCAAAGGGTCACTTTGCCAGCGTCCAGAAGGTTGCCAAAGAACTTCCACCCGGTTGGTGTTTCAAAGCATGCAATACCAAGATGCTCGGCCACGCGATCGACCGCACGGGATGTGGGCATGGATCGGGCGACCCCAGACAAACCAGTCCGATACGCCGGGGCAAGATGCGCATGCGCCGTCAACAGTGCCAGACTGTCAGACGGCGTGACGTAGGCCGCCCGCCCAACAATCATATTGCGATCCCCATCGCCATCAGATGCCGCGCCAAAGTCGGGTGCATCTGCGCCATACATCTTGTCCATCAGTGTCTTGGCCCAGATTGGGTTGGGATCAGGATGCCCTTTCCCAAAATCAGGGCTTGGCGTGCCATTAACTACCGTGCCCTTGGCGGCACCCAGCGTATCTTCAAGGATCGCATGGGCATAGGGTCCGGTGACGGCATGCATGGCGTCAAAGCACATGGTGAAACCCCTTGCGAACAAGGCGCGAATTTTGTCGAAATCAACGATCGTTTGCATCAACGCCGCGTAGTCGGCAACCGAATCGACAATTTCGACAGCCATACTTTCAAGGGTTTGGCTGCCAACGATGCCAAGATCGATATCGCCCGCCGCTGTAATCCTATAAAGATCAAGCGACTTGGTACGTTCAAAAATCTTATCGGTGACCGCTTCGGAGGCAGGGCCACCGTTGGGCCCATTGTATTTCAAACCAAAGTCGGCATCGGCACCGCCGGGGTTGTGACTGGCTGACAGGATCAAACCGCCATCAGCGCCCCGCAATCGGATCAGATGCGATGCCGCGGGTGTCGATAAAATCCCATCTTGCCCGACAATGCACTTTGCCGCGCCATTGGCCGCGGCCATGCGCAGGATGATCTGGATCGCCTGATCGTTAAAAAAGCGACCGTCTCCGCCGACCACCAGTGTCTTACCTGCGATTCCACCAATCCCATCGAAGGTCGACTGGACGTAGTTTTCGAGGAAATGAGGGCGCCTGAAGACTGACGTTTTCTTGCGCAGGCCGCTCGTACCCGGCTTTTGCCCTTCTATCGGCGTGGTCCGCACGTTTTGCATCGGCATATCTCGTCCTTCCATTCGTCTTATGCGCAGCCTAACCGTCTACGGCTTCTTGTGAAAACACCACGACACTGTCCGCCGCCACGCCCATTCCCGGCGTGACCTTGATTGCGTCCTCTTGGCTGGTGTCAAAGCGGCGCACCCAAGTATCGCCACTTGGCAAATCGGGTGCCGCAATCTCAACCGCTTTCCCGCGGTTGAGAACGACCAGCAACGCCCCTTCCCTTCTGACGTATTCAGGTGAGCCAGACGCCATGCGCATTTCAGCGACCAACGTATCAAGGTCGGGATTGTCCCAGTCTTCTTGCTTCATCGGGTCACCGTTCGCCCGGCGCCAGAACAGGTCGGGCTCGCCGTCAATCAGCCGTTGGCGTGAATGCAAAAAACGGGTCTGGCGCAGCAATGGGTGCATCTTACGGAACGCGATGGCTTGCTGGCAAAACGTAAAGAAGGGATCGTCCTTCTCCGGCCAGTTGATCCAGCCAATTTCATTGTCCTGGCAGTACGCGTTGTTATTGCCACTTTGTGAGTTACTGACTTCGTCCCCGGCCAGCATCATCGGCGTACCCTGCGACAGCATGAGCGTCGCCATCATGTTGCGCTTGCGCCGTGTTCGGGCCGCGTTGATTTTGACGTCGGTCGTTGGACCTTCGACACCCATGCTATCGGAATGGTTGTTGTCGTGTCCGTCGCGGTCGTCTTCACCATTGGCCAAATTGTGTTTGCGACTGTAGCTGACTGTATCCTGCAGAGTAAAACCGTCATGCGCGGTCAGGAAGTTCAATGACGCCGTGGCCGCCCGGCCGTCATGATCAAAATAGGGGGCGGACCCAACCAACCGTTCCGCCACTTCACGCACCTTGCCGGCGTCACCACGCCAGAACTCTCTGACGTTGTCGCGGTATTTGTCGTTCCATTCCGCAAAAGGCGCAGGATAAGCACCCAACTGATAGCCGCCCGGCCCAATATCCCAAGGTTCGGCAATCAGTTTGACTTGATTGAGCACAGGATCCTGCCCAATGGCCCGGAAGAATGGCCCATCGCGTTCGAACCCGCGCGCCGTACGGCCCAAAGCCGAACATAGGTCAAAGCGGAAACCATCGACGTGCATGACCTCTACCCAATAGCGCAGACTGTCCATAACCAGCCGAATAACAAAGGGATTTTCGAAATCCAGCGTATTTCCGCATCCAGCATCATCAATGTAATAGCGCGGGTTGTCGGCCAACCGATAGTAGCTGGCATTGTCCAACCCGCGAAACATCAGCGTTGGGCCCATCTCGGACCCTTCGGCTGTGTGATTGTAAACAACATCGAGGATCACCTCGATCCCTGCCGAATGAAAGCGGCGCACCATCTGCTGAAACTCAGCAATATCAGCGCCCTGCATGTAGCGCGGATCAGGAGCGAAGAACCCGTAGGTCATATACCCCCAATAGTTCGTCAATCCGCGATCAAGCAGGAATTTTTCGTTCAGAAACGCTTGGACTGGTAGCAACTCAATGGCGGTCACACCCAGATTGTTAAGGTGTTCGAGGATCGGATCAGAAGCCATTGCCAGATAGGTCCCGGGATTGGGAATATCGGTGCGTCCGGCCGTTAGCCCTTTGACATGCGCCTCATAGATGATTGAGCTTTCCATGGGGTGCCGTGGCTCTGCCGCGTTTTCCCAGTTGAACAACGGGTCTACTACAACGCTGCGCGGCATGTAGGGGGCGCTATCGGCCTTGTTAAAGCTAAGGTCCTTTTCTTTGTGTCCGGGCTTATAGCCAAAAAGTGCGTCGTTCCACGTGGGATGATCTGTCAATTGCTTAGCATAGGGATCAATCAGAAGCTTATAAGGGTTGAACCTGTGCCCCGCCTTGGGGTCATAGGGACCATCCATCCGAAACCCATATTGCTGGCCTGCTTTCATACCGGGAAAATAACCGTGCCAGACATGGCCTTCGCGTTCTGGTAGCGTGACGATCTGATGCTCGTTTCCATCATCGTCGAACAGGCACAACATCACTTTGGTCGCATAGCGCGAAAAGACAGCAATGTTCACGCCATCGGGATCCAGGGTCGCCCCCAGTGGGGTTGGGCGTCCCGGTCGTATCTCAAAGGGTCCGATGTTCAATGCTAGGTCTCGATCAGGCTGTCGTAGATGTCTTTATATGCGGCGGCGGACGTCTCCCAGCCCACGGGTTGCTTCATGGCATTGCGCTGCATGGCTTTCCAGCCCTTACGATCACGATAAAGCCCATCAAGCCGCACAAAGGCATTGGCAAGGGCCTGCGCACTGATTGGAAAGAACTGCAATCCGGTTGCAACGCCGCAGGAAAGTGCGGCAGGTGATGCATTAATCACCGTATCGGCCAATCCGCCCGTCAGGGCGACGAGCGGCAGTGTGCCATAGCGCAACCCATACAGCTGTGTCAGCCCGCAAGGCTCAAACCGCGACGGCACAAGAATGACGTCACCACCCGCCATCATCTGATGCGATAAGGCTTCATCGTAGCCGATCTTCACCGACATATTTTCGAAACGATCTGAGGCCTCTAGCAGAGAAACTTCAAGTTTTGGATCACCCGATCCCAGCAATGCAATCTGCCCACCACGATCAAGAAGGGCTGGCAAAGCATCAAGCAACAGATCAATGCCCTTTTGCGCGGTCAAACGTGACACCAAGACACAAAGGGGGCCGTCAGACGCCCCCAAACCAAAGGTCTTTTGCAGCGCTTTTTTGTTCACAGCTTTGCCCGCAATGGACTTGTAGGGGGCGATGTTTGGATCAGTCTGTGGGTTCCAGACATTCAGGTCGATACCATTCACGATGCCCGATAGATCCGCTTGTCGTGCCCGCAGCACACCATCCATACCAATCCCAAACTCTGGGGTCAGCAGTTCTTCGGCGTATGTTTGCGACACTGTATTGATCTTGGCCGCCCCGACCAACCCGGCTTTGAGTGCTGAGATTTGGCCCCAAAACTCAAAATACTCAGAGCGAAACCGTCCCGGGTCTAAGCCGAGAACATCAAGCTTTCTGGCGTCGGCGTTCCCGTGAAATGCAATGTTGTGGATTGTAAAGACAAATGGGGTCTGAATGCCCAGCCCCTGCATATATTCTGGCGTCAGGCCCGCTTGCCAATCGTGGCCATGTACGACGTCTGGCACCCAGTCACCCACCCCATCGGCCGCAATCATCGCGCCCACTTTGCAAAGCGCGCCGAACCGTTCGGCGTTGTCTGGCCAGTCCTGTCCCGTGGGATCCCCATAAATGGCACCATCGCGATCATAGAGGTGAGGCGCATCAAGAATAAGCAGGTCAAGGCCTGCAACCTGACAGGCCAACAGCTTTGCCGATCCACCAAAGAGATCCATGTAGCGTGCCACTGTTTTTGTCTTGCCGATCTGACCCAAAACCGTTCGGTACCCGGGCAACAAGACGCGGACATGCACGGCAAGGTCAGATAAGGCACCGGGCAAGGCGCCCGCCACATCAGCCAAGCCACCGGTCTTCACCAGTGGTGCACATTCGGACACTACGAACAGCGTCTTGGTCATCAGCCGGCAGCCCTTTTGTCCAACATTTCTTGTGTGATCAATGTAATACCGCGCTCTGTGACACGGAACCACTTGGCATCTTCGACCGGATCCTCGCCCACCACCAGGCCTTCGGGGATCACAACACCGCTGTCGACGACAACTTTGCGCAAGCGGGCAGATCGATGGACAACCACATTTGGCAAAACAACCGCATGATCAAGCACGGCGTAAGAGTTGGTATGTACGCTGGTAAAGAGCACCGAGTTACGTACTTCGGTGCCTGAAATAATACAACCGCCTGAAATCATGGATGAAATTGCCATGCCACGTCGATCACGTTCATCGTGAATAAACTTCGCCGGTGGCACGCTTTCGTTGTAGGTCCAGATCGGCCAATCCTTGTCCCACAGATCCAACTCCGGGGTAAAGTTTGTCAGATCGATATGTGCCTCCCAAAACGCATCGACCGTGCCAACATCTTTCCAATAGGCTGGCGCACCGTCGCTGCGCACGCAGCTTTCGTCAAATCGGTGCGCCATGGCTTTGCCGTTCTTGACGATATCGGGGATCAGATCGTTGCCAAAATCATTGGTTGAGTTTGGATCTTCGGCATCCTTAATCAGCAAGTCGCGCAAGAATGCCCAATCAAAGACATATATGCCCATCGAGGCGAGCGCCTTGTCGGGGTCTTCGGGCGTGCCGGGTGGATTGGTGGGCTTCTCCAGAAAGCTGGTGATCCGCCCTGCACTATCGGTGTCCATGACGCCAAATGCGGTGGCCTCCATCCGCGGGACAGTAAGGCAACCCACCGTGACGTCCGCGCCGGTGTCGACATGCTGTCGCAGCATGATTTCATAGTCCATTTTATAGATGTGATCGCCCGCTAGGATGATCACGAAATCTACGTTGTAGCTGTCGACAATATCAATGTTCTGGGTCACGGCATCCGCCGTGCCCTTGTACCAGCTTTCGTTTCCACCACGCTGGGACGCAGGCAAAACATCAAGGAATTCATTGCGTTCTGCACGAAAGAAGTTCCAGCCGCGTTGGGTGTGGCGAATAAGGCTATGTGCCTTGTACTGCGTCGCCACCGCCATTTTGCGAATACCAGAGTTCACAGCATTCGACAGCGCAAAATCGATGATCCTTGCCTTGCCCCCAAATGGAACCGCGGGCTTTACGCGCCTGTCGGTCAGTTCCTTCAGACGACTGCCCCGCCCCCGGCCAGTACAAAAGCCATTGATCGCTGCGTAAGACGCTTTGTCGGCATGTCTTCTCCCCCTCATTTGGTCTTAAGTGACTGTAACGCGTTTCTTCAAAACGACCACCGCAAGCGGAGGTAAGGTCAACGTCACAGAAAACCCCTGCCCGTCCACAGGTTTGGCCTCGGCCTCAAAGCCCCCAAGATTGCCGCGGTTTTCTCCGCCATAGACCTCAGCATCTGTGTTGAGCACTTCCTCCCAGGAACCAGGTTCTGGCACACCGACTTGAAAACCTGACCGCACGACGGGTGTAAAATTGCAAACAACAAGCACCGGGGCGTCACCGTCGTTCCCGTAGCGCAAAAAGCCCATCGTGGATTGTGAAGGATCATTGCACACCCAATCAAAACCACCCGCCTCGCAGTCTTTTGCGTGCAAAGCGGGCGCGCCGCGGTAAAGCGTGTTCAGATCGCGGACAAGCTGCTGAATGCCCCGGTTCGCGGGCTTGTCAGCGGCACCCCAATTCAATTCGGCGTCGTGGTTCCATTCCTCTGGCTGGGCAAACTCGCATCCCATGAACAAGAGTTTCTTGCCCGGCTGCGTCCACATGAACGCATAATAGGCGCGCAGGTTGGCAAATTTCTCCCAATCGTTGCCGGGCATTTTTGCAATCATTGATCCCTTGCCATGCACAACCTCATCATGGCTGATCGGCAGAATAAAATTCTCGGTGAACGCCCAGTCAATTGGGAAGGTCATCAGGTGGTGATCATATTGGCGGTAAATTGGGTCTTTCTCCATGTACCGCAACGTGTCGTTCATCCAGCCCATGTTCCATTTGTAGCCAAACCCAAGGCCGCCATCGTGAACAGGCTGGGACACAGCGGGAAAGGAGGTGCTTTCCTCGGCGACTGTCATGATGCTGGGCTCTGCACCATAAGCCGCAATGTTCATCTCTTGTAAAAAGGCGATGGCCTCATAGTTTTCCCGCCCGCCATCCTTGTTGGGCACCCATTCGCCATCATTGCGCGAGTAGTCACGATAAAGCATCGACGCCACCGCATCGACCCGCAACCCATCAAGATGGTATTCCTCCAGCCAATACAGCGCATTCGCCACAAGGTAGTTCTTCACCTCACGTCGCCCATAGTTGTAGATCAGCGTGTTCCAGTCTTGGTGAAACCCTTCACGCGGGTCGCTATGTTCATAAAGGGCGGTGCCGTCAAACTGAGCAAGGCCATGCGCGTCGGTTGGAAAATGGCCAGGCACCCAGTCCAGTAGCACACCAATGCCTGCAGCATGGGCCGCATCAACAAAGTCGCGAAACTCATTTGGCGGTCCAAACCGGATCGTTGGGGCATAAAGCCCCACAGGTTGATACCCCCAAGAGCCGTCAAACGGAAATTCGGAAACCGGCAACAACTCGATATGCGTAAACCCCATATATTTGACGTAAGACACCAGATCTCGCGCCAACTCTTGGTAGGATAGCGGTCGACCGTTGTCGTCATAGCGTCGACGCCAAGATCCCAGGTGCGCCTCATAAATCGAAATGGGTTGTGCGCGATCAACTTGGCTTGCCCGGTCTTTCATCCAAGATGCATCCGTCCAGCCATATCCCGCAATATCGCGAACGACAGACGCCTGCGCGGGTGGGTGCTGCGACCCAAACCCCAGCGGATCGGCCTTGTCGCGGACATGTCCATCAATACCGGTGACCTGATATTTGTAGAGCGCCCCATCACAGACACCGGGAAGAAACACCTCCCATACGCCTGTTTCGCCGGCAGGCCTCATTGGGTGTCTGCGCCCATCCCACGCATTGAAGTCGCCGATGACACTGACGCGTTTGGCGTTCGGTGCCCAGACAGCGAAGTGCACGCCGCTTGCGCCCTGATGTTTCGTGACATGTGCGCCCAGCGCGCGCCAAAGCTCTTTGTGGGTGCCCTCACCGATCAAATATTGATCAAAATCAGTCAGTACTGGAGCAAAAGAAAACGGGTCCCTCGTTGTGTGCTCAGCGCCGTCTGCATAGCGCATGGTGAGCGTGTACACCCCGCCGGTCACAGGAGCAGAAAAAACATCGTCTGAAATACGGTGCAATGGTGTTTGCTTTCCAGCAACGGTTGCGATGACCTCGGTCGCGTCGGGCTGGAACGTAGTGACCCAGCGTCGCTTTCCGCTCTTATGAGGACCAAGAACCTCGTAAGCCGATGAATGCGTGCCGCTTTGCAAAGATGATAAAGTGTCATCGGACAAAAAAGTCGGGCGTTCAGCGCAGCTGTTTTTCGTCATCGTCGTCACTCCGCCCTTCGAAACAACATCTCATACGTCGTCGCGCTACCACGACCCAATCACGTCCGACGCATGAACGTCAACCAAACCCAAGCAATGATTGCAGCAGGCGCAGCGGCATAAATGCCGAACCAAGTGATCTGTCGATGTTGAATGACACGCAGTCTCGATATGCTGATATGCGCTAAAATGGCTCAATCAACGCAGACACCTCTACTGAAAACCACTTCAGAGAACCATAAGCGCCGCCTTCAGATCCAAACAAGGCAGCTAACGTCCGACAACCATCTGATGTAATGGTGCCCACACGGACCCACATTTACTTTCTAACTAGTTACTTTCAATACATAAAATACGATCAACCGCACACAACACCCCCAATGATACCCCCAAAAATTTTCTTAGAGCCAATTTACTGGCATCAGTTGGCGTAGATATGCGTTTGAATATCCATGAATGCGCGCTTGATATCAGGGATAGCGCCGAGTGCATTCTTTGCACCATTAGTACCGCCATATCTGACACGCAAGAAGTCGCTGATTTTCGATAAGGCAAGTTCATCAACCCCGTGGATTTCATAGGCTGCTAGCACAGCTTCAAGAAAAGAGCGCATCTCTCCTTCAATCCCAGCCAACCCAATGTCGCGTGCCGCCCTTGCCCGTTGTGACCGTGCCAGTGGAACCAAAGTGAACTTGACGTAGGCCAGCACGTCAAATACATCGCTATTGGGCGCGTCAATCAACCGTTTCATGTCCTCCAAACGGTCAGCGTCATAGCTCCGATCCGCAAGCACCTTGAAGAATTGGACGCGGGTTTCGGGATTGCTCCAAATCGCACGCAAGTGATCTTCGTCTTTCACCAGATCACTAAGATCACCGAACAACTGCTGCATGAACTCTTCGCCAGAGATCATCTTTCCATCATGCGAAAAATAGGTCGTCGTCGCGATGTATTTGATTTGGCGCTCTTTGCCGTCCGCCAACTTTATCACGATCTTTGCTTCGGGTTCCGCACTCCGATCAGTTGGATCGCCCGGACCTACACCAGTCGGGCTTGAGGGCGGTCTTGGCGGTTTGGGATCATCGGGCGGCAACGGTTCCCCATCCCACTCAGGATCATTGAAATGTTCGTATGCCTTCACAAAATCAAAAACCGTGAAGAAATCTTTGCCCTCGAACGTGCGTGTCCCCCGCCCAACGATCTGCTTGAATTCGATCATCGACTTCACGGGCCGCATCAACACGATATTGCGGACGTTTCGAGCATCGACGCCAGTGGACAGCTTTTGCGAGGTGGTCAGGATCGTCGGGATGCTGCGCTCGTTGTCTTGGAACTCTCGCAAATGTTGCTCGCCCAGCGCACCGTCGTTGGCTGTCACGCGTTCACAATAGTGCGGATCGTCGATGTCTTTGATCTGGTTGATGTAGTCGCGCACGGCGGCGGCATGGTTTTGGGTCGCACAAAAAACAAGCGTCTTTTGGCGCGGGTTGATCTGATCCATGAACTCGTGAATGCGGCTTTGCTCGCGTTCGGGGATGACAATCTTCGAATTGATTTCGGCTTCGGTATACTCACAGTCGTCACAATTGCCTTTGCCGCTCATCGACACCTTCAAGCCGTGCTTTCGCAGGATCTTCTGGTAGTCGTGAGAGCAGTATTGCGATCTACGATCCGTGTGATGAATTCAGCCTTTGGGCGGTGACCTGAAGACGATGGCCATTTTCAGTGCTCGGATCGCTAGGTTCGGTAATCCCCCCATTAAAAATGGGGGGATTACCGGTTTCTGATGTGGGCAGGTAGCGGATTGCTACTTAGCGTTCATCCATTCAAAGGCAGACGTCGCCTGGATCGAAGGGTTGTGCGTCATTGGTCATAGTTCACCAAAGGCCCATCCATGCCGAGGGTCGAAGCATTGCGGGGTCCGTGGAGTATGCCGAAAAATAGACTGGCTTCGTTCCCGTCGAAAGGCAGATGATAAGGTAGAACCAGACCAGCATCTACGCAACCTGCATCAAGTGATGCAATTGCGGCGGGCGTTGCAGCGCGCAGTTGCGGACCAAGACTATCCAGCATGGGATCGTTAGGGGCGAGGGTCAAAACCTCGTTGGCCAGCCGTTGTACCTTGTCCGAATTTGATTGCGCATACGCCGCCAAGAACCCCTTTGCCGGAGGACTGCTATCCGCGACTGAGTGTAAAAGTTCAAGGGCATTGGGGAACGTGATCCGCGCCTCTGAAACGAGACCATCGAATGTGCTTACACCACAATTTCGCGCAAGTGATGCTAGTGCAACGTAAGTATTCGCTTGGGCAAGTGTCTCAGCTTGCCATAAGAATTCAGCCAGCGCTCCTCTGATGCCGGGGACAGTATCCGCTGCGTGCCCATAGCCAGACTGCATTGCTGCAATTACCGCTTCGATCAGGTTCCGAGGACCAGCGCAAACCTCATTGCGCCCGATCAGTCGACCTGAGGCTTCGGCATAGTCTGCCAGATCGGATGCCGATGTTACGCCTGATACCCCACCGCTAATCGCGGCCAAGCAGGCCTCATACACGCCATGTCCAACTTTCGCTGCAGTCGCCTTGACAGGATCTGGCGCAACAGGTTTGGCGCCCGCAATCAGAGTGATTTTCGGCGAGTGATACGCCGCATGCGCCACGCGAAGTGCATGCCAAACTCGGTCTTGTTGCGGTGCAGTGGCAGCAACTTCTTTTGACAGATGTTTGAAATAAGCAAGGACTTCTGCTTGCAGCGCCATAAAATGCCGTAACGCGGCAACATTCATGGGGAGCTCATGATTGCGCCGGACGCCGGGATAGCGGCATATGCTGTAGTCGTTCGCTGCAGGCGGCCACCGCAAAGAGCGCCCTTCCAATAGCGGTCGGCCCGTGGAGTCTTTCCCTTCCATGGGAAGAAAATATCGGACGATGCCCAATTTCAGCACATGCGTCAAATCTATTTGATACGCAGGATTAATCGGTGTCACGCGCTGTGTACCTCAACAAGGTTCCGCATTGCTGGGTCGAGATGATAGATGCGATCGGCCTCAGCGATCGTTGTCGCGCGATGTGCCGTCATCAATACGGTTTTGCCAAGCTGTCGCAGTGTCGCGAATATTTCGGTCTCTGTTGCTCCATCCAGATTGCCCGTGAACTCGTCCAGCACCAGAATGTCAGCACTCTGATAGAGCGCGCGCGCCAAGAACAACCTTTGACGTTCTCCAGCACTTAATGCGCTGCCATTACCAGTAACAGGCGTGTAAAGTCCGCCCCGCATTCGACTGACAAACCCTGTCGCAGATGCTTGGTCACAGGCCAATCTGACCCTTGCGAGGTCTGGGGCCGTTGCAAAACCGGTAATGTTTTGCACAACGGTGCCACTAAACAACTGGTCTTCCTGCATGACTGTTGCCACCACGCCATTCAGGGCAGACCTCGAATACCTTTCAAGCGGATGGCCTGCCCAGTGGATTGTTCCCTGCTCCACAGGATACAGACCCAGGATAAGTTTGAGCAAGGTGCTTTTCCCTGCCCCAGACGGGCCGGTGATTGCGACGATTTCAGATTTATTCACGGTCAAGTTTACCCGTGTCAGGACGCGTGGCTGATCTGCTTCGTACCGAAATGCGACATCCTTAAGCGCAAGCGCCTCGTTTGTAACGTTTTGTACATCTGCGCGGTTTGCTTCGTGATCCAAGCCAAAATCTGACAAGTGATCTGTCGGTTCAAGCGCCAATGTGCTCAGGTCACGCAGGTAAAGCGAAATATCCCACAGTCGCCCAACCTTGCTGGTAAATGCCGTCAGCATACCCGTCACGAGAAGGATATAGAACATCAACCCGAAGAACCCGCTTAACGTAAGCGTACCTTGAAGGTAGACGACGCAGCCTAAACCGACGAGTGAAAATCGCGTCATGGATAGGATCGCCTCACCAACCATCGCAGCCCGGCCGTCGAGTCGTCGCAGCGCAACCGTACTTTGTGAGGCGCGTTCATAACTCGTCTGCCAGATCAGATCCCGGATTGCTTCCAGACCGTTTGTCTTGATGACCTGCATGTTGTGAAGGTTTTCGCGCAGACAGGTGCCTTCTTCTGCGTAAGTTATCATGGATTGGCGCAATGGCACCTGCCTCTTACGCAAGATGGTAAGTACGGTCCCGAGATAAAGCGCTACAAATCCCACAAGGACGGCACCAACAAGTGGGCTAAGAAGAAAACACAAGGCCAGCAAAACGACCAACGTTGATAGCTCGACAAGCGCGTCGATGCTTCCTTCTGACAAAAGCGAGCGCACGATCCTGAGAGCGGAAAAATACTGCCCAATCATTCCTGTCGACTTCCGATGAAAAAATCTGAAATCAAGCCGTAGTATTGTTCGATTGAGGTATCTCGCCAGCACGTAGTCAATATCTTGGACGAATTGGTCGGTTAGCGACTGCCTCAGACCACGGAACACTGCGACGATAGCGACTGCCCCAGCCGCGACAAGAAGCGCGGGCCCTAGCATGTCTGGGTTCTGAGGTTGTAGTACGAATGCCATCACAAACTTGATGAACAGCGGAAAGAGAAAAAGCCCCAACTGGGTTCCCAGTGCGACGACCGCGATCAGCGCCAGCCGCCGCTTGGCACCGGGTAGCGCGGCAAGGATCGAAGCCAGACTTAACGACTTCAAGGCACCCAGATCACTGAAATCAGATTGTGATGCAAAGGATAAGGCAACCCCTGTGAAACGCGCTGACATCTCTGTGCGACCAAGCTCAACACGGCCTATGGCGGGATCTCGGACTAGAAATCGATCACCTTCCACGCGTTCCAGCACGACGAAGTGATACATCCCGACGTGCAGGATTGCCGGCAACGCCAGTTGCTTTAGGTGATCCAGTTCCAGCCGTACAGCGCGCCCTGTCATGCCCAGCTCCCTTGAGATGAGCAGAAGATCAAGAAGGCTTGTCCCATCTGCTGGGGTACGAAAGCGAGACTTCAACACTGCCAAATCTACAGGGTTACCAAAAATACTGCTAACAATCGCAAGAGAAGCTATCCCGCAGTCGGCGCGATCCTCCTGAAGAATGTCACGTTCAAACAACCCTAGATTAAATACTGTCACTTGCCTTTGCCCATCAACACATCAATCAGGTTTAGTTCGGCGACTGGCAGAAAGAATTGATGTGGCGTTACAGAACTGGGCGCGATGATTTGCAGGGGATCTGACGCTTGAAGAGAGATCACAGCAAAATCTTTCTCAAAAGTCACATCCCGGACTATCAAGCGTTCTGAGCCGGTCGAAAAGGTTGATGTCGGTTTCTGTGACCAGTAGATGTGGTCGTCTCCCGCCTGGATCGCTTCTGATATTCGCTGTCCGGTGGATGCCGTCACAGTTAGCACCGGCGCCGTTGGTGTGCCGGACATGACACCTTCAATGCGCGTGTTGAGTTTAATGGGAACGTTAAGCAGCATCGCGACAGCTAGAAAAACCGGAATTGAAAAAGCCCATGCAAGCGCAGGCGTGACCTTGTTACGCAACTCTACCTGTTGGAGAAACGCCGCTTCATTCACGGCATCATGCGCGGCACGTCGAAAGAGTTTATGCGCCTGGCCGCCCTCAAATGCCTCCGCCTTGTCGTCTCGTTTTGAATTAGTCACACAGCACCTGTTGCATCACCAACGCTCTAATTTCTGATGTACTGATTTATCATTTGATGTTACTCGCGATACACTAACGCGGGTGCCCCTTCCCAACTACTGTTTCAGGAAGGGGCTTGTGATCAGGACATAAAGCCGCCACCACCACCGCCGCGTGACGCGGACAGGCGTCCGCCAGACACAAGAAGCATCTCTTCTTTTGTCAGCTCGCGAATTGCGGGGGCTTTTGTCTCTTCATTGATTTCTTTTTTCATCTTCTTACTCCAAATGGTTTCAGAATACACCGCAACGCCTTCACGGCGCCACGGATGAAAAGAACTATATACACTTTTAGTGCGAAAACAACGCGCCGCCTTTCAATCGGCAGGAAACTGCACGATTAGATAAATCTCTGCAAGAAGGAATGGTTTCGCGGGAGCACAAGATTAAAGAAAGCATGATTGACGTATCTCACTTTCATCACTACGCATAATTATCGGCACTACGTCGGTTAGCACTCTATACATCTAACGTGTTGATAATGAAATATTAAAAGTGCATTATACATCTTTGATTAGAGTTTTCTGAGTTCATTGCGCGAGTTTTTAAGTGATTATAAGAACTGAAGTGCCTCAATTGCCAAATCTATAGCAATCACCGGACGCGCCCGGTGATTGCTATTTTATATTACGCCGCTCATCTTTAAGGTTTATCACAAAGAGCACAGATCTGAGAAATCTCACAGCATTTCAAAACTGCCGAATTATTTGTTTTTTACAATCCAGCATAGTCATCCTTTCCGAACTCTAACGCGTCAAAAATAGCCGAACCGCAACCAATAGCGGCTGGCAGATTGAGTTCTGCTGCTCTGAGCGCCATATGAGATGCAGCACCGCCGTATTTTGTGACCAATCCAACAATACCCTTTGTGAATATCCAGTCATAACCGGGGTCGCAGCTTTCTACCAAGCAAATGCGACCCTGCAGGTTATCAAAAGTAGACGCTGGATCGCATCCGTTGAGACGAAAACTTTCGGCGTTTATACTTTTTTGCGATACAAAATTGGGCCTTGCAGAACCTTTCCCGACCTGAAGCAAGTCTTCGGGGTTGAATATCAATTCCGGCATCTCAAAATTACATTGGTTACGCCATGTTTGTTGTTCTGCAGAAATTATCGCCGCAAACGTGTCTCGCCGAATCTCGGCAGCTTCACCTTCGCTGGCCAATAGGTCATGGATGTTCAGATGGCCGACCCTGTCTAGACTGATACCGTACTCTTGCGCGCGTTGCTGGCAAAGGTCGAACGCTCTGTTAATGTACTTCGAAAGCTGGAATTTTAAAAGTTCGCGCGATTGGGATGCACGCCGCGTAAAATGCAAGAGAGTATCGAGACTGAAGGCATATCCCATGTCGGAGAACCTAGTGTTCAACGCTTCAACATCAGACACTGCCATGACGAACGGGGGATCTTCTGCCCCTTCATGAGAAGCGGAGGCTTCAGTGATCGAAAAATATGATTCTTCCTCGTTATAGGACTTTACCGAGATGTCATAAGTTCCTGGTCTCAAATGACCGTATCGTTCAAGATACGTCTTCTTGCTGATTGTCCCTTCTCCGAGCCGCTTGGTGTCGCGAACAAAGTCGCTCGTGATAGTTTCGACACTTCCATAAAACTTGGTATAGTCTTCTAGCGTTAACGAGCCTTCGCGCACTGCCGACTTCAATAGGGCATCGCCGACGAAAAAGCATCGTACAGCAGTCGAAAATGGTACTGCAATGTTCTTCTCGCACGCTTCAAGAAGCAAACGTAGTTTTCGCTCGATGGTATCAGTCGAACCGGTTGTTTGGTCATAATGGGCCAGATAGCGATCCGAGGCCTTGATCGCGTCACCAGTACTGGACAGTCGCGCGTTCTCCTCAAGAATGATGCTATTTGTCAGCTTAAGTAGCTGGCTGCGAAACTGCGCGATGTCTTCGTTTGTTAGACCTGCATGACAAAAGCGTGGCGCTGCGTAGGTATCAAAATCAAGGGTTAGGCATGACGGGATAACTTCGAATTCGACCTTGTCATGTAACTCGGGCGAACGTTCGAGCATGTCGATACAAGCATCAACGATCTTATGCGCCAATGCGTTTGAGGTGGTATCAGGGATGAGTGAGTTGAAACAGTTGCGAACATCGATGTAGGGGTGCCCGCCATATAGGCGTAAGAGGGAATGAGGTTTCGGATTTCGGTACCCCAGAACAGAACGACCGTCCCGCCACGCTTTGTTCAGAAAAATTGCCTCATATAGTGAAGACGCAAGCCGCTGCGGACGGCTGCCGATAATCTCGGCAGGGTTCCAGTCGCACATATCACTGTAACATGTTCGTGCACCCGCCACACTGACAGGTGTTTGGAGATCATTGTTCAGCTTGCGCAAAACCGCATCAAATGCGTTGTGGAAAGTGGTATCGTTCGCGACGGGCAGTCCGACCAAACGACGAACTTGAAGCAGAAGAACTTGCCCAGTGGCCGAGATGGCGTATTCAATATTAAGCGCATTGGAGCCGCATAACTCTTCTAGCTCCTGCGCCATATGAATAAGCTTCTTTTTCAAAGGGCTGATATCTACGGCATCGAAGGAATGGGATTTCATGATCCTTGTAATGCGACCAGTTGCTCCAGCCGTAACATTAGCCGTCTGAGAGGCTGTATCGTCATGGCTAATCACATAGTACGGTGCACCACTTGTCGGATCTCTTGTCAGGATGACGCCGCTACCTGTGGTCTGGACGGCCATACGCTGAACCATCACCTGATGATCTGTGACATCGGCGTAGGCACGATAATAGCTGTCTTGAACCCGCTTGATTGCATCGTGCAACTCATCGGGGTTCGATGAGGAAACATTTCCAACGCTTTGGAAATATCCGATCCAAGACTCGTCGCAGCCGTCCTCATCCGGCGCGGTACTTCTGACGATAACGGGACAGGCAAATCTACGCCTAATCTCTGTCGCTACAGCGACTGGATTATCATGCCAATCGCCAAGACGCACCGTACATAACTCCGGTATTTCGCTGCGATCCAGCTGCCCGAAAAGCTGCAAGAGGTTCTGTGCCTTTGTGCCAAACACAAAGTCTTGAGACATTCGTTTGTTCATCGTGGCTCTGCTCCGGCGATTGACGCATTTATGATGTCGTAGTCTGTGTTGAGCTCGAGCCGACCATCAGTGTGCAGGTGCATAGGATCCCAACCAGAGACGTAGAGGATCTTTCCATGCGATTGTTTGATCGCTGATCGAATTGCGACATCCCGTTTCGGGATCGTTTCATGTCTGACACCAAGTTGGGCGATCACGTTCTCTATTGTCACCAAATGTTCGAAGCCATTCCCGATCTTATGATCGACCCCAGGCTCAGTAAGAAGTACATGGTCGCAATGCGTACCAAGACAGTTTCCGATATCATCGCACCCTCCCGGATCACGATTCTTGTCTAAAGAGAAAACCGCAACCACGCCTTTCTCAGCCAGCGAGTGAAAGTGAAGTCTGAGCGCTGAAAGGGCATTGTCCAATGATGCTGCGGTATGAGAACAATCGTAAATGACGACAAAATCGTCATGTGCAATCTTCTCCATTCTCGCGCTTATTACCTCCATTGCACTCAGTCCTTGAATGGCTTGTCCAAGGTCTAAATCCAGGATCGAAATAACTGACAACGCCAGCAAAGAGCAGGTGAAACTCCCACGGCCGAACACGGGCAGGGAAACTTCTTCCAACTCTCCAAAACGTCGATCCCAAAGGGTGTAAGTGATCCCCTTACTCGAAAATTTGGCCGAAACGGCTGCTATCGCTGTATCTGAACTTATTTTCTCTCCTGACACAAAGACGACGTTTTCGCAGACGCTCGTAACGGCATGGGTCCCTACGTCGTCCTGATTGACGACCGCGATGTTTGAACGCGCAAATAGCTTCAACTTGGCTGTACGGTAGTTCTCCATCGTTCCATGACGATTAAGATGATCTCTGCTGAAACTCGTAAAAATGCCCAGGTCAAACGCAAGACCATCCAGCCGTCCAGATGTCAGCGCCGATGAAGAGGTCTCCAATATAACGTGATCGACACCCTCGTTCGCCATAAGAGCGATGAGCGCATAAAGTTCATCAATTGGTGGGATTGTCGCTGTCCGCTTCCCTCTTCTGATACATGTATCGTCGCAAAAAACACCAGAACTACAAATTCGACCAACACGTTCACCGCATGACCGCAGGGCATTTGTCAGAAACTCAACAGTTGTCGTTTTCCCATTTGTTCCAGTTACCCCAATCATATTAACCCTACGGCATGGATCATCGTAGAACTCTCTGAGGATTCCATCTAAATATCGATCAATATTCTGAATTAATACGAAAACGTAGTCCGTGGCACCGGATTCTTGAGGTAGCCAATCTGGATCAAAGTCATCCTGCTCGGCAATTATCGCTTTAGCACCGCTCTTGATCGCGTCACGAATGAAAATACGGCCATCAACATTTTCACCCTTTCTCGCTATGAAAAGTGCGCCGTTTTTGACCGCGCGAGAGTCTATAGTGACGTACTGCACTTCTTCCTCGCCGTTGCCATGTAATACCACGTGATCGATATCAGAGATCAGGTTTATTACTGCACTGCTGCGTATCATATTTAACTCATTTATCACGCTTAATGCCACGCTTAATGCTTAAGTGAAATCAACTTTGATTCCACTAATACGTCAATAAGATCTCTCGGGTCGCCGTATGAACGAGGTTGCTGGTCCATAGAGAGTAGCTGTTCAAACGATGATTCCAATTCAGGTCGACTAGATGGAACGCATGCGAGAAGGCAGGCTTTAGCGACTAGTGGATCAATTAGACCTGCAACTTCTGGACCCTTGACATACCAATTGTCGTTATTGATGAGAAGGAACAATGGCTTCGCAATATTCCAATCACATTCTGCCCACGAGCTTGTTGCTTCTCGTGCTGGGATCTGGCCATCGGCAGCAAAGTAATGGTGCTGCAGCTCAGTATGAAACTTAAGAGCCTCGGCCAGCCAAGCCTGGCTGCCCTCTGCCGATCCGAGGCCAAAAAGGAAGTAGGTCGAAATAAATTTTTCTCTTATTTGTAAAGGGATAGCGGAACATTTTTCAAGCCGGGCTGGTATCCATTTGCTGCGTCCATTCGCATCCCCGTGCAGGCAAAGAAGTGCTTCGATCTCTCTCCATAGCAGTCCACGAAGTGACTCAATCGATGACAGATACCTAGCATCGACCAGCGATCCACACACATCATCAAACAGATTGATAGCGACCTGGCGTTGGCGCAGAGAAACCTTTTTGTAGTATTGCTTGCGAACAATTGGATCGTGAAACCGACTCAGTCTTTGATCACCAACTAGCGCAACCGCCGATGTCAATTTCTCCATGAGCGAAACGTCGCTTGGTGAAAGTCCAATATAGCATTCGCTATCAATGAGTTCGGATATTCGATCAATCTCACTCAGAGACGCGATATATATGTCGGTCACCTTATTCTGAAAAACACCACCGGCATAGCAAGGACTCTTATTGAAGTTCTGCGATCTTGGTATCGCTACTAAATCGATATCTGAGCGGGAAGTCGCCAAGCCATTAGCAGTTGACCCGGTTAAAGCGACAACTTCTAAATCCATACATAGTAGGTTCCTGCAGTATTCTACAAGTTCATTCTGGAGATTCGCGTCAATTGGCCGATTATGCATTATGGTAACCTTTGATCTTTCAGATTAGCTGAAGATAGAGTAATCGCTACAGGCATACTTTTTATTTGACGGGAGAACTCAAATTGCGAGTCCATTTCATCGGTATTTACGGGAAAGGCGTGTCGGGTGTCGCCAAACTTGCCGCACAGAATGGATTTGAAGTTAGCGGTTGCGATAACAACTTCAATGATTCGGTTCACCGTGATTTAACCTCAGCAAACATCCGCGTATCGAACCATCATGATATTAGACATGTTGATGAAAATGATCTGATTGTCATTAGCCCGGCTACACTAAGGCAACGCAGCAAAACGCCAGAAGAAGTGACAGTCGCTATTGAACGTGGAAAGGCGATGACTTGGCAGGAATTTTTGTCGACGTATCTGATTGCGGACAAACCATGCGTGGCGGTCGCTGGAACGCACGGTAAGACGACGACAACAGCTATGCTGGGCACAATCGCAGAATCCCAGGGATTGGATCCGTCAATTCTAGTGGGGGGGCATGCATTGAATTGGCAGTCAAATAGCCGCCGCGGCAACGGAGAGATATTCGTCGTAGAGGCCGATGAATATAATGATAACTTTCTTCATTATCGGCCAGAGCTCGCATTGATCTTAAATATTGAATGGGATCATCCCGACTATTTTAAAGGTCTCGGCGAGTGTGTAAAAAGCTTTGAGAAGTTTGTAGGATGCATCAGGCCCGGCGGTGCATTAATCGTAAATTCCGGAGATGCAGGCTGTCAGTTGCTTATCGAGCGTTGTCGACAAGTGATTGATGACAATGACCTTCGTGTTTTCTCATATAATATCGGACAGTTGAATGCCCCTGTGGGTGTGGACGCCTCAGAGATCCATGGCTACGTTAAGAATGTGGCGCCCGATTGTGTGGATTTGGTTATACGCGGTGCTGTCGAGATAGAGCTGTCTCATGTTCCGATTCTTGGCGCGCATAATGCAGAAAACTTACTGGCTGTGGTCGCGACTGCTTTGGCGGCGGATTGGGACGTTGATGCGCTTGTGAAGGGTGCAAGCTCTTTTGAAGGGGTGGAAAGAAGACAGCAATTGCTGTACTCAGACAGCCGCTGCCGCGTTTACGATGACAATGGTCATCACCCATCAGCAATTGCCAAAACACTCGCTGCGCTAAGAAGTCATCACCCAGATAGTCGGATCGTAGCAGTCGTTGAACCAGCCACAGTATCGCGGACAGTTACGTTTTTTGTGCAGTATTTGAACGCCTTGAACAGTGCTGACGTAGCGATTTTCACGAAGATATATGAGGGGCGTGATGCTGGCGGAGACGTCCCGGACCTGAGGGCGCTGCTCGAAACACACAATGCGCAGGACAGAGTTTTATTCCACGAAGATCCTCGAACAACAGTCGACCATGTAACCTCGCTTGGACATGATCACGTGGTAACTATCGTCTTTGGCACTGGGAAAGCTGGAGAGTTGGCCCAATCGTTGGCGACCGCAGCGCGTGATGTACAGCCAATGCGCGTAAGGGTTTTCATGGAAAGCAACGCTTGACAACACGCCAAACGACGACCTTCACGCGATGAGAGATTTGATAACTTCGATGTCACTGAATGGAATGGTCTGGGTTCCAATGATTTGATGCGTCTCATCACCTTTGCCTAGAACCAGCACGTAGTCTTCTTCCTTACACTCAGTCAAAGCTCGGCTGATGGCTTCTTTGCGATCCAGGATGATCTCATAGTTTTTGCTTTTGCTGCCTTGTGCTATTGCGTCGGCAATCTTTGCTGGTGCCTCACTTCTTGGGTTGTCAGACGTGATGATGACGTGATCTGCAAGTTCAGTTGCTATCTTTCCCATCAATGGCCGCTTATCAATATCCCGGTCGCCACCACATCCAAACACGACGATGACCCGCCCTTTGGTGAAAGGTTTGACGCTGGAGACACAGCTTCTCATCGCGTCTGGCGTATGTGCGAAATCAACGATAGCGCGGTTGGTCTGACCGTTGACGACCTGCATGCGCCCGGGTGGGGGAAAGACATCCGAGAGAGTGGCGGCAAGATCGCTCATCCCGTATCCTGACGCATGTAGTGCAGTAAGCGCAGCGAGAATATTGTAAACATTGAAATATCCAATGAAATTGGTTTGGATATCGTTTGTCTTACCGTCAGGTGCGGTCACCGTGAATGCGACGCCGGAGCGAGCCAATCTGATGTCAGTTGCAGTAAAATCAGCAACAGGATTGTCGATGCCATAGCGGAGAATATTGGCGTTCGTGATCTGTTCAAGCCTTTTGCTTTCTTTCGCATCGGCGTTCAATACCGCCCATTTAGGTCCTTCTCCGTCGGCCGGCTGGCGCAGACTAGAAAACAGGCGTGATTTGCTAGTCAGGTAGCTGTCCATATCACCGTGATAGTCCAGGTGATCTTGCGACAGGTTGGTAAATACCGCGACGTCGAAGTCGCATCCGTGGACGCGATCCTGATCAAGTGCATGCGACGATGCCTCCATCGTCACGGTACCAATACCCTGATCAACGAGGTTTCTGAGATACTCTTGCAAGAGCGGTGCCTCAGGCGTATTGCCGCGATGAGAAATCGCAGTATTTGGCGCATTCAACCCCAGATTGCCAATATTCGCATTCGCAACGCCCAGACGGGTTAGTATTTGACTGGTTATTTGTGTAACTGTCGTTTTCCCATTTGTCCCGGTCACGCCTATCAGATGAAGGTCAAAGCTTGGATCATTGAAGAGACGACAAGCAAGCTGAGCTGTCGCTTGTCTGACATCATCGACAAATATTCTGGTAATATCATCTCTTTGAAATAATGCTTTCGCGTCGGATGGCATCAACAGACACTTGCATCCTCGTCGAAGCGCATCCTCCACGAACTCTAACCGATCTTTATTTGCACCCACCTTTCCCGGTACGCAAGCAAAAATAGAACCGTCGACCGCGGTTCTGGAGTCTAGTGAAATGGAGGTTATTTCTCTGTCGGTGAGGCCTGTGTGCTTGGCGCCTGGCAATGCCTCTAACAACTGTTTTAGCTTCAATTTCATGTTAAACATGGTCTCGCGTATTTCGATTGTCCTAAGTTGACAAGGATCTCTGTGTTGAGTGAGCCGCTCCAACGCGCGATGTCGTCCGCATCAATTTTCTTACACTTGTTTTCACCCATGATTGTCACAAGTGTATCCCGTTTAGCACCTTCGATGTTCGTCACATCAATCATCATGCTATTCCCCGCGATTTCACCAACAATCTTTGCATATTGCCCCTCCACCAAGACGTACCCACTGTGCGCAACCGATCTGGACAACCCATCGGCATAGCCGGTTGGGACGACACCAATGCGCGCGTCGGTTTTTGGTCTCCATCTGGAATATCCAAGTGCGGTACCGGCCTCTACTTCGTGGATTGTGTATAGATACGAGCGGACCTCTTTAACAGGTTTCAAAATAACTTTGCTGCTTTTCGACGCCCTGTCAGGGTATACGCCAAACAGCGCTATACCAATCCGGGACATATCAAAGTTATCGTCGGTGCCAAGCAGGGCCGCGCTGCTGCTCGAGATGTGAAATTTTATTTCTCTGTATTGCCGTTCCTCAAATCCACGCTTGATCGTTGCCAGTCTGTCAAACTGGTCGCGAATGGAGTGAGTATCACAGTCATCTGGACGCGCCAAGTGAGAGTATACGCCGGTGACATTCACAACAGGTGATTGGCCAACGCTATAAACACGGCGGTCGTTCACTGCGAAGCCATATCGTCGCAAACCCGTGTCGATCTTCAGATGAGCCGAAATCGTTTTGCCTGCCATACAAAGCCAACCCGAGACATCTTGAAAATGATCCCAATCAGCGATGGTGATTTCAAGCCTGTTGCGCACCGCAATGTCTAGTTCATCTGCCCGCGTCGGGCTCAACACGAGGATGTTCCATGGGTATCCGCTGCCGCGCAGGCGCTTGCCTTCCCGGACGTTTCCAACGGCCAGATTGCGAACGTCAAGCTTTTGCAGGTGTTGGGCTATATCAACCAAGCCATGACCATATGCGTCATTCTTTAGGACGGCCAGAATGTCACGTCGGTGTGACGCGCGCTTTAACGAGCGCAGGTTCGCTGTGAGTCTGTCGAAATCAATATGAACCGTCGCACCACCCATCTAAATTTCCTCTGCTTCATTGCTATGTTTTGATGCATTTGATTTATCGTTACTTTGCGACGTTCGTTACGAGCTCTCTGAAATACTGCCCGCGCTGTAGGTGATTTTTGAACATGTCTTTACTATTCGCACCAGGAGAGAACAGAACTGTGTTGCTTGTCCTGGGTAGTACAGAGGCGATGTGCACTGCCTCTACCAGGGTCTTTGCGAAGGATATATTTCGGAAGCCGCTGCGTCGCGCTGCATCAGAAACTTTGGGTGCTGTTTCGCCGATCAGGACCAGCTTATCTACGCTGGCAGCGATCGCCTGACCAAGTTCGTCGTAGGAGACGCACTTATCATCCTTGCCGCCACAGATAAGCGTTGGTCGATCACCGATGTGCTTTAACGCAAAAACTGTGGCACCGGGATTGGTCGCCTTGGAGTCATTATAGTACGTTACGCCGCGGATTTCGGCGACATATTCTAATCTGTGCTCAAGTGTTTGAAGGCGTGTAAGTGCATCCGATATGCAATTATCGCTCAGTCCAAGGGCCACGCCGACAGCAGCGACCGACAGGAAGTTGTCGGCGAAACTCTTGTTGTGTGGCGTCAGACCAAAGGCGATATCGCTGTGTCTTTCCGTGAGGCGTATACGGACCGCTTTGGCGGCTTCGTCGTACCAGATGCCATTTGAAAGACGATTCGAGCGACTGAACCAGACTTTTTTGGAATGGATCGACACGGCTATGCGCCTGACAACCGAACAGTCGTAATTTAGGATCGCGATGTCGTCCGGCGTCTGATTTCTCAACAGCCGTGATTTTATCTCAACGTATTGTTCCAGCGTTCCATATCGGTCCAAATGATCTTCTGTAATGTTCAGTAGGACACCAATTTTTGGCTTGAGTGTTTTCGCCATTTCCAGCTGAGCTGCACTAACTTCAAGTACGATATGTGGATAGTTCTGAATCTCTGATATGTAGTCGAAAAATGGAGTGCCTATATTACCTAATACTATTGACTGTCTGAAGGCTGCGTCGAGCAAAACGCCAAGCGCTGTCACAGTTGTCGATTTACCATTTGTTCCAGTAACGGCGATTAGATTACCGGAGTACAACTGCGATCCAAGTTCAATGTCGCCAGTAATGGGGATATTATGTTTTGTTGCTAATATCAAAGCAGGGTGTGTTGCTGCGATGCTAGGGCTGACAACAATTAAATCTTGAGAAAGGACCACTGCCTCGTCGGGCTGTGCACCAACAATCAAGGTGACCGATTCACTATTTTTGTACTTGTTCAGCGTATTACATATCTTTTTGTTATCATCGCATAGCGTCAGCTGAGCACCTTCTTGTAACAGGAAGTTTGCAACGGCGCATCCCGACTGGCCCATGCCATACACTAATACTGATCTGCCTTTGAATTTTTGCATTTTAGGATTTTAGTCTCTATCTACCGCAAAGAGATGTGCCTTCACTCCAAACACCTTAGTCCTTGATAAATCAAAGTACAGGTTGTGGTGGATCACCAGCAAACCTCCGGCATCTTTTTGCCGTTAGATCCTACTTTGGTTCTATTACGGCGGAGGCCCTTCTTCGGTGGAGCAACAAATACAGCCCCTGCATGTGCTGAGACATTTAGCTACCAAGTATTGCTTCTTGGCCTTTCCCCAAATACGGACCTTGGCGCCGCCGCAGCGAACTAACCGCTTTGTCCGCGATGCAGTCATCCAGCATTACAAAATGCTGCGCTCACGGGTCAATGCCTGCTTCGGGGAAGCTGCAATGCAACGACGGTAAGCACGATGAATGGCTGGTAAGGGCCGTTCCCAATCGCTGCGTACGGGCTCAAAGGTTCACATGCTGCATTAGCTTGATGGCCGCGAAGAGCCCAAACCTCCAAATTTCTGCGGCGCGACAATTAATGGCAGGTGAGTTGCGTGCAACCCGGACCTCCGCGTGTAATTCTGATGATTGAGACACTGGTAGGATTGGAATGCGATGCGCGAAGTTCGACTACTTGTAAGAGCAGATGACGCTGGATCGAGTTGGTCCTCTAACGTTGGGTGTCTGCGCGCCTGCACTGAGGGTATCGCGCGGAGTGTTGAGGTCATGATGCCGTGTGCATGGGCTTCGCATGCGGCGGAGATTTTGAACAAACAACCCGAGGTAGACGTCGGTATCCATTTGACCCTGACAAGCGAGTGGGACGCCGTAAAGTGGCGACCCCTCACGCATGCCAAGAGTTTAACCGATGAAAGCGGAAACTTCCTACCATTGCTGAATCCACGCGACGGTGATGGAAGGCTTTGCCTGGCAAATGTAGACTGGTCGCTCGACGAAATTGCTAATGAATTCAGGGCTCAAGTCTCGCTTGGCATCGCAAAGTTCCGAAACGCATCTCATATCAGCTCTCATATGCTGAAGCACTTCAGAGACTTCGACGCGCGGCTTGGTGAGGTTATCTCTGACCTTTGCAGAGAATTTGGCCTCAAAGACGACGCCTTTGGCCACGGGCTTCCCCGCATCGAAGGCTATCCTAAGTTCCCGAGAGACACCGATCAGAGGATCGAAGCTTTCGCCCGGCAACTCGATGAGCTTGAAGTCGGAACCTACATCTTCATCGACCATCCGGCCGTTGCGTCACCGGAATTGGGTGCAACGGGACACGATGGTTACGAGGACGTAGCCGAAGACCGAGTGACTTGTCTGGAGACGCTGACAAGCCCGATGCTGCGTGAGCGCGTTAAACAGCTTGGAATATCACTTATCAGCTACCGAGAACTTTGAATCGAATGGCAGCAAAGTCCCGCGATTTGTAAGTTCGATCAGCGTTGAATTTTGCGCCTGCAGCGAATGGCTGGTTCGACGGGCCGCACCGCAGCATGCCCGTCCTCCGGTCAAGGTCCGGAAGGGGCCGTCCGTGACAAGACGGACTGGGCAGCCCGAGAAATTGCGGCACTCGATCTAAGGGCGGCTCTGAGCCGATTGTGTTGAAAAACTCGGTTTGAGAAGCGCGATGATGTGAGTGTTTATTGTGGCTGGCGTCGATCTTATGTCATCGCGGGGCGCATTGGGCGCAGTTTGGCGAGTTTGCGGAGGTTTTGGGCGGTTGCGGCGAGGAGGAATTCGTCTTTCGCACCGTTTGGTCCGCGCAGACGCAGGCGGTCGAGCCGCATGATCTTCTTGAGATGGGCGAAGAGCATTTCGACCTTCTTTCGTCGTCTGCTGGCTTCGGCATATGCGTCTGTCTTGGCGATCTCGCGTGCCTTGTCACGCGCCGCCTCATGGACATGCCGTGAGACAATGCGGGCATCTTTGTTGGGCGTGCAGCGTTCTTTGAGGGCGCAGGTGGAGCAGTGTGTCTTGCTGGCGTAGTACCGTTTGATGCCATCCTTACTAACGCCGGTGCGCGGGGTGCGCATCTTACGCCAGTACTTCTTGAGGGGTTTGCCACCAGGGCAGGTGTATTCGTCTGTGGCTGGATCGTAGCGGAACTCGAGATTAGTGAATGTCCCGTCTTTGCGATCTGATTTGTCGATCACTGGAACGTGCGGTTCAATGTCTTGATCGACCAGCCAACCCAGCATGTTGCCTGAACCATAGGCGGTGTCCGCTGCCAGCCGGTCTGGAAAAAGATCGAACCTGTCTCGCGTGCGGGTCAGCATTGTTTGGGTTGCCCCAACCTCAGCCGGACGGATGGCGCGGGTCGCCTCGACATCCAGAATGATCGCATGGTCAGTATCGATCAGATAATTGGTCGAATAGGCAAAGAATGCTGGTCCTTTCAACGCACCTGTCCACTGGCTGGCGGGATCAGAGAAGGATGTGAACTTTGGTGTCGTATCGCTTGCGGCACCAAATGCGGCGTCATCCAATGTCTCAAGATATTCCCGCACGGCTCGCGGAACGACCGCCGGGTCGATCTGCGCGGCCTCCCATTCCGCCTTTGACGCTGAGTATTGCTTGTTGGCATCGGCCTGGATGATGCTGGCATCTATCGCAAAGGTCTCGCCGCCAACCAAACCCTCAGCCATGCAGCGCTCCACGACCGTCTCAAATAGATGGCGGAACAGATCGCAGTCACGGAACCGTCCATGCCGGTTCTTGGAGAAGGTTGAATGATCGGGGATCAGAATCTGACAGATCGAGTTTGCAGAACCAGCGATATGCGAGGTTCAGATGCACCTCTTCGCAGAGCCGACGCTCGGACCGGATGCCAAAGCAGTATCCAACCAGCAGCATGCGGATCATCAATTCCGGATCAATCGATGGGCGGCCTGTGTGGCTGTAGAAATCCGTCAGATGGGCGCGAATGCTGCTGAGGTCAACGAACCGATCAATCGCACGCAGCAGGTGATCTTGCGGGACGTGATCTTCAAGCGAGAACTCATAGAACAAGGCCGCCTGCGCTTCCTGCTTCGGTCCCATCATCGCAATCAACCTCCAGTATGAATACCGAAATTGAATCAGCGATCAGCTCGCCAAACAAGCAGAGTTTTTCAACACAATCAGCCCACTTTGACAAATGCTGCGGCAGGTACAAGTGTCGTTACTACCAAGTCTATCAGAATGAAAAGCGTACAGCCGATACCCACCATGAAGAAAGCAGATATCTTGGGGGCTTTCAATCGGGTCCGCTCTGGGCTCAAACCGGTCATCTGTGGACTTTAGTCAGGTTTTTGCGACAAGATAGCAGCACCAATGTCGACTCTGCGGGACTTTCCCAACCTTCGTTTCTCTGACCTCGCTTACGCAGCATGGCCTCGCGCTTGTGGCGCACTTTTCGCGGCGTTGCAGCTGACGTCGCCAATGCAGACATTCAACCGCGATGCCTGACTTCAAATCTAAACCGACTCTTCGATACGCGGTGAAACATCCACTACGCAAAGTGCTTGACTCGGCAAACACTTTAGAATCGGGTGGCCTCGCCAAAAGCCCTTTATGAGCGCCTTGCTAAACCCAGACCCCATGGCAGAGCTTAGTGTGCTGGCGGTGGCCGTGGCCTCGGGCACGATTGGCTATGTCTATCTCGCCCATGGCAAGCTGCAAGACTCGGGCGTTGGCCTCAAGGTGGCGAAATACAGCGGTGACTTGGTTGGCTTTGTGCAAGGGCTGATCAGTGAGCTAAAGCCGGATGTGGATGTAACCGAGAAGTGTGGTCAAGGCTGCCGCAAAGGTGACCGGGCCAAAGAACTCATTCGGTCTATCGCAGAACTGGCTAGCCACGCAGTATGGTGTTGTTTGAGGCACTGACGCTCACAGATGCAGTGATCAAAGGGCCGCCAATGAGGTTGGCCGCCGCGATGGAGTAGTAGCCAAGCTATCGTTCTTCGAAACCGTCCCAGATAGGGGCGGTTTTTTAGTAGCGACGTCCAGATACAATATGGCTCAAATTGCACTTGCAAAAGAAAAGCACTTACGAAAAGTTGTGCCAAGAGTCATGCGCTCAACCGAACTGACGAACATTGGTTTGGAAACGCCTCTCCCTGACGAGTAACCAATGAGTTAGATTGACTATATGATTTCAAGAAGAATTATCGCAGCAACCCAAGTCGCATTGCTAGTAATGGCATCTCCCGCTCTGTCACAAAATCTACGGGTCCAAGGACATGCAAGTGGCACTGTCGTCCAAGTCGAGACGTCGGGTGAACTATTGCTCAGTAACGGTCAACGGCTACACCTTTGGGGTCTTGAACTCACCGATACGGAAACTGCCCTGATGCTGCTTGAAGGGCAAGAAATCGCTTGCGCGATAATTGAACAAACACCGACCGGATTCGTTTCTGATTGCGTGTTGTTTCCTCAACGTGACGGTGTCTTGAGGTCGAGATACCAGTTGGACTTGTTCACGTGGTTGGGTGAATTTGGCGCTTATTCCTACGCATGTCAGCACAATGGACGCGCTTCACAAATCAAAGAGCACGCAAATAACTATTCCTACCAATGCACTGACGATGGCACCCCAATTCGCGCATTAAGAGCGCAACTCGACTAAGGACGTCCAAAATGACGATTTCATCACTGATTGCAGACGGCTTCATCCTCTTTGATCCAAGCGTGGACGCCCCCACCCGTATACAGTTCGAAGCAGAACTTGAAACCGTTTACGGCACGCCGACGGGCAAGGCGCTGTACGACACCCTTCGATCGGAAGGAAAGTTTCTTACCATTCACCAGACGAGCAACGGCAGTTCAGCTGAACGCGGCGTAGCCGGTGTAACCGACCTGAATATCTATATTAACCCAAATGAGAATTTAGTCGGAATTGATGGCTCGGGACATGAGTTTGACTATTCTTTGGCACGGGTCATTGCGCATGAATCCATCCATGCAATTAAAGTGGGATTTCTGGACACCACAGACGATTTGACGGGTCTGATACTCAATCCCGACTATGCAGGTCGAACAGTTACTGAGACCAACCTTATCGCCGCTGAATTGGGTGAGCCGCTCCGCGTCTCTTATGCAGGAGTGACGGGTACGACCCTTCCGACTATCTCGGGTAGTTGGACGAATGGACAGTTGGTTAACAATGTAATGATGTTGGTGTCATCCATTACTCAGGACCCCATTGGTCTTGTCGCGTTTACATTCCGGTCTCTCAGTTCATTTATGCAGCCTTTCGTTCGAAGGCCAAGGGGCTTTTGCCACCTAATGACGAGTGTCGGCGTCGTGGATTGTAGAAGCCATTAATATACTGAAATATAGCACCTTCTGCTTGGCGTCTGGTTTCCCAACGGTTGCGCCAAATCAGCTCTGCCTTGAGTGATTTGAAGAACGTCTCAACCATGGAATTGTCGTAACAATTGCCTTTTCCGCTCATTGATACCTCGAAGCCATGTTTGGACAACCGTTTCTGATAGTCGCCTGAACAATATTGCGACCCGCGATCCGTGTGATGGATGCAGCCCTTAGGGGGCTGTCGCAGCGCCACAGCCATACCCAATGCCCGGATCGCCAGATCCCGCTTCATACGATTGCTGACCGCCCAACCGATGACGCGACGGGAGTACAGGTCGAGAATGATCGCCAGATACAGCCAGCCCTCACTGGTCCAGATATATGAAATGTCGCCAGCCCACTTTTGGTTTGGACCATCAGTAGAGAAATCCTGATCCAACAAGTTTGGAGCGATATTGAAAGCATGATTGCTGTCTGTCGTGGCCTTGAATTTACGAGTTCTCACAATTTTTATGCCATTGTCCCGCATCAAGCGCCCCACACGTCGGTGGCCTACTTCTAGCCCTAGTTCCTGTAACTCTTCAGTCATCCGGGGGCGGCCGTAGCTTTGCAGGCTGAGGCGATGCTGGTCACGAATATGAGCTAAGATCACCATATCATCGCGCTGTCGCTGGCACATTGGGCGGACGCGCCAAGCACGATACCCACGTGCTGTGACCCGCATAACGCGGCACAGAAACTCAATCGGCCATTCTTCTCTCCAGGTGTCGATGAAGGCGAACCTCACCGACTTTGGCCTGCAAAGAAGATCGCCGCTTTTTAACACTTCCCTCTCCTCTCGCAGCAGGCGGACTTCCTTGCGAAGCCGCTCGTTCTCCCGTTCCACATCTTCATGAGGGCCCGACATCAAATCATCATGCTGGTGTTTCTGAACCCACTTGTTCAGCGTCGAAAGCCCAACGCCCAAATCAGATGAAACCTGAGGCCGCGTTAGGCCACTGGTCATTGCGATGCGCACTGCATCACGTCGAAACTCGTCAGTGTATCTCGTTGCCATTCCTTGTCTCCTTCATAGCAAACATTGCTCGAAAGAGACCGGAACTAAACCGTGACAAGACCAAATGCGACGCGGTCGCTATCGTGCCCGAACCGTTTGTCAACACCGATATGGTTCGCCAATTCGCGGCTCAAATAATAGTCAAGCGATCTGTAGGACAGCCGGGCGAAGAAATCGCGCGCCAGTGCCGAGAACTCCCGCCCTCCCGAGAACGACGCCAAGGCTTTTCGGACCTCTTGGGGTGTTGGCTCAAAGAGCGTAGGCAGCTTGTCTCGTAATTGAACCGACAGGCTTTCCAAAAGTGCCGTCCGTGCCAACTCTCCAGCGTCGGAGGAATGACCTTGATCGAATGCTCGTTGATTGATGGCCGCATTCAGCCCAGCCAATAAGCCCGTGACAGAACTCAACGCGTCAGACGGCAGACCAAGTTCGGCCATCTCGGCTTCAAACCCAGGCGCACGCGCCAAAAGAGGCAACTGGACAAGAAGTTGGGTTACAGATTGGAAGAAAGGATCATCTGAAGCGCGCTTCAGGTCCAACTCAGACGCGCGCGCTGCCGCTTCCGCAATGCTCTCGACACCGGCATTTGAATCGAGCAAGCCAATGACATCACGCCATTTCTTTGACTGCTGCAACGTTCCGAGCCTAATATGACCCATCAAGTCCTCCCAAACTTAGGATAGCGTGAAACGGGAGGCTAAAAAATGCAAAATAAATATGGCCGCATCTGCTTACCCAGCGCTTACCCTAAAACAAGCGTTGATATCAAAAAATCAGCTAAGTTATTGAAACAAATGGTGCCCCCACACGGACTCGAACCGCGGACCTACTGATTACAAATCAGTTGCTCTACCAGCTGAGCTATAGGGGCACTGGTGCTTTGCGGCACCTATCCGGCACTGCGAATGCGCGGCGTATAGCAGGGGAAAACGCCAGAGCGCAATGGTGTTTTCGCACCACGCAACATAAAAAATGAACCCAACATCGCACCGCAGGGACACGGCGCCGGAATCTTGCTTTCGCGTACCGCAATTCACCCTATGATGCCCCGACACATCGCACAAAAGGCCCATCATGCAGATCGCATTTCATATCGGCGCAAATTGCACGGATGAAGATCGGCTGCTGAAATCCATCCTGAAGAATGCCAATGCACTGCTCCAACAAGGGATCGCGGTGCCTGGTCCTGGCAAGTATCGCAAGTTGATACGAGAGGCGATCCAAGGGTTGGATGGTGCGGCCCCCGCGCAGGACGCGCGTGATGTCTTGGTTGATGCAATTGTGGAAAATGACAACATTTCGCGGCTGGTCCTCAGCAACGACAATTTTATCGCAATACCCAAACGTATTTTTGACCACAGCGTGTTTTATCATCAAGCAGAAATGAAGGTGCGCGGGCTACATCAGCTATTTCCCAATGATGAAATCTCGTTGTTCTTTGCGTTGCGAAATCCGGCCGGCTTTTTGCAAGACACGGCGACCCGCGCAGCCGTTGGCAGCCTTCAGCAATATCTGGGGGTTTTACCCCCCATCGACGTGCGGTGGTCTGATGTCATTCGTAGGATCAAGTTGGCGGCTCCCCAAACACCGCTTTATGTTTGGTGCAATGAGGATACGCCACTGATCTGGGAGGAGTTAATCCGTCTACAGTCAGGCATTTCGCCACAGACAGGGATTACCGGTCAATATGATGTTTTGAACAACATCATTACGCAGGAGGGCATGCAAGTTCTGGCAACGCGCATCGCGGACCTGTCGTCCGGGGATATCGAGGCGCGCCAAGAGGTGATAGCCGATGTCATCGAAGGTTTTGCCGTTCCGGACAAACTGGAAGACAGCATTGATCTTCCGGAACTCGACGAAGCCGTCGTGTCCTTGATGACAGAGGCCTACGAGGAAGATTTGGAGATCATCGCCGAGATGGAAGGTGTGGATCTTATCCTTCCATTCGACTGATGCTTACATGCCCAGCGCCGCCTTGTACATTTCCATCACCGCTTCTTCCTCGGCCAGATCGTTCGCGTCACGCTTGCGAATAGCGACAATCTTGCGCAGGACCTTGGTGTCATAACCACGGCCTTTCGCCTCGGCCATCACCTCTTTTTGTCCGTCTGCGATATCTTTCTTTTCCGCCTCCAGCCGCTCATAGCGCTCAACGAATTGGCGGAGCTCTTGTCCGGCAACGGTGCTTGCTGTGTCAATCACGGAATCGTTCATTTCTGCTCTCCTGAAGGGGTTGTCATTGACTAGCCCCTGCCCTCGAAACCCGCAACCCTTGCGCAGCACAACGCTGCACGATAAGTCCGGCAAAACTGCGGAGTGATCATGGAAATCATCGTCTGGATTGGTGCGGCGCTGTCGGTCGCGGGCCTCTGCGGCATTGCCTACAGTATCGTCGCTGTTGCACGGGCGAAACGTGCAGGCCTGACGGATGACGCTTTGCGGGAACGGATTTCAAAAATCCTGCCGGTCAATCTCGCAGCCCTTTTTGTCTCAATGATCGGCCTGATGGCCGTCATTATCGGTGTCATGCTGGGCTAAAGCTCTGCACCCTCGTGCATTACGATGCTGGCCATTGCCGCCAATGCCGGCACAGCCGCGCCGTATTTGCGCGCCATCGCAGGGTTTGACGCATTGCCTGCCGCTGCGCGTGCGGCCACGCCCGCTAAAATGGCCGCAAGCCGAAAAAATGCGAAGACCAGATAAAAGGGCCAGTTGTCTATCTGTCCCAAGCCACGTCTCGCGGCATAGTCCGCGACGTAAGCGGTCTCGCTTGGCAGTCCAAGTGCCGCGCGATCAACGCCCGCCAAACCTCGCATGTCACCCTGATTTGGCAGCCGCCACTGCATGCATTGATAGGCCAAGTCGGCCATCGGATGACCCAATGTCGACAGTTCCCAGTCCAATACACCAGCTATCTCGGGCGCATCTGGCCGAAAGATCATGTTATCTAACCGCCAGTCACCATGCACCAATGCCACTTGACCATCGTCGCTTGGCATATTGGCACCCAACCACGCCATGATCTCTGACATCGCGTCGCTTGGCGCGTCGACCGACGACCGGTACTGGCTACTCCATCGGTCCAACTGGCGTGCAAAGTAATTCCCCGGCTTGCCATAATCACTCAAACCAACAGCATTCGGGTCAACGTCATGCAGCGCTGCCAAAGCCCCATTCATCGCATCATAAATCGCCGCGCGTTCACTTGCGTGGCAGTCTGGCAATGCCGGATCCCAAAAAATGCGCCCGGGCAGAAATCGCATCACAAAGAACGCGCGTCGACTGGGCGAACTCTCTGCACTTGTCAGGTGCAACATTTCGGGCACCGGCACATTGGTCCCTGCCAAAGCCTGCATCACCCGGAATTCACGATCGACCGCGTGTGCAGACGGCAGCAAACGACCGGGTGGTTTGCTGCGTAGCACATAGGTCCCGCTTGCGGCATCCAGTCTAAATGTTGGATTTGACTGTCCGGTGCCAAACTTCGTCACGTCTTGCAGCCCCTCAAATTCCGGAATGGCATCTGTGAGGTAAGAATTCAGATCAGCAAGGCTGACCCCGAGATTTTGCGCGGCTTCCTTCATGCAGCCATTAGGGCCACCTGCCCCGGTTTGTGCAACCCATTGATTGACACCCCAGCCGCGCGATGCACGATAGGATCCAGATTGGTAGAGGTGAAAAGATGGATCTGGGACAGACCGAGCGGCTTAAACCCGTTCTCGCCGCCGTAAAGGCCATGATCACCGATGAGATCGCGCCGGTCGACGAAGAATTTCTTGCTGAAGTCGATGTCGGTGACCGCTGGGCTTTTACGGATCGTCAGGTTGAAATCCTAGAAGGTCTAAAGGCAAAGGCGAAAGAACGCGGTCTTTGGAATTTCTGGGATACCTTCCGCGATGGACCGCAGCTCAACACCGTTGAATACGCATATCTTGCCGAAGAAATGGGCAAGAGCCATCTTGCCGCAGAGGTCTTTAACTGCAACGCACCTGATACTGGCAATATGGAGGTGTTCGCCCGCTACGGTACTGAGCCGATGAAGAAGCAGTGGCTAGAGCCATTGATGGCCGGTTTGATCAGATCCGCCTACCTGATGACCGAGCCAGATGTCGCAAGCTCGGACGCGACGAACATCGCGATGCGCTGCGAAAAAGATGGTGATGAATACGTCTTGAATGGGCAGAAATGGTGGGCGACAGGTGCAGGTGACCCACGCTGCACGGTCTATATCGTCATGGTGCGAACACGGTTCGACGGACCAAGGCATCAGCAACACTCGATGGTTGTCGTTCCTGCCGATACGCCAGGCATCATGAAACTGCGTGCCATGGAAGTCTATGGGCATGATGATGCGCCGCACGGTCACATGCACTTCCGCTTTGAGAATGTGCGCGTCCCTACGCAAAACATGTTGCTGGGCGAGGGCCGTGGATTTGAAATTGCACAAGGGCGTCTGGGACCGGGCCGGATCCACCACTGTATGCGCGCGGTCGGTCAGGCCGAGAAGGCACTGGAGCTTATGTGCGAAAGATCCGTCGCGCGTCAGGCGTTTGGTAAGCCGCTTGCGCAGTTGGGCGAAAACTTCGACATCATCGCCAAGGCGCGTATGGACATCGAGCAAGCCCGCCTCTTGTGCCTGAAAGCTGCGTGGATGATGGATCAGGGCGACAAGCGTGCAGCTGCCCCCTGGATCAGCCAAATCAAGGTGGTTGCACCGCAAGTCGCATTGGATATCACCGATCAGGCCGTCCAGATGCATGGCGCAGCGGGCGTGTCGCAAGATACACCACTTGCCCGGCAATGGACGCACTTACGCACCCTAAGACTGGCAGATGGACCCGATGCTGTGCACCGCAGGCAGGTCGCCCGCGCCGAGTTGGCAGGTTACGTGACAGGGCAAAACAGCTCGTAGAGACGCTCAAGAAGCGGACGTACGCGTGGATCCGCCAGCCTGTAGCGCATGCTGCGACCATCCCGATTGCACGCAACCAACCCTTCGTTACGCAATCTTAGAAGCTGGCCGGAGACATAAGATTGGCTCGCGCCCAGCGCGGCCTCCAACTCGCGTACTGTGAGATCCCCGGGCACAAGCGCGCACAAGATCCGCAACCGGCCGGCGTTGGACAGCGATTTTAACAGGTCGGCTGCCTCCGCCGCCGCTGCATCCATGGGATCAGCCAAAGTTTGCACAGGGTTTTCCATGGCTGACAGATAACTCTCGCAATAACACATTTCAACATTGAAATGTTTCGCAAACCGATTACTTTATAGGCAAAGGAGATCAGATATGAAACCTGATGTGAAAGCCTTCTTCGACGATGCCACCAATACGGTGTCGTACATTGTGCGCGAACCTGACGGGCGGTCCTGCGCGATCATCGACAGTGTATTAGACTATGATCAGGCGTCAGGTCGCACAAATACCCAGTCTGCTGATGAAATCATCGCGTGGGTCAAGTCAGAAGACCTCCGGGTGAAATGGATCCTCGAAAGCCATGTCCATGCTGATCACCTGTCTGCGGCTCCTTATCTACAAGAACATCTGGGGGGTCGGATCGGCATTGGATCACAAATCACCGTGGTTCAAGACACATTCGGGAAAGTATTTAACGAAGGCACCGCATTTCAACGGGACGGGTCACAGTTTGACGCCCTGTTTAACGATGGTGACAGCTTTCATGTCGGCCAAATGCGCGCCGATGTGATGCACACGCCTGGACACACCCCCGCCTGCCTGACCTACGTCATCGGCGATGCCGCATTCGTTGGGGATACATTGTTCATGCCTGATTTTGGAACAGCACGGTGCGATTTCCCGGGTGGATCGGCCGAGGATCTGTTTGCATCGATCCAAAAAATCCTGACCTTGCCAGATGATACCCGGATCTTTGTTGGCCATGACTACAAGGCACCCGGTCGGGATGAGTTCGCTTGGGAGACAACTGTGGGCGAACAAAAGGCGCTGAATATCCACATCGGCGAAGGCCGCCCGATGGAAGATTTCGTCTCGATGCGTCAGGAACGGGACGCGAAACTCGGCATGCCGAGACTGATCTTGCCGTCCTTGCAAACCAACATGCGCGCAGGGCACCTCCCCGAGCCTGAAGACAACGGGAAACGTTACTTCAAAGTGCCGATCAACACGCTCTAGACCACTTAGAACAATAGGAAAATACCATGCCACTCGATTGGTTATTGGGGCTCGCCGGTGGCGTGCTTATCGGAACTGCAGCCGCTGTGTTCCTGCTTGTGAATGGGCGGATCATGGGGGCGTCCGGCATTATCGGCGGTCTTGTCGACGGCAGCGGCCGCCATGATTGGGTCGAGCGTGCTGCACTCATTGCCGGACTGCTCATCGCGCCAGCAATTGCTGCAACGGTGATGGGAAATGCCGAAACGCATTTGACAACCAATTGGGCCGTGATCATTGCCGCTGGCCTTTTCGTCGGAGTTGGCACACGTCTGGCCAACGGCTGCACGTCGGGGCATGGCGTATGCGGTATCTCACGCCTCTCCTTAAGAGGGATCGTTGCAACCGTTTTCTATATCGGGGCGGGCGGCCTGACAGTAGTATTATTCAAACACATTCTGGGGATGATATGATGCGAGCCCTTGTTGCATTTGCGGTCGGCGCTTGCTTTGGTTTGGGGCTGCTGATTTCAGGCATGACGGATACGACCAAGGTTCAAGGCTGGCTTGATGTTTTTGGTGATTGGGATCCAACACTCGCTTTTGTTATGGGTGGCGCGATTGTACCAATGGCTATCGCATGGCGCATGACGAAAGCGCGCAAACCACTGCTAGCCGCGAACTTTCCTAACCCCCGGAACCCAGATTGGGACGTGACCTTGCGTTGGGCTCTACATTTTTTGGTATCGGCTGGGGCCTGTCGGGCCTGTGTCCTGGACCAGCGATTGCTTCACTTAGCTTCGGCGGAGCAAGTGGCCTGATCTTTGCGATTGCGATGTTCCTTGGCATGGTGCTAACCCCCGCCCTACGCAGCTGGCTGGACCATCGGGCGGTAGCCGTTTAGAGACAAGAGATGGATATTCGACACCTTAGCCCGACTTACGCCGTTTCACCCCAAATTGGGGTCGAAGACATTGCCGCAATTGCCGACGCTGGCTTTGCCACGGTGATATGCAATCGACCGGACACTGAGATTCCGCCAAGTCATCATGCGGACATGATCAAAACTGCGGCAGAAGATGCGGGCCTGTCATTCGTTATCATCCCGGTGACACACCAGGGCATGAACATGCAGATGATTGCGGATCAAAAAGCAGCAATGGCGGCGTCTGCGGGCCCAACACTTGCTTATTGTGCGTCTGGTACCCGCTCATCAATCGTATGGGCTTTGGGTCAAGCGTCCGAGATGTCCGCCGACGAGATTTTGACTGCGACATCCGCGGCGGGATACGATCTTGGTGGATTGCGCCCGCAATTGGATACACTGTCCGGGTCTTAGGACGCGTCAAAATCTACATCCACTTGGGGGAAGTCAGTCATCCCCTCAGTCGGCAAGTCAAGATTTTCAGCAGCAACGAGGTCAGCCGAGACCTCAGGGAATTCATTATCCGGTAGCGGATCGACACCGACGTCAAGGCTCATCGCCACTTCATCGTGCACGACCATTACCGCTTCTCCAACGGACGCAGGAAGATCAGCAAGCAAAGGCGCCGGTGCGGTTTCCAACCGGACGGCCCGGTTCCCCCCAGCCTGTCCGAGTTTCGCCTGCCCCACCGTCTTTCCATCGGGAGCGATGAGGCGAACCGAATGCACCGTGCATCCCGGCAATGGGACGACAGAGCCAACTTTCAGCGAATGAGCAAACCCCAAAGGCACAGAAAACCGATGCAAAACAGCGTCCAATTTAGCCGGGGCCTTTGACACAACATCGTGGAACGCAGTCCCCCAATCGGCCCTGGCGCTTGGTGCGATCGCTACGTTTTCAACGGCTGGCTGAACCGGCAAGATAATCATCAGCAAACCGCTTCGGTCAGCGATCCCAAGATCAACGCTCATCCGGACCGTGCGATAGTCGCAATCCTCAAGCAACAATCCGGCAGCACGTGGACCTTCGATAAGTCCAGCGTGGGAAATCGTCTCCATCCACCCATCCAAGGGGGTCCCGCGGACGGCCTGTGGAAAGGAGGATAGCAGCCTGTCGAGCAGCGGTTCGCAGAGCATTTCATCGGTGCGTGTGGGTTTTCTACCCTCCGCCTTCTGGCCAAGCAGTGCGCCCATCGTTTCCATTTCCAACACGGCACTTCGTAGTTCCACGTCAAACGCGATCAGGCCAATCAGCGCATTGTTCCGTTCCAATCGGATCAGCATAAGATCATCACCAAGCGACCCGAGCATATCCTCAAGATGCGTGATCTCTTCGGCGACGCTACTGACCGTCAAAACGAGATTGACTGTATCGTTAGCGGCCTTTGTCAGCACCAGACGCACAGCGCGCGAAGAGGTAAGCGGATTATCCGTAACCTCAGCGCCTTGCTGACGGGTCATCCGCCGCAACAATGTCGCTTGTGTGCTTTCAGTCATTTGCCTGCCACAGATCTTCGGCGATGACACTAGCCACAAGTGGTTACGTTTGTTCTAACGTCTCTCTTGCATGAACGGGTGGCAGGCTTACTCGGAAAGCGACCCCTGTCTTCTGCGGAAGATAGAACACCTCACCGCCGAGCCGATGCATGATCTCTCGACATATGGCCAGTCCCAACCCAGCACCACCAGCCTTTGATTCATCACCAATGCGGGAAAACTTTTCAAAGATTAGTTCTTCGTTTTCGGGCGCGATGCCTTTGCCATTGTCGATGAAGTCAACGGTACAGTTGGGTCCATCTTTGGTAACTGTGATTGTGAGATGCGGATCCTTCGCGTCACAGTATTTTCTGGCATTTGAGATCAGATTGATGAAAACCTGCGCGAGCCGATCAAGATCCGCTGTCAACACCACCTGTTCGCTCGCGCGATTACGGCTCACTTTCAACGGGCTATCATGCAAGCCGGCGGCACGAACGGCGCGATCCAACAAATCGGCAAGCCAACCCGTTTGTTCGTGCAACACGACCTGACCATTTTCCAGCACCGACAAATCCAACAAATCATCGAGCAATCGCGTCAGTCGCACCGCTTCATCATGAATGATGCCAGCATAGCGCTCTTGATCCGCCTCTGACATCTCGCCATCCCTCAGAATATCCGAGAATGATCGGATGGACGTCATGGGCGTGCGCAGCTCATGGCTGATCTGACTAAGAAACGCGTCTTTCTGGATCGACAGTGCCGTCAGTTTGTCATTCGCGGCGCGTAGGGCTCTTGCGGTCCGTTCTTGCTCCCGCGATTTTGCCTCAAGCCGATTTGAGTACTCCAAAATTTGCGCAGCTTCGTCCGCGACGGCTATAAGGTCTTCGACAGAAACCGTACTGCCGCCAATGACTTGCCCGATCATAGCATGCGCGGTTGCAGCACCAACCGAACCTGCCAGCTCACGCTCCAGCCGCTCGATGAAATCCGGCGTGACCTCAGGCAGATAGCCAACTTTGCCTTGATGCAGGGACTCGCGCTCAAAGAGAGCTTGCGCTTCGCTACTGCCAATAATGCGCTGCGACATGATCAGCAGGTCCTCGGCGCCGGTTGCGGCACTGGTCCAGGCAGGTGCGGCGCTGGAATGTTCAAATACATTGACGAACTGCGCGCCCTGCAGACGCTCCAACGGCGCGGGGAAAGTCAACAAAGACAGTATGACGAAAACGGCGGTGTTGAGCAGCATCGACCACATGATCCCGTGCACCAAAGGATCAAGCCCCGTTACCCAAAATAACGCCTGCGGTCGCAGCCACGCCATACCAAATGGACCGTGATCCATAACCGCCTGGCTGATCACTGCATCCGCACCAAAGCTTGGCAAGAACAACGTCCACAACCAGATCAACAGACCCGTGACGAGACCCGCACCAGCACCGACGCCCGTTGCACCACGCCAGAAAATACCACCAATCATGGCTGGCAATATCTGAACAGCACCGGTGAATGATATCAGACCGATTGCCGCCAAAGCCGTCCCACCGCCCGACATGCGGTAATACAAGAAACCTAATGCCAAGATGCCTGCGACCGAAAGCCGCCGAGACAACAAAATCACATCCCGGACGTCCCCCGACATCACGGCCTGTTGGTTGGTCTGAAAACTGAGCCATATTGGTACGACGATGTGGTTTGATACCATGGTCGCCAGTGCAATCGTGGCAACAATCACCATTGAAGTCGCAGACGAGAACCCCCCCAAAAAGGACAGGATTGCCAGCCCCCCCGGCCTTCGTTCAGTGGTACAGTCAATACAAAGAGATCGGGGTTGCTACCGGCAGGCAAAAGATCCAACCCGACAACAGCAATCGGAACGACAAAAAGACTCATCATGAAAAGGTAAAGTGGAAAGGCCCAACTTGCGATGTGCAGGTGGCGCTCATCTGCGTTTTCAACGACCAAAACCTGAAACATGCGCGGCAAGCACAAGAACGCCGCACCAGATAGGAAAATCAGGCTTACCCAGCGGCCACTGTCTTGGTTCCACAAAATAATATCGGACTGGTCAATGCGGGTCAGCATCTGGGCAGGACCACCGGCGATGCCCCAGACCACAAACACACCGACAGCGACCAAAGCCAATAATTTGACAACCGCCTCAACCGCAATCGCCATGACAACGCCGTGGTGCCGCTCGTTTGCATCGAGATTGCGGGTGCCAAAGATCACGGTAAAGACTGCCAAGCCGACAGCAACCCACATTGCGGTGACATTAAAGTCAGATTGATCCCAGCTGACGCCCCCGCTTTGCGCGAATATGGCGAAAGACAAAGTCACCGATTGCAGCTGCAAAGCAATGTAGGGTGTCGCCGCGATCACGGAGATCACCGTCACAATCATACCCAATTGGGTCGACTTGCCAAAGCGCGATGAGACAAGATCCGCGATCGACGTGATCCGATGCGCGCGTCCGATACGCACAAGACGCCGCAGACACCACCACCAACCAACCATAATCAGCGTCGGGCCCAGATAGATCGTCACGAATTCCAAGCCAGAGCGCGCAGCATATCCGACTGCGCCGTAAAAGGTCCAAGCCGTACAGTAGATGCTAAGCGACAGGGTGTAGATCCACGGAGATGATAGCCAGTTCGCATGACCATTCGTTGCGCGTTTTTCAGCAATAAACGCAATCGCAAACAGCAAAACAACGTAGCCCAGTGCAATGACGATAAGGGCGTTGAAGGACATCATTTGTTTGAGATATCTTCGGCATTCAAAGATGCATCCGATCGCATACGGCTGGACAGTATAGCCGTCAGAATGATGAGCAATACCCACACACCAAAGATATATATCAATCCAGAAGAACCAACCTTGTCGTCCGGCCCGTTGCTTGACCACGCCAGTGGTATCGCTAGCAAGATGATCCCAAGAAACGGAATCAGCTTCGCGCCATCCTGCAGTCGTCTTTGCCGGTAGTTGGCACGTTGCAGGAAAACCGGCAGGTTTTGCTTGCTGCTCATGTCTCCATCAGTCTGCGCACGTGGTCGCGCACCTCTGAATTCGAGAACGGCTTTGTCATGAATAGATTGGCACCAAGACGCATTGCCAAAGCGCGATCTTTTTCCTGACCACGCGCTGTCAGCATCATCACAGGTGTCCGCCGCGTCGCGTCGTGGCTGCGCAACTCACGCAGAATGTCAAAGCCGCTTCTCCCCGGTAACATCACATCAAGGATGATCATGTCAGGTGGCAGATCAAGCACCTTGTCGATTGCGGTTGTCCCATCCTCATGGGTGTGAACAGTCCATCCATCACGAGATAGAATAAAACTGATCGCCTCGATGATGTTAGGTTCATCTTCGATCAGAAGGACGCGTTTGCCCACCTCATCGCCTCCCTTATTTATAGTTCCCTTTCAGTAAAAGGAGCCTCCCCAAGATCAGACTATCACTGCATTTTCCAATGCTGTCAAAGAGGAGGTGAAGGGTTGATCCCCTGCAACGCCGGTTCACGGCGACTTGTGCAGGCATGGCGTGGGCAAATCCGACATGAAACACCAACCGGGTGCGGAGATTGCCCGGTTTCCGGCGGGTCGGGCATGACGAGCATCGTGCTGTGCAGCGGCGGCGGTCCGTCAAATGTGCCACGCCCGACCGGCTCTGCCACCGCATAACATAAGAACCGTGTCGGATTAGGAGCGGGCATCTCGACATGTAACCGCACTGGCTGGGACGGTCGGCTCAGCGCACCATAAAGCGGCCAAAGTGGGCATGCACCGCCGACGCGGGGCATGGAGAAGCCGGCAACCGGTTTCGTGATCAGTAGCGCGCCGGCGGCGTCGCTCACGACCAGCCCCATGGGCGGGTGTCCGTTATCGGGCGGCAACTGTGCCATGCGACGAAGCACTTGTGAGACGGGAACATCAAACTGGTCTGCGACGCGCGCGGGATCATAGCCAGCCTTGCGGCAATATCTTTGGAACGGCAAGAGCGGGAGCGCTGCAACGTCAACGGCATATTGTTTGACGATGGCTTGCAAGATCATAGCGGGCGCGCCGGTCAGGCCAGCGTCCTGCACAATAAGGTTGCCATCAGCCCCCTCTTCCAAAGCCGCCAAATGAAAACCCAATCGAGACAAATAAACTTCGACCTGCTCGAAAGGTGAGCCTGCGTGATCCAACACCGCTTCAGGTGCTTCGAGATAGGTGATCAAAGCCTCGCTACTTGTAGCGAGGCGCACACTGTCGTTGTGGATATTCTCATGAAATCGACGCTGCCAGTCGGTATCCAATTCTTCGGGCCCCACAAGAATTGATGCCGAAGACCGAATGGCGCTCACAGCTGAAATGACCTCATGCAATGCGTTGGCCAGTTTGGGATCATACGCCAGGCGGTCCGTCAGTATCTGACTTTTCTCTTCAAGGTGGGCAATTCTGCGGGCTTGCGCTGCGATCAGGGCGCTCCATCCAGGAAATCGCGCGGCGAGCTCCTCGGTCCGATCCACCTCGACAGCGCCATCAGCAGTTGCAGCCGCACTACGCATATGATCGAGTATTTCTCCATCAGCGCCATCAGCCAACAGGCCGGTATCGACATCCAGCGCGCGCGCAATATCTGCCAGCAGCTTACCGCCGATTCTGCGACGGTTGTGCTCAATGAGGTTCAGGTAAGATGGGGAAATGCCCACCTTTTCGGCAACCGATGCTTGCCGCAAACCAAGGTCAAGGCGTTTTTCCCGGATCCTTGATCCAACGAGCCGCTGCACAGCCATTTCGAATTCCCTCAACAGTTTCAGTGGCTTTCTGCGGGCGCGAGAAAACCGATTTACTAGATTTGCAAGTTATTTGTTCATGATTTTACAAATAAGTCTAGCGCTCTCAATGACTTGTTGCCGAATGAACAGATCGCCACAAATATGACATAGTGTCTAAACGCACGCGTTGCTTGGGCTTGGGGCCCATCTGACAAAAACTTTAGGGAGGATAATAATGTCCAAATCGAATTTCTCGCGTCGTGGCGTCCTGAAAACTGGCATGGTTGCCAGTGCCGGTCTCGCTCTGCCGCAATATCTGCGTGCGGATGCGCATGCCGGGTTCACAAATGCGCCAGGCGACAGTGAGGTCATTCTTGGCTTCAACGTGCCGCAAACCGGTCCTTACGCAGATGAAGGTGCCGATGAACTGCGCGCCTATGAGCTTGCGGTGGAGCACCTGAACGGTGGCGGCGATGGCGGTATGATGAATACGTTCTCGTCACAGGTTCTGGACGGTACGGGTATTCTGGGTCGCGAAGTGAAGTATGTGACTGGCGATACACAGACGAAGTCTGATGCCGCACGCGCTTCTGCACGTTCGATGATCGAAAAAGATGGCGCCATAATGATTACTGGCGGTTCATCCTCCGGTGTTGCGGTGGCCGTACAGGCGCTCTGCCAAGAAGCTGGCGTCATCTTCATGGCGGGCCTGACCCATTCCAACGACACAACAGGTAAAGATAAGCGGGCCAACGGCTTCCGTCACTTCTTTAACTCCTACATGTCCGGTGCGGCGCTTGCCCCTGTGCTAGAAGCGGCTTACGGCAACAACCGGAAAGCCTATCACCTGACAGCCGACTACAACTGGGGTTACACAACACAGGAAGCTGTGCAGTCATCCACAGAAGCGATGGGTTGGGAAACCGTGAACACGGTACTGACACCGCTGACACAGACTGACTTTTCCTCCTACATCGCACCTGTTCTGAACTCTGGTGCTGACGTTCTGGTTCTGAACCACTACGGCGGGAACATGGTGAACTCGCTGACCAACGCCGTTCAGTTTGGTCTGCGTGAAGCACAGGCCAACGGTCAGAACTTCGAAATCGTTGTTCCGCTCTACTCTCGCCTGATGGCGAAAGGTGCAGGTGCCAACGTGAAGGGCATCTTTGGTTCGACAAACTGGCACTGGTCCCTACAGGACGAGGGTTCGCAAGCGTTTGTCCGTTCGTTCGGCACCAAGTACGGCTTCCCACCATCGCAGGCTGCACACACCACATACGTGCAGACACTGCTTTACGCAGATGCGGTCACACGCGCCGGTTCGTTCAACCCATGTGCGGTTGTCGAAGCTCTCGAAGATTTCGAGTTCGACGGTCTGGGCAACGGTCCAACACTCTACCGTGGCGAAGATCACCAGTGCTTCAAGGACGTGCTGGTCGTGAAGGGTAAAGAAAACCCAGAAAACGAATTCGACCTTCTTGAGATCGTCGAAGTCACACCAGCCGCTCAGGTCACATACCCAGCAGATCACCCACAATTCCAGGGTGGTGCTTTGGGAACATGTAACCCAGGCGCGTAAGCCTACAATGCTTCAGGTCACCCTTTACGGGTGGCCTGATCCCCCCAATCACGGGTCATGCGGCGCCAAACTTGGCTGCGGCGTGATGCAGAGCACCGCAAGCTCTTTCCCATAACTGATCAGAGGTCACCAGATGGACCAGTTCATACTCCAGATTCTTAACGGATTAGATAAAGGCTCCGCCTACGCGCTCATTGCGTTGGGCCTGACACTTATCTTTGGTACGCTTGGCGTTGTGAATTTTGCGCATGGTGCCTTGTTCATGCTGGGCGCCTTTGTGGCAGTCACCGTAAGCAATCTACTGACACTGAGCCACAAGGTCGTTGACGAAACGCGGACAGATTTCTTGGGCAATCCCCTACAGGTCGAGGTGCCATATATACACGATTTCTTTGGGCAAGTGGCCGGCGATGCGGTCATCGACTGGGCCGTCCCGATCTCGATCCTCATCGCTATTCCTATCATGGTCGCTATCGGCTTCATCATGGAGCGCGGCCTGATCAAGCACTTCTACAAACGCCCCCATGCGGACCAGATTCTTGTGACTTTTGGTCTGGCCATCGTCATTCAAGAGATCGTCAAATATTTCTATGGTGCAAACCCAATTCCAACACCTGCGCCCGAAGCCTTTGTTGGCAGTTTCGATTTCGGCGTTGCCTTTGGTTTTGATCCAAACGCGATTATCTATCCTTACTGGCGTCTGGTCTATTTCTTCTTCTCGATCATTATCATCGGGGCGGTCTTTGCATTTCTACAATTCACGACCTTTGGTATGGTGGTACGGGCCGGCATGGCCGACCGCGAAACTGTCGGCCTCCTTGGTATCGATATCGACAAGCGGTTTACAATCATGTTCGGGATCGCGGCCGCGGTCGCAGGGCTTGCTGGGGTGATGTATGCCCCCATCAATTCACCCAACTATCACATGGGAATGGACTTCTTGGTGCTAAGCTTTGTTGTGGTTGTTGTTGGCGGCATGGGGTCATTGCCCGGTGCGGTCGCTGCTGGTTTCCTTTTGGGTATTCTGGAAAGCTTTGCGTCGATGTCAGCCGTCATCGACGTGCTGCCAGGGATCAACCAGATCATCATTTATCTTGTCGCAATTATCGTTTTGTTGACGCGTCCTCGCGGCCTGATGGGCCGCAAGGGCGTCATGGAGGAGTAACCAATGCTCGGACTTGAAAAGAAAGACTTTCGTCTGCTGCTGATCGTCGTTGGTTTGACGCTGTTCGCACCTTTCATTCTGAACCCCTTCCCTGAAGGATCCGAAATGGCGCAGTTCAATGCAGGCTATCCAGATTTGATGCAGCGCTTTGTGATCTTCGGGATCTTTGCGATCGGGTTCAACATTCTGTTTGGTCTGACCGGATACCTGTCCTTTGGTCACGCGGCCTTCTTGGGTGCCGGTTCTTACGGTGCCGTCTGGATGTTCAAGCTGCTGAGCATGAACGTGCTGCCAGCCATCGCGATTAGTGTCATCATCGCTGGCCTGTTTTCACTTTTGATCGGGTACGTCTCGCTGCGGCGGTCGGGTATTTACTTTTCGATCCTGACGCTGGCCTTCGCACAAATGTCTTTTGCGTTAGCCTATTCGGTTCTGACGCCAATCACAGGTGGCGAAACAGGGCTCCAGCTTGCCTTGGACGATCCGCGTATTTTTGGTGCTTCGCAAACTGCAACCGGCAATATTCCGGTTCCTGCGCTGTTTGGACTGGAAATGCGATCGAGCTATGAACTCGAACTGGGGGCGTGGTTGTTCACTTTCAACGCAGGCTACTACCTTGCGGCAGTGTTCATGATCATAGCTTTCTACATTGCGATCCGTATCTTCCGTTCACCTTTCGGGATGATGCTGCGCGCAATCAAATCGAACCAAACACGGATGAGTTATACTGGACTGAACGCTAAACCTTATACGCTTGCCGCATTCGTCATCTCTGGCATGTATGCAGGTCTGGCAGGTGGTTTGATGGCCTCGATGGACCCGCTGGCAGGTGCCGAGCGTATGCAATGGACGGCGTCCGGCGAAGTCGTTCTGATGACCATTCTGGGCGGCGCGGGTACATTGATCGGGCCAGTCCTTGGCGCGGGTATGATCAAGTATTTTGAAAACATCTTTTCTAAAATCAACGAAACGATCCTCCATGGCTGGTTTGCTTTCTTACCTGATGGGTTAGAGAACTTTGTGGTGGCGATGATCTATCCGTTTATCGGGAAAGGCTGGCACCTCACGTTGGGTATCGTGTTTATGCTGGTTGTCATCTTCTTGCCTGGTGGCTTGGTCCAGGGCGGTCAAAAAATCGCAGCGGCCTTCAGCCGGAAAAAACCGGAAGACGCCAAGCCAAACGCCACTGAACCGGCCGAATAAGGAGACAGACAGATGGGTTTGTTAGAAGTTAAAGGCATCAACAAGCGGTTCGGTGGTCTGCAAGCGCTGGGTGACGTGAACCTCAGTATTCAGGAAAACACCACCCATGCGATCATCGGGCCGAATGGTGCGGGCAAGTCCACCTTGCTGAATGTCTTGGTGGGCAAGCTGATCCCCGACAGCGGATCGGTGATGTTCGACGGGCAGTCCGTGCTGGGCCGCAAGCCGCACGAGATTAACCAGATGGGCATCAGCCGGGTGTTCCAGACGCCAGAGATTTTCAGCGATCTAAGCGTGTTTGAGAACGTCATGATCCCCTGCTTTGCCAAGCGCGACGGCGCGTTCCGCATGCATGCCATTGAAAGCATTTTTGCTGAAAAAGGCATTCAGGAACAGGCGGGGGCAATTCTGGCGGATGTGAACATGTTGGAAAAGAAAGACATGATTGCGTCTAGCTTGTCGCGCGGTGATAAACGCCGTTTGGAAATGGCGATGTGCCTTGTCCAAGACCCCAAGCTTCTTTTGCTGGACGAGCCAACCGCTGGTATGGCGCGAGCAGATACCGAGAACACGATCAATTTGCTAAAAGAAATCCGCGAGAAGCGCGGGATTACGATGGCGATTATTGAGCACGACATGAATGTGGTTTTCTCACTTGCGGAGCGGATCACTGTGTTGGCACAAGGCACGCCGCTGGTCGAGGACACACCTGACAATATCAAAGGCCACCCAAAAGTGCGCGAAGCGTATCTTGGCGAAGCGCAAGTTTAACTCAGACCATTTAACCAAATGATCTGGGAGGAGACAGAAAATGAACGCACCTTTCAACAAGCACGCCAACAATGCAGCAACCCACCCCGCCTACCTGAGCGTGTGGGAGATCGAGGCCTACTACGGTGAAAGCTACATCGTGCAAAATGTCAGCTTTAACATTCATGAAGGCGAAATTCTCGCACTTCTGGGCCGCAACGGTGCCGGAAAAACGTCGACTCTGCGAACAATCGCCCGCTTGGATGATCCCGAACTGACGCACGGTGAAATCTGGCTCGATCATAAACCGTTACATGAGATGAAAAGCCATGAGGCCGCTGCCAATGGCATTTCGTTGGTGCCAGAAGACCGCCGGATTATCCCTGGCCTAACGGTTGAAGAAAACCTGCAACTGGCCCAGATCACGCCACCGCATGGGTGGTCACTTGATCGAATATACGACCTGTTCCCGCGCTTGGGCGAACGTCGCAAACAAGAAGGCGTGACGCTCTCTGGTGGTGAACAACAAATGCTTTCGATCGCGCGCGCATTGGCCCGTGACATCAAGGTATTGCTGCTGGATGAACCCTATGAGGGCCTGGCGCCCGTTATCGTGCAGGAAATCGCAAAGACACTTGGCGTGATCCGCGATCAGGGGATTACAACTGTAATTGTAGAGCAAAACGCTGTCGCGGCACTCAAGCTTGCCGATCGCGCGGTCATTCTGGACATCGGCAAGGTGGTCTTTGATGGTTCCGCCGCCGAAGTGCTTGAGAATGAGCAGCTGCGCGCGCAGTATTTGGCCATCTGATACGCGGTATACATTAACCTAAAATCGTAGCGAAATTCTTCGCCGCGATTAAGACTTTGGTAATCCGAGAACGCAAAAGTGGTACGATATAGTGCACAGCTTTTCGGAGCCTAGATATGGAAACCACACTCAATTTACAGCCTTCGACGGCAACGAATGTCGCGTCAGCACCAACCTTGCCACGTGCGATCACGACAAAGGTGCAGGAAGTGGAACGCTCCGATCAAGGGGCCACCCTGCCGTCAAACAGACCCTTCGTCGCACAGGTCGTCACTGCGCGACTGTCTGGCTCAGAGTATCCGGAGAACCCAACGGAAATTGCGCCGCCTGACCGGACTTTGCGCCCCTATGATGTGCCGATGCTGCCCTATGATGGAGATGCCGCATCGGCTGACGAAACCTCATCACCCGGCACCCCGGTAACACAAATCACCACTGATGAAGCCTCGCCACAAAAAGTCTGATCGTTTTTCGACCCTATGCTTCCCACCCTCGCAGGGTTGCCCTATAAGCATGTAGATGCTTTGTGACGTAACGTCGCGAAAGCGCCAATAATATGGGCAATGGGCCGAGGACAACATGGGCAACAAAACCTCTCACGATAGCGATGTCAGCTTTATTGCGGCACTGGCAGAACTGCTGCGCGACAACGATTTGACTGAATTGCAGGTCAAACGCGACTATGGCGAAAATGACAGCCTCAACGTCCGCGTCAGTCGTCAAACGCAAACGATTGTCCAAGCGACCGCAGCGCCGGCTGCTGCAGTACCCGCCGCAACCGCTGCACCTTTACCGCCCGCCATGACCAGCAGTAATGAAGACCCTGCCAGCCATCCCGGCGCTGTCACATCGCCGATGGTCGGAACGGTGTATATGGCACCGGAACCAGGGGCCGAACCTTTCTCAACCGTGGGTGCCACGGTCAAGGAAGGCGACACAATCCTCATTATCGAGGCCATGAAAACGATGAACCACATCCCTGCACCGCGTGCAGGAACAATCAAACGTATCTTGGTTGAAGATGGCGGTCCCGTTGAGTTTGGCGCGCCCCTTGTGATTATCGAATAAGGGCAGACCCATGTTCGACAAAATCCTTATCGCTAACCGAGGCGAAATCGCCCTCCGGGTTGTGCGTGCCTGTCGTGAAATGGGCGTAAAATCGGTTGCGGTGCATTCCACTGCCGACGCAGACGCAATGCATGTGCGCATGGCTGACGAGGCGATTTGCATTGGACCTCCCTCCTCTGCGCAAAGCTATTTGTCCTTTCCGGCGATCATCTCTGCCTGTGAGATTACGGGCGCGCAGGCCATCCATCCCGGCTACGGCTTTCTGTCCGAAAATGCAGCTTTTGTGCAGGCTGTCGAAGATCACGACCTGACATTTATTGGACCCACCGCAGAGCATATTCGCGTTATGGGCGACAAGATCACTGCCAAGGACACCATGAAGGACCTTGGCGTGCCTTGCGTACCCGGTTCTGATGGTGGTGTTCCGACGCTTGATGACGCAAAGCGCGTCGGCGAAGAAATCGGCTACCCTGTCATCATCAAAGCCACGGCTGGCGGTGGTGGTCGCGGCATGAAGGTGGCACAAACTGCCGCCGACATGGAGCAAGCCTTTCAGTCGGCCCGCGCAGAGGGAAAGGCCGCGTTCGGCAACGACGAAGTCTATATCGAGAAGTACCTGACAACACCCCGCCATATCGAAATTCAGGTGTTTGGCGATGGCAAGGGCAATGCGGTGCACTTGGGCGAGCGTGATTGTTCCTTGCAGCGCCGCCACCAAAAGGTATTCGAGGAGGCCCCCGGCCCCTGCATCACGCCAGAATTGCGCGCGCGGATCGGGAAGGTTTGTGCCGATGCGGTCGCCAAGATCAATTATATCGGTGCAGGAACAATCGAATTTCTGTTTGAGAATGACGAGTTCTACTTCATCGAGATGAACACGCGCCTGCAGGTCGAACATCCTGTCACCGAAGGTATCTTTGGTGTCGATCTGGTGCGAGAGCAGCTTCGTGTCGCATCAGGTCTGCCGATGTCATTTGGACAAGATGACCTGCAAATCAATGGGCATGCCATTGAGGTCCGCATCAATGCGGAAAAACTGCCTAATTTTGCACCCTGCCCTGGCACCATCACGCAATATCATGCGCCTGGTGGGCTGGGTGTGCGCATGGATTCCGCTTTGTATGATGGGTACCGCATCCCGCCCTACTACGACAGTCTGATCGGAAAACTGATCGTCCACGGACGTGACCGTCCTGAGGCTTTGGCCCGTCTTGAACGCGCCTTGGGCGAACTGATCGTTGACGGTGTCGATACGACCGTCCCATTGTTCCACGCGCTTTTGGCGGAACAAGCCGTCCAAACTGGTGACTACAATATTCACTGGCTTGAACATTGGCTTGATGAAAACCTCGCCTGAGGCCCGTGAAAGATAACGAACCCACCCTCACACCTGAGCTGCTGTTGCAGGCCTATCAGGTTGGGGTATTTCCTATGTCAGAGGGGCGCAACGACCCTGATGTATTTTGGGTTGATCCGCGCATGCGCGGTATCATTCCATTGGACGGGTTTCGGATTTCACGTAGCTTGGCGCGCACAATGCGCCGCGGCACTTTCTCTGTCACCCACGACCGCGCGTTTAAAGAGGTTGTGCAGGGCTGCGCAGATCGCGACGAAACCTGGATCAACGAAACGATCTTTGAGCTTTACTGCGACTTAAATGACAGGAGCTGTGCGCACTCCATTGAAGTCTGGGAGGAAACAGATCTGGTCGGCGGTGTGTACGGTGTCGCGATTGGCGCGGCGTTCTTTGGCGAAAGCATGTTCAGCCGGGCCGCAGATGCGTCCAAAGTAGCACTTGCATATCTGGTAGACCGCCTCAGGCTCGCGGGCTTTCAGCTTTTTGATACGCAATTCATCACCCCGCATTTGGAAAGCCTCGGCGCTATCGAAATACCACGTGATCACTACCGCGCCATGCTGGCGCAAGCGCTCGGTCACAATGCAGATTTTGCTGGTGCCGGTCCGACGCCGAAGGCTCAGGATGTGATACAGCGCAATGCCCAAACATCATAGCGCGGATGGTCCATGGCGTTGAGTGCTGGCGCGGACGCCAACATCCAACCAGAGAAGAGTGTACCTTCGGCATCCCGTACAATGATCTGAGCAAACGCATCGCCGGATGGATTATCAACGGGGTAGCGGCATTCATTCAGCTTGACCGCCAGAAAACCTAAAGTCGCGGTTTGGCCGTTTTCTAACGACAGATCTGTCACTTGGCCGGTCAACTTATCAAGAATACGCAGTTCACCTGCCGTTGCAATAGACACCTTCTGCACCACGGCATCCGTCGAGGTAGAGAGATAGTCTTCGCCTTCTGGTTCGTTCGGCGTCGTGGTCAATTGGCCGATCAGCTCATCCAATGGCACATCTTCGATGGGCGTCGTGACGATTTCTTGCGCTGCCACCGGGGTCGCCGAAAGAAGAGGTGCGAAAACAAGCGCTGCCAGAAGTAACCGCATGATGATACCTCTATTCCGGCGTCCACGCCTCATAGTCTGAACGCGCAGCCGGTGCTTGCCGACGGATCGACCCGGCCGGCGCATAGGCAGCCATTGTTCCAGTCAGGTTTTCTTGATGCGGCTTTTCCCAATCTTTGTGCTTCAGCGCAACTTCGGTCGGCGGCTCATCCCATGTATGATGCAACCATCCATGCCATTCCGGGGCAACGCGCGACGCTTCATTGTCACCGTTGTAAATGACCCAGCGACGACTGTCGTCGCTGTTGCGATAAAACACATTGCCGTCCGCATCCTCACCAACTTTGGTTCCGTTTCGGCTTGTCCAAAGTTGCGTGCCAAAGGACTGACCATCCCACCACGTGAAAATGCGTTTGATGTTATGACCAATGCCCATGTCGCGTCTCCGATTTCGTTAATTATCCATGCACCATGGTGCGGAAAAGGTCCAGTCTACTCAGGCGGGGACCCGCGCAGTGACTTCGATTTCGATCTTCATCTCAGGGCTCTGCAAATTTGCGGAGATCATTGTCGCAGCCGGCTTTGCCTTGGCAAAAGCGGCTGCGGTGATCTCCCAACATTTGGGCCAGTCCGTCTTATTTGGTACGATGTAGTTCACGCGCACTACATGGTCCAAGCTGCTGCCGGCCTGTTCAAGCGCCTTGCCGATTGTGTCAAGCGTATTGCGGCACTGCGCTTCGACGCTTTCAGGCATAACCATGTGGTCGTAGTCATAGCCAGTCGTACCAGCAACAAAAACCCAACCATCCGCCACTACGGCACGGCTGTAACCGATCTGCTCCTCAAAGGGTGATCCGGTGCTAATGTGACGGACGCTCAACGCTTAGCTCGCTGTCGCAGGCTCTTTTTTCTTGCCCTCATCGTGGATCATCAGGGGCGCCACATCAGATGTCACTGCCTCTTCATTCACGACCACTTCCGTCACAGTGTCCATGCCTGGCAGGTCGAACATCGTGTCCAACAGGATATCTTCCATGATCGAACGCAGACCGCGTGCGCCAGTCTTCCGCTCAATCGCGCGTTTGGCGATTGCACTCAGGGCATCTTCGGTGAATGTCAGCTTGGTGCTTTCCAGGTCAAAGAGGCGCTGATACTGTTTCACCAATGCGTTCTTTGGCTGCGTCAGGATCGTGATCAGCGCATCTTCATCCAGATCCGTCAGTGTCGCGATGACAGGCAAACGGCCGACAAATTCCGGGATCAAACCAAACTTGAGCAGATCTTCCGGCTCAAGATCCGTGAAAATCTCTCCAATGCCGCGATCATCGTCTTCGCGCACGTCAGCGCCAAAGCCCATTGCAGACCCCTTGCCACGCTGCGCGATGATTTTGTCCAGACCGGCAAAAGCACCACCGCAAATGAACAGAATGTTTGTGGTGTCAACTTGGAGGAATTCCTGCTGCGGATGCTTGCGCCCGCCTTGCGGGGGTACAGAGGCAACGGTCCCTTCCATGATCTTCAGCAACGCCTGCTGGACACCCTCACCAGACACGTCACGCGTGATCGACGGGTTATCAGATTTGCGCGTAATCTTGTCGACTTCGTCAATATAGACGATGCCACGCTGTGCGCGTTCAACATTATATTCGGACGCCTGAAGCAATTTGAGGATAATGTTTTCAACATCTTCACCGACGTAACCCGCTTCGGTCAGCGTCGTCGCGTCTGCCATCGTGAACGGCACATCAAGAATACGCGCCAGCGTCTGGGCCAGCAGTGTCTTACCGCAACCTGTGGGGCCGATCAGCATGATGTTGGATTTCGCCAGTTCGATGTCCGACTTGTCGGCGTGGTTCAGACGCTTGTAGTGGTTATGCACCGCCACTGACAGCACGCGTTTGGCATGCATTTGACCGATCACATAGTCATCAAGCACGCCACAAATCTCTGACGGTGTTGGAACGCCGTCACCAGCTTTCAAGCCTGCGGTTTTCGTCTCCTCACGGATAATATCCATGCAAAGCTCGACGCATTCGTCACAAATAAAGACAGTCGGACCCGCGATCAGCTTACGCACCTCATGCTGGCTCTTGCCGCAAAAGCTACAGTAGAGCGTATTCTTGCTGTCGGTGCTGTTCGTATTCGCCATCTCAAACCTCTTGGCCCTACGGCCGCTCAAACATCTATCGGACTGCCTCGCCTCCAACACTAGGACAGCCCGCCGAGGTCCACAATGTCAAAATGACCTTGCGCACATCAGCGTTAACAACCCAATAATGCACAATAACGCGCCATGTGAGACGACATTGGGACAGAAACAAGACAAACGCGGCAAATGCCGCGTTTGTTGAGCAAAACGATACTTTTGGGATCAGTCGTCAGCTTTTGTGCGGTTCTCAACAATTTCGTCAATAAGGCCCCACTCTTTGGCCTCTTCCGGCGACATAAAGTTGTCACGCTCGAGTGCCGCTTCAACCTTTTTGAGTGTGTTGCCCGTATGCTTTACGTAGATCTCGTTCAGGCGCGTCTTCAACTTTTGAGTCTCAGCGGCGTGGATCATGATATCGGTCGCCTGCCCCTGATAGCCACCAGACGGCTGGTGCACCATCACGCGGCTGTTGGGCAATGAGAAACGCATGCCTTCATGACCCGCAGTCAACAAAAGTGATCCCATAGAGGCCGCCTGCCCGATCACCAATGTGCTGACCTTGGGGCGGATATACTGCATCGTGTCATAAATCGACAAACCAGATGTCACCACGCCACCGGGGCTGTTGATGTACATGCTGATCTCTTTCTTGGGGTTCTCTGATTCCAGATGCAGCAGTTGGGCCACGATCAACTGGCTCATGCCGTCATGGACGGGTCCATTTACGAAAATGATCCGTTCTTTCAGCAGCCGTGAAAAGATGTCGTAGGCGCGTTCACCCCGGGCGGTCTGTTCAACGACCATTGGGACAAGGTTCATGTAAGTCTCGACGGGGTCTTGCATATATAGTGCCTCACTGTTGGACGGGTTCGTCCTACTTCAAATATCCTGACAGAGTCTTAGTGTTCGGGGTCAGGGGCTTCAAGGGTCCTTGGGGAAACCTTTGACGAATCGTAAGCGGTGACTTACGGTAAGTCATGGCCTACCAAGATGCAATCACCGCTCTCGCTGATCCGACACGCCGGGTCATTCTCGACAGGTTGCGCGCCGGCGCATTGCCTGTCGGGGCAATTGCCGCCGGTATGGCCATCAGTCGCCCCGCAGTGAGCCAGCACCTGCGTGTCCTGTCAGATGCGGGCCTTTTGACGGTAACACCTTCGGGGAACCGCAGGCTCTATGCCATCGCCCCTGACGGCGTGGATCAGCTGCGTCGCTACCTTGATACGCTGTGGGATGACGCGCTTGCCGCCTTTGCCCGCGCGGCCGAAGAAAAAGCAAAGGAAAACAAAGATGCATGACCCTATCAACAAGACATTGACCGTGCCCCTATCTGCGGCAGAGGCGTTTGAGCTCTTTACCTCCGATATGGACACATGGTGGCCAAAGGCCGATTTCTCGGTCACCGGTGCCAAGGCAAAGGTGACCTTTCCCGATCACAAAGACGGCGAGATCATTGAAAAGAGCGACGATGGCAAGACTTCTGTTTGGGGCAAGTTGATCGCTTACGAACCCGGGCAATACCTGGCTTTCACATGGTTTCCCGGCCGCACGGAAGAGGAGGCGACAGTCGTCACGGTGACATTCACACAAACCAATGCAGGCACACAGTGCGACCTGACGCATGGTGGCTTTGACATCTTGGGCGATACAGCAGACGCCGTCAGCACAAGCTATCTGAAGGGATGGGATATGGTGCTCGGCTGCTACAAAGCCGCAGCCAAGTCACCCGTTACGGCCTGAGTTATCCGACGTGGAAAAGCGATGCGAACAAACGCGGATCAAGGCTCTCTGCCGCGAAAGTCTCGCCTTCGGTCAACACCGACACCGCATCGTGGCTGTGAAGACTTTCCTGATGGCTGGCAATCACCCGGAAGTCTGACACGCGCTGATCAAGCTGCAATTGCTCGGTAAACAGACGTGCGGCATCCTCGACAAAGATCGGGTTGGCCGCGTTCAGTTCAGCAAACGCCTGCTCGTCCTCGCGCTTGACCATCACTTGAGTCTCGGTCGGAACAGCGGCACGCGCGCGATCAATCAAGTCTTCGAACCACAAAACGTCGCTACCCTCTTCCAAAAGCACCGAAATACGCGCGACGGATCGTTGGGAATGCGGTGTTGCGAGCTGCCCACGGAATTGGCGGGCATGTTCGGAGAGTTCCAAAGAACATGGGCAGGTCGACGAATAGACATAGTCTAGGTGCACTATTTTTTTGCGGATGCCTGCACTTTCAACCAGTTCAAGCGCGATATCATAATACTGATACCCCGACAGGCCCGACCTCAGGCTTTCAACTTTCATCGGAAAGCTGAACCGCATCTGGATGCGTGCGTCAAAACTCTCAAGATCAGTCTTATAAGCGTCTAAAGCGCGCTCAATCACCTCAAAGCTAAATGTCTCTTCGGCATGCTTGTAGAATGTGCGCATGATCCGGGACATGTTGATGCCCTTCTTCTCGGCTTCAAGCGACACCGTCCCTGTCACAGATGTCTCTAGCGTGAGGTCACCGTTGTCGCGGGTGTGAAAGCGGATTGGCAAGCGAAAATTAGAAATGCCAACGTGCTGGATTTGCTGCTGCGCACCCCGGATCAGACTGGACGGGCCGTTCTGCAAATCAGGCATGGACGCTTTGTAGGCCTCATCAACCTCAAACGCGTCGGGGTAAGCGCGCGCGAGTGCTGGATAATTCGACACCTCCTGCCCAGGGATCAACCGAGAGACAAGCGGATCAAGTGTCGCGACTTCTTCGGCGGTCACGTCAACGACCCAGCGGCGCAGCAGCGCAAGTGCCGCCTCTGCTTCTGCCCTTGTCGGTTCGCGATCCATATCGGGTGAGTGGATATTCATATCTGTGCCCCCCATCGGTGCCTTAGACACCCCAAGATGGGGCCCCTCATCGGAATTTCCAATGATTTCTTTATAGATACGTCGTAATTCCGCGCGCGGATCAGTCATCTGAGGCGTTTTCCATAGGGCTAAACTCATCTAAATTAAGCACTTTTTAGCGCATCCGTCACCTCGTCAGGTCGGTGCAAAGAAAGCCGCCTACTTTTGTAGGGCATTGGCGGCTTCTTGCTGCTCAAGTACACGGCGCAAAGCAGCGACATATAGCCGCCAAACCCCACGTTGCGGCGCATTCATAAACCAACTCTTGCGTAAATCCCAACTCCGGTTGACGGCGGCATCAAGGATATGACCGTTCAGATGAAAGCGTCCAGCTTGGTTGTAGACCGTGATCTCGCCCAGATAGACGATCTTGCCATCTGTCATGATATCAATCCGCAGGAAATCGAATTCCGATCCGATCTCACCAGCGATTTTCAGTCCGATTTCAGCGGCAATTGGCAAAGGCCGTGTGTCAATGTTCGGACTTGTCAGAGCAGGTTTGGTGTCGCGCTCGTATCCGCCCTCCAGCTGACGCAGAAAACGCGCAGCCGAGCCGGGATTGCCATGTCGTCTGATGTTAAACTGCTCAACAATCGAACCGAAGGTATAGTACTTTATTTCGATGAGCGGCTGATCTGGAAACAGTGCCTCCTCTACCAAGAGCCGTGGTTTGATTTTGCGATAGGCCCATTGGTAGGCTTCTCGTCCGTGTTCTCTTTTGAGGAACGCATTCGCCTGTTCAACAATGGATGAACGATCTGCGGGGGGCGACAGAACTGGGATATTCATCTGATACCCATGCGACGCCTTGATGTAGATTGGTTTGTGCCAAAGCTCTTCGGGGATTTCGTTCGCATCCGTGCCAACCCAAAGGGTTGCGGGCATCTTCACATCAAATCCGCGCTCGGCAATCCATTCTTTGCAGGCAATCTTGTCGGTCAGCGTCACAAAAAGAGGGTTGTGGTCGAAAATCTTGCGCCAGAGAAACTTTTCATCACCAAACCGGGGGACCGCCACATCAAGGTCGTGGACGTTGCATTTGCGCATCCGTTTGCGCAGTTCTCGCCACTGCGGACGCGCACGACGTATGATCCAGCCCCGCACCAGCCAAAGAACAGCACCGTCGATTAGCCGCAACATGGAACGCAAAGTCAGATCACCTCAATTGCACCACGTAGATCATCGAGTAGATCCTCTGGGTCCTCAAGACCCACACTCAATCTGATCAGTCCCGGTGTGATCCCCAGCGTCGCTTTCATCTCGTCAGATAACCGTTGATGCGTTGTCGTCGCTGGATGAGTCGCGATGGATTTCGCGTCACCAAGATTATTTGATATCGTCCAAACATTCAGACCATTCAAAAGCTTGAATGCACGATCCTTCGTGCCCGCATCAATCGACAATACGGTGCCACCGGCACCCATTTGTGCTTTGGTCAGCGCATTCTGCGGATGTTTTTCCAACCCTGGATATATCACATCCGTCAGCAGGCCGTCCGCTACAAGGTTTTCTGCGAGATATAGCGCGGTCGTCGCTTGCGCACGCACGCGCAGATCGATTGTCTCTAGGCCCTTCAGCATTAACCATGCCGTAAATGGGGACATGGACCCGCCAGTATGCTTCATAAACGGCTCAACAGTACCGCGAATGAAATCCTTTGTTCCCAATATCACGCCACCAAGCGCGCGGCCCTGCCCGTCTATGTGTTTGGTGGCAGAGTAGACCACGACGTCAGCGCCCTGTGCGATAGCATCCGAGAAGACCGGGGTCGCAAAGACGTTATCGACAATCACCGTCGCGCCTACGGCATGGGCCAACTTGGACACCGCGGTGATATCAATTACTTCCAACGTAGGGTTTGAAATGCTTTCGAAAAAAACGGCCTTTGTGTCGGCCCGGATTGCCGCGTTCCAGGCATCAAGATCAGTGCCATCAACAAACGTGACCTCAACCCCATAGTGCGAGAGTATCTCTTCCAGAATGTAGAGGCATGAGCCGAACAGCGCCCGCGCTGAGACGACATGATCGCCCGCACGCAACATAGACGTCAGTGCCCCATTGACCGCAGCCATGCCCGAGGCCGTTGCAAAGCCACATTCGGCGCCTTCAAGCGCCGCTATCCTGTCTTCGAACATTGCGACCGTTGGATTGCCATAGCGCGCATAAATGAACTCGTCATCGCCCGATGCGATAAAGCGCGCCTCGGCATCTTCGGCAGTGTCGTAGACAAACCCCTGCGTCAGATAGATGGCTTCGCTGACCTCATTATATTGGCTGCGTCTGATGCCGGTGTGCACCGCCTTCGTGCGTTTCTTCCACGTCTTCATTGTTTGTCCTCGCGCATCGATCGCGCAATAAAAAGCCTCGACACCGGGAAAAGGTATCGAGGCATCAAAACCCACAATCCTCTTTAGCAGCATATTTAACGTGGCCCGCAATCCGGTAACAAATCGCCACGCGCATGGCATACGCCGCGACTACGCTATCGTCAAGCAGTGCCCCTTGTTCTTTGGTGGTAAGGTGCGATGTTAAACCTGCGGCGACAAAGGACACAGTATGACAAAACCAATAGACCTGTACTTCTGGCCAACGCCAAACGGCTGGAAAGTCTCCATCGCTTTGGAAGAGATGGAACTGGCCTACACACTGCACCTTGTCGATATCGGTGCGGGAGACCAATTCAAACCAGACTTTTTGAGAATCGCCCCCAACAACCGAATGCCCGCAATTGTTGATCATGATGGGCCCGATGGAGCAGCAATTTCTATCTTTGAATCCGGGGCAATCCTACAGTATCTCGCGCGCAAGACCGGCAAGTTTTATGGCACGACCGAACGCGATCGGGTCAATGTAGATCAGTGGTTGATGTGGCAGATGGGCGGCTTAGGGCCAATGGCCGGTCAAGCGCATCACTTTCTCAAATATGCGCCGGCAATGAACCCACCCAATGATCTGCCCTACGCAAAAGATCGATATCGCGATGAAACAGGCAGACTGTACGGCGTTCTGGATCGACAATTGGCCGATCATGAGTTCGTTGCCGGTGACTTCTTCTCCATCGCAGATATTTCGATTTGGGGGTGGGCTTCCCTTTGGGAAGGCCAACAACAGACGCTGGACGACAAACCCCATATGGCGCGATGGCTTGCGACCATGGGCAACAGGCCCGGCGTACAAAGAGGGCGCGCATTGGCTGCCGAAAAACGCGGTGACTTTCGTAAAGATACCAGCGCGCAAAGCATACTCTTCAAGAAACCGTCGTAACGAATTGTTAGTGCTCAACGCATAAAACAGGGTTAGTTCAAATCAGAGTTGGCCTCGTCATGCAGTATCGCCCACATCGTTACCTCACTGAATTTCCTATCAATTTGCGCACGCCAGTCGGCATGCAAAAATGCAAGGTGATTGATGTCAATAATGCTGGTGCACGCATCTCTGGGCCCTCCAATCTGGAACGTGGACACAAGCTCCAGTTCGATATACTCAGCAACAAAGTTGACGCAGTGGTTTGCTGGGTATCGGGCGACCGGATCGGGATCAGCTTTCGACCGCAAATTACCAACTGCCAAGTCGACACACTTAGGTATCGTCGCGATGCAAGATCTGGCGCAACCCATAGCGCGGTAGGGTTTGCATTTGCAGAAATGCGGTGAGCGCTAACCCTCGTCTTCCGATGTTTCCGCAGGCTCAATAAAGTACCGCTGCAACTGATAAATCTGCACCCACAAGAACACCATTAAGACGACAGGAAAAGCAAACGTTTCCAGCTTGACCCAAAGGTCGGTTGACTGTGTCCGCCAGATGATTTCATTCGCAACACCCAAAGCTGCAAACATATAGCAAAGGCGGCGGGTAAAGATCATCCAACCCTCTTTTTCCATCGGCAGGAATTCTTCCATCACATATTGCAGATAACTTTGCCCACGAAGCAAACCGATACCAAGAAGCCCAGCCATGACGCCGTAAACGATCGTCGTCTTCATCTTGAAGAACCGCTCATCATTGAAATAGGCCGTCAGAGCACCAAAGAAGATCACCATGAACGCCGTAAAGACTTGCATACGACTTAGCTTACCGGTCAGAACCCAAAGAACACCCATCGCAGCCAACAAAATCGGAATGAATATGAGCGCGGCAACAATGAAGCCGGTATAGTCGGTCCCAGCGATAGTGTATGTTTCATCACGGATCCGAAGATAAATCAGGAAAAACGCAAGCGTCGGCCCCAATTCCAACACTTGCTTCAACACTGGATTGATCGTCTTTTCAGCCATGAACCTCTCCCTTATCCACTCATTTCCACGATGACGGCACCAAGTGCAACCAGCGTCATCAAAAACAGCCGACGTGGGCCGACCTTTTCGCCCAAAATAAACCAACCGATCAACGCCGCAAATACAACTGAGGTTTCACGCAAAACGGCGGCTTCACCGACCTTATCTAGTCGTGTCGCGACCAAAACGCCGCCAAAACTTATCCAGGCGATCAATGCCCCGACAAAGCCGCGCCAAACCAATGGACCCAATACGGGTGGGTCCTGCAATCTGCGATAATGCCATGTCGCCAGAAGAGGAAAATCAATCGCGGTCACAAAAAAGAACCATGCCAGAAATGTAAACGGGTCCGGGGATTGGCGGATGCCATATGCGTCGTAGGTCGTGTAAATCGCAACCAAGACACCGCCGACGAGCGCCCAAAGCAGGCCAAGGTTGAGCGCGCGCGGATCAATCACCTCTTCCGCGATGTTACGCGCCGCAAGCAGCAAGATCCCGCCCGACAGGCAAGCGACACCAAACCATTGGGTGGCGGTGAAATGTTCCGAGAAAAACAATGAGGCGGCGATGACAGTCACCAACGGCCCGGTACCGCGCACAACCGGATAAATCACGGTGTAAGCTGCACGCTCATAGGCAAGCGCCATTGTCACCTTGTAAGCAAAATGCACCACGATGGCACCCACAAGGATAAGCGCCGTCGTCGCGGTGGGCCTCGGCACAACGAACAACGCGACCGGTGCTGAAAGAATGCAAAGCCACGCATCAATCGCACCTCGTGTGAGCCAAGGATCATAACGTCCTTTTTGCATGGCTCCAAAAACCGCATGCGCAAATGCGGATACCAAAGCAAGAATTGTCGCCAATCGCGCGCCTTCGGCGGTGCCAGATATCACAACCAGCCAGATGCCGAGGTCGTTCACATGCGCCCCGGTTTCCATGTTAGGTCCACTGTGCTGTCACCGGCGGCATCACTTACAGCAGCAAAGAGGTCGGTATCATCTGCCTGCCCGACAATCGCCCCGGCAAGCTGCCACACGTTGATCCCCTCGCCTGCAGAATTCACGGATAGGGACAGCGTTCCCCGTGCGTTTGGCGTCGCCCCTGCGAACCGTAAGAATTCATTGCGGGTGCGTGTGCTGATCTGGTTTTCACCCACGTTTGTCAGGGCTTCGTTCACAGCGATGCGAGAAAGATCTGACAGGTCGAAACGTGCTTCATTCAGTAAATCTGGCGTCACGAAAAAATCCATGTCCACCCTTGATATCCTCAGCGCCGGCAACACCGCCAACACATCCGTACCGCGATCGATTGTGCCTGTGGTGGCGGTGACGTTCCCGCGAATGCCGCGACCATCGTTTGCTCGTGCGGTAAAGTTGCGCAGCCGCACTGCGCCACTTTCTGGCTGATGCGTGATCACCAAGGAAACATCGAATGTGCCGTAAATGGTAGCGACATCTGCCAAAAGGACTTCAATGGATCGTGCATTCGGCGGTATGTCGACAAACCGGTTTATTCGAAACTCCGCATCAATTCCGCCAGCAGCAAAGGGCCAATCCGCCGTCGCAGTCAGGGCACACCAATTGCCATCTTGTGATGAAACTTCTGCCTGAGAGATGCCCTCGCCCAAAGAGCCTGCAAAAACGACAATGTCTTCCCATGCCGTCGCACAGGCAGCGTCTGCCGTATCGCTCACCGCCGGTGCGGGCCATAGTCCGATGCAAAATGCAGCGATCAGGCCCCTCATCTATCAAGCCCGACAAGTGCTGCGGCGAAATCATCGGGATCAAAGGGCGCAAGATCATCAATCTGTTCCCCTACCCCAATCGCATGGATAGGCAGGCCGAATTTATCCGCCAATGCAACCAGCACCCCGCCTTTTGCCGTACCATCCAGCTTTGTCATCACAAGCCCTGAAACATCAGCAAGCTCTTGAAATACCTTAACTTGTTGAACCGCATTTTGCCCCGTCGTGGCATCTAACACCAACAATGTGTTGTGCGGTGCGTCGGGGTCTTTCTTGCGTATCACACGTACGATCTTGGCCAACTCTTCCATCAGGTCGGCGCGATTTTGTAGACGCCCAGCCGTGTCAATCATCAACAGGTCCGCACCATCGGCCTGCGCTTGGGTCATAGCGTCAAACGCGAGACTTGCCGGGTCGGAGCCTTCGGGTGCTGTCAACACAGGCACGCCTGCCCGCTCACCCCACACCTGCAATTGTTCCACTGCGGCGGCTCGAAACGTGTCGCCCGCGGCGATCACGACCTTCTTGCCCGCGGCACGGAACTGGCTGGCAAGCTTTCCTATCGTGGTCGTCTTGCCAGAGCCATTGACGCCAACGACCAGAACCACCTGCGGTGTTTTGGCGTACAGGGGCATGGGGCGTGCAACCGGATCCATGATCCTGCTGACCTCTTTTGCCATCAGGTCTTTGATTTCCTGCACTGAGAGCTTTTTGCCCAGGCGTCCCTCAGCCATATTTGCCGTAACACGCAAGGCGGTATCGACCCCCATGTCTGCGGTGATCAGCAACTCTTCGAGCTGTTCCAACATGTCGTCATCAAGGGTTCGCCTGACGACTGTCTTAGCCTCGGCCCCACCAAAAAGACGGCCAAGCAGTCCCTTTTTTTCAGGTTCCGGGGTTGGCTCCTCTGTTAACGGTGCGGTGAGATCAACATCAAATTGAAGCGGTGTCTCCTCGACCTCCGCGGCCACGTCACCGATGGCATCCGGGACCTCGGCCACGACATCCACATCTGGCACCGGTTCGACAGTGCTCTGTTTTTCGTCGTTCTCAGGTTCATAGACCGTTGGCTCTGGCTCTGGCTCTGGCTCTGGCTCTGGCTCTGGCTCTGGCTCTGGCTCTGGCTCTGGCTCTGGCTCTGGCTCTGGCTCTGGCTCTGGCTCTGGCTCTGGCTCTGGAATAGGGTCGACGCTCGCCGAGGTCAGCGCAACCTCTTCAGCGACGATTTCTTCTTCCTCACCACCGTCTTGGACAATGGCATCAAGCCCTTCGTCAATCTTGGACGAGGATTTGAACATCCGATCTTTGAGTTTTTTAAAAAACGACATGTCAGCAACCATTCCAGCCTTTCAACCCAACTAATCATCATCAGCTGGATTGGAAAGGCTTCTGGCGATCAGACTTCGTCTTTGAAGTGTTCCATAACCAATTTGATCGGGTTCGGCGCGGCCTGCCCCAACCCACAGATCGACGCATCGCTCATTGCCGTGCATAGGTCTTCTAAGAGCGGTTGATCCCAGCGATCGGCCTGCATCAGCTTGACCGCCTTTTCGCACCCAACACGACAAGGGGTGCATTGCCCGCAACTTTCATCTTCAAAAAACCGCAGCATATTCAAGGCCGCGTCGCGTGCTTTGTCCTGATCGGACAGGATCACAACAGCGGCTGAACCGATAAACGTACCAAGCGGCTGCAAAGTATCAAAGTCGAGGGGCACATCGTTAATGGTCGCAGGCAAAAGGCCAGATGATGGCCCGCCCGGCTGATAGGCCTTGAATACATGGCCTTCCGCCATACCGCCCGCGGCTGCGATGATATCAGTAATCGTGGACCCGGCAGGCAGCAGATAGACACCAGGTGTCGCCACACGCCCGGACACCGAATAGGACCTCAGGCCTTTGCGTCCGTTTTTTTCAGTCGCGTTGAGCACTTCGGGTCCCTCGCGGCAAACGCGCGCCACCCAAAGCAATGTTTCGACGTTGTGCACCAGTGTCGGTCGGCCAAAGATGCCAACCTGCGCGACAAATGGTGGCCGATGCCGTGGCAAGCCCCTTTGCCTTCAATGCTTTCAATCATTGCGGATTCTTCGCCACAAATGTACGCACCGGCACCGCGGCGCAAATCAATATAGCCTTCTTTGACAAGTCCGGCACTTTCCAAGGCCTTGATTTCACGTGCCAGTATTTCCAGCACCGCCGGATATTCGTCGCGCATATAAATATAGCAGGTGTCGGCCTCCACCGCCCATGCGGCGATCAGCATACCTTCCAAAAACAGATGCGGCGTGCGTTCCAGATAGTATCGATCCTTAAAGGTGCCCGGTTCGCCTTCATCCCCGTTCACCGCCAGATAGCGCGGACCTGCGTTGCCACGCACAAACCCCCACTTTTTCCCTGAGGGAAAACCGGCGCCGCCCAATCCACGCAGGCCAGAGGCCAGAACCTTGTCTTGAACGGCTTCCCAGTCGCCATTGTCGCGCAATGATTTCAGGACACTATAGCCTCCATCCGCACAATAGACCGCATAGTCATCGTAGTCAGGAAGATGCGCATGGGTGTCGTCGGCAGCAATTGCCGCCTGCACCTTTTCTACAGCTGCATGATCAATGTGGTTGTGACCCAATTCCAACGTTGGTGCTGTATCACATCGGCCCATGCACGGCGCACGCAGCACCCGCACTTTTGATGCATCCAGACTATCCTCCAGCGCCGCTTTGAGTTGCTGCGCGCCCGCCAATTCGCAAGACAGCGAGTCGCAGACCCGGATCGTCAAAGGTGGCGGCGTGGGATCGCCCTCTTTCACAACATCAAAATGCGCGTAGAAGGTGGCGACTTCATAAACTTCCGCCTGACTAAGACGAAGCTCTTCTGCGAGGGCACGTAAGTGAGCCGCCGACAGACAGCCATGCGCGTCCTGTATAAGATGCAGAAATTCGATCAGCAGATCCCGGCGGCGTGGCCGATCACCCAGCAGATCTTGGACCTCACTCCAGGCAGTATCATCAATTTGCCGTCCCTTGGGCCGATGCCGGCCCTTACCTTTGCCGGATTTCCAAACACCTTTGCGGTTGTCCAAAGCCATCGCGTCATTCCCTGTCAACTTGTCGTCAACATAGGCGGCAAACCACGCACAAACCACGCAAAAACGACACCAGAGCGGACCAATACGCGCAGCTTCACAATTTCCCCTGCAACATGCGGAAACCCATGCTAACTATGCGAAACATGAAAACGGGTCTTTTGCACTTCGGCGTTGCGACGCTTGCCCCCGCGGCTTTGCTGGCTTTTGGCGCCATCTGGGGCGGCGCGTGGGTTTTGGTTGCGGTGGTTTATCTGACTGCCATGACCAGCTTGTTTGACCGCATCTTTCCAAAAAATGTGATTGCGGAACCTTGGGCATCAGACGAAACGCTATCTGTTGCTATCGCAGCCGCGCATTTCTTGCTGCTGCCAATGATCGTCTGGGCCATTGCTGGCCAAACCCTGGGAACAACCGAAAAGATCGGGTTGTTTTTTGCCGCCGGTCTTTGGTTTGGTCAGATAAGCAACGCAAATGCGCATGAACTCATCCATCGCCAAAGCCGCACCCTGCATCGTCTTGGGATGTGGAGCTATGTCACGTTATTTTTTGGCCATCATACGTCGGCCCACGTCCTGGTGCATCACCAGCATGTCGCAACCGCGGTTGACCCAAATACCTCTCGGAAAGGTGAAAACCTATACCGTTACATGCTGCGCGCATGGGGCGGCTCGTTTCGTTTGGGATACCTCGCCGAGCGCGCCCGTCTCCAACGGATTGCGCGGCCCGCATGGCGCAATCCCTACATCATCTATGTCGGTGGTGCGGTGCTCTGCCTGTTTGTCGCTGCGATGCTGGGCGGTTTGCAGGCGGCGTTCGTGTATCTGGCGCTGTGTGCATACGCGCAGACGCAACTGTTGATGTCTGACTATGTTCAGCACTATGGGCTGACGCGCAAACTGGGCCCCGACGGCAAGCCGGAGCCTGTTGCGGCACAGCACAGCTGGAACAGCCCGCATTGGTTTTCATCAACCATGATGCTGAACGCGACCCGCCATTCTGATCATCATGCCCACCCGGGCCGCCACTATCCAGAACTAACGATACCCCAGGATGCGCCAATGCTGCCCCGCCCCTTGCCATTGATGGCAAGCATTGCACTGATACCTCCATTGTGGCGTCGTATCATGGACCCAAAGGTCGAAAGGTTGCACCATGCGTAGTTTGATAATGTGCCTGCTACTCGCGATGCCTGCCGCGGCACAGGACGCAATGACCGCAGAGGAATTTGACGCCTATGTCACTGGACGCACCATAACCTTCAGCACGGCAACCAACCCGTCATTCGGGATCGAGCGCTATTTGCCAAATCGCCGCGTCATGTGGTCCACCTTCGATGGCACTTGCCAATACGGGGTCTGGTTTGAAAGCGAGGGTGATATCTGCTTTCTCTATGACGACGATCCGGAACAAAAATGCTGGGCTATCTACAACGAACCCAACGGGTTGCGCGGTGTTTTCACGACACGGCCAAACACAACGGTAATCTTTGAGGTCTTGGACCGCGACGATCCTCTGATCTGCAACGATCTGTCGTCCTAGAACAGCGAACCCTGCGCGTCCTTGCCAACTTCCAAACGCCCATCCGAAAACTCCACCTCAAGGGTTTTGGCCTGCGCGGCAGCGGTCTTGGTTGTCACTACGATGCCATCACCCCGCACCACGGCATAGCCACGTTTCAGTGTTTCGACATATCCGAGCGTTTCGCGTAGTCGATCCAGAGCGTCTAATCGGGAGACGCGCTCTGCCTGTTGGCGCGATCCACGATCAGAGAGGCGGCGCAACAGGGTTTGAAATCGTTCGGACTGGCGCGCGACACGCATCTCCAAGACGTCGCCACGCAAACCGCGACCGGCTTGTTGCAATGCAATGCGACCATCTCGGGTGCGTCGGTTCAAAGCGGGTTCAAGACGCTCGGCCAAACCATTCAGACGCCGTCGATCTTCAGCAAGACGCCGCGACAGAATGCCCGGTCGCAAAGCCGCTTCACTCATCTGCAAACGTTTTTTGGCGGCGGCGCTCTTAAGAGCCGAAGGCAGACGTTCCCCCAGATAGTCAAGCCGCTGCCTTGGTCCTTCCACCAACGCATCGACTTGAGGCAAAGCACGGCCCAAGTCGCGTAAACGCTGCTGTCGTTGACCCAAACCGGTTGTCAAAGCCCGGCTCAGCCGCGCCCCTTGTTGATCAGCCCATGCCAGCAATTCCATCCGCACAGGGACAGCCAGCTCTGCTGCTGCTGTCGGCGTTGGCGCGCGCATGTCCGAAACGAAGTCGATAAGTGTTGTGTCCGTTTCATGCCCAACTGCAGAAATCAGTGGGATTTCAGACGCCGCTGCGGCACGCGCAACAACTTCTTCGTTAAAGCCCCAAAGGTCCTCAAGCGATCCACCCCCACGGGCGACAATCAACAAATCGGGACGCGGCAAGGCCCCGCCCGGTGTCAATTGATTGAAACCATCAATCGCTGCCGCAACCTCTGGCGCGCATTTGGCACCTTGCACAGCAACCGGCCAGACCAGAACTTTGCGCGGGAACCGATCACGCAAACGGTGCAAGATATCGCGGATCACCGCCCCCGACGGCGACGTCACAACCCCAATGATCTCGGGCAGATAGGGTAGCGCCTTCTTTCGTTCGGACGCAAAAAGCCCTTCGGCGGCCAAGGCAGCCTTGCGCTTTTCTAACATTGCCATCAACGCACCAGCACCTGCGGGTGCGATGTCTTCGATGATCATCTGATATTTTGATTGCCCCGGAAAAGTGGTCAGTTTGCCGGTCGCAACAACTTCCATGCCCTCTTCTGGACGATGGGCAAGCGCTTGCGCCCGCCCCTTCCAGATCACACCGGCAAGAACCGCGCGGTCATCCTTGAGGTCCATGTAGATGTGGCCCGATGCTGGACGCGACACGCGTCCAACCTCGCCTTTAACACGCACATGAGAAAATCCACCTTCAATGGCCTTTTTGACTGCCCCTGAGATTTCGGACACGGAGAACTCTGGAGTATTGTCAGCGGGTTCATCCTCAAAAAGATCGCTCACGTCAGGCCTCTCTCCCGGTCGCGCGCAGCGGCAGCGACGAAAACTTCCATTTCAGGAACCAGGTTGTCACAAATAGCGCCAACCCGAAACCTGCAAACATCAGTGAATTGAACAACAGCGACAAGATCACAGCAAGGATCCCGCTGATCCAGAACAAGATACTGGACATCCGCACCGATGCAAAATCAGGATCAGGCCAGAACTGCACCTGTGGTCGGCCGAATTCTTCGGCGTAATGGTCCAAAGCGCGCAAATAAGCCGGGTCATCTTCGAAAGGCGGGAACTCTCCGGGGTGGTGGATTGTACGGCCAATAATCCGTGGGCAAAAGTCATCAAAATAGGCCTTGGCATCTTTCACATGCAGACGCCAAACAACGTCAACAATTGGCGACGGCGCAAGAGTTTCCCCAGTACTTCCGACCAGATACATATAGCGGCGATATTCCTCGACAAGAATATAGCAGGTATCAACAGAGTGGCCGGTTTCATCGCGCAAGCGATCAATCAAAGATTGCGTCAACGGGCGCTCATGAAAACTGTACCCCTCAAGACGGTGCCAGAGATGTCTGTCCTTTTTCGCGGCCTTCATAGGTATCACCTACTCATCAACTGCCGCCCCCGCCCAAATACTAGTACGAACGTCGGTTTACGCCAAGCACTCTGTCACAAAAGGCGGCGATGTGACACTTGTGGTTGCGAGGTACGCGCCGTAGAACCGGCGAAACAAGGGGCATTGGCAGGGATACACCATGAATATTCTGATCTTGGGCAGCGGTGGACGCGAACACAGTCTTGCATGGGCCATCAAGCAGAACCCAAAGTGTGATCGCTTGATTGTCGCCCCCGGTAACGCAGGAATCGCGGCCATTGCAGACTGTACCGATATCAACATTCTGGACGGTGGAGCCGTCGCAACTTTTGCCGAAGAAAATGCCATTGATTTTGTGATCATCGGGCCAGAAGCGCCGCTGGCTGCTGGTGTTGCGGACAGATTGCGCAGCGCAGGTTTTCTGGTTTTCGGACCAAGCCAGGCCGCAGCACAGCTTGAGGCCTCAAAGTCGTTTACCAAGGCAATTTGCGACGCTGCAAATGCGCCAACGGCGGGGTACGCGCATTTCACCGATGCGGATGGGGCGCGGGCCTATGTCCAGCAACAAGGCGCGCCCATTGTCGTCAAAGCTGATGGTTTGGCGGCCGGCAAAGGCGTCATTGTTGCCACGACAGAAGCTGAAGCGCTTGCAGCGATTGACGACATGTTTGACGGTAGCTTTGGCGACGCTGGCGCAGAAGTCGTAATAGAAGAATTCATGGACGGGGAAGAGGCGTCTTTCTTTGTCCTTTGTGACGGTGAAACGCTTCTACCCGTTGGCACGGCACAAGATCATAAACGCGCATATGATGGTGACACCGGCCCCAACACCGGTGGGATGGGGGCATACTCGCCAGCGCCCGTCATGACCGAAGAGATGACCCAAAAGGCATTGAATGAAATCATCCAGCCGACAATGGACGAAATGCGCGCACGTGGCACCCCGTTTCAGGGCGTGCTTTTTTGCGGATTGATGATTCAGAACGGGCAACCGCGACTGGTCGAATATAATGTCCGTTTCGGAGACCCCGAATGTCAATGTCTGATGATGCGCTTGGGCGGGCAGATCCTTGATCTGTTGCAAGCCTGTGCCGAGGGGCGCCTCGCAGAAACCCGGGCAAATTGGGCCAATGATCACGCCATGACAATCGTAATGGCAGCCAAAGGATATCCGGGTGCCTACGCCAAAGGCACGATTATCAACGGACTTGAGAGCCAGCCTGAAGATAGCTTTCACATGGTATTTCATGCCGGCACCACAAAGATTAATGGCCAGATCACCGCCTCTGGCGGGCGCGTTCTGAATATCACAGCACGAGGGGCCAACTTGGCCGAAGCACATGAAAAGGCATATGCAATGGCGCAAGGCGTTGATTGGCAAGACGGTTTTTATCGCTCAGACATTGGCTGGCGCGCGCTTTAGCCCATTGCATCAGTTGAAGAAGCTGTTGCACCACAACAAAAAACCGCGCCCGAATGGGCGCGGCTTAGCTCCACTTAGCCGATCACCGACTTAGGCAGCACGACCAACCAAAACGGAATCTATCTCGGCGGCAGCGGCATTCTCATCGTTACCAGCCACGGCAGCAATCTCGCGTGTTAGCCGCTCTAGTGCTGCCTCATAAAGCTGGCGCTCTGAATAGCTTTGCTCGCGCTGGTCGTCTTGACGGTGCAAATCGCGCACAACTTCTGCAATCGCGATCAAATCGCCAGAGTTGATCTTTTGCTCGTATTCTTGTGCCCTGCGGGACCACATTGCTTTTTTAACCTTCGCTTTGCCGCGCAGTGTCTTCATCGCATGGCTCACGACGTCGGGGGTAGCTAAAGCGCGCATGCCGACATCTGTTGCCTTATGTGTCGGAACGCGCAGCGTCATCTTGTCTTTCTCGAAAGAAATAACAAACATTTCCAACTCAAACCCGGCAACCTCTTGTGTTTCAATGGAAACAACCTTGCCCACTCCATGTGCAGGATAAACGACAAACTCGTTGGGGCTAAAATCATACTTCTTCTTGCTCATGATCTTCCTTTCATGGCGGTTAGAATACCTGAGCGACAAAAAAACCGCCGGGGGCAAAGCGCCTCCGCCGGGGAATATCGGTCAGAAAATCAAATCAGTTCGTGTGCGTCATTATGGAAAGTATATCACAAATTTGACGCGCGCGAAAGCGCTGCATCGAGGCGATACAAAAAGAAATGAAACCAATGACTTAACATGAAAATAGTTCAGAATCAGCCGCCCTCGCCTGCGGCTTCTGAAAACAGCTCCATCTTGCCTTCTTTGCCGTCCATTTCATCGGCCGTCGGCAGCGGGTCTTTCTTGGTGATAATCACCGGCCACATCTCAGAATACTTGCGATTAAATTCAACCCACTTTTCCATATCCGGCTCTGTATCGGGGCGGATCGCATCAGCAGGGCATTCAGGTTCGCACACACCGCAGTCAATGCACTCATCAGGGTGGATCACGAGCATATTTTCACCCTCATAGAAGCAATCCACGGGGCAGACTTCAACGCAGTCTGTATATTTGCAGGCGATGCAATTGTCGTTGACGATATATGTCATGAGATGTGGGTTCCGTTTAGCTAACGCAGCCTAGCTAGAATAGACTGCGGGTGCATTCAAGGTCCAACAGACGCAGTGACGCGGCGAAGCTTCGTAAAGCAGAACATGGGCCGCATTCGAGCAAGACAGCGCCACTACCAACGCACAAGGCTGGACTGATGACGGTCTTTGGCCCATCTTCACAGTTGAAATCCAATTCCGGGTTACAAATTTTTTGGGGGGAACGACATGTCACTAATGAACACAGTCACGAAGATGGCTATCGGGTTTGCGATGGCAAAAGGCATGGATGCCATGCAAAAGAACGGCGGTATCGGAAACGTGCTTGAGGGGCTCAAGGGCGGCGGGCAAGCGCCGCAGCAGGCCGGCGGCATGGGCGGTCTTGGCGACATGTTGGGCCAGTTGACCGGGGGTGGAGCACAACAAAGCTCCGGCGGACTGGGCGGGATGCTTGGTCAACTAACAGGCGGCGGTGGGGCGACCGGTGGCCTTGGTGGTATGCTCAGCCAATTGGGCGGTGGTGGCGGCGCAGCTGCTGCTGGTGGTCTTGGCGGCCTTGGTGCACTCTTGGGTGGTTTGGCTGGCGCGCGCGGTGGTGAAGCCGGCGGCGGCCTGGAGGCCATGCTCAATCAGGATAACCCTGCCGATGAACCGGACGAAGAAGAGGTTGCAAAGCTGATGTTGCGGGCAATGACCCAAGCGGCGCGGGCTGATGGCGATCTGGATGCGGGCGAGAAAGCAAAACTGACCGGCGCGCTGAGTGATAGCGACCCCGGCACGATGGAAATCTTGCAAGATATCCTGTCATCCCCTGTTGATGCCGCGCAATTGGCCGCTGACACGCCCAAAGGACTTGAAACCCAAGTCTATACAATGTCGGTAAACTCCATCACCCCCGACAATCAGGCAGAGGCACAATATCTGCACGAACTTGGCAGCGCCTTGGGGATCAAGCCCGAAACGTCGAACGCCATTCACGACAGCCTCGGCGCACCACGACTCTATACCTAAACTTTAAAACCTGCGCGGTCCTGTCAGGGCTGGACCGCGCATCCCGCAATACAACGCACGGAGCATTGTATCCGTATGATTGATTTCTTCCCCTACATCTTTGAGACGATACTGACCCAGACACTCAATGGGCGACGCCTGATGTCGCCTGCGATCGTTCTGGATCCAACGCTGACAGAAGACCCGCCATTCGACAGATACCCGAAACTGCGGGTCGAGGCGGAGATCAACGGTTTTGCCCACGAAGGCGCCTTCGTGCCAATCTATGGCGGTCACTATATGATGGTGTCCAAGCGCCTGCGTAAAGCGATCGGCGCCAAACTTGGCGATACGGTGGTCATCCATTTCAAGATTGCTGATCAGGATGCCGTAAAGATCCCGGCGGTTCTGCAAGAGGCGTTCGCGGATGCACCCGATGCACGGGAACTGTGGGACGATATGCCCGTTGGCAAGAGGCGCAGCTGGTGCGTCCAAATCGAAAAGGCCAAAGCAGCACAAACCAAACAGACTAAGATCGGCAAGTTGTTTGATTTACTCTATGACGGCTAATCGCACTGTCCGATCGGGCATGTGAAGCGGAAAGCCATCATGCTTTTTCACAGGTAATACATATTGAAGAAACAATAATCCAAGATATGGAAAAACAATCAGACAGCTACAATACGCGCATCAAAGATTATGGTCCCGAGCGTATCGCTCCGTTCAACGCAGCCAACAAACGATGCCCACAGGCGCGCGAGATTGAGCGACAGCTGCTGATACAGCGTCTCGACCTCCAAGCCGATCATAGAGTGCTGGATACTGGGTCCGGTGGTGGGTATCTTGTCGAAGGGTTCCCAAAATCAGTTCTTGAAAACGGGACGATTATTTGTAGTGACGCCGCCGAACATTTCATTACAACCATTCCAAAACCATTTGTTCCGCTGGTCTGTGATATGGACGATTTTCCGCTGCCGACGGCCTCGATTGATCGAGTCAGTAACCTCGCGGGCCTTCACCACGTCCAATTTAAGGGGCGCTTCTTTCAAGAGGCCGCGCGCGTGTTGAAACCAGGCGGATTGATTGCTGTCGCCGATGTGCTGACTGGCACGCGTCCGGCGCACTGGTTAAACGGCGCCGTAGATCGGTTCACCGATATCGGCCACAACGGTATGTTTGTGGTCGAGGGGGATTTTACCGCGCTGCTAGAAGAGGCCGGGTTCTGCAAAATAGAAGAAAAACACGAGGTTTTCCCCTGGTCGTTTGAGACTTGGGATGAACTCGTTGATTTCTGCCGTGATCTGTTTCGGCTTACCAAGGCAACACGCGCAGACATCGAAGCCGCCTTGCACGACACACTGGTTATCCATCGCGAGAACGGCGGCGTGCAACTTGAATGGGAGTTGACCTATGCCACGGCACGACTACCCTGCTAGGGTGACCCGGGGGCTGCGCGCAAGTCGCCATCATCGGGACGGATGATCGGTCCGTCAACTTTCAATCAATGCCCATATCGCGCCGATCTTTCTTGGTCGGACGTCCACCCTTTTCATAGCGTGGGTTCTTTCCCCGCGCCTCTGCGGGGCGCTCCTTGGATGCCGGCGTTAAGTCTTCATAGAGCGTTTGCGCCTCGGGTGCGGGGCCGCGCCGTTCCCCACAGGCAACGATTTTCACGACACGCGTATCATTTGCCTGCACAAAAGTCAGCACATCCCCCGGCCCAACGGCACGCGCGGGTTTACTGACCGGTTGACTATCGACACGCACTTTGCCACCCGTCACGACACCAGCGGCAATACTGCGCGACTTGAAGAACCGCGCCTGCCACAGCCATTTATCCAATCGAATTGTCGGGCGCGGGTCGGTCAATCCTTTTTGAAGCCCGCCAAGGCGGCTGCAAATGGATTGTCGGGGTCAATTTGCTTTTCGCGCTTGGGCTTGGCTTGGAAGGTCTGCGGCTTGTTGCCACCACCTTGCGATTTACCTTTGCCCTTCGGCTTGCCCTTACCACGCGGACGCGCATCGCCTTGTGGGCGGGCAGGACGTCCAGCACGACCACCCCAAGTAAAGGTATAAAACACCTCCATCTCAGGGCCAATATCTGGCGCTTCGAGCGTCACTTCCGCTGGGGCTTCATCGGTCGGGACCACAACTTCGTCAGGCGCATCAGCGGGAACCTCGGTTGGCGTCGCCTCGGCGATCTCAGCCACAGCCTCAACAGCCACAGCTTTCACCTTCTCACGCTCGCCCTTTTCAGCCTTGTAGCCGAGCCCTGCCATCAAATCAGCGAACTGATCCAGTGTCATGCCCGTAATCGACAGCATGTCAGGGTTCGCCTCAAACCCGCCACGGCTGTCCTTGTCGCGGAGCATGTCCGCAAGACGCTCAAGCATATCGATGCGGATCGCCCGTTCGCCTGCCGCACGATAGCCGGCCATTGCATAGTAGCCCGGTGTCATCCCCTTTGACGTCGGTACTGTTACCAAACCGGGTGGTGGACTTTCTGGAAACTCACCCAAATCTTTCGCCAAAGACCACAAAACCAGACGCAAGCGCGTTGGCGCTGGCTTCAATAGTAAAGGCATGAAGATCGTAAACTGGCCAAAACGCATGCCGTGTTTACGCAATGCGCCGCGCGCATCCTGATCGAGCGCCTTGACTTCGTCTGCGACTTCGCCACGCGGAATAATTCCGAAACCTTCGGCCATGCGGTAGGCAAAACCTTTGGCAGAACCGGTGAGCGCCTCATCATTCTTAAGCGCCAAAAGCGGCTCGAACCCGGCCGCGATCTTGCGATCGATAAAGTGCTGCAACCGGCGCTGGACTTTGGCCGCGACGTCCGGACCGGCTTCCTCGTCAACAAAAGCCTCAACCGCGGGTTTCAAGGGGTCATCACTTTTGACCAACTTGCCAACGGCCTGATCGCCCCACATCAATCCACCCTGTTCCGTAAAATCAATCTCGGGATCTGGGGCGTTGTAGAAGCGATCTGCAAGTAGGTGAAATTGCGGCACCAACGCCTGCACAGAAGCCTGGCGCAGCGTCTTGGCCTCATCCGGGCTACCCGCCTTGTCCATCCGGAAGCGGAAGCCTTCTAGCCGTCCGACGAATTCACCTTCGACGGTCACTTCACCTTTTTCATTTACGTCAGCCAAAAGGCTCTCCTTCTGTTTGAGCCGGCGAAGCAAAATGCTGGTCCGCCGGTCCACAAATCTTTGCGTCAATGCACCATGCAGCGCATCTGATAATCGGTCTTCTACAGCGCGCGTCTCATCACGCCAACGAGATTCGTCAACCAGCCACCCTTTCCGTTGTGCCACATAGGTCCATGTGCGGATATAAGCGAGCCGTTTGGATAGCGTATCAATGTCCCCGTCAGTGCGGTCAATCCGCCGCACCTGCAATCCGAACCAATTGGCGGACACATGCCCAAGCTGGTGCAGATCGTTGTATATATGGGTCAGAAGGCCCGCATGTTCACCGCTACTGATACCACGAAAATCAGGGACGCGGCAGACATCCCAAAGCAATTTTATTGATGGACCGTCGGTCGCCCGCGCCGCGACCTCGTCATCCATCGCCAGCGCCTTGAGGGCGGCAAGGTCATCGCTTTCGCGCACGCGTGTCAGCCAAAAGTCATCTGTGCGTTCTTCCAGCGTCGCGATCAGGCGTTTGACAGATCCAAATTGCAGACGGCTATTACGCCACTGCAGTTTCTTGACCGGCTGAAAGCGGTGATCACAAATCGCCTGCGCCACGCCTTCATCCAATGGTGGTGCTTCACCAGTGACACCAAAGGTGCCGTTATCGACATGCCGCCCGGCGCGCCCTGCAATCTGGGCCAATTCATCCGGTTGCAAATGGCGCATCCGCCGCCCATCAAACTTGGTCAGTGACGAAAAGGCCACGTGATTGATATCAAGGTTCAGGCCCATCCCAATCGCATCGGTCGCGACCAGATAATCCACATCGCCGTTCTGGTACATCTCGACCTGCGCATTGCGCGTGCGCGGCGAGAGTGCCCCCATCACCACCGCAGCACCGCCTTTGGTGCGGCGCAACAACTCTGCAATCGCATAGACATTTTCAACCGAAAACCCGACAATTGCGGACCTTGCTGGCATACGGCTTATCTTTTTCGAACCTGAGTAGGTCAGCTGCGACATCCGCTCGCGGCGCATGAAATTTACATCTGGCACCATCGCAGCAATCGCATCGCGCATCGTTTCCGCGCCCAGAAACAGCGTTTCGTGCAAGCCACGTGCATGCATCAGACGATCCGTAAAAACATGTCCCCGCTCGGGATCATTGCAAAGCTGGATTTCATCGACGGCCAGAAAATCGCATCCCATCCCTTCTGGCATGGCCTCAACCGTACACACCCAATAAGCCGCGCGCGGCGGGACAATCCGCTCTTCGCCTGTGACCAAAGCAACGACACCGGGACCGCGCAGCACAACAATGCGGTCGTATACTTCGCGCGCCAAAAGGCGCAGCGGCAGCCCAATCACACCGGTGCGATAGGATAACATCCGTTCGATCGCGTAATGTGTCTTGCCGGTATTGGTCGGGCCAAGCACGGCCGTGATCCGGGAACCTGTCATATCTTCCCCGAACTTTCGGAGCGCCGCCGCTTAGAGCGACTGACCCTCTAGCTGCAATTTCAAACGCTCAACCGCTGTCAGAACCTCAACCGAATTGGGGTTCATCGTCAGAACCATCTCATAAATCTCAAGTGCATCTTTAGGGCGCTGCAACTCTTCCATGATGATCGCCAAACCGCGCATCGCCTCAAAATGGCGTGGGTTGAGGGTCAGCGCTTGGCGAATATCATCCAACGCAGGTCCGGTCAGACCCAGTAAATAGTAAGAAGACGCACGCCCGTAATACCCTTCGGCGAATGCGGGATCATGGTCGATCAATGCGGTAAAATGCTCTGCCGCCACATCGGGTGCCCCATCATCCAGCGCATCCTTGCCCCGCCGCAACAGCAAATCCATTGCCGCTGACCCGCTCTTTTCCCATTGTGCAATAATTCGCCGTTCGATGCGCGCATATGTCTGCTCATCCGCCTCAGCGAGCTCTTGATAAAGATCGTCAATCGTCGTTTCCTGTGCTTGTACAGGTAGGGAAAACCCTACTGCCAGCAAAAGTGCCGTAACGATACATTTGAAGCGATGTCTTAGCATACCCATAACATGCAATGTAGCGCACTGTGCAGCCAACACCAGAGGGCGTGCAGTCACATCAACGAATAGAGGACTAAAAAATGAGTGATGTCATCAACGAAGCCGTAGCCCAACTCAACGCCAAAATGGATGGGGCAGGTTTCGACGGCACTGCCAAATTCGCCATCGAAGGCGAAGGCAGCATCATTATCGACGCAGATGGCGCGCGTGCCAGCGACGATGACGCAGACGTCACCCTGAGCGCCAGCACAGATGTGTTCAAAGCCATCCTTGACGGTGAAATGAACCCGACAACCGCTTTTATGACCGGCAAACTGGCGGTTGATGGCGATATGGGTCAGGCCATGAAACTGTCCGGCGTTCTGGCCTGATTATGGACGCGGCTCCCCTTTTTGACGATATCGCAGGCGGACCCGCCGGGGGGCTGCACATTGGCTGACAACATCTGATGGGCTGCGCATTCGCGTAGGCCATTGGAACCTCGACAATGCCAAAGGCACGATACTGATTTTTCCGGGGCGTACGGAATTTGTCGAAAAATATGGCCGTGCGGCGCAAAGTTTTCAGGATCGCGGCTATGCATGCCTTGCTATCGACTGGCGCGGACAAGGCATCGCCGACCGGATGACACCCAATCGTGCTGTCGGTCATATTGGCGAATTTCCAGATTACCAGATGGATGTGGCTGCCACGCTTGCCTACGCCGAAGAGATTGGCCTACCGCGCCCATATTTCCTTTTGGGTCATTCAATGGGTGGCTGCATTGGGCTGCGCTCCTTGATCGAAGGTCTGGATGTAGAGGCCGCCGTGTTCTCGGCACCGATGTGGGGCGTCCAAATGGCCGCACCGCTGCGCCCCGTTGCGTGGGGGCTGTCTGCAGTTAGCACGCCACTGGGTTTTGATCAGTCCATCGCGCCTGGTCAGGTCGAAGAAGGCTATGCCCTGCGCGCAAGTTTCGAAGAGAACACACTGACCGGTGACCCCGAGAATTGGGCGATGTTTGGCGAACAACTGCGGGCGCATCCTGACCTTGGCCTTGGTGGTCCCTCACTGCGTTGGCTCAACAGGTCGTTGCGCGAAATGCATCACCTCAGCACCCTTCCCTCTCCTAAACTGCCATGCCTGACTTATCTTGGTACAGAAGAGGCGATCGTTGATCACTTGCGTATTCGCAGCCGCATGGGCAAATGGCCGAACGGCGTTTTGCGGGTCATTGAGGGCGGGCGGCACGAGATGCTGATGGACACGCCCACCATGCGCAACATGATTTTCGATGAAACGGTCGCGTTCTTTGACGCTCGGCTGGCGCAGGCCGCTTAGGCCAGATCACTGCCCGCGCGCACTTTGAACCCGGCAGTTTGCAGGGCATGCACGGTTTCTTCCACGTGCTGCTGATCGCGCGCTTCGATCACAATCTCGAGTTCCGCCTGTTTCAGCGACACACTTTGCATCATGCGCTGGTGGATCACCTCGATCACATTGGCCCCGGCCTCGCCAATAATACGCGAAATGTCCGACAGCTGACCGGGGGTGTCATCAATCTCAAAGGTCAGGCGGGTGATGCGACCATCACGGACCAACCCACGCAAGATCAATGTCGACAACAAGCGCGAGTCGATATTACCGCCGCAAACAACAAGCCCAACTTTCTTGCCTTGAAAGTCCTTTGCATGTTTTTCGATCACAGCCAGACCCGCCCCGGCGGCACCTTCTGCCACAATCTTTTCATGCGAGAGCAAATCAAAAACAGCCGCTTCAATCTCGGCCTCAGTCGCGGTTTCGACGCGGTCAACGTGGCTGGCGATGACTTGCAAATTCGCCGCCGCAGGTGCCTTGACCGCGATCCCTTCGGCCAAAGTGGACCCGCCAAAGTTTGTTGACACATTGTCAAATTCGGCTTTGACCGCATCGAAATTGGCCGCCTGCGCGCCGATCACCTGCACGTCCGGTTTCACCGATTTCGCCGCCACAGCCATGCCCGCGATCAAGCCGCCGCCACCGATGGGCACGACGATGCAATCCAGATCAGGCTCTTGTTCCAGCATTTCCAGCGCGACAGTGCCCTGCCCCGCAGCAACCACCGGATCATCAAATGGGTGCACGAAGGTCATCCCCTTGTCCGCCGCCATATCCAGTGTGAACTGCACGCTTTCATCAAAGCCGCGACCATGCAGTACGACCTCTGCACCGAAATCCTTGGTCCGTTTGATTTTGTTGAATGGCGTCCCTTCGGGCATCACGATAACCGCCGGAATGCCAAGGCGGTTGGCATGATACGCCACCCCTTGCGCGTGATTGCCCGCACTGCATGCGATCACACCCGCCGTCCGCTCTGCGTCCGTCAGCGTCAGCAACTTCGCCAAAGCACCGCGCGCTTTGAACGCGTTCGTGTGCTGCAAATTTTCCAGCTTGAGGTAAAGATCAATGCCCAGATGCAGCGACAGGCGCGCGGCATGCACCGTTGGCGTGCGCATCGTCGCAGGCATAATCGCCTCATATGTTTTTGCAATCAGCGTCGGATCAAGGGTCACGGGCGCGCTCCTTTACATTGATCTTCGGTATCGCACGTAGGGTGGGTGAAACCCACCCCCCATTGGCCCCAGATCAGCGCGCTCTATATTCCAACGCATGGCCGACGTACTCACCTTCACTGACCGGGGCATCTATTGCCCCGCTGGCGATTTCTACATTGATCCGTGGAAACCCGTTGATCGTGCGCTCATCACCCATGGGCACAGCGACCATGCGCGGCCCGGCATGCAGTACTATCTTGCCACAACGGGCACAGCGCCCGTCATGCGGCATCGGCTGGGCCAGATCACATTGGACACCATTCGTTACAATGAAACGCGCCAAATCGGCGGTGCCACCGTGTCGTTTCACCCCGCAGGTCATGTTCCCGGCTCTGCCCAAATTCGGGTTGAGGTCAAAGGCGAGGTTTGGGTCGTCTCAGGCGATTACAAAACGGTGGCCGATGGGCTGTCCGAACCATTTGAGCCTGTCCCATGCCACGCTTTCATCACCGAATGCACCTTTGGCCTGCCCATTTTCAAATGGACACCAGAGGATATTCTGACCCAGCAAATCAACGACTGGTGGGCCGCTAATGCCGCTGCGGGGCGCACCTCGATCCTTGGGGCCTATGCATTGGGTAAGGCGCAGCGATTACTGACAACCGTCAACCCCGATATCGGCCCGATCCTGACCCATGGCGCGATTGAGAACACCAACGCCGTGCTGCGTGGCCAAGGGTTTGCGCTGCCCGACACCACGCTGGTCACGCCAGACATCAGCCATAAGACCCACCCCGGCGCACTTGTGCTGGCAACGCCCAGCGCCCTTGGCACCACTTGGGCCCGGCGGTTTGGCACCGCATCAACCGCCTTTGCGAGCGGATGGATGGCGTTACGTGGCGTGCGACGCAGACGCGCGGCGGACCGGGGTTTCATCGTGTCAGACCACGCCGATTGGGACGGGTTGAACAGCGCCATCAAAGCAACAGGTGCCACCAAAATCTTCGCCACGCATGGCTACACCTCGGCGTTCCAGAAATGGTTGGCCAGCCAAGGGTATGACGCCCATATCGTCAGCACCGACTACCAAGGCGAAGGCTTTGACCAAGCAGAAGAGGCCGAAGCATGAAGTATTTTGCCACCCTTTTCACCCGCATCGACGAAAGCACCAAAACGACGGTCAAAACCGCCGCCCTCGCCGATTATTTCCAGACGGCCACACCCGAAGATCGGCTTTGGACCATCGCGCTCTTCACCGGACGCCGTCCCAAACGGACGATCACCGCAACCCGCCTGCGCGCATGGGCGGCAGAAGTCGCCGGCCTGCCTGACTGGCTGTTTGAGGAAAGCTACAGCATCGTTGGCGATCTGGCCGAGACGATTGCACTGGTGTTGCCCCCTGCCACCGACAGTAAAGACCAAACGCTGACCCATTGGATCGGATACATCAAAACCCTCTCTACGCTGGAAGAGGACGCGCGCAAGGCTGGTATCTTGGACGCATGGAACAGCCTGCCCAACACCGAACGCTTTCTTTTTACCAAGCTGCTGACCGGCGGTTTTCGGATTGGCGTCAGCGCCAAGCTGATCACCCGCGCATTGGCCAAGGCGACAGGGCAGGACGAACCGGCGCTGACCCATAAGCTGATGGGCAATTGGACGCCCGATACGACCACATGGGAAACATTGATAGAGGCCGATGATCCGACCGCAGACCTGTCGCGTCCTTACCCGTTTTACCTCGCTTACCAACTCGACAGCTTCGATGACCTCGGCCCACCCACCGATTGGAACGCCGAACGCAAATGGGACGGGATCCGGGGGCAATTGATCCTGCGCGGTGGCGAACATCACCTGTGGTCACGCGGCGAAGACCTGATGACAGATCGCTTTCCTGAGTTGGCACAGCTCCGCGACTACCTGCCCGACGGAACAGTCATTGATGGGGAAATACTGGCGTTTCAGGACGAAACACCCCTCTCTTTCAACGCATTGCAAAAGCGAATTGGGCGCAAGACCGTCCCCAAAAAGCTGCTGGCCGAAGCACCCGTCATCATCATGGCTTACGATCTGCTGGAACACGGCGGGCAGGATATCCGCGACACGCCCTTGTCCGACCGACGCGATAAGCTTGAAAAACTAGCAGCCGAGGTGCCGCCGTCAGCGCCCCTGCGCCTCTCAGCCTCAGTTCCTTTCAAAACGTGGGATGACCTCAGCGCGGCACGCGACCAGTCACGCGCATTGAACGCAGAAGGGCTCATGCTCAAGCGCCGCGATAGCCCCTACCTGTCAGGGCGCAAACGTGGGGATTGGTGGAAATGGAAGATCGATCCGCTGACCATTGATGCGGTGATGATCTATGCCCAAGCAGGTCACGGACGACGGGCAAACCTGTTCACCGACTACACATTTGCCGTGCGCAACGGCAATGATCTGGTGCCTTTTACCAAGGCCTACTCTGGCCTGACCGACAAGGAATTCCGCGAGATCACCGCTTGGGTGCGCAAAAACACCCTGCAACGGTTCGGCCCCGTGCGCCAAGTGCCCCCCGAACATGTGTTCGAAATCGCATTCGAAGGCATCCAAGCCAGCCCCCGCCACAAATCCGGCGTCGCCTTACGGTTCCCCCGCATGCTGCGCTGGCGGCGCGACAAACCGGTGGATGAGGCGAATACGTTGGATGATTTGAAAGAGATGTTGGCGACGTTTGGGTGATTTGGAGGCATAAAGGGTCTGCTGTGCGGGACTAAATTGCCGTTCGGCTCAGCTAGCTTACTCTCGGCGCTTCGGCAGGCGTCGCTTTTGAAAACCAGTTCTCGATTGTTCGAAACCTGCACTTTCGTAGAACGACAAGGTGGCGGGCCGTGTCGATCCCGTACTCAGCATGACTTTGTAACATTCATGGCTCCACGCGCGTTCGCACGCCGCATCGAGTATCGCCTTGCCAAGCCCTTTTCCTCGGTGGCTAGGATGCGTGACCACGTTTTCAACTACCGCATAAGGCCTTCCACCTCTTGATAAATTTGGAACTACTATCAGGGTGCATGTCGTCAAAGCTTCGCCGTCAATCTCGCCCAATAGCACAGCACTGCCATCAATCTGGCAAATCTTGGAGATATTTGTTTTCGCTAGTTCGAGCGGGCATCTTTCATTGTCGGATGACAGAAAGTCATAGAGCGTTAGCAACGCCTCAGCATCATCGGCGGATGCAGCGCGTGTTCGGATACCACGATTCATGCGTAAATTTTAGGTGGGTTTCTGAGACTGCACAATCATGCACTTCGGACTCTAATCGGTCATTCACCACATTCACCACCACTAAACCCCATCACTCCCCGAAAACCAGACTTATCCGACATTCCACCCATAACAGGGTTTTCACCCCCACGATGCCGACCTATGTATCTTTCAACGCCATATGAAAGGTCACGCTCCATGAACTTCCCTCAGCCCGTTTTCGATGCAAACACCAGCGGCGGAAAGGACCTTGGCAATCTGCCTGAGTGGGACCTGACCGACCTTTATCCTGCCACTGACAGCCCAGAGCTGGAACGTGATATGGCATGGCTGGAAAAGGAATGCGCTGATTTCGCGGCCTCTTACGAGGGCAAGCTGGCCGATCTGGATGCTGCGGGACTGTTGGAAGCGGTGCAGCGCTATGAGCAGATCGATGTCATCGCCGGGCGCATCATGTCCTTTGCAGGTCTGCGCTATTATCAAGCGACCACCGATAGCGAGCGCGCCAAATTCATGGCCGATTGTCAGGATAAAATCACGACATATACGACGCCACTGGTGTTCTATGGGCTCGAATTCAACCGGCTTGATGACGATCACCTTGCCGGGCTTTTGGCCGCAAACGCAGACCTCGCCCGTTATAAGCCGGTATTTGATCGGATGCGCGCAATGAAGCCCCATCAATTGTCGGATGAGTTGGAAAAATTCCTGCATGACGCCTCTGTTGTTGGTGCCTCCGCATGGAACAAGCTGTTTGACGAAACGATGGCCGGGTTGGAATTCACCGTTGATGGTGAAACGCTTAACCTCGAAGCGACGCTGAACCTGCTGACCGAGCATGACCGCAGCAAACGCGAAGCTGCCACACATGCCTTGGCTGCCGTTTTCCAAGACAACATCAAAATCTTCAGCCGCGTGCACAACACGCTGGCCAAGGAAAAAGAGATCGAAGATCGCTGGCGCAACATGCCAACCCCGCAAACCGGGCGGCACTTGTCCAACCATGTGGAGGCCGAAGTGGTCGAGGCGCTGCGCAACGCCGTCGTTGCCGCCTACCCGCGCCTGTCGCACCGCTATTATGCGCTGAAAGCCAAATGGATGGGGCTGGAGCGGATGCAAACGTGGGACCGCAACGCGCCACTGCCGATGGAAAGCGACAGGATCGTCGATTGGGACGAGGCAACAGAGACGGTCATGTCTGCCTACGCTGAATTCGACCCGAAAATGGCCGAGATCGCCAAACCCTTCTTTACCGACGGCTGGATCGATGCGGCGGTCAAACCGGGCAAAGCCCCAGGCGCATTTGCGCACCCGACCGTGACCCCGGTGCACCCTTACGTGATGGTGAACTATCTTGGCAAACCCCGCGACGTGATGACCTTAGCGCATGAATTGGGCCACGGCGTGCATCAGGTCTTGGCCGCAGAACAAGGCGAATTGCTGTCCTCAACCCCGCTGACGCTGGCTGAAACTGCATCGGTCTTTGGCGAAATGCTGACCTTCCAAAAGATGTTGGACGGCGCGCAAACCAAAGAAGAGCGCAAGATCCTGCTAGCCGGCAAGGTCGAGGATATGATCAACACGGTTGTGCGCCAGATCGCGTTCTACGACTTTGAATGCAAATTACATGCCGCCCGCGCCGACGGCGAACTGACCCCTGATGACATCAATGCGCTGTGGATGTCCGTGCAGGCCGAAAGCCTAGGCCCCGTGTTTGATTTCGCCGAAGGGTATGAAACCTTCTGGGCCTATATCCCGCATTTCGTCCACTCCCCCTTCTACGTCTACGCCTATGCGTTTGGTGATGGGCTCGTGAATGCGCTTTATGCAGTCTATGCCGAAGGCGACACTGACTTCCGCGAGAAATATTTTGATATGCTGCGCGCAGGTGGGTCCAAGCACCACAAGGAACTGTTGGCCCCATTCGGCCTTGATGCGTCCGACCCACAATTCTGGGACAAGGGGCTCGCAATGATCGAAGGTTTCATTGACGAGTTGGAGGCGATGGAAGACTAAAGCGCGTCCCGGGCTAGCCCCGGGACGTATTAACTTTTCTCAGTCCAACTCTGTCCAAGGCCAAGGCTTCACCTCACTGGCAGCGGTCTGATACCGCGCAGCTTTGGCCATCCAGACACCCATGGTCGTGCCCAACTCTGCCAATTGCTCGTTCGGTTCGCGCTTGCTGAATAGCATGATCAGGAACTGTGCAACGGTCAGCAGGCCCAAAAGCGTGCTCGTGATGCTCATCATGAATGAGATAATAATCATGTGCAGCAGGCGCACCCAGATACTATCAAGGTCGTCCGCGACGTCCGTTTCAGCCGTCTCTTGATCTTTTGCCATCTGTCACTCCTACTGCGAATGTCCACCCGCCGCAAAAACCATGTCCATCATGTGCTGTGTGCCACGCGAAAATTCAAGCGGGCATGGGTATTCAGCACCAGTCTGCACCGAATTGCAAAAGTTTTCCACTTGGCAGACATAGTGATTAACCGCCGGCCAGCGCTCGGATGTCCGGGTCAGGCCATCATTTTCAAGCGTGAGTTCGGCCACATCAAACACGTTGGCGTTAAACGGGCAGTGTAGTGTCAACACACCTTTGTCGCCGTGAAACAGGATACCCTGGCGATTGAACAGACGCATCGACACCATGCTTTGAAAGGTAAAACCGGGGAAATTCGCGGTAAACTGCGCAAAGACATCAACGCCGTTTTCATAGCGCAGGTTTGCGTAGGGAACGGTATCGGGTTCCTGACCGCTGACAAAACGCGCAGCCCCCATCGTGTACACCCCAATGTCCCGCAAGCCACCGCCACCGGCTTCTGGTCTGTTGCGAATGTTTGCCGCGTCATCATTGTAGAAACTGAATGATGCCTCCACATGTTTGAGCGCACCGATGGCACCGCCTTGCACCAGTTCGCGGGCGCGTTGGAACTGTGGGTGGTGCACAATCATATAAGCCTCTGCCGCCAGAAGACCCGAAGCATCGCGGGCTGAAATTAACCCGTCAAAATCATCTTCGGTCAGCGCAATAGGTTTCTCACACAGAACGTGCTTTCCGGCCGCGAGCGCTTTTTTGCTCCACGCCACGTGAAGGTGATTGGGCAAAGGAATGTAGATCGCATCCATTTGCGGATCAGCCAGCAGCGCGTCATAGTCGCCGTATATCTCCAAATTGGGTACAAAAGCCTGAAAGCCCTCGGCTTTCTTGGCACTGGATGTCGCCAAACCCACCAACTCTGCGCCTTTGGCCGCATGAATGGCCGGCCCCATGTGATTTTGGGCAAAATTAGATGCCCCCAAAATTCCCCAGCGTACTGGTGTCATAATATGTCCCTTCGTCTAGAGGATGTTAGCGCCAACATCCTAAAGATGGAACAAGGCCAAGGCTTCTACCACAATAAAGTATCCCCGCCGGCGGCAACCGGCGGGGATATTTATTTCATCCATTTGTCTTGTCTCAGGCGTCAGCCAGCATACCACGCTGACGGGCCAGCTCGTGCATCTTGGCCTGCAGCTTTTCAAAGGCACGGACCTCAATCTGGCAGAATCCGCTCACGACTGACATCATACTGACCACTCAGATCTTCCAGCGTGATGGTTTCCTCTGCCAAACGACGCTGGACCAAGATATCCTTTTCACGATCGTTCAGGACTTCCATCGCTTCCGCCATCAGCTCACGACGGGCATCCAGCTCATCGCTTGCCTCATAATCAGCCGCCGTATTGGCACTTTCATCCTCAAGCCAATCCTGCCATTGCGCAGCACCTTCGCCATCCGCGCTAACCGTGGCGTTCAGCGAGGCATCACCACCCGACAAGCGACGGTTCATTGAGATGACTTCGTCTTCGGTCACACCCAGATCATTGGCAATGCGCTGCACGTTCTCAGGGCGCAAATCGCCGTCTTCCAACGCGCCGATGCGGTTCTTGGCCTTGCGCAGGTTAAAGAACAGCTTTTTCTGCGCCGAGGTCGTGCCGAGTTTCACCAACGACCATGACCGCAGGATGTATTCCTGAATCGACGCCCGAATCCACCACATGGCATAGGTTGCCAGACGGAAACCCTTTTCCGGATCAAACCGCTTGACGGCCTGCATCAAACCGACGTTCGCTTCTGAGATCACCTCGGCCTGCGGCAAGCCATAGCCGCGGTAACCCATTGCGATCTTGGCAGCCAAACGCAGGTGCGATGTCACCATCTGGTGCGCTGCATCTGTGTCCTCATGGTCTACCCAACGCTTGGCGAGCATATACTCTTGCTCAGGCTCCAGCATAGGGAACTTACGGATTTCTTGCATGTAACGGTTCAGACCACCTTCAGGGGATGGTGCTGGCAAATTCTTATAATTACTCACTGTATATGCCCTCCTATGTTTAAAGGCTTAACATCGATATGGGAACGCTCGCATCGGGTTTCAAGAGGAGCCCTATCCGATTTCCGTAAAAGCAATATGAACTCTTCGGTTTAGTTTTGCGAGGAACGTTTCCGTGCGCTCACGCACATGGGATCGAATATTTCAGCCATTAGCATCAAACGCGCGCAGTAAATCGCGCATATCACGGGGGATTTCCGCTTCAAACTTCAGGAATTCACCAGAGACCGGGTGTTCAAAACCCAATGTCGCCGCGTGCAGTGCCTGACGCGGGAATGCGGCAACCGCAGCAACACCCGCTTCGCCGACCGCTTTCGGGGATAGTTTGCGCCGCCCACCATACACGGGGTCACCGATCAGCGCATGGCCGCAATGGGCCATATGGACCCGGATCTGATGCGTGCGCCCGGTTTCCAACCAACATTCGATCAACGCGGCGCATGGCGGTCGTCCCAATGTTTCCACAATCCGTGACCGCGTCACCGCGTGCCGCCCCGTCGCGAATGAAACTGCCTGTCGTTGGCGGTCCGTACGATGGCGCCCAAGGAACGTCTGGATCTTCAAGATATTGCCGGGCTCAAAGGACGTTCCCTTAATCCCGCGCAATCGGGGATCGTTTTGATCGGGCAGACCATAGCACACCGCCAGATAGCGCCGCTCAACCGTGTGTGCGGCAAACTGATCAGCGAGATGGTGGTGGGCGCGGTCAGATTTGGCGGCCACCAGCAGGCCGGTGGTTTCCTTATCAATGCGATGCACAATGCCGGGGCGTTTCATTCCGCCCACACCTGAAAGCGTCTCGCCGCAATGATGGATCAATGCATTGACCAGCGTCCCCCTCGGCGTGCCGGGGGCGGGATGTACCACCATACCGCTGGGTTTATTGACGACAATCAGGTCGTCGTCCTCAAACACCACCTCAAGCGGAATATCCTCACCGACGATATGGCTTTCTTCAGCAACTGCGACGGTCACGGCGACCGCGGCCCCCTCGGCAATGCGGTGACGGGGATCGGTGACAACGACTCCATCGACGGTGACGGCACCATCGCCAATCAGCTTGGCCAAACGCGACCGGCTGAGCGATGCATCGTCCGGCACATCGCGCCCAAGCGCTTTGTCAAGCCGTGGCGGAGGATTGGGGCCAATTTCAAATGTGATGAGTGTCTCACCCATGGTCGTCTCCGGTACTGCATGGGAGGGATGGTACCGCCTCCCCGGCTTGAACGGGGGACCCCTGGTTCCACAAACCAGTGCTCTAACCAACTGAGCTAAGGCGGCAACAGGGCTGATCTAGCGGGATGGGATCACGATTGCAAGTCCTCTAAAGGTCAATCTAACATGTCTTTTCATGTGGGTTGAGCCCGAGGATTGCACCGCCCTTGCCAATCAAGCCCAGCCCACGGTAGGACAGCAAAGACCAGATCAAAGGGACCGACATGGGTATCAACAACGAACGCGACGTCGAAGCGAATATGCAGATCGGGCCAACCGATCTGGGCATGGTGCGGATCTTTATCGAAGCAGACGGCGTCGAGATCCCGATGGATTTTGATCCTGAGGAAGCGGACGAGATCGCGGACGAGATCAAAGCGGCGGCAATGGCTGCGCGGGCTGTGAAGAAGTAGGGGGACGTTTGCGTGAGGTGCGTGGCTTAGGTCTGCTGTGCATACTTTGCCGACCTTGGAGTTATACCAGTCCTTCAAAGTAAGATCGGTGAACTTCCAGCAAGAACTCGCGAGGTGGTTGGTTAATTTCGCAAATATGTTCTGGGTCAAATGTGATGATGTCACCCTTACTGAGTTGAAGGTTTTCGGCAATCCCTGGGTCACTGTCGAGTATGCCTTGGTAGCGGCCTAATTGAGAACTCGACGCAGGTAGCAAGATGACCCACATCCGGTCGACGCCTCGGTCAATGACTACGCCGTTTGCCTTAGTTTCAATATCAAATAACAACTTAGCACCCATTCCAGGCAACAAGTTATTCCGAATTTTAGAATCAGGAATCTCGAATGTGGCGGGATAGGAGTCACGTTGTTGTTCAGCTGAAACGAGCTGCCAGCCAAGTTCATCCAATTGATTTTCCATCTTGCTCTTTTGACCGTATCTCTACTGAGGTTACAAAACTGCGCAAATCGAAGCGCATGAAGTACCGAAACCCAACTTATTGGCAAATAGAGTGGAAGCTCATTGGGCAATTTGGGCTGATTGTGTTGAAAAACTCTGCTTGTTTGGCGAGCTGATCGCTGATTCAATTTCGGTATTCATACTGGAGGTTGATTGCGATGATGGGACCGAAGCAGGAAGCGCAGGCGGCCTTGTTCTATGAGTTCTCGCTTGAAGATCACGTCCCGCAAGATCACCTGCTGCGTGCGATTGATCGGTTCGTTGACCTCAGCAGCATTCGCGCCCATCTGACGGATTTCTACAGCCACACAGGCCGCCCATCGATTGATCCGGAATTGATGATCCGCATGCTGCTGGTTGGATACTGCTTTGGCATCCGGTCCGAGCGTCGGCTCTGCGAAGAGGTGCATCTGAACCTCGCATATCGCTGGTTCTGCAAACTCGATCTGTCAGATTCGATCCCCGATCATTCAACCTTCTCCAAGAACCGGCATGGACGGTTCCGTGACTGCGATCTGTTCCGCCATCTATTTGAGACGGTCGTGGAGCGCTGCATGGCTGAGGGTTTGGTTGGCGGCGAGACCTTTGCGATAGATGCCAGCATCATCCAGGCCGATGCCAACAAGCAATACTCAGCGTCAAAGGCGGAATGGGAGGCCGCGCAGATCGACCCGGCGGTCGTTCCGCGAGCCGTGCGGGAATATCTTGAGACATTGGATGACGCCGCATTTGGTGCCGCAAGCGATACGACACCAAAGTTCACATCCTTCTCTGATCCCGCCAGCCAGTGGACAGGTGCGTTGAAAGGACCAGCATTCTTTGCCTATTCGACCAATTATCTGATCGATACTGACCATGCGATCATTCTGGATGTCGAGGCGACCCGCGCCATCCGTCCGGCTGAGGTTGGGGCAACCCAAACAATGCTGACCCGCACGCGAGACAGGTTCGATCTTTTTCCAGACCGGCTGGCAGCGGACACCGCCTATGGTTCAGGCAACATGCTGGGTTGGCTGGTCGATCAAGACATTGAACCGCACGTTCCAGTGATCGACAAATCAGATCGCAAAGACGGGACATTCACTAATCTCGAGTTCCGCTACGATCCAGCCACAGACGAATACACCTGCCCTGGTGGCAAACCCCTCAAGAAGTACTGGCGTAAGATGCGCACCCCGCGCACCGGCGTTAGTAAGGATGGCATCAAACGGTACTACGCCAGCAAGACACACTGCTCCACCTGCGCCCTCAAAGAACGCTGCACGCCCAACAAAGATGCCCGCATTGTCTCACGGCATGTCCATGAGGCGGCGCGTGACAAGGCACGCGAGATCGCCAAGACAGACGCATATGCCGAAGCCAGCAGACGACGAAAGAAGGTCGAAATGCTCTTCGCCCATCTCAAGAAGATCATGCGGCTCGACCGCCTGCGTCTGCGCGGACCAAACGGTGCGAAAGACGAATTCCTCCTCGCCGCAACCGCCCAAAACCTCCGCAAACTCGCCAAACTGCGCCCAATGCGCCCCGCGATGACATAAGATCGACGCCAGCCACAATAAACACTCACATCATCGCGCTTCTCAAACCGAGTTTTTCAACACAATCTGCGCGTAGCCGCCATTCCACACATCAGAATGACCGTTCCACAACACTTCCCGGATCACGCGCCGCTTGCGCCCTCACCGCTGCATGACGCGCGAATTTTTGCACCATCACCTTGCGCCGCGCGCCTGCTAATTTTGCCTCTGGTCCCATGCGGATGATCTCGGCGTCATACCCATCCGCGATGATCAATCCGGTGTCGTCCGGCAGCAACTCTGTCGGGAAATCGCTGTCCACGGCCCAAAAGAACCGGTCGCACCATTCCAGATAGCCCTGCCATTTGTGATCGGACTGAAAATCGGCGCGGCTGGACTTGCATTCGACAATCCACACTTCACCTTTCGGGCCCAAAGCCATCACATCCACACGTAAGCCAGATGTCGGCACAAGTTCTTCAACGCTTACAAAATCATGGCTGCGCAGCGCACGTGATACGCCGCGCGCCAAAAGCTGGCCGGGCGTCAGGCGTGTTGTGAAAACATCATCTGGCATGCACAGAAGCATGAACAATACGTGAACAAAACACAAGAAGATAATCTCTTGACGCGATACCTTTTGGTTTTATATAAATGTGAAACCAAAAGGTATCGTAATTGGAGATCAGAATGGAGCCACAACCAACCTTCCGCGCCCTCGCAGATCCAACGCGGCGCGACATCCTCATGATGTTGCGCGGTCAAGATATGACCATCGCCGAGGTTGCGGAAAACTTTGATATGACCCGTGCCGCCGTCAAAAAGCACCTGACTGTGCTGTCGGATGGCGGCCTCATCACAGTCCGTGCGCAGGGTCGCGAACGTATTAACACCTTCAACCCGGCTGGCATGGGACCTATCCGAGATTGGCTGACCTTCTTTGATGCCTTCTGGGATGATCATCTTAACACCCTCAAAACTGCTATTGAAAAGGACACCGCATGACCATTCGCAAATCAATCTATCTCAAAGCCGACAAAATAGAGGTTTGGTCCTATCTGACCGACCCCGATAAATTGGCGATTTGGTTTCATAAGCCAGCCAAGACGCTTGCAGCGCGTGAACCGTACGAAATGTTTGGCACAGAAAGTGGTGACAAACTGATGTGGGGCAATGTCATAGCTGCCGACCCGCACGAGCACCTGTCCTACACCTTCAATATCGCCCCCATGGGTGACGCTGTTAGCACGGTGACATGGACTTTACGGGAGGTTCCCGGTGGAACACATCTTGCGCTGGTGCATGAGGGCCTGCCGGACGGTGTCGCGGCATTTGATCTCATATTAGCTTTGGATAAAGGTTGGGACGATCACCTTGCCCGCATGCGCGCAGCAGCACACCCCACCTAAACGACTCACCATACAAAACTCGGGACGCCTTCTTGTTTGCGTCCCGGGCATTAACCAAGAAACAATATCTGCCAGATGGAAAGATTGACGATAGGTAAACTTAGAAATGCCATTACATCAATAACTTATGGTAAGTTTGTTATTTTCAGTTCACGGAAACCAGACAGCTTTGTGACACAACTTGGACCTGACCCCACGTCACGAAAACCCAAATGCCATGCCCCCGTCACCTTTTCGGCTGCTTTGCTGCTTAAACCTGATGCCAAGAAATAGGGAAGTTGCTTATGTCAGTATTAATGAACGTATCATTTTTTGAAGTCTCAATGGCTCTGCTCTTTGTTGGCATGACCGAACGCGTGCTGCTTGCCTACGCCCCCGCCGAGATGGTTGGTGCCAATGGCTGGCTCATCCGCGGCAAGATCGAAGAATAATACCAGCCCCACTGGCCCCTAGGGCCTTGCCCTTGACCACTCACACCCCTACCTGTTGGACGACGGGTTCTGCACTTCTCGTAACATATAGGTACAAATCCAGCGGCCTTACGCAAATCCTAGGGGGCTGGCTCTGTTCTGACCCTGGTCTGATTACCTGGCGCCCACCTGTACTTACAGGTCCTCAGGATTAGTTACCTGTTACGGTTGCTGCGGTCCCCGTCACTTTAAGATTGATAATGCGATGTTGCGCTCTACCTTCAACGCATGAAACAAACTCTGGTCCCTGCCGCATTTCTCGCGTTCATCGCCCTGCCCGCAACCGCTGACATCACAGTTCGCTTTGTTGAAAGCGCGCCGAAAGATCGCTTTGTGATCAGCAGTGATACTTGCCCACTTTCAAAGGTTGATGTGCTGCTCAATCTTGAAGAATCCGCCGGCAGTCTGATTTTCGACGTAACCAGCGCCGGCGCGGGGGTAGAAGTATTTCAACCTGTCGAAGTGCAAAGCGGCGCTGTCACGGCACAGCCTGTTATTGACGGCGACCAAAAACTTCTTTTTGAAATCAAAACACTCAGCGCCAAAGATGATGTCATCATCTCCGCCGATCTCGATGATGTTTTGACCAATAGTAGTCTGGGCCAAATCCGTGTGTCTGGTGCAGAGCTTGACGGCGCGACGGTTCAGATCACGATCGCAGGCCAAACAGAAACCCAGGTTTTTTCAGGGGGCACGAATACAGTCACCTTTGCGCATAGTTGCCTCAGTTAGATCAGATTTTGCGTGGCCGCGCTGTCGCGCGAACCGGGATCCGCCTTCCCCGCCAAGGCCCATCGTCATCATCATCGTCCGATTGTGACATGACAACGATAGCAAACTGTACGCTGCCGAAAACGGTTCCGTTAAAAAACCATAGCAGGAAAACCGCAAGCCAACCGACGTCGGACCCCAAAATCAAGCCGCGCAGTCCGACAACATCAAACCACAAGATAAGCCCGACAAAGATTGCAGATAGCGCAAACCCTACCGCGCAATGACGCAGATAAAGCCGCATCAGGTCAGGCTCTGGCTTCTGGTTCATTTTCCGGCTCATATACGACACATAGCGTCCGCCGGACGAAGATCAAAGGCGGCCTAGCCGCCGAATGCCTCTGGCTGCGCCTCGCGCGCCATATGATCCAGCACTGCATTGACGAACTTTGGCTCTTTGCCATCTGCTGAAAAGGCTTCAGCCACCCCAACAAATTCGCTGATCACCACCTTGGGCGGCGTTTGTTTCAGCGTCATTTCGGCACCTGCCGCACGGAACAGCGCACGCCATGTCGGGTCGATGCGCGCGATTGGCCATTTTGCAACCAGCGCGCGGTCTGTCAGCTGGTCAATCGCCGCCTGTTCATCCACGGCTTTTTCCATCAGCGCGCGGAACGTATCAACGTCACCTTCTGTCATCTCGCCTTCGTCATAGACAGCGCCCAAACGGTGATCCTCAAATTCCCGCGTGACCTGATCGACAGTTTGGCCCGACGCCTCCATCTGGAACAAGGCCTGTACGGCGTAAAGCCGGGCGGCTGATTTCATCTTGCGCTTTTGATTGTTCGAAAGTGTCATGCTGTGGTTTTGCCGTCCGTATCACCAGCCATCAGAATTTCGCGGGTGAACCCCACGGTCTTCTCGGCTTTGCCCCACTTACGAGCGAGCGAGACAAGGTGCAAGGCCGCAGCCGCCGCCCCGCCGCCTTTGTTCATCTCGGCCGGGTCAGCACGGACTTCTGCCTGCGCGCGGTTTTCCACAGTCAGGATGCCATTGCCGATGCAAAGCCCTTGCAGGCCCAGCAATTGGATCGCGCGGCTGCTGTCATTGCAGACGGTGTCATAGTGGGTCGTCTCACCCCGGATCACGCAGCCAAGGGCGACATAGCCGTCAAAATTGCTCATCCGCTCGGCGATGCCGATGGCTGTTGGGATTTCCAGCGCGCCAGGCACCTCAACATGGTCCCAGGTTGCACCGGCCTTTTCAATCTCGGCCTTGGCCCCGGCAATCTGATTGTCCGAGATATCCTTGTAATAGGGCGACGCCACAATCAGGATTTTCACCGGCCTGTCGAACTCGGGCAGTGGCATGATATAATGCGATGGTCCGGCCATTATCCAATCTCCGAGATTTTGCGCGTGCCTACGATTTCAAGACCGTAAGCATCAAGGCCAACCACTTTGGGACGGGGTGAGTTGGTCAACAGTTCGATTTCATGCAAACCAAGCGAGCTGAGGATTTGCGCGCCCAAACCATACTGACGCAAGGTTTGCGGCGATACTTCTTCGGTCGCATCAAGTTTCATATGAACGTCACGCAATAAGACAAGGGCGCCGCGCCCTTCGTCTGCGATGACCTGCATCGCGTCGCCAAACTCATCACGGCGTCCTTTTGGACCAACGCCGACAACATCCAGCATCGGATCCATCGCGTGCATGCGCACCAGAACCGGTTCATCCGTTGTGATATCACCTTTGATGAGCGCGATATGTTCGGCCCCCTGGGTTTCGTCGGTATAGATCCGTAGTTCCCATTCTCCACCAAATTCGGATTGGATCGTGCTGGTTTCGCGGACACGCACCAGGTTGTCGTGGCGTCGGCGATAGGCGATCAGGTCGCTGATCGTGCCAATTTTGAGGTTATGCAGCTGCGCAAAGGCAATCAGGTCCGGCAGACGTGCCATTTCGCCGTCTTCCTTCATGATCTCACAGATGACACCGGATGGGTTCAGGCCGGCAAGGCGACTGATATCGACGGCAGCTTCTGTATGCCCGGCACGCACCAGCACACCGCCGTCGCGCGCGCGCAGTGGAAAGACGTGACCCGGGGTGGCAATGTCGGCGGCCCCTTTGGACGCATCAATCGCCGTCGCGACAGTACGCGCGCGATCATGCGCAGAGATACCCGTACTGACCCCTTCGCGCGCTTCAATGCTGACGGTAAAGGCCGTTTCGTGTCGAGATGAATTATGCGAGGCCATCAGCGGCAAACCCAGCGCGTCAATACGCTCGCCGGGCAGCGTGAGGCAGATCAAACCGCGCCCATGCTTGGCCATGAAGTTGATCGCATCCGGGGTGGCCATTTGCGCGGGTATCACCAGATCGCCTTCGTTCTCACGATCCTCATGGTCCACCAGTACGAACATACGGCCATTGCGGGCATCCTCGATGATCTCTTCGATTTTGCTGATCGCGTCGGTCCAGTCGCGCTCTACCGGGCCGGGCGTTTCGAAATTCTGGTTCATGGGTCTCTCCGCGGGGCGTCTCATGGTCGCAGATAGCCCAGCGCAGATGCTTTGGAAAGTATCTATGGGTGCGTCAGGTAAGGTGGATCATGATCCACCTTACGTCAAAAGAACTGATCCGCCCGCAAATACCCCGCCGTCTGCGCCGCTTCCGCCCATTCGCGTTCAAACGCGGTATCACCTACGATCACATATCGATCTGCGGGATACCCGTTTGACGTCAGCATGGTGCGGATCTGATCACGCATCACGGCCCAGCTGTCGTTAAACGCCGGGGCCGCATGCGCGCCAGACAATCCCGACAACCCGCCCATATGTGTGGGGGTCACAGGGCGATGGGCAACGCCCGTACACGCGGTACGCACCAAACCAGCGAGCTTGGCGGCGTGCTTGGCGGGCAAAGGCTGCCCCTCTCGCAAGACCTGCAATGCGTTGTTAGAGAACAAAAAACCGATCAGATCATGTCCGGTACTCGCCCGGATTCCCGCGTAGGTCTTATAGGGCAAGCCCAGCTCTGTCGCGCGCCGCACCCGCAACCGCACGATTTCAAGCGGCAAAGTAGGCATCAGCTCTTTGCGTGCTTTCGTCCAGACATGCTTGCGCCAGCTTTGGCCCGGCTCATCCACACGACCAGAGTTATGTCCTATGCCAATTGTCATGCCTGCATCCATCCAACATCGCGCACGGCAGCTTCATGCGCCGCGGCTTCGGTGTCAAACACGGGCGGCGGGGCTTCTGACAGATAGCGCCAACCATGCCCATCTTCGGGGTCACGTCTGCATTCACGGTAAGCAAACTGCCCATAATCTAAGCAGATGATATCGACGCAGCGGTCCCCAGTGTCATCTTCGATCGACGCAAGGACCAGCGGTTTCATCAGCCGTACTCGCGTAGACGCGCCACGTAGCGAGCCATCGTGTCGATCTCTAGGTTGATCCGGTCACCGACAGCGGTGTCGCCCCACGTCGTGGCCACCTTGGTGTGGGGGATAAAGTTAATCCCGAAATCTCGGCCATCGACCTCATTCACGGTCAGCGAGGTTCCGTTCAGCGCGACCGACCCTTTGGGCGCAATGAACCGCGCCAGATCCTCCGGCGCACGGAACGTCACGCGGGTACTGTCGCCTTCGTCTTTCATACCCACAACCTCTGCCACCCCATCAACGTGGCCCGATACGATATGCCCCCCCAGTTCATCCCCGACCTTAAGTGCGCGTTCGAGGTTCAAACGCCCGCCAACCGCCCAGTCGCCCACATTCGTGGCGCCGAGGCTTTCCGCCGAAATCTCAACATCGAACCAATTCTGCGGGGTGTTGCCCAGCGCAATGACGGTCAGACAGCAGCCGTTGCAGGCAATCGAGGCACCAATATCAATGCCTGCGATGTCATAGCCCGTGCCGATCCGCGCGCGCAGATCACCGCGCTGTTCAAGTTCCAGCACTGTGCCGATGTCTGTAATGATACCTGTAAACATGAGGCTCTGGTTCCTTAACTGTTGCCCTTTGACCTAGCGTTTCAGCACCGGCCCGACAAGTCGTAGCGCTTGCCAGATCACGACAATCGCGTCAGTAAGATGTATTAACCTTTTCCAGATGGTCACGTCGTAACCCTGCCCGCAGATGTCACACACCAAAGCATATCTTTTCCTCCAAGGCCCCCACGGCCCGTTTTTCCGCCAATTGGGGCGGATGCTGCGCAAGGCGGGCGTGCCTGTGTGGCGGGTTGGGTTTAACGCAGGGGATGCGGCTTTTTGGGGGCGTGCGCCGGGATATATCCCGTTTCAGGGCGATTTGGCGGGCTGGCCGGAGACCCTCGCCGCGATCATCAAAGCGCGCAAGATTACCGACATTGTCCTTTACGGCGACACTCGCCCCACTCACGCCGAAGCCGTGCGACAAGCCAAAGCGCTGGGTCTGCGTATCCATGTCTTTGAAGAAGGCTATCTGCGTCCCTATTGGGTGACCTATGAGCGTGGCGGCAGCAACGGCCATTCGCGGCTGATGCACTTCTCGGTCCCCGACATGCAAGAACGCCTCGCCCAATCCGACATCGATATGCCAACCCCGCCTGCGCATTGGGGCGATACGCGCCAGCACATCTTCTATGGTGCATTGTATCATTGGTTCATCATGTTTCGAAACGGGCTCTACCCCGGCTACAAACCGCACCGCGCCCTGCCCGTCCATCGCGAGGCGGTGCTTTACACAAAACGACTGTTGTTGATGCCGTTTCTGGCCATTGAACGGAGTTGGGCCACGCGGACCATCAAGGCGGGCGGATATCCCTATCATCTGGGCCTTTTGCAGTTGGAGCATGATGCCAGCTTTCAGGCGCATTCACCGTTTGACGACATGCGGGCTTTCATTACGCTTGTGATTGCGGGCTTTGCAAAAGGTGCACCCGCGCATCACCACCTTGTGTTCAAAGCGCATCCGCTAGAAAATGGCCAGTCATCGCTGCGCCAGATGATCATGCAAGCCGCCGACGAACATGGCGTGCGGGCCAGAACGCATTATCTGCGTGGCGGCAAGCTTGCGCATATTCTGGCCGAGGCGCGCTCTGCCGTCACCGTGAACTCAACCGCAGGTCAACAGGCCTTGTGGCGCGGCATTCCGCTGAAGGCCTTTGGCACCGCTGTCTACAACAAGCCGGAATTTGTATCGAGCCAATCTTTGCCCGTCTTTTTTGCCGAACCGCAAAGGCCAGATGCACAAGCCTACCGCGAATATCGCCAGTTCCTGCTAGAGACCAGCCAAGTCCCCGGCGGATTTTATTCAACTTCAGGTCGTCGCCAACTCCTACGTCAATTGGTTGATATGATGTTGCATGATGAAGACCCCTATGATGCATTGCGGGCCAAGGCTCCGTCGACCCAGCCATTGCGCGTTGTGAACAAGGGCACCCTGCCGTAGCGTGCCATCGATGACCGAGCAAAAACGCCAAAATCTTTATGTCTACAATGGTGGCTTTCTGACCGAAGGTCGTGTGCGGCGTATTTTGGATTTAGCCGGCTATGACATCAAGCTAGGCACTCCCCACGACGATGATCTGGTCGGCGTTTGGGGGCAAAGCCCGACATCGCCAAGAGGCGAAGCCGTCGCGGCACGCAAGGGTGCAAAGGTCGTGCGGGTTGAAGACAGCTTTCTGCGCTCTGTTGGTTTGGGTCGTGATGGTGACCCGCCTATTGGGCTCAATATTGATCGAAACGGCGTTCACTTTGATCCGGCAACGCGGTCAGACCTCGAGACGATCCTGACCGAAAACCCGCTTGATGACACGGCCCTGCTGAACCGCGCGAAGGCCGGGATTACAGCGCTGAAAACCAATCATATTTCAAAATACAACGCCTTTGACCCCACACTTGACGTCCCTGAACCCGGATATGTTCTGGTCATTGACCAAACCCGCAAAGATGCGTCGATCAAGGCCAGTGGCGCTGACAGCAACACCTTCCGCGAGATGTTGTTTTACGCGCAAACCGAACATCCCACCGCGCAGATTATTATCAAGACTCATCCTGAAACGGTGGCGGGGCATCGGGACGGATATTTCACCACCAAAGACACCAATGAGCGGATTACATTATCCGACGAAAACATCTCGCCTTGGTCGCTGCTGGAAGGTGCCATCGCGGTTTATACCGTCAGCTCGCAATTGGGGTTTGAGGCGATCCTTGCAGGCCATAAACCCATCGTTTTTGGGCAACCCTTTTACATGGGATGGGGGCTCACAGACGACCGCACCCCGCTTCAACGCCGCCAGCGCAACCTGACACGCGCACAGCTTTTTGCAGGTGCGATGATCCTGTATCCCAAATGGTATGACCCGTTTCATGACCGGCTATGTAGTTTTGAAGAGGCCACCGCGACCATAAGTGCGGCAGCACAGGCTTGGCGCGATGACTATCGTGGGTGGATCGCCGCAGATATGCGGCTGTGGAAACGCAAACCGCTTCAACAGATATTTGGGAAACCAAAACCGGTTATCTTTGCCGGAAAACCAACCGCCAAAACCAAGGATCGGCGGCTGATGCGATGGGCTGGTAAGGGCGCTGACGAGGCCATTTTGGTAGAGGATGGATTTTTGCGGTCCCGCGGCTTGGGTGCCGACCTCATTGCCCCCCTTAGTCTGGTACTTGACGACATTGGTATCTACTACGATGCGACCCGCCCAAGTCGTCTGGAAAACCTGATCAATGGCTCCGAGAACTTGGATGATGCACAGCGCGCCCGTGCCACTGCCTTGATAGAGCGCCTGAAAGACGCGCGGCTGTCAAAGTACAACCTCTCCTCGCCCCCCTTGCCCGATCTGCCAAACGGTCGCCGCATCCTCGTGCCCGGGCAGGTTATGGATGATGCCTCAATCAAGTTGGGGACATCTGATGTCGCGGATAATCTGGCGTTATTGAAGGCCACGCGCGAGGCGAACCCCGCGGCCGTCATCCTCTATAAACCACATCCAGACGTTGAGGTCGGCCTGCGAGACGGCGGTGTATCGCAGGCCGACGCGCTGGCTGATCTAGTTTTGAACGATACTGATCCGATTGATGCCATCGAAGCTGTTGACGAAGTCTGGACCATGACATCCCTTTTGGGATTTGAGGCGCTTTTGCGCGGTAAGGCCGTGACCTGTCTTGGCACACCATTTTATGCCGGTTGGGGTTTGACGGATGATCGCGCAATGCCTGTCACACGCAGGTCAGCGCGTGTTGACCTTGTGGCGCTCACCCATGCAGCACTTATCGCCTATCCGCGCTACTTTGATCCTGTCACCGGTCTGCCGTGTCCCGTCGAAGTCATCGTTGATCGGATTGAAAACAACGACTTACCGCGTCACGGCAACGTGAACCGGGGGCTTGCCAAGCTGCAGGGGCTTTTTGCGAGCTACGCGTATCTTTGGCGCTAGTTAGACGCGCATCCAGGTATGGCGGATATCATTGCCAATGGGCCGCACACTGTCCAAACCAAAGCGCGGCGCGCCTGCCAATCGGTCGATACCCATCGCGGCCAACATGGGCGTGCCTTCAGCACCGATAGCAGCACCGGCGGTGTACACCACCAGTTGATCAACAAGCCCTGCATGCAGCAACGAGGCCGCGAGCATACCTCCGCCTTCGCAAAACACACGCGTGATCCCTCGCTCTGCCAGCGCGGTCATCACCGCATGCAGATCAATCTGCCCAGAGATCGTCGAACAGGGCATACTGACAGCACCGTGCGCCATCCACGCCTTGGTGTCAGCACCCTCGCCGTGGCAGAGCCAGACCGGAACATCGCCGGCCGTCTGCGCCAACTGTCGCGTAACCGGGATTTTCATGGCGCGCGAAACAACCACCCGCACAGGCTGCTGCGTGATGCCAAGCCCGCGCACGGTCAGCGATGGATCGTCCGCACGCACAGTTCCTGCACCCACCATTACCGCATCGTGGCGCGCGCGCATGGCGTGCACGTCGCGCCGGGCCTCTGGTCCAGTGATCCATTGGCTTTCTCCGGTGGCGGTCGCGATACGCCCGTCCAGCGTGCCCGCGAGCTTTAGCGTCACAAAGGGCCGCTTTTCATTCACGCAGAGTAAGAAACCAGCATGGTCGCGCAGCGCGTCAGCCTCCAATACGCCGTAGTCAACAGTGATCCCCGCATCGCGAAGCATTGTCAGGCCGCTGCCGGCGACACGCGCGTCAGGGTCGCCCGTCGCGACAACCACGCGCGAAACTTTCGCATCAATCAACGCCTGAGCGCAGGGCGGCGTCTGACCTTGGTGGGAACAGGGTTCCAACGTGACAAAAACCGTCGCGCCCTCTGCCGCAGCCCCCGCTTGCGCCAGTGCGCGTGTCTCGGCATGCGGTCGCCCCCGGTCAGCGGTCCAACCGCGCCCGACAATCTGGCCATTCTTGACGATCACGCAACCAACGGCGGGATTGGGCCAAACACGCCCCATGCCACGCCGTCCCAGCGATAGGGCCAACGTCATGAAACGGGCATCCGTTTGGGGGGTCACTCGTCGTCTTCGCCTTGGCTGTCCGGGCGCAACTCACTCACGAATTTATCAAAATCATCTGCGGCCTGGAAGTTCTTGTAAACGCTGGCAAATCTTACGTAGGCAACAGTATCAATCCGGGCCAGGCTTTCCATGACAATTTCGCCTATGGTGCCTGATGGGATGTCTGTTTCTCCCATGCTTTCCAGGCGGCGAACTATGCCGCTGATCATCTGATCAATCCGCTCTGGCTCAACGGGGCGCTTTTGCAGCGCGATGCGGATAGATCGTTCCAGCTTGGGCCGGTCAAAGTCTTCGCGGCGGCCGTTGGTCTTGATCACAACAAGGTCACGCAGCTGCACACGTTCGTAGGTTGTAAAACGACCACCACAGGCCGGGCAAAAACGTCTGCGCCTGATGGCAACATGATCCTCGGCGGGGCGGCTGTCTTTGACCTGTGTGTCGACATTTCCACAAAACGGGCAACGCATGTTCAGTCCTCATTTCTGATGTTGGGGTCTATGGCTTGTATCGCTGCCCCATTTGTCCACAGGCACTATATGAGGGCGCGCAAGTTTTGGGTAGTGGGCAATTGCTGGCGCAAGATGAGGGGCGGCAAACCGTTGCGCGAAGGACTCGGTTGTGTCGGATCAGCCCAGATGGGCCACCACATTTCTGCGATGCGGCCGATCGCGATGCTCAAAAACATAAATGCCCTGCCATGTGCCAAGGGCCAGTTTGCCGTCTGTGACCGGGATGCTCAGATGGGTTGGTAAAAGCGCTGCCTTGATATGCGCAGGCATATCATCTGGGCCCTCATATGTATGGGTCAGATAGGACATCGCAGGGTCGGTCGTGGGCGGTACTAGCCGCGCAAAGTAGTTTTGCAGATCAACCTGCACCTCGGGGTCAGCATTTTCTTGAATGACCAAACTGGCCGAAGTGTGCTGAACAAAAAGTGTCAGAAGTCCGGTGCCATCAGCCCAGTCCGCGATTTGACGGGTAAATTCGTACAGGCCGGGCCCGTTGGTCGCGATTTCAAATCGTGTCTGCATGCCCGTACCTTCCACGGACACACAACAAAGCGCAAGTTACTCTTCGGCGCAGGCGATTGATGTCTGCTGTGGCTGGACGCTGTCGCCGCGCCAGTCCGCAGAAAGGCCCAGAACATTCGCAAGAACTGGGGTGATATTGACCGTGCACGCACCGGCTACATCAGCCGTTTGTGGCGTCGAAATGGCGATCTGCGTCAGGTTCGCGCTGGACTGCGGACCCGGTTCAACCCCGTAGGCGCTGACCGCTGGCGCGAAGGTAATGGACAGCATGGCAGCTGCAAGAGAGATGGACAGTTTTGTCATGACGACATCCTTTCTGTGATTAGGATGTGCGCCCAATAGCGGCTCGTTTCAATCTACTGAAACCGTATGTCACATGATCGTAAATGCACATGAGCCGGGCGTGATGCTGTGAAATATGACCGAACGCTACTCGAACAGCCGCATGCCCTGTTCATCAACCATCTGTTTGGCCTTGGCGATTGAGGCTGCATCGGCCTCTTCTTTTGATTGCAGTACGTCAGAACGGATGAGGGTGTGCTCCTGTCCGTCCTTTTCAATCCGCGCAGCAAGCCGCCAGCCGCCGCTTTCCTTTTGCGGGATCGGTGTGATTGCAAAGTCCTTATACGTTTCAGCAGCGACAGGCTCTGCCGCTTTGCCGCCACCGAAGAGTTTGGAAAAGAGCGCCATTGGCGATCTCCTTCGGTTATTGATCCAAGAACGACCGCAGCTTACGTGATCGGCTTGGATGCTTCAGCTTCCGCAGTGCTTTCGCCTCAATCTGGCGAATACGTTCGCGCGTCACGCTGAACTGCTGACCGACCTCTTCAAGCGTATGGTCGGTGTTCATCCCAATGCCAAAGCGCATGCGCAAAACCCGCTCTTCGCGCGGCGTGAGGGATGCCAGAACGCGTGTGGTCGTTTCCTTGAGGTTCTCCTGAATGGCGCTGTCCAAAGGCAGGATCGCATTCTTATCCTCGATGAAGTCACCCAACTGGCTGTCTTCCTCGTCGCCGATTGGTGTCTCAAGACTGATGGGCTCTTTGGCGATTTTCATCACCTTGCGCACCTTTTCCAAAGGCATCTGCAGCTTCTCTGCCAATTCCTCTGGTGTTGGCTCGCGACCGATTTCGTGCAGCATCTGGCGGCCCGTGCGGACCAACTTGTTGATCGTTTCGATCATATGCACAGGAATACGGATCGTGCGGGCCTGATCGGCAATCGACCGGGTGATCGCCTGACGGATCCACCATGTCGCGTAGGTAGAGAATTTATACCCACGACGATATTCAAACTTATCGACCGCTTTCATTAGGCCGATGTTCCCTTCTTGAATAAGATCAAGGAATTGCAGGCCACGGTTCGTGTATTTCTTGGCAATCGAGATCACCAGACGCAGGTTCGCCTCGACCATTTCTTTCTTGGCCTGACGCGCCTCTTTTTCACCCTTCTGGACCTGCTGCACGATGCGGCGGAATTCGGTGATGTCTACGCCGACATATTGACCAACTTGGGCCATGTCATTGCGCAACTCTTCAATCTTGCCGGTTGATTTCTCGATCATCATCTGCCAGCCACGACCGGACTTTTCGCCCATTTCGTCAAGCCAGTTGGGGTCAAGCTCTCTGCCCCGATACGCGTCGATGAATTCACGCCGATTGATGCGGGCTTGGTCGGCGAGCTTTACCATAGAGCTGTCGATGGACATGATCCGTCGGTTAATTCCATAGAGCTGATCGATCAGTGCTTCGATACGGTTGTTGTGCAGGTGCAGTGAATTCACCAGCTCCACAATCTCAGAGCGCAGCTTTTGATATTTTTTCTCTTGTTTGTCAGAGAAGGATGAATCTTCGTTGAGGGTCGCAGACATTCGCGCGTCCTGCATATCGGACAAATCCGCAAAGTCGCGTGCGATCAATTCCAGCGTTTCCAAAACGCGTGGCTTCAGCGCGGCCTCCATTGCGGCAAGCGACATGTTGGCCTGATCTTCGTCATCATCATCGTCATCTTTGGCAATTGGGTTGCCATCAGCGTCAAGCTCTTGCGTATCTTCTTTCTTTGTCTCCGTTCCAGCCGCAGCCGGGGCGGCAACAACAGTTTCTTCCTCGCCATCTTCGCCAAGCTGATTGCCGAACGTGGTTTCAAGGTCGATAACATCGCGCAGCAGAATGTCTTCTGACAAAAGTTCGTCACGCCAGATCGTAATCGCCTGGAAGGTCAAAGGGCTTTCGCAAAGCCCCAGGATCATCGTATTGCGACCGGCCTCGATCCGCTTGGCAATCGCGATCTCGCCCTCACGCGACAGCAGTTCGACCGAACCCATTTCACGCAGATACATTCGAACCGGGTCATCTGTGCGGTCCAGCTTCTCGGTTTCCGCACCACCAAGCGTGACCTCGCGCGATCCCGCAACCGTCGCAACGGCAGTATTGCCTTGGGTTTCTTCGGTTTCTTCGCTTTCTTCTTCTTCCGTAACCTGAATGCCCATTTCCGACAGCATCGACATCACGTCTTCGATCTGATCCGACGACACCTGCTCAGGTGGCAGCACGGCGTTCAACTGATCGTAGGTGATGTATCCACGCTCTCGCGCGTCAGCGATCATCTTCTTGACCGCAGTTTGGCTCATATCAAGGCTGATATCGCCGTCCTGATCATCTTTACGGTCGTCGTTATCTTTAGCGGCCATGCAGAATGCCCTTTCGAATGCGTATTTCCACGCCGAACTGATTCGGCTGATTCGGTTAAAATCGAATCAACCTCGCATCGAGGTGATCTGCAAGCAGGTCGCGTGTTGTTGTTGGTATCTGTTGCGCAAACTACGATTTAGGGCGGTCGCGCCCTTTTGCAAAGCCGATCTGTTCAAGAAGTTGGTCAAATGCGCTCTGCTCATCTTTCTTCACGCGCGCTCCGTTTTCGCCAACGGCATATTCAGCAGTGTCATCGTCATCACCCCGTCCGGCCTTGTCCAAGGCTTTCGTGGCTTGTGCAATACGCCACGTAACACCTTCGTCTGCAACGCCTCCAAGGTCTTCGACCGCATCTTCAATCTCTCGTATATGACCTTTGCGCGCAGTCAGTTTGGCAAATTCTTCAGCCAAACAAAGTCGTGCTATTTCGGTGTCTCCGCCTCGCCGGACCGCCGGACTGATTGCCACATGGTTGTGGGCAAAAAGCTTTTCAAGGGGCGCCTCGCCAAGATCAGCAATAAGCAGACCGCGCAGGTCGTCTGCGCCAAGATGACGCAGCAGACAGCCCTGTAAATCGCGGTGCATCGGGTCCCGACTGTCGATCTGCTCCAAAGCGGTTTCAAACTCCGGGGCGACTTCGGGTGCTACGATCAGGGTGGCAAAGATAACCGCTTCGCGTAGGTGTTCCTCGTTTGTTGTGCCGGTAGCAAGGGCAGAGCTGCGCGAGGTTGAGACGGGGCTGATATCACGTTTCCATGGATCTTGACGGGAATTCCATGCACGAGCACCTGATTTAAGCGGTGCCTTGGACGGACGGTTCGAAAACAACGCCCAGCGCATATCCTTGATCGCTTGACCATAGTGGTTGCGAATAGAGGGATCTTGGATCAGCTTGATCTTTTCGCGCAGAGCTTTGTCGAGGGCCGCCTTGCGTTCAGGGCTGTCAAAACTCTGCCCTTCAGTTTCACGCCGCCACAACAGCTCGACCATCGGTATCGCCTGATCGAGCAACCGTTGCATCGCCCCTGCCCCCTGGGCCTTGATCAGATCATCCGGATCCAACCCTTCGGGCATCAAGGCAAAGCGCAGCGATTTACCCGCCTCCAACAGCGGCAGCGCGATATCAATGACGCGCATCGCCGCGCGCAAACCGGCGGTGTCGCCATCCAATGCGATGATCGGCTCTGGTGCCATCCGCCACATCAGGCGCAGCTGGTCCTCGGTAATCGCTGTGCCCAAGGGGGCGACCGTTGCGGTAAACCCTGCCTCTGACAGAGCAATAACATCCATGTAGCCTTCGGCCACGACCAAAGGCTTGCCTTTGCCTGCCGCCTCGCGCGCGGGCCCGTGGTTGAACAGGCTCCGTCCCTTGTCAAACAGCGCCGTTTCAGGGGAATTGTAGTATTTCGCCGGATGGTTCGGATCCATCGCGCGACCGCCAAAGCCAATCGCCCGGCCCCGCGCGTCACGGATCGGAAACATAATGCGGCCACGGAAACGGTTATAAAGGCCGTTACCCCGGTCGCTCTCTGCCGCCAACCCGGCATCGACGATCAGCTTCTGATCGACCCCGTTGCCCGACAACTGCTCCAGCACACCCCCATTCGGCGGCGCAAAGCCAATCTCCCAACGCGCCTGCGCTTCCGGGCTTAACCCTCGCCGTTCCAGATAGTCGCGCGCCTCTGCCGCAGCGCCCGTCTGCAACTGCAACCGGTGATACTGCACCGCCTGCTCCATCACATCGACCAAAACTGTGCGCTCGTCCGCCTTCTCCTGCGCGCGCGGATCACGCTCTGGCACAGGCATCCCGGCCTCACCAGCCAGAATTTTCACCGCCTCCATAAAATCCACATTCTCGGTCTCGCGGACAAAGGTGATGGCATCGCCTTTGGCATGGCAGCCAAAGCAATAGTAGTACCCCTTGCGGTCATCGACGTGAAAACTGGCGGTCTTTTCCTGATGAAACGGGCATGGCGCCCAAAGATCGCCCTTGCCCTGATTGGACTTGCGGGTGTCCCACATGACCTTACGGCCCACGACCTGCCCCAACGACAGCCGATTGCGCAGTTCATCCAAGAATCCGGGTGGCAGGCTCATGCTCACATTATCGCTGATGGCAAAGCGGTGCGCCACCCGCTCTTTTCTATGTCTAATCAAACTTCCGCCGGAGGCAATTCTTCTCGCGCCGCCTAGCGGACCGCCAGCGACCGCATCGCGACATCCAGATCATGCACCAATGTCCGCGCCAACGAGCGCATCACCACAATCTCAAATGCGTCCGCCCCCGTTCGCACGATCGTCACCGACATATGGCCCAACATCGTTTTCGCAACATGATCCTTCTTGAATTGCTGCAAACGCAGATCAACGGGGACAAGCCGCGCCAACACATCCTCAGTGACGGTGCCAGATATCTCCAAGATTGCCCAGGCATCGGTTTGATCCGTCACCGCAGCAAGACCCTCCAACATCACATCGCCGGCAACCATCCACGTGCCGTGTCCGAACCAGGTCACTGCACCCAACCGACGGTTTGGCCGGGCAAGCCCCGCTGACACTTGATCGTTTAGTCTGGTAGAAACGGCCTTCTCTTGCCCTGCAAATGGCGCAACAGACATCAGCTGCGGCGAGGCCACCTCAGTTATCGTGATCCCGGCGCGCGTAACTGGTAACAGGTCAGCGAAAGGCGTCAGGGCAATCAATTTAGCCACGGGCGCGTCCTCCGGTTGGGTCAAAGAAAACCGGATCGCAGACTATGACCTCTTCAGTGATATCGCGCAGATGGTCACGCAACTTGATCACGTCGCCATGTCGTGCACGCCCGTTTTCTACAAAGGCCAATGCAAGATATGTATCGAGCGTCGGCGAGTAGCACACAGAGGTTACATATCCCTGGCTATTCATCCGTGTTTCCGCAGCGTCCCGTTCAAACAGATGTGCGCCGGCGGTCAGGGTATGCTCGCTCCCCTTCGCCCGCAGCCCGACAAGCTGCTGACGCGTTTCGCCGCGCAGGCCCGGACGCGCTGCAGCCGCTTTCCCAACGCAGTCCTTCCTGGGGCTGACCATCCGCTCCATCCCGATATCAAATGCTGTCGTGCGGCCATGAATTTCTGCATGCGTGATAAATCCCTTTTCGATCCGCAGCACATTCAGTGCTTCCATCCCATAGGGTCCGCCGCCCATAACTTCGGCTTGTGCGACCAAGAGCCGGAACAGGCTTTCACCATAACGCGATAGCACCGCGATTTCATAGGCGTGCTCGCCAGAGAAAGAGATGCGGAATAGCCGCCCGCCAGTACCACCAATCTTGACTTCACCGCACGCCATAAACGGCCAGTTTTCGTCGGTAAGTTCGTTGTCCAAGACAGTATTCAGAAGCATACGCGCCTTTGGCCCGGCAACGGCAAACTGCGCCCATTGTTCTGTGACCGAGATGATTTTGGCGTCCAGATCGGGTCGCAAGACCTGCAGCACGAATTCCAAATGGCGCATCACCTGGCCCGCGGCGGCCGTGGTCGTTGTCATCACAAAATGCTGGTCACTCAGCCGCGCCGTGGTGCCATCATCCATGACGTGCCCATCTTCGCGCAGCATCAGCCCATAGCGCACGCGCCCGATCTTCAGCGTGGAGAAGGTATTTGTGTAGACAAAATCCAAAAGTGCTGCAGCATCCGGGCCTTGAATATCAATCTTACCAAGGGTCGAGACGTCACAAACACCGACCGCATTGCGCACATAACCCACTTCTCTGTCACAGGATTGCCGCCAGTGTGTTTCACCAGTTTGCGGAAAATAGCTTGGCCGATACCAAAGCCCCGCTTCAATCATTGGTGCGTCGCGCGCGACCGACGCTTTGTGCGACGTCGTAAACCGTTCCGGCGCAAAGCCTTTGCCCTGACTGCCTGCGCCCATCGCGGCAATTGACACCGGCACATAGGGTGGTCGGAATGTTGTTGTTCCCGTTTCGGGGATCCCGCGACCTGTCGCATCCGCCAAAACCGCCAAAGCCACGACATTCGACGACTTACCCTGATCTGGAGCCATGCCTTGCGTCGTGTACCGCTTCATATGTTCGACGGACCGAAAATTCTCTTGTGCGGCCAGCCTGATGTCTTTGACATGCACATCATTTTGAAAGTCGACCCACCTGCGCCCCTTGCCGGGAACCGACCAAAGTTGCGTGATGGTATAGGCAGCATCATCCGCCTCGGGAACACTCAGTTCCACGGTGAACCCCAAATCCTCTGCGACAACTGCTGCAACATCCGCGCCTTCCGTCAGGCAGGCCTGCGTGCTGAAGCTACCATTGCAGGCACCAGCAGTCAGCAGGTTTGGAACGCTATCTGGCGTCGGGACAAAGGACGCTATGTCATCACGCCATGTGGGGCGTCCATTCATATGGCAGGTCAAATGAACAGTGGGGTTCCATCCGCCAGACATCGCCAGACAATCCGTCAGGATCGTCCGCGTACCGCCATTATGGGTGATTGTGATGCGCTCCAACCCATGACGCCCTTTGGTCGCAATCACCTGAGCGCCAGAGTAGATTGGATAGTCACCGCCGGTCGGCGCATCATCGCGACTGTCAATTACAGCGGCGATTTTGATCCCGGCTTCTGACAAATCACGCGCGGTCCGATGCGCATCATCGTTATTGCAGAAAATGGAAACTGCTTTGCCCGGGGCGACACTCCACCGGTTCACATAAGCGCGCACGGCGCTGGCCATCATAATGCCGGGCCGGTCATTGTTGGGAAATGCGATCGGGCGCTCAAGCGCGCCTGCGCAAAGGATCGCGCGTTTCGCGACGATGCGCCAAAAACATTCTAACGGCTTACCTTCGGCGCGACCCCCGGCAAGGCGTTCCACTGCCCCATATGTTCCCTGATCATAGGCTCCGGTCACGGTGGTCCGCGTCATCCGACGGACGTTACCCATTTTATCAAGTTCTGCCAGCGTTGCGGCAACCCAAGCGGTGGCGGGTTGACTATCGATGAGCTCCTGCTCGCGCAGCAGTCGTCCCCCCATCGCCGTGTCTTCATCTGCCAAAATGACATCCGCGCCAGCGCGGCCTGCGGTCAGTGCAGCCATCAAACCTGCAGCTCCTGCACCAATCACCAGCACATCACAAAAGGCGAATGCCTTTTCATAGGTGTCCGGATTGGTCTCGCCGCTCAGCGCGCCCAGCCCAGCGGCACGCCGGATCACGGGTTCATAGAGTTTTTCCCAAAAACTCCGTGGCCACATAAACGTCTTGTAATAGAAACCCGCCGCCAGAAACGGTGACATGACATCGTTCACCGCCATCAGATCATAGCGAAGCGACGGCCACGCGTTCTGACTGGTTACCTCCAGTCCCTCGAATACCTCTAACGTGGTTGCACGTACATTCGGTTCCATCTGCGCACCGCGCCCGACAGTCACGAGCGCATTTTGCTCCTCAGATCCGGCGGACATCACGCCTCTTGGCCGGTGGTACTTGAACGAACGCGCAACCAGCTTGACCCCGTTGGCCAACAACGCCGCCGAGACGGGTTCACCCGGCACGCCCTTGATCCGCCTGCCATCAAAAGTGAAATCTACCGTGTGCTCTGGGGGCCTAAGTCTCATCTTTTCCCTTTTTCGGCCAGGGTCGCTTTGTGAACGGCGTGGGTCACCGTGTTACGCTCAATGACCAGCCATGCACCGCAGCCTGCCTCATGAAACCAAAGATCCCGCGTATCACCAGCAGGGTTGTCCCGGTTGTGCAAATAATCATCCCATACACTCAAACCGGCATCTTCACTGGGGCGATGCAGGGCGAGCGCGTCACCTTGATAGTAAAACTCGCGGCGGTCGCGTTCACCACAGTTAGGGCAAGTTATGCGCATGCCCTGCCCCCGCTACCTGACCAAAAATATTGAAATTCATGTGCATGCCTAATGTAAGTTATGTTGGGACCCGGTGCCCTCTTCGTCCATCAATCCAATCCCAGAACGGAAGCGGTCCAATCTGAATTTGGCTGCAGGTTCATGGTGATTTCCAGTCGCCATCAAATGCGCAAAACTGAAACCCGACCCGGGAACGGCTTTGAAACCGCCGTAACACCAGCCGCAATCGATAAAGAGTCCATCGGTCTGGGTCTTGTCGATGATCGGTGATCCGTCCGGGGTCATATCCATGATCCCGCCCCAAGAACGCAGCACCTTCGCCTTGCCGATCACGGGCATCAGGGTCATCGCCGCGTCCATCACATGCTCTTTCATCGGCAAATTGCCGCGTGCCGCATAAGAGGCATAAAAATCAATGTCGCCGCCAAACACCAAACCGCCCTTGTCAGACTGACTGATGTAGAAGTGCCCCATGCCAAAACTGACAACATGATCAATCAGTGGCTTAAGCCCTTCGGTCACAAAGGCTTGCAGAACATGGCTTTCGATGGGCAACCGCATTCCTGCCATCGCCGCAACTTGACCTGAACGGCCGGCAACAACAATCCCAACTTTCTTCGACCGGATTGCTCCGCGCGTGGTTTGAACGCCTTTGACGGCCCCACCTTCAATATCAATGCCCGTCACTTCGCAGTTTTGGATGATATCAACGCCACGTTGGTCTGCGCCACGTGCATATCCCCATGCCACCGCATCATGGCGCGCCGATCCGCCGCGCGGGTGATAAAGGCCGCCATAAATTGGGAACCGCACGTTATCGAAATCCAAATATGGCAGATGCTCTCGGACACCATCTTGATCCAGCAGGATCGCATCATCACCTTGATTTATCATTGCGTTACCGCGTCGGGCGAAAGCATCACGCTGGCCATCAGAATGAAACAGATTGATCAAACCACGCTGCGAATGCATCACGTTGTAGTTCAAATCCTGTTCCATGCCTTCCCACAGCTTCAACGAATGCGAATAGAACTCTGAGTTGCCGGGAAGAAAATAGTTCGCACGGACGATTGTTGTGTTGCGGCCGACGTTGCCACCGCCGATGTAGCCCTTTTCGAGAACGGCAATGTTTGTCAGGCCGTGTTCTTTGGCCAAGTAAAACGCGGTCGAGAGGCCGTGCCCCCCGCCGCCAATAATGATGGCGTCGTATTCTGACTTTGGCTCCGGATCGCGCCAAACCGGCTTCCAACCTTTTTGGCCTCGAAACCCCTCTTTGATCACGCGAAAGCCGGAATAACCCATGTCATATCCTTTGTGGTCCCAGCGGAGCCTAGCAAGCCAAAACTCCGGATGCATGTGCTCTTTTCGACAATCGGACGCCAGCGCGCGACTTTATGGAGGAACCGCCACCGGTGTGCACACCAGCAAGTTGCACAAAACGCTAACTGATTCGGCGAACCGGCGGGTATCCGCCGACGAACTTAAATGGGAGATGAACAAGCTGAATTTAAAGGCTTGTCGCAAATGCGTTTTGTTTCGTAATTTCAAACAGTAGGGGCAAAAAATCCACAATACGTCACGTAAACTGATGTAATTGGCCCTACCGTCTTTTCCCCGCCCAATTTTTGACACAGGATGCTGGTTGTTATGGTAACAATTCTGCTCATGGCGCCAGGAAGAGGTTGCCTGCTGCTTTTGTCATGCGATTGGGGACTTCACGATGCTGCACTCTAACGATCCGTTGAGCAAGCTTGATCTGCTCAAAACCTCACGAATTGCTTTCCTGAAACAATTCGGACGAGATGAGGAAGGCGGCATCATTATCATGACGATACTGCTGCTGATCGTGATGCTGGTACTTGGTGGCATGGCCGTTGACTTCATGCGTTTTGAATCGCGCCGCGCGCTTTTGCAAAGTGTGTCGGACCGTGCCGTTCTCTCGGCAGCAAGTCTTGACCAGAGCATTCCTGCTGACGAGGTTGTTGTCGACTTCTTCGAGAAATCAGGATTTGGCGACACGATCATCGGCACCCCAGATGTCACAAAAGAGCCGGGGCTTGGAGCAAGCCGTGTGTCGGTCAACTCTGAAATTGACGTAAATACCTTTTACCTGCGTTTGATTGGCATTGATCAACTTACGGCGCCTGCGCGCTCGGCGGCTGTTCAGGGCGCAGGCAATGTCGAAATCTCGCTGGTACTCGACATCTCCGGCTCAATGAATAACCAAGTTACAGCGCAAGTCGCTGTCATTGACCCGGTTACAGGTGAACCACAACGGGATGCCAACGGGAATGTGATGCGTGAATCCCAGCAGCGCACCAAGATGTCGCTTTTGCAGGACGCTGCTGAAGACTTCATTGATGAGCTTCTGGTGGATGACTATCGCGATCTCATTTCCATCAATCTCATCGCATACTCGCAGCAGGTTGCAATCGATGACGACCTTTATAAAGCGCTGAACATCACTCCTGACTCAATCAGTTCGCTTGGACAGATCGGCAGCTCCTACGCGGCGCAGGATGAGGACGGCAACTATTTCATTCCTGAAGACCCCACCGACCCAAATACGCCGGTTGGTATTGCCCTGGCTGACGGTGAGGAACAGTTTGTAAATCCGGCCCGATGCATCGACTTTGAAGCTGAAGACTTTGAACAAGCCGCATTCAACGTTTCAAAGCAGTATGAGCAAGTCGAGTTTTTTGAGCACTATAGTGACAACGACGAAGGTATCGACTTTCCTGTTTGCCCAATGGAAGAGTTCGAAAGTATCCTCTTAATGTCGCAAGATGCAGAAGAGCTGAAGCGGCGGATTAACCTGTTCCGGCCAACCAGCTTTACGTCGATCCACCTTGGGGTAAAGTGGGGTATCTCGCTCCTAGATCCCTCATTGCGCCCGACACTTTCCGCCATCACATCCATTGATCCTGCGTTCCGCGGTTCTCGTCCCGCTGAATATTCCAGCGATACATTGAAGTATATGATTGTGATGACAGATGGCGTGAACGTAGCAAGCCGTCGCATCGACAGGGACGTCGCATATGACACATATGAAGAGCGCGTCCGCTGGGCCGAGTATCCAATGGACTACTGGAGAAATAATATTGCCGAGAACCCCGTACCGTCGCGTGAAGAACTGACAAACAATCCGGGATCCCGCGCGCTCTTCGATACGTGGATGGAAACGCTCTGCGACTATGCCAACGACGTTGATAACGAACGACCCAATCAGCCACCGGTGACAATCTACACGATTGCCATGGGTGCAGGCGACGGCGCGGCACAGATTGCAAAATGTGCGTCAGACCCGCTGAAGGCTTTTGAAACTGACTTCATCCCTGATGCGGATGAACCTGGCATTGATGAAATCTTTGAAACGATTGCACAGCAGATCAAAGCATTGAGGCTGACCCAATAATGCTGACTTCAACTGATTTAAAATCCCTACTTCGCAGGTTTGCCGTCGATGATGAGGGCACTGCATCACTCGAATTTGTGATCGTGTTCCCGGTCTTCTTTGGCTTGTTCTTGATGACCTACGAAAGTGGAATGATATCGGCCCGGCATGTCATGCTGGAACGCGGTGTCGATTTTGCTGTTCGCGATGTTCGTGTCGGCTCAATGCCAGACCCAAGCCGTGAAGCTTTGCGGACCCGTATCTGCGAGGTTGCTGGAATTATTCCAGACTGCATGCGCCAGCTAGAGATCGAGCTTTTGCAACGCAATCCTTCGAATTGGGCTCCCATACCGCGTCAAGTAAGTTGCGTTGATCGCGGTGACCTAGACCGTGACCCTTTGACGATTGCACAAAGCGGTAACAACATGCTGATGATCTTGCGCGCATGTGTGCGGATCGACCCGTTCTTGCCAACATCCGGGTTGGGCAAAGCGATTGTAGAAAACAATAGTGGAAGCGCTGCTGGTGGATCCTATGCACTTGTATCGCAGGGCGCATTCGTCGTTGAACCGTTCCGCGCGGAAACAGATGGAGACGCGGGATGACACGACTGCCCACGCTCTTACGCAAGTTTAGTCGGGACGAAGAAGGATCGATGGCGATCGAGCTGGTACTCGTGACACCAATTCTGGTCTGGGCGCTGTTGTCGACGTACGTTTACTTCGATGCATATCGAGTCGAGGCAAACGTCAATCGCGCCTCGATCGTCATAGCGGAGATGTTTAGCCGGGAGGAAGTGATCACACCACAGTTCCTGAATGGCGCGCGCGAAGTGCTGCGGACGCTAACATTCGAAGAAGACGCGCCCGACTACCGCGTGACTGTTTATCGCTATAGATCCGGAGTTGATCGGTATGTTCGCGTTTGGTCGCGACATCGCGGTTTTGGGGGCCAGCTTTCAAATGCAGATGTGCGCAAACTTGGGGCAGATGACCGGCTGCCAAGGATGAACACCTTCGACCACAATATTCTTGTTGAGACACGCATTCAATATGATGCGCCATTCTCGTTGGGTCTTGGTCCATTCACCGCAACAAGTCTTCAAGACCTAACCTTCTCAACATTCACAGTCATCCGGCCACGTTCGAACAAGCTGTGCTTTGACTCAACACCGGCCGACGACGAACTTAGCGGGTGGACCTGCGGCCCGGGCTAGACCTGCGATTTGATCCGCATGGCAATCTGCTCAGCCATGAATTTCGACTGACCCGCGTTCGTCACCCCGCCAATACCCACACGGCGCCCAAAACGCCACCAAAGCCCCGGCAACCATGCGCGGGGCTTTTTGCTGTGCAGAACTAGCGTGAAACCGTTCGATGGCTTAAACGCAAATGCCCCCCTCTCAACGCTACGAACCTCATCAATACGTGCAAGTACGGTGCCCGCGCTATCGCGTACTTCTGTGTCAGTGAGTTCAATAAGCACCGTGGTTGCGCGGCGCAGTCGCTCTGCCTGCCACAGCATCATGATACCAAAACCCAACATAAAGATCATCCACGGCAGCGAGGGGGGATGCGACAGGGTAAAGTATATCAAAATGCCGCCTAGAATGAACTGCACACCATATGCAAAAATCCGACGCGGCGGCGAGGCTTGAACACGGGCATAGACACCGTTTTCATCAGGCTCAAACATGGTACTTTCTCCAACTCCGTTAACGCCTTACCGCAGAAGAAACCAAAAGCCTAGGCAATGACCGACCGCTTGACCATGTCCCAATAGATCGCGGTGATCGTTTCGGTTTCGAGACGCCCCCCTGCCCGATACCAATTGCCGATACCGGTCAGCATAGCAATCAACGCCATTGTGGTAACCCTTGTGTCAGAAACCAAAAAGGCACCTTCTGAAACGCCTGCGCGCAAAATGGCTTCTAGCGCATCTTCATACTGTCGGCGCATCCGTTCGATTGCCTCGAAATTTGGAGCTGAGAGGTTGCGCAACTCCATGTAGGAGACAAAAACCTGATCCGGCCGAGGAAGGTGGAATTGAATGTGAAAACGGGTAAAGCCTTCTAGGCGTTGGAGTGCCGTACCGCGCAGATCGGCGGCCTCTAGCGCATGTAGCAATTCCACCATGTGGCTTTGCATGAGGTCAAAAAGCAGCGTTTGTTTGTCCGGGGTGTAGTTATAGAGGGCACCCGCCTGCATACCCACTTCAGAAGCAATTTGCCGCATCGAAACAGCGGCAAACCCTTGTTGGGCAATCAGCCTTAGTGCGGCGTCACGAACCTTCGGGCCTGTGATATCAGAGTGAGAACCTTGTTTGCGTGCCATAGCGGCATTTAACTGAACGCTTGTTCATTTGGAAACCCCTGATCAGAGGTTGCTCCTGTACAGAAGTGACCGTTAGTGTGCCAATTATGCGAATGAACATGCTTTTTATATTCTTATTGGCCGCATGCGCTGACTTTCCCGCACTTGACGGAACCATCAGCGATGCCGCCCGGCAAGCCCCCTACCCGAACTTGACAGAGATCCCAGCAGAACCAGCAATTGGTGAGAATGCACAAGCCGCGATCCAAGCACGGATTGATGCGTTGCAAGCTCGCGCTGCACGGATCCGCGAACGCCAAATCGGCGCGTTGCAGTAGCCTCCAGCTTTCGCTAGACCCACCCTGACAACTCGCAACGATGGATGACCTTTGATGACAACACCTCTTCGCCTTGGAATTGCGGGTCTGGGCACCGTGGGTGTGGGCATCGTTCGGATCGTCCAGAAGCATAAGCTTTTGCTGGCAGAGCGCGCTGGCAGGCCCATTGAGATCGTAGCTGTGTCTGCCCGCTCCAAGACAAAAAACCGGGATGTCGATCTGTCCAACTATGCATGGGAAAACGACCCCGTAAATTTGGCGCAACGTGACGACATAGATGTTTTCGTCGAAGTGATGGGTGGCCACGAAGGCCCGGCAAAAGACGCAACCGAAGCTGCGATCGCATCTGGTAAAGATGTGGTAAGCGCCAACAAGGCCTTGCTCGCAATCCACGGGCAAGCCCTTGCACTCGCCGCAGAGACCGCGGGTCGGGTCATCCGCTTCGAAGCGGCCGTCGCGGGCGGCATACCAGTCGTCAAATCCCTGACCGAAGGACTGGCCGGCAATGAAATCAGTCGTGTGATGGGTGTCATGAATGGAAGCTGCAACTACATCCTGACCCGGATGGAGGATGCAGGGCTTAGCTATGAAGCCGTCTTTGACGAAGCCAATCAACTCGGCTTTCTGGAGGCAGATCCTGAATTAGACGTTGGTGGCATTGACGCCGGGCATAAACTTGCACTGCTGTCCTCGATCGCGTTTGGCACGCAGGTCGACTTTGATGCCGTCGAACTGGAAGGTATCGGCTCCGTCACTATTGAAGACATCAAACAAGCCGCTGACATGGGGTTTAAGATCAAACTGTTGGGTGTCGCGCAGATGACTGGTCGGGGACTCGAACAACGTATGTCGCCCTGCCTTGTGCCAGATAGCTCGCCACTTGGTCAGCTACAGGGCGGCACGAATATGGTCGTACTCGAAGGCGATTCTGTCAGCCAAATTGTGCTGCGTGGACCCGGTGCCGGCGAAGGGCCAACGGCAAGCGCAGTTTTGGGCGATGTTATGGATATTGCACGCGGCCTGCGGATCTCTACCTTTGGACAGCCAGCACACAGCTTGCGTAAGGCGCGCGCAGCCCGCGCCGCAGTGCCTGCGCCGTATTATCTGCGGATGCAATTGCTTGATAAGCCTGGTGCGCTCGCCAAAGTCGCGCATGCCTTGGGCGAAGTCGGCATATCAATTGACCGCATGCGCCAGTATGACCATCAAGACGCTGCTGCGCCGGTTTTGATCGTCACCCATAAGACAACCCGATCTGCGCTGGACGAAGCCCTGTCCAGTTTCGCAACAACAGGTGTTGTCACCGGTGACCCGGTCGCGATCAGGATTGAGGCCGTTTAGCGCAAACAGGCTTGTCCCGGGACCACGGACAGGCTTTAGGGATTTTAAGCAACAAAGGATTTACCATGCCTGCCGCAACTGACTTTAACGATCGCAACCTTTCACTGGGCCTTGCCCGTGTTTCTGAAGCTGCGGCAATTGCCTGCACACCCCTCATCGGGCGCGGTGACGAAAAGGCTGCGGATCAGGCAGCCGTGGACGCCATGCGCACCCAGCTGAACCGGCTTGATATCGCTGGTGTCGTCGTGATCGGCGAAGGAGAGCGTGACGAAGCGCCAATGCTGTTCATCGGTGAAGAGGTTGGAACCGGCACAGGCCCGGGCGTCGATATCGCGCTTGATCCGCTGGAAGGCACGACACTGACTGCCAAGGACATGCCCAATGCACTGGCAGTCATTGCCATGGGCCCACGCGGATCGATGCTACATGCCCCCGATGTCTACATGGATAAACTTGCTGTTGGGCCGGGTTTGCGCCCGGGTGTTGTCACGCTTGATATGTCACCATCAGAGCGTGTTTCGGCACTGGCTGCGGCCAAAGGCTGCTCGACCAACGACATTACAGTTTGCGTCCTCGAACGCCCACGCCACGAAGACATGATTGCAGAAATCCGCGGCACTGGTGCCGCTATCCGACTGATCACCGATGGTGATGTCGCTGGCGTCATGCATTGTGCAGAACCGGATTTGACTGGCATCGATATGTACATGGGATCAGGGGGAGCGCCCGAAGGCGTACTGGCCGCAGCCGCGCTGAAGTGCATGGGCGGGCAGATTTTTGGTCGCCTGATGTTTCGCAATGATGATGAACGTGGGCGCGCAAAAAAGGCAGGGATCACAAATTTTGACCGGGTGTATACCCGCGATGACATGGTGACGGGCGATGTGATCTTTGCTGCGACTGGCGTGACAGACGGATCATTGGTGCCGGGGATCAAGCGTGAGGTCGGCTTTGTGACCGCCGAGACGATCTTGATGCGTTCAAAGACGGGATCAGTGCGACGCATGATCTACCGTAACCCTGTCACATAGATTAAGCACGTCCGTCACTATTTTCGGCAACACACGAAGGTAGGCGTGGTCAAACGGGGCCACGCTGCATATTGTGACGCTTAATGACTGACACACCAGATAAACCCGCTTTCCTACATGTATCCGCCTCTGCGACGGGCCGCCGCTGGGTTGGACCCACCGCGGAAGAGGATCGCCTGTCAGAAGCAATGGCGCAGGAAACTGAGCTTGCACCGGCGCTATGCCGTATCTTGGTCCGGCGAGGCGTTCAAACGCAGGATGCAATGGCATTTCTGTCCCCGACCTTGCGTGATCTCTTGCCTGATCCTCAGGGCCTAAAAGATATGGACCGCGCAACGCAGCGCTTTCTGCACGCTGTCAAAACCAAACAGGGGATCGCCATCTTTGCGGATTATGATGTCGATGGCGGCAGCTCCGCCGCGCTCCTGATCACCTGGCTGCGCGACATAGGTTTGTCCGCAACACTCTATGTCCCTGACCGGATCGATGAGGGGTATGGACCAAATGATGACGCGATGGCGGGATTGGCGCAGGATCATGACCTGATTATCTGCGTTGATTGCGGCACGCTTTCACATGGTCCGATTGCTGCTGCGGTGGGTGCTGATGTCATCGTCCTCGATCACCACCTCGGGGGCGAAACGTTGCCGGACGCGGTAGCCGTGGTCAATCCAAACAGGCAGGATGAAACTGGCGAACTTGCACATCTTTGCGCAGCAGGCGTTGTTTTCTTGATGCTCGTCGATGCAAACCGACAATTGCGTGACAGTGGACAAAACGGGCCGGACCTGATGGCCATGCTTGATCTGGTGGGATTGGCGACCGTTGCCGACGTGGCCCCGTTAATTGGTGTCAACCGCGCATTTGTACGGCAAGGACTGAAGGTGATGGCGCGGCGAGAGCGCATCGGCCTTACCGCACTCGCAGATGTTGCAGGCCTCGACCAAGCGCCCACAAGCTATCATTTAGGGTTCTTGTTTGGACCACGGATCAATGCAGGTGGACGCATCGGCAAGGCAGACCTCGGTGCGCGGCTCTTGTCCACCATGGATCGCCACGAGGCAGAGGCGCTTGCGGCAAAGCTGGACACATTGAACACCGACCGGCGCGAGGTCGAAGCGCAGGTGCGCGATCTTGCATTAGAACAAGCGACATCGCGCGGGCTGGACCGGCCATTGGTTTGGGCGGCGGGTGAAGGCTGGCATCCGGGCGTTGTGGGTATTGTTGCGGCACGACTGAAAGAGGCAACCAATCGCCCCGCCATCGTTATCGGACTTGAGGGTGACGAAGGCAAAGGATCAGGGCGATCTGTGACTGGAATAGATCTTGGTGCGGCGATCCAACGGGCCGCCCATGACGGGCAGCTGATCAAGGGGGTGGTCACAAGATGGCTGCTGGCCTGACAGTTGCCCGCGACAAACTTGAAGAGGCAATGGACAGGCTCAGCGATCTACTGGCCAAGCAAGGGGCTGCAGATATTGGCCCTGCGGACCTGAGGATCAGCGGCATATTGATGCCCGGCGCCGCAACGCTTGATCTGGTGAAACAGATTGAAGATGCAGGACCCTTTGGTGCGGGGGCTCCTGCACCACGATTTGTTTTCCCGGATTGCCAAATCCAGTTCGCAAAGCAGGTAGGCGCCAACCATCTCAAAATCACTTTTGGCGATGGCTTAGGAGGGCGCATTGACGCGATTAGTTTCGGAGCGATGGACGGCCCACTTGGCCCGATGTTGATCGGCCACAACGGGGCGCGATTCCATCTGGCCGGACGGTTGGAAGTCAACACTTGGCAAGGACGACAATCGGTCCAATTGCGGTTGGAAGACGCGGCCCCGGCCCATTGAAGCCAAGGTGTAAAAAACGAAAAAACCCTCTTGCGCGCCGGTCACGGTTTCCCTAAAAGCGGCGCACCAAGTGTGGTCCCTTCGTCTATCGGTTAGGACGCCAGGTTTTCAACCTGGAAAGAGGGGTTCGATTCCCCTAGGGACTGCCATTGGTTTCTCCACAACATCAAATTGCTGTATTAGGCATTTACTGTGGCTCACCGTTGGCTAGGCTTGACTGGAACAACGACGACTGGAGAAACCGATGTCCCTGAAATACCTTCACACCATGGTCCGCGTGAAAGACCTTGAGAAGTCGATGGCCTTCTATGAACTGCTTGGACTGAAAGAGACCCGGCGACATGATAGTGAAGGTGGGCGGTTCAGTCTGATCTTTATGGCACCACCCGGACAAGAGGAATGCCCGGTCGAGCTGACGTACAATTGGGATGGAGACGACGATCTGCCAAGCGATAGCCGGCACTTTGGCCACCTCGCCTATAGCGTCCCGAATATCTATGAAACATGCCAGCACTTGATGGACAACGGCGTGACCATCAATCGTCCACCGCGGGACGGGCGTATGGCGTTCGTACGTTCACCCGACAACATCTCGGTTGAGCTTCTGCAAGAGGGCGACAGCCTGCCCGCAGCGGAACCCTGGGCAAGCATGGAAAATACCGGCCATTGGTAAGGGTCGGTATCCTTTCATGTCTTTGCATGGCAGCAGCCCCGGCAGAGGCCTGCCGCCTTGCTTTGGTTCTGGCGTTAGATATCTCCTCCTCGATCGACGCAGGTGAAGATCTCTTGCAGCGCAATGGTCTCGCATCCGCGCTCATCGCCCCGGAAGTACGCACCGCTTTCTTTTCCAGCCCTGAGCCCGTTGCTCTGCAGATTTTTGAATGGAGTGGACGCGGGCATCAAACAGATTTGCTGGAGTGGACATTGATCACCGCACCGTCAGACTTGTTGGACGTTGCGGATCAGTTGCGCGGCAGCATGCGCAGCGCCAGTGGACTCCCCACAGCTATGGGGCATGCCCTGGGCTACGCATCCCTCAAGCTGCAAAAAGCGCCCGGTTGCCTATTCCACACCATTGATGTGTCCGGTGATGGTGAAAACAACGAAGGCTTTGGTCCACGCGAGGTTTATGCGACGTTTCCGTTCGACGGCGTGATCGTGAACGGTTTGGTGATTGCCGAACCGTCGGGAACTGCACATGACTACTATGACACTGTCGTTGTTCGTGGACCCACTGCATTTGTCGAAGTTGCGGACGGATTTGAGAATTTTGAGACCGCTATGCGTCGCAAGCTCGTCAGGGAGCTAACAGCGCAGATTATTGGCCGCGTCGCCAACGGGGAAGATCTCGAACGGATGATCCGCCTCTGCCTCACTCTTTTGCTGCTCCCCGGTCTTGCAAATGCCGCTTGCCGCCAGGCACTTTCACTTGGGCTGGATGTTTCGAGTTCCGTTGATGACGCAGAGTACCAACTGCAACTGGATGGTGTCGTCGCTGCCCTGAACGCCCCCGTTGTGCAAGACATCCTCTTTCTGCAACCTGATGCGCCCATCCGCATTCACGTGTTTGAATGGAGCGGACCGGTCAATCAAACCATCATTGTGCCTTGGACAACGATCACAGGACCGGCCGATCTGGCATCTGTTACCGCAAGGCTGCAAGCGCATACCCGTGGCGTAGCGGCACCCAACACCGCGGTCGGCTCTGCCCTGCTTGCTGGTTTTGCCTATCTTGAAGAACATCCTGATTGTTGGGCGCGTACGCTTGATCTGTCAGGAGATGGCGAAACCAACACAGGCCCTGCCCCCCAAGATATCCCGGAAAATGCGACGCCCACCGGTGTCACAGTGAATGGACTGGTTGTTGGGTCAGGAAACTTTTTCGGTGACCAGGTCGGCCGACAAGCGCTTGATGATCTTGTGATCTATTATGAAGAAAACGTGGTCCGTGGGCCTTTGGCATTCGTTGAAGTGGCGAGAAACTACGATGACTACGCTGAAACGATGGAACGCAAACTTCTGAAAGAACTCTCTGCCCTTGCGGTAGGACGATTATATGCTCCAGATGGGTCGGACGGTTGATCCGCTTTATTCTGCCGTGTCTTGTCGTTCCAAACATACTGGATGCTGCTTGTCGTCAGGCGCTTGCGCTGGGCATGGATGTGTCTGGGTCCGTCGATGCGACCGAATACCGTTTGCAACTCGATGGGCTTGCACTCGCGCTGAACAGTGATGACGTCAAAGACGTCTTGTTTGTCCAACCTGACGCGCCAATTCAAATATTGGTTTACGAATGGAGCGGCCCAGGCGACCAGACGATCATTGTGCCTTGGACAGCCATACAAACCGCCAACGATCTCGCTCGGATATCAATGACACTGCACACCCACCCGCGTGAGGTGGCAGCCCCAACAACAGCAATCGGGTCCGCAATGCTCGCCGGTTTTACGTTTCTAGAGCAGCGGGCAGACTGTTGGAAGCGGACACTTGATTTGTCTGGTGATGGGCAGACCAATACTGGCCCAAGACCGCAAGACATCGGACCAGATCGCACACCGCCCGGTGTCGTCGTCAATGGTTTGGTGGTCGGTTCAGGAAACCTGCGCGGCGGAGATGAACGGTTTGCAGACATAAAGGAGTTATCTTCATACTACAGATCATATGTGATCAGAGGCTCTGACGCCTTTGTTGAAACTGCGCTTGGCTTTGAGGAATTTGCCGCAGCAATGGAGCGTAAGCTGCTACGCGAATTGGCAAGTATCGTCCTGGGGCAGTTGGATACGGAGCGTCGATAGCGCTTCACATGTTCCGCCCGTTCAATAGAAAATGGGTCGGCGCTCCAGCGCGCCGACCCATCAAACCCTTGCCCTCGTTAACCAGTCTCTTCCGATTATCTGACTGACTGAAGCGCGTCAGCATCAATATCCGGAAAAGGCCGATTTGCCGCATATGTCGCGCTAGTAGATGTAACGTATCTGCTCAGTCCAATAGCGTTCAACGCGGCGCAACGCTGTCGTGATGTCCTCAACGCCTTGGTGATCCAGCACGCCGCGATCCATCAACCCTTCAGAATGCGTGCGAAACAACCGTGTGACCAAAACATGCACACCGCGCCCCTTTTCGGTCAGCCGGACCCTGACGGAACGGCGGTCAATCTCACTGCGTTCATGATGCATATAGCCTGCCTCAACCAATTTCTTAAGGTTGTAGGACACGTTAGAGCCCTGATAATAACCGCGCGACTTTAGTTCACCTGCCGTAACTTCATTGTCGCCGACGTTGAAAAGCAAAAGCGCCTGCACAGGGTTGATTTCAAGCAGTCCAACACGCTCAAATTCATCTTTTATGACATCAAGCAAGAGACGATGCAGCCGTTCAACAAGTGTCAAAGCATCAAGGTAGGAATCCATGAATGCGGCACTTCGCGCCGCCGACCTGCCCGGCGCTTCACCTTCGCCCAAATCGGTATGAATGCTCATTGCTCTGTTGCTCCGTTATTCTGTTCGCCCAACGGGGATAAAACGAAACAAACAATATTCAGTTAAGCCGACAATTAGCGCTTAACTAAGGTCGGGTCACACCTTCGGCACCGCTGGCAATCCGCGTTATAATATCCAGATAGGCCTCTGGCGTGGGGATATTACCGCCAATCCAGCCATAGATATCATGGTCATTTTCAGACAGCAGCTGATCATAAAGCATCAGAGCCTCTTCCGAGAAACCTGCCAGGTTTGCCTGCGCAAAGGCAGACAAAATCAAATCCATTTCTTTGATCCCGCGCCGCATTGATCGCATATGCAGCCGCTTGATCATGGTTTCGCGCGTCTCAGTCATCTTAGTTCTTCAACGCAGTACGCAGGCGCTTTTCGAGGCGCCCCAACTTTTCGCCTGATTGCACGATCTGACCGCGCAACGCACGCATCTCCGCCAGCAGATCGACAAGATCGTCTGTCATGGGGCTTTCGTCATCAGGCGCATCGGGACCTTCGCCAACACCTGTCAAAAGCCATGTCATAGAGACGCCCAAGATGCCGGAAACCATCTGAAGCCGGTTCGCGCGGGGCTCTTTCAGGTCGTTTTCCCACCCAGCAATCACAGGTTGTTTAACGCCCAGTTTTGCCGCCAATCCTTTTTGATCGAAACCTGCCGCTTCACGCGCTCCGGCCAGTCGATCACCAAAAGTTGCCGTATCTTCGCCAAACCAGTCTTGGTCGTCTGCCATATCGCCATCCTTCGATGCTTGCCATGTGCTGTGTTTGCGTCCTATGTCACAGGCATTACCTTTTTACCATCGGATCTTCAGATGACATTTCTTTCTGCGACACTGGACCGCGTCAAACCGTCTCCGACAATTGCTGTCACCACCAAGGCCGCCGAACTCAAGGCTGCCGGGCGGGATGTGATTGGTCTTGGCGCCGGCGAACCCGACTTTGACACACCCCAGAACATCAAAGATGCCGCTGTTGCAGCGATTGCGGCTGGCAAGACCAAATACACCGCCGTTGATGGTATATCCGAGCTGAAAGAGGCGATTTGCGCCAAGTTCAAGCGAGATAATGATCTGGCATATGAACCTGCCCAAGTCACCGTTGGAACGGGCGGCAAGCAGGTACTTTACAACGCCTTCATGGCGACCCTGAATCCCGGTGACCAAGTAATCATCCCCGCCCCCTATTGGGTCAGCTACCCTGATATGGTCCTGCTGGCCGGTGGGACGCCCGTAACGGTGGAGGCAACGCTGGAGGCGAATTTCAAGATTACTGCAGCTCAGCTAGAGGCCGCGCTCACACCAAACACAAAATGGTTCTTGTTCAATTCCCCATCCAACCCGACCGGTGCGGGCTATAGCTGGTCTGAACTCAAAGAACTCACCGACGTCCTGCTGCGCCATCCGCATGTCTGGATCATGACGGATGATATGTATGAACATCTGGCCTACGGGAACTTCAAGTTCTGCACCCCTGCACAGGTCGAACCGCAACTCTATGACCGCACGCTGACAGTGAACGGCGTCTCCAAGGCCTATGCAATGACGGGTTGGCGGATTGGATATGCAGCTGGCCCGGAAGTTTTGATCAAGGCAATGCGTAAGGTGCAATCGCAATCAACATCGAACCCCTGCTCTGTCAGCCAGAATGCTGCGGTCGAGGCGCTCAACGGAACGCAGGACTTTCTTGCGCCCAACAACGTACTATTCGAACGCCGCCGCGATCTGGTTGTGTCCATGCTCAACAAAGCCCCCGGCATTGTGTGCCCGAAGCCAGAGGGCGCATTCTATGTCTATCCTTCCATCGCGGGCTGCATCGGCAAGACATCTGCCGCTGGTACTTTGATCGACAACGACGAAACTTTCGCAACCGCGCTTTTGGAAGAAACCGGCGTCGCGGTTGTCTTTGGTGCTGCTTTCGGTCTCAGCCCCAACTTTCGGGTCAGCTATGCGACAGCAGACGCAGCGCTGAAAGAAGCATGCCAGCGGATCATCACTTTCTGCGAAGGTTTGACATGACCGATTTGCCAGAACTCTATTTCCGCGTGCGCGACAATGGCGCAGTTGTCTTCCGTATCAACACCGAAAACCGGGAAAGGCGGATTGAGATGGCCCAGGTCGCCGTGGTGAATACCAACCGCGGTGACTTCAAAGCGCATGGTGAGGCGACACTGACCGCAGAGGAAGAAGATATCATCGAAAAATGGATGCAAGCGCGTCTTGATGTTCTGGCCGCGCGCGACATCGATGATATCCACCGAGCAATGGATCACCTCAACCTGACGGCACAATGGGCACAATCAAAAGCCAGCGATGCGCAGCTTGAACTCATCACAGACCAGCTCTTGATGGCGATGCATGATTTGCGCAGCGTTTTGGTTCGCAAAAAAGCGGACCGCCTGAATAAGTCAAGCTAGGGCAGAGCGCGGGAATTGCGCTCTGCCCCGGAACAACGCTAGTTGCTCATCTCATGCGTGCTGTGATCCATTTCCATGGCATCTTCTGCCCCGCGTTCTTCGACATTAAAGATCACATCAAGCGATCCTGCCTTTTCGAAGACAAGCGTTGCCGGAAAGCTCTCTCCGGCCTCAAAGGGGTCCCCATCCAGCCCCATGAACATCACGTGAAGACCTCCGGGGGCTAGTGACACCGTTTCTCCGGCCGGAATTTCCACTGCATCAACATGCATCATGCGCGCAACATCGTCTTTCATCTCGGTGGTGTGCAGCATGACACGGGGAAAGTCCGCCTCAACCGCGATAAGGCGCTCCATCTCGGCGCCGTTGTTTGTAATCGTGAGGTAACCACCACCTGACATCGCAGTGGCTGCCGTTTCAAAGGTCATCGGATGATCAACGACAAGGTCACCGATCTTATATTCATGTGCTGTCGCGCCGGTCGCAAAAACACATACAGCCGCTGTAGCTGCAATAGACAAAAGTTTCATTGGGGGTCTCCAATATTTGCGACCAAATGTGGCCGCGCGTTTGATAGGCAGAGTTCTGATTAGTCAAACGAAGGGTGGCGCGCGGACCCGGTGTGACCGTTCCAGCGTCAGCGGCAAAGCGGTCAATAAGGGCGTGCAGGATGAATCACGCTGATCAAAAGCAAGGACCAAACCATCATCCGAATGGGCAGACAGAAGAGTGGTGCCATCAACCACGCGGCATGCATCACAAGTGTGCGTGCTGGCTCCAAATTCAAAATCACCACAAAGATCACTAAGCGTGCCGCCTGCGTCGACATAGGCGCGCAGGGTTTCATCAATCTGCTGCGGAGCAACGCGATGGGCGAACCCCGATCCCGTCATCGCGAATAAGATCGCAATAACAACACTCAGGCGCGCAGGAAGGGAAAGCAAACGTGGCATATTGATGCCGGTATAGGATGTCAGGCAACAACCGACCAGACCGATTAATTGCGACGTAAAGTCCCTAGCACGGTGCTACGCGAGGTACGGGTCGATCAACGCGGCAAAGATCACAAATTCGCACCGCCTCTGTGATGCCCATCAATGCCAAATCGCGAAATGTTGGCAGGGCATACGGATCAGCGACAGCATAATCTACGGCATAGCCCAGATCCTCGAATGACGCGATGGACATCCGGCTCAGAGGCCTGTTCGTGCCAGACAGGAAACCTGTCAATAACTCATCCCCGAAAACCAGCTCGCGCCAATGACCTTCGCGTGTGCCGACGCCACCGGTATTCGCAAGCGGGACGAACGGGCCATCATCAGGCGCAAGCGCTGCAAATTCGCGGGCAGTAGCACGCCCGGTAAAACGCGGATCATTTGTGCCAGAACCGTTGACCAGATCGGCCATGACCCAAAGAGTTCCGAATCCAAGCACATGCGCCATTTCATGCAAAATCACATCGGCAAAACTGCCTTCGGCCTCAAGCCGCGCAATATCGGCATCATCAAACTGCATGATGCCTTTCGCGGGCAATCCGGTGTCTTGGCGCAACACGGTCGGCCCTGCCTGACCCAGCACACCAGCATCGCCATCTATGGGTGTGATACTCGCGTCAATCATCAAACCGGTGAGTGTGTCACCGTCGATATCGATCGGGTCAAAGCCCGTATTCATAACGCCGTCCCACCGTCGCGCCGCCGCTTCAAAGACATCGCGACGCACAGCGGACACCGGATTGATGAAATTGATCGTAATCATTTGCCTACTCCTTTGACATCAGAGGCTACATCAAATCCGATCATTCTGAGCGTTTGGTTCTTGCTGCTGAAAGTCGCGCGCAAGAAATCGCCAGCCTTTCACACGGCCTGCGGCAAAGGACGGCCGTCGTCCCACGCAAAGATGTTATCGAGCGCCATTTGGCCCATCGCTTCGCGAATTTCGAGGGCGGCCGTGCCAAGATGTGGCAGCAACACGACATTTTCCATTGCACGCAAAGCGTCCGGAACGGTGGGTTCTTTGGCAAAAACGTCCAGACCCGCACCCGCAATCTGCCCCGTTTGCAAAGCCGCAATCAGCGCGTCTTCGTCCACGACATCACCACGGGCGATATTTACAAAGATCCCGGTTGCCTTCATGGCTGCAAGTGCGGCAGCATCAATCAGATGCGTATTCCCGCCACCGCCTGGAACCGTGACAACGATGACGTCACAAGCGCGCATCAGATCCGCTAAGGTTGCGACCTGCTCGGCCGGAAAATCGACGGCCTTTGGGGAGCGATTGAAATATTTCACCCGCATTCCAAAGCCAAAATGACAACGGCGCGCGACGGCTTGGCCGATGCGCCCCATTCCAACAATGCCAACGGTCTTGCCTGTGACATGCGTCCCCAACATCTGTGTCGGGGCCCAGCCGTCCCATTTGTCGGCGCGCACTAAGCGCTCGCCTTCCCCTGCCCGGCGACAGGTGGACAAGATCAACGTCATACCGATATCTGCGGTTGCATCGGTTACAACATCCGGCGTGTTTGACACCGCGATGCCCGCTTTTGCCGCAGCCCCAACATCAATGTGATTGTAGCCCACACCAAAGTTTGCAAGTACACCACAACGCAGATCACCGTTAAAAGCCTGCGCCGAAAACTGGTCACCCAAAGTCGGCAAGATCGCATCAAAGTCACGTAACGCAGCGGCTGCCTCAGCCATCGTCATACCGTCATCAGCATCGCGTACAGTCACATCATAACGCGCCCGCGCCGCAGTAAGGTTTGCGTCCGGCAAGAGCCGCGTAATCAGAAGCTTTTTCAATGCAGGCGCCCTCCAATCGGCACATCCCGGTCGGGGCCAACAAGAATAACCTCTCCGTTTTCGTCCGGCATGCCAAGGACTAGCACCTCGGACATGAATTTGCCGATCTGGCGCGGCGGAAAGTTTACAACCGCCATAACCTGCCGCCCGACAAGCGTTTCCGGGGTATAGTGCGCGGTAATCTGGGCCGAGGTTTTTTTCTCGCCAATCTCTTCGCCGAAGTCGATCCACAGTTTGATCGCGGGCTTACGCGCCTCAGGATAGGGTTCAGCTCGCAGAACCGTGCCGACGCGCACATCGACCTTCACAAAGTCATCAAATGCGATCTCACTCATTGGCCAACTCGCGTGATCGGGAAGCCGCAGCCGCCACCGCGCGGCGCAGCAACGCAGGGAAACCGGCGTCATTGTCCATCAGGACCTCCAGCGCTGCTTGGGTGGTACCGTTTGGTGAGGTAACATTCACACGCAACTGTGCAGGCGCGTCATCCGCATCCTCTGCCAATGTCCCCGCACCACCAACGGTTGCTTTGGCAAGCTGCAAAGCAAGACCAGCCGAGAGGCCCTCGGCCTCGCCGGCTGCTGCCAACGCCTCAATTAAAAGAAACACATAAGCTGGGCCTGATCCCGAAACCGCTGTCACGGCATCCATCTGGGCTTCGCTGTCGAGGCGAACAACTTCCCCAATCGCCAAAAGCAATGCCTCTGCCAGATCCACGTCGTCAGGTTTCGTGTGCGCATTACCAATCAACGCAGTAATGCCCCGCCCAATGGCGGCGGGCGTGTTCGGCATTGCGCGGATGATCGGTGTCTTTTCACCCAGCGTTGTCTCAAAGGTCGCAATCGAGGTGCCGGCTGCAATAGAGATAAACAGCGTATCTCCATTTCCAAAACCCTGCATGACCGGCAGCGCGTCCGCCATCATCTGCGGTTTCACTGCGATCAGTACAATTGCAGGGTTGGCTGGAAGGTCGCCGCCAATCTGCACCCCCTGTGCCAAAAGCCACTCCGAAGGTTTGGGGTCAATGACCCAAACAGACGTTGCAGGAAGGCCCGTGCGCAGCCAGCCTTCCAGCATAGCAGAGCCCATCTTGCCACAGCCCAACAACACCAAACCGCGCGCCGCGACATCATTCATATTCATGGCTAACCTCTTGGATACGTCGCAAGAGGTTAGCCAAAGGCGTCGTGGGTTGGAAGATGCGAATTAGATGGCAGTGGCCCTCGGATGGGTCAGTTGCTTTGATCGATCATACCCGTGACCAGCTCATAAAGCTCTTCCGCTGGCAAACCACGCTCAGAATTCTCGGCGATCCATGACGAAGCTGCAGGTGCCGCAACAGCGTTGTCGATCGAGGCCAATATCTCGTTGTTGATGGTCAATTCGATGATGCCGCGTTCCTGAAGCGCAGGCCCCCATGCCTCCATGGTTGCACCATTATAGTGCGACACATAGTGATCGAGCGCCTCGTCAACAGATGAAGTCAACGCAACTCGGTAGGACTCAGGAAGCTGATCGAACGCCGGCGTATTAATGACGACAGGGCAATTCACGGTCCCGGGGTTGAGGTTTGTTGTCCACCAGGTAGCGCCATCAATTGTCCCGAATGACATATGCGCATGTGGCGCGAAACTCACGGCGCGGACATCGCCTGCAATCATCGCATCCAAAACGCCAGTCGCTGGTATGGAAACCAGGTCAGCGCCAAGCGACTCGACGGCTTTGCCGATACCACCAGTCGCGCGGATCGGCATGCCAACAAAATCGTCAAGTGCGATCGGCGGAAAGCCTGTTCCAATAATGTTGTACTGCGGCAAAGGTGACGGCATCAGCAGCGTCGCATTCCAGCGTGCCATGTCCTCCATCGTAGCAGGGTGGCTATAGACGGCCATGGACAAGTCTATCTCTTGTTCAAGAGAGCTGACACCGAGGAAAGGCAACTCCAGTACAGTGATGGATGGGTTCTTATCGGGGTGATAACCGGCGCAGAACTGAGCCATCTCAAAGTCGCCGGCGGCGATGCCATCGAGGTTCTCGCGGCTATCTGAAAGGCCGCCATACGAGAGAGCGAGTGTAAACTGGCCATCCGTTTTTTCAGACACCAACTCTGCCAACCGCTCAACGTGCTCAGTGAAGGCACGGCGCTTGCCCCAAAGCGAGACGTTCCAGACAACGGCGGTCCCCTCAGACACTTCAAGGACAGGACATGCGTCGCCAAAACACTCCACAAAGTCGCGGTCGATGCGCAAAGGACCATAGGGCGACGACAGAACGTAGGCAGTACCTTCGACGGCCATCAGTTCTCCGGTCATATTGATGGCGCCATCATCGGATTTCAGGGTCACCTCTTGCGCGTTGGCGACGGTTGCCGCGCAAATGGCCAAAGTGGCAAACATGCTTTTGGCCAAGCTGTTTTGCATATCAAATCCGCGCTTTTGGACAGTTCTCATCCACATATCATTTTCCTTCTGAAACTGGGCGCCAGCATCTATATGCGGGTCCCAAATACGTTGTTCTGAGGAAGCAACAATACCCAATAACGGGTGAAATTGAGGCGGCTCTTTGTCTACTCTGAGGCGTGCTGTCGAAAGTTGGCATTACGCACGGTTTTTTTACCTTGCTGCACATTCCAGACCAATAGTCCGACAACAGCGGCGGCACCAAAACCGTTGATGATCAGGCTTGTCGGCCAAAGGCAGGCTATGCCCGCCAACAGGCAAAGCAGCCGCATGAAAATACCAAAGGGTTTTTCCATACAACCCTGAAGCGCAGCAGAAATGGCGTAAATCCCGATTACAGCAAAAGCAAAAACGCGCAACATTGCGGGCCAATCGCCCGAAAGCAATGGCGTGTAAGCGAAAAGCAGCGGGACAATATAAAGGCCCTTGGCCAGCTTCCAGCTGGTCACACCTGTCGCCATCGCCGGCGCTTTTGCGATGGCTGCGGCGGTAAAGGCGGCCAAGGCGACGGGTGGGGTCACATTGCTGTCCTGTGACAGCCAGAAAATGATCATATGGGCCGACAACAGCGCCGCCATTGCGACGTTTTGCGGTACCACCAGATCGCGCAAAGGTGCTGCGATTTCCAGTGGCAGGTTTCGTACTAGCGCAGTCGCTTCAGCGTAAGTCACTTCACGGCTCAGCAACTCGGCCTGTTCAGGCACACCCAAAAGCAACACCGCGCGTGCCGCCTCAGAAATGCCCCCAGAAGCAAGCTGCTCGATCACAAACTGATCAGCAATCATACCCGACAGCGCAGGTGCCGAAAGCGTCGCCAAAACGATGTAGGCCGCCGTCACTGGCAACCCCATTCCCAAGACAAGGCTCGCGATTGCGATCAGAGCGACAGCGATCAAGATGTTTCCACCGGCCCAGCCCGCAATCATCAAGCTGAAGGTGTTACCGACACCAGCTGTCGCAATCACGTTAACGATCAACCCGACCGAGCACAGCAAGACAGCCGTCAGAACCATGCTTTTGGTGCCCATGACGAAGGCTTCGTAGATTGCCCGTGGTCCCATTGGATTCTTGGTCAGCCAACTGGATCCGATGACGGCAAGTATCCCAAAAACCGCTGCGTAGGTGGGCGTGAAACCTGCAACCAACATGCCGATCAACGTGCCGATCGGCACGCAAAAGCTTGCGCCGCCCTCCTTGAAAGCAGATGTCAGCGTCTGCCCTTCATCGGGCATGGGTGGAAGGTTGTGACGGCGTGCCTCAATCCGCACGAAAAAGGCGACCGACAAGAAGTAGAGCAAGGCCGGCAACGCCGCGACCGCCACGATTGTTTCGTAGGGAATCTGTGTAAAGCTGGCCATGACAAAAGCACCTGCACCCATAATGGGCGGCATCAGCTGCCCGCCTGTGGATGCGGCGGCTTCCACCCCTCCCGCGAATTTTGGGGCAAAGCCTGCGCGTTTCATCAATGGAATGGTAATAACACCAGTTGAAGCAGTATTGGCCACCGCTGATCCCGAAATAGTTCCGGTCAAACCAGATGCAATGACAGCAACAATGCCCGGGCCACCCACCATGCGCCCGGCCACCGCGCGGGCCATGTTGATGACGAATTCGCCAGCGCCAGACCGCAACAGAAATGCACCAAAAATGATAAACAGAAAGACGTAAGTCGATGAAATCCGGGCGATCGTGCCAAACATGGCATCATCCCCATAGATGGATCGAAAAGCGACTGTCTCTAACGACAGGCCGGGAAATGCAAAGACACCGCCAATATATTTGCCCCAAAATGCAACATAGCTGAGCGCAAGAATGATCAGCGCCGGAATGATCCAGCCAGCAAGGCGCCGGGTAAGCTCAATCGCGCCAAATACACAGATCACTGCCGCGATCCAGTCGGGAAGCGCGAGTTTGACGCCACGGTCATAGATGGCATTTTCAGCGAACGTCAGCCAAACGGCAGCTGTGGCAACGCTGATCCCAATGACAAAATCAAGTGCCACTGGCGCCCCCCGCCACATAGGGAACAGAATGGCGGCAAGTGCTGCAAAGCCTGCAAAGTGAAACGCGTTCCGTTGAAGCTCCGAAATCACGGGGTCAAAAGCCACGTAAATGTGGCCGACGGCAATCAAAAAGCACAAAATGCCCAAGATCGCGTTTGGCGTGTCCGAGAAAGTACGTCGCGCACCGGTATCATCAGGCGTGGGGGCGTCTGCCATAGGTCACCTCAGAAAGTGCATCGGTCCACACCCAAACGGTGCGGACCGACAGGGAGGGCGCTACTGCGCGATCAAACGGTCAGGAATTTCGATCCCAACCTCTTCGTAGTACCTCTGCGCGCCGGGGTGCAGCGGAAGTGGCAAACCCGCAATCGCATTTTCGACAGCCATGACCTTGGTCGCCGGATGGATTGCCTGCAGGAATGGCAGGTTCTCATAGATCGTCTTGGTCAACTGATAGACGTGTTCTTCGGGCAGATCCGCAGTTGTCGCCAGAAAGTTCGGTTGTGCAATGGTTTGCACATCCGCTTCCTGACCAGGGTAAGTGCCAGCCGGAATGGTGAAAGGCGTCCACAAGCCACGTCCACCATCTGCCTGCGCCATCTGCTCTTCGGTAAAGCTCAGCAGTGTCACGTTGTCCCCTGCGGCAGCCATCAATTGGCTGACTGCACCAACAGGCACGCCTGCTGGGATCCCCGCACCTTTGACCTGACCGTTTTGCAACGCTTCGGCAGAGGGGCCGTATCCGCCAAAGACCAGTTCATAGTCTGTTTCAATGTCGACACCAAAGCCGGACAGGATTGTTGCGTTTGATCCGATCGTTCCTGAGTTCTGACGGCCCATCGCCATGGCTTCGCCGGTCAAAGCGGCCAAGTCAGACATCGTGCCAGTTTCGGCAACATCAGAGGCTACAACGAAATGTTCGACGTTCTGCCAAAGCATCGTCACAGAGCGTAGGTTCTCTTGCGGCCCGGACTCTTCGAGGGGTCCGGTGCCACTCGCGGCATAGTAGCCGAAAAGCCCTTGCATGATCCCAAACTGTGCTTCGCCTTCGCGCAGCAGACGGACATTTTCACCAGAACCGGCAGAGCTGATTGCCGACATGCCAATCTTTTGCTTTGGCTCAAGTTTCACTTTGGCCAACGTCGCCAATGCGACACCAACCGGGTAGTAAGTTCCGCCAGTGGATGCAGTCGCAAGCACGTAATTCACGCCTTCATCCTGCGCATAGGTAACCGATGTAGCACCCAGTGCCAGGCATGCTGCCAAAGCAGCTGCGTTCGTCAATTTCATGGTATCCTCCCAATGTTCGAGCCGAAACGGCACGTGAACAAAAGGTTAAATTACCCATACTACCGGCGATATGTGGTAATCCGCAGGTTCTGAAAAACATCTCTGCGGAAATCCGCAGGCCTTAGCCAATCAGTTCAGATTTATCCAAACCCAGTTTGACAATTTTTTCGTTCAGCGTGCGACGACCGATCCCCAATGCCTCGGCCACGGCATCCATGCGCCCTGCATGACTTTTGATCGCTTGTGCGATCAGCGTCCTCTCAAACGAAGCGACGGCCTCTCGCAAGGTCGCGGGGACGTCATCTTGCATCTCATCCATACGCAGGGCGGTCGCGACAGATCCCGAACCCCGCCGCGCAGCGAGTACGCGCCGTTCCGCAACATGACGCAACTCGCGCACATTGCCTGGCCAATCATGGGCCAAAAGCGCTGCAACATCTTCAGGCAGCAGTGGTGGTGGGGTGACCTCATAGGTCTCGGACAGCTGGCGTAGAAAGTGCTCAAACAACAGTACGATGTCGTCACCACGCTCGGCCAGCCGCGGCAATGACAGCTCAAACGTATTCAGCCTAAATAGAAAATCGCGCCGAAAATCCCCACTACCGACCCGGGCCTCAAGATCCTCATTCGTCGCTGCGACCAGTCTAACATTCGTGGCAATCTCGGCGTCGCTGTCCAATGGCTGAACCGTCCCTGTCTCCAGAACACGCAAGAGTTTGGCCTGCACATCGACAGAGCAAGCCCCCACTTCATCCAGAAACAATGTGCCACCATCTGCCTTGCGAAAACTGCCAAGCCGGCCATCGATCCTGCCAAAAATCTGTTCTTCCACCCGTTCGGGCGCCAAGGTGGCACAATTGATCGCCACGAAATCTGCGTCGCTACGTGGGCCAAGTCGGTGGATCGCCCGCGCAATCAGTTCTTTGCCTGTGCCCGTTTCACCGCGAATAAGAACGGTCCCATCAGTGCCTGACAAATCTACGACTTGGCTCTTCAGTTCCGCCACACGGGGGTCTTTGCCCAAGAGCACCCGATCCAGCCCCGAAAGCGATACAAGTTGTTCACGCATACGCCGCGCCGTATCTGCAAGGCGGTATTGCTCGGCGGCATGGCGCATCACGGTCAGTAGGCGACGTGGCTCAAACGGTTTTTCAAGAAATGAATATGCTCCTACCTGAATCGCATCGACGGCCATCGGGATATCACCATGCGCTGAAATCAAAACAAGCGGCGGTCCGCCCTTCCCGATCAAGGCATCCAACACGTCCAACCCCGACATGCCCGGCATTTTGACGTCCGACAACACAACGTCGGGCGCACAGGTTTCCAGCTGGGCCATTGCAGCCGCACCGCTAGAAAATGCCTCGACGCGCCATCCGGCGCGTTCTAGCAAAACGCACAGTGATTGGCGCATCTCGCGATCGTCATCGATGACCATTGCCGCGAAACTGTCAGCCATCTTAAGTACCTCGCTTTGGGAAGGTCAGTGTGAAACACGCGCCGCCGTCGGCACCGTTATGTGCCGTCAGGCTGCCGCCCATTTCTTCGACAATTTGTCCTGAAATCGCAAGGCCAAGACCCATACCTTTGCCGGACGCTTTCGTGCTGAAAAACGGCTCACGCAACTGGCTGATATCCAGATCGCCCACTCCCGGCCCGTTGTCCGTCACCGAGACCGTTACCGCGTCGTCGGTCTCGGAAAGAACAAGCATAACACGCTCATTTCCGACCTCCGCGCAGGCGTCAATCGCATTGCGCAGCAGATTGACGATCACCTGCTCAAACCGATCCACATCGCCGCCAAGCTCCAATGCGACCGTTGGTAGCTTCACCTCGATCTGGATGTGGTCTTCGTCCGCAGAATGCCTCACCAATGCCAGCGCTGATTTGAGAGCATCCTGCACCACAAAACGAACTTGGGGCGGTGTCGTACCCTGTCGCCCGAACGACCGCAATTGATCCAAAAGCCGCTGCATCCGATCAACCAACCCGGTCAGTTCGGGCCGCCCCTCCCCCGGTTTTGCCCCGGTCGCGATTTCATCAGCAACCAGATAGTTGCGCATTGCTGAAATCGGTTGTCCCAACTCGTGCGTAATCGAAACTGACAGTCGCCCGAGTGTTTCAAGCTGGTTCTTTTGTGCGAGTGCGGCCCGCGCGGCGTCCAGACGTTGCTCGGCGCGTTTTCGTTCGTCAATCTCAGCCGTGAGCCTGCTCCGATCTGCGTTTGAAACGGCAAGCGCCCGCCGCAACTGCGACGCCCGGTAAATCGCTGCTGCAACGATCAAGGTGAGGCCTGCCAAGGCGCCTATGGCGACGTACAGGATGGCTTGTCGGCGTATATCACCAACATCCGACAACAAATGAAGCGTCCAGTCTTCGTTTTCGAGGTCCGCTTGGGTCCAAATATATTGCGTGCCATTCAAGACAGCCCGATTGGCGGATTGCGGCGTCCAGTCGAGCGGAAAAAGGGTTTGATCACCAAATTGCTGTTGTTCCTCCAAAGAACGGCGATCAAAAGCGGACAGAGGTGACAAATGTCCATAAATCAATGCGGCATCGGAACTTGTGATCACCACGCCTTGGCGATCCGACACTAACACCAATGCGCCGCTGTCAGAAAGCGCCCGGCTTAGCTCCGCAAATCCGATCTTGACGGCGACGACGCCATGAATTGTCCCATCGGCACTACTGACAGGTTGCGATATGAAATAACCCGGCCGCCCGGTTGTCACGCCCACAGCATAGAACAGTCCCTCATCCCCGTTCAACGCTTCGAGGAAGTAGGGGCGAAAGGTATAATAGTTCCCGACGAGGCTATCGGCCGCCTTATAGTTTGATGAGGCAATCGTCTGTCCGTTAATATCGAGCAGATAAACAAATTCAGCGCCCGACCTGTTTGCAATATCTGCAAGCCGGGGATTAAGCAAAGTTGCGTCACCAGATCGCAAGGCATCGAGCGTGATTTGCTCACTTGCGATGACAAAGGGCAAATGCCGCAGCCGCGTCAGCGCATCATCAATCGAAGACGCAAAGAACTGGGCCTGCTGCGGTGTCCGCTTCGCGGCATTCGCCACAAAGTAGGAATTCAACGCCAGATAACCAAAGACGGCGCAAGCCACAAAAACCACGGCCACCGTTATCGCGAGGGAGCCGCGAAAACGAGAAGCAAAGGGAAGGTTAAGCCGCGCAACAGACATAACACGCTCTATAGCAATAAATGCACGCAAAGGCGCAACTGCTTAAAATGCCTGCTCGGTCACAGAGGTCGTCATTAGCGAGCCGGAAATCCACCACAACAGACATAGTATACAGGCAATGCACGGGCCCATGCTGCAAAATCGAAACATATCGGATATCGTGGTGGAATGAAGAATTCCCGGCGACCCATTTCGTTCATTGCCACAGATGCACCCGACAAGGTGCGCGTCTTTTTCACGGACGTCATAGGGCTCCAACTTATCGAGGAGTCGTCGTTTGCATTGGTATTCGCCGATGGCGAACAGACCCTGCGCGTGCAGGTCGTTCCAGAGTTTGTCCCAGCGCCACATACTGCGCACGGTTGGCAGGTTACAGACATCCAGACCGAGGCAGAGCGACTAATCGCCAAAAATGTTCAACTTCTTTTGTTTAATCATCTTCCACAAGATGATCTCGGCATCTGGACAAGCCCTGATGGCCATAAAATCGCGTGGTTCAACGACCCCAGCGGAAACATTCTGTCATTGACGCAATATGTCTAGGGCGCTTTGTGCGTAGTGCCTGAACAGGTGAACGGACAAAGGGTATCGGGTGGCCGTTAGGCCCGCCCGTACGCTCCACCAATCGCGACCTGAACCGCCTCTTCGGCGGTACGGTCGGCCCATGTGACCAGTTGAATAGCTGGATAATACTGCTCGCAGGCCGCAACGGCGGCGCCGATCATTGTATCAATCTGATCTGGCCCCGCGACCTGATCACCGGTCAACATCAGCCCATAGCGATAAACCATCAGCTGTTGTTCATCCCACCACGTGAATGCCCCTGCCCAGCAGCGGTCATTGATCACGTTCAGCGTCTCATAAAGGGCCGACATCCGCGCTGCGGGCGGCTCCATGTCAAACGTACAAATCAGGCGCAACGTCTCATCGTAAGCGGACCAGGCAAGGGTGATGGAATAGGTGCGCCACTGGCCCTCAACAGCCATTGCGATCTGATCATCGTGGATGCGATCAAATTCCCACGCATGATGTTCTGCGATATGTTCCACGAGATCAATCGGGTGAAGATCATCAGCCTCAAGGTAATGTTCGGACAATGCCATATGCTCGGCCTCACTGCGTTGGCGCATGGGTCATGGCAGTGCCCAAGCGCTAGGTGCCTGCTCTAGGGGCGGTGTTGTTCACCTTTGTTCCCTACTAGATATCGTGGCCCAATCGGGACGCATCTGTAAAGCAATTTCTTGGGGATAATCGCCGCTTGGCGGAAAATTCATGTGGATAATTGCGTTCCGCCGCACCGCAGCGCAATCTGTGCCCAACAAAGGAGCACCCGATATGAATACTGACCTTCTCAAACGTCTTTGCGAAACCCCCGGTGTGCCCGGTCACGAAGAGCGCGTGCGCGATCTGATCAAGTCAGAGATTTCGGGCCTGTTCGATACCATTGAGACTGATCCGATGGGATCGCTGCTTTGCAAACGGAATGCCACGGGCAAAGACGCGCCCAAAGTCATGCTGCTCTGTCATATGGATGAGATCGGTTTTTTGGTCAGCCATATCGACAAGAACGGCTTTCTCTACGTCCTGCCGGTAGGTGGCTTTGACCCCCGCAACCTGTTTTCCCGTCGTGTCTTGGTCTGCACGGATGACGGCGATTTCAAAGGGGTGATGAACCCCGGCGGCAAACCGGTGCATATTTCCTCCCCCGAGGACCGCAAGAAAATCCCTGAGGTGGGTGAGTTTTTCATCGACCTTGGCATGGGCAAGGCCGCGCATGATGTGGTCAAGGTCGGCGACTACGTGGTGATGGACGAACCCTTCCTTGAGATGGGGGACAAGTTTGTGTCCAAAGCGCTGGACAACCGCATCGCCTGCTGGCTGGGGATCGAGGCGATCCGGGCCTTGGGCAAGAAAGGGCGCGGGGCGGAAATCCACGTGGCCTTTACGACGCAAGAAGAGGTCGGCTTGCGCGGGGCGCGCACATCCTCCTTCGCGATCCAACCTGATATCGGGCTGGGCATCGACGTGACCCTGTCGTGTGACACGCCGGGAATACCGGGCAAGGATGTGACAACGACACAAGGCAAAGGCTTTGGCCTGCACGTCCGCGATGCGTCCTTCATCGCAGACAAAGGGCTGGTGCAGGATATCGAAGCGCTCGCCATCAAGCACAAGATCCCCTACCAGCGCACAATGCTTGCGTCCGGCGGACAAGACGGGGCGGCCGCACAACAAGCGGCCGCAGGCGCGCGGGCGGTCGGGATCACGGTAGGGACACGGTATATCCACACGGTGACCGAGATGATCGCAACGGATGATTTGCAGGCGGCGCTGGATATTTTGGTGGCGTATTTGGGGGAGTTTTAGGGGGTCTGCTGTGCGGGACTTTGCTGCCGTTCGGTGCACGATTAGCAATGAACGGTTCCAGCCGATTGTGTTGAAAAACTCGGTTTGAGAAGCGCGATGATGTGAGTGTTTATTGTGGCTGGCGTCGATCTTATGTCATCGCGGGGCGCATTGGGCGCAGTTTGGCGAGTTTGCGGAGGTTTTGGGCGGTTGCGGCGAGGAGGAATTCGTCTTTCGCACCGTTTGGTCCGCGCAGACGCAGGCGGTCGAGCCGCATGATCTTCTTGAGATGGGCGAAGAGCATTTCGACCTTCTTTCGTCGTCTGCTGGCTTCGGCATATGCGTCTGTCTTGGCGATCTCGCGTGCCTTGTCACGCGCCGCCTCATGGACATGCCGTGAGACAATGCGGGCATCTTTGTTGGGCGTGCAGCGTTCTTTGAGGGCGCAGGTGGAGCAGTGTGTCTTGCTGGCGTAGTACCGTTTGATGCCATCCTTACTAACGCCGGTGCGCGGGGTGCGCATCTTACGCCAGTACTTCTTGAGGGGTTTGCCACCAGGGCAGGTGTATTCGTCTGTGGCTGGATCGTAGCGGAACTCGAGATTAGTGAATGTCCCGTCTTTGCGATCTGATTTGTCGATCACTGGAACGTGCGGTTCAATGTCTTGATCGACCAGCCAACCCAGCATGTTGCCTGAACCATAGGCGGTGTCCGCTGCCAGCCGGTCTGGAAAAAGATCGAACCTGTCTCGCGTGCGGGTCAGCATTGTTTGGGTTGCCCCAACCTCAGCCGGACGGATGGCGCGGGTCGCCTCGACATCCAGAATGATCGCATGGTCAGTATCGATCAGATAATTGGTCGAATAGGCAAAGAATGCTGGTCCTTTCAACGCACCTGTCCACTGGCTGGCGGGATCAGAGAAGGATGTGAACTTTGGTGTCGTATCGCTTGCGGCACCAAATGCGGCGTCATCCAATGTCTCAAGATATTCCCGCACGGCTCGCGGAACGACCGCCGGGTCGATCTGCGCGGCCTCCCATTCCGCCTTTGACGCTGAGTATTGCTTGTTGGCATCGGCCTGGATGATGCTGGCATCTATCGCAAAGGTCTCGCCGCCAACCAAACCCTCAGCCATGCAGCGCTCCACGACCGTCTCAAATAGATGGCGGAACAGATCGCAGTCACGGAACCGTCCATGCCGGTTCTTGGAGAAGGTTGAATGATCGGGGATCGAGATCTGACAGATCGAGTTTGCAGAACCAGCGATATGCGAGGTTCAGATGCACCTCTTCGCAGAGCCGACGCTCGGACCGGATGCCAAAGCAGTATCCAACCAGCAGCATGCGGATCATCAATTCCGGATCAATCGATGGGCGGCCTGTGTGGCTGTAGAAATCCGTCAGATGGGCGCGAATGCTGCTGAGGTCAACGAACCGATCAATCGCACGCAGCAGGTGATCTTGCGGGACGTGATCTTCAAGCGAGAACTCATAGAACAAGGCCGCCTGCGCTTCCTGCTTCGGTCCCATCATCGCAATCAACCTCCAGTATGAATACCGAAATTGAATCAGCGATCAGCTCGCCAAACAAGCAGAGTTTTTCAACACAATCTGCGCGTAGCCGCCATTCGCGATTAGAGCAGCACTTGGCTTAGTGGGCTCTAAGCAGACATGTGCAAAACATCGCTGAAATGGCTCCGCGAATTTGGAGATGTCAAAGGACTGCTGTTTTTCTTAAGAGACAGTTGGGCGGAGTTTCCCCCGCCCCCTAGACCTATGCCTCGCCCTTAAACTTCGCGATCATCTCGTCCAGATCGATCCCAAGGCCATCCAGCATCGACAGATCAAACCCTTTTTCTTCGATCATCGCCTTCACGCCCTCAACATCGAGGTTTTCCAGCATGGAGGGGTTGATCCCCAGTTCTTCCATCTTTGCGCCAAAATCAAAGTCGCCGCCAGCGCCGCCACCCATCATGCCTGTCACTTTGCCGATCATATCACCTAGTCCCATCGTCATTCTCCTTGTTTGACGTGTCGTTGGGAGGACAGTCACAGAACAAAGGCGTAGCGTCTAGGGGATGAAGCGGGTGGTTTTCCCCGTGAGTGGCATAAGCTTTGTTGGAAATTGATGTGATCACATGAATTTCGTGAAGAACGTCCCCAATGCGGGGGCTGCCCCGCCGCTTTCTTATCCGTATCAGGGCAAACCCTGACCTACTTCTTCTTGCCTTCCAGCGCCGCCAATCTTGCCGCCAGCGCTTCATTCTCTTCGCGGGCTTTCTGCGCCATCGCCCGTACCGCATCGAACTCTTCGCGCGTCACGAAATCACGGTCAGCCAGCCAGCGGTCCATCATAGATTTCATCGCGGTGTTCGCCTCGTCCTTCGCGCCTTGTGCCACGCCCATTGCGTTGGTCATCAATTGGCTCAGGTCGTCGAAAATCTTGTTGTTGCCTTGCATAGCTTTCTCCAGTTCAGCTTTGACCATATATGGGGTCTGTCGCCCTGCCCCACAACCCAAACCATCCGGTTGACTTTGCCGCACCCGCAGACAAGGAATAGCGCCATGTTTGGTGCTATCCCCTTTCCCGATATCTCGCCCGAGATTTTCTCGTTCACCGTTGCGGGGCGCGAGATTGCGCTGCGCTGGTATGCGATGGCCTATATCGTGGGGATCGCGATTGGCTGGCAATTGATCAAACTGGCGTTGAACCGCCCTGCGCTGTGGCGCAACGGCCCGCCGATGAAGGTCAGCCAGTTAGAAGACCTGCTGACCTATATCGTCGTCGGTGTCATCGGTGGCGGGCGTCTGGGTTATGTCTTTGTCTACAAACCGGCTGACTTTCTGGCCGCCCCTCTCGATATCTTCAAAATCTGGGAAGGCGGGCTGTCCTTTCATGGTGGGTTCTTAGGCGTCGTCGTCGCTGTGTATCTCTTCAGCCGCCGTCACAAAGTGCCCCTGCCCGATCTGGCCGATATCATCGCCGTTGCCGCCACCCCTGCCGTGCTGCTGGTGCGCATCGCGAATTTCATCAACGCAGAGCTTTGGGGACGACAAACCGATGTCCCATGGGGCGTGATCTTTCCGGGCCAAGCCGCCCAAACCTGTGCGACGGCGCTAGAGCCTTGCGTGCGCCACCCCTCGCAACTTTATGAAGCGGGGTTGGAGGGGCTGCTGCTCGGCACCATACTGATCCTGCTGGCCTTCCGCTTTGGCGGCTTGAAGAAATCGTGGCTCTTGTCGGGTGTTTTCTTCATGGGCTACGGCATTGCGCGTTTTCTGGTCGAATTCGTCCGCCAGCCCGACGCCCAATTCGTCAGCGTGGGCAATGAACTGGGGCTGGCTTTCCACGTGAACGGGTACGGGTTGACCATGGGCCAAACCCTGACCTTGCCGATGATCCTTGTCGGCTTGACCGTCGTCATCATGGCCGCGCGCAGATGACGGCCTTGGGTGATCTTCTGATTGCCCGGATCGCCCGGACCGGCCCGATCAGCCTGGCTGACTATATGGCCGATTGCCTGATGCATCCGCAGCATGGCTATTATGCGACACGTGATCCCTTTGGTGCCGCGGGCGATTTCACGACAGCCCCGGAAATCAGCCAGATGTTTGGAGAGCTTATCGGTCTGTCACTGGCACAGGCGTGGCTGGATCAAGGGCAGCCCGCACCTTTCACGCTGGCAGAGCTTGGTCCGGGACGCGGCACGTTGATGGCTGATGCCTTGCGCGCCACCGGATCCATACCTGGCTTTCATCACGCCCTGACGGTACATCTGGTCGAGAGTTCACCGACGCTTCGCGCGGCACAAGCAAAAGCGCTGCCAGACGCGATCTGGCACGACACCGTAGACACTCTTCCCGACGCCCCCCTATTCCTCATCGCAAACGAGTTTTTTGACGCGCTGCCGATCCGGCAATTTGTTCGCGACGGGGACCTTTGGCGTGAAAAAATGGTTGGTATTACGGAAGGTCAGCTTAGTTTGGGACTATCTGCATCAGCGCCAATTGGCTTTTTGCAACATCGCTTAGACGATACGAAAGATAGCGATCTGATAGAGTATTGTCCGGCATTGAGGTCGATCACGTCAACTATTGGCGGTAAGATCGAAGAGTATGGCGGCGCAGCCTTGATCGTTGACTATGGCGATTGGCAATCATTAGGTGATACATTTCAAGCGCTGAAGACACAAAGCCCCGTGGACCCTTTGGCGACGCCGGGCGATGCCGATCTGACGGCGCATGTGGACTTTGCCGCAATCGCGCGCAATGCCGCCCCTGCGCGTTACTCTCGTTTAAGTACACAAGGGGTGTTCCTTGAACGGCTTGGTATCACGCAGCGCGCACAGACGCTTGCAAGTGGGCTGTCAGGCACTGCACTATCATCGCATATCGCTGCACATCGGCGCTTGACCCACCCGGCCGAAATGGGTGACCTTTTCAAAGTGATCAGTATCTATCCGTCCTCTGCCGGACCGCCACCAGGACTAGAGCCATGACACTCGACATTATTACCGACCCGCTTTTGGACGGGACGCCCCATGGGTTTTTTACACGATTGGGCGGTGCGTCGTCTGGTGTTTTCGAAGGGTTGAATTGTGGCTACGGCAGTTCGGACCAGCATGAGATCGTGACAATTAACCGAGCGCGCGTGGCGAATGTTTTGGGTCTCGACGTTGGCAATCTCGCAGGAGTTCACCAAGTACACTCTGCGGACGTGGTAGCAATGACGGCACCGATCAACCCAGCACCGAAAGCTGACGGGCTTGTCACCGCGACCCAGGGTGTCGCGCTGGCGATACTGACCGCTGACTGTCAGCCTGTCCTGTTTGCCGACAAAAAGGCGCGCGTGATCGGTGCCGCCCACGCAGGGTGGAAGGGCGCGCTGCATGGTGTTCTTGAAACCACTATCCAAGAGATGGAAAGACTGGGCGCGCATCGCAGCAACATTGCAGCGGTCATCGGCCCCTGCATCAGCCAGGCGAACTATGAAGTGGGCCCCGACTTTCGAGAGACGTTCCTGACTGCCAGCCCGGAGTTTGACCGCTTCTTCATCCATGGCAACGGTGATCGCTTTCAATTTGACCTACCAGCCTTTGGTCTCGCACAGCTTAGGCACAGCGGGATCGAAAGCGCGTCATGGACCCATCATTGTACCTACGCGGATCCAAAACGATTCTACAGCTATCGTCGCTCGGTTCACAAAAGGCAGGCGGATTATGGCAGGCTGATTGCTGCGATCCGCCTGTAGCTGTCTATATTTAACTAAATGAGGCATGATCTGCCTAGGTTCGTTAACCTACACTTGGCCCATCCTAACCAAGACTCCACTTAAATAAATATGAATCAAAGACTTAGTTGATTTCCAATCGATTAACGGAAACGCGTCGCACATTTCTTTCCTTGGTCAAACTCTCGCCAGTTTGGTCTCGCAAGATACTCTTAATCGCACTCAAGAACGAGTGCACCGAACAAGAGGTATCACGATGAAAAGCCGTTGGCAGAAATCCCTTGAAGCCGCAGTTGCAACCTACGACACACCAATGCCATGGGCGCGGGGTGATGTGCGCAACGCCATGATTGCACGCCGTCAACTCAACACCAACGACGATGTCGAGCCACGCAAGGCCGAAGCGCGCAGCGCCTAAGTCTTTGTGCTGACCGCCTAGGCCGTCATTCACGCGTCGAAGTGTCTGCCTCAAACCGCAGTCCTGAGCAAAAGTAACCAGTTTTCGTGCGTTGTTGGTGGGGCCAACAAAGACCGCAAGACCCACAAAAAGGCTTTCTGATGAACCAGCCCCTTTCAAGTTCAGTATCACGCTCTATCGACATTTTCAGCCAGCAGATCCGGCGCACGCCCGCACAGCGCCAGCACGCAAGGCAGACAGAAATGCAATCTGCACAGCGCAAGTACGAAATTATGTATTTGGACGCAGACCAGCAATTTAATGAATACACGACAATCGCTCGCGCTCACCCCGCCTTTGAAGAAGCGTTCTCGGCTCTTTCCCACAGTGCGATTGTGCAAACCCAAAACGGTCACATGTCCGTCGAAGACGTCATGCCCGGCGACGAGGTCAAGCTTGCCGACGGAAGCTATGAGCAATTGCAATGGCGTGGTCGCATCACACTGACCGCACCCGATGATAGTAGCGAAAGCCAAACCAAAATGCTGACCCGCATCACCACAGATGCATTGGGTTACGCAAAACCGTCGCAAGATGTTGTGCTTGGTCCCGCGGCGCGGCTTTTGCACAAGGCCAGCGGTATTCGCAAGGTCACCGGATCAGACGCTGCCTTTGTTCCAGCTGCTGACTTTATCGACGGAAATAACGTCTTGTCGCTTCGCCCGACGGGCCCAGTGAGCGTTTTCCAGTTTGGTTTTGCCGGCCAACGCACGCTCAGCGTGAGCGGCATTGAGGTCGAGTCGTTGCATCCTGGAACGGCATTTAACCTCGGACTGCGTGGTGACGCCCTCCGAGAGTATCTGTCACTCTTCCCCCACAAACGGTCGTTCGAAGAATTCGGACTGATGGACCATCCACGCTTGCGGATGCGCGATCTAGAGTTGCTGACCTAAACTTTGCGGGGCGATCCTGACGGAGCGCCCCCAAAAACGCCACAGCAACAAGACCGCGGCGACGGCAAGGCCAATCACAAGACCAAGCCACAGACCAATAGCACCAAGACCAAATGTAAACGCCAGCACATAACTGGCCGGTAGGCCGATCACCCAATAGCTGATCGTGGCCATGACCATTGGTACGGTCGTATCCTGTACGCCGCGCAAAAGGCCCAGCGCCAGCACCTGCAGCCCGTCGACAAGTTGGAAAAGTGCAGCGACCATGATCAGGCTCGCTCCAATACGCAGCAAAGTCGCGCGTTCGGCTTCATCAGGATCGATAAACAGGGACACCAAGGTCTCTGGCATGGCCAGAAAGACAACCGAGGTCAGGAGTGCAAAAAATGCCGACATTCCAATGGCGGTGATCCCGCCACGCCGCAGCGATAGTTCGTCTTTGCGGCCCAATGCGCGCCCTGCCCGCACTGTTGCGGCCTGGCTAAATCCGATATGAACCATGAATGTCAGGCTCGCCAATTGGATCGCGATGCCGTGTGCCGCCAACTCAATTGCGCCAATCCACCCCATCATCACTGCCGACGCGCTAAACAAGCCGCCCTCGGCAAGCGACGTCAGACCAATTGGCCAACCAAGCTGAAACACACGCTTCATGATCTCGCTGTCGCTCCGCCAGAAGTTCTTGAACAGCTGAAAACGCGGCAGAATTTTCATGATGTAGGCCACCAGGATCAGCACCGTGATCAGGTTCACCGTCAGAGACGCAATCGCGGCCCCCTGTATCCCCAGTTCGGGCATACCCCAATTGCCAAAAATCAGCGCGTAGTTGATAAAACCGTTCAAAACAGCGGTGCCGATAGTCGCCCATAGGATGATCGCCGTGTGTTCCATCGCGGCGAGAAAGGCTTTCAACGTCATGACGATCAATGCGGGCACCATCTGCCAAATGACGATTTGCAGGTAGATGTGCGCAAGGCTGGCCACTTCTGCATCCTGCCCAATCGCGATAAGGATATCCTCGGCCCAAAAGAACGGGACGGTCACGACAAGCCCGTAAATGATGGACAACCACAACCCCATGCGTGTCACCCGGCGCACTTGAACATCATCTGTTTCTTCGGCAGCGGCGGCGACCAACGGCGTGACAGCCTGTGCAAATCCTGCACCGACAATGAAGATGACAAAGAACAAGGTGCCCGCTATCGTTGATGCGGCCAGCGCCGTCACATCATACCAGCCCAGCATCACGGTGTCCGTGATATGAATAGCAAACTGCGCAAGGTTGCTTAGGATCAGCGGCATCCCCAGCTTCCAAATCGCAGACGTATGCGCTTTGTATGTTTGCGCGACCTTCTCCATCGCTCCAGCCTTAGGCCTGATGCGCGGTTGGGTAAAGCGATATCAGATACTGCGAAGGACCAATTGGCTCGCAAGGATCACCACAATGCTGCCCGCCAATATCTCTGCCCATGCCAATGTGCGTGCGACAGCATCGTTGTTGACCAATTGCAACGCACTTTCCCGAAAACCGACCGCCGCAAAAGCCACCATGACGGTAATGCTCGCTGTGCCGAGCCCCATGATCAGGGCACCGATGATACCGGCCCAATCAATGTCCAGGCGCCATGTCAGTATAAGAAGAAACAGCGCACCTGTGCAGGGTCGGATCGCGATTGTCCCAATGACGATCATCGCCTCACGCAATGACCTGACACTCTGCGCTTGCTCAACCGTTGGCCCATGCGCATGCCCGCATGATGCGCAGACGTCGCCGTCACCCTCGTGGGGATGGTCATGCTTTGATCGCAAGTGTCTGACCCCTCGGACAAACAGCCAAAGCCCCACAAGACCAATCAATCCGTAACTGAGCGGTGCCAGAACGTCGTCGGCGACGCCCGTCATTTGTGCGCGCCCCCAATCAAGTGCAAAAACCGCAAGGTAGACAAGTGCGATCGCACTGAGCGCCTGCGCGAGCGACGCACCCAATGCAAGCCCCGCTAACCGCTTTGCGGGGACGCGCGTCGCTGCACCGTATCCCCCGATGACCAGCTTTCCGTGCCCCGGGCCAGCGGCATGCACAAACCCATAGGCAAAACACAACCCCCACAGTGTGGCCAAAGCACCCGGTTGGCCGGCACGCAGACCGCGCAAAGCAGCGGCCATTGCATTTTGCACATCGCGTTGCACATCGGCCGCGACGCGCATCACCTGATCCGCACCACCAAAGCCCCAGAGCCAGACCATGACGGCAACCATGGTGCCAAGGATCAAAGTGGGCCAGCGCATGTCACAACAATCGTATCGGCAAAGGCATCACCTATTTCGGGGAAGTAGTCATCTGGCCCAACGCTGCTGGGGTCCTGCCCCTCTAGCAGCCTGTCGGCCAAGGCATAGGCGGCATCAATATCTGCGGGGATCACCTCTATGTCGCAATCGTCGCGCCCTTCGATGACAATTGGCTGGCGTAAATCGTAAGCTGTGTAGAATGACGGATCATAGACACGAATTTGTAATGGCGCATCGCGGTCGGGAATGTTTGGAACCGGGCGCAGATGTACTTCATGAAACAACCCGTCAGTGTATGTCATAATATGGTTTTGCTTTGCAGCCAATGCGAGCACTTCTCCCGACTGAGAGACTTCCAGATCGCCACCATAGTCTGGTGGCCATGCTGTGATTTGCTCATCTAGTAAATCCTGCTCGGCCGGGGTTAACAACAGGTCTCCATCCATGTCGATCCCAAGGTCAGTCGTGACCAATAGCGAAAACAGATCGTCGTAAGCCCAATCCAGTTTCACCCCCACGGACCCGTCATCGGCAAAGACAACGGTGACGCTCGCCTCCACAAACACATGAGGATGTGCGGTTGAAGTCAACGGCCACGCAAGCGCGGCAATCAAGGGGGCGGTCAGACGCATGCGGTGTATGTAGGGGCAGTTGCCAAGCTGGGCAATGCAGGTGACATCAGGTGCGACTATTCCCGCTCAAGCCAGCCCTGATAGTGCACCATCAATGCGCCGGTCAGCGGTGCTTTCAGGGCTACGTCAAAATGAAACCGCCCTGCCATTTCATATTCACGCGCAATACTGATCGGAAGCAGGCGGTTGGGCAATGGTATTGGCCCCAAGCGCCCCGACTGGACGGGAAAGTGCAGTTCGTGTTCCGATACGTGCAGCCCAAGGACAAAGGTGAAAGGACCAAAACGCTCGGTCATTTTGCCATCATTTATCTGTAGGAAAGACCGGAAACGTTTTGTCCCAAACTGTCGTTCCCAGCGTTCGCCCGCACCTTGCGGTGTGATTGTCACGGTTACATTTGTCGCTTGTGCGGCGGGCGGAAAACCAAACACCCCCGCAATCAGTCGTGCCCACAGTGATCGTCCCCGTGTCACTTTCGCCTGCCCGGACCAGCGCTGTGTGTCCAATGCACTGTGCAACTCACGCACCGCATCTGGCAAAGCCGCATATTCAGGACCAAGCGACCGTTCAAAAAGAGATAAGGAATTTGCAGGTGCCGTCATAGCAGGAATTCGGGGATTGGGATCGGGCATTGGGGTCGCTCTTCGTGACAACGGTTTAGTGAGTCCCTTTCACGCCTCACATCACCCACCATTGTGTCGCAGGTCATACACCGGTGGCCCTGAACTTTTCCATCAGGTAGGGGCCAGATTGCACCGGTGGATAGCTATCAGAGCCATCCAAAGGTACGATTTCCGCATCCCAATTGGGCTGATGAAAAAACGCCAGCGACTGGCGCGCTGGCTGACCCGGTATTGCCACCACACGGTGCAGCGTACTGACCCAACGATCCGCCGTCCAACGGGCCATCAGATCGCCGATATTGATCACAAACGCATTGTCTGGCGCGGGCACATCAACCCATTTTCCCGCCTGTTGCACCTGAAGTCCACTGCTTCCCGGTTGCGGAAACAGGATCGTCAGCGATCCATAGTCAGTGTGGGCCCCGGCACGTTGCTGCTTGGCCAATGGCACATCCACAGTCGCCGGGTAATGCAAGGCCCGCAAGGCTGAGATGGGATGTGAGATCAGCCTATCAAAATGGTCCGCGGGCAATTGCAGCGCCGCAGCAAAGGCACGCATGATCCGAACAGCGAGGTCCTCCATCGCGACATAGTAGGCCTCCCATGCAGCCCGGAACTCGGGCAAGTCCGGCCAAAGCGTGGGTTGATAGCAAAAGTCCAACGCCTCCGCTTGCGCATCGGCAGGCACGTGCAATGGCCCTCCGTTAAAGCTCTCTTTCAGGTCCGGTGGCGTCTGCTCACCTTTGGATCGTGCAAGGGCCTCTGCGTCTGGACCGAGATAGCCGTAAGGATAGCCCTGAAAGGGCGGCGAAACGGCTTGTTTGGCCACCAGAGATTGCGCAAAGAAAGCCTGCGCCGCCTGCCAAACGGCTCCCGTAACCTCTGGCGCAACACCATGACCTTCCAGCACCAGAAACCCTGTCTGGCCGCAGGTGTCATCAAGCGCCTGCGCCATATCGCGGCGCAGCCGATCTGGCGCGGCCTCAAAGGCGGCAAGGTCAAAGCGGGCGAACATTAACCCAGAACCTTGCGCCAAGAGTGTTGGGGCGCGAAACCGACCATCTGCTTGGCCTTGTCGTTGGCATAAAACGTTTCATCCGGGCGCATGGCACGCTTGACCGGCACGCCTTCGTAGAATTGCGCGATGACTTCATCGGACGTGATGCCCACGGACATATCATCGTTGGCCACATTGAAGACCTGATACCCCAAGCCATCCGTCTTAAGACAGCAATCCACCATATGTCCCAGATCCCGGGCATCAATATAGGCAAAGATGTTGCGACGGCGCGTTGCAGGGTCTTGCATGAATGCCGGGAAATTCTTTTCATATTCATGTGGTTCAATCACGTTATTAATGCGCAATGCATAGATATCCGCCCCACAGCGGGCTTGAAAGGACCGCCCTGTCGCTTCGTTACACACCTTGGACATGGCATAGCTGTCATGCGGTACAGTGGGATGCTCTTCGTCAATCGGGACATAATCCGGCTTGATCTCACCGTCAGCAAAACACACCGCGTATGTCGTCTCGGAGCTGGCAAAGATCACCTTGGGAATACCCAGCTTCACCGCCGCCTCAATTACGTTGTAAGTGCTCAGCGTGTTCTGGCGAAAACACTCGCCATCGGTGCCGATCATCACGCGGGGCACGGCGGCGAAATGCACAACGGCGTCATAGCGCGGTACGCCTGTCCCTGCGTCCAATTCATGGAAATCCGTGAACTGTGACATCGCACCAATCACCTGACCCGCGTCGCAAAGGTCGATCAACAACTCTGATACATCAAGACCGGATGGCACCCGGTCGGCGTTCACGACATGGTGGCCCTGCCCTTGCAGATAGGTAATCGCGTGCCTGCCAGCCTTGCCGCTGCCACCGGTAAAAAATACGCGCATGTCGTTCCTCCTGTCGTGCAAGAATAATCCGCTCAAATATGACTGCAATGTCTATTCATTCTGCCCCTTGACCTATAGGTTAGCGACGGAATTCACCAACCCCGAAAAGGAGCGCACAATGCGCACGATAACCGCCGCCCTTGGTATTTTGGCCGCGACTGCTGCCCAAGCTGAGAACAGAATTGACGTGGTGCGCCCGGACGCGCCCGCATTGGCGGCCTTTGGTGATCAAAAGATTGGTGTGACTACGATGACCTTCACCAATCCGGACCAAATTGACGTGGTCAACACCGGCGAAACTGGTGCACCACCACGCTATGACCGCGAAATCACAGTGGAACTTTGGTACCCTGCGACCGATGACACAGAACCCGGCGGCACCTACACTGCCCTCATTCGAGACGGGGTGACCGAAGCCACATTGCTGGGACAAGCGGCCCGCGATGCTGCCCCCGATACATCCGGCACGTTTCCACTTGTCATCATATCGCATGGCTATCCTGGCAACCGGTTCTTGCTGTCGCCCTTGGCTGAAAACCTCGCCTCCAAGGGGTACGTCGTGGCCTCGATAGACCACCCTGACAGCACCTATGACGATCAAACCGCTTTTGGCTCGACCCTCGTGAACCGCCCATGGGACCAGCGGTTCGTGATTGACAGCGTCACGAGCCTTGAGGGTGATCTGGGGCAGATCATTCAGAACAACAATGTCGCGATTGTCGGCTATTCGATGGGGGGCTATGGCGCGCTAATCTATGCAGGCGCAGGCGTCACCTTGTTGAGTACCACTTACGAATGGGGTGCGCCGCAGGGGCTGCTTGAGCGTAATTTGATAGGCACTGAGAGCCACGCCGCGCTCGAAGATGACCGGGTCAAAGCCATTGTCGCTTTCGGCCCATGGGGCAACAACACCGGCTTTTGGGATGCCGAAAGCTGGGCAGGCGTGGACAAGCCACTGATGCTGATCGCGGGCGAGATTGACGATGTCTCGCAGTACTCAGCCATGCGTGCGATCTTTGACGAGACCGTCAACACGACGCGGCACCTGTTGACCTTTGCTCAAGCCAACCACAACGCGGGCGCGCCCATGCCGGCCCCCGCCGAAAGCTATGCGGTCTCCGAAGAGTTGGGGTACGCCCCTTTCGATCACTACGCGGATGCGGTTTGGGACAACGTGCGCATGAACAATATTAGCCAGCACTTTGTGACGGGCTATTTGGATATGCACCTGAAGGGCGACAGCGACAAGGCGCCGTACTTTGACCTCACGCCACTCGCCACCGATGGGCTTTGGTCGGTCGACGACGATGGTCTGGAAACCCCCGAGCACAGCTATTGGACGGGCTTCCCGAACCGGACGGCCGCAGGGCTGCGGTTTGAAACGAAAGAGGTCGGGGAATAGCGCAAAACGCCCGCTTTGCAATGTGATCGGCCCCTTTCATGATTGCCCCGCGCCGACCTGCCTGCCATTATGCTTCAAAGCAAAGAAATGAGCAGTATCATGGCCAACGATCTTTTGTCCGGGGCCGCCCCCGACGACTATAACGCCGACAGCATCGAAGTGCTGGAGGGGCTGGAGCCTGTCCGCAAGCGCCCCGGCATGTACATCGGCGGCACCGATGAGCGGGCCCTGCATCACCTTGTGGCAGAGGTTCTCGACAACTCGATGGATGAAGCGGTGGCAGGCCACGCCAACCGGATCGAGGTGGAGTTGCTTGCCGACTATTCCGTCATGATCAAGGACAACGGGCGCGGTATCCCGATCGACCCGCACCCCAAGTTTCCTGACAAATCCGCGTTAGAAGTAATCCTTTGCACCCTGCACGCTGGCGGTAAATTCTCTGGCAAAGCGTATCAAACCTCTGGCGGCCTGCATGGTGTGGGCGCATCCGTGGTCAACGCGTTGTCCGACAGCCTTGTGGTTCAGGTTGCGCGCAATAAGGAAATCTATGAACAACGCTTTTCACGCGGCATTCCCCTTGGACCGGTCGAAAAGGTCGGCAGCGCGCCAAACCGGCGTGGGACCACGTTCACCTTTCATGCGGACCCTGAAATCTTTGGCTCGCACCGTTTCAAACCCGCGCGGCTTTTCAAGTCCATCCGCTCCAAGGCCTACCTGTTTTCCGGCGTCGAAATCCGCTGGAAATCAGAGATCGATGATGGTGAAACGCCGACCGAAGCCACCTTTCATTTCCCCGGCGGTTTGTCTGACTACCTTAAGGAAACGCTGGGCACGGCCACCACATATGCCGACAAACCCTTCGCAGGCACCGTCGATTTTCAGGAAAAGTTCGGCGAACCCGGCAAGGTCGAATGGGCGATCAACTGGACGCCTGTGCGGGACGGTTTTTTGCAGTCCTATTGTAACACGGTGCCGACACCCGAAGGGGGCACGCATGTCAGTGGATTTTGGGCGGCGATCCTGAAGGGTATCAAGGCCTATGGCGAACTGTCGGGCAACAAAAAGGCCGGGCAAATCACCCGCGATGATCTGATGTCGGGGGGCTGTGCGCTGGTGTCGTGCTTTATCCGCGACCCTGCTTTTGTTGGGCAAACGAAGGATCGGCTCTCGACCGAAGCTGCGGCAAAGATGACCGAAGGGGCTGTGCGGGATCACTTTGACAACTGGTTGGCCAATGACACCAAATCGGCCGGTGCGATCCTTGATTTTCTGGTGCTCCGCGCCGAGGAACGGATGCGCCGCAAACAGGAAAAAGAAACCGCGCGCAAGTCCGCGACCAAGAAACTGCGTCTGCCGGGGAAACTGACGGATTGCACATCAAAGGACCGTGTCGGAACCGAGCTTTTCATCGTTGAGGGCGACAGCGCGGGTGGGTCTGGCAAGGGCGCGCGGGACCGTAAGACACAAGCGCTTCTGCCGCTAAAAGGTAAGATTCTCAACGTGTTAGGGGCGGCTTCATCGAAGCTGTCGACCAATGCTGAAATTAACGATCTGTGCGAAGCCTTAGGCGTTGGCATGGGCACGCGGTTTAACGTCGATGATCTGCGCTATGACAAGATCATCATCATGACCGACGCGGATGTGGACGGGGCGCATATTGCGTCGCTGTTGATGACCTTTTTCTTTACGCAGATGCGGCCGCTGATTGACCAAGGGCACCTCTATCTGGCCTGCCCGCCGCTTTACCGGCTGACGCAGGGGGCCAAGCGGGTCTATGTGGCGGATGATGCAGAGAAAGACGCAGTCATGGCCAAGGGTCTGGGCGGAAAGGGAAAAATCGACGTCCAGCGCTTTAAGGGCCTGGGCGAGATGGACGCCAAGGACCTGAAAGAAACGACAATGGACCCCGCAACCCGCAAGCTGATCCGCGTGACTGTCCACGATGACGTACCGGGGGATACGGCGGATCTGGTCGAACGTCTGATGGGCAAAAAGCCGGAATTGCGCTTCCAGTATATTCAGGAAAACGCAAAGTTCGTCGAAGAGCTGGATGTGTAACAGCCGGGCCTGATGTGCGGCTGACGCAACGTGCGGTCGGGGGGTGCGGGCTGTTTTCGCACTGCCCGCCACAGTGCCATTAACAATCAGGAAAATATGGGGTTTGGGCCTGTCTGTATGCCGTACAGAAGGCGTACAGATGCTGTATGTACAGATGTACATCAGGCCGCCGGTTAACGCAGCGTGCGGGACAGAATGCTAAGGTTTGGTTAATTTAGGCCCGTGCGACGACCTGCGCGCGACGGGCCTTGATCACCTGTTGCACGAACGGGGTTGCGATGCGGGGGTCACGGCGGCGGATGCCACGGCGGTCTGCCTCGCTGGTCAGGCGGTCAACCAGATCGGATGGGATATCGGCAAAGCGCGTGGTGTCACGACGGGTGACAGATGTGTTGTCAATCGTGTGCATTGGCTCAAGACCTCCCTGTGGTTGTGCAGATGGGGCGCTGATAGCGCAAACGGCGCATGTCTGGCGAGGGGAACCCTACGTCAGTTTTCCCCCAGTGACGTAGGGTCAGGCGGGGACCGACCCGGATGGTTGAGGGGGTGCCGCGCAGAGATGAGGGGCGACATGAGGGCAGCGCCCGGACCTCGGGGGTGAAGGCCGTCTTGCAAACGATCCAGTGGATTGTTTGAGGCCTGAACGGGCGGAGCCCCGGGGCCCATTCAATCTGCGCACAACACAAGGGCCGCGCCCGGACCTCGGGGTGGGCGCACTGACATCTGTGATATGGGCCGGGTGCTGCATCACTTGTGAGGGTCTTGTGGATGGCGACGTTGCAAAAGCGCCCTCCCCATGGGGGAGGTCCGGGCGCTGCCCGGCGATGCCGGGCGGGGGCGGTGGTTGGATCAACCCGGTGAAGCATGGGTTGGTGGCGGATGTCCGCGATTGGCCGTATTCGTCGTGGCATCGGGATTGTGGTGACGTAGGGCGGGGGTGAGCGCCGTTTTGGAAACGGTGCAGTGGACCATTTCAGGCGCGGACGGACGGAGCCCCCACGTCACCCGCCAATCCAATGGGTGATGTGAGGTGTTGGGGTGTGCGTCGGGGCGAGCCCCGAGCTACGTTTTGCTGTTTTCAGGGAAATAGAACTCTGTTGCAGATATCCATTCATCGGTTCCTTGAGGGCGAACTTGCAACACGTACTCACCAGGGCCTGGAGCTTCTAAAGCATAGTTATTGCTCACCATTATGACTAGTATCTGCGCATCTTCGAAATCTATGCCCTGATTGTCTTCTTCAAATGCTGTTCGGCTTGCAAGATCAAACCGCGTTGAGATTAGTGACGCTTCGAGTTCGCTGCTCCATAGACGCAACTCGACAACTTCCACATTCTGAGCGATGGCTTCAACGTAAAGTCCTAGTCGGTCGATAGTTGAGCCCTCAGCGTCAATTTTCGGTCCGATTAGCTTCGCACCTATGATCGAAGAGGTTCCGCCGGTCTCACGTCTAACTTCATCACAAATGATCGCAGATCTGAATTCAATCGTACCCTTTGTCACTGAAGTACAAGCTTCTTTTGTGGACAAACAACAGACCAAGTATCGTGCGATGCAATGGATGATAATTCCATCTCACCGCTAGGCAAATTGGCGTCCAGCATCATGCTGACATTGCGATGAAGGCGTTCGTGCAAAATTGTGTTCGTCATTGTCCAGTTTTGGTGAGCATTGATGATTGGAGCCATTTCTACCCGAGAATGGCAAGATAAGACGCGAACAACGTATTCGTTTAGAGTACAGTCAGCTTTCTTTGCTGAGAACGCCAAGTCACGATGGAGAACCGCGGGTACACGGACATTGAAGACACCTTTATAGGGCTCATCGGGCTGCTTACCGTCATCAATGCAGTCTTGCAAATAGTTGTCTACGGCAGACTCAAATGCCTTCTTAAGTTCTGGAATTGTCTCGGCTTCGTAAGTAACAAGATCTCTTATGTGGAGCAACTTCCCGAACACGACACCATCTTCCACAGAGACCTCCGCAGAACCGATATACTTTTTATATTTCAGCAAAGTCATATAAGACCCTCGCTTTCCAGTTGATCGTACACGTATTTGACTACGTAGAGCTTCACTATGTTTCCGGGATGAGGTTTATGTAAGATGATCGTTGCACGCCCATTGCAGACGAATTTTTTCCTAGAACCCTTACCATCTCGCTCCTCATATCCAAAATCTGCTAGCAAACGAGCTAACTCATTCCACTCGAAATTTTTTGGACGAGACTTAAACCGCTCCAGCAGCTTCTGACGCTTTGTCATCCCGACTCACTTGTAACTAGATTTAGTTACTGAAGAAAGAATGGCAATAACGCAACGAAAATGTGTTCTTAAGTTAGTAAGCAACTACCCAATAATCCCTTCAAACTCCCGCCATTCGCCCTTGGACATGCCCGAGGTCTCTTGCGTCACCTCTTCACCTTTAAGCATACGTCTTACGCAGTCAATCGCCTTAGACGAGAGTGTGGCGCCGCCCATGCGGTAGTCTTCGAAAGCCCCGTAGGCTGCGGGCACCCAGTCGGCGACGACTTTGCAGATCTCATCCGCATAGACCCGGATTTCATATTGCGCGTGGCTGTCCGCCCGCAGTCGCAGGAAGTGGAAGAGGTTGTGCAGGTCCACCTTCCAGTACCATTGCGTATAGATGTTGGCGGGCAGGTTCATCCGCGCCAGTTCGCGGGCGAGGCCTTGTTGGCCGTCGTCGCTGATCATCTCGGCGTAGTGGTCATAGCAGCGGGCGGCGTCGCCTTTGAGGTATTCCAGCACGCGGGCCGCTTCATCACCAGTCAGTGCCTCACCCCGCCCCTGATTGTTGATCACCGATTGCGCGGCAAGTTTGTCGGGTTCGGGGATGTAGAATTCGCGGTCGAGGATTGAATAACGCGCGGAGTATTCGTTGACGTTCGCCGTGCGGTGCCGGATCCATTGGCGGGCGACAAAGACGGGCAGTTTGACGTGCAGTTTGATCTCGCACATCTCGAACGGTGTCGAGTGCCAGTGACGCATCAGGTAGCGGATCAGCCCTTCGTCGTTTTGCACCGATTTGGTGCCTTTGCCGTAGGACACGCGCGCCGCCTGACAGATCGCCGCGTCGTCGCCCATATAGTCGATGACCCGGATGAACCCGTGGTCCAGCACGTCATAGGCTTTGTACAGGTGCCCCTCCATCCCTTCAGCCACCGCCCGCAAGGTGGGCTTGGGGTTGGCGCGCAGTTCGTCGATTTCGGCCTGTTGGTCTGGGGTGATGGGCATCTGGCGTCTCCGGGTCTATCGGTTGAGTCGCGCCACTATAGAAAATGGGGGGCCATGGTGAAACAACATATAGTGGTTGAGCCGACGATTATATCAATAGATGTGAGTTGACATGGACCAAAGCGGCAGAGAGTTTGCCCCTTGCGCGCACATCGGTTCAGCGGAAGGTCCAACATGTTCAACAGAAAGATCATCGCGATCCTTGTGATGCTTTGCGGGTCCGCTGCGCCAGCGCAGGATCAGGTCACGGTGCCGATTGCGCAGGCCAGTGGCGTTGCGGCACAGGCTTTGCGTGGCGGTGATCCGGCGTTGGCCTTGCAAATCGCCGAGGCCGTTTTGGCAGAGCGGCCCGATGATCGCATCGCGTTGATTGTTGTTGCCGCGGCCGCGCCGCAGCTGGGTGATCCGGCGAAGGGCCGTCGCGCAGGGGCGCGGGCTTGGTCTGTGTCCCAGTCAGATGCCCAGAAATACGAGGCCGCCCGCCTGACCGCATTGGCCGCCGCCAATGAAGAACGCTTTACCCTCTCCACGTTCTGGCTGCGTCGTGCGTTGACCGTCGTCCCGAATGAGGAAGAACGTGCCCGCACCCTGCGTGACGGGCGGATCGTCAGCCAGCGCAATCCGCTGGCGTTTCAGATTTCGGGATCACTGGCCCCCTCCAGCAACGTCAATGGCGGTGCGGATGCGCAGTCTGACGCGGTTGTCGACACGATATTTGGCCCAACCCGCGAAACATTCTCCGAAGACTCGCTGGCCTTGCGCGGCTGGCGCGGTTCTTTGAGCTTTGGCGCACAATATCGTTTTCAAGAGAACCAAGAGAGCCGCACAACGGCCGGTTTGCGATATCAGCTTGGTCGCGCATGGATCACAGAGGATACCAATGTCCCCGACGAGTCGCTTGATACCGCCTATTACGAACTTTCGCTGAACCATAGTCGCGCGTTGGAGAATGGCACCATCACCTTCCTTGCGTCACGCGGGCTCTTTGAGTTTCGTGATTTGGACCTTGCCGCAGGCACAACCGACTATGACAAATATGACATCTCTCGCCTCGGCATCGAGCGGCGTTTTGCTCTGAACGAACGAACCCTCCTGTCGATGACAGCGCAGCGCGAGTGGCTGGAATACCTTGAACCGGGCATTGGCGCCGTTGATCGCGTCAATGTATCCGCTGGTGTGACCCACCAACTTAGCAACGGTGACCGCGTTGGGCTGACGCTTTCGGTGACCGACAGCGAGGGCCGCGACAACAGCAACTATACTTCGCGGGATCAAACGCTGAGCTATAGCTATAGCTATAGCTTGGCGCAACCGCTTGGTCCCATCACCCTGTCCACCGGCCTTGGCGTGAAATGGAGCGACTACCCCAACTACCGCGTCGGTTTTTCAGTTCTTGAGGGGGGCCGACAGGACAAGACCGTATTTTCAAACATCAATATCGGCTTTCCAGATATCTCTTATGCGGGCTTTACGCCCGGTCTGCGGTTTGATGCCTCAAAGGCGGATAGCAACTCAAGCCGCTTTGATCGCACAACGGTCTCGACCAGCCTGACCATCAGTTCGCAGTTCTAGGAATGGATGGTGCTGTGAGGGAGGATTGAACTCCCGACCTCACCCTTACCAAGGGTGTGCTCTACCACTGAGCTACCACAGCATCCGGTGAGGGGCGGATTAGACCCAATTGTGCTTTGGTGCAAGCCCTCTCTGGACGCTTTTTGCGCCTATTGATATGACCGCGCTCATGAGCGACAAAGATGCCAAGAGCAAAACAGACAAGACCGCCAAAACCCGCGAAGATCGGTTGAAGGCGGCACTTAAGGCCAATATGGCCAAACGCAAGGCGCAGGCGCGCGCGCGCGGCACAGGCGCCCAAAAAGAAAAGAAAGAGTAGGCAGGCATGGATTCTATTGTGGTCACGGGTGGCACCCCGCTGAATGGTCAAATTGCGATTGCGGGGGCAAAGAATGCCGCCCTGACGTTGATGCCCGCGACGCTGTTGTCGGAAGAGCCTTTGACCCTGACCAATGCCCCCCGCCTGTCGGATATCAAGACGATGACGGCGCTGTTGCAGTCTTTGGGTGTCGAGGTGACCTCAATGCAGGATGGCAAGGTGCAGGTCCTGTCGTCCCATGCCATGACATCGACCACCGCTGATTATGAAATCGTGCGCAAGATGCGCGCCTCGAACCTTGTGCTGGGCCCCCTGCTGGCCCGCCACCATCAGGCTGTTGTGTCTTTGCCCGGCGGCTGTGCCATTGGGGCCCGCCCGATGGATATTCACGTCACAGCGCTTGAGGCGATGGGCGCTGAGATTGAGTTGAAAGACGGCTATCTGCACGCCAAAGCCCCCGGTGGGTTGAAAGGCGCGAAGGTGCCGCTGCGGTTTGCCTCTGTCGGGGCGACTGAGAATGTGTTGATGGCCGCGACCTTGGCCAAGGGCACCACTGTGATTGAGAATGCCGCACGCGAGCCTGAGATCGTTGATTTGGCCAAATGCCTGCGCAGCATGGGCGCGCAGATTGACGGCGACGGCACCAGCGAGATCACTATTCAAGGCGTTGACCGCCTAGGCGCTGCGACCCACCCTGTTGTCACCGACCGGATTGAATTGGGCACCTATATGCTGGCCCCTGTCTTTGCCGGCGGTGAGGTTGAATGCTTGGGTGGTCGTCTGGATCTGGTCGGATCATTTGTTGAAAAACTGGATGCCGCTGGCGTGGATGTGACCGAAACCCCGGATGGTTTGAAAGTCAAACGCCGCACTGACCGCGCCAAGGCAGTTGATGTCACCACAGAGGTCTTTCCCGGCTTCCCCACCGATTTGCAGGCCCAGATGATGGCAATGCTGTGCACGGCTCAGGGCACATCGGTGCTGGAAGAGAAGATTTTCGAAAACCGCTTTATGCATGCCCCTGAATTGATCCGGATGGGGGCTGATATCGAGGTGCAGGGCGGTATCGCGACTGTGCATGGTGTCGACCGCCTGAAAGGTGCGCCTGTGATGGCGACCGATCTGCGCGCCTCTGTCTCGCTGATCCTTGCCGGTCTGGCCGCCGAGGGCGAAACCACCGTCAGCCGCATTTACCACCTTGACCGTGGTTATGAGCATATCGAGGAAAAGCTGGGCGGTGTGGGTGCCAAGATTGAGCGGGTGTCCGCATGACCGAAGACGCGACATTTGAAGACGGACGCGAGGCCCCTTTGCGCCTGAAAGCGCTGGATGCCGAGGATTTGGCGGTGATGGCTGCCTTGGTGCAGGATGCGGTGTTTCCCGCGGCAGAGATGCGCTGGGACCGCAAGGCGCGTCGCTTTGCCATTCTGCTGAACCGCTTTCGCTGGGAAGATGCGCCCAAGGCGCAGGCCCGCAAGCGCAGTTTTGAGCGTGTGCAGGCCGTGCTGGCGGTTGAGGACGTAATGAAGGTTCAAAGCCAAGGCGTGGATAAATCCGACCCTGATATGGTGTTTTCACTGCTGGCGATCGGATTCACCCCCGGCAATGATGGTGCAGGCCGATTGGAGTTGACGCTCGCAGGTGACGGCGTGATCGCGCTGGAGGTTGAGGCGTTGGAGGTCATCTTGCAGGATGTGACGCGGCCCTATGTGGCGCCATCGGGGAATGCCCCATCGCATCCGGAATAGGACTGTAAGAAACGCGCTTAAACCTGGTGGAAGCGCTGGCGGGGGGGGTAACGTCAGACATGCGGACAAAGCTGCCATTCATTCCCAGTACCTTCGCGTCTGCTTAGGTGCTAACGTCATGCGATGATCAAGTTAAAAACGCTTCAGATAGCAATGGCGACCGTTCTTCTAACAGGTTGCTCATCAATTCCTGAAATGACATCGCAAGATGGCTCAACGTTTGCTCTTAAACGCAATGTCATTTCCTACGCTGCGACCGAAGGCCCGGCAACTAGCTGTGAATTTACAGAAGCTTCCAAGCTTTGGATCTGCGAAGACGGCACCGCGTCGACGTTGGTCACAGCAAGGTTACCTTTCTCGTTCCAAGGAGTTTTGTTTGTGGAATTCGATGGCAAAACTTTCACTAATCCCACTCTGCTAGGTAATTAATTACCTAGCATATTTGCTTCAAAACCGACATTCAGTTGCATCGCAGCATTCGGTAAGATTGGGCTCAAACCAGCCCTTCGCAGCCAATCCGCACGGCCATCTCGTTTGTACTTCACCTCTCCATTGATGCCCCGCTCTCACCCCGCTATGTCGTGGTCTCGCAAGGAGTGATGTGATGCCACAGTTTCTATCCACAACTGACGCCGATTTTGAGGCCCGTTTTACCGCCCTTTTGGGTGCAAAGCGCGAGGATAGCCCGGATGTGGATCATGTCGTGGCCGAGATTATTGCCGATGTGCGGGCGCGGGGCGATGCGGCTGTGTTGGACCTGACCGCCAAGTTTGACCGGTTGGAGCTGACGGCCGAAACCATGCGCTTCAGTGAGGCTGAGATCGCGGCGGAATGCGCCAAAGTGTCGGATGCGGACCGTGCGGCGCTTGAATTGGCGGCGGAACGTATCCGTGCCTATCACGCGCGCCAGATGCCTGATGACGCGTCGTGGACGGATGAGGCGGGTGCCACCCTGGGGTGGCGGTGGACACCTGTGTCGGCAGCGGGGCTTTATGTGCCGGGTGGTCTGGCCTCTTATCCTTCGTCCGTCTTGATGAATGCGATCCCGGCGAAGGTCGCGGGCGTTGGCCGCCTTGCGATTGTTGTGCCCACGCCGAATGGCGTGACCAACCCTCTGGTGTTGATGGCCGCCAAAATCGCGGGTGTGGATGAGATTTATCGCATTGGCGGCGCGCAGGCGATTGCGGCCCTTGCCTATGGCACGCAAACGATTGCGCCAGTGGATAAAATCACGGGGCCGGGCAACGCCTTTGTTGCCGCAGCCAAGCGCCGGGTCTTTGGCAAGGTGGGCATTGATATGATTGCAGGCCCGTCCGAGATTTTGGTGATTGCGGATCGCGACAATGATCCGGATTGGATCGCGCTTGATCTGCTCTCCCAAGCGGAACATGACGAAAGCGCGCAGTCGCTTTTAATTACTGATGATGCGGGCTTTGGTCAGGCCGTCGCGGATGCCGTCGCCAAACGGCTTGAAACACTGGAACGCCGCGCCATTGCGGGCGCCAGCTGGCGTGACTTTGGGGCGGTGATCACCGTGAAGGACTTCGATGAGGCTGTTGCCCTGTCCGACCGTATCGCGCCAGAGCACCTGGAACTTTGCACCGCAGATGCAGACGCCCTGTCTGACAAGATCACCCATGCCGGTGCGATCTTCATTGGGGGTTGGACACCCGAGGCGATTGGTGACTACATTGGCGGTCCGAACCATGTTCTGCCCACCGCAAGGTCGGCGCGTTTTTCCAGTGGGTTATCCGTGATGGACTTTATCAAACGCACCACCCTGTCGCGTATGACACCCGAGGCGCTGGCCGCCATCGGCCCGTCTGCCGAACGGCTGGCCATTTCCGAAAGCCTTGAGGCGCATGGCCTGTCCGTGCGCGCCCGTCTGGACCGTTTGAATCGGGGCGCGCCATGAGCAAGATCATCCATATCGAGATTGACGACCGCAACTTGCCGCCCCCCACCCCTGAGATTGATCAGGAACGCAAAGTGGCGATGTTTGATTTGTTGGAAGACAACAGTTTCACCATGCCTGCACGTGACGGGCGCGAGGTGCCTGCGGGCCCCTATAAGCTGAACCTGTCGATCAAGGAACGCCGTCTGGTGTTTGATCTGAAACAGGAAGATGACAATCCGGCGGGGGAGTTTCATCTGTCCTTGGGTCCATTCCGGCAGGTGGTGAAGGATTATTTTCAGATCTGCGAAAGCTATTTCGACGCGGTCAAGACTCTGCCCCCCAGCCAGATCGAGACGATTGATATGGCCCGTCGCGGTATCCACAATGAAGGTGCGCGGGTGTTGCAGGAACGACTGGAGGGCAAGGCTGACGTCGATATTGATACGGCCCGCCGCCTGTTCACGCTGATCTGCGTCTTGCACTTCGGGGGCTGATCATGGCGGAGGAAGGCAAATTCGAAGACCTTCCGCAGTCGGTGCTGTTTTGCTGTGATCATAACTCTGTCCGGTCGCCCATGGCCGAAGGGATCATGAAAAAACTATATGGGACAGAGTGTTATATCCAATCTGTCGGGGTGAAGAACGACCTGGAGATTGACGGGTTTTCCATTGCCGTCTGCGCCGAGATCGGGGTGGAACTGTCGCGCCACCGGTCGCGGTCATTTGATGAGATGGAAGACTGGGGTGATGATCTGTCATCCTTTGATCTGGTCCTCGCGCTGTCACCCGCTAGCCAGCGGCGCGCGCTGGATTTGACGCAGTTTTACCATCTGGATGTTGAATACTGGCCGATCCTTGACCCCACCGGGCTGGGTGACAACCGCGAGGCGCGGTTGGAGCTCTACAGGCAGGCACGCGATCAGATCCGGGATCGTTTGGTTGCGAGGTGGGGGCCGGGGGCGGGATAGGGGTCCCAATACAAGGCGGCGCGAACTATTGTCCGCTATGCGGACGAAGCTGTCGTCTGTTGTGGCTACATCAATGACCGCTGTATGCGAACACCGGCTTCCGACTGATAATCAATTTCAGGCGGGCCTACTGGTGCAAGGCCTGCTCTCGTGCGACGCTTTGCGTCCTTTTGATCCTATCTCGCGCAAACTAAAGGATCAGTGTTATGTACTATGACTATCGAGAAAGGGCATTTAGATGGAACTGATTGGAGAAGCTCTTTGGATATTCTTGTCTATCTTAATTGGGCTTTGGCTTGCTGATTTTGCGACGGGTTGTTTTCATTGGCTCGTTGACAATTACGGTCACCCAGAATGGCCAATAATTGGTCCGCATTATATCGAGCCCAGCCATCTTCATCATGATGAAGACATGTTTGTTTTTGAGCTTTCAAACATAGTTACTCACCTATACATCTGGACGGCCGTTGTATTTGTTGGCCTGTTTTTCTGGGCTATGGGCCTAATGACTCTAACAATTGCTTCCGCATGCCTATTTGGTTTTCTAACAAACGTAATTCACCGCTGGTCTCATACTCGCCCAGAAGAAAATGCATCCGCAGTGAAGGCTCTGCAACGGATCGGCTTGTTTCAATCGACCCACCATCACACCTTTCACCATAATCCGGGATCAGACAGTCACTACTGTCTACTGACGGATCATGTAAATCCACTGCTCGAAACCATTGGGTTTTGGAAGCGTTTGGAAACAGTGTTCTTGCGTCTGGGGTTACGAAAACACTGGTGGGAACCCGTTAAGTCGCCAGCGGAATAGTACTAAAAACTCATTTCAGCGGCGCAAAACTGCCTTAAAAGACCGGCTAGTCGCTCCGCAAGCCGACCTTTGTACTTGCTGCAACATTTGCCATTTCGGGCTCATTCCGGACCTTTGCTGCCTCTGCGTATGACCCATCTTGCCGAACTTTCCTCACGTAAGCGCCATAGCTGCCCGCGTTCTTCCCCCAAAACATCCCAATCACCGATTAACCCTTGAAAAACCGCGCATTCAGGCGCATGTAAGCGCCGTCTGCACCAAGCAGATAACAGATATAGGAGATCACATGGCCAAGGAAGAACTGCTCGAATTCCCAGGTGTCGTGAAAGAACTTCTGCCAAACGCGACGTTTCGGGTCGAGCTGGAAAACGGCCATGAGATCATCGCGCATACGGCAGGCAAGATGCGCAAGAACCGCATCCGTGTTCTGGCAGGCGACAAGGTACAGGTTGAAATGACACCGTATGATCTGACCAAAGGTCGGATTAATTACCGTTTCAAGTAACGCAGGCGCCGGTCGCAGATGACCACCCTGCCCCCAAACCCCGATCTGAAACTGATCTTGGGCTCTGGCTCGCCTCGGCGGCTGGAGCTGTTGGCGCAGCTTGGCCTGACCCCTGCTGCGGTTCGCCCCCTGACATTGACGAAGACGTCCGCAAGGGTGAAGTGCCCCGCGATTACGTCAAACGCATTGCTGCCGAAAAGGTCGCTGCCGTGCAGGCTGCGGATGATGAGGTTGTGCTTTGTGCCGATACCACCGTTGCTTTGGGACGTCGGATCATGGGCAAACCTGCGGATGCGGCTGAGGCGGCGCAGTTTTTGTTTGCCCTCTCAGGCCGTCGTCACAAGGTGATCACGGCTTTGGCGGTGAAACGCGGTGCGCAGGTTTGGACAAAGGATGTGCAAAGCACGGTCGCCTTCAAGCAATTGTCAGATGCCGAGGTGAGTGCCTATCTGGCCTCTGATGACTGGCGCGGTAAGGCGGGTGGCTACGCCATCCAAGGCCCTGCTGGCGCGTTTATCCCTTGGATCAACGGGTCTTACACCGGCATCGTTGGCCTGCCCCTGACCGAAACCGCAGGGCTGCTGACCGCCGCGGGCCTTGTGCTGCATGGAGATGCCACATGAAGGGCCGCACGATCATTCTTGATCATTTGGGCGCGGTCGAGGCCGCCGCCTATATGGTGGATGGCAAGCTGGATGACATCCTGATTGACCATGAAGACGCCCCGCGCCCCGGTGCGATTTTCCGCGCGATTTGTGATCGTCCGATCAAGGGCCAAGGCGGTATGATGCTGCGCCTGCCTGACGGCGAAACCGCCTTTCTGCGCCAAGGTAAGGGTCTGCGCCCCGGTCAGGCCATGCTGGTGCAGGTGACCGGGATTGCAGAAGATGGCAAAGCCGTGCCCGTGACTGACCGTGTGCTGTTCAAAAGCCGCTATGCGATTGTGACACCGGGCAAGCCGGGGTTGAATATCTCGCGCCAGATCACGGATGAAGATACGCGCGATAACCTTCTGGCTGTGGCGCATGAGGTGTTTGATAGCCCTTACGGCTTGATCCTGCGTTCCTCCTGCGAAGGCGCGGATGAGGCAGAGATTGCTGACGATATTCTGGCCATGGTTGCTTTGGCTGATGCCGTGCTGGCCGATGCTGAAGGGAGTGCGCCCGAAGCGCTGACCGAAGGGGACGGTCCGCATACGGTGGCTTGGCGGGAATGGACAGGTACTGCTGAGGTTGTGACCGAGGCAGGCTCTTTCGCCAATCTGGGTGTGCTGGATCAGTTGGACGGGCTGGCGCAGGCCAAAGTGCCTTTGGGCGAAGGGTTCATGTTCGTGGAACCGACCCGCGCATTGGTGGCCGTTGATGTGAACACAGGCAATGACACGTCCCCGGCCGCTGCATTGAAAACCAACCTTGCCGCCGCGCGTGCCCTGCCCCGCGCCCTGCGCCTGCGCGGACTTGCAGGCCAGATCACGGTTGATTTCGTGTCCATGTCCAAGGCCCACCGCAAGCAGGTGGAACAGTCGCTGCGCGCGTCCTTCAAGGTGGATCCGATTCAAACATCGCTGGTGGGCTGGACGCCCATGGGCCTGTTCGAGATGCAGCGCAAACGCGAACGCCCGCCCTTTCCAAAGCACCTATTGAGGGACATCTGATGGCCTGCCCAATCTGTGAAAAACCGACTGAAACTGCCTTTCGCCCCTTTTGTTCCAAACGCTGTGCAGACCTTGATCTGGCAAAGTGGTTCACAGGCGGATATGCCATTCCGGCAGATGATCCAGAGGACGCTGAGGACCTTGAAAATCAGTTACATCGGGCCGAGCAGCAGAAACCACACTAGGCTTTGGCTTTTCAATCAATTGCCTCTGGACACCCCCACCCCCCGCGTCTAAAACCGCGCTATCCAAGAGGGGTGATCGCCCCTCAACCCGATGCCCGGGTAGCTCAGGGGTAGAGCAGTGGATTGAAAATCCTCGTGTCGGTGGTTCGATTCCGCCCCCGGGCACCATTAAAACAAAGAGCTAGTCACTATTTTGCCAGTTGCGGTTGACGCACAACTTGGCGTCCTTGCTCAATAAAATCGTGGTATCACCGATTCCTCTGTGGTCCACAAACTGCTGCCGACACATATTTTTCATCAGACGCAACAGGCTAGTCTGAAACCCTTCCAGAGTTGATGATTTTTTCCAGTCTTTTCTGACGTGCAGCGCTTTTTTCGTGATGTCTCTTTTCCTGACGATAGTAGTAGAATATCGCAAAAAGTCCTGAGCACACAAAAATGGCAGCCTTCATCATCTTCTCAGCTTCAGACTTGTAGTCTTTGGCAATACCGAAGATTTCCGGTTTGTAGGTGGCAAGACCAAAGAGTATCGCAAATATTATCGATCCGCCGTAGTAAGCCAAAGCGATCGACTCGATCTTATGTTGAAAAGAACTTGAGTCGAGGAGTTCGCTTTGAATTTCGACCAGATGGCTGCTGCTTTGCCTTTGAAGTTCGCTATCCAATTCAGCCAGCTGCGCGTGGTAGAGGCGCAATAGGCCATCAAATCGTGTGCTTACGTCGGCAATCTTTTCAAAGGTAGGTTGCAACCTGCGTTGGACGAAGTCCGAGTAGGGCTGCCAGCCCTCCACACGCCCTGCGTCGATTGTCCCAACGGCCTGCCTGAACCGCCGCGCAAAGTACTTTGAACGCTCGATTTTGTAACCCAGCTCGGCGCTATTTGTTATGCCAAGGGCATCGACCTGGCTTTTGTAGTTTTGTAGTTTTCCCAGCTTGCTTTGTGTTTCTTCGTCTTCGAACTCAACATGGCTCAACCGCTCGATCAACGACCCGATCTTGTTCATCTCGGTTCCGGCGGTCAGAATTTCCTCCATGTTCTTGAGCGCCATCAAGCGAAATGATGCGACTTCATTCACACGATAAAGCAGTCGGCCGACTTGCCAACGGCTTCCGTTCGGGACAATCGCCACAAAGAAGGTGGCTTCATCGTCATCTGACCCGTTGGGTGTGGGCGCGATATGAGACCCTATCGTACTCATGTAGATGCAAGATTCCCGGAACAATGTGCAGCACACGAACTCCTTATTTCGATAGTCCCTTCCGAGGCTTGAAAACCGCCACAAAACGTTCGTCGCCTTCCGCGCGGCTGCGCGATCAGAGAAGACCCCTTGAGCTTTGGATGACGTTGAATTGGACGCTTGCGTTCCCAAATCGCTGTCGTCTGAGGATAGGATACATCCGCGTAGATCGAGCAACAGTTTGCACTCCGGCAAACCTTCTATGTTGTCGATACATAGTATCTTATCAAGTTGGCTCCAAAAATCCACCCTAACAAACTGGCGTAAGTCCGAAAGCTCTTCATCGGTACTTTTGTCGTCACCAATAAGCTTGAGGTGGCTCGCCAACTTTTCCTTTAGTCCAATCGTTGACGGCGCAGTCTCGGTACCATTCGATGACAGGTCGATTGGTTCATATCCGTCAAGATCTTCTGGTGGGTTCAATTCTACGCTGATCAGGACCCGGAGATAGTCTTTATACAGCTCCAAGACCGCCTTAACCAGAAGCCCATCAATGAGAAAATGCTGATACAGCGTCGTGCTCTTGTCAAAGTCCGGGTTCTCTATTCGGAAATCCTTGGCTAACTTAAGCAGCGCTTTTCTGAGGTTATGCGTTTGCCAATTCAGAAAAGTGTAATGGTTCTTGAGATGTTTCGGATGCGCTTTATCCGCAGGATCATTCTCGGCGGCGTAGGAATTGTGGTCACATGTGACTACCAATTGCCGGGTCAGTGCCGGTGCACCTATTGCGGGTGCTCCACGTCTATGCGCTACCCCATGAATTCTATTATAGCTATCAATACGTTCAAACATTTACTCTCCACTCATTACTCATACATTTACAGACAAACAAAAATTTGATCGAATCATAGCACAATTAAGGGTTGAAAGGTTTGGAAAATTTTTTCAAATAGCTGACGTCAAATTTTGAACGCTTCCGTCGGTCCATTGCGCATCACCTCATATACTTCGGAATGCATTGGGGCGTGGCCTTCCGAGCGCACCTGAAGATAGCGATCCGATCCTTTCGAATACCGACGACGCCTTCACTCTTTCGAAGACACTTCACCGGAAAAGGAATGTGATTGTCAGGCTCCCGGTGTCGTGTTGTCAGCGACGGAAACCATTCACCGAAGTACCAAAACCCCAACCCGCGCAATTGTCATCAGCATCAAACGCGAGCCTTGAAAACCTCCCGCTTGACCTCTGCCCGATTACCGTCACTGTGTGGCTTGCAAACTGTCCTGAGGGGAAAAATGATGACACGACGAAATCTGCGAAATTCTGCCCTAGTCGGCGGTGCTTTGGTCTTCTGCGCAATGGGGGCATCTGCCGAAACACTGAGGTGGGCCTCTACTACCGATCCGCAAACGATGGATCCGCATGCCGTCAACTCTGCACCCGTGCTGTCCTTTCTCAACAACGTGTACGAGGGTTTGGTCCGTCGCGGTCAGGATATGTCGATTGAACCTTCTCTCGCGACCTCTTGGGAACCGCTGGAGGGCGAAAATGGATGGCGCTTTACCTTGCGCGAAGGTGTCACGTTTCAGGATGGTGCTGCCTTTACGGCCGAAGATGTCATGTTCTCTTATCAGCGTGCATCAGATGAGGCGGCAGATGTCCGGTCTTGGTTCGCACCGGTTTCCGAAGTGCGGGTCGTCGATGACTTTACCATCGATTTTGTCACGACTGCGCCAAACCCGTTGTTCCCCGATTCAATCGCAAACTTCATGATACTTGATAAAGATTGGACCGAAAGCAACGACGCCGCCCTGCCCGCGCGCGATGCGGAGAATTTTGCGACCATGAATGTAAACGGCACCGGGCCTTTCACGGTTGCCAGTCGCGACCCGGGCGTGCGCACCACATTGGTGCCAAATGAGGCGTGGTGGGACGATCCCACGCACAACGTGACCGAAGCGGTGTTTACACCTATCGGGAATGCCGCAACGGGGTTGGCGGCGCTGCTTTCCGGCGAAATCGACTTTATTCAACCGATCCCATTGCAGGACGTCGCGCAAGTTGAAGGTCGCGATGGGTTCAAGGTTTTGGAAGGTGAAGAAACGCGCGTGATCATGTTTGGCTTTGGCCATGAGCATGATGCCCTGCTCTATTCTTCGGATGTCACCGATACGAACCCGTTTTCGGACCCGCGCGTCCGTCTTGCAGCCGCACATGCGATCGACATTGATTCCATTGATCGGGTTTTGTTCCGCGGCAAGATTGAACCAGCCAACCAATTGGTCCCTGCCGGGATTTCGGGCTATTCCGAGGCCAATCAGGACCGCCCCACATATGACCCTGATCGCGCCCGCGAATTGTTGGCCGAAGCCGGCTATCCAGATGGGTTTTCCTTTGGTCTGAAGTGCCCGAATGATCGCTATATCAATGACGAAGCCCTTTGCCGTGCGGCGGCCTCTATGTTCGCTGCGGTCGGCCTGAATGCCGAGCTTTCAACGGGCCCGGTCCGCGATTACTGGCCGCAACTGCGTGAAGACGACTTTGATATGTATTTGCTTGGCTGGTCGCCCGGCACATTCGATATGGAACACCCCATTCGTTTCTTGCTGCACTCCCAAGATGATGAAAAGAAGCTGGGGTCATGGAACTTTGGCAACTATTCCAACGCCCGCGTCGATGAATTGCTGCCAATGATCCAACAAGAGATTGATCCCGCCGCCCGTCAGGCCATGATTGATGAGGTTGTTGGCATCACGCAGGAAGAGGTCGCCTATATCCCGCTTTATACCCAGCCTCTGATCTGGGCTGCGAAGGACAATGTCGAACTGACACAACGCGCGGACAACTTCTTTATGCTGCGCTGGGTGACGGTAAACTGATCCAAAGTACAAGACGCTAAAAGGCGATGGCTTATTTTATCCTCAAACGGCTAGTACAGTCCGTCTTTGTGATGCTGGCCGTCGCCTTTTTGGCATTTTCCCTGTTCCGCTTTGTCGGAGATCCCATCACGCAAATGACCGGCGTGGAAACCTCTGTCGCGGATCAGGAACGGCTGCGAGAAGAGCTGGGGCTAAACGATCCCTTCATTTGGCAGTTTGCCCGCTTTACCGGTGACATGCTGCAAGGCGACTTTGGCTTTTCCTACCGCACCAGACAGCCCGTCGCAGAAATGATTGCAGACCGCATCCCGGCCACCCTGGAGCTGGGTATTGTGGCCCTGCTCATCTCATTGCTGGTTGGCATACCAGCAGGCGTCTACACCGCCTTGCGACCGCGCGGGATCGCTACACAAACGCTGTTGTTGACGACTTTGGTGGGGGTGTCCATTCCGACATTTGTCATCGGGATCATGTTGATCTTTGTCTTTGGGGTGCAGCTGGGCTGGCTGCCGACATTTGGGCGCGGTGGCACGATACAGATCGGCGGATGGGAAACGTCGCTGTTCACCATCGAAGGCTGGCGCGCTCTGCTGCTGCCAGCGATTACCTTGGGCGTTTATCAACTGACCCTCACTATGCGCCTTGTGCGGGCTGAAATGATGGAGGTCATGCGCTCTGACTACATTCGTTTTGCGATGGCCCGCGGTGTGCCCATGCGCAAGCTGCATTACAAGCACGCGCTGGCCAACACGATGGTGCCTGTGATCACGATCATCGGCCTGCAATTTGGCGGTGTCATCGCCTTTTCCATTGTCACAGAAAGCGTCTTTCAATGGCCCGGTATGGGCCTGCTTTTTCTTGAATCTATCCGTTTTGTGGATATCCCGGTGATGGGCGTCTATCTGGTTGTCATCGCGTTCTTCTTTGTGCTGGTGAACCTTATTGTTGATCTGCTCTATGTCGCGATAGACCCGCGCTTACGTGTGAGGGATGTGCAATGATCGCGTTTCTCAAACGGTACGAGGGTCTGTGGCTCTTTGTGCATTCCCCGGCAGCGATCATCGCGGCCATTGTCGCCGTTCTGATCATGCTGGGTGCGATCTTTGCGCCTTGGATTGCGCTGGTAAACCCCTACGATCTGTCATCATTCAGCCTGTTTGACGGCTTGCTCCCACCGGTTTGGCAAGATGGGGCGAACCCAAAGTACCTGCTTGGAACCGACGATCAGGGTCGCGATATGATCTCGTCCATTCTCTACGGTGCGCGGTTGTCGCTGGTTATCGGGCTGGCTGCCCTCACGATTGCGGCAGTGCTGGGCGTGGGATTGGGACTAGCCGCAGGGTACTATGGTGGGCGATTTGATGCGATCGTCATGCGGATCGCTGATGTGCAACTGGCTTTGCCAGCGATCCTGACGGCCTTGTTGATCGATGGGATCGCCCGCGGTGTGTTGCCAGCGGCGGTGCAACAGGATGTCCGCGTGGCGGTATTGACGCTTGCCATTGCCCTGTCGCTTTGGGTGAACTTTGCACGGACCGCGCGTGCGTCGACCTTTGTGCAAATGAACAAAGAATATGTGCAGGCTGCCATTATGATGGGACAGCGGCCCGTGCGGATCATGTTCGTGCATATCCTGCCGAACATCCTTGGCCCGCTCTTGGTGATCATGACGGTTGATCTGGCCTCGGCCATCCTGCTGGAAGCGACGCTGTCCTTTCTTGGGATCGGTCTGCCCGCAGACAGCCCAAGTCTGGGGACGCTGATCCGTATCGGCATGCAGTTCCTGTTGTCAGGCGAATGGTGGATTCTGTGGATCCCGACCTTGTTTCTGGTTGCCTTGGTTGTGTCGATCAACATCCTTGGCGATTTCCTGCGCGATGTCTTTAATCCGAGGCTGCGCTGATGCTGACAATCAAGGATCTTGCCGTAAAATTTCCGTCCCGCTTTGGCGACTTCACGGCAGTTGAAGACGTGGACATGACAATCAAGCCGGGCGAGATACACGGTTTGGTCGGCGAAAGTGGTGCTGGCAAATCCACAGTTGGCGCCGCCGTCATCGGTCTTTTGTCATCACCGGGCTACATCGCGAAAGGTGCGCTTTCTCTGGGTGATACCGACCTGCGCGCGCTGACGCCCGATCAGGCCCATGCCATCCGCGGTGACCGCATTTCCATGATCTTTCAGGATCCGCAAACCAGCCTGAACCCCCTGATGACCATTGAGGATCAGTTGATCGAAACGATCCAGGCCCATTCTGATGTCAGCCATGCGGATGCGCTTAGGCGTGCCGTTGATCTGCTTGAAGAGATTGGCATCAAGAATGCCGCCCAGCGCATTAAGGCGTATCCTCATCAGTTTTCTGGCGGGATGCGGCAACGTGTGGTCATCGCACTGGCGATCTGCACTGATCCTGAGTTGATTATCGCGGATGAGCCAACAACTGCACTGGATGTTGCCGTACAGTCGCAAGTTCTTGAGCTGATCCGCAGACTGGCCAATGACCGTCAGATCGCCTTTATGCTGATCACGCATGATATCGGGGTCATTGCCCAAATTGCCGACCGTGTGACCGTGATGCGCAAGGGGCTGGTTCTTGAAACCGGTGACACAGCGCAAGTGCTGGGTGCCCCTAGACATCCCTACACCCGGGCGCTTATGGCCGCGGTTCCCCCGCTTGATCATCGGATTGAAAGGTTCCGTGTTCCTCAAGAAGACGATGTGCCGGGGGTTGGCAGCGGTACTGGCAATGACGCGGAACAATGGCTTTTGGATGGGCAGCAACATGCCATGACAGGATTGGTACTGAAGGACATTTGCATGCGCTTTCGCGGGCCCCGCACCTCGCTTTGGCGCAAGCCCGAACCGTTCGTTGCGCTGGAAAATGTCAGCCTGGAGGTGAAACCGGGATCCATTATGGGGCTTGTGGGTGAAAGTGGCTCTGGCAAATCGACCCTGGCCAAAGTCATTACAGGTTTGATCACACCGTCCAGCGGAACAATGATGCTGGGTGACATAGCTTTGCCCGGTGGCAAGGCCCGCCCGCGCCATCATCCGTCACGCCAGCTTATCCAGATGGTTTTTCAGGACCCCTACTCTAGCCTGAATTCGCGACACCGGATCGGTGCAATCCTGACAGAGCCCTTGTGGTTTTATGGATTTGTCACCGATGCGGATAAGCGCCTGAAGCTGGCTGCGGCCATGCTTGAACTGGTGGGCATGCAGCCGGACGCGATCAACAAATACCCGCATCAGTTTTCGGGTGGCCAACGCCAAAGGATCGCGGTCGCGCGTGCCCTACTGGCACGTCCCCGTTTTCTGATTTGTGATGAACCCACCTCGGCTTTGGATGTCTCAATTCAGGCCGAAATCCTGAACCTGCTCAAAGACCTGCAGGCCATGTTTGGCCTCACCATTCTGTTTATCAGTCACAATCTGGCCGTTGTCCGGCAAATGGCGGATGAGACAGCTGTCCTGCGAAATGGGAAGATCGAAGAGGTGGGCGAGACTGCCAAGGTGTTTGATCATCCACGCGCAGTGTACACGCAAGAGCTGCTTTCTTTGACACCGGTAATGCCAAAGGAATGGCAAGCGCGTGGCGTTGCATGAGCGCGGGCGTCAATGACTGAAACGCTGCACATACAAACAAAAAGCCTTCGAACTTATGTTCGAAGGCTTTCGTTTTGCTGACATAGAGCCCCTCAATTGAGCTACATCGTCAATATATCTAAGATGATTTAGCTAGTGTATTCGCTTTCATCCTCGTCATCGTCATCGTCGCTATCGCCACTTGCAACAGCAACTGCGACAAGCGCACCAACGATGACCAATGGGATGATCCAGCCACTCGCAGAACCCGTCGCTTCGACCGGAGCGGCTTCTGGCACTGTTTCAACGATCGCGTCGGACAAGCCACCTGCCCAAGCAGCAAAACCTGCAATGCTGGCGGCAATCGAACCAAAGATAACTTTTTTCATTTTAGTCACTTCCCTCAAGTATCAATAAATCTGTGACTACACGGATTTCCGCATAAGTCAAACTACGTCGTGGTAAAAAGCCCATATTTTCTTGCACAATCGTGTGTTCTGGCACGTTGAATGTTGCAATTTGGGCACGCACCGCCTTACGTCAGGTGAATTGACCGCCGTCGCGCGCAAATCCCCGAGATTTTCAAGCGCTCGGGTCAAACTGATCAATCACATCAATTTGTACATTTTGCTGTGCTGGCCCGGTCCATTGGCTGGTCCGCCAAACCTGCCCGGTGTTTCGATCGACATAGTGCACGTTGTTGAATTCCGCCCCATCGGCGGTTTGGCAAATCTCGACCACTTCAACAACCGCCCGGCTGACTTGGACGACATCAATGGCGATTTGACGACCAACCCGGCTTTCGCAGGTTGTCTCGATCTGCGTGAACGAGGGGCCTCGCCCCCCAAAAGATATGTGCGCGTCACCTGTTTGGGCCAGTCAGGCGCGAGAGTATTGTTGACCAACGGGTCATCCCGTTGCGTCAGAACCGCCTGCAAATTGGTACCAAAACCTAATGTGGCGTAAATCAACCCGCCATTCATGGTCACGCCACGGTTTTCATTTGAGCTGTAGATCAGTAAGTCGTCACGCTTTTGTACTGCAACGGCAACTGATGAGATACGCGTTGCGGGGCTGATGATCAAAACAGCTGCCAGATCTGCCTCTTCAATAGCAGCACGGTTCGGTGTCGGGATTGTCATACCCGCTTCTTCATCGGGGTTCAGGACAGTTTTCGTCACTTGACCGATCGTTGCAACACAGCCCGAAAGGATCAACGCGCCCGTCAGTATAGTAAAGCGTTTCATTAGTTCCAAAACTGCCCCCAAGCATCTTCTATCCGTTTTCGATCCGATTGCCGCAACTCGTTATAAAGAAGTCCGGTCCCGCGCACACGGGACCCAAGGTTACCCGACGGACCGCCGATGGAGACATCTGTCGTTCTTTTGCCGGCCTCTGGCGACGTCCATGAGAGTGGGATCGACAGTTCGGCGCCAAACTTCAAAGCCGCGTTGGACTCTTCGCTCCAGCCTGTCGACCCTGATATGCGCCAACCATTTGCGTAGTTTCGACCGATGGTCAGGTCGACACCCAAGTCACCGGCGAGATACTGGCCCGCATCAACGACAAAGAAATTGCCGTTTTGCCCAACATTGGCATAGAGGCTGCCGATCACGGTCGTCGCATTCAGATCTTCGAAACCAAACGCATCCTCGTAGGCCCGTTTCTGGACATTGCTGACCTCAAGACCCAACGCAAAGTCATTCTGAGGTGCCCGCCAGAAGAGTTCGCCGCTGACCCCTGCGAAGGCGCGTTCAAAAAGCCCTGCTGATAGGCGCCCGTAGACCTCAGGTGTGACCCTGAACCTGTGGCGCGCTGACAGCGACTGCAGGTAGATTTCATCAGGTGTATATGAGGTCAGGTCTGATCTGATCTGTGGCGTCTGAGGTGGATCTTCCTGTGACCACTGATTGAGAAAACGATACCCCAATGCACCCGACACAAACGTCTGAGGGGAAAACGAATAGCGGGCGTTGGCGACAACCGTCCCTGTCAGCTCTAACGTGTCAGAGGTGACAAAGTCAGCGCGGAACGACGGTGCGATCCCGTAGCTGAATTTGGGTTCAAAGGGTACGTCCGCCAATGCGGCGGGCCTTTGCAGTGGGCTGGCCGCGAACGTCGTGGCATTCCACGCCAAGGCACCCGCCTCCGGTTGACTGACGGCTGTTCCTAGACCGGCACGGTCCAAGACGATCACATTGCTGTCAAAGGCGCCTGTGTTCTGTGTCACACGAAATGTTCTGATCCGCGCCGGAGCAACCGCCGACAGGACCCGCGCCACGCGCCCGGTGATCCGTGCAAAGTTCGCATCCGTCCCAGAGGACGGGGTGACGTCGATTGTATCTGCGCCCATCGCGAACCGGCGGATTTGAATGCCCTCTTTTTCCAGACGTTCCTGGGCAACTTGCAGAACCTGCGCAGCATCCGGTTCATTTGCTCGCGGCGCGCGGTTTTCGACAAATGGATGCGGGCCCCTGCCCGTGTTGCTTTGGACATAAGGGCGGTTGGGGTTGGCGAGGAATGTCAGCCGCACCCCATAGCTGTCCTGATTGTTGGCAAATCCTGAAACGAACAGTCCTTTTGATACTTCATAAGAAAGTCCGGCAGCGAAAGTGTCCTCTTCCTCGGCACCCGCGATACCGCTGTACTCTGCCATGGCAGTCAGCCCATCAATCCCCGTATTCCAGACAATGTTCGCGAACGGTTCTGTGTCACCGTTAAACAGGTGATCCGTTGCAATCACGCCACCATCATCACCGCGCGCTTCGGTGAAAGCCGTGGCATAGCGCCCCCAGCCAACACCCGCCGATGCACTGACCGGACCGAAAGATTTTCCAAAGGCGAGATACTCGCCCGATCCGCGATCATCGCTGCCAAAGCCGACAACGCCGACCGTCACGCTGGGCAGATAGGTGCGCTCATTCAAAAGACGCAGTCCGAAGCTGAGCTCATTGCCGCTCGAAGAGGCGCTATCGTCGCTGTAGGTCGGAAAGCTGATCCCGATTTCAAGCCGATCACTCGCCTGAAATCCGAACGACAACGCCCGGTAGTTTTCGCGATAGTCCAGCGTAATGGCCAGATCGTCAGCCGCACCACTTGCACTGCGCGGCGTATCAATCGCTTGGGACAATCCCCCGAGCCCTTCTGCAAGGGCAAGAACAGGCAAGGTGACGCCACAAATCGACACGAAGAGCAGGTTACGCGTTTTCTTGATATTCAAAGTCTTTTTACCCCTAACGCGCCAGTTTTACCCGAGATGAACATATTCGCGTCACACGCGCGATGTCGAGCATTGAAACCAGAACGGATGCGATATTTTCCCTTTTCTCGGCGTCGTTGCGACTGGGCCCACTTGCTTACAGTCACAAATCAGGCAACCTAATCTCTGTAGAGTTCACTATTTCTGCGCACCACTACATCGTCGGGGTTTCATTCTTTGAATATGTCGCTTGTCATTGGTATTTGCACACGCCAGCGCAACGCAGAGTTGCTGCGTCTGCTCAACAGCTTATCAACGCAATCATTGCCGCAAGGTTGGACCGCCCAGATCGTCATTGTCGACAACAACGACGCACCACAGGTGAAGGATCTGATCGACGGTCTGTCTCTTTTTTGTCATCTCGCAATCCACCATGAACCCCGCGCAGGACTGGTCAATGCGCGCAACCGTGCCCTTGATGCAGCCGAAGATATGGCAGCGGACTGGTTCATTGGGTTGGATGATGATGAATGGGTCGCCGCCGACTGGTTGGCCAAATATTGCGCGGCCCTTACTGATGGCAGCGGCCAGCAGATACGCATGGGACCCTGTCAGTTGGTCTATGCCGCCGACGCCAGCCAATTCTTAACCAAACATCCGCCAGCCTACGTCGAGGCTGGCAAGCCACCACGCGCCCTGACCACGCAGAATTTTGCGATACACAAGTCAGTTTTTCATACCGGTAAGGGCGCAGGGCTTCGGTTTCACATGGCGTTTAATGAAACCGGAGGAGAGGATTCCGAGTTCTTTCGGCGCGCCATACGCCAGTATGGCTTTGTGGTCGGTTCGGTGCCTGATGCAAAGGTTTTTGAAGATCGGAAAGACGGTCGTGCGACCCTTCGTTATCGGTTGTCTCGCACGCTCAGAAATCAAATTTCAATGCTGCGGGTCAACCAACTGCACCAACGCGACGGCATTCATGGGTCACAACGCGGCAATGCAAAACGGATCGTGAAGTTGGTGGTGCGCAATACCATCAAGTGCTTTGCAGGTCTTTTGCTGGGCTTCATGCATCTGATATCCGACCGCGAAAAGGGAATGACAACCATTGGCAGCGCGCTGCAAAACGGAGCAAGAGTTGTGGCTGTAGTGCGCTTTCTACTTGGCATGGTCCCGATCGCATACGGCAAAACCCAAGATCCAACCTAACGCACCCATCCTGTAGGCGATTTTCAAAGTACCATTTACGCCAAATTAAGGCACCGTGCTCCATAAGTCACCGAGACTGCAAAGTTGCAGGTCAAGTCTCATGGATGGAGCGGTGCGCAAATGACGGCGACTTTTGAACTCACAGCGACGATGAAAATCGACGACTGCCAAAGGCTGCATCAATTTCTTGATACAGCACAGGACCAGCCAGTTATTATTGATTGCAAAGAAATCACACGACTGGGCGGGCTTGCTGCGCAACTGCTGCTTATGGGGCAAAGGCAATGGTCCGCTGCGGGACACACTTTTGACCTCTTGCACCCGACCGAAGCCTTTCGACAATGCATCAACGATCTGGGGTTGGTGGATGACGTCGTTATGGAGGCAAACCCATGAGTGCCCACATCTTGGCGATCGACGATTCTCGGACAATCCGCACGCTCCTGACAGTCGCTCTTGAAAACGCTGGGTTTAGGGTCACGACTGCCGTTGATGGTGTGGATGGTGTTACCAAGTTCCAGGATGCCGAGGCGGATTTGGTGATTACTGATGTGAACATGCCAAACAAAGACGGATTTGGCGTGATCGAAGATATCCGTCAAGGCGATGTCAATCGTGCTGTTCCCGTGCTGGTTCTCACGACAGAAAGCGGTGCCGCACTCAAAGATCGGGCACGCAAGGCCGGTGCGACGGGCTGGATTGTCAAACCTTTTGATGATGCGTCCTTGGTCTCCGTCATCAAGAGATTGACAGGAACTTAGCATCATGAACGACAGCTCCATACTCGACGCCTTCTTTGAAGAATGTGAAGACCTGCTTGTCGCATTGACTGAAGGTCTGAGCGATATGCGGGACGGTCAGGCAGATGACGAGACGGTAAATGCTGTCTTTCGTGCCGTGCACTCAATCAAAGGCGCTGCTGGTGCCTTCTCGCTCGAAGATCTGGTTGGTTTCGCACATAAGTTTGAAACCGTGCTGGATGAAGTGCGCGCAGGCCGGCTCGCCGCGAGTGATGATCTTTTGCGCGTCTTGCAACGCGCTGGCGACATTTTGTCTGATCTGGTGGATGCGGCGCGCAACGACCTTCCTGCAAATCAGGAAAAAGTGGCCCCCGTCCTTGACGAATTGCAATCATTTCTTGGGGATCAAGATACGGTCGAAGAAGAGTTTGTGTTCGAAGCCCTGACTTTGGCCTTTGATGACACAGAGACAGCCGGTCGCTTTCAGATTAGTTTTGCACCAACAAAAGAATTCTACGATACTGGCAATGATCCACTTTTACTGATCAATGCGTTGCAAGAATTAGGGGACGCAGCTGTCGCCGTAGACACCACCCGGCTTCCCGAGCGTTTTTCATCATTCGCGTGGGACAATGGCTATCTGTCGTGGACAGTCACACTGGAGGGGCCACAAAACGACCTGCCAATTCTGGAGGTGTTCCAATTCGTCGAAGACCTTTGTGATCTTTCGGTAATCCCGATTGGCACCGACGCCGCAGAGCCCATACCTGACGTGTCGGACGCGCCTGAGGCAGTTGAACCTATCTTGAACGACACACCGGCGCCGGTCGAGAACGCGGATGACAACAATCAGAGCGCCGCAACTGCCGCAAAATCGGCCAAATCAGACAAGCAAGCCAAACGTTCGGCGGCAACACTCCGGGTTGATCCGGAGCGTGTGGATCGTCTGATCAATGCCGTGGGCGAACTGATCATCAACCAGTCGGTCATTTCGCAACGTCTCGAAGAGGCGGCCTTGCCAAATTCATCTGAGCTATTCACGGACCTTGATGACTACAAATTACTCGCCCGCGAGATCCAGGAGGGCGTGATGGCGATCAGGGCACAACCGGTCAAGCCATTGTTTCAAAGGATGATGCGCATTGCCCGTGAGGCCGCTGATGCCACTGGTAAGGACATCAACTTTATCACTGACGGGGAAAGCACCGAGGTCGATAAAATTGTTGTCGAACGCCTCGCCGACCCGCTGACGCACATGATCCGAAACGCCATTGATCATGGGATTGAAACACCCGCAGATCGGCAAAAAGCCGGTAAAAGCAGCCGTGGCAACCTCCGGCTCACCGCCAGTCAAAGGTCCGGCAGCATCGTGATTGAGATCATCGATGATGGTGCCGGGCTGAACCGACCACGCATTCGAGAAATCGCAGTAGAAAAGGGTGTCATTTCGCCAGATGCGCAGCTTTCTGAGCAGGAAATTGATCATCTGCTCTTTGCGCCCGGATTTTCGACTGCCGCTGAGGTCACAAACCTGTCTGGACGCGGCGTTGGAATGGATGTGGTCAAGACAGCAATCACCGGTTTGGGCGGACGGATTGCCATCAGCAGTGTGACAGGCGAAGGCACAACATTTTCGATCACGTTGCCCCTGACGCTTGCAGTGATGGACGGTATGATCATTTTTGTGGGCGGGCAAACTATGGTTGTGCCGATTGCCAGCATTCTGGAGAGCATTCGACCCACGCCAGCGGACCTGTCTCCGATCGGACTGAACAGTCACCTGTTGCGCATCCGCGGCGAGTTTGTTCCGATTGTTGATCTGGCCGACAGGCTTGGCGCACCAAAGTGTCACAAGTCATTGACCGATAGAGTTCTGTTACTGATTCAAACCGAGACCGTGGCACAATGCGCCCTGGCTGTTGATGACATTTTTGATCAACGCCAGGTCGTCGTCAAAAGCATGCAAGGCAACTACGGCGAAATCGCCGGTATATCTGGTGCGACCATTCTGGGCGACGGGAAAATCGCGCTCATCATTGACCCAGAGGCGATTGCCGCAAATGCGCCGTCTGTCCAAGGCCATCCCCCGAAATCATTAGAGGATCAGCAGCATGTCACTTCCTGACGAAGTCAACCAATCCGAACAGCTGGAATTTGTCACACTGATAGCGGGCGGTCAGAGCTTTTGTATTGAAATCACCCAAATTCGCGAGATTAGACGCTGGACGCCTGTCACCATCCTTCCGCATTCACCTTCTCATGTGCTGGGTGTTATCAATCTGCGGGGTGCTGTCATTCCAATCATTGACCTGGCCGAAAAGCTTGGCTTTGCAAAGATCGAACCCAGCGAAAGACACGTTATCATTATCTCTGCAATTGAGGACAGGATCGTCGGTCTACTGGTCGAATCTGTTTCAGAAATTCTGGGAGTAAGCCCCGATATGGTGCGTGAAACCCCACGTAGTCCGGAGGACTTAACCACGCGCGCGACACCAGAAATCATCCCGGTAGGGGACGATATGACCAAAGTCATCAACCTCGCTGCGCTGCTTCCAAACTATGAACCGGCCGCCGCATGATAGCCGCAAGCTTACAACGGCAGCCCAATGCTGACGCCGATTTCGCATTCACAGACAGCGACTTCCGCAGAATTGCTGATCTGGCCAATGCGCGCTACGGACTGTTCCTGCAACCTTCCAAAAAGGCGCTGGTCTATTCCCGCCTTGCTAAGCGTCTTCGTGCACTCAATCTTCCGGATTTTGAAGCATATTGCGCATTGCTGGATCAGCCAGAGGCCCAGCAGGAGCAGCCTTTCTTGCTTTCGGCGCTTACGACAAACGTGACGCATTTCTTTCGTGAAATACACCACTTTGAAACACTGCGGGACACGATCGCCCCAAAGCTGCTGGAGAAAGCCGTCAGTGGCAAAGCTGTTCGACTTTGGTCCTCGGCTTGCTCTGCCGGCCAAGAGGCATATTGCATTGCAGCCGCCATTTTGGAAGGCGCTCCGGAACTCAGCCGGCATGATGTCAAAATTCTCGCCACCGACATCGACCCCAACATTGTATCACGGGCAAGAGAAGCGACTTATCCCGCAGAGCAAATCCAAGCGATCCCAACGGACTGGCGTAAGAATATCATGAAGCCAACCAGTGCGTCATCTGATGCTATCGTGATCCGCGACGAATTGCGGAACATGATCTCGTTCGCCGAGCTGAACCTGATTGAAGACTGGCCGATGCAACGCAAGTTTGACGTCATATTCTGCCGAAACGCGGCGATCTATTTTGACAAAGCAACGCAAGCACGTCTGTGGCAACGCTTTGCCGAAACGATGGTCGACGATGGCCATCTGATGATTGGTCACTCGGAAAGACTAAGTGGATCCGCGAAGTCACTTTTCCAAAACGTCGGCATTACAACCTATAGATTGGCCGGACCGGCTCCCCTCTCGCAGAAATTAGAAACGAAAGAAGATCAAAAATGAGTTTGAAAGACACACTGCGTGTAATGATCGTTGACGATATGGGTGTGAGCAGAGGGCTACTTGTTCAGTCAATCGAAGAGATGGGGATCTGGAAAAACCAAGCAGAAAACGACGGCCGTGCCGCCTTCAATAAACTCGTCGCCGATCCAGTACATCTGGTCTTGTCGGACTATAATATGCCGGGAATGGATGGTCTCCAACTCCTGCAAGCGCTCCGTCAGAACCGCTCGACGGCGCGGATAGGCTTCATCCTCGTAACCGGAAATCCCACGCCCGATCTGGTATCAAAAGGAAAAGCCCTCGGGCTCAACAACATCATCAAGAAGCCGTTCTCAACCGCAAGCATGAAGCAGTGCATCGAAAGTGTGGTGGGCCGGCTATGAGCAACATCGTGCGAGATCTGGAAGCTCCGATGCACAGTATGACGACAATCCTACAGAATACCGCGATCGCGCTGGGAACGGTGACCGAGCTTGTCCAAGACCTGGAAATTCAGTTGCTGGAGACCGTCAAAAAGAAGGAGCTCGAAGACATCGATACTGCCAGCCTTCAGACGTTAGATTTGCTTTCGCAATCGATCATGGAAATCTCGCTTTTGATCGAACGCCTATCAAGGTCACGCCCCGATGTAATCGAGTTGAGAGAAACTGATATCGTCGATCCTATTCGATTGGAGTATCTGCGTTGTATTATTCGCGATGGTGGACGCTCAAGGAACCAAGAAGAACCACCTGGGGTCCATCGAAATGTTTCTCTTTTTTAAACCGGGTGGGAAGAAAGCCCAACTTTCTTTGCCTTGGTACGGCGTGATTTGGTGCTGTTGATCGACCTCATATCACGACCCACCCGACCCGGCGCAGGTGAGATAGACGGTGCAAATCCACGGTAGACGGATGCGGCCCAAGTCAAGTCAAGTCAAGTCAAGTCAAGTCAAGTCAATAAAGCGGCAGAATGGCGTAGTGGAAATGAAAATCTTGATCTCTCATCCATCGCCAATCGAAGGCGCACGACTCTACCGTTTGGTAACGGCCATGTCCGGGAGTGCGGCTTGCACGGTGGTCGCGACGCTGACGGATACCTACAATTTTGCCGAGCACCACCAGCCAGACTGCGTCATTATGGATGCAACATTTGCGGAATGTGCGGAGTTCGAGCTGCTCGGTTCTCTTTTCCGGATTATCGGGATTGGATGTGTCCTGGTTCCGGGCGGGCTGGAAAACAAGCACGCCGTCCTCTCAAAGCAAGTCCGCGACCATGTTGTTGTCATATCTGACCAAATCAACAGTGAAGTCTTGCGCCGCGCCATAAGAGAGGCATCGCAAAAGACAATTCATCCGCCCTCACGCAAGACCAGAACTGAACCAGAAGAGCGCTTTGATCCGCAGAAAATTATTTTGCTCGGGGCATCAACCGGCGGCATTGATGCGCTTTTGAGAACCACACAAGGTTTCTCTGACAACTGCCCACCAACCCTTATCGTTCAACATACCGGCGGTAGTTTTGCGCAAAGCCTGATACGCCTTCTTGACGGGGCGACGCAGGCGCGGGTTGAGGCGGCGCAAGATGGGTTGCCGCTAAAGCCCGGTCACATCTACTTGCCGCCCGGCGACCAAGCCCACCTTTGTCTGAGCGGTGGCGGGACTGCCCGCATGGCATTGCGCGCTGATCCGCCCGTATCTGGTCATCGCCCGTCTGTGGATGCGCTGTTTTCGTCGGCATTGCCTATGGCCGACCGTGTCGTTGCGGCCCTGCTGACGGGCATGGGACGTGATGGTGCGCGTGGTTTGACGGAATTGCGACAGGCGGGTGCCACAACGATAGGGCAGGATCAGAGGACAAGTGTGGTCTATGGCATGCCGCGCATTGCGAAAGAAATGGGCGGCGTAGAGCACGAGCTGCCACTGAGCGAAATTGGTCCCAAATTGCTGTCCGAATGCAAAGCAAAGGCGCGCGTATGACAAAGACCACAAAAACTGTGACGGTCATTCAGGGGGACTACGCTGTCTCTGCCGATCCGAGCGTCATGATGTCAACGGTCCTTGGCTCGTGTATTGCTGTTTGCCTGTTTGACCCACATGCGGCCGTCGGCGGCATGAACCACTTCTTGCTTGCCAGCTCTGGCACTACCAAAAGTGACGATCTCAAATACGGCGTCAATGCGATGGAACTGCTGATCAACCGCGTCCTGTCAGCAGGCGGCGAGCGACAGATGCTGCGCGCCAAACTCTTTGGGGGCGCACGAATGACGGACCACGCACGTGACATTGGCGCGTCGAACGCGGCCTTCGCACTGGAATTCCTTGAACGCGAAGGTATCGCCTGCCTGTCACAAAGTCTGGGCGGCAACCACGCCCGACGTATTCAATTCATCCCAACCACAGGCGCAGCACGGCAGATGCAGGTGGCTGATCCGCTGCCAGAAATTTCGCAGCCCAGACGGGCACCAGCACCGGCAACGGACATTACTTTATTCTAAGCACGCGTGACCCACTGCGGGTCACGCAAAGCTGCAGCCACCGTGCACCAAGTTCACAATTGACGTCGCCCTGCCCGAAGATGACACCGAGGGTGTGTAGGTATCAGTCCATTGCCTGCAATCGCTTAAGCAATGATGACGTATCCCATCGCCCGCCGCCGAGCTTCTGTACATCTTTGTAGAACTGATCAACCAATGACGTGACTGGCAGGCTGGCGCCATTGTCATTTGCGGTATCGAGGCAAATACCAAGGTCCTTGCGCATCCAATCAACGGCAAACCCATGATCCCACTGATCAGCAAGCATCGTTTGATACCGATTGGACATCTGCCAACTGCCCGCCGCCCCCTGACTGATGACTTCGACGACGGCTTCACCATCCAGCCCGGCCTTTTGGGCAAAGTGCAGCGCTTCGGACAGACCCTGCACAAGACCGGCGATCGCGATTTGGTTGCACATCTTCGTCATCTGACCGGCACCGCTATCGCCAATGCGTCGGCACAGCTTGGCATATGCCCCGATCACCGCTTCGGCCCCATCATAGCTTTCTGGCGCACCGCCGCACATGATCGACAGCGCACCGTTTTCAGCGCCCGCTTGCCCGCCGGACACAGGCGCATCAACGAATGCGACGCCATTTGCCGCGGCCAGATCATGCAATTCGCGCGTCACAGCCGCGGATACCGTTGTGTGATCTACAAAAATTGTCCCCGGAGCCATAGATGCAAAAGCACCATCATCGCCAAGACAAACGGAGCGTAGATCATCATCATTGCCGACGCAGGCCATGACCAGATCTGCCCCTGCTGCTGCTTCGCGCGGAGTGATCCCTATGCTGCCGCCGTGCTGCCCGACCCATTTCTTGGCTTTGGCCGTGGTACGATTGTAAACCGTAACATCATGGCCCGCCGCCTGAAGGTGACCCGCCATCGGATACCCCATTACGCCAAGACCCAAGAACGCAAGTTTCGTCATTACAGTATCCTTTGATGATGTGCTTTCGGCTAACTTAGTCCACCATTTCCCAAGGTATAGTGTAAGCGTTCAACGCCGCACCGATTTCTGCATCTGTTGCTTCGCCGGTTCTTGCGATGTGGGCAACAAGCCCCCGCTTTTTGTCTTCGCTGACGTCACGCACTTCGGCGGCAATGTTGTTCAGGGCTGTGTCGTAAATACGGGTGATCGCACGTTTGCGCAAATCAGGTTTGAAGATCTTGCCGACAGCGGTCTTTGGTAATTCATCCATAATTTCCAAATGCTTAGGATGCGCTGCGCGTTCGTGAATATGTTCCTTGGCGAAGGTAATCAGGTCTTGCTGTGTGACTGTAGCACCCTCAACCAGTTCCACATAGACGCAGGGCACTTCGCCTGCATGTTCGTCCGGCTGGCCGATGGCACCGGCAAAGGCGACAGCATCATGACCTGCAAGCGCCTCTTCGATTTCTGCGGGGTCAATGTTGTGCCCACCGCGAATAATCAGGTCTTTCGCGCGGCCCGTGATCCACAGGTATCCATCGGCATCAATGCGCCCTAAATCACCGGTCCGCAGGTATTGCGTGTCGGACTTTGGCCCCGGATAGAACAGGTCAGCGTTCTTTTCCGCCTCGGTGTAGGTTTTACCGTCGTAGACACCGGGGTTCGAAATGCAGATTTCACCGATTTCTTCGGTTCCAAGAATTTCGCCATCGGCCGGGTTTACGATTTTGACGTCCGTGTAGGGGAACGGCACGCCGATTGATCCAACCCGTTTTTCCCCGCCTGGAGGATTGATCGACACAAGACAGGTTGCTTCGGTCAACCCGTATCCTTCGCAGATTGTGACGCCCGCGGCCTCTTCGAACCGGCGATAAAGTTCCAGGGGCAGCGGCGCTGATCCGCAAAACGCCAGCCTGAGCGTGGAGATATCGGCGTCCACTTTGCGTTGCATCAGTGCGGACATGGCGGTTGGGACCGTAATCATAAAGGTCACTTTGTGTTTTTCGATCAGCTTCCAGAAGTTGTCGAAAACGCCTTCGCCGCGATATCCCTGCGGTGTCGGGAAGACAATTTGTGCGCCCGATCCCAAAGAGGCACCAAGTGACACGATTGTCGCGAAAACATGGAACAGTGGCAGCGGACAGATCTGCACGTCTTCTTCTGTAAAAAGCAGTTTGTCGCCCAACCAAGCATTGTAGACAATGCCGGAATAGCGATGTTGCACAACCTTGGGCATGCCCGTCGTGCCGCCGGTGTGGAAATAGGCAGCGACCCGGTCGACCGTGCTGTCTTCGAAGCTGAGTGCGGTTGGCTGCTTGTTCATCTCTGCGTTGAAATCAAGAACCTTTGCCCTGTGCGAAACCGGGTTCTTTGGACGGATTAGCGGCACGATCAGCTTTTTCAGGCCGGTCAGGTAGCGATGCAAATCAACCTCAAGAACGTGGGTGACATTGGGCGCCAGCCGCACGGCCTCTGCTGCCTTCTGAGCAACATCCGTCTTTGGAAATGCTTTGAGCGTCACCAGCACCTTGGCGTTCGTCTCGCGCAAAATGGATGCAATTTGTTCGGCTTCGAGGAGTGGATTGATCGGGTTCACAATCCCTGCGACTTGCCCGCCAAGATAGGTGAGGATCGTCTCAGTTGCATTTGGCATCAGGTAGGCAACGACATCGTCCTCTGCCACACCAAGACTGCGGAACATGTTTGCCGCCTGCCCTGTTTTGTCGCGCAATGCGTTCCAATCCAGCGTTTCGCATTGCGCATTGGGATCTGAGAGAAGACTGAAACTGACCGCTTTGCGGTTTCCAAACTTCGATGCTGTCTGGCTCAGCAGCGCATAGGTCGTCGTTGGCGTATTGCGCGCCTCCCACGGCTTTTCGTTTTCGATGGCGTCCCGATCTGCGACATTTGCAAAAGCCATGTCGTCTCCTCCCGATTGTCATACCGCGCAAATTTGTGCGGCCTCCCTAGCGTGGTAGGTTGGGCAAAAACGCAAAAAATCACAAGTCTTACGCTGCGAAAAAGCTTGGCTATTCCGCAGCGACACCTTCGGTAAATTGCAATCTTGCAAGTCGCGCGTACAGGCCCCCCTGCGACACAAGGGTGTCATGCGTGCCCTGTGCGACGATCTTGCCATCTTCTAAGACGACGATGCGGTCGGCTTTCTTTACCGTCGCGAGACGGTGCGCGACGATGAGGGTGGTACGTGTTTTGGCCAGTTCCTCAACCGCGCGCTGAACAGCATATTCGCTTTCGGCATCCAAGGCGCTTGTCGCCTCATCAAGCAGCAGGATCGGTGCATCACGCAGGATAGCGCGCGCAATCGCTATCCGCTGCTTTTGGCCGCCAGACAGCATCACGCCGCGCTCACCCACATAACTGTCAAAGCCGTCAGGCAGCGCGCTCAGGAAATCGTAAGCTGCTGCTGCCTTGGCAGCGGTTTCGACTTCTGCGTCGGTCGCAGTGGGTCGACCGAACCGGATATTTTCGCGCGCTGTGTCTGCAAAGATCACGGGGTCTTGGGGCACCAAGGCAATGTGCTTGCGGAAATCAGACCGGTCCAGATCGCGCAGATCCTTGCCATCGATACGCACGGCACCGCTTTGGGGGTCATAGAACCGCTGTACCATCTGGATGATGGTACTTTTGCCCGCACCCGACGGCCCGACAAGCGCCACTGTTTCGCCGGGTGAAATCTCTAGGTTAATCCCGTCCAATGCAGACACCTGTGGCCGCGATGGATAATGAAAATGAACATCATCGAAATGCAAAGCCCCCGTCACCGGGGTTGGCAACAGGTCGGGTCGGTCCGGATCTTGTACCGTATCCTGTGCGGTCAGCAGTTCCACCAGCCGTTCTGTTGCGCCAGCTGCACGTTGCAGTTCACCCCACACCTCTGACAGCGCCGCCACCGCACCACCGACCATGATGGTGTAGATCATGAACTGGACCAAACCACCTTCGGTAATTTCACCCGCAACAACGTCCTGCGACCCCATCTGCAAAAACAGCACAATCGCTGCAAAGACCATGAAAATAACGATTGCCGTCAAGGCCGCACGGGTCAGAATGCGGCGGCGCGCTGACCGGTAGCTTTGCTCAGTTACTTCATCAAATTTTGCGCGGCTCAGCTCTTCGTGGGTGAAGGCCTGCACGGTTTGTGCCGACAACAATTGTTCCGAGGCATCACCACTGGATTCCGCGATCAAATCCTGATTCTCCTTTGACAGGCTACGCACGCGACGGCCCAGAAAAAGGATTGGAAACAAGACAACCGGGATCGGCCACAGCACCATCACGCTCATCTTGACCGAGGTCAGAAGCATCAAGATGACACCACCAATAAAGATCAAGATGTTACGTAGTGCGATCGAAACAGAACTGCCGATCACCGACAGGATCAGTGTTGTGTCGGTGGTAATCCGGCTCAACACCTCGCCCGTCATGATACGTTCATAGAACGCCGGGCTCATGCTGATCATCCGATTGAAAACGGCCTTACGGATGTCAGCGACAACCCGTTCACCCAGCCGCGTCACAAGATAATATCGAAACGCGGTACCAAAGGCGAGCAGCACCGCAATCGCCAGCATGGTCACAAAATGCGCACCAATCTCACCGCTGGACAGACCGAAGGTATCGACAACCTGCCCTGCCGCGATTGGCAAACTCAGCGACACCATGGCGGTGAAAACCAGCGCAAAGCCGGCGCCAATCATGTTGAGCCGATAGGGTTTCATAAATGGCCACAGCGCTGTGAGCGCAGTAACGCGTTTGCCAGCCGGTCGATCTTCAGGTTTTGGTCTTTGGGTGTCGGCCATCACTGGTCCTCTGCAGCGTTCAGTAGGACATAAAACTGAACCGACCGTTTCACAAGGCGACCAAATGCATCAGAGGTATTTTGATATGTATGACAGGTGGCGTGGGGACAGCACGTCAGCAGGATGGCATTACAAAAAAGGGTGCCGCTCGCGCGGCACCCCTTCAGTTCGCCTAAGTTGGTCTATTCCCAACCAACCTGATTGAATATTTGTTGTGCAGTTCCCACGTTCTTGGCCACCTCGGTAAGATCAACCGCGTCGGGACGGAACAGTCCAAGTGCCGCCACTGACGGAGACAAGCCCACGCCCGGAACAGCCGGATATTCATCGTTGCCTGCGCTGAAATACTGCTGCGCCTGATCAGATGCGAGGTATTCCATGAATTTGATCGCGTTCTCCTGATTTGGCGCGTTCGCAGCGACACCGCCACCGGACAAGTTCATATGTGCACCTTCAGCGTTTTGCGCCGGGAAGATCCAACCGATATTTGCCAAAGCCTCTGCATCAAGCCCATCCACCTCTTTGCGCAGGGCGCGGGCAAAGTAGTAGGTGTTCGAGATCGAGATATCGCATTCGCCGGATACCAGACCACGCAACTGGTCGGTATCACCGCCCTGCGGATCACGGGCAAAGTTGTTGACGACACCTTGCGCCCAAGCGGTCGCTGCCTCTTCACCGTGGTTTTCGATCACAGCGGACAAAAGTGTCTGGGAGTACACGTTGGTGGATGAACGGTGACAGACCTGACCTTCGTATGCTGGATCAGCAAGGTCCAAATAGGTCATGGGCGGGTTCGTGACTTCTGTCTTGTCGTAGAAGATGATCCGGGCACGCTGGCTAAAGCCAAACCACTGGTTCTCTGCGTCCTGCAGGTTTTCAGGAATGCGTGCCTCCAGCAGCTCGCTGTCAATGGATTGCAGAACGCCTGCGTTCTTGGCCCGTTCCAGCCGCGATGTATCAACTGTGAGCAAGACATCGGCAGGCGAGTTTACGCCTTCGGCTTCCATCCGCGCGATCAGCTCATCCGCGTTACCCTCAATGCGATTGATGGTGATGCCTGTCATCTCGGTGAAGTCGGAGTAGAGGCGCTCATCGGTGTCATAGTGCCGTGAAGAGTAGAGGTTCAACTCACCCTCGGCCATTGCAGACGACGCGATCGCAGTTGCTGTTGTCGCGCCAACAAGCAGCGCAGTCATTGTCTTGTTCATGTCATAACCCTTTTGTGAGTGTTTTACTCAGGAACAGGGTTTAGCATTGTTTTTGCGTATGTCCAGTATCCTGATAAAAATTGTCGGATTGACATATCTTACAAAATAACTCAGGTTTGTTTTACCGCTCTAGCCACCCGAGTGATGACGAGGGAAGCCTGACGTTTTCTTTGATGAAAGGACTTCTTGGCATGGAAAAGATGGTAGAGACACCCCACGGGGATCTTCCTGACGAGCGCCTTATTGTACCAAGCAAGGCCGATATTCTGGCGATCCTACAGCAAGACGGAAACCGTGCCGGCCTGCCTGTGGAATGGATGTTGGACCGTTGCGACAAAAAAGACAGGACACCGTGATGGGCCTGCATAATTCGATACCACCAGAAAACCGGATGGCACTGCCACCGCGCTACGATGCCCGTGATCTGATCAAAAACGGCGAACTGGCCAACATCGTTCTGGATGATCAGGTTTATGTGTTGCGGATCACGCGTTCTGGCAAATTGATCCTGACAAAATGACCGATCGGATACAGCATCGCGGCGGCGCGACTGTGGGACATCTGCGGGACTTTGACGGAATCACCGCAGCGGCAGTGGTCTATCTGCGGATGTGGTGCGATAGCCCTGATACTCAGGCGGGTGTCATCGCCGATATGATCAACACTCTGGGTCCAGAACGCGGCAGGCGCGCGGCAGAAGCGTTCGGTGATCTTTGCGGCATGTGTGTGCGTTGTGGACGCCGCCCCCTCGCCCGTCATGCGTTGCAATGCAATTGCGTGGGCGCAGATGAGGCAAGCTTTGCGCACTTTGTCGCGACAGCAGCCGATGGCGACCGCGATGATGCAATGTTAATCGCCATCTTACTGGTGCGCCCGGACGTCGCCCCGATTGTCACGAGTCTGGCCACACAATTTGGCCTCGCGTTGAAGCAAATGAACCTTGCCGCACCCAAGGCGCTTGCGCAGACGCACACCAATAGTCAGACACTGCACTGAGCGCGCAGCCCCGGTGACATCCGCGCAGCTTGATGACAGCGAGGCGGCCAGCTACCCTTTTTTTAGCCGCCCAATGCGCAGATCAAAACTGGAAAACCAGACCGACGGCCAGATCAGTCTTGTTCTTGCGGTCCACCAAGGGACTATCAAAGACCTCTCCCAGATCGTCGTAGGACACCTCACCATAGAGAAACACCGCTTCCGACAGCGGCATCAACGCTGACACCTCTGCAAAAGCATTCGCGCTGCCATTTATGTCAAATTCGGGTCTGTCCGCTGTCGCTTCGCTTGTGGTCACACCATAGAGATAGTTGTTCAAATTGGCGTCGCGCAGTTTGGCACCCGCGCTGACGTCCAGCATCACAAACCCCAACTCTGTCTCGTAGCCGAAGGCGATATCACCGGCGGCACCATCATAGGCGCCCGATACGTCGCCTTGCAACGAGGCGCTCGCATAGAAATCGCCAAGATCATAGACCACCGAGACGCCCACCTCTGCGGCATCGTCCCGCTCCAGACCCTCAAAAAGTGCGGTATCGGGGAAGTCAGGCGCAAACCGTGGCTCAAGGAATACTGCGACCTCAAGCTGGTCGCTTTCGATCACATCATAGCTAATTTCATCAATCCCGATGTGCAGGCGCTCAGTCTCGTAGGCGATGTATGGAAGCAATGCCACGTCATCGTCGTGTCCGACATACGCGCTCTGACCACCCGTGGCGAGCAGGCCGAAGATCCAGTCACCCTCAGCCTGCGCCGCCGAAGCTGTGAGTATGCCAGCGCAAGCAAGCAATGTGTTTGAAAGTTTCATGTAGTGCGTCCTTCTAAAGCAAAACCGATTTGCCTGATCGAACCAGATATCGGCTCGAGCGTCGTCCGAGCGTGGCGTCGCGGACAGCCAATGTTGTCCGATCCTATCCACTCGGACGTCGGCCACTGGTCAAACAATGCGATATTGCGGCACAAGGTCTTATGGTGACCGATCAAATAGTACACTTGCTTGCGACAGCAGACTTTAGCCTTGGGCTATTCGGCGTTCTTCTTTGTTTGTTGCAGACGCGGGATGTTTGGCCGTTCCGTGCACTGGCACTGGTTTTACTTGCGAGTTGTGCGGCGACCTTTGAGGCGGTGCCCTGGCCCATCGCGACAATCGAAACACGGCTCCGGTTCGAGATCATATCTGCCATCATTTGGTTGGTCGGCTTTTTGTCAATTGCCCCATTCTTTTGGCACTACGTGTGCGCGATCACATCCGTGAGGCCGCGATTGCCAAAGCATATCTGGTTACATGCACTCTTGCCGGGATGTGCGCTTTTCATTGGGCTGAGCGTTGCCTTCATGACGGAAGATGCGCGTTTGGGTCTGTTTACGGATGCGGCACCGTTGCCGTCCGGTTGGCCATATTTTATTGGCGTTTTTGGCGAGGTCCTTCTGCTCGCGGCGGTTGTGCAGTGGGGCGCATATATGTTTGCAATTGTCAGTCGTTTGCTCAGATATCGCCAGCGCTTGCGGGCATATGTCGCAAGCACCGAGCAACGAGAGCTACGTTGGGTTTGGGTCATCATTATTTCGGCCACTGGCTATTGGGCGATCAGCGCGCTGGATGCCATTTTTGACCTTTTCGCAGAAGGTGAGCTGATCCCAGAGTGGCTGGACACTGCTTTTGGTTTGACGTTGGTCGTTATCATCATGCTGAACGGTTTACGTCAAAGGCCAAGCTTGGCACCGGATGTGGCGACACCGGCAGATATCGTGACAAAATATGAAAAATCGGCCCTGACACCAGAGGTGGCGGCGCGCATTGAACGCAAGCTTCGTGCTGCGATGACCGGCGATCAATTGCACCGCGATCCGAACCTGTCCCTGTGGTCATTGGCGCGCCACATCGGGGCCTCGCCAAACTATATTTCACAGACGCTTAACGAAAATATCGGCGACAGCTTTTTTGACTTCGTAAACAGCTACCGGATTGCAGATGCGCAAAACCTATTGCGCGACACCGATCAGACCGTCCTGTCAATTACCTACGATGTCGGGTTCAATTCACGCTCATCGTTTTACACAGCCTTCAAGAAGGTGACCGGACAGACGCCTACCGCATACAGGCAGGCAGTGTCCGAACCGGCCTGAATGGACGGATCGGCTGTCTGACCCTTTAACTTCGGACGACGATATCCGTGAACTTCGGTCAGATGGGCCCAAACCCATCCCTGTCGGAGACACCACAATGGCCCATAAACTATTCACGTCACTCACACCGCTTCTTTGTATTGCCTGCACCCTGCCGCCGGAGGCCGAACAATTGCAGGGTGCATGGATTTCAGACGGCTATGGCATTGCTGCGCATATCTCTGGTGGCAGTGTGGAAACCTTTGGAATTTCGGACAAGACATGTCTGAGCGAGGGATCTGATCCCCTGTTTGGCCTGTTCATGGCGTTTGATGTCGACATGCAACCCGACAACCAATCATTTCTGCTACGCCAACAGAACACAGCCCAGGCCATCCGGTTTAATCGGGTCGCCGCGCTGCCTGACAGTTGCAGCAATCCCCCGGCAAATACACCACGCGCCAATCTGGAGACCTTTCTTGATATCTATGCCACACACTATGCGTTCTTTGATCTCTATGGTGTCGACTGGGATGTGCAGTCGGCGCGCGCACGGTCTCGGGTGACTGATGCCACAACCGATGCTGAGCTTTTTGATGTGATGCGCGACGCTATCGCCCCATTACGTGATGGTCACATTAGTCTTGAAGCACGAATTAACGACGAAGTTCGACTATATGAACCCAACCCAGGTCGGCTTTTTGCGCGGATACAAAGCCAGGCCATCAACGCCGGGACGAGCCCCGAAGACGCCGAGGTGGCTTTCCGAGAGCAATTCTGGACGAAGCATGTTGCGCAGACAATCCTGAAGGGCCAAGGCAGGTTGGCAGGTGAAGGTTTCGTGCAATATGGGCTGATCGCGCCCAAAACCGGCTATCTTGGCTTTTTGACGATGGCTGCTTTTGCCGATGGTGATATTGGCGATCTGGCGGCGGACCTGGCCGCCGTTGACCGCATTCTTGACGATGCTTTTGCCGCATTCGACGCGGCAGGCGTTGAGCATGTTGTTTTGGACATGTCGCTGAACTTTGGCGGCTATGACGAAGTCGCTCTTGCTATTGCAAGCCGCTTTGCAGCAAAGCCTGTCTTTGCTTACGCTGAGTATCCCGCCGACGCCGATGATCCCATCACCCTGCGCCGCAACGTCATCCCGTCGGATCGACGCAGCTACACTGGCCCCGTCACACTGGTTACTAGCAACATGACCGTCAGCGCAGGTGAAATATTGACGCTAGCCTTGCGCGCGCTCCCGCAGGTGACCCACGTCGGCGAGGCCACACGCGGCGCGCTGTCCGACGTTTTGGAATTGAACCTGCAAAACGGTTGGGTGCTGGGGCTTTCGAATGAGGTCTACACTGATCGGAAGGGTATCATCTGGGAAGGACGCGGCATCAGACCCGACACGCGTTTTGCCGTACTTGACGGAAATGATCCGTTTGCAACACACCGAGCCGCAATCGAAAGGGCGACAAGACAGGGGCGATAGCAAGTGGGTTCGCTTTGTCCTGCGGGCCCGGTACCGGCTGAAGCGGGACAGGCGTCTTGGCCGGATGCCCCGCAAAAGACCTTGTTTTTCTTCCATATGATATGACGCGTTGGACCCATGTTCCGCCAGAAAATGAATGCGTTCGTTTGACAATGGTTTCGGATGGTGGATGCTTTGCCAAGGTGAATACACAAGCGGATATCATTAGTGCGTCTACTTTCAGTCCTATGCATCGTTGGTTTGATCCTTGGGTCTATTTGGCTGATGTGGCTTGGGCTTGGCCAAATGCTTTCGGCCAACGCAAGTAAATCTTGGCCTGTTGCGACGGGGACCGTCGTTTCAGCGGGGTTTGAAAGCACCGGGTCAGGCCAAAACTATGGCCGCAAGGCCTTTGTCCAATATCGATACACCGTTGAAGGAACCGACTATTCCAATGACCGCATCCTGTTCGGCCCAACGCCAAATTTCAAAGTCGAGGGTACAGTCGAAAGTGCGCGTCTTGAGGCGATCAAAGACCTTGCCAGACAAATTGGCGGGAGTGACATTGCCGTATATTATGACCCCGAAAACCCAGCGACCGCTGTCCTACTGCCCGGTGGTGCAGTCTTTATTCTGATCTACCTTTTTGGTTCAGGCCTGATGATTGCATTTGCATTTGTCATTTTTTTGATCCTCACGGGACGCACGAAAATCCCTATTTATCGCCGGTAGATATTGGAACCGGTGGTTCAGCTTACATTCAGCATGCGCTTCGCAGCCACGCCCGTTGCGGTCGATGAACATTGTCGGCTTTTGTCGCAAACAGACCGACGGGCCCGATCTGGCTGCTCAACTTGCTTTGGGCGTTCTTCGTCTGATCAGGTGCCGCAAATAATGACCGCGCGTTTACTCAGACGGAGTAAGAAATCAGACATGATTTTGGGAATTGAACTTTGGAGCGGGCGACGGAATCGAACCCGTATCATCAGCTTGGAAGGCTGAGGTCTTACCATTACACAACGCCCGCTCTGTGCAAGATTAGGTATTTGAGCTTTCGAGTAAGGTCAAGGTGAACCCTAGCCATTGCAGACAAATTGCAAATCGCAGTCGATGGGATCCTTGCCCCCCTTGGACCGATGTCCGTGTTTCCGTCATACTAAGCACCTAACCGGATGCAGAGATCACACGAAGATGCACTTTCAATGCGAAATGATGTTGAACCCCTCATCTATCGTCGGAAGGGCGAAATGCTTGGCAAACTGACGAAACTGCGCCTCTGTCGCTTCAAAATGATGTTCGCCAGTCGCGTTACGGGCCAGCAGGCGCGCGAGGCAAACCTCGTCTGGTAGATCAAGAACATGCATCTGATGCGCGACCCCGGTTTCCTGAATGATTTGGTGCATCCAGCGCCGCTGTGCCACAGTGTTTGCGGGGAAGTCGAGCACCACCGACACGCCCGCATTGAACAGCGCGCTCAGGTGAGACGCGATGATTGTGTGCAGCTTTGCCGCGTAATGCAGATAGTCGGCACCGGTCGACATCTGGTCTGCGAACAGGGCGTTCAACCAAGCGTCCTCAGATATCAGAATTGTGCTGGGCGCAGCTGAGAGTTCAGCCGCAAGTGTGGATTTTCCAGATGCGATCTTGCCGCATAGCAGATGAAGGATTGGCGAAGTCGTGGCCATGTCAGCGTTCCTTTTGAGTGGTCAACAGTGAGATCGCCGGTTGACGTGTCGTGAAATCAGCCGCCGACGGTTCCGGCATGTGCCAGTTGCGCAGATGCTGTCGCCCGACCAACGATGGCCGGTGCCTGATGGATCAACCGATCATCGGCTAGCGCATGCACCATGAAAAGCGCAAAATCTGTTCGTTTGGTCAGATTGGACGCCAGAACCGGATCGCCGACGTGTTCCGCCCAGACCGGCAGCCCATCGCTTGGACCTTCTTCCAGGTCTGAGCCGCGCACCACTGTCCACAGGCGGTCCGATGCAAAGATGCGACGCGCCGCTTCGATTTGATCATTCAGGTCAACAAGCCGCAACAATGGTCCAAGCCGTCGAAACAGCCATTCGACAAAACGAAGCTTGAGACCGTACAGATCCTTTCCGTCTTTCGTGATGTGCCACCCACAAGAGAAAATCAGCCGTGCATCAGGCTCTGCCAGATCCAGAACCGCCTGAGCCGTACCGGAGGCATAATTGTCGACGCCCCAAGGTGCCAAAACGGTCAGAACGCCGTCACATCCCTTAATTGCCCGTCCCACAACGTCGCGATCATCGGTCCGCCCGGGCACGACCGTGATCCGGTCAGCGAGGTGATCGAGTTTCTTGACGCTTTGCGGTCGGCAGACCCCAACGACCTCGTATCCTTGCTTCAGTGCATGCTGGGTCATGTACTGACCCAACTTGCCTGAGATGCCGATGATGCAAACCCGGTTCATGCCGTTGCCCCTTTTGGCAATGCGGGCGCTTTGGGCGCGCGGATCAACAACCAGAGGGCAAAGCCCACTTCAGAAAGGGTCACGATCGCCAGCAGACCGACGCGCAACATCCCCAGCCACGCGGCCTCAGGGAAGGCAAAAGCATAGACCGAGTCCAAAACGTACCCCATCGCACCAATCATTAACCCATAGCCAAACAGCGCCGGAAAGCGGTTTGAATGCAGCACAAGATACCCCAAGAGCACCAAGTGGACCGTGAAGAACACCTGCCAAATCCAGACCCCTGCCCGGTGCATCTCCAAAAGCAAACCTGCCACGTCAGCCCTTTGATCGGCACTGAAATGCGTCATGACCTGATCGGAGTGAGCCAAGAGGTCTGCGCCTGCATGAAAGAACAACATCGCGGACATCACGCTGACCATGCTGAGCCGGGCCATTGCTGCGGCAAAGGACAAGGTTTTTGAGACATCGCGAAACAGGAAATACAGCATCGTTACGGCCATCAATTCAAAAATCATCACGATCAGATCGGCGGCGATGCCCGCATGATAGAGACCCGTTCGGCCGACGATATTGGCGACCGTCGCACCGCCATCATCTGCGACAACAATCTGACTGGGCACATAGGCGATTGAAAAGCCGCCCGCGATTGCGATGCCCAGATAGAAAAATCCAGTCCAGCGGGCGTATGAACTGGACAAAGGGTCAGAGAAACTTTGCATATCTTGTCCTTTCGAATGCGCGCATGTCTTCAGCGACGGCAAGAGCCGTCTTTGCATACGCTGATTGCTATGGCTGCTGTTGCGCCGTTTCAGTCCAGCGCTAGCTGTGTGATAGCGCATGCGCGATCTCAACAAAATTGACCTAGATCGCAATTCTGGTATGCGTTTTAGTATGGATTGGAGTGCCGCTTCTTTTGATTGGAATCGCGCCCGCGCGTTTCTTGTAACCGCTGAAGAAGGGTCACTTTCGGCCGCCGCGCGGGCATTGGGTCTGGCGCAACCAACACTTTCGCGTCAGGTCGATGCGTTGCAGCAGGAACTTGGCGTTGTTCTTTTCGAACGGTTCGGGCGCGGATTGGAACTCACCCCGGCGGGCGCCCAGCTGTTAGAGCACGTCCGTATCATGGGCCAAGGTGCAATCGCCCTTTCGATTGCCGCACAGGGGCAGAGTGACGAGATCGCAGGCCCGGTCACAATCTCGGCCTCTGATGCTTATGCCGGGTTATGGTTGCCGCCTATCCTGAAGAAACTTCGCGCGCAGGAACCGGCGCTGAGGATCCGTGTGCTGGCAGAAAATACGGCGTCTGACTTGATGCGGCGCGAGGCCGACATTGCGATCCGCAATTTTCGCCCAAAGGAACCCGAACTTGTCGCCCGACGGATCGCGGACACATCGGCGGCGTTCTATGCGACCGACGCCTATGTCGAAAAGCAGGGGCTGATCCGATCACAGCAAGATTGGGAAAACGCAAACCTGATCATTCCCGGAGATGCGGACATGTTCCTTAAAGCGTTGCAAGGTGCAGGTATCCCGGCCACGACGGCATCTATCGCATATGAATGTAGCAGCTATCTTGCAATGTGGGAGATGATGCGCGCGGGGCTCGGCGTGGCCGCACTCGATGTCAGACTTGGCGACAGAGAGCCCGGCATAACCCGTGCATCGACCGAACCGCTGCAATTGCGCTTTCCGATCTGGCTTGTGGCGCATCGTGACATTCTGACAAATGCGCGGCTGCGGATGGTTTTTGATTTTCTCGTAACAGAGCTGCGACAAGTTCCCTGACTAACCGCCCAGCGCATCTGTGGCCGCACAGGCATGGGTTGTCGCTGACACGCGGCACCGCAAAACCGGCCAAAACGACGACGTTTTCCAAATACGCGCGCTTAGGCTCGCCCCTTTCGCAGTCCATCTGCCATTCGTGACACTTTTCCCGACAAGGGAAAGAGGTAGGCCTGCAACGCATGATAAATGTCAGGTTTGCCGGTGAAGATCGAACTGGTCGGACGGCCATCGTCATCAATTGCGGGAAACCAGCCACCGTGGGCATGGTCGATGAATGTATCGCATGCAAAGTACCAAAGCTTGCGGTACCACCCTTCATCCGATGCGCGTTGATCCAGCATGATCAGCGTTGCCACGGCATTGATCGCCTCGGTCACTGGCCACCAGAACCTTGACGCATCGGCCACGCTGCCGTCGAAATTCAACGTATAGGCCAACCCGCCTTGGGGCAGCCAAGCGTCGTGGAGCGCCTGTTCGATAAGTTTGCGCGCCCTGTCCGGCGCACCCGTCGCGGGCCGCTCGACAAGATCCCAATGTTGCAACAACAGACGCGCCAATTCAAAGGAATGGCCCGGTGTTGTCCCCGCGGGTCGGAACATATGATTGCCGACATAGATGCGGTCAATGGACCAATCGCTGGAAAAATGTTCCGGCAATCGCCAGTTTTCTGCCGGTGCCATTTTCCCGGTAAAGAAATCAAGGATACGCCCGGCCCGGGTCAGATAGACATCGCGCCCTGTCGCCTCAAAGGCTGCTAACAGGGCCTCGACCCCATGCATATTTGCGTTCATGCCGCGATAGTTTGAAAACGGCGTCCACTCTCGGGTCCATTCATCGCAGAACAGCCCCGCCTCCTCTTCCCAGAAATGTTGATCGAGTACACGACTGATGTCAGCGATCAGGGCGTCGGCATCCGGATGGCCTACCAATTTGGCACTGGATGCGGCCAGCAAGACAAAAACATGCCCATAGGCCAGCTTTGTGCCATCGGCGACCATGTCACCGTTGACCGACCAAACGTAGCCATCGTGAAGCGGGTCTTTGTGATAAGCGTTCAGATAAGCCATGCCATGATCAACGATCAATTCTGCGCCCGCATGTCCCTGTAGGCAGCCCAGCGCATAGGAATGCACCATGCGGGTTGTTGTGTGCAGCTCTTGGATGTCTGTGGGCAACGGCTGACCATCATGACTGAGCAAGGCAAAACCGGCACCCTCTTGCTTGCTCGCCTCGAAGAATGACAAGAGTGTTTGGCTTTGTGTCTTCAACCAAGCCAAATGGGCAGCGTCATGTATCCAATGGCCCGTCGTATCCAGTGGACCGGGTCGTGTCGGTTGAGCGTTCATCGCTATCTCACTTTGTTCGTCGCGCAAAAAGACCGGACTTTCGACATGTCCATGACAACACGTCAGCGCATTGCCAAGCCATCCGCATCAAACGCGTGGGTGTCTTCTTTTGCAAAGGCCAGACCTGCCTTGTCGCCGGGTTTGAACGCGGCCGTTCCATTGACACGGACAGTGATTTGCCCCGCGTCACCGCATGACATGATAACAAAGGTGTCTGCACCCAGATATTCCAGCACGTCAACGGTTCCGTCGATCTGGCCTTGGCCGGTTTCGGTCAGCCTGATGTGTTCGGGTCGTATTCCGAATGAAACCGCATCGGACGGCACATCAACATTCGCGGCGGCGGCGGTTAGAACGACGTTCATGCGCGGAGAGCCGATGAACTGAGCAACAAACAGGTTGGCCGGCCGTTCATAGAGTTCGCGAGGCGATCCAACTTGTGCAATCTTGCCGAACTCTAAGACGACGATCCGATCGGCGAGGGTCATCGCCTCAACCTGATCGTGGGTCACATAGATCATCGTGGAATTGAGCGTCTGGTGAAGCTTTGCGATCTCGTATCGCATCTCGACCCGCAGGGCGGCGTCCAGGTTTGACAGCGGTTCATCGAACAAGAACGCAGTCGGGTCGCGCACGATGGAACGCCCGATCGCCACGCGCTGACGCTGCCCGCCAGACAGGTCTTTCGGGCGTCGATCAAGATAGTCATCAAGCTTCAGCACGCGCGATGCTTCTTCAACCTTTGCGTCGATTTCTTCTTTCGGCATACCCGCCGATTTTAGCGGAAATCCGACGTTGTCGCGCACCGACATATGCGGATAGAGCGCGTAGGATTGGAAAACCATCGCCAAACCACGCTTGCTGGGCGGCTCTGCCGTTGCATCCCGATCCCCAATGATGATCTGTCCGCGCGACGTCTCCTCTAGGCCTGCGATCATGCGCAGCAATGTCGATTTGCCACAGCCCGACGGGCCGACAAAAATGACGAATTCACCTTCGTTGATCTCGAGATCGACACCCTTGATGACCTGCACGGCGCCGAACCATTTTTCGACTGCCTTGAGTGTGATCGACGACATCAGGCTGCTCCCTTATGCGTTTCGGTGTGGTTGCCCGCCCAGCCCAGCCAAACCGCGGCGGTCCAGGTGAACGTGCCCCCCCGGCGGGGGTGCCGTCCTGTGGGTTGTAATATTCGGCAAAGCCGTTCTGCTCCATCAGGCGGGTGGTGTCGGATTTGATCCGCTCGGCAAGGTCATACTGTCCCTGCTCTTCCATGCCTGACCCCACAAGATAGTTCATGATTGGCCATGTCGGTCCCCGCCAATAGCGCAATGGTTCAAATCCGTCCGCTTCGGGGTCGTAGCTGGCCAGTCCGAAGTTGACCGCTGACAGCATTCGCTGGATCTGCGGGCGCGCGCGCGCGTCGTTGATCCCTGCATACCAGCAAAGTGCGGATGCGTTGGACAGTATTCCGTTAAACTGACCGGACCGGACGTTGCGGCTGTCATAGCCACCGATATCAGGGTTCCAAAGGGTTTCTGCGCCCGTTTCCAGCACGCTGATCCATGCCGCAATATCGCTGACGTCTTCGCCAAAGCGCTGGCCCATCTTATGGAGATCGCGTTGTGCGCGCAAAAGCGTGAAGGTCATGGTCGGATCGGCCACGCGGAACGGATTAAGCGCCAGCAATTGCGCTTGATCCCAATGAACCGACACGCCTAGTTGCACCAATTTGATATAGCGATCGTAGTCAAACTTCGTCGGGCGCATCGCCGGGTCCACGTGGGATGTATCCCGGCGTGTATATTCGCCAACGTCCGATGCATCGATACCCTTCATTGCCGCGTCCCAATCAGGGGCATTGTCGCGGCCTGCCTCCCACGGGTGCGTCACACAGACCGCACCCTCGTCCAACCGCCATTGCATGAACCAGGCGTGCCACGCCTTTAGTTTGGGCCACATCGCCCGTGCGCGCGGCTCACCGGATGGATCAATCTCGAGCATCTTTGCCATGAAAGACGCAGCAACGGGAGGTTGGCTGATGCCTGATGACGGGATCGGCCCACGCCCCTGCCAAACGTCCGGCCCGGGGTAATACCCGGGGTCGGGTCGGTGAAACAGGATATGCGGCACCATCCCGTCATCCCACTGGCCTGAAAGCAGTGTTTCCAGCTCAGTCCAACCGCGATCGGGGTCAAAGGTGACAAAGCCCCAGGCCGCAAACGCACTGTCCCAATTCCATTGATATGGATAGAGCCCGTGGGTCGGCAGAGTGTACCCTCCCTTGTCATTCTGTCGGAGCGTGTTGCGCGCTTGTTGGTGCAGATCCATGCCTATCCCTTCACTGACCCAGCGGTCAGCCCTTTCGTCATGAAGCGTTCAAGTCCAAGGAACAGTGCCATGATCGGCACGGTTGCAACCACCGAGCCTGCCATCAAATGCTGCCTTGGAATTTCAGATGAGTTAAGTGACGCGATGCCCCGTGTCAGCGTGAATTTTGACGGATCATCGAGTAGCATGAAGGCCAAAAGAAACTCGTTCCAGGCGATCATGAAGACATAAAGTGAAACAGATGCGAGAGCCGGCAAAGACAGCGGCAGCGTGATCTTCCGGATCACCGCCAAGCGGGACAAACCGTCCATCAGGCCGGCCTCCTCTACTTCAGCGGGCAGTCCCCGAAAATAGCCTTGCAGCATATAGAGTGCGACGGGAATGGTCGTGACCGGATAGATCATCACGATCCCCCAGAATGAATTGCGCAGGCCCGTCATCGAGAATGCGATGTAGATCGGCAGAGCCAGCACGATCATCGGCACCATGTAGATCAGCAGGATTGATCGTGAAAATGCCGCCTGACCGCGAAAGCGCAGGCGAGCAACCGCATAGGCCCCGGGGATCGCAAAGGCCAAGGTAATGAAGACCGTAACTACCGAAATGAAGAAGGAGTTAAACAGATAGGTGCCAAAGTTGAACTGGGTGAACAGCTCATCATAGCTGCGGAACAGATCAGCACCCTTGGAAAAGTCGATCGAGAAATCGAGAGGATTTTGCATCAACTCGCCCTGATTTTTCAGGCTTGTCATAACCATCACGTAGAAGGGGATCAGGACGATGGCTGTGAAGAAAATATAGCCAAAGCCGGTCAGAAACCCGATGATCGCCTCCTCGAACTCGTGTCGTGTCAAAGCGCCGGTAGGGAGTTCGGCGCAGATCCTCCAAAATGACCAGCAAAACGATCCGGCCAGCAAAAGTGCAGCAATTGCCAGCGTCGTGATGGGTGTCTGTGCCTCGATTTGCAAAGGTCCGAATTGCGCGGCCAAGACCAGACAAACCAAAACGAGTGTTGCTGCCATCCAGACGATCTGGCTGCGCAACACTAGTATCAGACCGCCGGTCACAGCCCCCCAAAGCAGCGACAGCCAAATAGCAGGTCGAATGGCGTCTCCGGTGGCAAAGCTCATTGCGACGGCCACTGTGACAGACAGTACAACCATCCAAAGCGCGCCCAAAACCGGAGCAGTGACATAGCCAAAACGCAGCATCTTCATAGCCCCTCCTCCCGGCTGATGTATTTGAGGAAGAACAGCGAGAAGGTCAGCAGGCATCCGAAAATGACAACAGCCACAGCCGCACCGGCACCAATGTTCGACACCGCGAAAGCCTGTTCATAAACATTCACCGTCAGCGTCCGCGTGCCGGCGTTGCCGCCCGTCAGCAGGAAGATGTCGTCGAACTTGTTGAAGGTCCAGATGAACCGCAACAGGAACAGCACGCTGAGAATACCAAGCAGTTGCGGCACGCTCAGATACCAAAACTGCTGAAAAGGTGACGCGCCGTCCATATCAGCCGCTTCATACATGTCGCTGTCGATCGACTGCATGCGCGCAAGGATGAAAAGGAAAGACAGGGGGAAGTAACGCCAAATCTCGAAGATCGTGACCATGATTAGGGCCAGCGGGCGCTCTCCGAAAAAGTTGATGGCTTCGGGCGTGACCCCCATCTGCACAAGCAGTGCGTTCGCCGAGCCCGAGAATGGGTCAAACAGGATCAGCCATGCAAAGGCCACCGCGATAATCGGTGCCACGTAAGGAAAGAGGTAAAGCCCCCGTAATATCCCTTGTCCGCGGAACGACTTGTTCAGCAAGAGCGCCGCAAAGAGCCCGACCAGCAACGCACCGATGGTGCCAAATACGGTGTAGAACAGCGTGACCCACAACACTTCGACGAACTCATCACCATTAAAAATGCGCGAAAAGTTTTCAAGCGTGAAGGTGCTGTTGGTCAAAACATTTGACGCGTCACCTGTCGTTTCGGCAGGTGTGTCTTGCGGACGCAATCCATTGTCCAGATAGGCCTGTTCAACAATGACCGGGATCGTCAGGGTTTCACGTGTTCCCGGCTCCCAGTCACCTAGGTCACAAAATAGTTTCTGTTCATCCAGCGCACATCGACCATCGAGCGATGTCACAGACAGACCCAAAGGGACCACGTCGGAAAACGTCACGCCGGCAATCGGCTGATCTTGCGAGGAATTTCGCAGACGGTAGCGGATCGTCGCCTCATTGCCGGCGACCCCTGCATCGCCGCGGATGTCTTCGCGCAGCACAACTTCGGGCGCGCGCAGGTCGCCCAATTCGACAGGTTTGAATGAAATCCAGAAAATTGCCAGCAAAGGCAGCAAGACGACTAACGCAACAGCCGTGATGGTGGGAAACAGCAACCCCCACGCCAATCGCGCCTCGCGCTTGGCAAGTGGCCCTGTTCCGGTTGGTGGACTGACATCAGACATTGGCTGTCTTTCTCTTGCCGATGTTTGGATTTCTGGAGGTGTTGTTGAAGGGCGCCCCAAAAGCGACGCCCCCCGGGAGGTTACTGAACTGCTGCAATTGCAGAGTTCAATTCGGCCACTGTTGCCGCTGCATCCCGCTCACCGTCGATATATTCGCGGACCAAACGGTTTATCACCTGACTGTTGATGATCGCAGAGGCTGCGGACAGCTGTCCTTCGGCAACACCCCAACGCTGTGCCACATCCAGACCGCCAACAATCTCTTCGATCATTGACGCATCATAAAGGTCACCAAGTGGTGCGCGACGATCAACACCAACATCCAATGTTGCCCAAAGATCGGCAAACGCGGTTGGGTTCTCGGCCGTGCCGCGACGGACCGGGAACTTGCCCTCTGGCGCAATCGCCAAGGTCGCACCATAGCCTTCGGACATAGAATACTGCACGAATTCCATGGCCGCATCCGTGGACGCATCAGAGGTGATACCAAAGTAGCGGACATCGCCCCACGCCGCACCATCAGGGTTTGACGGTCCCGAAAAGTTTGTGACCACACCTGTCGCGGCCGCAAGATCGCTGCTGGTCGGATCATCGTTGATCGTTGGCGGCGCGCTATCACGCAGGCCGGCAAGTTCATCAAGAATGAATGGCGACCAGATGATCATTGCCGCATTGCCACTGAAATATAGCGTCCGTGACTGATCCCAATAGAGATCACCCGGAGGCGATGCCTCTGCAATCGCTTTATAGAATTCAAGCACCTCGATCGTGGCTGCTTCGTCAAGTGCCTGAACCCCGTCGGGACCAACCGGGGACACACCGTTGGCAAGAAAAACATGCTCAAGCACCTGGCTCATGAAGTTTTCATCGATCTTTGTTGCCGCTACAAATCCGTACATCTCTGGCGGATTATGAAGTGCTTCAACCGCGGCCAATACGTTGGCATAAGAGTTCGGTGGCTCCAGCCCTTTCTCGGCAAACAAATCGGCACGATAGACCAGCATCTGCGTCCAGCCGTCGACCGGAACCGATGCAAAGCCGCCATCAATGGCGGCCATATTCAACGCGCCTGGCGCAAATGTGTTTTGGTCCAGCATTTCGACCACATCGGTCGCAGCATCAGTATCAAGAATACCGGCCTCGGCCCAAGGTGCTGCGTATTGCAGGGTATGATAAATCACGTCCGGCAGATCACCCGCGGCAAAAGCAGCCGTTGCGCGCGTGCCAAGGTCATTCTCTGACACCGGGATCACTTCGACAGTATGACCTGTTGCAGCCGCAAAATCAGCCGCCATTGCCTCTTGTCGCGCAAGGCGCTCTGGCTGTTCTTCCGTCGTCCAAAAACGCAGGTCTTCCGCCGAAACAGCGGTCGCTGCAAGCGCAAGAACCATCGCGGCCCCACCCTTCAAGATTGTTTTTGATGTAAACTTCATCGTCTTCCTCCCATTTAGACGTTTCATTGTAGTGCGGTGTTGCTCTTGGCCGGGCCGGTTGAGCCGCGATCAAGGAAAATTGCTTCTTCCGTTTCGCGAAGCCCCGCCGGAACCTCGCCCCGGATACGCCGGATTAAAAGTGTCGCAAGCCGCTGCCCAGCAGCGTTGCTATCAACGGCAAATGTCGTCAGCGGCGGCTGCTGTCGTCCACCTTCCACAATTCCATCATAACCGGTGATTGACAGATCCTGCCCGATCGTCAGACCGCGTGTCTGGGCCGCGCGATAGACCCCCAATGCAACCTGATCCACCGCACATACAATCGCGGTTGGTGGTGTCGGCAAATCAAGGAAACAGTCGGCAGCGGCCACGCCATCATCCAGTGTTACTGCATTCTCGGCCATCAATGATGCGTCACGGGTCAGGCCATTCTCTTGCATGCCCTGCTCAAACCCCTGACGGCGCAGATCAGCATAGGTATAAATCGCACCACCATTGATGAATGCGATACGTGTGTGTCCCAACGACGCAAGATGACAGACCGCCTTGCGCATTGCATCTTCGCCGCGGATGTCAAACCACGCACAACCCGCATCGTTTTTCTGTCGTCCGTACAAGACGAAGGGCACATGCATTGCACGCAGAAACGCCACGCGCGGATCATCAATCATGGCCCTTGGAAGGATAAAGCCATCTGCTTTTCCATCCTGTTTGAGTGCGCGAAAGCTCTCAATAACGGCGGCGTCGGTGTCGGCGGAGGCCAGCGTGAGTGTGTAGCCTTCGGTGCTGGCCCCCGCCGAAACGCCCGCAAGAAATTCGGCCAGAAACGGACGGTGCGCGTCGTGGTCAGCCAGTTGCAAGACCAGCCCCAATGACCGGGTTCGCCCGGTTTTGATTGCCTGCGCATGGCTGAGCGGCTGATAGTTCATCTGGCGGGCCATGCTCTTGACGCGAAGCTGCGTCGTTTCGGCAATATCGGGGTACCCATTCAGCGCGCGTGACACGGTGGACTTGGTGAGCCCAAGCGCCTCGGCCATATCGTTGATGGTCACGCGCACCGTGGAACGACCATCCGAAATTGGCTTTATTTGCGTCAACGGTACTCCCCCTGCGAATCATGCTCGCCTCCGAAACCGGTTTCGGCAAGCCAAAAAAATGAGGACACAGAACCTTTAATAAATCAGGATGGTTGTCGGTGCTGAAGATACGTCGATAGTCACATCGGTGCATCGCGCGACTCAATATTGAATTTGACCACGTTTGTGTGACACGACACACTGCCAACAAAGTAGATGGAATCACCGGCGTGGTTCATTGCTGAAAGGTCAGACAATCAGATGAGATATGTAAAGCCAGAGAGCTTTGACGCTGCCGTGGCGCTATTGCAGGACGAAACCGGCATATCGCGCATTCTGGCCGGCGGAACAGATGTTTTGGTTCAGTTGAAAGCAGAAATGGTCGAACCTGATTTGATGCTCGACCTCAAGCACCTGCCCGGTATGCGTGATATCGCGGCCGAGGATGGTGGCTTTCGCATTGGTGCCGCGGTTTCCGGGGCTGAAATGGGCGAGCATGCCGCGTTGAAGGCGATGTGGCCCGGTGTGGTTGAGGGGGTCGAGTTGATCGGCTCTTCACAGGTCCAAAGCCGCGCGACGATGGCGGGAAACCTATGCACTGGATCACCGGCGGGCGATAGCGTGCCTGCGATGGTCACTGCTGGGGCAGTGGCCCGTGTGCAAGGACCAGATGGCATGCGCGACGTCCCCGTTGTGGATATTCCGACCGGTCCGGGAAAAAACTCACTGGCGAAAGGCGAATTCATCACCTCGATCTTTCTGCCCGCGCGGCCCGACCATGCATCGGACGCTTACCTGCGCTTCATTCCACGAACCGAGATGGACATCGCGGTGTCTTCAGCTGCGGTCAGTGTGGAATTGGACGGCGCGGGCGTTGTGACGGCGGCGCATGTAGCGCTTGGTGCCGTGGCCCCCACAGTGTTGCTGGTCAAAGACGCGGGCGATGCGCTTGTGGGATCAAAGCTGGAAGACGCCGCAATCGCTGGTCTTGTTGCCGCGGCTGAGGCTGCGTGCAATCCCATCACAGACAAACGCGGCACGATAGAGTTCCGCACCAAGACAGCGGGCGTTCTAGCGAAACGCGCCACCCATATCGCATACGCACGCGCCGGAGGTCAGGCATGAAGACGATCCCAGTCGAGACAACGATCAATGGCGACAGCACGGAATTCCTGTGCCATGCGGATGAGAGCCTACTGGATGTGCTGCGCGACCGGCTAGGCATGACAGGTTCCAAGGAAGGTTGCGGGACGGGCGACTGCGGTGCCTGTAGTGTGATGCTGAACGGGCGCGTAGTTTGTTCATGCCTTGTGCTGGGTGTGGAAACGCAAGGCGCCGAGATCGAAACCATCGAAGGCATGGCGAAGGGCGAGGAACTGCACCCATTGCAACGCGTGTTTCTTGAAGAAGCCGCCCTGCAATGCGGTGTGTGCACGCCGGGCATTCTGGTGGCGGCGAAGGCTTTGCTTGAAAAGAACCCGAACCCGACCGATACCGAGGTCCGCTATTGGTTGGCGGGCAATCTGTGCCGTTGCACCGGCTATGATAAGATCATCAAAGCAGTCCAAACCGCCGCGGCTGAAATGAGGAGCGCGTAACATGGCATTTGACGCACAAACGCATCGCGATTTCAAAGTTGTCGGCACGCGGGTGACGCGCCCTGACGGGATCGACAAAGTCACCGGCAAAGCCACTTATGGCGCAGATATCGCGGCCCCCGGGATGTTGCATGGGCGCATTCTGCGCAGCCCGCATGCCCACGCACGGATCGTGTCGATTGATACGTCGGCGGCAGAGGCATTGGCCGGTGTGAAGGCCGTCGTCACTGGCGCAGACCTCGCACAGCCAGAGGACGAAGGCTTTGCCGACGTCGCGATCAATTGCCTTGCCCGTGATAAGGTCCTTTATGATGGGCATGCGGTTGCAGCAGTGGCGGCAACGAGCAAATCCATCGCAAAACAGGCGATCCGGCTGATCAAGGTGGACTACGAGGCTCTGCCGCATGTTACTGACGTTGATGAGGCGATGAAACCGGACGCACCTGTTGTGCAGGAAGGCCGCGCACTGGAAACCGTGCCTGCGGGTATGTCGCAAAACGTCACGACCCATTGCCAATTCGGGCATGGTGATCTGGACGCCGGGTTCGCCAAGGCGGACAAGATCATCGAACGCAGCTTTAAAACTGCCGCAACCCACCAAGGCTATATCGAACCACAGGCCTGCATGGCGAGCCTTGGCAGCGATGGCCGGGGCGAGGTCTGGTGCTGTACCCAAGGTCAATACATGGTGCGCGCAAATTGCGCCGCTGTGCTGGGCGTTGAGGAAAGCCAGTTGCGCATCACATCGTCTGAGATTGGTGGAGGGTTTGGCGGTAAGACCTCGACGTTCATCGAGCCAGTTGCATTGGCCTTGTCCCGCAAATCGGGCAAACCGGTGAAGATCGTGATGACGCGCGATGAGGTGCTGAAGGCAACGGGCCCCACAATCTCATCCTCAATGGATATCAAGATCGGCATGACCAAAGACGGGCGCATCACAGCCGCCCGTGGTGAGCTGCGCTATTCCGGCGGGGCCTATCCAAATGCGACCGTCGATATGGGCGCGCAGGCGGCATTTGCGGCCTATGACCTGCCCGCCGTCGAAACCGTCGGCTGGAACGCGATGACGAACCGGCCCAAGGAAATCCCCTACCGCGCACCAGGCGCACCAACCTCGATCTACGCGGTGGAAAGCGTGGTGGATGAGCTGTGTCAGGAACTTGGCCTTGATCCGCTGGATGTGCGCCTGTTGAATGCTGCGCGCAAAGGCACGCTGTCGTCATACGGACCGACCTTCAACGAAATCGGGCTGGTCGCTACGTTGGAGGCGGCGAAAGCGCACCCACATTACACCGCCCCCTAGGGCCAAACCAAGGGCGCGGGCTGTCCTGTGGGTTCTGGTTCAACTTTGGCGGCAACACCTGTGTTTCGCTGAACATCAATGACGATGGCACCGTAGGTGTTGTCGAAGGGAACCCCGATATCGGCGGCTCGCGCGCGTCGATCTCGATGATGGCGGCAGAAGAACTGGGCGTGCCTTATGACAAGGTGCGTACAGTCATTGCCGACACCTCATCGCTGGGGTTCAACGACATCACGGACGGTAGCCGCGTCACCTTTGCGGTCGGCCTTGCCACGATTGAGGCTGCGCGGGCGGCGATCAAGGAGATGTGCCGCCGCGTTGCGAAGATCTGGGGCATCGACGAAGAGGCGGTGATCTGGGAAGACGGCTGCGCGAAACCAGCAGGGCCGAATGCGGGGACCCATCCACCGATGACACTGGCCGAGATAGCCGCCATTGCAGGCAACACTGGCGGGCCGATTGCAGGCCACCATGAGGTGAACGCAGATGGCGCGGGCGTCAGCTTTGGCGTGCATCTGTGCGATACCGAAGTTGATCCCGAAACCGGGGCCACGAAGATCCTGCGCTACACCGTGTTCCAAGACGCAGGCAAAGCCGTGCACCCCGACTACGTCGAAGGGCAGATGCAAGGCGGGGCCGTGCAAGGCATCGGCTGGGCGCTGAACGAAGAATATATTTACGGCGAGGACGGGCGTTTGCAGAACGCGGGTTTCCTGGACTATCGGGTGCCTGTGGCGTCGGACCTGCCGGACATCGAAACCGTGATCCTGGAAATTCCCAACCCCGGCCACCCTTACGGCGTGCGCGGCGTGGGCGAAACGCCGATCGTACCGCCGTTGGCTGCGATATCGAACGCAGTGTCCCGGGCAGCGGGTGTGCGGATGACGGAGCTGCCGATGTCGCCGCCACGATTGCTGAAAGCGATGACCGGGTAGGGCATGGTCCGCGTCAAACTCTGGGGATCGCTGCGCGCGCTCGCGGATGGCGAGGAATGGGTGGAGGTCGAGGCGCGCAATTTCAAAGAACTGCTGGACGCCTTGGCCGAGAAACATCCCGGGCTGGCGCCACAGATCAAACGGGGGGTGTCCCTGGCACTGGACGGGGTGATCTACCGCGAGGCGTGGTTCACGAGGATCGGGCCAGAGAATGAGGTGATTTTGATGCCTTATATGGTGGGGGGTAGCGTTGTGAATGGGCGCTTTGGGCCCAAAGTACCGGATACTGCCGAGCCAACGAGTGTCGGCTTTACTCATCGCCCTCTTGATAGAGCCTGACTTTCTCTGGTGGTCCTAGCCATTGAGGGCGATTAGCCCAATAGAGGATAAAATCAGGCAGAGGAAAGCCAGGTTCGGCAAATGTGCCTGCAGTGATCGCCACCGTATTTGGGAAGGACGCTCCGTAGCGAAAGAACCTGCCCGTACCACACTCCGGGCAAAACCCTTGAAACCGATCAGGGTTCTCAGGCCCACGGTGATGGTGGATCGTGTATTTTCCCTCAATCTTCACAGATGCGTCGGGAAACCAGGCTGAATAGCTCATAACGCTGCCGGAAGAGCGCTGGCACTGTGTACACGTGCAGGCGTGAACATGAATCGGTTCACCTCGGACAGCAAAGCGAAGCTGGCCACAATCACAACGGGCGGTTCGAGTATTCACATCGGTGTTGTCCATCGGCGGTTCCAAAAGCAAATGATGTTCCATCAACGGTCTATACACGTTCGCAAACAGTTGCACGGCAAAGCCGACATGCGCGCAGCTAACGCGAAATGATGCTTTGTCCCGCCAAGCCGACGTTCAGCGTCCACGCATAAGTTGCGGCATCGGCCACTGCTTTGCCTAATCCCAAACCTCTCCCACAAAACAATCATTACACCTCAGGCCCCATCAGCACCTGTGTGCGCGCGCCTGACGCTTGGCATGTCAGAGCAAATCGCAACAAAAAAAAGCGCGCCACGGTTTCCCGTAGCGCGCCCTCTGCCAAACCCAAAAGGGCTTCTTACTTCATCGTAATGCGCCCATCCGTATACGGCTGATAAGGTGCGTTCGCTGCAATATACTCTGCCGTCACATCCGCCAGATCGGGGCCGAAGTCGTAGGCGTTCATCGCGTCTTCGAACATCGAATACCCATCACCGCCGTTGCGCACGAAGTTGTTGGACACCACACCGTAAGTCGCAGCAGGATCAATCGGTGCATCACCGACCATGATGTCGCTAATGCGTGATCCGGGCTCTTGGCTGAGATCCACGACAAAGCTCATACCGGCAACCTGCGGAAAACGACCCGAGCCATCCTCATGCTGGCTGGCCCCATTTTCAAGTGCTGCGATCATCGCCTCGCCCGTGATCTGGAAGGTCGACAATGTGTTTTGGAAAGGCAGCACGGTCAGTACTTCGCCCTTCGTCACTTCGCCTGCATCGATAGATGCACGGATGCCACCAGAATTCTGGAACGCGATCTGAATGCCCTGATCCTTGACCCGGTCAAGCATCGCGTCGGCGATCAGGTTCCCCATCGCGCACTCCATCGCACGGCAAACGGAACGGTCACCCTCAATCGCAGCGGCGGCTTCGGCAACAACCTGATTGCGGATTTCGTCCAGCGGAACGGCAAGTTCTGCCACGCGCGCAACTGTCGCCTCATCTTCGGCAACGCTGGCATCAATCAAGAGCGCTTCACCGGCAGCTTCGGTGATCACACCTTCATCGTCGAATGTGACATTCAATTCACCAAGGAATTTACCGTAGGCATAGGCCTGAACGATCGCCGTATCACCCACCATCGTTGGGTAAGGACCTGCGGCATCCTCGTCATCGCCAAGGAAGGTGTTGGTGTGGCCACCGACGATGACATCAACACCCGTTGTGTTCGCTGCGACGTCAAGATCAACGCCGTAGCCCGAGTGCGACAGCACGATAATCTTGTTCACGCCCATCTCGGTCAACTTGTCGACCTCGGCTTGTACAGCCGCAACCGGCGCAGAGAATGTGACGTTGGGGCCCGGACTTGCCAGTTCGTCCGTGTTTTCGGGTGTCAGGCCGATCATGCCAATCTGCTCACCGCCCCGTTCGATCACCGTGGACTTCATCAAAACGCCTGCCAAAAGCGGCTCATTCGAGACATCGGCGTTGGACATCAGCACCGGGAATTCAACTGAGTCCATGAACCCCTTCAGGACCTCTGGGCCGTCGTCAAACTCATGGTTGCCGACGGTCATGCCGTCGTAACCCAGCTTGTTCATAAATTCTGCGGCCATCGCACCTTTATAATAGGTGTAGAATAATGTGCCCTGAAACTGATCACCACCATCCACCAGAATGCTATTATTTGACCGCGTACGCGCATCCGCGATGGCTGTCACCAGACGTGCGGTCCCGCCAAAGCATTCGCCGGCAGCGTTGTCTTCGGCTGAACAGCCACTGTCGAACCGGCTGATCGGTTCAAAACGCGCATGAAAATCGTTGGTGTGCAAAATAGTTAGCGAATACTCGGCCGCTGCCATGCTCGCAGTCATGGCAAACGCACAGGTTGTGGTCATTATACGTGAAATCATTGGATCTAGTCCCCCAAGGTTGGAATACGCTCAGCTTGGCGAGGCGGTTTGCGAGAGTCAAATTGAATACGTCTTGTTGGGGACGGCCCTAACGTCAACGTACAGTCTTTGGGCGCTTGACCATCTTTCTTGTAGCGGCCATCACGCCCCTATGCTGATTTACAAGATTTTCCGGGCCGATGAATGGTCCACCTTGCAAGCCGATGGTGAAACCGTTGGAGCACCGATTGATGTGGCTGACGGCTATGTTCATTTTTCAACGGCAGAAACTGTCGCCGAAACGGCGGCGAAGTATTTTGCCGGTGTTGAAGACTTGATGCTGCTTGCTGTCGAAGCAGACGGGTTGGACGCGTTGAGATGGGAACCGGCGCGCAACAATGTCCTGTTCCCACATCTTTATCGCAAACTGTGCATCACCGATGTTGTCTGGAGCAAGCCACTTGCCCTACGCGACGGCATTCATGATTTTCCTGACCTGACATGAAAATGCTTGAACAGATCGGCCTGACAGCCTTGCGCCGGATGGACCCGGAAAAAGCACATGGTCTGGCGCTGAAGGCACTGAATGCGGGATTGGGGCCGCGATCTGGACCCGTGACCTCGCAACGGCTGCAAACAACGATTGCCGGGATCGCGCTCCCCAATCCTGTTGGCCTCGCAGCGGGTTTTGACAAAAATGCGACGGCACTCGGTGCGCTCTCCAAAACCGGTTTTGGCTTTCTTGAGGTTGGTGCCGCGACACCACGCCCCCAACCTGGCAATCCCAAACCCCGCCTGTTCCGATTGCCCGTCGATCAGGCCGCGATCAATCGTTTTGGATTTAACAATGACGGCATGGATGCGATTGCCGACAGGCTTTCAGCACGCCCTGACGGGACCGTCATCGGATTGAACCTGGGTGCCAACAAAGACAGCGATGACAAAGCCAAGGATTTCGCAACTGTGCTCCAGCGTTGCGGCCCGGTCATTGATTTCGCAACGGTGAATGTGTCCTCTCCCAACACCGAAAAGCTGCGCGACCTGCAGGGCAAGGACGCGTTAGCAGCCCTGCTATCTGGCGTGATGGCGGCACGTGCGGCACTGCCGCAGCCTATTCCGGTGTTCCTTAAGATTGCGCCCGATTTGACGCCGGATGAGCTTGCAGAAGTTGCTGAAGTTGCGAACACCTCTGGCATCGATGCAATCATTGCGACAAACACAACGCTTGATCGTGACGGTCTGCACGGACAACACAAGGCTGAGATGGGTGGCTTGTCGGGGCAGCCTTTGTTTGAAAAATCTACCCGCGTTCTTGCGCAGCTCTCCGGGTTGACCACGCTTCCAATCATCGGTGTTGGTGGCGTCGGCTCTGCCGCGCAGGCCTATCAGAAGATCCGCGCCGGTGCGTCGGCGGTGCAGCTTTATACGGCTCTGGTCTATCATGGGCTGTCGCTTGTCGATGAGATTGCAAGCGGCCTTGATGAACTACTCAGACGTGATGGATTTGCGCGTATGAGCGACGCGGTGGGATCAGGTCGCAGCGACTGGACGTAGTGGTCGGTCCGCCTCTGCCTCGAGCGCCGGGTATCGCCAAGCCAAAGTCACGCCGCGGACCACAAAATTCAGCAGTAACCCGATCCAAAGGCCATGATTTCCGAACGCCGCCATCAATGGAATGATCGTAGCAAAATAGATAATTGCTGAGATCAGCATCATGTTGCGCATGTCCTGCGTGCGGGTCGCGCCGATAAAGATCCCATCCAACATCCAAGCCGCCACACCAACCACGGGTGCCGCAACCATATAGGGTAGGTAGACGCGCGCGACCTCTCGTACCTCAGGCGCGGTTGTCATGATATCAATCACCATACCGCCAAAGACCGCAAAGCAAATCGCAAGAAGCGCGCAAACGATCCCGCCCCAAAGACTGCTCAGAGCGGCGCTCCGGCGCAATGCCGCACGTGCCCGCGCGCCCAAGGCCTGTCCCACCAATGCCTCTGCCGCAAAGGCAAAGCCATCCAGTGCGTAGGCCGTGACCTGCAGGAACTGCATCAGAATTTGATTTGCGGCCAGCTGGACGTCACCAAAGTCAGCCCCAAAGAAAAGGAAGCTGACAAAGATCGCCTGCAGCAGAACCGACCGGATCAGAATGTCCGAATTCACCAACGCCATATGCTTAAGCCGTGCCAGATCAAAGACACGCGCGGCGGACAGCCAAGAGGACCGCCCGAACACACCGCGACAAAACCACAGGCCCACAACCAATCCGCCCCATTCCGCAAAAAAGGTGGCCCATGCGACACCTTCGACGCCCCACCCAAGCTCAAGCCCCAAAAAGACGCTGAGCGCAATGTTCGCACCATTCATCCCAACCTGAATGACCAGGACGGCGCGCGTCCTTTCTTGTGCGATCAACCACCCGGTGATGCCGTAAAGCGCAATGGTCGCGGGTGCTGACCATATTCTGATGGTCATATAGTCACGTGCAAGCGTCTCGACCTCGGCACTCGCAGGTGAAATCCAGAACGCGCCTTGAAAGATGGCGACCTGAGCGACGATCATCAAAAGCCCCGCCGACATTCCGATCAAGAGGACCCGGGACAGTAAGGCATCAACTTCGGCCGCGTCCCCTGCCCCGTGCGCCTGTGATGTCAGACCCGTTGTACCCATCCTCAGAAAGCCGAAGATCCAATACACCGACGACAGGATAATCGCGCCGATGCCAACCGCACCAATCGGGGCCGCTTCGCCTAATTGTCCGACCACGCCGGTATCCACGACACCAAGGATCGGCACTGTCGCATTCGAGAGCACAATCGGCAGCGCGATCGCCAGTACCCGTTTGTGGGTCAGCGTCTCAGCCATCGCGTTGCGGCATCAGGAAATGCCCAGTGGCCTGCGCAAATAGTCGGCTACGATTGTCCTGCCATGCTTCGACATGCACAGATGCATAGCGCCTGCCAGACCGATTGACCCGCGCGCGGGCATAGGCATCACGCGGCAGTCCGGAGCGGAGGTAGTCCACCGTAAAATCAATCGTTTTAGGGAGTTTGATGCGCGGTGCATCCTCATCAACCCGCCCTGCTTCCATATCTTCCCAGATCATGGCCCAGCTCAGCTCGATAATTGCTGTGACTTCCAGAAAGGCCGCCGTCACCCCACCATGAATGGCCGGGAGCATCGGGTTGCCGATCAACTTGTCCGCATAGGGCAGAATTGCGGTCAGCTCATCACCCCGCCGGTCAATTTGAATTCCCAGAAACTGAATATAGGGCACGCCCGCAACCAACTTTTGCAAAGTCGCGTCGCGGCGCTGTTTGATGACCTGGACAGGCTCGGGCTTGCGAGTCATGATTTTGCCCTTTCGATCGTAAAGGCGCCGGTGGCCGTGGCCACCGGACGATTCACATCTGTATCCACGGCTGTCGCACGCACAAAAGCGACGGAACGGGTGACATGGTAGCACTCGGCGCTGGCCGTGATGCGCTGACCGGGAGTTGCTGGACGCATGTAGTCGATGCGTAAATCCAGTGTCGCCGTCGCGACGGCCGCTGCAGGGTGCGACATCACGGCCGCCCCGGCGCATGTGTCCATCAAGGCCGACACAGCGCCACCATGAATGACGCCGGTTTCGGGATCCCCGACAAGACGTGCGTCATACTCCATTGCGATAACAGCCTTACCATCCTCAATGTCGGTCAATTCCATTCCCAGCTCTCGGGCATGCGGAATTGCTTCGATAAACTGGCGGGCCAGCAGATCACGACGGGACTTTTGTGCGTCAGACATATGCGCTCCGATCCAATGTAATCTTTGGGTAGCTGTGTTTGGCACATTTGACCACCATCAACACTTTGTTGATCCACATCCTGTGGTTGCCCCAACTCATTGTTAAGGTTACGATTACATCTAAGGAGAAGAACATGTCGGATATCCGCCTGTCATTCAAAGAGATGTGCGCAAAATTCGACGTAACGCCACGTACGTTGCGCTACTACGAATATATTGAACTTTTGCATCCTGAAAAAGAAGGCCGGTCGCGGTTCTATGGTGCCAAAGAATTGGCACGTATGACCCTGATATTGCGCGGACGACGATTTGGGTTTTCACTCGAAGACATCAGGCAGTGGCTTTTGATCTACGAACAAGAAGGCACCGAAGCGCAGATGCGCGAATGGGTTGCGCTGGCCGACCGCCAACTCGAAGAACTTGCCGAGCAAAAGCAGCAACTGGAAGAAACGATCGACGAGTTGAAGAATCTCCGCGATACCACGGCAGAGACTTTGGGCTAAAAGCGGTATTGTTTCTGTAAGTCGCTCACATTTGCGTCAAAGCGGCCGTCGTTCTTTCCGACTAATCGAGCTCCAGATCACCCTTACCTGAGAATTGGGTCACAAAAAATTCCCGAAAAAACCAATTCAAAGCGCTTTGAGGGGAAAAAATGAAAATTTTCCCAGTTTTTTAATTACCCTTAACGCAGCGTCATCTTTGCTGACCTTTCGTCAACCTGCCCGTGACGCCACGTTACGTTTACGTGCACGTCAACTTTGCTTGTATGGTGAACTCATCCTTCGCAAGTGCGTGGCATTCGAAACACGCATGAAAGGAATGAGAAGATGACGACCGAAACACTTAACATCCGCCAGATGTGTGACGCATTTGATGTGACGCCACGCACGCTTCGCTTTTACGAAGCAAAGGAATTACTGTTTCCAATCCGTGAAGGGCAAAAACGCCTGTTCACCAAGCGCGACCGCGCGCGACTGAAGCTGATCCTGCGCGGCAAGCGCTTTGGCTTCTCACTGGAAGAAATCCGCCAGCTGCTCGACCTCTACCATATGGACGACGGTCAAGAAGCGCAGCTGTCAAAAACATATGTCTTCGCCGAACGCCATCTTGCCGACATGGAAGCCCAGAAAGCCGAGTTGGAAGAAGCCATCAGCGAATTGAAGGAACAAATGGCCTGGGGCGCTGAACGGCTGTCCGAGCTGGCCAAAGAGAAAACGGTCGCGGCCTGAAAGGGCCCGACCATGACACATACGACCTGAGGAGAACACCACATGCCAATCTACAACGCACCTACCAAAGACATTCAGTTTGTACTGCATGACTTGCTCAAGGTCAGCGAGCAGAACATTCCGGGGTTTGAGGATCTTGACCGCGACTTTACCAGTGCTGTTGTCGAAGAAGCAGGCAAGGTGGCCACAGAAGTACTGCACCCGCTGAACATCGTGGGTGACGCCGAAGGCTGTGTCATGGAAAACGGCGTGGTGCGCACGCCAGCCGGATTTAAAGATGCGTTCGCGCAGATGAAAGAAGGCGGCTGGACTGCCATGGATTGCGATCCTGAATATGGCGGCCAAGGTCTGCCATATGTCATGCACACGGCCGCGCAGGAGACATTTGTATCTGCCAACATGGCGTTCCAAATGTATCAGGGTCTGACCCATGGTGCTTACTCCGCGATCTACGCGCATGGTTCTGACGAGCAAAAGCAAAAGTTTCTGCCCAAAATGGTGTCTTGCGAATGGACCGGCACGATGAACCTGACAGAGCCGCATTGCGGAACGGATCTGGGCCTGATGCGCACGAAGGCTGTACCGCAGGACAATGGGTCTTACAAAATCTCTGGTCAGAAGATTTTCATCTCGGCTGGTGAGCACGACATGGCTGACAACATCATCCATCTTGTCTTGGCGAAAATCCAAGGCGGACCTGAGGGTATCAAAGGTGTTTCTTTGTTCATCGTGCCTAAGTTTCTTGTGAACGACGATGGCACTTTGGGTGCGCGCAATGGCGCCACTTGCGGTAAGATCGAAGAGAAAATGGGTATCCACGGCAACTCAACCTGCGTGATGAACTATGACGAGGCCGAAGGTTATTTGATTGGCGAAGAACACAAAGGCATGCGCGCTATGTTCACCATGATGAACGAAGCGCGTCTGGGTGTGGGCTTGCAGGGCTATGCCCAAGCCGAAAGCGCCTATCAGAATGCTGTGGCTTACGCCAACGACCGTCTGCAAGGGCGTGACGTGACGGGTGTCAAAAACCCTGATGGCCCTGCCGATCCGTTGATCGTGCATCCCGACATTCGCCGTAACCTGATGGATCAGAAATCCTTTGTCGAAGGCGCGCGTGCTTTCACATTCTGGGGCGCTTACCTGATCGACCGGGCACATAAGAACCAAGATGCCGAAGCAGACGGCCTGATTTCGCTGATGACACCTGTCATCAAAGGCTTCCTGACCGACAAGGGTTTTGAATATGCCACTGCTGCGCAGCAGGTCTATGGCGGTCACGGCTATATCGAAGAGTGGGGCATGTCCCAATATGCGCGCGATGCCCGTATCGCGATGATCTATGAAGGGGCCAATGGCGTGCAAGCGCTGGACCTTGTGGGGCGCAAGCTGGCCCAAGATGGCGGCAAGCATGTGATGGCCTTCTTTGAGATGGTCAAAAGCTTCATCAAGGAAAACAGCGACAATGAAGCACTCGCCAAGGACTTCCTTGAGCCGCTGAAAGCCGCAAGCAAGGACCTGCAAGCCGCTGGCATGTACTTTATGCAGAACGCGACAAAGCCGAACAACGCATTGTCCGGGTCTTACGACTTCATGCATATGATGGGCCACGTCTGCCTTGGCCTAATGTGGGCGCGCATGGCCAAGGCGTCGATGGAAGCGCTGGAGGACGGTGCATCTGACACCGAATTCTACGAGACCAAGATCGCGACAGGTCGCTACTATATGGCCCGCCAATTGCCCGCCACAGCGATGCACCTTACACGCATCAACACCGGCGGCGATACAATCATGGCGCTTGAGGCTGCAAACTTCTAAGCTCTTTGAGGGCGCGTTGATTTTGACGCGCCCTTATCGGATTTTCGGACCCCGAAAGTCCTCCGCTTGGGTTGGGAGGCCTGTAAGATGACCATGAAACTACATTGCTTTGGTGAAAGCGGAAACGCTTACAAAGCAGCCCTGACCCTGACGCTGGCTGATGCAGAATGGGAGCCGGTTTTCGTTGATTTCTTTAAAGGCGCAAGCCGCAGTCCCGAATTCCGCGCGCTCAACGTCATGGGCGAAGTGCCTGTGCTGGAAGACGGCGATTTGATCCTGACGCAGTCTGGCGTGATCCAAGATTACATCAGTTCTAAGACCGGCAAGCTGGGTGGTCGTTCCGCCGCTGAACGCCGCGAAGTCTTGCGTTGGATGTTCTTTGATAACCACAAAGTGTCTGGCGTTGCGGGGCCCCTGCGGTTCAACATGAACTTCCTGCCCGAAGACAAACGCAACGCTGATGTGAACAATTTTATGGCCATGCGCCTCGCCTCTGCTTTGAAAGTGATGGAAACTCATCTGGAAGGCCGCAACTGGCTTGCCGGTGACGACATCACTATCGCGGATATCGCGTGCGCCGGTTACCTGTTTTATGAGGAAGGTTTCACCTTCGACCGTGCCGATTACCCCAATATCAACCGCTGGCTGGACGCAATCGCAGCCCAGCCCGGTTGGAAACACCCTTATGACCTGATGCCGCGCGCCCTTGGCTAGCGCGGACCCAAATACCCGGAGGATCCTATGACCGAAGCTTATATCTACGACGCCGTCCGCACCCCGCGCGGCAAAGGCCGCAAAGACGGCAGTCTGCACGAGGTGACATCCGCGCGCCTGTCAGCAGGTGTTCTGAACAACCTCAAAGAACGCAACGGTCTTGAGGGCCACGCGGTCGAGGATGTGATCTGGGGTAATGTGACGCAAGTCGCCGAACAAGGCGGGTGTCTTGCGCGGACCGCAGTCCTTGCCTCTGATCTGGACCAATCCATTCCCGGTCTGGCAATCAACCGCTTCTGCGCCTCTGGCATGGAAGCGGTGAACCTCGCTGCGAACCAAGTCAAAGGCGGCGCAGGTCAGGCCTATATCGCCGGCGGGGTAGAGATGATGGGCCGGGTCGCCATGGGTTCCGACGGGGCTGCGATTGCGGTCGATCCCTCCATCGCGATGGACACGTATTTTGTACCCCAAGGTATCTCTGCCGATATCATCGCGACCGAATATGGCTTTAGCCGCGATGATGCCGATCAGTTGGCGATGGAAAGCCAGAAGCGCGCCAAGACTGCTTGGGACGAGAAGCGGTTTGAGAAATCTATCGTGCCCGTTAAAGACGTGAACGGCCTCGCTATTCTGGATCATGATGAATACATGCGCCCCGGCACCGACATGCAGTCGCTGGGCGGTCTGAACCCCGCGTTTCAGGCGATGGGTGAGGTGATGCCCGGCTTCGACAAGGTCGCGCTGATGAAGTACCCGCACCTTGAGAAGATCAACCACATTCACCATGCGGGTAACTCTTCAGGCATCGTCGATGGGGCAGCAGGTGTCTTGATCGGCTCCAAGGAATATGGCGAGGCGATGGGGATCAAGCCCCGCGCCGTGATCCGGGCCACAGCCAAGATCGGCACCGATCCGACCATCATGTTGACCGGTCCGGTTCCTGTAACTGAAAAGATCATGAAAGACTCTGGTATGTCGATCAGCGATATCGATCTGTTCGAAGTGAACGAGGCTTTCGCATCCGTTGTACTGCGTTTTATGCAGGCCTTCGACGTCGACGACAGCAAGGTCAACGTCAACGGCGGCTCTATCGCGATGGGTCACCCGCTGGGTGCAACTGGCGCGATCATCATCGGCACATTGCTGGATGAGCTGGAGCGGACCGGCAAAGGAACGGGCCTCGCCACGCTCTGCATCGCTTCCGGAATGGGAGCGGCAACAATCATAGAGCGGGTTTGATCCGATGGGCGCGGACCCTCAAATCGCAGCAAAGGATATCGCCGAAGCGATACTAGAGATCACAGGCAATGCCTTGATGTCCGGTGACTTCGACGCCTTCGCTGCCGTTTTCCATGTGCCCCAAACCATGGCCACCATGGCCGGACCGGTTTACATGGAAACGGTTGACGATATGCGGCGGGCTTTCGACAGCATGCATGAACATTTCATGGCAATTGGCGTGACAGAGATGTTTCGCACCTGCGTGGCGGCCGATTTCAAATCCCCGACCCGCATCGAATCCACCCATGTCAGTGAATTGCTACACGATGGAAAGCGCCTGAATGAACCCTATCCGGTGTTCTCGGTCATCGAAAAAATCGACGGCAACTGGAAAGTATCAGCTGGGGAATACGCGCTTGAGCCCTCAAACGGCCAAGCCCTTGCACTGACACGCGCGGACGTCTCGCACCGTCCGACAACACCGACCTAAATCCATTGGCCGGGTCGCCAATAACCGGTGCACCCAGAGCCCCTGACAACAGGAATGAAAGAAATGACTGACTTTACAATGAGCACGGACGCAGACGGCGTTGCAACAATCGTTTGGGATACCGTTGGCAAGTCCATGAATGTGATGAACCAGCAAGGGTTCCTTGATCTGGACGCATTGATTGATCAGGCCTTGGCCGATGACGCCATCAAGGGCGTGATCATCACGTCCGGCAAGGAAGGGTCCTTTGCTGGCGGGATGGACCTGAACATCATCGCCAAGATGAAGGAAAGCGCAGGCGATGATCCGGCGCGCGGGTTGTTCGAAGGTGTGATGGATATGCATGCCGTGCTGCGCAAGATCGAACGCGCGGGCATGGACCCCAAGACGAACAAAGGCGGCAAACCGATTGCTTGCGCCCTGCCCGGCACAGCGCTTGGCATCGGTTTGGAAATCCCACTGGCCTGTCACCGCATCTTTGCGGCTGACAACCCCAAAGCCAAAATCGGCCTGCCAGAGATCCTTGTCGGTATCTTCCCCGGTGCTGGCGGCACGACACGTCTGTCGCGCAAACTGGGTGCGATGGGTGCCTCCCCGCTGTTACTGGAAGGCAAGTTGAACGATCCCAAGAAGGCGAAAGCGGCTGGTGTTGTGGATGAGGTTGTGCCAGCGGATGAATTGCTGTCAGCAGCCAAAGCTTGGGTTCTGTCCGAGCCTGCAATCGTCAAACCATGGGACGAAAAAGGTTACAAAATGCCCGGCGGCGCGCCCTACCACCCTGCCGGTTTCATGACCTTCGTCGGAGCATCGGCTATGGTCAACGGCAAGACCCAAGGTGTTTATCCCGCCGCCAAGGCGCTGCTGTCGGCTGTCTATGAAGGTGCGTTGGTCCCCTTCGACACTGCGATCAAGATTGAGGCACGCTGGTTCACCAATGTTCTGATGAACCCGTCATCCTCTGCCATGATCCGCAGCTTGTTCATCAACAAGGAAGCCTTGGAAAAGGGGGCCAACCGCCCCGAGGCCCCCGACCAGAAGGTCAAAAAGGTCGGCGTCATCGGCGCAGGCATGATGGGCGCGGGTATCTCTCTGGTTTCTGCACTGGCCGGCATCGAGGTTGTCCTGATCGACAGCACGCAGGAAGCGGCTGACAAGGGTAAATCCTACACCACGGCGCATCTGGACAAGGGCATGGCCCGCAAGAAAGTCACGCAGGAAAAGAAAGACGCCGTCCTTGGTCTGATCAACGCGACCACGGATTATGACGCGCTGAAAGGCTGCGACCTGATCGTTGAGGCCGTGTTTGAGGATGTGGGTGTCAAGGCCGACGTCACCGCCAAGGTGCAGGCCGTCACCGGCCCCGACTGCATCTTTGCGACCAACACTTCGACCCTGCCGATCACGGAACTGGCGAAAGCTTCTGTCGATGCTGAGAAATTCATCGGCATCCACTTCTTCAGCCCTGTCGACAAGATGTTGCTGGTGGAAATCATCAAAGGCAAGGAAACCGGCGATGTGGCCGTGGCCAAAGCGCTCGACTACGTGCGCCAGATCAAGAAGACACCGATCGTCGTCAACGACGAACGCTTTTTCTACGCCAACCGCTGCATCATTCCCTACATTAACGAAGGCATTCGGATGGTGAAGGAAGGCGTGGAACCTGCGCTGATCGAAAACGCTGCGAAACTGGTCGGCATGCCACTGGGCCCACTGCAATTGGTTGATGAAACCTCGGTCGATCTGGGCGTGAAGATCGCCAAGGCGACCAAGGCTGCGATGGGCGACGCCTATCCTGATGGCGAGGTGGACGAGGTTCTGTTCTGGATGTTTGACCAAGAACGCCTTGGCCGCAAATCCAACGCGGGCTTCTACAGCTACGACGAAAAAGGTAAGCGCGGTGGTCTTTGGGATGGGCTCGCCGCCCAATACCCGGTGGCCGACGAACAGCCCGACCTGACAACCGTCCAACACCGTTTGCTGTTCGCACAAACGCTCGAAGCTGTCCGCGCGCTGGAAGAAGGCGTGCTGGAAGACATCCGCGAAGGCGATGTCGGTGCGATCCTTGGCTGGGGCTTTGCGCCTTGGTCAGGTGGCCCGTTCAGCTGGCTCGACATCATCGGCGCACCTTACGCGGCAGAACGCTGTGACCAGTTAACGGCAGAATTTGGCGAACGATTCAAAACGCCTGATCTGCTGCGCGAAATGGCAGACAAAGGTCAGGACTTTTACAAGCGTTTCGGTGCTGCCGCAAAAGCGGCCTAAACCATTCGGCGCATCCCCATGCGGGGGTGCGCCACACTACAGCGTTGTCTGATATCCGAAACGTGCGATATCATCAGCTGCTATTTTCTGCACAATTTCAAAGCTTTCTGCATCATAATATATGTGCCACTCCGCGTCGCGCTCGGATGTATTCACATGCGGAATACTTAGCTGAAAGCCTAAGTGTTTCCATAGTGGTTCTAGGTCTGCGGGATACTCTAACCGGGCAAACAAATCGCACCGCTCCCGCCCTGACCCATCGATCAGATATGATGTATAACTATGCTGGCGCAACGTCGCCTGCATCGACCGATCGCGCAAGAAACCTGCAAAGCTATGCGCCTTTGCGACCGTGACAGCAGGATGATCAAACGCTTGCACGCGCAGCCAATGGTAATAGCTGACGATCCGATCCCACGGGTTGCGCACGAGCGTAAAGATAAAGGCGTCCGCTGGGTAAAGGCCCGCCACATCAGCCAATGTGCTGTGCTTCCACAAACGGCCCGGCGCTTGCAGCGCCTTCTGGCGCTTGCGCCGCCGTTTGGCTTTGGGTGTGTCGCCGATCAGAATATCATCTGCCGCCGCACGCTCTTCTAACGCCAAGGCCATGCTGGTCCCACCCGTTTTTGGGATATGCACAAAAACAAAGGATCGTTTGTGGGAAATGATCATGGCGTTCCGCGCAGGGCGATGACCGCACCTGACGCCACGATCAAAGCCATGCCGAACAGCGCCAATGGGGTGATCGCCTGATCCCACAGGTACCACGCCCAGCCGCTTGCAAAGATCAGCAAAGAAAACTCAAACACCGCAACAGCACTTGCCTCGCCAATCTGATAGCCCCGGAACAAACACATGATCCCGATTAGCGTACCGATGGCCTGCAATGCGATCCAAAAGACAATACTGGCGCCCAGAGGCATCCAACCGCGGCTGGCAAACCCATCCGCACCGGCCCCGACACCGGGAAAGACCAGACAGCCGACCGCGCCCATCAATGCCAGCACGACAAAGAACCCAGCGGTCAGTGAAAGCGTGCCCTCGCCTTCACACCATGCCCGCGTGGCGACCGCACCAATGGCATAGCACAGGCCCGCGGCGATGGGCAGAAAGGCCACCAAATCCAGATTGGCAGGGTCGGGCCGGATGACGATAAGCGCCCCTGCGAACCCCAGAAGGATCGCAAAGGTATGCAACGGCGTGATCCGCTTGCCTTGGAACACGGCCGCAATCAAAGCCACGAAAAGCGGCGCGGTAAAGAACCCTGCCACAACCAGCCCCACTGGCAGAATGGCCAAACAGCCAAAATAGATCAGCATGGAGATCCCCTGAATGGCACTGCGCGCAGCGACAGCGCCGAACCGCTTAGGCCGGATCACCCCCAGCCCCAGCGCCGCAACCGCGCCAATGATCCCCAAGGCCACGATGCTATGCAGCAGGTGAAACTGCCAAAGCGAACTGGCGTCGGTGATGTAGAGGATAAAATTATCGCTTAAACCCAGCACGGCCATACCTGCCAAAATCGTCAGGGCAGCACGGGTGGGGGTAACGGTTTGGGTCATGGAAACATCCACCTTCTTAATTCTGACTTCCAAAAACGACCAACATGGCGCAATACTCAACCCTCAAAGCGACAGGTGCTGCGGGAGGGCGACATGGGTTGGATGCGTGATGAAACGGGACTGGGCAAAAGAGCGGCCAATTACGTGCCGCTCACGCCATTGTCCCACTTGCAACGGGCAGCCCTGATTTTTGCGGATCGCGAGGCCGTTGTCTATGGCAAAACCCGGCTCACTTATGCCAAATACTATCGACGCGTGTCGCGGCTGGCCTCTGCGCTGACCAAGGTTGGGATCAAACCGGGCGATGTGGTGGCGACGATCCTGCCAAACGTGCCCGCGCAGTCAGAGGCCGCCTTTGGCGTGCCCGCCTGTGGTGCGGTTCTGAACACCATCAACACACGGCTGGATGTCGATACGATTGCCTATATTTTTGATCATGGCGAGGCCAAGATCGCCTTGGTCGATAGCCAATTCCTGCCCATGGCCATGGCCGCCGTCGATTTGATGGAAGGCCCCGCCCCCCTGATCATCGAAGTGCCCGACGATCAGGCTGGCGTGCATGCGATGGCCGAACAGCAAAACTACGAAGATTTTTTGGCCACCGGCGATCCCGACTTCGCCTGGGTACTGCCAGAGGACGAATGGGAAAGCCTTGCGCTGAACTATACCTCTGGCACCACAGGGCGGCCCAAAGGCGTGGTCTACCACCACCGGGGCGCTTACCTGATGACGATGGGCACACCCATCAGCTGGGAACTGCCGCTGTTCATGCGGTATCTGCAAATCGTCCCGCTGTTCCACTGCAACGGCTGGAACCACACATGGATGATGCCGGCCTTGGGCGGGACTGTCATTTGCTGTCGCGACGTATCAGCCAAAGCGGTCTATGACGCGATTGGCGATGAAGAGGTCACGCATTTCGGCGGCGCACCCATCGTGTTAAACCTGATCGTGAACGCAAAAGAGGAAGAGCGGCGCGCCTTTGACCATACGGTCGAGGTGTTCACGGCAGGCGCACCCCCTGCCCCGGCGACACTGGCCGCCATTGGCAAGCTGGGGTTCAATATCAAACAGGTTTACGGGCTGACCGAAACCTATGGGCATGTGACCGAATGCATCTGGGATGACGCATGGGATGCGCTGCCCGAAGATGAACAGGCCGCCATCAAAGCCCACCAAGGCGTGGCCTTCCCGATGATGGAAGACGTCACTGTTGTGGATGACACCATGGGACAAGTGCCGCGCGACGGAGCGACGCAGGGCGAGATCGTTATGCGCGGCAATGCGGTGATGAAAGGCTACCTCAAGAACGCCGAGGCGACTGAGAAAGCCTTTGCAGGAGGGTATTTTCATTCCGAGGACTTGGCTATCCAGCACCCCGGCGGGGCGATCCAAATCTCGGACCGGGCCAAGGACATCATCATCTCTGGCGGCGAAAACATCAGTTCGGTCGAGGTGGAAGGCGCGTTGATGCACCATCCGGCAGTGAACCTTTGCGCGGTCGTGGCGAAACCGGACGACAAATGGGGCGAAGTGCCTTGCGCCTTTGTTGAGCTGAAGGACGGCGCCGGCGCGGATGAGGCCGAGATAATCGCCTTTACGCGCGAACGGCTCGCCGGTTTCAAATGCCCCAAGAAGATCGTGTTTCAGGAGTTGCCGAAGACATCGACCGGGAAGATCCAAAAGTTTGAACTCAGAACGCTGGCCAAAGCACTTTGAGCATAGGACAGGATGCCTCCGGCGGAAGTTTGATTGGACATAGAAAGATATGGGTGCGCGCTGGTGTGTTGCCCGCTACAGGCTGACCGGGTCAGGTCTGCACCAGCGCGACTTTCCACGTCACGGTCATCAACGCTTCCGCCTGTACCGCGCCTGAGACCGTACGAAGGCTTGGTTAATGAACTCTTGATTTTCTTCGTCCAATCAAACTTCCCCCGGAGGGTCAGGTCTTTCCATCAGCGCCACGGCCACATGTGCGTTTCCAACATGACATTCTGTCCCACCCACGTTACCCTTTGGCAAAAAGGGCAATGAGCAGATGACGGCACTTGACCGATACGTCCGGTTGGAAAGCGACGCGTTGTGGCGCGCAGCACCCGATGAGCAACGGCGCGACGTGACCATCTCTTTTGGCGATGCGACTCTGGTGATCGCCGATGCAACAGGGCGACCATTGGCGCATTGGTCACTGCCCGCCCTGATCCGCCAAAACCCCGAAGACACGCCCGCGATTTATGCCCCCGATGATGATGCCAGTGAAATCCTCGAGATCACCGACAACACAATGATCGAGGCGATTGAAGAAGTGCGCAAGGCGCTTGCCAAATCCCGTCCGCATCCGGGCAAACTGCGCCATTGGCTGACGGGTGGATTGATCGTTATCACTTTGGCACTTGCGGTTTTTTGGTTGCCCGGCGCGCTCACCCGGCAAACGCTTGCTGTCGTTCCGACCCCGAAACGCATGGAAATCGGGACCGAGATGCTGGCCTACATGCAAAGTGAAACGGGCGCGATGTGCCAATCAGAACGCGCCACTGGTGCCGCGACACGCTTTCTCCAGCGCCTTTTTGGGCCTGATACATCTGCACGCCTTGTCGTTGTTCCCAAGCTTCAACAAGCGGCTGTCGCTCTGCCGGGCGGGTTAATCCTGCTGGACTATGGTGTGCTCCAACTTTCGGATGATCCTGCCGTAGCGGCGGGCTTTGTTCTTGCCAGTCAGGCCGCGGTCGCCGATGCAGATCCACTGGAAAGCCTGCTGAAGCAGGAAGGGCTTGGCACCACGTTTCGCCTTTTGACAACCGGTGAAATTCCCAGCGATATCTTACGTCGCAACGCTATGGCCATGGTGCGGGGCGAACCTGCGGGACCAGATCCCGACCTGTTGCGCATGATCCTTGCCACCGCACAGATACCACAAGCCCCGTATCTTGCCGCCGTGGATGCCCGCACTGGCACCATGCCAGAACTGGACGCTGATCCACTTCTTGAGCGGAGCATTCCTTTGATTCTGACGGATAGCGACTGGGTCAGTCTTCAGAACATCTGCAATATTTGAGGTCTATTTCGTCCCGAACATCCGGTCACCGGCGTCGCCAAGACCCGGCACGATATAGCCTTTTTCATTCAGATGGCTGTCAATCGCGGCAGTCACGATTGGCACGTCGGGATGGGCCTGCTGCATGCGTGCGATACCTTCTGGTGCAGCGAGCAGACATAGAAACCTGATATTCGTGGCACCCGCCTCTTTCAGCAAATCTATGGCTGCAACAGAAGAGTTTCCCGTCGCCAACATCGGATCGACTGCGATGACCAAACGGTCTTCCAGTTCGGTTGGCACCTTGAAGTAATATTGGACGGGCTTGAGTGTTTCCTCATCGCGGTAAAGTCCGACAAACCCAACACGCGCTGATGGGATCAGTTCGAGCACACCGTCCAGCAGACCGTTGCCCGCACGCAGGATCGACACAAGCGCCAGCTTTTTGCCATCAATGACCGGCGCATCCATCGGCTCTAGCGGGGTATCAATCCGCTTGGTTGTCATGGGCAGGCCGCGCGTCACCTCATAGGCCAGCAGTTGACTGATCTCGCGCAGCAATTGCCGGAAGACAGCCGTCGATGTGTCCTGCTGACGCATGAGCGTCAGCTTGTGTTGCACAAGCGGATGCGTGACGTGGGTGACATGATCGGTCATTGGGCAGGCTCCAGTTTTTTGGCCACGCGGGCCTTCGTGTCATCATCACAAAAGGCCGCCGCGAGGGCGGTTTTGTTCAAGGCTCGAAAATCATCTGCGCCCCAGTCAAACGTGCGGTGAAGCATGTCATATTCGGCTGTCATTGTCGTATGGAAGAAAGGCGGATCATCAGTTGACACGGTCACTTTGACGCCCGCGTCCCGCAATTTGGCAATCGGGTGGTCGTGCCAGCCACTCACGGCCTTCAGCACGACGTTTGACCCCGGGCAGACCTCTAGTGTGATACCCCGGTCTGCGATCTCTTCGACAAGTGCCGGATCTTCGATGGCCCCAATTCCATGTCCGATCCGCGAGACCCGCAAATCGCGGATCGTCTCGGCGACCATTGATGCGCCGCCCCATTCGCCCGCATGGCAGGTCAGCGGCATTCCGGCCTCGCGGGCCATATCAAAACTGTAGGCATAGTCACCCGGGCGTCCCACCATTTCACCCCCGGCCATACCGTATCCGGTGATAAAATCCCCGAACGTCTCTGCCGCACACAAGGCTGCCGGTTTGCACGCCTCTGGTCCAAAATGGCGGATGCCCGTCACGATCCCTTTCAACGTGATGCCAAGCTTTTCTTCCGCCTCGGCAGCCGCGTCTTGCATCGCTGCCAGATAATCTTTCCATGCTGCCAAATCACCCCCGCCGCAAAAATCAGGTGACACGAATGTCTCCATATAAACCACACCATGCGCTGCGGTTTCTTCGAGCACGGCCATCGTCAAGCGGCGAAAATCTTCGGGGCTTTGCAAGGTTGTGCATGCCGCCTCATAAACCTGTAAGAAGTGGTCGAAATCACGGAATGCATAGCCGCCATCTGGCGCAAATATCCCGCTGATATCAATCTTCTTTTCAGCGGCAAGCCCTTTGATGAAAGCAGGCGGTGCGCAGCCTTCAAGATGGGTATGGAGTTCGACCTTTGGTATCGCTTGAAAGTTCATAGAAAACTCTTTCCTTCGCCCTCATAAGCCACATCCAAATGGGCGGCGATCGTGGCGGCAACATCGGTAAATGCCAGATGATCCAAGGACCGCGCGCCAACCCCATGCACCAGAACCGGGACCCGTTCGCGGGTGTGATCCGTGCCGGCCCATGTCGGGTCATTGCCATGATCAGCGGTGACGATCAACAGGTCGTCGTCGCGCAACTGCGCAAGCAAAGTGCGAAGTTCCCCGTCAAACCACATAAGATGCTGAGCATAGCCGACGGGATCGCGCCGATGCCCGTATTCACTGTCAAATTCGACCAGATTGGCAAAAACGAATGACCCAGCGGTGGCCTGCTCTGCCAGATCATGCACATGTTGCATCAAGGCGGCATCTCGTCCTTTGCGTAGGTCATCAATCCCCCGCATGGAAAAGATATCGCCAATTTTTCCCACCGCATGCACCGTGCGCCCGGCATCATGCACATAGTCACAGATCGTGGGTGCCGGCGGGGCGATGGCAAAGTCTTTGCGGTTGGCGGTCCGGTCGAAATTCCCCACCCTGCCCAAAAATGGCCGGGCGATGACCCGTCCGACCTTCATCTGATGCAGCGTGGGCGCAAGGTCTTTGCAAAGCTGCATCAACCGCTCAAGCCCAAACGCCTCTTCATGGGCCGCGATTTGCAGCACGCTGTCTGCTGAGGTGTAGCAGATCGGCCAGCCGGTCTTGAGATGTGCCGCGCCCTCTTGCTCGATCACCTGCGTCCCCGAGGCGTGACGGTTTCCCAAAATACCCGCCGCGCCCGCCTTTTCACAAATCAACGCGGTTAGATCGGCCGGAAAGGCGGGATCTGCATTCGGGAAAACGTGCCAGTCCCACGGCACAGGGACACCTGCAAGTTCCCAATGGCCTGAGGGGGTATCTTTGCCGCGCGACACTTCGGTGGCGGCACCCCACGCACCGGTCGGTTCGGCGTCCAGGCCGATGGCACGTTCACCAGATGCCAAATGCACTGCGGCACCAAGACCCAGGGCATCAAGGGTCGGCACGCGCAACGCTGTCTTGCGCGCGATATGTGCGACCGTGTTGGCACCGGTGTCGGGTAGGTCACCATTGAAGAACTGCCCCGCATCCGGCGCGCCGCCAATCCCAACGCTATCAATCACAATCAAAAAGGCGCGTGGCATCAGGTGATCCCTTCCAAAATGAGCGGCCCCGGCACGGCCGCATCACCGATCGTAATCGCCGCCTGCACCGCAATTGCCGCTGCGACCGCGTCATCCTCGGTGGCGGCATGCAAAACGCACAGTGGATCACCGCGGGTCACGGCATCACCCAGTCCCACCATCTCGGTCAGGCCGACACTGGGATCCACACGATCCGTTTCGACGCGACGTCCGCCACCCAGCCCCACGACGACAAGGCCCAGCGCTTCGCCATCAATGGCAGCAATATGGCCCGACCGAGGGGCTGTGACTTCGCCAACGATAGGGGCTTTGGGAAGATGTGTATGCCAATCATGCGCCATGTCGGGCGGCCCACCCAACGCGGCAATCATCTGGGCAAACCGTTCCATCGCGGCACCAGAGCTGATTGCAGTTGTCACACGATCAGTTGCCGACGCAGGCTCTTGCCCTTGCATGATCAAGAGTTGGGCGCACAAGGCGACGGTCAAGTCGTAAAGACGGGGTGCAGCGGCCTTGTTTCCTGCCAGCACCTCCATGCACACTGCAACTTCGACCGCATTTCCCAGCGCAGGGGCAAGCGGTTCATTCATATCGGTGATCAATGCAGCTGTTTTGCAGCCTGCGCCATTGGCGGCATCAACCAAGGCGCGCGCCAGCGCGCGGGCGTCTTCTTGGGTCTTCATAAATGCGCCCGACCCGCATTTGACGTCAAGGATCAGACTTTGCAGTCCCGCCGCCAGTTTTTTGGACAGGATCGACGCGGTGATCAAATCTATACTTTCGACGGTCGCGGTGACATCGCGTATTGCGTACAAACGACGGTCTGCAGGGGCGATCTGGCCGGTCGCACTGACAATTGCGCACCCGACCTCGCGGGTGATCAGACGAAACTGCTTTTCGGTCACGTTGATGTTCAGCCCGGGAATAGCCTCCAGCTTGTCCAACGTCCCGCCCGTATGCCCCAAGCCCCGTCCGGAAATCATCGGCACATAGGCACCACACGCAGCAAGAGTTGGCGCAAGCACAAGCGACACACAGTCGCCGATACCTCCTGTAGAATGCTTGTCCACCACCGGACCGGGCAAGTCCCAGGCCATCACATCGCCGCTGTCGCGCATGCCTTGGGTCAATGCGATACGGCCCTCATCACTTAAACCATTCAGCACAACCGCCATTGCAAAGGCTCCGGCCTGCGCATCGCTGACTTCGCCCGAGGCCAGACCTTGGGCAAACCACGTCAGCTGTTCTTGCGTTGGTGTTGTCTTGCCGCGAACGGCAGCAATGATCGCGCGGGCGTCCATCCGTTAGACGCGGCTCATATAGTCAGCATCAAAGCTGCCGGGCAAAAGCGCTGCGACCGTTGTTTCATGTATCACACCATCAGTGGTGGCGAGCGTGACTTTCACCTCACCTTGCGCAAATTCTGCGATTTTCTGACGGCAGCCACCACACGGGCTGACAGGTTTTGGACTGTCGGCAATGACCGCAATTTCGGCAATTGCGATATCCCCGGCGGCGACCATCGCCGCAATTGCGCCGGCCTCTGCACAGGTCCCTTCGGGATAGGCCACGTTTTCGACGTTGCACCCGACATAGACGGCCCCTGATGTCGCCTTCAGCGCGGCGCCCACTTTGAACTTCGAATAGGGTGCATGCGCGTTTTCACGCGCGATGCGCGCGCTTTCGATCAAAGACATGTTGGCCTCCAATTTCACTTCCGCTCAGAGTGTGACGGGAAGCAGGCGGATGCAAGAGCCTTAGGTGACCGTAAACCCGCCCGGCAAGGCGACTTCGAGCAATTCCAAATCATCGGAAGGGGCAAAATAACGGGTCTGCATACCCGGTGGAATGACGAAGGCATCACCGGGAGATAATGCAAACGGCTCTTTCCCCTCTCCCTCTAACGTCATTGTCCCTTCCATCACAAAGGTGAAGTGGATGTCTGCGTCATGGCTCGTCCAAACCGGTTCACCCTGCCCTTTGCGCAGCACATTCACGCCCGCGACACCGCTTGTATTTGCAGCAATGGTCGTATCGCGCGCTATGAAGCCCGGTAAATGTGCCGAGTGCCACTGCGCCTTATGCGCCTCGTTAAAGACAAACCGCTGCCCGTGCCATTCCCGGTCAGGACGCAGATGCGGGGTCGGCAATGTCATATCATGGTCAATTTCGGTGATATGTTCGGCGGGTACTCCGATTTCAATCACTTCGATCCCATCGGATGCTTGCAGCACCCGGTGCCGGATTTCCGGCGGCTGGATAAAGCAATCGCCAGCGGTCAGACGCATCGGCGGACCTTGGTCTTCGTACACCACGTCAACCCACCCACGGTAACAAAAGATCAACTGAAACCCGACTTTGTGAAAATGCACCATGTCGGGAACCGGGCCACCATCGGGGATGCGAATGTGACTGGCAATGACGGACCCACCAAGACGGCTTGGGATCAGGTCCCGGTATTGCATGCCCGCGCGGCCAATCACCCAAGGAGCCTGATCCGCCAGTCTGCGGACAACAAAGGCATGATCCGTTTGTGGCAATTCCAATGGTGGATTGAGCGGAAGAATCTTGACGACTGTGCCACCGGGCGAGATCAGGTCTTTTGCACCGTGTGCAAAATCGGGATTGTCCGTCAAAATTCGCAGTCCGGGGTTCACGCCGGCGCTTTGATCCAAACGTACCCGCAGGCCATGGCCAGAATACACAGCAACCGACGGATCATCCGCCGGATAGATCATATCCAGCCGCATCCCAAGCGTTTCGCCGAAAAACCCCAGATCCGCACGAAGATCAGTGGTGCTCAGGTTTACTTCGGCCTTTATGTCATGTTCATCGTTCATGCTCTGCACCCTGTCGCCGGGCCAAATTATTTGCAAGAGTAGCGCATCAAGATTGACCACAACCACGGCTTTCCCTAAGGAAAGGAAAATGGTTTAACGTTAAACCATATTGGAGGACGGAATGGCAGACGACGCAAAAGATGGTCTAAGGCAGGCAGCACTTGACTATCATCAGTTCCCCAAGCCCGGAAAACTGGAAATCCGCGCAACCAAACCAATGGCTAACGGGCGCGACCTTGCGCGCGCCTATTCACCCGGTGTGGCCGAGGCCTGCATTGAAATCAAAGCAGAGCCTGACGCGGCCCGAGACTATACATCGCGTGGTAATCTTGTAGCTGTTGTCACGAACGGATCGGCCGTTTTGGGCCTTGGGAATATCGGTGCGCTTGCATCCAAACCAGTCATGGAAGGCAAAGCGGTTCTCTTCAAGAAATTCGCAAACATCGACTGTTTCGACATTGAGTTGAATGAACCCGACCCGGAAAAACTCGCCGATATCGTCTGTGCGTTGGAGCCGACCTTCGGTGCAATCAACCTCGAAGATATCAAGGCGCCCGACTGCTTTATCGTTGAAAAGCTGTGCAACGAGCGGATGAACATTCCCGTCTTTCATGACGACCAACACGGCACGGCCATCGTCGTCGGGGCGGCGGCGACCAATGCGCTACGTATCGCGGGTAAGAAATTCGAAGATATCAAGATCGTTAGCACGGGCGGCGGTGCCGCTGGTATTGCTTGCCTCAACATGCTGCTGAAACTCGGGGTGAAACGCGAAAACGTTTATTTGTGCGACATAGAAGGCCTTGTTTATCAGGGCCGTGAAAAGGACATGACCCCTCAAAAGGCCGAGTATGCGCAAGGCACGATCCCTGCAACGCTGACTGATGTCATAAATGGCGCTGACCTCTTTTTGGGCCTTTCCGGCCCCGGTGTCCTGACGCCCGAGATGGTCAAGAAGATGGCTGATCGCCCGATCATCTTTGCGCTCGCCAACCCGAACCCAGAGATCAACCCCGATGATGCCCGCGCCGCCAACCCTGACGCAATCATCGCGACAGGGCGCAGCGATTTCCCCAATCAGGTCAACAACGTCCTGTGTTTTCCGTTCATCTTCCGCGGCGCGCTCGACGTGGGTGCCACCGAAATCAACGATGAGATGAAGATCGCCTGTGTGGAAGGTATTGCCGCCCTCGCCCGCGCGACAACCAGCGCCGAGGCTGCGGCCGCGTACAAGGGCGAACAACTTACTTTTGGCGCAGACTACCTGATCCCAAAGCCCTTTGATCCTCGTCTGATGGGCGTCGTTGCAAGCGCTGTTGCCGGTGCTGCAATCAAAACCGGGGTTGCCAAACGCCCAGTCGCGGATATGGACGCCTACAAAGCCGACCTCGACGGATCGGTGTTCAAATCCGCCATGATCATGCGCCCGGTGTTTGAGGCCGCGCGGACCGCTTCACGCCGTATCGTCTTTGCAGAAGGCGAAGATGAGCGTGTCTTGCGGGCCTCTCAGGCGATCATGGAAGAAACGACCGACACCCCAATCCTGATTGGCCGACCAGAGGTGATCGAGCGCCGGTGCGAGCGTGCCGGTCTGAAAATCCGGCCTGGCGTCGACTTCAGCATCGTGAACCCTGAAAGTGATCCGCGCTACCGCGACTATTGGGAAAGCTATCACGGTTTGATGGCACGCAAAGGGGTCACACCCGATCTTGCAAAGGCCATCATGCGCACCAACACCACGGCGATTGCTGCCGTCATGGTTCACCGTGAAGAAGCCGACAGCATGATCTGCGGCACATTCGGCCAATTCCTTTGGCACCTCAACTATGTCTGCCAAATTCTTGGGGACGCGTCTTATCACCCGATTGCGGGTCTGTCGTTGATGATCCTGGAAGATGGTCCACTCTTTGTCGCAGATACGCAGGTGCATCCAGAACCCACGCCACAGCAGATTTCCGAAACCGTCATCGGTGCCGCGCGCCATGTGCGCCGCTTCGGCGTCGAACCACGGATTGCGCTGTGTTCCCACAGCCAATTCGGCAATCTCGACAGTGATAGTGGACGCCGGATGCGGGCTGCGATGGAAATCCTTGATAGCGCCCCACGCGACTTTGCCTACGAGGGCGAGATGCATGTTGATGCTGCCTTGGATGTTGAACTGCGCAACCGGGTGTTCCCGGCAGCGCATCTGCCCGGTGCTGCCAACACGCTGGTTTTTGCCAATACGGATGCGGCCTCTGGCGTGCGCAATATCCTGAAGATGAAGGGTGGCGGGCTGGAGGTTGGCCCGATCCTGATGGGCATGGGCAACCGCTGTCATATCGTCACCCCGTCAATCACGGCACGCGGACTACTGAATATGTCCGCCGTGGCCGGTACACCTGTGGCCCATTACGGCTAGGCCACTGTCTTTCTATATCCAATCAAACTTCCGCCGGCGGCATTCCAAAACGCGCCCCGCATCCTGCGGCGCCCAAAAAGCTGCAGCGGCCAACGTACATCTGCTTGCCGCGCCAATGGCCTCGGCTTAACACTATTGCGAACCGCTTTGGGGAGGACGATATGGGCTACGCTGATGTTTATGGCGCTTGGAAGAATGATCCAGAAGGTTTCTGGATGGATCAAGCCAAGGCAATTGATTGGGTCACACCACCGACCAAGGCGCTCGATGATCGTAAGGCCCCCCTTTATCGCTGGTTCACCGATGCGCAGGTCAACACCTGCTACAATGCCGTTGATCGTCACGTGGAAAACGGACGCGGTGATCAGGCGGCGATCATCTATGACAGCCCCATCACCAACACCAAACGCAGCATTTCCTATGCAGAACTACAAAGCCGTGTCGCCTCACTCGCTGGTGCATTGCGGGCAAAGGGCGTCGAAAAAGGCGACCGCGTCATCATCTATATGCCAATGATTCCAGAAGCGCTTGAAGCGATGCTGGCCTGTGCCCGTCTGGGTGCCATCCACTCGGTTGTCTTTGGGGGCTTTGCCGCGAATGAACTGGCCGTGCGGATCGACGACGCGACCCCAAAAGCGATCATCGCGGGGTCCTGTGGTGTCGAACCTGGGCGGGTTGTGCAATATAAACCCTTACTCGACGGTGCAATTGAGCTGGCGACCCACAAACCGGACTTCACGGTGATATTTCAACGCGAACAAGACGTTGCAGAACTGATCGCAGGTCGTGACTACGATTGGAACGATTTTCAGGCAGGCGTTGACCCAGCTGAATGCGTCCCCGTCAGCGGCGACCACCCGGCTTATATCCTTTACACCTCTGGCACCACGGGCGCGCCCAAAGGCGTTGTGCGTCCCACCGCTGGGCACCTCGTCGCCCTTAACTGGACGATGAAGTCTATCTACAACGTCGACCCCGGTGATGTGTTCTGGGCAGCGTCGGATGTCGGCTGGGTCGTGGGCCATTCCTACATCTGCTATGCGCCCCTGATCCACGGCAACACCACCGTTGTCTTCGAAGGCAAGCCCATCGGCACCCCCGATGCTGGCACCTTCTGGCGGGTGATAGAGGAACATAACGTCAAATCCTTCTTCACTGCCCCTACCGCATTCCGTGCGATCAAGCGCGAAGACCCGAAGGGCGAGATGATCAAGAACTACGATATTTCGGGTTTGCGTGCTCTTTATCTGGCAGGTGAACGCGCCGACCCTGACACAATCGAATGGGCCCAGCGCGTTATGGGCGTGCCGGTCTATGACCACTGGTGGCAGACCGAAACGGGCTACACCATCGCAGGCAATCCTGCCGGGATCGAAGCGCTACCGGTCAAGATCGGCTCGCCTACTGTTGCGATGCCCGGCTATGACGTGCAAATTCTGGATGATGGCGGGCATCCGTTGCCAGCGGGCGAATTGGGCGCGATTGCGGTCAAGCTCCCCCTGCCTCCCGGCACCCTGCCGACGCTGTGGAATGCCGAGGACCGCTTTATCAAATCCTACCTCAACACCTTCCCCGGTTACTATGAGACCGGGGATGCAGGGATGATTGATGAGGACGGCTATCTCTACATCATGGCGCGCACGGACGATGTGATTAACGTGGCCGGGCACCGGCTGTCGACTGGGGCGATGGAAGAAGTGTTAGCAGGCCACCCAGATGTGGGCGAATGCGCTGTGATCGGGGTGACGGACGAACTCAAGGGACAATTGCCCATGGGTTTCGTCTGCCTGAACAAAGGCTGCGACCGCCCGCATGACGAGATCGAAAAAGAGGTTGTGAAATCCGTGCGCGATACGATTGGGCCGGTGGCCGCCTTCAAACTGGTTGTGGTGGTGGACCGGCTACCGAAGACACGTTCCGGGAAAATTTTGCGTGGTACGATGGTGAAGATCGCGGATGGCGCAGAGTTCAAAATGCCCGCGACGATTGATGACCCCGCGATCTTGGATGAGATTAGAGACGCGTTGAAGCCGTTGGGGTATGCGAGGGGCTATAAGCACACCTGACGCGTCCGCTGAGATGGTGCTGCCGTGGCCCGCTCTGAGGCCAACCCGTGGATTGGACACCTTGCATCGAATGGCAAAACAGCGAGACTCTGCTCCGCAATATTTTCACGTCTGTTCGCATACTCCAACAATCTCTAACTCTACCAAGGTGCGGTTGTTATTAGACAACCCTCTCGCTCCCTCGATCAGCATTTTGCCGGGTCCCGCAACCGTAGCGCGATAGCTGCATCCCTCGTGTAGACGATCGAAGAACGACTCGCGCGATTGCTGAAAGAATACAAAGCGACGAGAATCTGGAAGTACAAAATGTCCGTGGTCAGTCAGCACGGTTCCACAATAGACAAGGCTTTTCTCTGGACGACTGGAGCGGCTTTTTTCACCATGGATGCGGCTGCGTGTCGAACGGCATTCGCGCGCTGCATCAATATCTGTAACTGTTAGGACTACTGTTTGCCTGTTTATTATCCATGGTACCGCCATTATGGCCGACATCGAAACTAGCGGGACAGCGGCAAATAAAAAAACTCTCCCGAGTGAGCGGGATTTATCTTCCGTCGAATTCAAGCAAACTGCTCCCTGATCAGCCGCTCCTCCAACCCATGCCCAGGATCAAACAATATCCGGTGCGCGATGGATGGCTCGGAATGGATTTCTACACTCACCACATCCCGTACCGATTTCCCGTCGGCATCCGCCATCACAGGCCGCTTGCCCGGATCAATCACATCAAAGCGCACGACCGCCTTTTTGGGCAACAATGCCCCGCGCCAGCGCCGAGGTCGGAAGGCAGCCATCGCGGTCAAAGCCAGCACATCAGAGCCAATCGGCAGGATCGGACCGTGCGCGGAATAGTTATAGGCCGTTGACCCCGCAGGTGTCGCCACCAGTGCCCCATCGCAAACCAATTCGTTCATCCGTAGCTTGCCATCTACCGTGATCCGCAGTTTGGCCGCCTGGGGCCCGGCGCGCAGCAGGCTGACTTCGTTGATCGCAAGCGCCTCATGCATGGTGCCATCGACAGTCAGGGCGGTCATCGTCAGCGGGTTGATCACCTCTTCCTCGGCCTCATCCAGACGTTGCTGTAGATCTGCTTCATGAAATTCGTTCATCAAGAACCCGACGGTGCCCCGGTTCATGCCGTAGACAGGCACATCGAGCCCTTGGGTGCCGTGCAGCGTCTGCAACATGAAACCATCGCCGCCCAAAGCCACGATCACATCCGCTTCGGCCGGGGGCACGTCACCATGCGCCTGCGACAACTCGCGCAAAGCTGTTTGCGCGATTGGTACCGGGCTGGCGACAAATGCGATCTTGGGGCGGGGCATCGGTTAAAAGCCTTTCATTTCCGATAAGTTGTGCGGTGATCGGCCCCGAAACGCAAGACGCCGATACGAAACGCGTCTGACCTACTCATAAAGATCATGGTCGTTTTGATGCTTTAGAACGCTGCATGCTTGAGGTATGAGGACGCAACAGCGCAATTCTGGCACCATTTTTAGGGGGATGCACCCATGAACGTCACCGTCCGCGACAACGGCTTTTTCACCGAAACTCTTGATACCCGCGACCCGGAAATCCACGCAGCGATGCAGGCCGAACTCAAGCGCCAGCGCAAAGAGATTGAGCTGATCGCGTCAGAGAACATCGTCTCAGCCGCGGTGATGGAAGCGCAGGGTGGCGTCATGACAAACAAATACGCCGAAGGTTACCCCGGTCGTCGCTACTATGGCGGATGCGAGCACGTCGATGTGGCCGAAAACCTTGCCATTGAACGCGCCAAGCAGCTGTTTGATTGCGGCTTTGCCAACGTCCAACCCAACTCTGGTTCGCAGGCCAACCAAGGTGTGTTTCAGGCGCTGCTCCAGCCCGGCGATACCATTTTGGGCATGTCGCTTGATGCGGGCGGCCACCTGACCCACGGTGCCAAGCCCAACCAATCGGGCAAATGGTTCAACGCGGTGCAATATGGCGTGCGCAAGCAAGACAGCCTGCTGGACTATGATGAGGTCCAGCGCCTTGCCACAGAACATCAGCCCAAGATGATCATCGCGGGTGGTTCTGCCATTCCGCGCATCATCGATTTTGCCAAAATGCGCGAAATTGCCGATAGCGTTGGTGCATACCTTTTGGTCGATATGGCGCACTTTGCTGGCCTCGTGGCCGCTGGCCTCTATCCGTCCCCGTTCCCGCATGCCCATGTGGCGACAACGACGACGCATAAAACACTGCGCGGTCCGCGTGGCGGCATGATCGTGACCAATGACGAAACGATTGCCAAGAAATGCAACTCTGCCATTTTCCCCGGTATTCAGGGTGGCCCGCTCATGCATGTGATCGCTGGCAAGGCTGTGGCTTTTGGCGAAGCACTGCGCCCCGAGTTCAAGACCTACCAAGAACAGGTTGTGAAGAACGCCCAAGCGCTGGCCAATCAACTGATGAAAGGTGGCCTTGATATCGTCACGGGCGGTACAGACAGCCACGTGATGCTGGTTGATTTGCGTCCCAAGGGTGTGAAGGGCAACGCCACGGAAAAGGCTTTGGGCCGCGCCCATATCACCTGCAACAAAAACGGCATTCCGTTTGACCCCGAAAAGCCGATGGTCACATCAGGCATCCGCCTCGGGTCTCCCGCAGGCACCACTCGCGGCTTTGGCGAACCAGAGTTCCGCCAGATCGCCGATTGGATCGTGGAAGTGACCGAAGGGCTCGCCGCCAATGGCGAGGACGGCAACGGTGCCGTCGAAGCCAAGGTTCGGGCCGAAGTAGAAGCCCTTTGCGATCAGTTCCCAATCTACCCGACGCTCTGATCAGATATATCTCTGCGAAATCAACAGTTTGCCCGGCGGAACCCGGGCAGACGGTAGCCTATCAGATAAAGCCGCGCGCCCACAAAACAAACAGTAGCAACACGCCAGTTGTCAGCAATGCAAAAGCAATCGAGGCGACAAGGTTCAGTGCGGCCTCGCGCCGTTGCGCTGCATAATCTGTACTTTCCAGATGCGCCAGAATGCTGCGATGGGCTTGCACCGCTTTGCGCATATCAACCCGGTGTATCAGCTTGGGATTTTCGGCGAATCTGACAGCCTGTGCCAAATAGGCGGCGTCGCGACGTACGGCGCGCGGCAACAACCGACCCGCCTTGCGCAACTGCATTTCCAGCGAGGGCCCGCGCACGCGCAGCTTCTCCGCCAGCGCCTCGCGGACCTCATCCACCATTTGCTGTAAACTCATCCCCATGGCGACCGGGTAAATGGTCCGCATGATATGCTCAATCCCTCTGGTCCTGGACGCTGCGTAACGCTACCAACAGATGCATGTTGAACACGGTACGATATGAGGGACCGCCCGGCACACCGCTGCTGATCGCACATGGGCTGTTTGGGTCGGCGCGCAACTGGGGGGTCATTGCCAAGCGACTGTCCGCAGTAAGGCCCGTGATTGCGGTTGATATGCGCAATCACGCAAACAGTGATTGGAGCGACAGCCATAGCTATCATGATCTGGCGACTGATCTGGTATCGGTGATTGATGGCCCGGCGGATGTGTTGGGGCATTCGATGGGGGGAAGGCTGCGATGGTGCTGGCGCTGCAACATCCTGAAAAGGTGCGCAAATTAATCGTCGCTGATATCGCGCCAGTGACCTATGCACACACACAGATGGGGCCGATTGAGGCCATGCGCCAGGTTGATCTGGCGACCGTGACCAGCCGCGCAGATGCGAAGGCGCAATTGGCAGGATTGGAGCCGGGCGTTGATGACTTTCTGCTGCAAAGCCTTGATATAAAAGAAAAACGCTGGCGGCTTAATCTGGATGTACTGAGTGCTGAAATGGATAAGATCATCGGTTTCCCGAACGTTTCAGGGCGCTTCGACGGACCGACGCTGTTTCTGTCAGGAGCAAATTCAGACTATGTGCAGCGGGACGCACGGCCCCGTATCAAAGACCTGTTCCCAGCAGCAAAATTCGCCAAAATCCCCGGCGCCGGGCATTGGCTGCATGCGGAAAAACCGCGTGAGTTTGAAGCGGCGGTCAGCGCATTTCTAGCGTAAATCCTGCGTACATATGCCGTACAGAAGCTGTACGTACAGCCTTCAGCCGTCTTGCCCCGACCAAGGCGGCCCGTTAGTGTTTGCCAAAGCTTCTAATTTGGTGACCAACATGATCCGTATCGCCCTTATCCTAACCGTACTTGGCCTGTCAGCTTGTGAAACTGTACAAGGTGTCGGCAGAGACATTACGAATGCAGGCGCTGCGGTGGAAAACGCGCTTTAAGGCGCGTTCACAAAGCTTAGAGCGACTGGTCCAAGGCCAATCTATACATCTCAAAACGTGGATCTGTTTCGCTGATCTCGCAGTCGTCCATTGTGATCCGATGATCCTTTGGAATGGCCCGCTTGAGACGTAAGTCATCGCAAATCAACTGCGGCAGACCGACGCCGCCCAGCGCGGCAGCCTTGTCGAGGTCTTCGATAAACCCGTACGTCTGGAAACCACCCATACCGTCCAGCACCTCGCCAGCCCGTAGGTCAGTTTTTGCGTAGGCCACGACATTGGTTTTAAGTCCCGCGCGGGGTGCCAATCGCGCCGTCCCAAAAAGCACGGCCTCTGCGACGCAGCGCAAGGCTTCGATATGGCCAAGGTGGTACGGTCGGTAAAAAAGATAAAACGGACCGGGGCCCATATCGGGCGGGTACCAAGACAGAGTGAATTGCTGGAACGCGGCATCTGTGTGTCCAATCACAAACACGCCGCCCACAGGTTTTGCCCCAAGCACATAATCGACAATCGGTGCGTCACCCGGCTGCCAGAGTGATGCGAAATCAAAGTGCCCAAAGATATCATGCACAGACTCCATACGCGGCCCAACCATGCCGGGTTGGATAACCCGCCCGCCCAGCGCATTGGCGACTGCGGCCATTTCAACACCCAGTTTGGACCCGTCTGTATAAGACGCGCACATCTTGTGATCGAGGTTTCGCTTATCCGCCTCAGGGGCAATCTTTTTGGGGTTTGTATAGAGATCATGAAAGCCTTTCATGTTGCCCAACATGACCGGCTCGAACCCCCAAAACGTGATTTCATCAACAAGCGTCTTGATCACCGTGGGCTGATCGCCGTCAGCACAAGTGTAGACGACGTCAGCCTTTTGGGCGCATGCCAAAAGATGCGGGCCATACATCAGCTCTGACTCGTAATTCATCATCACAACGTGATTGCCCGCCGCAATGGCCGCCAGCGCATGCTGCGCACCCCCCAGAACCGCACTTGATGCTTCTACGAAGACATCCGCCTGTTTGGTCCCTGCCGCCAGAACGCCACTTTCACACACCGCAAGTCTGTCGTTTGCGATCGTTGCCTCTAATTGCGCGGGCGTGGTCACGACGTCATAGGGTCGCCCAAGGAATTCAGCGCAAGCCGTCGCTTTGTCCAAATGGATGTCCGCAATCGCGACCAGCGAAAACCCCTCTGTCGTATTGCATTGAAAGGCCAACCCCTTGCCGATTGAACCGATGCCAACAACGACACAGGCAATGGGCGTCTCGCGTGCTCGCAGCGCTTGATTGAGGTGATCCATTCGGCTTTTGTCCTTGTTACGTGGCATATGCAGCCGCGATATTTCAGCTTGATGGCACGGCGCGTGCCTTCCATAAGGTCCAACAGTTAAAGAGTGACTTGTGAGGAAGGGGTGCGGGCCCGTGGCAAAAGTTGGTATTCTCGTCGTCTATGTGTTTGACGACATGATGAAACCGCTGTTCGACATCCATCTTGATCGCATCCGGCGGCACACATCGTCTGATTTTCGGATCTATGCAGCAGGTCACAAATTAACCAACGAAAAGTTCGACTATGTCGACAAAAGGACAGGTATTTCCCTCAACCACTTTGACGTCGACCCCAATTTTGGCGTGCGCGAGGAACATACCTTTTGCCTACGCAAACTTGCAGATGTCGCCTTTGCGGATGGGTGCGATGTTGTTGTCTGCATGCATCTGGATTCGTTTCCCATTTCGGACGATTGGCAAGATGCCTTTGTCGACCCGATCACCAATGGCACCGCAGATGTCGTCAGCATTGTGCCCAATGGATACAGCGCGGGTCTGGCTTGGGGGAAAGCCTTTGAAGAGGCCTATGCCCCCGCAATGTTGGTCAGCGATCGCGACAGCCCGGCGTTTGCACAGTTCATGCAAACGTTCCCCGACTTCGATCACATCGAAACCGGGCTGGGCGTCATTTTTACCGCATGGCAGAACAACCGAACATGGCTCCGCGTGGGGACCGATGCGGACAAGAAGATCTATGGCGGTGTGCTGTTTCATGTTGTGGGGGCCACATGGCGCACATGGATTGATAGTGCCCGGATCAAAGACACGCTTTGGGCGCGCACGACATGGCCTATCGCGCGCCGCATCCTCAAACGTTTGCCGTTGAAGGTGCGCGAGGTTTTGCACCGGGCCTATGTTGATACCAAAGACGTCAGCCGCGAAGGCACGTTCGACAGCAAAATGGCTGAAAGCAAAGCGCTAATGGATGACTCCGACGGCTATGTCGGCCAGTGGTTGGCGCGGTATGAGGCTTCAGAGGACATTTATCGTTAGGTCGTGATACACGACGCTCTCATCGGGCGGCACGGATTTGCTAGAGATGACGATGCGCATTGTGATCGGTTGGGAAGCCTTAAGACGACGGTTAGCTGATACATGCAAATATCAACTGTCCATTTTCAACACCCAGATGAATATCTCCTGTGGCAGATCAGCTTGATTGAGTTGTTTTATCTCTTTCTTTCTGACCTTCTGCTTCTACAGCGGCCCGTGTTTCGGAGTGCTTGCCCCCTACCCCTTCTCGCACAGAAAAATCACATGCTCCCGGTCGATCCCGTGCTTCACCGCCTCATGCCCCGTCACCGGGATGACCGTCAGATTGAATCCGGCGGCCTTGATCCGCGTTGTCGCGTCCCAACCGAAGAACCGCACGTGGTCGCTTTGGCCGAAGTGCCGGTGCCGCTCGGCATCCGTTTTTACGTCCGCATTCTCATAGCTTTCGGGCCATGAGGCGATCATCGGGAATGTCAGGATCGCCTGCCCGCCGGGCCGCAGGATGCGGTAGAGTTCTGGCAGCGCTTTGCTGTCGTCCACATGCTCCATCACGTGGTTGCACATGATCGTGTCATAGGACGCATCGGGCTGGTCAATCGCTTCGATATTCAGCGCAAGATCGGCGACGCCTTCGTGTAGCTCGGCCGTGGTGTAGGTGGCCCCCAACCCTTGCAGCAGCTGGCGCATCTGCCGTTCGGGCGCGAAGTGCAGGATATCGCCCCATGTGCGGTCCGCGTTCTGGCTGAACCACAGCCCGATGTGCCGGTGCCGTTCGAGCCCGCCGCATTTGGCGCAGGCCGCATCAAGCCGGATGGCGATGGTGCCGTAGCGTGCCTTGTATTCACCCTCATAGCCGCAGAGTGGGCATTGGTATTCCTGCCGATCCGATGGCTCCCGCCCCAGTTTGGCTAATTTCAACGACAGCTTGCGAAGGCGTTTGCGGATCTTGGGCGGGGGGTTCATGGTCATGGTCTAGCTATCCATTTTGAGGGCGGAAATGAACGCTTCCTGTGGGATGTCGACCTTGCCGAACTGCCGCATCTTTTTCTTGCCGGCCTTTTGCTTATCCAGCAGTTTGCGTTTCCGTGTCGCATCCCCGCCATAGCATTTGGCCGTCACGTCTTTGCGCAGGGCTGATAGCGTCTCGCGCGCGATCACCTTGCCCCCGATCGCGGCCTGGATCGGAATTTTGAACATGTGGCGGGGTATCAGGTCTTTGAGTTTTTCCACCATCGCCCGTCCCCGCATTTCCGCGCGATCCCGGTGCACCATCATGGACAGTGCATCGACGGGTTCGTCGTTCACCAGCACCGACATTTTCACCAGATTGTCGGTTTGGTACCCCGTCATCTGATAGTCAAAAGACGCATAACCCTTGGTCACCGATTTCAGACGGTCGTAGAAGTCAAAAACCACCTCGTTCAGCGGCAAGTCGTAGACGACCATCGCGCGGGAGCCTGCATAGGTCAGATCCTGCTGCACGCCGCGCCTGTCCTGGCACAACTTCAGCACGTCGCCGAGGTAGTCATCCGGCACGAGGATCGTGGCCTTGATCCGTGGTTCCTCCAAGTGGTCCACATGGGTCATGTCAGGCATATCGGCGGGGTTGTGCAACTCGATCATCTCGCCGTCGCGCATATAGACGTGGTAGACCACAGACGGTGCTGTCGTGATCAGTTCGATATTGTATTCGCGCTCAATCCGGTCGCGGATGACTTCAAGGTGCAACAATCCAAGGAAACCGCAACGGAAGCCGAAGCCCAGCGCGGCTGACGTTTCCATCTCATTGCTGAAGGACGCATCGTTGAGCGCGAGTTTTTCAATCGCATCGCGCAGGTCTTCGAATTCGGAACTGTCTACCGGGAAGAGCCCGCAGAAGACCACCGGTTGCGCGGGCTTAAAGCCGTCCAGCGCCACTTCGGTGCCTTTGCGTTCCGATGTGATCGTGTCGCCGACCCGCGTGTCGCGCACTTGTTTGATCGAAGCCGTGATAAACCCGATCTCGCCCGGTCCCAATTCGGTCACGTCCTGCATCTGTGGCCGGAACACGCCGATCTTGTCGATCCCGTGGATCGTGCCGTTGGACATGAATTTGACCTTGTCGTTCTTCTTCATCACCCCGTCGATGACGCGCACCAGAACGATGACACCAAGGTAGCTGTCGTACCAACTGTCCACCAGCATCGCCTTGAGCGGCGCGTCCCGGTCGCCCTTGGGCGCGGGCAGCAGGTTGACGATCGCCTCAAGCGTTTCCTTGATCCCGACCCCGGTTTTGGCGCTGACTTGGATGGCGCCCGACGCGTCGATCCCAATCACGTCTTCGATCTGTTCGGCAACCCGGTCGCACTCCGCCGCTGGCAGGTCGATCTTGTTCAGCACGGGGACAATTTCATGATCGGCATCAATGGCTTGGTACACATTGGCCAGCGTCTGCGCCTCGACCCCTTGCGTGCTGTCCACGACCAACAGCGAGCCTTCGACGGCCCGCATGGAGCGCGACACCTCATAGGCGAAATCGACGTGTCCCGGGGTGTCGATCAGGTTGAGCACGTAGTCCTCCCCATTGTCGGCTTTGTAGTCAATGCGGACGGTGTTGGCCTTGATGGTGATCCCCCGCTCGCGCTCGATATCCATACTGTCGAGAAGCTGCGCTTTCATATCCCGATCCGCCACCGTGTTGGTGGACTGGATCAAGCGATCAGCCAGCGTGGATTTCCCGTGGTCAATATGCGCCACGATCGAGAAGTTACGGATATGCGAAAGGTCTGTCATAGCAGGGATATGAGGGGGATTGCCGAGGCGGTCAAGTGGGATGGTGTCGCGGCATGTAGGTTCCATGATCTAATCGGAATTAAGCCAATACACCGGTACAGAGAACGCGAAGATTTGTAGGGAGATACGGCACAAAATGAATAACAAAGTTAAGTCCAGTATGATTGCGTTTGGTTTTTCTGATGATCTGTAGGGACGCAATCGACATGGCTTCTGATAGCGCAACTCGATCGCTGGTCGTGTGAACCAAGCGCACCAAGAAAGCCATAAGACAGATCCGATGGCTGACATGACAGCGAACCCGCAAAACGCCTATGTCTTGCTCGCCCGCATCAGGGATCAATTCAACACCGAAGGTGTGACGAATTTTCGGATTTCGAACTTTATCCTGTCATTCAGCGGTGCGATGAAAGAGCCCCTATTTACGCCGCATGTGTGGCGCAACATAGCGCACTTCCGTCGTTCATTTGCGAAGCATCCAAACGCAACGGACACGCTCGTTTCGCTGAGTGAATGCCTTTTCGCTTGCAACATCTCATGGCGCATCATTCAATTGCTGCATGAGAATTCTAATCATCGAAGACTCCAAAATTCTACGAACCAACATTGTGATGGGTCTTCGAAAACTTGGTCATGTGGTAGATGAAGCCGCTGACGGCGAAGATGGCTTATGGCGTGCAGAGGCCGGCACTCACGATGTACTGGTGCTTGATTTGGGTTTGCCAAAGGTGGATGGCATGGCGGTGCTGGAAAAACTAAGACATCAAGAAAATACCACCCCGGTTTTGATCCTGACAGCGCGCGATGGTGTGGATGACCGGGTCGCTGGACTACGGGCGGGCGCGGATGACTACTTAATCAAACCCTTTGCCTTTGACGAACTTGTGGCCAGGATCGAAGCTTTGATGCGCAGATCGCATGGCGTCGCGTCGAATATCTTGCGTGTTGATGATTTGGAACTTGATACAAATGCCCGCTGCGCAATGCTGGGTGGTGTCGCGCTTCCTTTGGCGCGTCGTGAATTCGCGTTGCTCGAAATTCTCATGCGCAATGCTGGTGCTGTTGTCTCCAGAGCAGATATTGAGGCCCGCATCTATGATGACTATGTCGAACCCAACAGTAATGTCGTGGATGCCGCAATTTCAATTCTTCGCAAAGCCCTGAACGCACCCGGCACACCCTCGCGGATAGAGACACGCCGCGGCGAGGGCTATCGGTTGATTACAAGATGACCTCAATTCGATCGACCATCGCCCGCAACACCAGCGTTGTCGTCTTCGTTGTTGTTGCGGTCCTTTGCGTTTTAGGATTTTTCTTCCTACGCAACCTTCAGGTTCAAGCCTTTGAAGATGCCATTGAGAACGACCTGCGAGTTGTGGCCAACGGTGTGAAGGTCTGGACCAACGGCGATATTTACACCGAGCTTAATCCAACGCTGCTCACGAAATTTGCCGCTGGAGGCAGCAATGGGTTCGTCGTTCGTGATGCAACGGGTGACACAATCATTGATAGATCTGTCAGCCTTGTCGCCTCAAGTCGGGATTTACGCCTGGGCGAGGTCGTCGCCTTAGATCAAACGGTTTGGTCCGAAGATGTCGGGCCTAATGGGTCCGCGGCGCTTGCGGCAACGGCATTGTTTTCCGCCCAGTGGGGGTGGGACTTGGATGATACCTCAATCGAAGTTCCCGATGATATCCGGCAAACCAAAGTCCAGATTACCGTATCTCATGATCGCACCCCGCTTGACAAAACGCTGCGAAACTTTGCTTTGCTGGCGGTCGCCATGACCGTCGTCGCAGCGGCGGCTGCCGGTTCAGCTGTGTGGGTCAGTACAGGACGTGCATTGCGGCCTTTGACTGTTTTGGCAGATCGGACAAAGCAAATTGATCAACCAACAAATACGGCCCCCTTTGACGGGGTTGGACCAAAGGAGTTGGTCCCGATTGCGGAACGCTTGAACAATCTGCTGGCCCGTCTGCATAAGGCGTCGCAGGCCGAACGTCGCTTTACCGCAGACGCGGCCCACGAGCTGCGCACCCCAATCGCTGAATTGCGCACGTTGACGGATGTAGCATTGGCTTTCCCGGATGATCCTGACCGGCTTAAAAATGTTGTGCGTACCTCAAACGAACTTGCCATCCGATTGACATCACTTGTTGACGCGCTTCTGGGTATTGCCCGACAAGAGCCGGTCAGGGGAACGCTGCGGGTAGAGCCGGTCGATATTCCCGCCCTTTTGCACCGCATAATCAGTGATAACAAATCGGCCATCGCACAGCGGACGCTCGATGTCAGATATCACGGTCCAGATGCGCATCTCGTCGATACTGACGCAGCGCTGTTGACGTCCGTCTTGACCAATCTAATCGGCAATGCGGTTGACTACGCGCCAGATCAGGCGCCGATCCAAATCCGATACACTGGCGGGACAAATGGGTTTCGCATTGATCTAACAAACCCGGCACCAAATCTGACGCAAACTGACCGCGACATGATGTTTGAGCCATTCTGGCGCAAGCAAGGGTCAGATACTGATCGTTCACACTCTGGTCTTGGTCTGACTTTATCGCAGAATTTTGCGCGCCTTCTGGACATGACACTTGAAGCGCACCTGTTGGCATCTGGTGATATTCAGCTCACTCTTGCCAAACAGAAAACGACGTAATGTTCGCGTAATGTAGCAAGCCTTAGCTGTGATCTCAGCAATCACACCAAAGGACTCGTTCGATGATCATGCCACTTCTTTACCAACTGCAAAACGCCGACTACGCGTCACTTTCCAGCACGGATTTTCGTGTTGCCGTCGTTGATCCTGATGATAGCGCTCTCAGTGCAGAACAAGTGGCAACGCTGCAAACCACGCAAGATAAATTGCTTTATGCCTATACCAGCATCGGTGAGGCCGAAAGCTATCGCGACTACTGGCAGGACAGCTGGACAACGCAGCCCCCCAACTATGTGCTGGGTGAGAACGCACAGTGGGAAGGGAACTTTCGTGTCGAGTTTTGGGACACTGATTGGCAACAGATCATATTCCAGCGCGTCGATGATGTGCTGGCAAAGGGATATGATGGGATCTATTTGGATATCGTTGACGGTTATACCGTTGATGAAGTGATCGCAGCCTATCCCGGCACCGACGAAGAATTGCGCCAGGAGATGATCGACTTTGTAATTGGTATCTCCGAATACGCAAAGTCGCAGAACCCTGATTTCGCCATCATTCCGCAAAACGCTGTTGGCCTACTAGGTGTCACCGAAGACGGCCCCGACAGCGGGCCAAACACACCCTATCTTGAGGCCATTGACGGGCTGGGCGTAGAGGACCTTTGGTTCAATGACGATCAGATCTCTGACTGGACGCAGGGCGACCTAGACTACATTGCCTTGGCGCAAGACGCAGGCAAGTTCGTACTGGCCACATCCTACCCCACGGCGCAGGCCAACCAAGACGCATTTCTTGCGGATGCCATCGCAAATGGCTTGATCCCTTTTGTCGCGGACCGCGATCTGACGGGTGTCATTGACGCAGACAACGCGGGGATCGAGGCTGCGATGGAAGGCGGCACATTCAATGCGCCTTGGGCCGAAGGTGCGGCAGTTGATCCGGTCGAACCGGTGGAACCTCCGGTCGCGCCAATGGATCCCGAAAATCCTGCGATGCCATCTGACTTGGTTGTGGATCAATTTGCCGTTCAATACTCAAACCTGAACGCCACCGATATTGCCGCATCTCCTTATGATTTGCTGATCGTCGAAGGCAAGCCCGGTGACACCGCAACCGCCGAGTTGTCACAAAGCGACGTGGCGGGCCTTGTGGCTGCGGGCAAGACAATGGTGGCCTATGTGTCTGTCGGGCAAAGTGACGACGCGCGGCCCTATTGGGATACGGCTTGGACAAACGATGGCACCGACACAGGTGCGCCTACGGACGCTGCGCCAAGCTGGCTTGCCGAACAAGCAGACAGTTTTGACGCAGCCATTGTCGAATTCTGGAACCCCGAATGGCAGGCATTGGTGATCGACCAGGTCACTGAACTTGCCGCGTTTGGCTACAACGGTATCTTTCTTGATAACATGCTGTCCTACTTTGAGGTCGCGGCCATCAGAGGCGAGCTTGGGACCGCACAATCGCAATTTTATGCGCAGGAAATGATGTCCTTTGTGGAGAAGATCGCAGCGGCGGGCGCGGCTGTGAACCCGGACTTTATCGTCATTCCAAACGGTGCCCCTTACATCGTCGGCGACGCAGGCTATGCATCTGACAGCCCCGAGGCATTATCCTACTATGAAGCCGTCGACGCAGTCATGGCCGAAAGCTTCTTTGGGCTTGCGACAGGCATTTACGATCAGGCAGCACTTGATGCGTTCCAAACGGTATTTGCAGCCCAAGACATCGACGTTCTGGCCTTGGAGTATTCCACAGACCCCGTTGCAATGGCGGCGTTTGCAGAAGAGGCTGCCGCGCGTGGCTTCGCGGCCAGCGTGTCTGCCGATATGGCCTTGAACACATTGCCCGCTCCGCTGGAAGAGGCGCCAGAGCCGATTATCCTTACAGGATCTGCCGCGGCAGACGAGCTTTATGGCGGTGAAGGTAACGATGATCTGTCTGGTCAAGGCGGTCGGGATGTCCTTGTTGGCGCTGCTGGTGATGATGTCATGGCGGGTGGTCGTGGTCAGGACGAATTGTTTGGTGATGACGGCAATGATGCTTTGTCAGGAAATAATGGTCACGACTATCTTGAAGGGGGTGCAGGCGACGACGCTTTGATCGGTGGCAACGGACGGGACGCGCTTGTCGGTGGGACAGGCAATGATACCCTTGACGGCGGACGCGGGCAGGACAATCTGTTCGGCGGTGAAGGCGATGATAGCCTGACGGGCGGCAGAGGTGACGACTACCTTGAAGGGGGTACCGGCAACGATATTCTTATCGGCGGCGCGGGCGATGATGAACTCTATGGCGGCGCAGGCAATGATCAGTTTGTCTTTTCGCAAGGCGGCGGATGGAATGTGGTCGGAGACTTTGATCTTCTCGCTGACGCGCTCATGGTCGAGGGTTTAGCGCTTCTTGACAGCTACGAGACAGGCGACGCGCTCGTGCTGGAACTTGAAGGAAACACCCAGATCGAATTTGTCGGATTGGTAGAAGGCGATCTGGCAGCGCTCGACCTGCTACTCGCATGAAGCCTGTTCTCTTGGTAGTCAGGATGGCGTGCTGCCCGAATACCAGCAAAGTACGCAGCTTGATCATCAGTGTCGACACAAACCAACAGTTGAGATGCGTCTAACCAAGTATTGGATCATCCCAGCTTGGGGTCACACATCGTGGGAACAGACGCATGCTGGCTCTTGTGCGTCTAAATTCGGCTTTGGGATAAATGCTTCCATTGTGGGGCTGCATGCCAATCAGATAATTGCGCGCACTTCACTGTGATGGGACAGCCATCTGATCACGCTCATCCAGGAGTGGTACGCTCCGGCAGGCGGCAGGTAGAACGCCAGCGCCGAAAGCCTTGGCTATATACATGCCGTTCCTGGTAAACATATGAATTGGTCAATTGCGGACAAAGCTGTCGTTCGTTTTAGTCGTGTCAGATACCACATCGAACAACCGCCCGGCCCCGTTCGGGCATCGCCCGACCTCCCCCGGAGGGCGATACCCGAACGGGGCCTGCGTTACACTTTGGGCTCTGACCAGTCCTTCCTCAAACCTTACGCGTCTAATTTGCCTCAGTTCTCACATGCCGCCTCCAAAATCACTCACATTCCCCAATTGCATCGTTGCACTTGCCCCGCCATACTCCCCTCGTGGGGCATAACCTAACGTGGATCACCCGGGGCTAACCCGGGGGCCGGGCAGAGGATAGGCGAATGCGGTTTTTATTGTTGGCGGGTGCTTTGGCATCAGTGGCGGCCTGTGGCGGCGGCAGTGGTCGTGGTGCGACCGGGGATATCTCGCGCGCGTGTATTGATGCGGATCGCCGGGCTGCGTCTCCTGCTTTATGTTCATGCATTCAGCAGGTCGCGAACCAATCTCTGTCAAACAGTGATCAAGTCCGCGCCGCCAGCTTTTTTGAGAACCCGCAATTGGCGCAAGATACCCGCCAGTCAGACCGCCGCCGTGACGAAAGCTTTTGGACCCGCTATCGCGCGTTCACCGATCTGGCGTCCGAGATATGTCGGCCAGCAGGCTGATCGCGGCGGCCTCGATGATGTCCAAGGCCCCGTCAAAGTCCCGCGTATAATATGGATCTGGCACATCGTTTTGTGCCATCATCCGGACGGGCGTTGCGTTGCCAGCGGGCCGCAGTGCCGCGATGTCTGCTTTGTTCTGCCGGTCCATCGCGATGATCAGATCAAAATTGCTGAAATCCGCCTTGCTGAACTGACGGGCGCGCAGCGCGCTGAGGTCGATCCCACGTGCCCACGCTGCCTCTTGCATCGGTCCGTAGGGTGCGTCGCCCACATGCCAGCCTCCGGTTCCGGCGCTATCAAGCGTAAGGTCAGGTGCCAGACGGCGCATCACCCCTTCGGCTGCGGGTGAACGGCAGATGTTGCCAAGACACACAAAAACGATCCGCATCAGCGCAATACTCCGCGTTTGGTCATGGTCCGCGCGTAGACCCACAGCGCGATAAGGATCACAGGGATTGCGATTGTAAATGCAATTGCTGTCATCCCCGCAGTTGCGAGCATGCTGCCGCCGTCAACAATCACATAGGTGTAGATTGATGACCCGATCAGCCCAAGAAGCGAGACCGCGAAGGCAGGTCCGGCGAACCGTGATCGCAACAAAAGCGAGAGTGATCCAATGACCGAAAACCAAACACCGAGCGCCCATGTCAGCCCAAACCAGAACGGCGCATCCTGGAGCATCGCCAGTCGCTCTGGGGGTTGTTCCGCCAAATAAGTTGCGACGTTTGCCCGGGTCATCACATAGTCGATCGCCCCGCCCGCGTTCCAAAGTAACGACAGCATTCCCACGATCCAAAGGTGTATTGGTGTTTTGGTCATTGTCACCTCTCTCCCCTTCCATTGCGTAGCATATACCAAAACACACGCGCAGCTGCCACTTTGCGCCAGAAACGGCTTGCCGTAGGATGTGGAACCCGGTCACACTGTACCGATGAGAATTGCGATTTTGACAGGGGCGGGCATATCCGCGGAAAGCGGATTGGGTACATTTCGCGACAAAGACGGGCTTTGGACCCAATACGATCTGAATGATGTGGCCACACCCGAAGGGTTCGCCCGCAATCCCGCACTTGTCCATGATTTCTACAATGCCCGTCGTGCAAACTGTATCGCGGCGGCCCCAAACGCCGCTCATGACGCTTTGGCGCAATTGGGTCAGGGTCCCCATGACGTCACGTTGATCACACAGAATGTTGACGACCTGCATACGCGGGCCGGGTCAACCGGTGTGATCCATATGCATGGTCGTTTGATGCGCGCCCTTTGTGCCGCATGCGCGCACCGTTGGGATGCCTCTTTGGTCATGGACCCTGCCGATCTTTGCCCGCGTTGCGGCCAACCCGCGACCCGTCCTGATATTGTCTGGTTCGGCGAAGTCCCCTACGCCATGGATGATATCGCGCAGGCTGTGGCAGCCGCTGACCTTTTTGTGGCGATTGGCACCTCTGCCGAAGTGCACCCCGCGGCCGGTCTTGTCGAATTGGCGCAGGGACCGACACTTGAGATCAATCTGGAACCATCCGCCCGTGCCAATGCCTTTGACGATCACCGTATTGGTCCTGCAACCGAAGTTGTCCCCACTTGGGTGGCAGAGTTGCTCTGAGGGCTGGACCTTTGCCTTTGGCCAGATATGAAGGTGTGCATGAGGAAACCCAACGATATCGCGGCTCTGGCAGCAGGTGTGCAAACCGGTGACCGCCGTGCGCTTGCACAGGCGATTACGCTTGTGGAAAGCCAGCGTGCGGACCATCGCGCTGACGCGTTGTCGCTGTTGGACATGGTGGGGTCGGACAAGCAGGCATTGCGCATTGGGCTTTCTGGTACGCCCGGCGTTGGCAAATCGACCTTCATCGAGAGCTTTGGCCTGATGCTGACAGGTATGGGCAAAAGGGTTGCTGTGCTGGCGGTTGATCCCTCTTCGGCACGGTCCGGCGGGTCGATCTTGGGGGACAAGACCCGGATGGATTTTTTGGCCCGTGATCCCAACGCCTTCATCCGCCCCTCGCCCAGCCAAACCCAATTGGGCGGCGTCGCGCGGCGGTCGCGTGAGGCTGTGGCGCTGTGCGAGGCTGCGGGTTTCGATGTGGTGTTGATTGAGACTGTTGGTGTGGGTCAATCTGAGACGGTCGTGGCCCAAATGGCTGACCTTTTTGTGCTACTGCTAGCCCCTGCGGGCGGCGATGAGCTGCAAGGTGTCAAGCGCGGTATCATGGAGATGGCTGATCTGATCCTTGTGAATAAGGCCGATGGTGATCTCAAACCACAGGCCATCCGCACCTGTGCTGATTACGCTGGTGCGTTGCGGCTGCTGCGCAAGCGGGCGCAGGACCCTGATGGGTTTCCCAAGGCGTTAACGATTTCGGCACTTGAGGCAGACGGGTTGCAGACCGCTTGGGACGAGATGGACACGCTCAGCGATTGGCGCCGCACCCAAGGGATTTGGGATGCAACACGCAAAGCGCAGGCCAGCTATTGGTTTGGCGAGGACGTGCGGCATGGTTTGTTGCAGATGCTTCAGGATGATCCGCAGATAGCGGCGCGGATGAAAGCGGCTGAAGCGGGTGTGAAAGCGGGGCACATCGCGCCTGCGGCGGCGGCAGAACAAGTCTTGGGCCCGTTAAAGGATAGGCTAAGCTAGGGCGCGCAAGATTGCGCACCGTTCGCCGCCGCAATTTCTGGTATGACCTGGCAAACCGGGTTGACGGGATCAAGGAATCCGCCTATCTCGCGCTGATCTTATATCGACCCTGCGGATGCGGGGTTTCAACCCCGTATCACAAGATGTCCCGCCGTCCGGGTGTGTGATGTCGAAAAACAAGGATGATGCTCATGTCGCGCCGTTGCGAACTGACTGGAAAAGGCCCGATGTCTGGCAACAATGTCAGCCACGCCAAGAACCGTACCCGCCGCCGCTTTTTGCCAAACCTGCAAGATGTAACTCTGCAGTCCGACGTGTTGGGCCGGTCTTTCAAATTCAAAATCTCCAACGCAGCGCTGCGCACAGTTGATCACCGCGGTGGTCTGGATGCGTTTATGGCGAAAGCAAAAGACACCGAGCTGTCCGACAGCGCGTTGAAAGTAAAGAAAGAGATTGCCAAAGCGACCGCCGCTTAAGCAACCCTTTCCAACATCGCAATATGAAAGCCCGGAAGCCGCCGCTTTCGGGTTTTTTGTTTTGTGCGGTCGCGCACAGTCATGTTTACCAGACTTGGCGTAATGCTGTGTCACGTCTAATTTGGACGCATTATATATTTACCCTATTCAACATTCAGCACCCGAAAGGAGGTGCGAAATGACCTATTTCTTAAACAAAACCTTTGCGATGATGGCCGTCCTTGTTGCTGTAGCAACACCCGCAGCAGCGCAGGCAAATGACGAACTTTCCAACCAGTATTCTCATGCAGTCGCCTACATCGCCGCGCACGGGGTTTCCGTTGTGCCGTCCAGTGACGGCGGCAATCTGATCGTTCTGCAAACCAGTTTCGAGACAGGCGATGACACGGAATTACGCATCCTACTTGGCCGGGATGGCATCTATGCCCCGGAGGTTGACCTTGGGAAGCTTGCACATATCAACGGGCTGCAGGTCTTTCGAACGCCGGCGGCAGTGAACATCAGTCGCTTCAACGAAATACATTTGTGGAATCCAGAATATGGGATTGTCGTGGGTGTGGCACCACTGGGCTGAAGCCCCCATGCACATCAAGCACGGTGGTGTCTTTACCGGCCTTATGGCAAAGCAGTCCTATGACGGCCTTACCTATCGACACCATTCTGCCAGATCTGATGCAGGCTCTTGCGAGCGCGGGGCGTGCCGTTCTGCAAGCCCCACCAGGTGCAGGTAAGACAACACGCGTCCCGCTGGCCATGCTGAACGCCGGGCTGACCGACGGCAAGATCATTATGTTGGAGCCCCGCCGCCTTGCGGCGCGCGCAGCCGCAGAACGTCTCGCCGAAGGTCTGGGAGAGCCCCCCGGACAAACAGTGGGCTACCGGATGCGGGGCGACAATAAACCCGGCAAACGGATCGAGGTCGTTACCGAAGGTATCCTGACACGGATGCTCCAGACTGACCCCGCGCTGACGGGCGTCGGTGCTGTGATCTTTGATGAATTTCACGAACGATCATTGAACGCCGATTTGGGGCTGGCGCTAGCTTGGGAAAGTCGCGCCGTGCTCCGCCCTGATCTGGTCTTGCTGGTGATGTCGGCGACACTTGATGCAGAACCCGTCGCGGCCCTGCTTGATGATGCTCCGGTGATCACGTCGCAGGGCCGGTCATTTCCCGTGACCACGCATTTTCTTGATCGTCCCGTGCCCAAGACCCAGCGCCTTGAGGCCGCGACCGCCGCACTGATCCTTGACGCCGTCAGCCAGACGACAGGCGGTGTGTTGGTGTTCCTGCCCGGCGAGGGCGAAATCCGTCGCACGGCAGCCCAACTTGATGGTCACTTGCCCAAGGATTGCGTGGTGCGCCCATTGTACGGGGCGTTACCCTTTGCCGATCAACGCAAGGCGATTGCGCCGGTTGCATCCGGGCGCAAGATTGTCCTGTCCACCTCCATCGCCGAAACATCGCTGACCATCGAAGACATTCGTGTGGTGATCGACGCAGGGCGCGCCAGACGGGCGCGCTATGACCCCGGCTCAGGTATGTCCCGTCTTGTCACCGAGCGCGTCAGCAAGGCAGAGGCAACACAGCGTGCAGGCCGCGCAGGTCGTGTTGCCCCGGGTGATGCCTATTGTCTTTGGACAAAGGGAGAGCATGGCGCCTTGCCCGCCTTTGCCCCCGCCGAAATTGAAGCCGCCGATTTGGCGGGGCTCGCGCTTGAGCTTGCGCATTGGGGCAGTGATGATCTTGCGTTTCTGACCCCTCCACCCGCGGGTGCTTTGGCGAATGCCCGTACCCTGCTACAAGGGTTGGGTGCTTTGGACGTAACACACCGCATCACCCCGCACGGGCGCGCCCTTGCAGCCCTGCCCTTGCACCCCAGATTGGCGCACATGCTGCAAACGGCAGGCAAGGCCGCTGCACCTTTGGCGGCGCTGTTGGCTGCACGTGATCCTTTGCGCGGCGCGCCTGTCGATCTTGCACTGCGGATCGCGGCACTGAAGGGCCGCTACGACGGTCCCGGAGAAAAACATCATGCGGCAATTGCCCAGATCAAAGCGGACATACCACGCTTGTCCAAAGGACTGCCTGACGCGCCCGCACGAAGTCTGGGGCAACAGGCCGCCCTTGCCTACCCCGACCGGGTAGGTCTGCGGCGCAAGGGTGATGAGCCGCGCTATGTGCTGTCCGGGGGCAAAGGCGCAATCATGGATGCTGCCGATCCGATGGCTGGCGCGCGATTGATCGTGACAACTGATCTGGATGGTGACACGCGTGAGGCAAAGATCAGACAAGCCGTCCAGCTGTCAGAGCCGGAGTTGCGCGAGGTCTTTGGCGATCAGATCGGCTGGATCGACATTTGTGAATGGTCGAAACGGGAACGGCGTGTCCTGACCCGACAACAGGAACGGTTTGGCGCGTTGGCCTTGGATGATCGGCAATGGTCGGACGCCCCTGCTGAGGCGATTGCACAAGCCATGCTGGAAGGCGTGCGTCAGCTGGGGTTGCGCCCGTCGCCGGCAGCGCAGCTTTTCCGCGCCCGTGTCAGTTTGGTTAATGACTTGCCACTAATGGACGACGCCCATCTTCTGGATACGCTGGAAGACTGGCTCTTGCCGCACTTGGGAGGTGTCCGCAGCGCCGAAGATTGGAAACGGTTTGATATCCTGCCGGCCCTGCGTGCGATGTTGGATTGGGAACAAACCCAGCGGCTTGATCGGGCGGCACCGGCCCATTTCATCACGCCGCTTGATCGCAAAATTCCGATTGATTACGCGGACGACGCCCCCGGCATCACGCTGCGCCTGCAAGAGATGTTCGGCGTCACAACCCACCCGATGATCGGACGTACACCGCTTCGTGTCACATTGCTGTCACCGGGACAGAAACCGGTGCAGGTTACGCAGGACATTGTCGGCTTTTGGGCAAGCTCTTATGCGGATGTCCGGCGTGATATGCGGGGGCGCTATCCGCGCCATCCCTGGCCCGAAGATCCGACCCAAGCTGACCCGACATTGCGGGCAAAACGTCGCGGTTCTTGAGCTTATTTGCGCTTTGAGTCGCCTTATGTTAAATAAATTGCAATAAAAATAGCCTATTGGCAGGTATGATGAGCAATCTAGACCGTTCTTTCTGGACGGGCCGCGAGGTCCGTATTCCTGATCCGACTGCAATCGTGCAGGTTGGTGCGTTGTGTTTGCGCCCGCACAAATCGGGACAACAGGTTCTGTTGGTCAAGTCTTCGCGCGGGCGCTGGATTATCCCCAAAGGCTGGCCCATGGATGGTCACACCGACGCGGAAACCGCCAAGATTGAAGCCTGGGAAGAAGCCGGGCTACATAAGGGTAAGGTCAGCAAAACGCCCATTGGCGGCTATGTGACCGAAAAGCGTTTTGATGACGGTCGCAGCGTGCCGTGTCACGTCAGCGTCTACCGGATCGACGTCAAGGAAATGACCAAGAGCTATCCCGAAGCCACTCTGCGCAAGCGCAAATGGATGACATTGAAGAAAGCGGCGAAAAAGGTTGATGATCTTGGACTGCAAGCGCTTTTGAAAGCGTTGAAGTAGTCAACGCCGCCTAAAGCTTTGATTTAGTTTGGCTTTACTTTGCAGCGTGAAACAACACAGACGCACGATCAAGACGTCGATCAACCGGTCCGATCAAAAGGCAGCGCCAAAAACCGAAAGTCTAAGCCCCTAAGCAAAGACCTGTGAGGGCGGCAACAGCGCTGCCTGGCTATGCAGCCAGACGCAAACCTAGTGCAGACATAGTTAACAGATCGTTAAAGCCTGAGGTCTCACACCCCGAGGCAGTATCGCATGATTGCCTTTTGTGCATGAAGCCGATTTTCGGCCTCATCAAAGATCACCGAGTGAGGACCGTCCATGACGCTGCTTGTGGCCTCATCATCGCGGTGCGCCGGCAGGCAATGCATAAACAAAGCGTCGTCTTTGGTCTGCGCCATCAACGCATCATTCACTTGATAGCCGCGTAATTGATTATGCCGCCGCTCGCGGGCTGACTGTGGGTCATGCATGCTGACCCACGTATCGGTCACAACCAGATCAGCGCCCTGCACCGCCTCATTCGGGTCACGCACGGTCGTATAAAGCCCATCGAGTGCTGGTTCGGGATCAAGCGGCGGCGGCCCTGTGAAGACCAAATCAAATTCAAACTGTTTGGCAGCATGGGCGAAACTGGCAAAGACATTGTTGCCGTCCCCCGACCAGACGACCTTTTTGCCCTTGATCGGGCCGTTATGTTCCTCAAACGTCATGATATCTGCCATGATCTGACAAGGGTGCGTGCGGTTGGTCAGCCCATTGATCACCGGCACGGTCGCATATTCAGCCATATCAAGCAGCGTCTGTTCTTCGAACGTGCGGATCATGATCAGATCGACATAGCGCGACAACACCCGCGCGGTATCGGCGATCGTTTCGCCATGACCCAGCTGCATATCAGCACCGGACAAAACCATCGTCTGTCCACCCATCTGGCGCACGCCCACGTCAAAGGACACGCGGGTCCGGGTCGACGGTTTTTCAAAAATCAGCGCGACCATATGGCCCGCCAATGGCTGATCTGCGTCGAGCGTTCCTTTGGGTTGACCGGCCCGGGCCGTTTTCATCGTCTTTGCGTTGTCAATGATGTCGCGGAGCGCATCTGTGGATGTCGTATGGATATCAAGAAAGTGGGTCATATTGTTCGCTTTTGTTGGGCCTGCTCGGCCAGAAAATCAAAGATGGGTCATCACCTGGACAAGACGTCCGTCCGAGGTAGAAGCCAGTCGTCGGTTCATAAATCCGGCCTGTCGATAGATGCTGATTGTCCGGGTGTCGGTGGTATTTGGGCCCACGGCGACCATAGGATATTTCAGGCGCAGATCACGGACGCGGGCCTCAATGTAGCCGGCGGAATGCCCCTGCCCCATAAAGTTAGTGTCCCCCACAAAGGTGGACATCACGCGTGTACCGGGCGGCAAATCGGAATATTGCAGCATGTTGAATGCGCGTGCGTCGTGGTCCTGAAGAAAAGCGAATGGGTGGTCGATCAGGCTGACCACCCACATATCAATCAAGGATTTATCCATATCTCGTTGCATCAATGCGATTTGTTTGTCCGCATCAGGCCACCAGACTTTGACATGCGCCGTGTCAAGCCAGCGGCGCATCAAAGGCAGGTCTGCCTCTGTCAGAGGACGAAACGTGTAGTTACGCATTGCTCCCCTTCACTTGGGACGCCGCAGCGTCAAGCCGGTCGGCCGCCATGCTGATGTCCTCGTCAGAGATATTCAACGCAGGAAGCAGGCGTACCACGTTGTCGGCGGCAGGGACGGTCAGCACGCCTGCGGCAAAGCCTGCGTTGACCACATCGGTGTTCGTGGCTTTGCATTTTAGGCCCAGCATCAGACCGGACCCACGCACGCCTTCAAAAACATCTGGGTGCGCCGCAACCAGCCCTTCGAGCTTTTGCCGCATGAAACCTGCCTTGCGGTTCACATCGGACAGGAACGCATCATCGCCAACAATCTCCATCACCTTTGCGCCCACGGCACATGCCAGCGGATTGCCCCCATAGGTAGACCCATGCGTGCCTGCTGTCATTCCAGAAGCTGCGTTTTCTGTCGCCAGCACAGCGCCCAAAGGAAAGCCGCCGCCGATGCCTTTGGCGACCATCATGATGTCAGGTGTGATCCCCGCCCATTCATGGGCAAAGAGCTTGCCTGTCCGGCCCATGCCACATTGCACTTCGTCCAGGATCATCAGGATACCATGTGCGTCGCACAGGTCGCGCAGACCTTTCAGGCATGCGTCGGGCAGCGGGCGGATACCCCCCTCGCCCTGCACCGGTTCGACCATAATCGCGGCGGTCTTGTCAGACACCGCCGCTTGCAGTGCGTCGTGATCGCCAAATTCCAGATGGGTGAAACCGGGCAGTAGCGGCCCAAAGCCTTTGGTCATTTTCGCAGAGCCCGCCGCCGCGATACCAGCACTGGACCGGCCGTGGAAGGAACCTGAGAAGGTGATGATCTCGGTCCGGTCTTCTACACCTTTGTCATACCAGTATTTGCGCGCCATTTTGACGGCAAGCTCACAGGCTTCGGTGCCGGAATTGGTGAAAAACACCGTGTCCGCAAAGGTCTGATCGACCAGCAAATCCGCCAACTGTTGTTGCGCGGGAATGTTATACAGGTTCGACACATGCCACAGCGCATTGGCCTGCACTGACAACGCCTCAACCAAGGCCGGATGCGCATGGCCCAGCGCGTTCACGGCGATCCCGGCGCCCAGATCAAGAAAGCGTCGCCCGTCGGCTTCCGTCAACCAAGATCCCTCGCCTGATACGAATGTCAGGGGGGCACGTGAATAGGTCGGCAGAATAGATGCGATCATAGCGATCTTCCTTAAGCATAAGCTGAATTGGTGCAGGACCAATTGAGGTGTGTCAATAATGTTAGGGGTTTACGATGGACGTGGCAAAAGGCGGCGCGAATTAGCGTCGGCGTCGGCTTACATATGTCATTGTCGTCATCATGCGGTGTTGGTAGCGCAGTTGATGTACGATGGGAAGTCGAAATTCCGGCAGGCAACCGATGACTGCAACAAGGTCGGTGGTCTTGGACATGCGAAACTAGGGCAAGACCCTAGCAAAACCTGTCCTTGAAACTCCCTGTTGCGCGGTCCACTGATGCGGCATGACCCTTCGTGCGGCCAATCATTCTGTTGCAGTGGCATTCATGCTGACCGCAACCGCGTTCATCGCTGCAACCACCCTGCTGGCAAAGTCTTTGGGGACCAACACGCTTGGGCCGCCACTGCATCCGCTTCAGATCAGCCATGGGCGGTTCCTGTTTGCCTTCATCGCGATATCATTGGTTTTTTTGGTCCTGCGCCCGACGATCCACAGACCAAACATCAGCGTTCATATCGGGCGCTCGCTTTTTGGGTGGGGCGGCGTGACGCTGATGTTTGCCGCTGTCGCCTTTATTCCACTTGCCGATGCGACTGCGATCAGTTTTCTCAATCCGGTTTTTGGCATGTTGCTGGCTATTCCTTTGTTGGGTGAAAGGGTTGGACCCTGGCGCTGGTTTGCCGCCTTCACCGCACTTGTCGGCGCACTCATTCTTCTCAGACCGGGGCCCGAGAGCTTTCAACTGACTGGTTTGTTGGCGTTGGGTGCCGCAGTATTGCTGGGGATGGAGTTGATTTTCATCAAAAAGCTCGCCAATCGCGAACCACCGTTACAGATATTGATCATCAATAATGCCATTGGCCTTTGTATTTCTTCGCTTGCAGTGCTTCCTGTCTGGACGATGCCCACATTGCCACAATGGGGTGCATTGGCTGGCCTGGGTTTCATGATGGCATCGGCCCAGGCGTGTTTTGTGAATGCTATGGCGCGTGCAGATGCCAGTTTCATTACACCATTCAGTTATGTAACGCTGATTTTTGCCGCTATTTACGATCTGGCGATCTTTGATGTTTGGCCCGACTGGATCAGTGTGACAGGCGCGTTGATCATCCTCAGCGGGGCGTCTTTGCTGGCGTGGCGCGAACGCCGTGTCGCAACGTAAGGCAGCACGCAACTCAATTACCGATAAAATTGTCTAAATCCGGCCATGATTTTGCGCTAAGGGCAAAATTGATGAGTGAAGTTTATGAGTATCGGCGCACGCCCGGCAAAGGTGTGATTTGGCTAGCCCTGATCAGTGTCATTGTGATGCTGATCGCCGTGCTGCAATTTGGTGCGGACCACCTGGTCCGGCTTGTTTGGGCGTTCGGTGCCGTAATGGCCGCCTCTATTTTTGTGCGAAAGCCCCCTGCGGGTATCCGGATTGATGCCGACTACCTTGTCCTTTCGGCCTGGCGCAAGCCGCGTCCAATTGCCTTGGACGACATCGCGCATTTGCGTGTCAGGGAAGGTGGCCTTGAAACGGACGTAACGATCGTTTACCGCGACGGGAATGAAGAAGCGATCTTCTCTGGCGATCTTCCTGACATCGACACTTTGATCCCAGTGATGGCCGAGCGCGGCATTCCAATCAGAGACGTTTCTTAGGCTTTCAATCTGTAGCCCGTTTTCATCCACCGCAGGCATACGGCCAGCACCGCTATGCACGCCGCACCTACGACGCACAGTCCCACCCAAGGGCTGCTATCACTCACGCCGATCATACCAAAGCGCACCCCATCAATAATGTAGAAGAACGGGTTCGCATGACTGAGTGTTTGCATCAGTGGTGGTAAAGCTTCGATTGAATAAAACGTGCCCGACAAAAAAGCCAACGGGGTCACCAGAAAGTTTGAGATGGCGGAAAGCTGATCGAATTTATTGGCAAAAATTCCGGCGATCATGCCAAGCCCTCCCATGAGGATCGACCCAAGAAGGACAAACACCAAGACCCACCCAGGTGCCTGCATGCCGATCCCCAAGAAAAGCGCCGAGCCAATGGCGATGACAATGGCAACCAACGCCCCACGCGCAACGGCACCCCCAATATAGCCTGCCACCAATTCCGCCGCTGACAATGGCGGCATGAGCGTATCCACTATGTTTCCCTGCACTTTGGCAGACGCAAGGCTGGAGGACGTATTGGCAAAGGCATTCTGGATAACGGTCATGGTCAGGATGCCGGGTGCAAGAAATACCATGAACGGCACGCCCATGACGTCACCGCGTTTCGACCCAATGGCAATTGTAAAGATCAACAGGAATAGGCCTGCATTGATCAAAGGGGCCATTACCGTCTGGGACCAGACATTCATGAAACGCCGGATTTCACGGCGCGTCAGCGTCCACGTTCCCAACCAGTTCACCCGTCCGAAGCGGCGTACACCCATCTGATTTGTGTCGGTCATCGCGATCTTCCTTTGCAGAGGTATGGACATAACCGATTGCGCACGGATGGCCAGCCCTCAGCATGGCACCGGCCTTGATGGGATACCGACATCGCCAATCATGGCCCGTCTGTAGGCAGTTAAGGCCTGAATGGATTGGCCGAAGGGCGACAGATCGTCAGAAGATGGTGAAAACCCTGCAACCGCGCCTTCACATCACCTGCCGCAATGATTAGTATGCACAAAACGTGATGATGAGGCCTGATCAGGGTATCCGGCCAGCAAACCAAAGGAATTCATATGTCCTGGACAGACGAGCGCGTTGAGACGCTCAAAAAGATGTGGGGCGAAGGCCAGTCAGCCAGCCAGATCGCCAAAGAACTTGGCGGCGTTACGCGCAATGCTGTGATCGGCAAAGTTCACCGTTTGGGACTGTCCAATCGTGCAGGCTCTGGCGGGTCTGCCTCAAAGGCTGCGCCCAAGGAAAAGCCTGCAGCGGCAGCAAAACCAGCGGCGAAACCAGCGCCAAAACTCAAGGCAGCACCGGCATCAACGCCGCCAAAAGAAGAACCTGAATTGGATGAGAACGGTATTCCAATCTCTGCCGCGCGTCGTGCCATTATTCCTGCAGGCCAGCCGTTGCCGCCGCAACCCTCTGCCAATGAGATCAGTCCGGAAGCACTGGCCAAGGTCAGTGAGGTCGAAAAGACCGCAAAGCGTATCAGCTTGATGGATCTCACAGAAAAAACCTGTAAATGGCCGGTCGGTGATCCGGCAACGGATGATTTCTGGTTCTGTGGTCTATCAGTGCAGCAGGGCAAGCCCTACTGCGAAGCCCATGTTGGCGTGGCGTTCCAGCCCATGTCATCACGGCGCGACCGGCGGCGCTGAGTAAACCAGCAATCTGACAAAGCAAAAGGCCGCCATCTCGGGCGGCCTTTTATTTTTCCAAGGCTGACCTTGGGGGTCAGGCTGTGTTGCGTCCACGAGACGCAAAGCCCAAGGCACCCACACTTGCCAGAAGCAACAAAATCGAAGCCGGCAGTGGCACGGCGGCAATTTCATACTCCAGATTGTCGATGGCACCCGAATTGTGGCCAAAGTCAAATGTCAGCACGGTGACATTTGTCCAGTCAAGCAAACCCGAATTTGTGATGAAATTGTCAAAGGCCCGGCCTGTCGGTTGCCCAACGGTTGCACTGTTGCCGTTGTTGTCACTGGCTGTGACGGTTTCATCATCAAGAAAATCGAAACCCAACAGGTTGATCGCTTGTGAGAAAGTAAATGTGATCCAACCACCATTCCCATCATCATCAGCAGCGCCGTCATGTTCCTGAATGATCAGCGCGTTCCCGACTTCGATGTCATAGTTGACACCGTCGGCCGTGAATGGACCTTCAAGATCGGGATCTTCTGTACCTGTTAAAGAGGTGTCAAAAATCCACGCCTGATCCGGTGCGCGTCTGGAATTACCATTTGCAGTGATTGTCGCTGTGACACCGTCACCCAAGCTAATCGTTTCAAGGTTGTGACCGTGTGAATATCCGTCGAATGTCAGTGTAGCGGCGCTTGATGCCCCCGCGAAACCAAATGTCGCCGTGATGGCGGCTAAAATTACGTTTTTCATGTGTACCCCACTTAACCGTTCAGAGTTAGAAATTAACCATTTGTTAACGATCACAGTACATTGAACAAAGCGCCAAACAAGCCTCGACGACAGATTTCGTCACATTTCTGGATTTTCATATCAGCTCTAGGGAACAATACTGATTTATTCGTATGACTATCTCAGATGAAGCGACAGTAGTGTCGTGAGTTGCCAATATCGAAGATCTGCGACTCGCCTCGCGCCGATGCACCAACGCCCATTTCCAACACCCGCATCGCGCGATATACGCCGCTCATGACACAAAATCCGCCAGACCTTCGCCCTGATCTTGCACCCGCTGCCAAATTCGCTGGCACAGCCCGCGAAGGTCAGCCGACGATTGGCATGGTCAGCCTTGGCTGCCCCAAGGCTTTGGTCGACAGCGAACGTATTCTGACCCGCCTGCGCGCCGAAGGTTATGCCATCAGCCCCGACTATGCGGGCGCTGAGGCCGTGATCGTGAACACTTGCGGGTTTCTGGACAGTGCCAAAGCCGAAAGCCTTGATGCCATTGGTGAGGCGCTACAGGAAAACGGCAAGGTCATTGTCACGGGCTGTCTGGGGGCCGAACCGGATTATATCCGCGAACATCACCCACAAATCCTCGCTGTCACCGGTCCGCATCAATACGAACAGGTGCTCGATGCCGTGCACGCTAATGTGCCACCCGCGCCCGACCCGTTCATCGATCTGCTGCCTGCCTCTGGCGTGAGCCTGACACCGCGCCACTACAGCTATCTGAAGATTTCCGAGGGCTGTAACCACAAATGCAAGTTCTGCATCATCCCTGATATGCGCGGGCGGCTGGCATCGCGGCCCGCCCATGCCGTGCTGCGCGAGGCGGAGAAACTGGTCCAGGCCGGGGTCAAGGAACTGCTGGTGATCTCTCAGGACACATCCGCCTATGGGCTGGACCGCAAATACGATCTGAACCCGTGGAAAGATGGTGAGGTCCGCAGCCATATCACCGATCTGACGCGCGAGTTGGGGCAACTGGGGGCATGGGTGCGCCTGCACTACGTCTACCCCTACCCCCATGTGCGCGACCTGATCCCCATCATGGCGGACCCGACCAACGGCGTGCTGCCCTATCTGGATATCCCGTTTCAACACAGCCACCCCGATGTGTTGCGACGCATGGCGCGGCCTGCGGCGGGGGCAAAAACACTGGACGAGATTACCGCATGGCGGGCTGAGTGCCCTGACATCACCCTGCGGTCGACCTTCATCGTGGGATACCCGGGCGAGACGGAGGCCGAGTTCCAGCACTTGCTTGATTGGCTGGATGAGGCGCAATTGGACCGGGTCGGGTGCTTTCAATACGAAAACGTGGCGGGGGCGCGGAGCAACGCCCTGCCCGACCATGTGGCGGCAGAGATCAAACAGGACCGCTGGGACCGGTTCATGGCGAAAGCGCAGGCCATCTCAGCGGCCAAGCTTGAGGCGAAGGTCGCACGCACACTTGAGGTGATCGTGGACGACATTGACGAGGACGGGATCGCGACCTGCCGGACGTGGGCGGATGCGCCAGAGATCGATGGGAATTTGTTTATTGATGAAGGGGTTGAGGGGGTGGCCGTTGGGGATGTTGTAACGGTCGAGGTTGAAGAGGCGGGGGAGTATGATTTGTGGGCTTGTTTGGCTTCCCGGAAATGATCCGGGGGATCATTTCCGGGAAGCCAAACGAGGGGCGGAGCCCATGCAATTGAATGCACCCAACAATAAAAGAGAAGCTGAATTCGCTACGGCGCTCTATCACTTCACTCACATGAAAACTCACTTGAATCTGCTCGAAGAATCAATCTGCTTCCTAGATAGTCGAAAGCTCTCCTACCTAACCGAAGCACGGCTACGCCATGGTTTTTTTGGCGTTCGGATAGCGTTGGAGGAGCTTATCCTTATGACCTTGGCAGCGCATCACGAAGTCGGAGTTGAAATTTCTCGATCTAAGCGAAAACGAACAGGTTATGATCGAGAGAAGATTAAGTTATTTTTGTCCAATCAAAACGACCGATACTTTCCTGTTGCCGTGGACTTCGATCAAGAACAACGCACACTACGCGTTGCAGCGCGCGCTGCGCTGACATCAAAAAAATTTTCTTGTCTCTATAACAAGACCGGGAATTGGTTGCACGCCAACGCAAAGCCGCTTTGGAACCGAGACTACGAAGCAGCCGTCGCTGAACTTGTTGAGGCAAAAGAATTGCTGCAAGGTCTGGTGTGTTTATTCGAACTAGATATACGCGAACAAGGACGTGTAATTATCGGATCGATTGGCGATCAACCAAGCGAATTGCCCTGGATCCGGTCTCTAGCTATTAATCCTAGTCTAAAAGGCGCAGAGTGAACTTCGTTTTAGCAAACAGCCCGCCCGGCCCGCGCCGGGCAGCGGCCGACCTCCCCCGGAGGCCGCTTTTGCAACCTCATTCACATAAAACAGCGTAGGATGCTTGGCGCCCGCCTCGCCAAACAGAACCCTTTCACAGCGTCCTCCAGGTCGGCCGCTGCCCTATCGTTGGGCTATTCTGCATAGATTGCTCGCGTGGGTTTCACCCACCCTACACCCCATCCAAATAAACCCGCACCGCGTCCTGCACCCGCCGGAACCGATCTCCACCCAGCTTCGTGCCTCCAAACCACCGTGTCACCACAATGATGTGGCCTTCCAGCCCTTCGCGCTCCAACATCCGCAGGATGACCATGCCCGCCCCGCTTTCGCCGTCGTCGTTTTTCAACGGCCCGTCAGGCAGCAGCACCGCCCATGTGTTATGTGTGGCTTTTGCGAATTTCTTGGCTCGGCACAGCGTTTTCACAAACGCTTTCGCCTCGTCCGCGGACCCCACGGGGCCACCGGCGACCGCGTATTTTGAGCCGCGGTCGCTCAGTACATTTTCGATGACGCGCAGCGGCTGATCCTCAGATTAAGAGGTCACCTCACGCGCGGCGCCGTAGTTGCAACCGCTGTGATCGCCCAACCCTTTGAGGGGCGACGCGGTTTCGGTCACATCCGCACAAGACCCAGCCGCCGCATCCCACGCCGTACCCACAGGGCAGCTTTGGGATTGCGCCAGCGGCTCTGCCGGGGCGGGCGCTGTTGCATTCTGGGCCTGTGCAGCCAAGGGCAGCAAGGTGAAGGCGAGTACTGTGAGACGCATAATGTCCTCCTGCGATATGAACATATGCCAAAGCTAGCCTAGCGGGCGAATTAATCAACCGCCGCGCTGTCGCACCCCTTTAACCCATACCAATGCAGAATAGGGGCCAAATCGTAACCATTGCCTTCAACCAGCTAGGAAAAGGACATGTAAGGCGCCGCAACCGTGACCAAACCCAAACCGACCCGCACACGCACCGCGCTGGCCAGATGCCCGTCGCCCCTATGAAGCCAAAAAGGCAGAGTTGCGGGCCGAACTACTCAAGGTGCAGTTGTGGGCGCAGGACACCAGCCTGGGGGTTTTGGATGCGCTTTACCCTCGCTGTAGCTGTGCAAATGTGTCGCCGTTCACACAATACTCTGGCGCCTGATCTACATGGGCCATCTTCCGCAGCAATCTATCGCATTTTTCGACCTGCCCGCAGCCCCGGCATCCGGTGATCATATCCGTATATTGCGTGATATCGATCTGACCTTCATCCAGTGCCGTTGACAGGTCGACATCGCAGGCCTTGGCCATCTTGATGACCCGCCAAAAGTGCGCGCGTGCGTCCCCTAAGGTTTGCATCTTTGATCCTCCGGTTGCTGTTGAGGCTCAAATTAGCATCCCTCCAAAACCGGGACCTTGCGCTAGATCAAGTCAGTAATTCGATCCGACGCCGGTATTGATTGCCTGTAGCAGCGATGCCTCGGCCCATGTATCGCGCCCGCCGCGCATGCGGATTTGTGTCAATTGCGCCTGCGCCAGCACCATCTCGCCGGACGCAACATGCCCCTGTCCCATATAGGACCGCGCCAGCAGGTTATCGGGGTCTGCCGCGAGGGCAGCTTCGTAATAGCTCATGCCGAGTGCGACACGGCCTGCCTTGCGATGGGTAAAGCCATAATATGTCAGGGCAAGCGGCGCGTCGGGATCGGCAAGCGTATCCAATACGTCCAGAGCGGCCTGATAATATCCTGCATATGCCAGCTCACGGACATCGTTTAAGCGCGCGCTGTCATCGTTGGTGCTGTCTTCGGGGCTCATGCAGCTTTGGGTCGCGAGGTCCCAGACAAGGCCTTCGGCACATTGCGTTGTTGTCTCGGACGGTTTGGGGGCCGTGTCGCTGCCGCCGCCTGCGGCAAGCGCGGCAATTGGAAAAGCCGCGAGGGTCAAAGCTATCAGACGCATTATTCACTCCATCGTTGGTTATAGCGGATTTAGCCTGAGTTGACGTGAAGGAAAGTCCTGAGCCTAATGAAAGTCGCGTGATTTTGGGATCACCCGCACATCGCGCGGATGCCGCCCGCGCGGATCATGGGGAATGGATTTCTTGACCTCATCGGCGCGCGCCAAGGGCGGTTCCATCTGGTCATGTGACAACCGTTCCAGCGCATCGCTGCGGTCTTTCAGATGGTGGGCGACCAGGTGGATGACATCGGCATCACGTTGGAGGATCCCTTTCACATCAATGACCCTTGCGCGCATGATGACCTTGCGAAAGGCCTCCATCACTTTTGGCCAGACCACCAGATTGGCCACACCTGTTTCATCCTCGACCGTGATAAAGCAAACGCCCTTGGCGCTGCCGGGGCGTTGGCGGATCAGGACGATGCCTGCGAGCTTTATTGATTGCCCATTACGCATCTGATCCAGCATCTGAGCGGGGGTATATCCCTGCTTATCCATGCTACGCCGCAAAAAGGACATTGGATGTGCCTTCAGCGAAAGCCGTGTCGTTTGATAATCCGCAATCACATGTTCGCAGATCGGCATTTGTGGCAGATCGAAACGCACCTCTGCCCCTTCGTCTTTCTCTTGGGCAAAAAGCGGCAGGTCAGGCGCGTCCCGTAGCGCGCGCGCATCCCAAAGCGCCTGCCTGCGGTCCAAAGTCATTGACCGCACGGCGTCTGCGGCCGCCAGTTTGCGCATAGTGCCGGCATCCAATCGTGCGCGTTTCTTGAGATCGGCAAAATTGGCAAATGGTTGCTGGCGCGCATCCATGATCCGCTGCGCCATATCCTGTCGTACACCATCAATTTGACGCAACCCAAGGCGCACGGCGAACTGACCGGGGCTGATCGGTTCCAGTGTGTTGTCCCAATCGCTGTAATTCACATCCGGGCCGCGTACGATCTTGCCGTGCTCACGTGCATCGCGGACGATCTGAGCGGGCGCATAAAACCCCATCGGTTGGGAATTGAGCAGGGCCACGCAAAACACATCAGGGTAGTGGCATTTGATCCAGCTGGACACATAAACGAGGTGCGCGAAACTGGCGGCATGGCTTTCGGGAAAGCCGTAGTCGCCAAAACCTTTGATCTGATTAAAACAGCGTGCCGCAAATTCGGGATCATAGCCGCGCCGGACCATGCGGCCGACCATCTTGCCCTCCAACTCTCCGATTGTGCCGCGTGACCGAAAGGTTGCCATCGCTTTGCGTAGCTGATTGGCCTCATCTGGCGAAAATTCTGCGGCAACCATTGCAATTTTCATGGCCTGCTCTTGAAATATCGGTACCCCTTTGGTGCGTTTGAGAACTTTGCGAAGTTCATCAGGGTCATATTCGAGACCCGGTGAGGGGTATTCTTCAGGCTCTTTCCCGCTGCGCCTGCGCAGGTAAGGATGCACCATATCGCCCTGAATGGGACCGGGGCGCACGATGGCGACTTGAATGACCAGATCGTAGAACTCACGCGGTTTCAGCCGGGGCAGCATGTTCATCTGTGCGCGGCTTTCGACCTGAAACACACCCAAACTGTCGCCTTTGCAGAGCATGTCATAGGTGATGGGATCTTCTTGCGGGATGTTGGCAAGGGTGAACCGTTTGCCATAATGCGCATCAATCAGATCGAATGCCTTGCGGATACAGGTCAGCATGCCCAGCGCCAGCACATCAACCTTGAGGATGCGCAATTCGTCGATGTCGTCCTTGTCCCATTCGATGAATGTCCGGTCCGGCATCGCCCCGTTCCCAATCGGGACCGTTTCGGTCAATGCTTTTTCCGTCAGGATAAACCCGCCTACGTGCTGGCCCAAATGGCGGGGCATCCCGATCATCTGATCGGCCAGCTTGATTGTGCGCGACATCAGCGGGTCACGCAGGTCAATCCCTGCCTCTGCTGCTTCTTTTTCGCCAACTTCGCGACCCCATGACCCCCAAATGGTCTTGGAAAGGGCTGTCGTGATATCCTCTGACAGCCCCATGACCTTACCCACCTCACGCACAGCCATACGAGGGCGGTAGTGGATGACAGTCGCACAAAGGGCGGCCCGGTCGCGTCCATATTTTTCATAAATATGCTGAATGACCTCCTCGCGCCGCTCGTGTTCAAAATCGACGTCGATATCGGGGGGTTCCTTGCGTTCCTCAGAGATAAACCGCTCGAACAGCAGATCGTTCTTGTCGGGGTCTACCGCTGTTACCCCCAAGACATAGCACACGGCCGAGTTTGCAGCCGACCCCCTGCCCTGACACAAGATTGGCGGTTCGCATTCATAGCGGGCGTAGTTCACGATCTGGTGGATCGTCAGAAAATATTGCGCGATATCGAGTTTTGCAATCAGCCCAAGTTCCTTGCGCAGCGTCGCCTTGAGCGTCTCCGGTACACCTTTCGGATACCGCCATGCGGCGCCCTTCCACGTCAGTTCTTCAAGATATTCTTGCGGTGTGCGCCCCTCTGGCACGGTTTCCTGTGGATATTCGTAGGCCAGTTCGCGCAGGTCGAAATTGCAGGCATCTGCGACCTCACGCGTCGCCCGGATCGCATGAGGCCATTCTGCAAACAGCTGCACCATTTGCGCAGGCGATTTCAGGTGCCGTTCTGCGTTAGCGTCCAGCAAGAAGCCCGCCTTATGGATTGTCGTCTTGTGCAGGATGCAGGTCATCACATCCTGCAAAGGCCGCCGATCCGGGGCGTGATAATGTACATCGTTGGTTGCCAGAATGCACATATCATTGGCTTTGGCCAAGGCATCCAGCCGGTTGATCCGCGCCCTGTCATCCCCGCAATAAAGATAACTGGCCGCGATATGTTTCAGCGTCGGCAAGGCCCGTTTGAGGCGACTGAAACCAGCAGAGAAATGATCCAAATCTTCGCCAGGCATTGCGATCAGTTGCACGCCTGCGCTGTGTTTTGCCAGATCATCCAAGGTAATGTCGCAGACGCCCTTTGCCTGCCATGTGCCATCGACGTCATGCATTTTTCCTTTGGAAAGCAAAGTACACAGCCGCCCATAGGCCACACGATCACGCGGATATGCCAGAAATGCCTCGCCCGTCACCAACTGCAAACGGCAGCCGATGACAGGGGTTATCTGGGCCTTGCGCGCCTCTGCATGTAGCCGCACCACACCGGCCATTGTGTTCAGGTCCGCACAGCCGAGTTTATCATATCCCAAAGCATGCGCCGTCGTCGCAAGGTCTACCGCATCCGATGCCCCGCGCAGAAAGGAAAAGCAGGTGGTGATGCCAAGCTCAACAAACGCCGCACGCGGATTGGGTGCGAACCCATCATCTTCAATCGTGCGCCTTGGGCGTTGGTTGTCCATTTCAGGCATCAGGCAAACATCCCATGCACAAACCAGCGCGGGTCCCCACCGCGCCCATCCTCGTGCAGCCCTTCGCGGTAAAGCCAGAGCCGCCGCCCGGTCTGATCCTCAACCTTAAAATAATCGCGCAGCCGGGTGCCGGGGCGATCTTTCCACCACTCCGGTGCAATCCGTTCCGGCCCAGCATAGCGGGCCACGCGGTGTGTTTGCCTGCGCCAGACAAACTGCGCGGGCGGGCCTTCGGGCACGGCATAAAGGACACGCACTTCTTCTGGGTGATCCAGCAGACGCAACGGGCGCTCTTTGGTCAAAACCATCGTATCCGCAGGCTTGTCCGCCAATGCAGCAATCTGTGTCTCTGCCCGTTCAGGCACATGGCTTTCACGCAGAACCGGTCGGGTGACGGCACGCGGGCCGAATTTCGCGCTGAGGCGGTCAACCAGTCGGGTCAGATGCAGATCATCATCCGACCCACCATCCAAACGGTTCTGCTTTTCCTGCATCTCTTCGACTGCGCCCGCCGCAAGCGTAATCAGATCAAACCCAAAACCGGGATTGATCCGCTCCATCTTATCGCGAAACAGGCTGTGCAAATGCGTTGGATCACAGGTGGCCGCCGAGGTCGCCACATCCACATGGCTGACATCACCATCGGTTTTATAGACCGTCAGATGCAGACGGCGACACCCCAGCCCGGCCTGTTTGAGTTGCGCACAAAGATCTTCACACAAGTCCGGCAAATAGGGCGTGGGATCAAAGATCGGTTCGGCCAATCGCGCCTGCGTGCGGATCACAGGCTTTGCATCCACACTCGATACAGGCTCAGCCAGTTTGCCCATGACCTGATCCAGCCGCATCACCGGATTGGCCGCCAACCTCGCCTTCACAAAACGCCGGGTCAGGGACAAGCGGGGCACGTCCATCACTGCACCAATGGTCTTCAGCCCCAAGCGGCGCAAAACAAGCACTGTTGGCGGATCCAGCCGCAACCCCGCCACAAGCAAAGGACCCAGCTTGAAATACGCCTCATCAGGTCCGCAAACAGACCGCACAGGGCCATAGCGGGCCAAGGCCCAGGCCGCACCCCATGTTGGTGCCACAGCCAGTCGCGCGGTCAGCCCTAGCAAGGACAGTTGCGTTTCCATCTCGACCAGCATCGCAGCCTCGCCACCCCAAAGATGATCAGCGCCTGTCGTCTCCAGAATGATCCCATCATCGCCGTCACGCACCGTCCAAGGACACCAACGACGCGCCCAAAGCACAAGGCGATCAAGGGCCGCGTGATCCCCCGCCTCATCGGCATATTCCACCTGTAGTTCTGGACAAATTGCACGCATGTCCACAACACGCGATCCGGGCAGAATACCCTCGATCCGGGCGGTTCGGTTGGCCGCATGGATCACCGGGCCGTGGTGCCCTTCGCGTGCCAACACGACAGGCACATCATCCGGCGGCGCGTTGCCCTGCCGTTCCATCACCCGCGTCCAGCGTTCGATTGCGAACTGAGGGAGTGAGATGGATACGATCCGCCGCCCCGTCATAGGTGGCCACCCATTGGCCCGGTTTGGTACGGCGCGAGCGGAACAAATCGAGCGACCAACGCGCAGCACCCGGTGCTTGGGCATCGTGGGGGTGCGGGGCCGACGGCAAGCTGGCGATACGCCAGCGGTCGCGCGCGGCGCTCAGATCGGGGCTGGCGGCACGGCGGATCAACCAGCAAGGCACATCGGCAGCCTCGGCGCGCATGGCCAATCGCTTGGTCGCGGTAAAATCGAGTGCGGGCGGATCGCCCCACACTTCGCCAATCACGCCCCCCAAGGCGCGGCAGCGCAACCCATCCTCCATCGCCCAAAGCACGTCGGTCGCACGCGATAGATCGACCATGATAATGGGGCGGTTGACAGATATACCGGCCAAGATAGGCCGCCCTGCCTCTTTGCGCGACAACCGGTCTTGGACCCATAAGACAGGGGCATGGGTCGCAGGCAGCTGTGACAAAACAAACCCTATGGCACTGGCGTCTGTCGGGTTGGCGGGAAATGTCTCTGACAGGGTATGGGATATCGCGGCAGGACGCGTGCCCTGCCCGGTCAAACCTTTGTGCATACGAAGCAAACCCATACACGACACACCGAATCCATTTTAATGTTCACTATTTGTTCTAATTCATGTGAACACTTTTCGCAATGTCATAAGGCGCGCAAAATCGAAGGATGCGTTAGCAGCACAGCAAAGCTGTCTTGAAATCAAAAAATCACTTGTGATCCTAAGTTTGTTCCTGCTAGACGCGTCAGCGGAGACGTGGCCGAGTGGTCGAAGGCGCTCCCCTGCTAAGGGAGTAGGCGGGAAACTGTCTCGAGGGTTCGAATCCCTTCGTCTCCGCCACCCACCATTTTTGTTCAGTTGTGTTGGTCGCAATGTCGCCCTTGCTGGGGCTGTTTTATGAGCTTTGATCTTCCCCCTCACGTCCGTTTTGGCCGCTCGCTCTGTTCAGGTTTTGATCTTCCCAAATGCGCCTACAGATACCATGCGCTGTATCTCAGGGTCGACAAGCCCAAATCTGCCTTTGCAAAAGTTCAAAAACCATCGTTTTCCACTATGCATCGAGGCGAATGCGGCATAGGCAAACCATCGGCAGAACGCCCTTTGTCATCGCCATTGCATCGTTGAAATTGGCCAACTACAACTTTGGTTCTGAGGGGAAAGCAATTGCCGTTTACACTCAAGCAGGCGAAGTATTTTGTTGGTGTTGCTGAGCATGGTTCGTTCAGCCGGGCCGCGACAGAATTGGCGATTTCCCAAAGCACGCTCACCGAAGCTGTGAAGGATCTTGAAGGACATCTGGGTCTCAAGCTCTTTGAGCGGCGCAGGCGCGGCGTTGAGATGACCCATCAGGGGCATGTCTTCATGCGCCACGCCAAGGCCATATTAGCCGAGATCTCAAATGCTGAGCTTAGCCTTGGTGGCAAACATAGCAATTTGTCGGGGAGCATTAACATTGGTGTGTCGTCGCTGACCTCAGGCTACGTCCTGTCTGATCTGTTATCACGCTTTCGCAGAGCCCAGCCGGAAATTGAGGTGAGCGCAATTGAAGATACGCCCGAGTATCTGGAACATCTTTTGGTCGGTGGCGAACTGGACATTGCAGTTATGTTGGTTGATCGGCTTCGCAATCCGGCAGCCCTTCATTCGGAACTATTGGCGGTGTCGCCTTACAGATTGTGGCTCCCGCTTGGGCATCCTTTGAGCTCACTTGAAAGCATTTCGCTGGATGACCTTTCGTCTGAGCCTCAGATTGTTTTGAGCGTGGAGGAAATTCAGGATGAAGCGGCCCGGCTTTTGTCTAGTTTTCCGACCAAGCCGCGCGTTGCATTTCGTACACGATCCGTCGAGGCCGTGCGGTCCTTGGTAGCAAGCGGAGCTGGTATTTCGTTCCTCCCCGATCTGGTCTATCGGCCGTGGTCTTTGGAGGGCGACCGGATCGACAGTCGCGACGTCTCGGCTCAGTTGCCGGTGATCCAAGTCGGTCTGGTGTGGCGACGTGGCGCGAGCGTGTCAGATGCCACTCGCACGTTTCTGTCAGTGGCACAAAGCTTTCACGCGCCACGACTTCGTTAATTCGGAAAATCCGATAATACCCCTCGGAAAATTGAATTTGCCTGAATTAGATGGCTCCGACATTGTTCATGCAACAAAGACATCACTAAAATGGGGAGTATGCATCATGAGACGTATTTTGAACTCGACTGTATCGGCAGCCGTCTTGGCTTCGGTCATAGCTCAGCCATTGGCTGCAGACATGGTAACTGAAATTGGTGAGGGCGAAGGCCAAGTGAATATCGTGGCCTGGCCGGGCTATATCGAGCGCGGCGAAACCGTCGATACCTTTGACTGGGTCACTGGGTTTGAAGAAGCCACCGGTTGCATGGTGAACGTCAAAACCGCCAATACCTCTGATGAAATGGTCGCTTTGATGAACGAGGGCGGTTTTGATCTCGTGACGGCCTCTGGCGATGCTTCGTTGCGGATGGTCGCGGGCAACCGTGTTCAGCCCATCAACACAAGTCTGATCCCGAGCTGGGACACCATTGATGACCGCCTCAAAGAAGCGCCTTGGCACTTTGTCGACGGCACCCACTATGGAACACCCTATATGTGGGGTCCAAACATCTTGATGTACAATACCGAAGTCTTCGGAGACACGCCGCCCGAGTCTTGGAACGTCGTCTTTGAAGAGATGACGCTCCCCGATGGGGCGTCCAATGTGGGGCGGGTACAGGCCTATGACGGACCAATCCACATCGCCGATGCGGCGCTATATCTGATGACGCACCAGCCAGAGCTGGGGATCGAAAGCCCATATGAGCTGAACCAGGACCAGTACGATGCGGCGCTTGATCTGCTGCGGACGCAACGCACGCTGGTTAGTCGCTATTGGCATGACGCGTTTATCCAGATCGATGACTTCAAAAACGAAGGTATGGCTGCCTCAGGTTCTTGGCCATTTCAGCGCAACCTGTTGCAAGGCGACGGCGCGCCTGTGTCGAGTGTCTTTCCAAAGGAGGGCGTGACTGGTTGGGCCGATACAACGATGATGCACATCGATAGTGAAAACCCAAACTGTGCCTACAAGTGGATGGAGCACACGCTGTCGTCGAACTTGATGTCTGACCTTTCGGTCTGGTTTGGTGCCAATCCTGCGGTGCCAGCAGCCTGTACGGACGGGCGCGGAATGCAAACGGCAGAAGGTTGCACAGCCAACGGCTTTGACAACTTTGCGCAGGTAAGTTTCTGGACCACACCCGTCACCCAATGCGAAAGCCAGGGCGAATGTGTGCCTTACTACCGATGGGTCTCTGACTACATCGGTGTGATTGGTGGACGGTAACTGAACTTTTCCTGCATGGTGGAGCAACCACTGTGCAGGGCATCGGGCGAGATATGACAGCAGCAATTAAATTTTCGGGCGTTTCGCGCCACTTCGGAGACGTGCGCGCAGTCGATAGGGTGGACCTTGAGATCGCGGAGGGCGAATTCTTTGCCCTGCTTGGCCCGTCAGGGTCAGGCAAAACAACCTGCCTGCGACTGATTGCCGGTTTTGAGCGGCCCAGTGCTGGTTCCATTTCGATTTTCAGCGAAGATGCCACACAAGTCCCACCCTATCGCCGCCCAGTGAACACCGTGTTTCAAGACTACGCCTTGTTCCCGCATTTAAACGTGCGTGACAACGTGGCGTACGGGTTGATGGTGCGCGGCGATGGCAAGTCTACCCGTCGGGCCGCAGCCGATGAAGGGCTCGCATTGGTCGCGCTGGAAGGCTTTGGTGATCGCAAGCCGTCGGAATTGTCTGGGGGGCAGCGACAGCGCGTCGCCTTGGCGCGGGCCTTGGTCATGAAACCTAAAGTGCTGCTCTTGGACGAACCACTCGGCGCTTTGGATCTCAAGTTGCGCGAGCAGATGCAAGGAGAGCTGAAGTCCTTGCAACGACGCCTTGGCATTGCGTTCGTTTTTGTCACTCACGATCAAGGCGAAGCGCTTTCTATGGCGGATCGCGTCGCGGTATTCAACGATGGCCAGATACAGCAAGTTGGCAGCCCCGAAGATGTCTATGACAGACCGCAGACGCCCTTCGTCGCAGACTTTGTAGGCGCATCGAATGTGCTTCCCGCCGACATCGTACATACTGTTACCGGAACGCGCGCTGCGGCCAGCTTGCGTCCAGAAGCCATCACACTGGGGTCGGGCCCGCTTGATGGCGTGGTGGAAGCACAAGCTTTCCTTGGATCCGCGACGCGGATTGAGGTGCGTTGCAATCAGCAGATCATAAAAGTGCTGATCCCCAAAGGGGGTGCTGTCCCCGGCGTTGGTGAGGCGGTTCAAATGGGTTGGGCAGCCGGTGCGTTGCATTTAATGGACGGCACACATGGATAGGGCAAAAGGTTCCCCCCTGTCGGATGCGCTGTGGCGACGCCCTAACTTGCTACTCTTACTGCTGGTCACGCCCCCATTGCTATGGCTTGGGATCGTGTACATTGGGTCGCTTTTCGCGCTGCTGGCACAGAGTTTCTTCTCGATTGATGAGTTCTCAGGCCTCATCAACTACGAATTCACCTTAAAAACCTACGGTGAACTCTTCCGCGCCTCGAACTTTGATATTCTTGTACGCACGATCGCAATGGCATCCGCTGTCACGATAGGTGCCGCGATCGTGGCCTTTCCCATCGCTTACTATGCGGCGCGCTATGCGCGAGGAAAATGGAAGGCCGTTTTCTATCTGGGCGTCATGCTGCCGCTATGGTCAAGCTATCTGGTCAAGGTCTATTCATGGAAGTTGATCCTTGCCAAAGAAGGCATCCTAAACTGGCTTTTCGAAACATTGCACCTTTCGTGGGTGCTAGAGGCCTATCTGTCCATCCCCGGGATCGGCGGCAATTCCTTGTCAGTGAGCTGGACCGGAACTTTTCTTGTGTTTCTCTATGTATGGTTGCCATTCATGATCTTGCCAATTCAGGCATCTCTTGAACGGGTACCGCCGTCGATGCTCGAGGCTTCTGGAGATTTGGGGGCAAAGCCCGGCCAGACACTACGCCACGTGATCCTACCGCTGGCTTTGCCGGGGATCATCGCAGGGTCGATCTTTACCTTCAGCCTTACCATGGGGGATTACATCATCCCACAAATCGTCGGCACGTCGGCGCGCATGATCGGACAGGCCGTCTATCAGTTTCAAGGCACCGCCGGCAACATCCCTCTGGCAGCGGCATTTGCCGTCGTCCCCATCGTTGTCATGGGCATCTATCTGACCTTAGCCAAACGCGCGGGGGCCTTCGATGCACTCTAAAGCCTCTCTTGGGTTGAAAATCGCAGCAGTCGGCGGGCTGTTGTTCCTGCATCTGCCGATCCTGCTGATCTTTGTCTACGCCTTCACGACCGAGGACAAAAGTTATCAATGGCCGCCACCTGGCCTGACCCTGCAATGGTTCGAGGTGACCTGGAACCGCCCGGATGTATGGCAGGCACTTAGCCTGTCGCTGCGGGTTGCCAGCATCTCGACACTCATTGCGATCATTCTTGGGACGCTCTGCGCAGCTGCCGTCGCGCGGTCAAAGTTCTTTGGGCGCGAAACCATTTCATTGTTGGTGATCCTACCTATTGCACTGCCAGGGATCATTACCGGTATCTCACTGCGATCAGCCTTCAACATCGCAGACATTCCATTCAGCACGTGGACCATCATCCTTGGTCACGCAACATTCTGCATCGTGGTGGTCTACAACAACGCTGTCGCACGTTTTCGGCGAACCTCCAGCAGCTTGATCGAGGCCTCCATGGATTTGGGCGCAACCTATTGGCAGACCCTGCGCTTTATCATCTTGCCAAATATGGCAACGGCTATTCTGGCGGGGGGTATGCTCGCCTTCGCGCTTAGCTTTGACGAGGTCATTGTCACAACATTTACCGCCGGGCAGCAACAGACCCTACCCATCTGGATGTTGGAAGAGTTGGTGCGGCCGCGCCAGCGTCCCGTCACCAACGTCGTGGCCATGGTCGTCGTGCTTGTTACGTTCCTGCCGATCCTCGGCGCTTACTATTTGACCCGTGGAACCGAGACGGTCGCGGGTCAGGGCAAATAAAAAGGGAGATCTCTTATGGAAACCAAAATGCTGATCGGAAGCGCCTTCGAGGCGGGGACCGAGAACGAAGAAACCGTATTGAACCCGCGCACCGGCGAGGTGATCGTCAAAATGCCCGAGGCAAGCCCAGACCAGATCGACCGGGCTGTTGCCGCGGCCCGCGCTGCATTCCCAGGCTGGGCCAAGACCACGCCCGCAGATCGCGCGACGCTCCTGCTCAAAGTCGCCGATGCGGTTGAGGCAGATCTCGACAACCTTGCCGCCTTGGAAGCGCTGAATTGTGGCAAGCCGATCAATGAGGTGCGGGGCGAGGAAATCCCCGCGGTTGCCGACTGCTTTCGCTATTTCGCGGGGGCGGTGCGGAACATGCACGGGCCGGTCGCAGGCGCCTATATGGAAGGGCATACCTCCATGATCCGGCGGGATCCCATTGGTGTCGTGGCCTCGATTGCACCGTGGAATTACCCCATCATGATGATGGCATGGAAACTCGCGCCAGCACTGGCAGGTGGCAACACAGTCGTCCTGAAGCCATCCGAGCAAACACCGCTGACCGCCTTGGCCTTTGGCAAGATACTGTCCGACATTCTGCCCGAAGGCGTGGTGAATGTTATCACAGGGCAAGGTAGCTCTGTTGGAAATACGCTGGTGAACCATCCAGACGTTGACATGATCTCGATCACTGGCGATGTGGCAACGGGCAAGAAGGTTCTTGTTGCTGCCTCCAAAACCGTAAAGCGCACGCATTTGGAACTGGGCGGGAAGGCACCCGTCATTGTCTATGGGGATGCAGATCTTGCACGCACGGTCGACGGATTGAAGGCTTTCGGCTATTACAATGCGGGGCAAGACTGCACAGCTGCCTGCCGCGTCTACGCCCATGCCAGCATCTATGATAACTTCGTTGCAGACCTCAGTTCTGCCGCTGCAAGTATCATCTACAACAACGCCGATGACACCGTGAACGAAATTCCACCATTGATATCATTGCGTCAGCGGGACCGCGTTGCCAGCTTTGTGGAACGCGCATCGGAACAATCACACATCGAAATCGCAACTGGCGGCAAATCAGTGGATGGGTCTGGGTTCTACTATAGCCCCACCGTGATTGCAGGAGCGCAACAAAACGACGAGATCGTGCAACGCGAGGTCTTTGGCCCAGTTGTGTCCGTCACACGGTTCACTGACGATGACCCGGTCATAGATTGGGCAAATGACAGCCCCTACGGCCTCGCGTCGTCCGTCTGGACAAGTGATATAGGTAAGGCGATGGACGCTTCCGCAGCACTGCAATACGGCTGCACTTGGGTGAACACACACTTCATGCTGGTCAATGAGATGCCACACGGTGGCCTAAAGCAATCTGGCTATGGCAAAGACATGTCAATGTATGCATTGGAGGATTATACTGCGGTGCGGCATGTTATGATTGCGCATTGACTGAGCTTATGATGTCTGGGAAACGCGCGGTGAAATCTGTTTCCGTCGCGAGGGTGCAGCCTCTATAACGCTGCACACCAACACCCAAGGACGTACCGTGGACAGCAAAGTTTCGATCTACCCCATCACGCAGGCGACTACGGCCACGTTCACGGAACTCTACTTTCGCCTCACGTTTTTCTTCTTCATCAGACGCGGCAGCAAATATGTGCTGACCCCGTCGCAAGGCGAGATGTTGGGCGAAGAAGGCGATCTGATGATCTTCCCGCCGGGGTCCATGGTGACGATGGAAAACCGCCCGGTGATGGAAGGCGACTATCGCGCGCTGGGCGTCAGTTACTCACACGATCTGATCAATGCGGTGTTCTCTGATTTGCCGAAATCGGACGCCGCACATGGCGTGCAGATCGTCCGCGCGGCTGAACACAACCCGTCTGATATTCTAGGCCTGATCCAAGACACTTTGGACAACAACGCCTTACCGGTCACCATCCGGGATCACCGGTTGTTGGAACCACTTTTATGGCTGCGCGAACAGGGCTTTCAATTGCCAACACACGTCGAAGACGACCCGATCAGCCAAGTGCGCAGCCTGATCGAGTCTGACTTAAGCCATTCTTGGATGGCGGAAGAAGTCGCCGAACATTTCGCCATGAGCGAAGCGACGATGCGCCGCTGGCTCTCCAAAAGCGGGCAAGGTTTTGCCAAGATCTTGCTGCACACGCGATTGGAACATGGGCTCAGCCTGTTGCAAACGTCCGATGCCCAAGTCTCGGAAATAGCACTCGATTGCGGGTTCAAAACACCGTCGCATTTTTCTGACGCATTCCGCAAAAGGTTCGGGATTAAGCCAAAAGACATTCGTTTGGCGGCAGATTGATCGAAATCCGATAATTCTTGATTGGGAGCCGGAAGCGGCACCGCGTTGTGATGGCTAAGTTAGTCTCATCAACAACAAACAATCCCAGAAAGGATTATCCCAATGACACGTAACGTTTTCCTCGCCGCCGCACTGGCATCGACACTGGCCGCACCAGCCATGGCTGATGGTTTCACACTGACCAGCCCAGATATCGCTGAAGGTCAGCAGCTGAGCTCTGATTTCGTCTTTCAAGGCTTCGGCTGCGAAGGTGGTAACACAGCTCCTACACTGGAATGGTCCGGCGCGCCTGAAGGCACCGAAAGCTTCGCCGTCACCGTCTACGACCCCGACGCACCAACCGGTTCCGGCTGGTGGCACTGGTTCGCCTTCAACATTCCTGCGGATGTGACGTCGCTGCCCGGTGGGGGAGAAGTGAACGGCGTGCAACTGACCAATGACTACGGCGCGGAAGGCTTCGGTGGCGCATGTCCTCCTCCCGGTGAAGTTCACCGCTACCAGTTCACCGTGCATGCTTTGGGCACCAAGCTTGAGATTGACAATTCGGTCAGCAACGCACTGGCGGGCTTTATGGTGAACGCGAATAGCTTGGCCTCGTCAACCATCACGGCGATTTACAACCGCTAAAACAATGCGCCTCGGCACGTCTGCCGAGGCGCTACCCCCAACATTTGCAACAGGACCAATCCCATGGACATTACTCTGAAAGCTTGGCAAATGGCGGGCCGAATACGTAGCTTGGCATTGCGAATGCATGCCAGCCCAGAACGAACTGTAACGCACCCAGCTTGATTCGGTTGAAATACGCGTCAAACAGCATCGCAAGCTTGATCATCATCCTATTGAGCTTCCAAGGCACCGACGGAAATTTCACCTTACATGCGGTGCTGAGGCTTCATCTTGGTGGTCGTGTTTTCTGCGTTGCCCGTCCCAGCACCACGGTCAAGTCACGAGCGGAAAGTTCAAAAACCTCAACAAGTTAGAAGTGTTCTGTCGCGCCTCGACCTCGCGAAACCAGAGATCAGGACAGGTAGTCCAATAGACTATTGCAACACCAAAAGACTATTTTTTGAGCAAAGTTTAGCCATTTTTGAATCCATATTGGTTTTTAACGTATAAAAACGCAAATAAGATCAAACTGAAGATTGGCGAGTTACGCGTTTCCGCATCTCGAATGGTCTGTCGCGGAGAAGCATGTCCAGAAATTGACAAAATCAATGCAGCAGTAACACTTGCCGGCTCCGACACGCTGGCCCAAGGCCTGATGCCGTTGGTGTTCCAAGGTTATGCAAATACGCTCGGCGCCGAAGCAAGCACGCGGAACGGATCCGTAGCGGGTCAAACCTATGTCGAAACTGTTGCAGACTCAGGATTTGGTGAAGATCTTTCTAGCTATCTGATCGTTTCCAATTCTTCGAGCGAAGCGTTTGAAGCCCTTCGCGACAAAACGGCCGATATCGCCCTCTCTTCCCGGCGGATTACCCGCGATGAAGCCAAAGCGCTGCGCGCAGCAGGCGCTGGCAACATGGTTAGTCCAGAAAGCGAGCGCGTTGTTGCTGTCGACAGCCTTGTCGTCATCGTTCACCCAGACAACCCGCTGTCGGTTCTGAGCATTGCCGATATTGCCGATATTTACGCCGGTCGCATCACGAACTGGCAGCAACTTGGTGGCCCTGACAGCCCAATCAACGCGCTTTTGTATGATGAGGGATCAGCATCACGCGCGATCTTTGAGCGGACACTCTCGGCCGACCAAGGTCTCAATTTTGCGGGCGGCCTGTCCATAGCAGGTGATGATGACGAAATGGCCGCACTCGTCAATCGTGATCCGAACGCTATTGGCTTTGTCGGTTTTGCATTCCAGCGTGGAGCCAAAGCCCTCAATATCGCAAACGAATGTGGCATGGAGATCGCACCTACGCGCTTTAGCGCAAAGGCCGAAGAGTATCCAATGAGCCGTCGCCTGTATCTCTATAGTCGCGACGACACCGTGTCGGATGAAGCCGTCGACATCCTGAACTTCGCGCAGTCGGAACTCGCTGACGGCGTTATCGCTAAGGCCGGATTTATCGATCTTGGTATCGAGAGCCAAGCGCAGGATTTCCTGATCGAGCGGCTGCAAAATAACATCGCGGCAAGCAGCGACGACTTCGAAATTCGCAACATGAGCAACTTGATGACGGAGATGGCGGAATGGGACCGCCTGTCGACCACAATCCGCTTTCCAACCGCGTCAAGCCAGCTCGACCAGAAAGCGCAGAACGACGTCGGGCGCCTTGTGAGTCACCTGCAAAACTATCCAGCCGGAACAGAGGTTGCGATAGTCGGGTTCACAGACAGTGTTGGCCCGTTTAGTAACAATCTTGCACTGTCTTTTGATCGTGCGGAACAAGTGGCCGTCGAAGTGCAAAATGCAATCGGGGATAGCCTTGAGAATGTGAACTTTGTTGTGAAAGGTTTTGGTGAAATGTCACCTGTTTCCTGTAATACCAACGAAGCCGGTCGGGCGATCAATCGTCGTGTGGAGGCATGGATCAAAGTTCCGGAATAGTGGCTCTGACATCCTGACACTGTGCCGGGTAGAGTCAGATTTCTGATACACCCGGTTCTAAACGACGAAACGAATTGAGGAACATTCCATGATCAAGTTGGTATCAAAAATCCAAGATATGCTGGGTAATACGCCGCTCTCTGCCGCAAAGTCAGTGGATAACGGAAGTCTGCGAACGACATCGCGCATGGCAATCGTCACCGCGCTTGCACTGGCTTTTCCGCAAGCCGCTGTTTCACAGGCCACGGCCGACACAGGCACCATCGCCGGTTTTGATGGTAGTTCTGCACGAATTAACCTTTCCGGGGAGCTGCGGACACTTACCCAAGAACTCGCTGCGGCGGCCTGTAGATATAACGCAGGATATAGTGTTGAGGCCTCGGCGCAGGAACTGGTCAAGATCATTGACGAGTTCGACGGTATCACACGCGCCTTGCGTGATGGTAACCCATTGTTTGCCATACCAAACGCCGAGACCAATAGCCGGATTTTGCGAGGTCTTGATGAACTGGATGTCATCTGGGCAGTGTCGAAGCAGAGTGCTGAAAGTATCATTGCAGGGACCGATGCAGCCGAGCAAGTTGTGCGTCTGGCATCGAATATGTCGCTGCAAGAGGAAGCCACTGAGCAACTCGCATCAGAATTTATCGCGCAATATACCAATCCTGCTGAATTGCTGTCTGCGAATGGCTTCACCATCAACATTGCAAACCGCCAACGCAAGATTGTACACCAGATTTCCAAAGAGATCTGCGGCGTTATGAGCGATCAAGATGCCTTCGGCTCAATATCGGATGTCGAAACATCAATTGGGCTCTTTGAAAATTCGCTATCCGCACTTGAAAATGGTGCTGACAATCTTGGCATTATTGCGCCTCCCAACGATCTGGTCGCTGATATGGCACAGCAATCGCGCACATTGTGGGACACTGATATGCTGGACGTGTCGTTGTTGACGTCATCCACCAATAGTGCGGAAGAAATTACACTGGATCAGACCAACAAGAACAAGATCATGGCGGGTTACATGGATAACCTCGTTACTCTTTATATGATTGCTGCCCCAGGACAGGAAGAACTCTATTACGCGCCCGTTTTGGCCTATGCTGAACGAGAACTGCGTTCGTGGACGCAGCACGCTCCGCTTGTCGCACGTATGATCGCCCAAAACGCTGAATATTCTGAGCTGACAGAAGAAGAAATTATTCAGCTCGATGAAACCTGGCGGGCAGAGGCGAAACTTGAGGGCGATCGCCCATGGGTGGAAAGCCTGGTCAATTCAGAACTCTCTGATTGGTTGCGCATGCGGATGGGTGAATCCGGTGGCACAGTGACGGAAGTATTTTCGTTCGATGCCAAGGGACTCAACGTGGCGCAAGGTCATGTCACCACCGATTATTGGCAAGGTGACGAAGAAAAATGGGAGAAAACCGTTGGTGAGAATAGTGATGTCTTCATCAGCGAAGTCGAGTGGGATACGACAACCCAATCATATCAGGCACAGGTAAACATGTCTGTGCGGGCCCCTAACAGCTCAGAGATCATTGGCGTGATTACTTTTGGAGTGAATGTGCAATCATTCCTGTAAATGGCGCCTTCTTGTATTCCGGTGGAGCATTTGATGGTCAGCGCCGGGATCAGGTATGGTTGGTTGCATGCGAAGGCCAAAGACTGACAATTAAAGATCGGCTTTGGCCGCGCTGCCTTGCCGCATGCTCACCTGTACTTCTTTCTCTAGGACCCGAAACGCCGCGATCTGGCGGATTGGGTTCTCGGTCAGTAGGCTGCCTCTAGCTCCTCGCAAGCCAAACGCACGTGCCGGAGGAACCGTTTGGCCCCACAACCATTTGAAAGCAGATTCCGCGCGATGCCAGCTATGCCTCCGCCCCTCGTTGCGTCCTTGCCTATACGTAAATCGCCCACTTCGCTTCGTTCGTCGAAAGTCGTTTGTCGACACTGCGCCGTTCGCACGATGGGACACTTCGCGTCATCTTTTTGTTTTCAATTAATCCGCCAGCATGTGTTTGCGGCGGGCATCTCGCGCAAAAAAAATCGCGTATATTGAGGTGGTCGCTGCGCTCATCCGCCATGGCGACGATCCGCAAAGACCGACATCGCGCAACCCTGACAGCGACAGTTTTGAGTTCGCCGTACCCTTGTTGCGCCCGATCAGGCGGTCCGGGTTGTCATTGCGCACCCTTCTTAACTTCGCGCTACCGCACGCCTTTGGGGCGCGCGCTATCAAACATCGGTGTTTTTTCGCCGTTCTGATCGCCAAGCTTCAGAAGTGTTCAGGAAAAATGCTTTTCTCTCTCAACAGGCACCAACGGCAGCAGAATACCTGACGCGCGCCATGGTCCTCGCCAGCATATCACCAACGTAACCATAGATTGGCGACAACACCGTGGGGGAGCGTCGATCATCAGGCCGCGGCTTGCCATGCGGTTTTGGAAAATTGCGAAGTGGCGTACCATCGACAGGTCGTTCAGCAGTCTAGGTCACCTTGAAAAGCTCGCTTGATCGCGTTTTTAGCAAGGGCGTAGGCGGCTTTTGAGGCCTTTGCCGCGCAGTTGGTACGGTCGGCGCGGTGTTACAGGGCTGTTTTGCCGAATTTCTTCAGCATTATAGCGCTTTTCTGCGGGCTCCTTGGACACGACTGCAGCAATGAATGCCGCCACATCAAATTCACTGTCTTTCGCCGCACGCGCCAGTGCCTTTTTGAGTGCGCGATTTGACAGCGCCAGCGTCACCTGCTCAACCAATGTTCGCCGCATTTTGTGTTCAGTATCCGGGGCGTCAACATCCGCTTTCTCAACGTCCGCCGCGCTCAACCCAAACCCAGCTTCTTCCAGGAACAGACGTACAATTGGTGGAGAGGATGTCACAGCATCAGCGGTTTGCTGATCGCGAAAAACGGCCATGACCGTGTTTGGTCTGACGTCACCATGATTTCCAGAGGAGGCCGTGTCACCATATCCAGAACCATGCGACCCGTTAGCAGAAAACATCTCGAAATCATAACGCAACATTGTCTTCACCAAAGATTAACAACACACCTGTTTTTAGCAAATGTGGCCGAAATGTGCAAAGAATTTGTTGGATTCAGCCAGAATGTGACGTCTCAAATCCGCCCTCTGCCTCAAAAATTGGCAGCTTCATCAGGATATTTATCCTGAGAGAAGGCACCCCGACAAAGTCTTCATGCACACAGCGACCACCGCTGCTGCGAAACTTGTATCGAGACTTTGTAAACAAAGTCATAACGTTAATCACCAACGTCGACTATTTGGGGATGCGGTTCCATTCTGGATTGGCAAACCGTTGTCGTGATGACGAAAGCCAACGGTTCCAGCTATAATGCGGCACATTTTTCAGCAAAATTTTTCTGATGATCAGATATACGCCGCCCACAAACGACCCATTCGCCGACTACCGGTGGAGCGCGGCAACCGTTTTGAGGACAGAAAAGCCATATAGCGCTTCGAACCCTTTTTCGCGACCATGGCCTGACAGGCCCGTGCCGCCAAAGGGCAGCTCGACCCCGCCACCTGCACCGTAGTTGTTGATAAACACCTGCCCCGCCCGCAACGCACGCGCCATCCGCATCTGCCGCGCGCCGTTTTCTGACCAGCAGGATGCGACAAGGCCAAAGTCGGTGCCGTTCGCGATAGCAATCGCTTCAGCTTCGTCCTCAAAAGGGATGATCACCTGAACAGGGCCGAAGATTTCATCCTGAGCTAGCGTGTGGTCCGGCGGGACATCGGCAAATAAAGTTGGCGCAACATAGGCGCCACCCTCGGGTGCATCGTCAACAATCCGACCTTGGGCGGCGATCCTCAGATCAGCGCCTTTGGCAAGGAAGCCTTCCACGATTTCCTTCTGGCGGAGAGACACCAAAGGCCCGACATCCAAGTCCACCATCGCAGGCCCTGTGCGCAACGCTGTGTAACGCGCGGCCATCGCTGCAACAACCTGATCATAAACGCCCTGTTGCACCAATATCCGCGACGAGGCCGAACAGGTCTGTCCTGCATTCTGAATCCCTGCGTTCACAAGGAACGGCAGCGCCGCTTCGATATTGGCGTCATCAAATACGACTTGAGGCGACTTGCCCCCTAATTCCAACGTCACCGGCACAACATTCGCACCCGCCGTCTGCTGGATCAGTTTGCCCACACCGACCGATCCGGTGAATGAAATGTGGTGTACGCCTTTGTGGGCAGATAGCGCCGCCCCCGCCTCGGCCCCCAGCCCCGGCACGACATTCAGCGCACCATCCGGCAGCCCCGCTTGCCGCGCGATTTCAGCGAAGGCGAGCGCTGTCAGGCACGCCTCCTCGGCCGGTTTCAGCACGCAGGCGTTGCCCATGGCCAAAGCCGCCCCAACGGACCGCCCGATGATTTGCATCGGGTAATTCCATGGGATGATATGCCCGGTGACCCCATGCGGTTCACGCAGGGTGTAGACGGTGTAGCCATCAAGATAGGGGATCGTTTCGCCATGCACCTTGTCGGCGGCACCGCCGTAGAATTCCAAATAGCGAGCCAATGCCAGCACATCTGCACGGGCTTGCTTGAGGGGCTTTCCGACATCCATCGCCTCAAGCTGTGCCAGCTCTTCGACATGCTCCAAGACCGCGCGCCCGATCTTGACCAAGATGCGCCCGCGCTCGGCCGCAGTTGCTTTGCCCCATGCGCCGGACAAGGCCGCATCCGCGGCCACAACAGCGGCGTCAATATCGGCCGCCTGCCCGCGTGCAATCTGGCACAGGGTGCTGCCATCAGATGGGTTGATCAAAGGAAGGCTGTCGCCCGAAAGCGGAGCGACCCAAGCACCCGCGATGAAGCAGTTGCTTGGGTCAATGTTCAGCGGCCTAATTGACATCGTCGGCGTCAATTACCGTAAGCGACCGAGGGCAGCCATGTGACCAGCCACGGGAACTCGAACACGATGAATAAGCCCAAGATCTGCAGCAATACAAACGGGATCACCCCTTTGTAGATATCGCCGATGGTGACACCCGGAGGGCAGACACCTTTGAGGTAGAACAGCGCAAAGCCAACCGGCGGGGTCAGGAACGACGTTTGTAACGTTACCGCCACAAGGATCGCGAACCAGGTAATCACGGGTGCTGCGACCTGACCAAAATCAGGAATATCCCCTTCGATCCCTAACCCCTGAATGATGGGCAACATCAGTGGCATGATAATGATCGTGATCTCGATCCAGTCCAGCAGGAAGCCCAACAGGAAAACGATAAACAGGATGAACAGGATGATGGCATAAGGGTCCTCAAACACAGATAGCACCAACCCTTCGATAATCTCATCCCCACCATAGCGGCGCAGGATGAAGGCAAAGAAGTTCGCGGCCAAAAAGATACCCACGATATAACCCGAGGTGTTCAGGGTTGAACGGCTGACTTCACGCAGAACTTTCATGTTCAAGCGCCCATTGGCCAGCGCCAACATCGTGGCCCCCAAAGCACCCAAACCAGAGGCTTCGGTTGGGGTAGCGATACCCGCAAAGATCGACCCTAGCACCAAAAGGATCAGGATCATCGGCGGGATGACTGCCAGCAGTACCTCTTTGACGACTGGCCAACCGACCTCTTCTGTCTTTGCGGGTACGGGCATCGCGTCAGGTTTGATCAGGCCGTAGATCACGATGAAGGTGATATAAAGCGCACCCAGGATCAGACCGGGGAACAGAGCCCCCATGAACAGATCGCCAAGGCTGATCGCCAGCTGGTCCGACATGATCACCAGCATGATCGACGGGGGGATCAGGATACCCAATGTCCCGGCAGAGGCGATGGTGCCCGTGGCGATCGGTTTGGAGTAATCCTGCGCCATCATCGCAGGCAAGGCCATCACGCCCAACAGGGTCACAGATGCACCGATAACGCCAGTTGAAGCGGCAAGGATGATCCCGATCAGCAGGACCGTTAGAGACAGACCGCCGCGCAAGCTGCCAAACAGCTTTTGCATCGACCGCATCATGCGTTGCGCCACACCAGATTGATCCAGCATCAGGCCCATAAAGATAAACATCGGCAGGGCAACAAGAACCGGGTTTTTGACGGTACTGCCAAAGATACGGCCCGACAGTGCACCCAGGCGTTGATAGTCGATGCCGGTGCGATCAAATTCGATAATATCGCGAAAGTAGCTACGATAGGGGTCAAGGAACACCTCGGCGATCACGACAAAAACGAGGCTGACGCCCACAAGTGCCATCGCCACCGGGATGCCGCGGAACAGCATCCAGATGAACGTCAGGAACATGACGATGACGGCAACCTCATTGAGGGTCAGGAATTGTCCGATAAATGACAGCATGGATTAAGCCCCCGACTTGCGTGACGGATCCATGGCGCGGAGGACAAGGATAAGAACCGGTGTGATGATTAAGGCCGCAAGAACGGTGTAGGTAATTTCATAGTTTCCAAACTCAAGCTCACCAAAGGCCGGACCACGGGTGATATCACGGCTTGTCGTTCCTTCAGCAGCAAGCAGCGACAGAATGATGAACAGTCCATAATAGATAGAAAGATTGACCATCAAAAATGTTGCTGGAAAGGCGGCCCACAATTGACGCCAGAGTTTTGGCGGATGGAGCCTTGCCAGATTGCGCACAACCGCAGACCAGCAGGCCACGCCGATAAAGATAAAAGCGACATTCATGAAGACCTTGAGTATCCACAGATTATGGAGACCGTTGGGGCTGTCAGACCCTTCGTTGGCACGGATGGAACTGAGTGCATAGTCATAGGTCACATCCCACGACAGAATAATAAACGGCAGAAACAGCCACCCGATCGCGAATAGATTGATCCGCGTCTTCTTTTCTTCGGGGAACCCATCATAAAGGATATCGACACGCACATGGCTATCCGTGGTCACGGCATATCCGACGCCCACCAATACCGCGGCGCCATAGAGCCACCATTGAAGATCATCTAGCCAAGCTTGGTTCATGCCGGAATTGCGTAGGATCACCTGCGCAGTGATCGCCAGCATCAGAATAGGGAACAGCCAAGCCGCGATATTCGACATAAAGACAATAAATCTGTCCCCGCGATTGTGCTCTTCGCGTCCCACCTCACCGGGATCTGATACGGCAACTAGTTCTTCTGGCGATTCCATAACCCGGTGTCCCTTCACTTTGTCCTGCTTGTTCGCAGACAAAGGGCCGGGCATGGGTGCCCGCCCCTTTGTATATCTTTGAACTCACGTCTGGATTAGTCCCGTGGACGTGGCAGGTAGATGTTGTTCACCCAAGTTTTGTAACCTGCGCGGAACTCCTGCAGATCGTCCCATACCAGCTTGAAGTACTCGTCTTCTGCGGCCAGTTCTGCTGCGACTTCGTTCCAAGTGGATTCAAACGTATCCAGCATCTCGGTTGGCCACTGGCGAATGGTCACGCCGTTCTCTTCGACGTTGGCCACCATGGCTGCAAAGTTCTTGGCTTCACCTTCCGCATAGTTGGTTGTGATGTTGGCCAAGCAAGCAACTTCGATTTGCTTCTGAGACATCTCATCCAAGTCATCCCAACGATCTTTGTTGATCAAAAGTTCAAACATTGTCGCGGGCTGGTGCCAGCCAGGGAAGTAGTTGTTGGATGCGATGTTGTAGAAACCCAAGCGCTGGTCAATCAACGGCATGGAGAATTCTGTCGCATCAATCGCGCCACGTTCAAGTGCTGGGAAGATATCACCAGCGGCAAGCAAAGATGTGGATACACCCAGACGCTGCATGACTTCCGCGCCCAGACCGAAGAAGCGCATGTTCAGGCCTTCCAGGTCAGCCACGCTGTTGATCGGCTCTTTGAACCACCCGGATGTTTCCGGCGCGATAATGCCGCAAGGCAGAACCTTCACGTTATAGCCGTTCTCATCATACATGCGCTGGAACAGCTCGGCACCATCGTCATAGAGCATCCATGCAAGGAATTCACCGGCTTCCGGGCCGAATGGCACAGCAGCGAAGAGCGACGCAGATGTGATCTTACCCTGCCAATAACCAGCCGTCGTATAGGCCGCATCAACAGAACCACCTGACACAGCATCAAGCGCTTCGAGCGTTGGCACCAGTTCGCCGGGATCAAAATGCTCGAACTCGACTTCGGTAGAGATGCTGTTGATCTTATCAACAAAATCCACGCCAGCAGTGCCAAGGATCGGCAAATTCCGCGAAAATGCAGACGTCATTTCGATGACTTCTTGCGCCTGTGCGGCACCACCTGTTGCCATGACGGCGGCAACACCAGCTGCGATTGCTTTCTTTTTCATCGTATTCCTCCCAGAATATCGTCCCAGTGTGGAGACGTGTTGGTCAGTTTAAATATCGCCGACGTATGACCACGACGCCGGCTCATCTCTGCCCGAGGCACTGGGCCTCTGGCTATCTGAAACAGGAAAGCCGCTTCTTGATCTGCGTCAAAGGTTCGGACAAAAGCGCCAAAGTGCCTCCCAACACCACGGGCTTTCAAACCAGCGACTGCTCTCCCCTCTCGCTACGGACCACCACTATTGACGACTTTTTTCATTCTGTAAGCAGGATTTCGCGTCATTTTGTTTAGAAAATCTTATTGTATGTTAAGAAAATAGCGACGAAGGTAACGTGCAGACCGAATTTCGAAGAAGCGCATGTCCGATATCAACCTCAAGTTGCTGCAATCATTTTTGCTGGTCGCCAAACTCGGGAGTTTCAGGCGCGCAGCGGAGGCGGCCCGCCGTTCCACCTCGGCAATCAGCATGCAGATCAAAGAACTCGAGGATCAAGTCGGGATGCGGCTATTTGTGCGGCGATCAAAGAACGTGGCGCTGACCCCCAATGGGCAACTCTTGTTCGAAAAGACGGAACGGGCGATGCGCGATATCGACGATGGGTTCAGATCATTGTCAGACATCGCGGCGATGCGACAATCGACTGTGACCATTGCCTGTGCGGCGACACTTGCCCCCAAGCGCGTGGGCAGTGTTCTGACCACATTCCGGCGTCGCTTTCCCGATAGCAGCGTCCGGCTGATCGAAGCGCCACCGGCTGCCGCATTAGAGATTTTGGAACGACAAGTTGCAGAGTTCTATGTCGGCCCAACGGTATCAGACCTAAAAACATTCACGTTCGAAAAACTTGCCGATGAACCGCTTTTGGCTTGCATTCCGCCCGAATACGACAAAGGCAAGAAGATGATCCGGTTTCATGACATCCTGCATGCCCCAATCATTATGCTGGATCAGTCCACCGCGATCAGAACGCTGATCGATGATATCCTTTACCGCAAGGGCCTGACACTGAACGTCACCTATGAGTTGCAAAACGCCTTTACGGCGCTGAGTTTTGCCTCTGCCGGACTTGGCATTGCGTTGCTGCCTTCTATTGCCATTGAAATGGCCGAGTTTGACGGGTTTCGTGTTGTCCCTTTTGCCGAGCCGGAGGCCGCGCGGTCAATCGGTATCATCGCCGAAAAAGGGTATGTGCAGCACAACTATTCAGAACAGCTGATGCGGCTTATTCGTGCTGCCTTCGCAGAAATGCCCGTCACTCATACAATGTAACAACAGGTACCGGCTGCCGCTCGGAAGCGACATTCATCGTGAGTATAAGACTAGTGGTGCCCGCGGCCGGACTCGAACCGGCACGGCCTTGCGGCCAAGAGATTTTAAGTCTCCAGTGTCTACCATTCCACCACGCGGGCACAGCGCCATTCCTATGCGCCTGTGCCAGCCTGATCAAGCGGTGATCAGATGTCTCTGCCAATTGGTTCCTCAAGCAGCGCACGTTCTTGCAGCCACGGGTTCATCTCGATCGCTGATCGCAGGGCTTCTTGCGCTTCCTCGTTACGGCCAAGCCCCATCAGGGTCAGTCCCTTGCCGGACAAAGCGGCGATATGGTTGGGCGTAATCTCTAGCGCGCGATCCAAATCCGTGAGTGCCGACGCAAAATCCTGGCTCAGATAGCTTGCAAAGGCACGCTGATTGTATCCTTCGGCGTAGTCAGGACAGTATTCGACCAAACGATCCAAAACTCTGCGCGCGCCAAGAAAATCGAAACTGGATCTGCGTGACATGCCTTCGTCAAGCATCTCTTGCGCTCGCTGATCGGGCGCGTCGGTCCAAAGCGACCAAAGCTCTTGGGTAAGAACCTGCGCCTCGCCTTGCCCACGAGACACGCGAAGTTCTCCTACAATTTCGCCCAAACGCTGACTGTGATCTGTCACTGGTGGGCAGGTATCAGCGAGGGCGGGCGATGCAGCAAGGCAGAGCGGGATGAACCATTTCATACAGCAACTATTTGCGGCATCATCCCTTTCGGTCAAGTCACGTCCCCGTTCCCGGCGAGATCGGTGAAACTCCTTCTTCCTTCACCGCCTGCATCGCAACATACGTCGATGTGTTCGCCACGTGCGGTAAGGTCGATATTTTTTCAGCCAAAACAGCGCGATAGCCGATCATTCCTGCAGTACGTACTTTCAGCAGATAGTCGAATGCACCTGCGATCAAATGACACTGCTCAATTTCCGGAACACGCAAAACGGCGGCATTAAAGGCGGCCAGCGCGCTTTCGCGTGTATCCGACAACTTCACCTCAACAAAAGCGACATGATCACGCCCTAAACGGATGGGATCATATAACGCACGATACCCACGAATAACGCCTTGATCCTCCAGCCTCTTGAGGCGTGCCTGTGTCGGCGATTTCGACAATCCGATCCGACGCGCAAGCTCGGTCACACTCACACGCCCATCGACGGTCAAAATATCTAAAATCTTACGATCGAACCTATCAAGATCAGAAAACGTTTCGGCCACAAAACCACCCAAGATTAAGCTAAGTTGCCCGTGTATCTGACACATTGCAGGCAAAATCACTAGAATAATTTCGATATGCTTGACGAAAGCGACCAAGGAATCTGTCATGTCTCATGTCTATAGTACGCCGTTGCGCCACCAGATTGATAGCACCATGTATGCGGATGAAGCTGATGCCATTCAGGCGTTGATCGCCACAGCTAAGCTTTCCGATGAAGACCGGACACGCATTTCCAACAGTGCCGCGGCTCTTGTCACCCAAATTCGCACAAGCACGGATCCCGGTCTGATGGAAGTCTTTCTGGCGGAATACGGGCTGTCGACCGACGAAGGCATCGCATTGATGTGTCTGGCAGAGGCACTGTTGCGCGTCCCCGATGCAGAAACGATGGACGAGTTGATAGAAGACAAGATCGCACCTTCCGATTGGGGCAAGCATCTTGGACATTCCGCATCATCGCTTGTGAACGCGTCGACATGGGCGCTTATGCTGACCGGTCGTGTCCTTGATGACGAACAACCCGGGATCACCCGTCATCTACGCAGCGCGGTAAAGCGACTTGGCGAGCCGGTTATTCGCAACGCCGTTGCCCGTGCGATGCGCGAAATGGGACGGCAGTTTGTGTTGGGCGAGGACATTGGCAAAGCCATGAAACGCGCCGCTGGTATGCAGGCGAAAGGCTTTACCTACAGCTATGATATGCTTGGTGAGGCGGCGCGCACCGATGCGGACGCCAAGGGTTATCATCTGTCCTATTCGCGCGCGATCAGTGCGATTGCGGAACATTGCACCCACAAAAGTGTTGCTGAGAACCCCGGCATTTCGGTGAAACTGTCAGCACTGCATCCCCGTTACGAGGTGGCCCAGCAAGCGCGTGTCATGGAGCAATTGGTCCCCCGGGTCCGCGCACTTGCCATGCTGGCAAAGTCGGCGGGGATGGGTTTCAACATTGATGCAGAAGAAGCAGATCGGTTGTCACTCTCTCTTGATGTGATCAGTGCCGTACTTGCCGAACCTGCCTTGGCGGGCTGGGATGGTTTTGGCGTTGTTGTGCAGGCTTACGGTCAACGCGCGCCGCTGGTCATTGATTTTCTTGGTGACCTCGCCGCGCGGCTTGATCGCAAGATCATGGTCCGTTTGGTCAAGGGGGCCTATTGGGACGCCGAAATTAAGCGCGCGCAAATTGAGGGGATTGACGGGTTCCCGGTGTTCACGGCCAAGCAACACACAGACATCAGCTACATCAGCAATGCGCGCAAGCTTTTGGGCATGACCGACAGGCTCTATCCGCAATTCGCCACCCACAACGCCCATACTGTCGCTGCGATCCTCGATATTGCGCATCAGCTGGATCGCAACACGGATGACTATGAATTCCAACGTCTGCACGGCATGGGTGAAACGCTCCATAAAATCGTTCTGCAGGAACAAAACACGCGCTGTCGCATCTATGCGCCGGTGGGCGCACACGAAGATTTGTTGGCCTATCTGGTGCGGCGCTTGTTGGAAAATGGCGCCAACTCAAGTTTCGTGAATCAGATCGTTGATGAGGATGTGCCGCCGGAAGTCGTCGCAGCCTGCCCATTTGAAAGCATCGGACAGGGTCCACAACTGCCGACAGGTCCGAACCTATATCAACCAGAACGGATCAATTCCAAGGGCTGGGACCTCACGCACATACCAACAATTGAAGCGATCAACACAGGTCGCGCCCCTTTTCAATGGGCGCAATGGCAAGCGCAACCGCCCATGGACATCAACCGCGACGGACAGGTGCGGATCATTAATCCCGCCAAGCCCGGCGACATCGTCGGGCATGCGAATGCCGCTACCACAGATGACGTCCAATCCGCATTGCAGGCGGCCTCACCCTGGAGCGCGGATGTGGCCCAAAGAACCATTGCTCTGAACGCTGCCGCTGACGCCTATGAAGCCCACGCCGAAGAGCTTTTTGCGATCCTGTGCCGTGAGGCAGGCAAAGCACTGCCCGATGCTGTCGCAGAACTCCGTGAGGCCGTGGATTTTCTGCGCTACTATGCGGCACAGGCAAACGCCGACCGAAAGGCACGCGGTATCTGGACCTGCATCAGCCCGTGGAACTTCCCCTTAGCCATCTTTACCGGGCAGATTGCGGCGGCTCTCGCCGCTGGCAATGCAGTTCTGGCAAAGCCTGCCGAACAAACCCCTTTGATTGCCATGCGTGCCGTCGCATTGCTTCATGCCGCCGGTGTACCAACAAGCGCGCTGCAGCTTTTGCCCGGTGGTGGTGACGTTGGTGCAGCTTTGACCGCCGACAGCCGTGTCAACGGCGTTGCATTTACCGGTTCAACAGCAACGGCGCTGAAAATTCGCGCGAATATGGCCGCGCACTGCGATCCCGGCACGCCGTTGATCGCTGAAACCGGGGGGCTGAACGCGATGATCGTTGATAGCACGGCCCTACCAGAGCACGCGGTACGCGATATTATCAACGGGGCGTTCCGGTCGGCCGGCCAGCGTTGCTCCGCTCTGCGATGTCTCTACGTTCAAGAAGATATCGCTACGAATCTGGTTGAAATGCTCAAAGGTGCAATGGACGAACTGCATGTAGGCGATCCCTGGGAGCTATCAACAGATGTTGGGCCTGTGATTGACGCTCCTGCCCACAAGGTCATCTCGGATCATATTGCCGCGGCCCGCAGCGATGGACGGATCATTCACGAAACACCATCGCCGCAGATCGGATATTTCATCGCACCAACAGCCATTCGTGTGACCGGTATTGCGGATATGGACAAAGAGATCTTTGGGCCGGTTCTGCATATTGCAACATTTAAGGCGTCCAAACTTGACGATGTGATCGGCGCAATCAACGCAACGGGATACGGTCTGACGTTCGGTCTGCACACCCGGATTGATGACCGGGTGCAGACTGTGGTGGAGCGGATCCAAGCAGGCAACATCTATGTAAACCGCGATCAGATCGGAGCCGTCGTGGGCAGTCAGCCCTTTGGCGGCGAAGGCATGTCCGGCACCGGCCCCAAGGCTGGCGGGCCGCACTATTTATCAAGGTTTACAGCAAACCCCGCCCAACATGCCGATGGCTTCTGGGCTGGTGCTGCGGATGTCAAAGCTTTGCAACAACGTATCGCAGAGGCAACTTACCCACCTGCCGCGGCCCCATCCGACCTGCCCGGCCCCACAGGTGAATCGAACCGGCACAGCACGCATCCCCGCGGACCGATCTTGTGCATGGGACCGGGTGCCAAGGCCGCACAGGACCAGATGGCGGCAGTCAAGGCACTGGGTGGAGTGGCCATCAGCACCGAAGGCGATTTCCCGGCCGCACTTGTGCGCGATATCCCAAAGCTGGGCGGCGTGATCTGGTGGGGTGACGCAGACACCGCGCGCACGATCGACACCGCCCTAAGCGAACGCGAAGGTCCAATCACTGCGCTTATCGCCGGTGCGCCTGACGCAGCGCATGTGCTCCACGAACGCCACGTTTGCATCGACACTACCGCCGCCGGCGGGAACGCGGCTCTTCTTGCAGAGGTCGGGGGTCCAGCTTTGACTTGACCACGGGTCTGCGTTCAGAGACGGTCGCACCATGTTTCCTATTCGCGACCACAACCCGTCTGAACGCACGCCTTACGTCACCCTTAGCCTTATTGGGATCAATGTGGCAGTTTTCTTGATGGGGCTCGCGCTCTTTCAGGACCAGCGGGCCTTGTCTCTATTCTACTATGACTACGCATTACTACCGATCCGACTGTCGAATGGTGAAAACTACAGTGCCCTTGTGACATCAATCTTCTTGCATGGCGGGTTTATGCACCTTGCAGGGAACATGCTGTTTTTATGGATTTTTGGGGATAACCTGGAAGATGAAATGGGGCATGTCCCCTTTCTGCTGTTCTATCTGGCGTGCGGTGTCGGAGCGTCACTGGCGCAGTTCGCAGCAGATCCGCAATCATCAATTCCGACGGTTGGGGCTTCTGGGGCCATTGCCGGGGTGATGGGTGGGTATCTGCTGCTTTACCCCAAGGCGAAAGTCGATGTCTTCATCTTCTTTGTGGTATTTTTTCGCATCTTTCCAATCCCTGCGTGGATAATGCTGGGGCTATGGTTCGCACTGCAGCTCTTTAACGGCTTTAGCGTCGACACATCAGGTGGCGGCGTCGCCTACTGGGCACATGCCGGCGGATTTGTCATTGGATTGATCTTTGCCCTACCGCTTTGGCTGAAACTGGGCGGTGGGCTGTTTTGGCGACAAACCCATGGCCATCCGCCACACCCGGAAGCGACCTATGGTCGGAGCAGCGTCCCCACGGTCAGGCGCTAGCTTTTGCGGATAACCTTGGCGAAGGCCTCAAAGATCGGCTCATTAGCACAAATCAAGGCACCATCACTCAGAATGTCGCCGCCTTCATCAAGCGGTTCCATTATTCCGCCAGCTTCGCGAACAATCACAACCCCCGCCGCGATATCCCAAGCGTGCAAACCGCGTTCCCAAAACCCGTCATACCGACCGGCCGCGACATAGGCCAAATCAAGGGCGGCAGCACCGAGATCGGCGCACACCGGCGCAAGCAGGAAGCAGCCGGGCAAGCTCTTGCAGTGCCACGGGAAGATCGGCACGTCCAGCAAAAGGAAGGCCCGTTGCAAAGATGCTTTCGATCAAACGGCTGCGTGCTGATACGCGCAGGCGGCTTTCGTTCATCCACGCCCCACTGCCCTTTTCCGCGTAGAACATTTCATCCTTCACAGGGTCATAGATCACACCGGCAACGATCTGACCTTTGTGCTCCAACGCGATTGACACCGCCCAATGCGGCAGCCCGTGGAGGAAGTTCGTCGTGCCGTCGAGCGGGTCAACAATCCAGCGGCGGGTCGGGTCATCGCCTTCGATTTCGCTGCCCTCTTCACCCAGAAACCCGTAAGTCGGGCGCGCGTGCATCAGCTCTTCTTTGATCATGGCTTCGGCCGCTTTATCGGCACGGCTGACAAAATCGCCCGGACCCTTGGCGCTGACTTGCAGGTTCTCGACCTCGCCAAAATCCTTTAGCAAGCCACGACCGGCCTTGCGGGCCGTCTTCATCATCACATTGAGATTTGCGCTACCGGCCATGTCACGGATCCTTGGTTCAGCTTCAGCGCGGCGTATAGGCTCAAGCGGTGCGCTGAACAAGGGGCAAGACAGCCTTAACCAAGAACGTATTTTATGGACCTGCTTTAACGGGTTGTTTGCCGAGGTCATTCATACCCTCGCGCAACGGCTAAGGGGCGGCATGCAGCAACATCATATTGATCATTTCCTGCATCAAACACAGATCGCCGGCCATATCTCTGGCCGGGATGTGCGAAAGCGTTCTGCGTCCGCGCTGTTGATGGTCGGGATCTGCCATCTTGCTGGTTTTGGTGTTCAGGGCGCCATAGCTGGTCTGGTTGTTTTTATTTTTGAGGTCGTATCTTACCCTCTCAACAAACGCGCGTCGCAATTTGAGAAGAAACTCGAGCTTGCCACCGGCATTGCCGTTTTTGCCGTAAACTGGGGGGCGATGCTGCCATTTCTGAGTTTCTCGCTCATCCTGTCGCAAAGTTCTGAACTGCCCTTTGTCTTAGCTGCGTACCTTTGGGCGTTTGGTGTCTATGTCCACGTGAGCAATACGTTCGGACTGCTCCCCACCTATAATTGGAGCCAGATGGCCCCCGCGTTTGGCACCATCTTTCTGATGTTGTGGAACCTGTCACAAAATCCGGCATACGACACACAACAATTTTATTGGTTGGCTACGGTCATTCTGACAACTGTTTATGTGATCAACACGTTCGATACGATGAATCTGCAAAAAGACACACATCAGGCACTTGAGCGCGCGCGCAAGGAGGCAAACGCAAGGCTTGCTGATCTGGAGCGTTTGTCTCGCAGTGACAGCCTTACGGGGTTAATGAACCGCCGTGCATTCGATGAAGTTGTGCTCAGCATGATGCACCAACATGCCAACAAGCAGGGCGTGACGATGTTCTTGCTTGATCTCGATGGGTTCAAACCCATCAATGACAGTTATGGTCATGTTGCCGGTGATGCCGTCCTTTGCGCCATTGCCGAGCGTCTGAAAGCGCTGACAACGCACGGCGATCATGTTGCCCGGATCGGTGGCGATGAATTTGCCGTCCTGACACCAAACATTGCGTCGGTGTCCGACGCGCAGCAGCTAGCAGAGAAATTCATCAATTCATTAAGCGAAACGATCCCTTTTGATCAAAAGCAGCTTGATGTCGGCATCAGTATTGGGATCTCTCGACAAGGGGCCGACGCGAATTCACCGGCAGAACTGCTCTCGGGTGCGGATCAGGCCATGTTCCTGGCCAAACATGACCCCGAGGTTGCTTTCAAGATCTATGACAAGGGCGCGTTCCCGGTCAGGCCAACGCTAGAGGATCGCCAGTTGCTGATGAAGGCGATGGAGAGCGGTCAGATATTGCCGCATTATCAGCCAAAGGTCTGCATCGATACCGGCAAATTGGTAGGCTTTGAAGCACTCTCGCGTTGGCATCATCCAACGCGCGGCATTCTTCCGCCGTCAGAGTTTTTGCCGATGATCAATGAATTGGCATTGCAGGGCGCGTTCATGATGCACACGGCGCAGCATGTCATGGAGGACCTCGCGCATATGGTCGATGATGGTCTCGACCCGGGGCAAGTGTCCATCAATATGTCAGAAGTCACACTCGCGACACTTGTTGGGCGAAAAGAGATTTTTGCCGTGATTGATCGTTACCCTGAGCTTCGCTCGTATCTCACGTTTGAGATCACAGAGGACATTTTCATTGCCCGTTCAAGCGATATTATTCGGCGCTCTATCTCTTTGTTTCGCAAGGCCGGTGTCCGCATTTCACTGGACGACTTTGGCACCGGTTATGCGTCCCTTCAACATCTCAAGGAACTGGAATTTGACGAGTTAAAACTCGACACGGGCTTTGTGCGCGATCTTGGCATAGACCCGGCTGCGAAGGTCCTGATCGAAGGGTTGGTGACCATCAGCAAAGGGTTGCAAGTCGATCTGATTGCAGAAGGCGTCGAGAACTTGCAACAACGCGACATGCTTCAAGATATGGGATGCCGCTATGTGCAAGGCTACTACTACGGCAAAGCAATGCAGTTTGAAGAAGCCTATCTGCGGCTGATTGCTGAAGGACGGATGCAGACCGGTGTCGTCAAGTTACCGTTGCCGCAGGATCGGCGCGCTGCAGTTTGACCGCTTCCTGCCGCGCGAGCCGGATCAGATGCGCCATATATGGCCGGCTGGTATCTTCGTCGCGTGTTGCAGCATAGAGCCGCCGGGTAATGCCGTCCTTGGTCAAGGGGCGCGTGACGTAATCGGAGTTATAGCGCACCTGCCGGACAACCCAATCGGGCAACACCGCAACCCCGCGGTTTGATGCCACCAACAGCAATATGACAGCTGTCAACTCAACCTGCCTGACAGCAGCTGGCTCAACCTTGGCCGGGGTCAGGAGTTGGGAAAAGATATCAAGCCGCGCACGATCAACCGGATAGGTGATCAGAGTTTCCCCCCGAAAATCAGCCGCCTCAATCACGTCTTTTTGCGCCAAAGGATGCGTTGATGCCGCGACAAAAACCGGCTCATAGTCAAACAGCGGCGTGAAGTCGGTTTCCGGCAGGTCCTCTGGATCCGAGGAGACGACAAGATCCACTTCCTCTTTGCGCAACGCCGGCAGTGCGTCAAAGGCCAGTCCTGGACGAATATCGACATCGACCTCCGGCCACGCTTTGCGGAACTGCTCCAGCACAGGAAACAGCCACTCGAAACAGGCGTGGCATTCAATAGCGATATGCAAACGCCCAGCGCTGCCCGCGATCAATCCAGAAAACTCGGCCTCAAGGGCCGCAACCTGCGGCAATATTCGTTCTGCCGCCGCCAACATCTTCATGCCGGCCGCCGACAGCTTCAAAGGCTTTGACCGTCTGACAAACAGCTCAACACCGGCCTGATCCTCAATCCCCTTGATCTGATGCGACAGGGCAGATTGGGTGATGTTTAACTGATCCGCAGCGCGTACCAAACCACCGGTGTCATGTATCGCTTTGATCGTGCGCAGATGCCGAAACTCGATATGCATATGTGAGCGTTCCTCATTACTTTGGTGAGGTTTATGAATTTGCCTCAACTTCATAGTGGTGCCACAAGGACGACGCAAGCAAGAGGTATCAAGATGTCGACACCGTCCGTTTCCTTTGAGTTCTTCCCCCCAAATCATTGGAGGGCTCTTTCCGGCTATGGGACTGCGTGAACAGTCTTGCTCCGCTTGATCCGGCTTTCGTCTCTGTCACCTATGGCGCTGGCGGTACAACCCGCAAGCTGACCCATGAGGCGGTGGCGACGATCCACAAAACCAGCGGGCTGAATGTGGCGGCGCACCTGACCTGCGTCGACGCGACCAAGGCTGAAACCCTCGAGATAGCGCGGGGGTATGCTCAGGCGGGCGTGCGCGACATCGTTGCATTGCGTGGCGACGCGCCAAAGGGTGCTGACCGTTTCACGCCCCATCCGCAAGGGTTCGACAGTTCTGTCGCGCTGATTGAAGCGCTGGCAGAGACCTCGGATTTCAATATACGCGTCGGTGCCTACCCCGAAAAGCATCCAGATGCTGTTGATCAAGCCGCCGATATCGCCTTTCTAAAGCGCAAAATCGACGCCGGCGCGACATCCGCGATCACCCAATTCTTCTTTGAGGCCGAGACGTTTTTCAGGTTCCGCGATGCCTGCGTGAAAGCGGGAATTGACGCGCCAATCATTCCCGGCATTCTGCCCATCGAGAGTTGGAACGGCACGCAACGTTTCGCTGAACAATGCGGCACCCACATCCCGCAAGTGATCCGCGATGCATTCACGAATGCGACACGTGACGGCACCGCAGAATTGCTTGCGACCGCCATTGCCACCGAGCTTTGCGATGACCTGTTGCAAGGCGGTGTGGACCATCTGCATTTCTACACACTTAACAGGCCCGAACTGACCCGCGACATTTGCCATGCCTTGGGCGTAACGCCAAAAGTGCGGTTGCAAAACGTGGCCTGAGCCGCCAGCTTTGGGAAAAACCAACGCCCGGAGCGCAGATGTTCACAGCTACCTCTCCCGATCAGATGCCCGATCTTGACACAACGCTTTCGATGTCTGGATTGGCGTTTATGCAAGCGATACGCGACGGAGAACTATCGCACCCACCGATATCGGCTTTGATGAATTACACGCTGGACGAGGTTGCAGACGGCAGGGTCGTCTTTCGTGGAACGCCAGAGTTTCGGCATACCAACCCGGCGGGCGGTATTCACGGTGGATGGTACGGGACGTTGCTTGACAGTTGTATGTCTTGCGCAGTGATGACCAAGACGCCGAAAGGGTCGGTCTACACCACGCTCGAATACAAGGTCAGCCTTGTTGGTGCCATCCCCGTTGGTTGCGAAATTCTGGCAATCGGCGCGATCGAACATGCCGGTCGATCCACGGGCGTGGCGCGGGGTGAAATTCGCGATGCGGCGTCAGACAAGCTCTATGCGACGGGTTCAGCCACTTGTCTGATTATGAAGCTGCGAGACAGCTGACACCTCCTCGATATCACCCGTCACGCTTTCATGGATCCGTTCTGACATATCTTGTCCAATGACCCTTTTGCGGCGCGACAGAAATATTTTTGCCCAGCCGCGCCAGTTGCCAATAGATGGCGCATTGATGTCTTGCGGAAAGCGACCGCGCCAATTGTCGGGCAGTGGCACACCACAGGCTGACAATCGGTCCAGCATCCAGACCAACGGGATATTCGCCAGTGGCCTTGCGTCCGGATGCTGCCACACCTGCCCGCCGACATCGCTATGATTGCCGCGAAACCAGACCTGCTCCATGTTACCAGACCAGTCTTCAGGGCAATGCCAGATTACCGGCGCATAAGCCCGCCGCCGTTCGTCAATCGCAAGCGCATGAAAACCATTGCGAATGTGGTCACCCAATGCGTGATTGTGAAACTCATGCTGACCTGCTGACCAGCGCCAAACGATCGGCAAACGCAAACCAAGGGCCTTGACCGTATCCCAGACGGCGACTGCTTCGACTTCGACGTTCGGATGACAGTAGTGATCGCGAAAAGCCGTTGCTGCCGCGCCGCGTGCACCGTTCCTGTAGTGACGATAAGCTTGGCGGATCATCCGGACGGTCGCGCAATCCGACCGCACAAGCCCCACCATATCAATTACACCGGCCAAGGACCGTGCGGCAAAGGCGCCGCGCGAATACCCAACCAGAACAATCTGATCCCCTTCGCGGTAGCGTGATGCGACCACGCCATAGGCACGCTTGATCTGCCGATTGATACCCTTGCCAGTCATGACATCCCATGTGCTTTTCCAGTCGCGCCATTGGATACCGGCCTCATAGTAGACAGTCAGGTTCGCAGTCTGGCTAACTTCGTTCAACAGCTTGAAGGTCAGCCCGGCGTTGGTCTCGCAGCCTTCCGCCAAAGATGACATCGTTCCGTCCAGAATGACCACATGGGTGGCGGGGCCCCGGTCGCGGATCCCACCTTCTTCGGTGCGCGCCCTCCGCCCGAAAAGGCCAAAGAACCAATCACGCAGCGGCACTATCAGCCTTCGCTTTCTGGATGGTCTGCCAGACGCGGTGCGGCGTAAAGGGCATTTCAACCTCCCGCACGCCGACATCCCACAATGCGTCGAGCACCGCATTGGTCACTGCGGCAAGCGCGCCAACCGTACCGGCCTCACCGCACCCTTTGACGCCCATCGGGTTGTAGGTTGACGGTACGCATTCCGTTGCAAACTTGATCATGGGAAGATCATCCGCACGTGGCATGCCGTAGTCCATAAAACTCGCCGTGAGCAGTTGCCCATGTTCATCGAAGACAACATGCTCGGTCAGGGCTTGTCCAACGCCTTGCGCCACCCCGCCATGGATTTGGCCCTCAACCAGCATAGGATTGATAAGATTACCAAAATCATCAACGACAGTATAGCGGTCAACTGTCACAACCCCGGTGTCGGGATCAATCTCGACTTCTGTAACATGTGCTCCGTTTGGAAAGCTGCGATTGTCGAGTGTAATGCTCGCGGAATGCTGCAAAAGGTCATCGCGCCCCGCGTCACGCGCCATATCGGCCACCTCAAGCATGGTCGGCGTCAGGTTTGATCCGGCGATGCGAAACCGCTCATCATCAAAACTAACCGCGCTCGGATCAACTCCCTCTGCGTCCGCCAGAAACGCCGCAAAGGCTTCGTGTATTAGGTCTATGGTAGCGAGTGTCGCGGTATTCTGCACTGTCACAGAGCGGGAGCCGCCTGTCCCACCTCCAGTGGCGATTTGGTCGCTATCCCCTTGTACCACGGTGATCTGGTTAGCGGGGATACCGGTTTGGTCCGAAAGGAACTGCGCATAGACAGTTTCATGCCCTTGCCCGTTTGACTGTGTACCCACAAAAATTGTGGCACCCTGCTCTGTGAATGTAATCGCCGTCGTCTCAGTCGGGCTGCCCAAGATACTCTCAATATAATAACAAAGCCCCTGCCCGCGCAGTTTACCGTTGGCTGCCGACGCGGCTTTGCGGGCCGCAAAGCCGTCACGGTCCGCTTCGCGCCCAGCGCTGGCCAACACCATTGCAAAATCACCCACATCATAAGTGACACCCGTTGCGGTCGTGTAAGGAAACTTGGCTGGAACGATAAAGTTCTTTTCGCGCAGCGCCCAAGGGTCCACGCCCAGCTGGCGCGCCGCCTCGTCCATCACACGTTCCAGTACAAAGATCGCCTCAGGTCGCCCCGCACCGCGATATGCGTCAACAGGCGTTGTGTTGGTGTAGATCCCGCGCGTGCGCATGTAAGCCGCCTGCACATCATAGGTGCCCATCAGAACCTTGGAAAACAAATCGGTCTGGATGCCCTGACCGTATTGGGAGTTATAAGCACCCATATTCGCAATCGTATCAACGTAATATGCAGTGATCTGATAGTTAGCATCAAAGGCAAGTGTCGCCTTGGTCGTCAGATCACGGCCCGCATTGTCAGACAGCATTGCCTCTGTCCGGTCTGACATCCAGCGCACAGGATGACCCAAGACCCGCGCGGCATGCGCCACGCAAAACGGTTCGGGATAGCGCATGGCCTTCATGCCAAAACCGCCACCTGTGTCCGGGTTCGTCACGCGAACGTCGGCGGGATCAAGCCCGAAGTGGCGCACCAAATCACCCTTTGGGATCCAAACACCTTGGGCGTTTGTCGCAACATGCAGACGACCATCAACAACTTCAGCGTAGCAGCCTCGCGGCTCCATCGCGTTGCAGATGATCCGGCTATCGAGCACGTCAACGCTTACCACATGGGCGGCGCTGGCAATCGCGTCATTCGCACCAGCCTCGTCCCCCATTCCCCAATCGAAAACAAGGTTGTCGGGCGCTTCTGGGTGTATGGTATCACCACCAATTGCCAGATCGACATGCACCGGCAGATCATCAATCTCCAAGCCGATCACTTCGGCCGCGTCCTTTGCCGCAACCATCGTGTCAGCCACAATCATCGCAATCGCTTCACCAACATGACGCACGCGGCCCTTGGCCAAAAGCGGTCGCAATGGCTCAGCGCTGCGCGATCCGTCACGGTTCTTGATCGTGGCGCCCTTTAGGCCCAGTTCGACCCCAGCAGCATCAAGATCATCAGCCACCACCACCAGATGCACCCCGGGCATCGCGCGGGCGTCATTCAGATCCAGTGCGGTGATGTCACCGTGGGCGACCGTGGCGCGCAGAAAATAAGCATGCAACGCATCGCGGGGCGCAATGTCATCCACATACGCGCCCTGTCCGGTCAAGAAACGCACATCTTCAACCCGCGTTACAGATTGGCTTTTCCCGAATTTTTCCATTTTGGACCCTTCGTATGACGTTGGCCCCAGACCCTAGCGGTCAGGCCCGTCTTGTCCAGCACACCCACACCAAATTGTACTCTATTTCACAATAAAAAATTATACTTATCAATGAGTTATAAGATTTATCCAAGAAATTGTACTTTTTCCGAGAATAAATCAGCCGTGCAGTACGTAACCTTCACAGAGGCGGATGAACGAGCCGCACAGGAACCGACGGAGACGACCGATGAAACTTACGCTTATCGCGCTCATGATGATCACGACGCTTATAGCCAGGCGCGCCTTTGCTTCTGGCAAAGCAGCTTCGCGCAAGGATCGGAGTGACACTGGACGGCACGATAAGAACCTTCGCGTCGCATTCGCCCCCACCCATACTTGATCAACGCATTCAATCACACCCAGGAGAATAACCATGAAACTTTCAATCGCAGCACTTTCACTCGTCGTCGGCCTTTCCGCTTGTGACGCTTATGCCGCAGGCCATGCATTGGCCCCTGTCGCACAATCCAACGGTATCCTCGTCGACGACAACGGCATGAGCCTTTACACATTTGACCCAGATACGGCGACCTCATCGGCCTGCAACGGCGGCTGCGCTGCCAACTGGCCACCACTCGCAGCCCCAGCAGATGCCGATGAGGCCGGTAAGTTTACGACAATCACCCGCCAGGACGGCAGCAAGCAGTGGGCCTATGATGGTCAGCCGCTCTACCTGTGGGTCAATGATCGTCAGCCGGGCGACATCACCGGTGACGGCGTCGGCGGCAACTGGCACCTCGCCCGCCCCTAATTTCCAAGATTTAGTGTTCTGACCAGTACCGGCCTGCCCGTATTTAAGGGGCAGGCCTTTTTATGCTTTGTCGGTCCATCAGTCTCGCCCTACCTTGGGCAGCTTGCTCTCTGCCAACTGACGCGGTCCCACGTCACCCTCCCAAACGCTATGACCTTTGCGCACGTAGACATTGATCTCGGTCTTGGTCCCAATCGCATTCAGCTTGCGGATCGGATGCATCATGCTTTCGCCGCGCAGACCATCCGCTGTCTTCCAGATCAGATACCCCTTGCCCGACGGTCGGCCCGAATTCTTTGTCTCAACGATCCGATCTATCCGGGCTGTCGTGCGATACCCGAAACGACGGGTCAGAACCGCGCGATTGGCGCGGTTTCCGACCCACCAAAGCGCGATAAGACCGGCAACACCAGAAAGTCCGGCAATCCATCGAAGCATCACCGCATCATCATGGGCCTCCCCGACATAGGTTTCAAATTTCCTTGGATTGCGCGGCAGATAACGGATGGTATGCCGCGATCCACCCAGGGCACGACTGTATTGGTCCCGCGAAACCTTGCGTTCGCGCTGGATGGTTTGCTGATCAACGTCAAAGCGGTATGTGATATAGTAATCATCGGACCCTTCATCATCGCGCACGAACCTGCGATCCACAACCTCTGCCTGTGTCTCAACCCCGACCTGCTCGTAAAGAGCCGCAGCACGATACTCTATCACGCTCCAAATCGTGATGGCGATACAAACCACCGCCGCAAGAATAGACGCCCAACCACCATGCGCATGGAACAACGAAAACCATGCGCGCGGCGCGGTCAGGTCATGTTTCGGCGGGACTTCTTTCAACGCAACAGATCCAAACAATGTTTCCTTATGCATAAGCGCGGCAGAAGAGACCGCAAACCCTTTTCCTTCCTGCCCCCCTCGGCTATCTGCTGATCCAAGCGCAGGAGAGTTGCAGACATGGCTATGGAAAAGACATTCAACGCCGCCGAGGCCGAACCCCGCATCTACAAAATGTGGGAAGACGCGGGGGCTTTCAAAGCGGGCGCAAATGCGTCGCGCGATGAAACCTTTTGCATCATGCTGCCGCCCCCCAACGTCACGGGTTTTTTGCACGTTGGTCATGCCTTCAACCACACGCTGATGGATATGCTGACCCGCTGGAAACGCATGCAGGGCTATGACACGCTATGGCAGCCGGGGCTGGACCATGCAGGGATTGCGACCCAGTTGATGGTGGAAAAGGACCTTGCTGAAACAGGGCAACCCAAGCGCACGGAATTGGGACGCGAAAAATTCCTAGAGAAAGTTTGGGAATGGAAAGCCGCCAAAGGTGGCACCATTGAACAGCAGGCACGGCGTTTGGGCGACAGCATGGATTGGTCCCGTTCGGCCTTTACCATGTCCGGTGCCGAAAGCGCCCCCGCGACTGAAAAGCCCGGTAACTTCCATGATGCGGTGCTGAAAGTCTTTGTTGAGATGTACAACAAAGGCCTGATCTATCGTGGCAAGCGTCTGGTCAACTGGGACCCGCATTTTGAAACCGCCATCTCGGACCTCGAAGTCGAAAACATCGAGGTCGACGGCCACATGTGGCACTTCAAATACCCGCTGGCGGGCGGCGAGACCTATGAATATGTCGAGAAGGATGAGGACGGTAACGTCACCCTTCGCGAGACGCGGGACTATATCTCGATCGCCACGACCCGGCCCGAAACGATGCTGGGCGATGGCGCGGTGGCCGTGCACAAAGACGACGAACGCTATGCGCCTATCGTTGGCAAGCTGTGCGAAATTCCCGTTGGGCCGAAAGAACAACGCCGCCTGATCCCGATCATCACCGACCCTTACCCTGATCCTGATTTCGGCTCAGGTGCTGTGAAAATCACCGGCGCGCATGACTTCAACGACTATGAAGTCGCCAAGCGCGGCGGCATCCCGATGTACAACCTGATGGACACCAAAGGCGCGATGCGGGCCGATGGCAAACCCTATGCGGAAGAGGCCGCCATCGCCCAGGCCATCGCCAATGGCGAGCAAGAGTTCGACGAGGCGATGATCGCCGCGATGAACATGGTACCGGAAGAATACCGCGGGCTGGATCGGTTTGAGGCGCGCAAGCGCGTGGTGGCCGACATCACGGCTGAGGGTAACGCGGTGATGGTGCCGAACCCAGAGTTTGAAGCACTGGACGAATTTTCGCGTGTTGGCATCGAGTCCGAAATACCCTTCGTCGAAGCCAAGAAGATTATGCAGCCGCAGGCCGAGCGCGGTGGGACGGTCATCGAGCCGATGCTGACCGACCAATGGTTCGTTGACACCGCCCAAATCGTCGGCCCTGCGCTGGACGCGGTCAAGGAAGGTCGTACCAAGATCATGCCGGAAAGCGGCGAGAAGGTGTTTTACCACTGGCTGGAGAATATCGAGCCATGGTGCATTTCAAGGCAGCTGTGGTGGGGGCATCAGATCCCGGTTTGGTATGGGCCTGGAGTAGACAAGAAGGGCCGCCTTACCAACGAATTCAGCTTCCACTTTTGCGCAGATAGCCAAGAAGAAGCGATTGAAGAAGCGCGCCGAGAATATAGTCGTCTTGCGAACTTTGATGCAGCACGCGTTGAATGTGTGGAAGATGCTGGTGTTGCGTCGAAGCTATTGATGGACCTTCGTGAGGCTGAGTGGGCAGAGATTCGTGCAAATCAAACCAATGACGAAACTCCAAAAGATCTAGATGCTTGGGAGGAGTTGACACTTCCTCTCTACCGCGACCCCGATGTCCTCGACACATGGTTCTCCTCCGGCCTCTGGCCTTTCGGCACGCTGGGCTGGCCAGAAGACACCGATGCGATGAAATACTTCCCCGGCGACGTCCTTGTCACCGGCCAGGACATCCTGTTCTTCTGGGTCGCCCGCATGATGATGATGTCCCAGGCCGTGCTGGAACAAGACCCGTTCCACACCGTCTATCTGCACCAACTGGTCCGAGATGCGAAGGGCGAGAAGATGTCCAAGACCAAGGGCAACGTGATCGACCCGCTGGATATGATCGACGCCTACGGCGCCGACGCCCTGCGCTTTTCCAACGCGCAGATGGCGGCCTTGGGCGGTGTGCTGAAAATCAGCGAAGATCGGATCAAAGGCTACCGCAACTTCGGCACCAAACTGTGGAACGCGTTCAGCTTTGCCCAACACTACGAAATCGCCTACCCCGGCGATCCGACGCGGCCTGCGACGACGCAGACCCTGAACAAATGGATCATCGGCGAAACCGGCAAGGTGCGCGAAACGGTGGATGCCGCGATGGAGGCCTACCGTTTCAACGACGCCGCTGATGCGCTTTATACCTTCACATGGGGCAAGGTCTGCGACTGGTATTTGGAGTTCTCCAAACCCATCCTGCAAGGCGATGATGCGGGCGCAAAGGCCGAGACCGAGCAAACCCTGCGCTGGGTGCTGGACCAATGCCTGATCCTGCTACACCCGATCATGCCGTTCATCACAGAAGAACTTTGGCAGCAGGCCGACAGTCGCGCCAAGATGCTGGTGCACGCCGCGTGGCCAACCTACACGGCTGCTGAACTGGTGGATGCCGACGCCGACCGCGAAATGAACTGGGTCATCGATCTGATCGACAACGTGCGTTCCGCCCGCGCGCAGGTGCATGTGCCTGCGGGGGCGAAGGTGCCGCTGCTGGTCACAGGATTGGACGCCAAAGGCCAATCGGCATGGGACAACAACCGCGTTCTGATCCAGCGGCTTGCGCGGATCGAAAGCCTGTCCCATGTGGATGACTTCCCCAAAGGCTGCGTTACCATCCCGATGGCAGGTGGCACTTTTGGCATTCCGCTGGCCGATCTGATCGACGTGGGCGAAGAAACCGCGCGTCTGGAAAAGTCATTGCAAAAACTGGGCAAAGAACTGGGTGGACTGCGTGGGCGTCTGAACAACCCCAAATTCGTGGCCTCCGCCCCGGATGAGGTTGTGGCCGAGGCCAAAGCGAACCTCGCCTTGCGCGAAAACGAAGAGGCGCAGCTGAAAGCGGCCATCGCGCGGCTGCAAGAGATCGGCTAAAACCAAAACGGGGCGGTCGCAGAACCGCCCCTTTCATCTTTCCATGTCACATCAAACTTCCGCCGGAGGCAATCCTCACGGCACCACACGCTCAACCGCGCGCATCATCCCCAACGCCTTATCATAGACCAGCGTCAAAATCCGCCGCCCGCCAGTCTTGCCCGCTACCTGCGGGACTGTACGCACCGCAAGGGCGGCCCCGGTACTGGCTAAAAATCCGCGTCTACTCATATTCATCAGGGCCGCTCCTTTAGTTGCGAACGATTCTCATATATGCACGGTTGCGCCTTATTCAAGGGTCCGCTTATCTGAGCCTATGACAAAACCAGCCCTGACAGCCCTCGCCCAATCGCTGCCCGCCTCTGTCCCTTTCGTGGGGCCAGAGACGCAAGAACGCCAGATGGGCCGCCCTTTCACAGCACGCCTTGGTGCCAACGAAAGTACCTTTGGCCCCTCGCCCAAAGCCATTGCAGCCATGCAAAAGGCCGCATCCGAGGTGTGGATGTACGGCGATCCCGAAAGCCATGATCTTCGGCACGCCTTGGCAGAACACCACCAGATTGATGCCCCCAACATCATGATTGGCGAAGGGATTGATACATTGCTGGGGCTTCTGGTCCGGCTCTATGTGGGCGAAGGTGACACCGTTGTCACCTCTGCCGGGGCCTATCCGACCTTCAACTACCATGTGGCCGGCTTTGGCGGTGCGATCCATACCGTTCCTTACAACAATGATCACGAAGATCCTGAAGCTCTGATTGCCAAAGCAAAAGATGTTTCCGCAAAACTGATTTACATCGCAAATCCAGATAATCCGATGGGCAGTTGGCATAAGGCTGACATTATTGAGGATATGATCGCGCACTTACCGGTGGGCTGCATGCTGGTGCTGGACGAAGCCTATGTCGACCTTGCCCCGGACGGCACCGCACCACGGTTGGACGCCAACACACCCAACGTCATCCGCATGCGCACCTTTTCAAAGGCGCACGGTATGGCCGGTGCGCGTGTTGGCTATGCCATCGCTGCGCCGGACGTGATTGCCGGGTTTAACAAGGTGCGTAACCACTTTGGCATGTGCCGGATCAGTCAAGCCGGTGCGCTTGCTGCGTTGCTGGACCAAGATTGGTTACTACACATCAAGACAGAGGTGGCGCGCGCACGGGACCGTATCGCAGCAATTGCGGTAAAGAACGGTCTAACAGCGCTTTCATCAGCAACCAATTTCGTAACGATTGATTGCGGTCGGAACGGAGATTTTGCGCGATCTGTGCGCGCAGCACTTGTGGCCGACGGTATTTTTGTCCGCATGCCTTTTGTTGCCCCACAAGATCGTTGCATCCGGGTCAGTTGTGGCACGCCAACACAATTGGCCGCGTTTGAAGCGGCGCTTCCCCGCGCGCTCACGTGCGCGCACGAAAAATTAGGGTGATTTTTACACGCACGCCGATAAGCTAATGCCTAGCAAGAGGAGTAAGGATGTCGCAAAGACCGATACAAGCCGTAGAAGACTATACCGACGCCTTTCTCGGCACGCTGTTTGTCTTTTTATTTATGGGGTTTTGGGTTATCGCCGCCGCCCTGGGGTATCTTTGGGTCGCTGTGACCGCCTATGGTCTACATCATTTCTTTAATTGGATCGACAGGGTGAAAAACGGTTAGGCCCGTGTCGCGAGTGCTGATGCCGCGGCCGCCAATGCCCCATCGCCGTGCGCGATGTTCAACGCCTTCAATCCCGCATCAATTGTCCCCAACACCCCCATGATCATATGGGCATTGACGTGGCCCATATGCCCAATCCGAAAATAGGCGTCAGCCGGATCACGCCCCAATCCAATTCCAAGTGTCAGACCGCATTTGCTTTCGCACCACTGCCGCAGCGCATTTCCGTTTGGTGACCCGATCCCCACGGACGTCACCGCATGGGATCGATACGCCGGATTGGCGATGTTCAATTGTATGGGGCCCACCTTTGACCATTGGTCAAACGCGGCCCAAACAATTTGAGCAAGTTTCTCGTGACGTGCAAAGACCTGATCCAACCCTTCCGCTTTGATCATGTCCAATGCAGTCCTCAGACCGTACAGGTGATGCGTGGGCGCCGTCCCATCAAAATACTTGAAATAATAGTCCGGATTGACGCGCGGTCGCCAATCCCAATAGGCCGTGACCCGATCACCGCGTGCTGCATCCGCTTTCGCGTTGTACCAGACGAAACTGACCCCGGCAGGCGTCATCAGACCTTTCTGACAGCCAGAGACCATGACATCGACGCCCCAAGCGTCCATCTCGAAACGGTCGCAGCCCAGCGACGCGATGCAATCTGCCATCAACAATGCCGGATGGCCGGTCTGATCCATGATACGCCGCAATCCCGCAATATCGTTTTTGACACTTGTCGATGTATCGACATGAACGGCCAAGATCGCTTTGATCTGATGATCAGTATCGGCGGCCAGAACCTGTTCAACCCGAGCAAGATCAATCGGCGCCTGCGCGCCATAGTCAATTGTTTCGACAAGGGCACCCATAGCCGCAGCCATCTCGCCCCATCCAACGCAAAACTGACCGGTGGCAAGCACCAAAACCTTGTCACCCACCGAAAGAACATTGGCGAGGGCAGCTTCCCAAGCAGCATGTCCATTGCCGATATAGATCGCAACATTGGCGTTGGTCATGGCGACATGCTTGAGATCGGGGACCAGGCTATGGGTCAAGTCATGAAGTTCACCCTCATAGATATTGGGAGAGGCGCGGTGCATCGTTTGCAAAACGGCATCTGGCATGACCGAGGGACCGGGGATAGCAAGGTAGGGGCGACCTTGAGACAGTGACATCTTGTTGGGGGCTTTCGTCAGTGTGTGGTTTCAGACGGACACTAACGTGGCGCTTTGCAAGGTCAACCTTGCCCAACTTGCCCTGCCACCCCATTTACGCGTAAACGATGCGAAAGCACTTATTGCAAAAGGCCTTGGATGCCCCCTCCTCCTCTTCCAGAATCTGGTTCCGAAAAGCAGCAATCCGCATTCAAGCTTTTCGCATGGCTGTGGCGTGATTACCTGCGTCCGCACAAATGGCTGCTCATTGCCGCAGTCATCCTGATGGCGATCGAAGGATCAATGCTGGCATTGATCAGCCGCATGATTCAACCGATGTTCGATGATGTGTTCGCCGAAGGTGACCGCGATGCGCTCTACTTTGTGGGCTTTGCGATCATGGGCATTTTCTTTGTCCGCGCCGTGACGTCGTCCGGGCAACGCATCCTGATGGCATTTATCAAACAATTGGCCGCAGCTGCGATGCGCAAGCATATGCTGCGTCACTTGATGTCGTTAGACAGTGGCTTCTTTCAGATCCACCCGCCCGGACAGTTGATTGAGCGCGTCCAAGGCGATGTTGCTGCGATTAACGGCGTCTGGAGCAGCTTGCTGACAGCTGTCGCGCGCGACCTGGTTTCGCTCATCGGGCTATTGGCCGTCGCTCTTTGGATCGACTGGCGTTGGACTTTAATTGCAGTTGTAGGCATTCCGCTATTGATCCTGCCGTCATTGCTTGTGCAGGCCTATATCCGCCGTCGCGCGCGCGACACCCGCGAAATTGCGGGACGTGTATCCACCCGCCTTGATGAAGTTTTCCACGGGATCAACCCGATCAAACTCAATGCTTTAGAAACCTACCAAGCCCAGCGCTATGACCAATTGATCAAAGAGGGTGTTCATGCGTCGATGCGCACGTCTGTCGGCCAAGCCGCCGTTCCCGCATTGATCGACATTATGACCGGCATCGGTTTCCTTGGTGTGATGCTCTATGGCGGCGCAGAGATTATCGCCGGCGAAAAGACAAACGGTGAGTTTATGGCGTTCTTTACGGCCATGTCGTTGGCCTTTGACCCATTGCGCCGCCTCGGTTTGATGAGCGGCAAATGGCAGATGGCTGCCGCCAGCGTCGAACGACTGCAATATGTGTTGAACAATGAGCCAACCATCCTTTCACCGGCAGAGGCGAAGAAAATTCCTGTTGGGTCGCCGACCGTCGCCTTAGACAACGTGCATATGAATTACGGCGAACTGCCCGTCCTGCGCGGAACAAGCTTTGTCGCCGAAGCGGGCAAGACCACTGCTCTTGTCGGGGCATCAGGTGCTGGCAAAAGTACCGTTTTCAACGTTTTGACCCGCTTGGTGGAACCCAGCGAAGGCGCAGCAATCGTTGGTGATAGGCCAATCACCGATTATGCGCTGTCTGAGCTTCGGGGTCTATTCTCTGTTGTGACGCAGGACGCGGCACTCTTTGACGAAACGCTGCGCGATAACATTCTGCTGGGCCGCACGGATGTCGATGAAGCCCACCTGAAGTCAGTGTTGGATGCAGCCCACGTGAGTGATTTTCTCTCATCTCTACCTTACGGGCTGGAAAGTCTGGCCGGTCCACGTGGGTCAAACCTGTCGGGTGGCCAGCGACAGCGGGTAGCAATCGCGCGCGCATTGCTCCGTGACACGCCGATATTGCTGTTGGACGAGGCAACAAGTGCACTTGATACCAAGTCAGAGGCCATCGTCCAAACGGCCCTTGAAAGGCTATCTAGCGGCCGGACAACCCTTGTCATCGCGCACCGGTTGTCGACCATTCGCAACGCCGACTCGATCGTGGTCATGGATCAGGGCCGCGTCGTCGACCAAGGCAACCACGATACGCTGCTTAGCCGCGGCGGAATATACGCCGACCTCTACCGCCTGCAATTTTCACAATCAGAAAGTGGTGAAGATGCATGAGCGCACAGTTCTATCCATTGGCGGCGAAGACCACGTGTCTTTCCTGCAAGGTCTGATCACAAATGATGTGACCAAAGCGACCGGTTCAATCATCTACACCGCTTTGCTAACACCTCAGGGCAAATTCATCGCGGATTTCTTTGTGATCGGACGGGATAATCACCTTTTGATCGACGTGGCCGCGTCACATGCTCAGACATTGGGACAGCGGTTGATGATGTATCGTTTGCGGGCGGCAGTCACAATCGAGCAGACCGATCTGATTGTGTCGCGCGGGATCGGAACGCCACCTGCCGAAGCTGTCTCTGATCCGCGCCACGCCGCCCTTGGATGGCGCGCCTATGGCGACACCGACGTTAGCGACCAAACCGACTGGGATGTCATCTATGTCGAGAACCTGATCCCGCAGACGGGTATAGAACTCAACGACGAAAGTTACATTCTGGAAGCTGGGTTTGAGGCCCTCAATGGCGTGGACTTCAAGAAAGGTTGTTTTGTCGGGCAAGAGATCGTTGCGCGCATGAAGCATAAGACGACGCTGAAAAAAGGGTTGGCACAGGTCGCGGTCACAGGACACGCGAACACGGGTGATGCGGTAACGGCGGACGGCAAACCGGCGGGAACCTTGCACACCATTTCCGGCAACAAAGCCCTTGCGTTCTTGCGCTTTGATCGTGCGACCGGGCTTATGCAGGCCGGTGAGGCAACGCTCACCCGCCTCAAATAGCCGTTAGGCCCGTTCGGCGTATTCGAATGTCTCTGTGTTGACGACGATGTCTTCGTCCTGGCCCACGAATGGCGGGATCATCACGCGCACACCATTGTCGAGCGTTGCAGGCTTAAAGCTGTTTGCAGCGGTCTGGCCCTTCACCACCGGTTCTGTCTCGACCACTTTGCAAGTGACCTTCTGCGGTAGGCTGACGTTAAGCGCCTCTTCACCGTAGTATTCGATTTTAACTGTCATGCCGTCTTGGAGGAAAGGGCGGCGATCCCCCAGAATGTCAGATGGCAGCGCAATCTGCTCGTAGGTTTCGCTATCCATAAAGGTCAGCATGTCACCATCTTCGAACAGGAATTGCTGGTCTTTTTGGTCCAAACGCACGCGCTCAACCTTATCAGCGGATCGGAAACGTTCGTTCAGCTTCCGGCCATCACGCAGGTTTTTCAGCTCAACCTGCGCAAAGGCGCCGCCCTTGCCGGGTTTGACGTGATCCACCTTGACGGCGGCCCACAGACCACCTTCGTGTTCCAGAGTATTGCCGGGGCGAATTTCGTTACCGTTGATTTTGGGCATGTGTCGCGGCGCCTTGATTTATTAACAAAGGTTGAATGGTTTCACCGGCAGCCTATATCTGCGTGGTGGGAGTCTGACAAGATCATCGAGAGAGCGACAGTTTGCAAAGGCAAGCTATGCGAATAACGCATGGCTGCCATTCCAAAAGAGAGCCCCCGAATCGATCAAGAACAGGCATAAAGGCCCGCACGCGGGAACTACAAGAGCAAAAAAAGGGAAACTTCATGAGAGATTTCGTCGACGGTACTGCCTTCAACAATGAACAAGGTAACCGTGCCCGCAAGCTCTTTGCAGCTGTTGTGTTGGCTGCTTTGGATGACGCAATTGCGGATGACAAGAAATACGGCAATGGCCCAGAGCAAATTGCGCGCTGGGCACGGTCACGCGATGGCCGCGAAGTATTGTCTTGTGCTGGCATTGACCCAAACGAACGGGTTGTCGGTGGTCTGATGGAATTCGTCGGAAAAGGCGTGCGCACATCTGTGGCACTGTCACGCGAAGAGAGCGAACGCCGCAATGCGGCTGAACAAGAAGCACGCGCTGCATAAGTGATCTTGCGGCGATGCACTGAAAGACGCGGTCCTGGGGGGCCGCGTTTTTTCGTTTCAGGGGCCTGCAAACATCAACGCGAAAATAATGAAGGGGGCAAACTCTGACAGGCCGAGCGCGACAATCAGGCCGCGCATCCACAGATCTCTGAAGCGCAGCCACAAGATGCAGCAGCACAGCAAGGACGCAGCCACCTCAATTGCGCCAACAATTGTGCCATAGTGATCGGGGTCCCAATAGCTGACCGGGCTTTGAAACACCCAATTGCTCAGCGGCCAGAAATGGGCACGCCCATCATCATTGTGCAGCAAAAAATCAAACCCCAAGTGAAGCAGCGCTGCACCACAAAGCGCGGTGACGACCGGTGACCTAAGCATACCACCAATTGCCAGAAAAATACCCCACAAGATGATCGAGTTATCAATCCGGAAGATGCTTTGCCATGCATCCGAAAAGTAAAGCTGACCAAAGACCACGTCCGGCGATGTGCCCAAGACCTGCAAATGCCATCCCGCCATCAGATAGAGCGACAGGTCAGGGATCATTGCGCCCGCAAAGGCCGCAAATGTCACAGCAGGCCGCCCAACCTTACCAAAAGCCGTCAAGCCGAAAATCAAGTGTGCTGGCGTGTTCATGCTCTTTCCCCGCGCGGCGTGCGCCCCTATGAAGTTAGCGAAGGGGAACACAATGACCAGAGCAATCATGATTCAGGGTGCTGGCTCGAACGTCGGAAAGTCCATGTTAGTCGCTGGCATTGCGCGCGCCTGCGTCAACCGTGGACTGTCCGTCGCGCCGTTTAAGCCCCAGAACATGTCCAACAACGCCGCTGTCACTGCCGATGGCGGCGAGATCGGCCGCGCACAGGCGCTGCAAGCGCTGGCATGCGGGTTAGAGCCGCTGGTCGACATGAACCCGGTTCTTCTGAAACCCGAGTCAGAGACAGGTGCGCAGATCATTGTCCAAGGCAAGCGGTTCGCGACGATGAGGGCCCGCGACTATGGCAAGCAGAAAGCACAGCTGATGCCTGCGGTGCTGGAAAGCTTCCACCGGATTGGTGAAGGTCGGGACCTGGTCATTGTCGAAGGCGCGGGCAGCCCCGCAGAGGTGAACTTGCGCGCCGGCGACATCGCCAATATGGGGTTTGCAACAGCCGCCAACGTTCCGGTCGTTTTGATAGGAGACATTGACCGGGGTGGCGTGATTGCGCAGCTTGTTGGGACGCACGCGGTGCTCCCACCCGAAGACAACGCGCTTATCAAAGGGTTTGCAATCAACAAATTCCGGGGTGACCCAACCTTGTTTGACGACGGAATGCGGATCATCGCTGCGCGCACGGATTGGACGCCTCTGGGCATCGTCCCTTGGTTTGCCGACGCATGGAAACTACCCGCTGAGGACGTGATGGATATCACCAGTCTCACCGGGGGGACCATTAAGATCGCCGTGCCGCGATTGAACCGCATCGCAAATTTTGACGACCTTGATCCGTTAGCAGCGACACCCGATGTGAGTGTCGAGATCATTGAAGCAGGTCGCCCCCTGCCCGGCGATGCAGATCTTGTGATCATTCCGGGGTCAAAATCCACAATCGCTGATCTTGCTCATTTCCGGGAGCAGGGTTGGGATGTTGACCTGCAGGCACATGTTCGGCGTGGCGGGCATGTGCTGGGCATATGCGGTGGCTATCAGATGCTTGGGACCGAGATTACTGATAAAGACGGCATTGAGGGTCGCCCATGTCAGGTGGCGGGGCTCGGTCTTTTGGATGTGCGCACTGTGATGGTGCCAGAAAAAAGACTTGCTTTGTCCAGCGCAACTTACATCCCGACGGCAGACCCAGTGCAGGGGTATGAGATCCACATTGGCGAGACTGATGGGCCGGATTGCGCGCGGGCGTGGTTGTCGCTGGATGGACGCGGCGAGGGTGCGGCATCACCCGATGGACGCGTCATGGGCTGCTATCTGCATGGCCTGTTCGCGGCTGATGCCTTCCGCGCTGCGTTTCTGGCCAGCATCGGAAAATCCGTCGCTGTAGAAGACTACGCACAAGGTATTGAGAACACTCTCAATGCGCTTGCGGCGCATTTAGAAACGCATATGGATCTAGAGGCATTGATCGCTCTTGCTGACTAGTCTTGGCCCATATCGTGACTAGTGAGCACGCGGTTGATTTCACGGCGTACCAACTTACGAACATTGCGCGTAATGCGTTCACCCAATGCGCCACTCAACTCTTCATGCATGATCTTCACGATCATGCTGCGCAACGCATCGGCATCAACACCGGCCAGAGGATCCGGTGACAAAGGTGCCGGCGGGTCTTTTGGCGTTTTTGGTTCAGCCGCTTGCGGCGTTTCAGTGAACGCATCTTTGATGGGGAATGAACGGCGCTGTTGTTCTGCGGCCGCTTCATTCGACTGTGTTCGCGCGACACTGACCGAATCATTTTGCGGCTTGTGAAAGGCGCTCGCAGCCCAGGCCGCGTCTGCAAAGTTCTCGCCTTCGTCCGGTTCCCAGTCGTCAGACTGCGCCGTGACGGCTGCTTCCAGTTCGGCGATCGTCGCTTCAAGTCCGATCTTGTCGAGACCTCGGGCGTTGCTCAAAACATGAACATTGCTCTCTATAGCTTTCGAGCTTGGATCAACAAATGTTGGGGTTTCGCGGGGCGTGTCATCGTCCACCCTTTGTTCAGGCGTCAATAACAAACGCTCACGCAAAATGCGGGATCGGGTCCGATGGGGCTCTTTGTGCGACACGAAATCGCGCACAGATGAGACCAGTTCATCAATATCGTCCGGATGTGCCGTATTGGACATCGTGTTCATCCCAATTTTGCACCCAGTCCTAAGACCTTAGCGGATGTTTAACGGTCAAACAACTGTGGGTTTACTCTCTGCCGATAGCTTCCAGAACGCGGTCAAGTGCGTCGCCTTGGGGCGAGGTGACATCACCGCTGTTCACCAAGTTATAATATTCCGATGGATCATACTGCTGAACAGGCAGGTTCAAGTGATCGGCCGTCAACAACCCCATTGCGGACAAGAGTGAATATGACGCCACAACCTCATCAGATTGTGCTGCAATCTGATTGGCCTCAGCATCCAATAACTCTTGCTCCGCATTCAGCACATCCAAAGTCGTCCGTGATCCCAAGGTCGCTTCTTCACGCACACCTTGGAACGCGATACGGGCTGCGCTGATCTGCTGTTCTGACGCCTGACGGGACGCGCGCGCAACTTGCAACAACGCAAACGCGTTGCCGACCTGCTGTTCGATGACCTGCGCCGACAAAATCAAGGCGGAACGTGCTGCATCCCGGTTCGCTTGCCCTTGACGGACCTGGCTAGAAATCAGACCACCATTGTAGATGGGCCCACCCAAATTGATCCCAAGTTGCGCAGAATCATTGCCATCATCATCCCGGCTGACAAAGCCATCCAGCGTCACGCGGGGCTTCACTGCCGCCTGCGCGCGTTGAATATTCAACTCTGCCGCAGTGACAGAATGCTGGGCCTCAAGAATGCTGGGGTGATTGCGCACCGCAAAAGCCTTTGCATCCGCGACACTGCGCGAGACGGGTGCGGGGCTGACGGCTCTTGGGCCAGATGGCCGATTGCCTACGGCAACCTCATACTCTTCCACCGACTGTGCAAGATTGCCCTGCGCGGCTGCCAAAAGACTACGCGCTGCCGCAAGCCGCGCCTCTGCAAGAGCGACATCGGTCCGTGTGACTTCACCCACTTCAAATCGATCTTGCGCGGCGCGAAATTCCTGCGTGATCAGCCGCACATTGTTTTGCCGCAACTCAACAAACTGCCGATCTCTTCGGACATTCATGTAGGCCTGAACTGCGCGCAAAAGCACGTCCTGCTCGACCCCGCGCAAGGCTTGACGGGTGCCTAGAACAACCTCTTTCTGCGCTTCAATAGCAAGACGGTTCGCGCCCCCACTATACAGCGTCAGATCGGCAGAAATTCGCGCCAAACCAGAGTCTGTCGTGGCATCGACGGGCGTTTCCACCCGCGTCCGGTTCGCAGAGAGGGACCAGTTAATCACAGGCAGCGTTGCCGCGACAGACTGTGCAACGCCCTCGTCCGCGGCCCGCAACAGGGCCCGGTTCTGTTCGAGCAGCCCTGAATTATTATAGGCCGATGCAAGCGCTTCCGACAGTGTTTCTGCCTGCGCGGTTGGCGCAGCAAACAAAGCCATGGCAAGCGCAATTGCGGCAAATCGTGTAGGTCTAGTCATCAGGTACCCTTACTTCATTGTGCTTGATACGCGCGCCTGCGCGCAGACGATCAGTTAAAGCGCGAAAACAGCGCGTCGTTCGAACCCGGGCAGCACAGGTGCACTTGCATTGAACGCAAACCGCCAGTTGACGGTGCCATCAATTTTGTGGCCAACCCGCACAACGCCCAATGCACCTTCGGCGAAGACGCAAGCAATGCGACCACCGTCGCGCAGTTGCCCAAGGATAGCGTCCGGCATCTCTTCGACCCCACCTTGGACGATGATAATGTCATAGGGTCCAGACTTTTCGGATCCGTCGGTCAGCGGGCCGGCCATAACAGCCGCGTTGTCAATTCCGTTCTGCGACAGGATGCCCTGCGCTTCCTGAGCGCGGCCTTCATCGTCTTCTACAGCCACAACAAAGTCGCACATGTGAGCCAGGACGGCAGTCGAATATCCAAGCCCACAGGCAACATCCAAAACGATATGTTCGGGGTGGATGTCCAACACCTCAAGCATTTTTGCCAAAGTGCGTGGTTCGAGCATGATGCGCCCGCCACCAATGTCGAGATTTTCGCCCACATATGCCGCCTCACGCTTTGCGTCGGGCACAAAGGCCTGCCGTGGTACAGAAAGCATCGCATCTATAATGGGAAATTTGGTAACATCAGACGGACGAACCTGCGTGTCGACCATCATCGTGCGGCGGGAGGTGTAGTCAGTCACGATCTAAACTCTTTCGTTCAGTATGTTTACCGTGTGATGCCATAGAAGACAGAAAGCGGCAACATTGAACATCGAATGCCGCGTGAATTGTCCCTCATGTGCCGGTGAAGCCCCATGCCCCCGCATCAGGTACCGACCCGAGAGCTGTCTGTTGGGAACCATGTCGTCGATAAAATTCGTCCGAAAAGAGCCAGTTCCCCCGCGCGTCACCTCACACTGGTGCAGCTAAGGTTCAGGTCAGTCACGATGACTTTTTGGCAGCCAACCGCTTTTTCAGGTTCGCCTGTTCACCAAGAAGCGCCTCGATTTTCATCAGGTCCTTTTGGTGCTCTTGACGGTTCTTCTCAAGATTGTCTTTCCAGAAGTTCGCCTCTGAAGACATCAATTTCATTTTTTTGGCGTACTCCATACCCCAAATCAGCCATCCAAGTATCAGGCCAAAGACAAAGGTGCATGCCATAAAGAGGAGTATTTGGGTCAATAAATCTGACATTATCGTATCCATTCAATATCTGATTTTCAGCAGAGCCTAGGGTTGCTGCCATTCAAACGTGATCCGACGGTTCTCGGCACGCCCGGCGGCTGTTCCATTGTCGGCAATTGGTTGACTTTCTCCAAAGCCGACGGCGCGCATTGCATCTTCGGGAACGCCAGCTTCAAGCAAGAAATTTTGAACTGCTGTCGCACGAACTTCGCTGAGGGTCTGATTGGTTAGCTCACCACCTTGGCTGTCGGTATGACCGCCAATCTCAACGATAAGCCCCTCAGCAGCGCAAGCTTGGGCAAGATCGACGAGTGTATTCAGGGTCTCCACCGACTCGGCAGAAATGGTTGACGTCCCAGTCTGGAAATTCACCTTCTGCTCGGCAAGGATGGATGTTGTTTGTTCGGTGCAGGTCAGCGCGGTCGGGGCAGCTTCCGCCGCAGCGACGACCTCCTCCGCTACGGCCTCGTCCACAACAACCTCTGTATCGTCTGTAGTCACGTTTGCCTCGTCCGTCGCCGCTTCAACGTCTTGCGTGGCCTCACCGGTCTCTTCAGTTACCACTGTGTCTTCGACAACAGCGGCATCATCTTCTGCAGCTGTCGCATCTTCCTCGGTGGCGGCATCTTCTTCAGTGGCGACATTTTCGTCAGTGATGTTGCCTTCTGTTGTTACGCTTTCATCCTCTGCAGCAAGATCATCATCAGCTGTTTCTACCGCGCGCGCTGCAATCTCTTCGGTCAGGCGGTCGACCTCGGTTTGAAGTGACGCTATTTCGGTTTCGGCAACAGTCGCCTCAGACGCCATCGACGCAACCACCTCTGCCTGAGCATCTGCCTCCGCAGTCAGAGCTGCAATGGTTTGTTCTGCAGTCTCAACCGTTGCTGTGAGCGCATCAATGCGCGCCTGGAAGTCTGTGTTGTCTGTATCCGAAACATCAGCAGTCTCGGCGGTACCATCCTCCAGCGCCGCAACGCGAGCAGACAGAGTGTCCGCTTCAGCAATCGCCGCAGCCAGCTCGCCCTCGCGTATGTCCAGCGTCTGACGTTCTTGCTCCAATACCTGCGAGAACGCATCTACACTCGCGACAGCCGTAGAGAGTTGATCTTCCACCAGCGTCTTTTGTTCTGTCAAAAGAGACACTTCGTCCGACAAGCGCAGGATTTCTGCATCCAATGCTTCATTGGCGCTGGTGAGGGTCTCAACCTCTGACACAACCGCAGCCAGATCCGATTGTGCTTGCTCGAGGTCTTGATTGGGTTGATCGCGCTCCGCGGTCATTGCCGCAATCAACGCGCTCTGCTCGGCATTTTCAGATTCAAGTTCGGCCACTTGCTGGGTCAAAGCATCAGACTGCTGCGCCAAAGCCTGCGCAGCCGCCTCATGATCGGTCGTCCCCTGCGGCAGCGAGGTTGCAAGAAAGAAGGTGTAAGCGGTCAAAGCCAGCACACCAATGATTAGACCCAATCTCATGTCGTTGATCCCAGTTTCCTAGTTTGATCCACAGCAGTCACAATGCGCGATAGTTTTCTATTTTCCATAACGCCAACCGTTCACGAGGTCGGTAGTTGGACATTTACGATTCTTCAACCATGCTTATCACTTGCGACCATCAGTACGATAGTACGATGCACAAGTGAAACACCCAACTTAGTGCGATGATTGGAGGCGAGTACCGGAATCGAACCGGTGTACACGGATTTGCAATCCGCTGCATAACCACTCTACCAACTCGCCTCGTAGCGCCATCAACTAAGGATGCTACACCTTAACGTCAAGCGGTTATCAGTCTGGATCTAAGTCCAGTATCCGTACATTCCGGCTTGCGACGCATAGCCAGTTTCCTTTCTGCCTTCATCAAGCTACGTTGGCTGCAACACAGAAGTCGGTTTGTCCGATAACGCGTTGATTTGGAAAACGGGATGCCGCGCTCAATCTTATTTGTTACCGGAACCCGGGCCGATTTCGGAAAACTGGAACCGCTGGCAATCGCCTGCCGCGATGCGGGATTTGGCGTCTCTTTCTTTGCAACGGGCATGCATATGCTGGAGCGGTACGGCCTGACCAAGTTGGAAGTTCACCGCACACCCGGCGTCCAGGTCCATGAGTTCCTCAACCAGCGTCCGGGCGATCCGCAAGATATGGTGCTGGCCAAGACCGTTATCGGGTTTTCCGATTTCGTCAAAGAGTTTCAACCCGACCTTGTTGTCATTCATGGCGACAGGGTTGAAGCCCTGTCCTGCGCCCTCGTTTGTGCCACCAACTATATCCGCTGCGCCCATATCGAAGGTGGTGAAGTATCCGGCACCATTGATGAGATTTACCGCCACTGTAACAGCAAACTGGCAAGCCAGCACTTTGTGTCCTCGGAGGATGCCGCGCGCCGTGTAATGGCGCTGGGCGAGCCCGCAGAAAATATACATGCGATCGGGTCGCCGGAACTGGACTTTCATGCGGGACCTTCGGGCGTGAGTATCGCAGAGGTTAAAGACCGTTATGCGTTGCCCTTTGATGATTTTGGTATTTGCGTTTTCCATCCCGTCACCTCAGAGGCCGAAACAATGGGTCTGCAGGCAGACGCCCTTTTTGGCGCCTTGGACCGGTCGGGGCGCAATTTTGTGGTCATTGCACCGAACAATGATCCGGGCTCTGCCGATATCTTTGATGCAATTTCCAGCGTGCCAAGTGACCGCTTTCGGGTGCTGCCATCAATGCGTTTTGCCCATTTCTCTGAACTGATGAAGAATGCAAAGGCGATTGTGGGCAATTCATCTGCGGGTGTCCGCGAGGCCCCATTCATTGGCTTGGCTTCATTGGATATCGGTACGCGGCAGACCAATCGCGCGAAATCACCCTCTGTTTTCTTTGCGGATGCGCGGGATGATGACGCCATCACAGCATTCTTAGATGAACAATGGGGCACGGCTTACCCGCGCCATGACGCCTTTGGCGGTGGCAGCGCATCGGAACGCTTTGTTGCGGTCCTGACGGCGCCCGGCTTTTGGGAAACCTCGCTGCAAAAGACGTTCCATGACATCCCCGACTGACATGCGACGCGGCTTGGGACTGCGTAGCTATTTGGCTTTCAGCCATCTAGTGCCACTGGTGGCAAAACGCGTTTTGCAGCGTCGCCTGCAACGTGGCAAAGAAGACCCAACGCGGTGGCGGGAAAAGCTGGGGCTGGGGCTGGCGCGGCGTCCGCAAGGCCGGTTGATCTGGCTGCACGCAGTCGGCTTGGGTGAAGTTCTGTCAGTCCGTGGTTTGATTGAACGCTTCGCTGCCGCTGAACCCGACGTTTCTTTTCTGGTGACATCAAGCACCGTCGCGTCCGCAGAGGTCTTTGCCAAGAACGCCCCTGCCCGCACGATCCATCAATTTCTACCGCTGGATGCGCCACGCTACCGCCGCCGCTTTCTTGATCATTTTACACCTGATCTCTGTATCTGGGTCGAACAGGATCTGTGGCCCGGCCTTGTCAGCGACCTTGCAGCGCGCGGTATTCCACAGTGCATGATTGCCGCACGGATGAACGCAAAATCTCATCGTGCGCATCAGAAGGCGCGAACCCTCTACGGTGATCTTTATGGCGCGATGGCACTGGTTGCGGCACAGGACGACGCCACGGCACAATATCTGACCACGCTTGGTGCGGATGCCAAGGTTTGCGGCTCATTGAAACCCGCAGCCCCCCTTTTGTCCCATAGTCCTGACGAACTGCCATCCATGAAACCACATTTGGGGGAGCGCCCCGTCTGGGTCGTGGCGCCCGCACATGCACACGACTGCGATATTGCACGTGCGGCGCATGAGCTGTGGCGAAAAGCGCAACCGGATGCGCTCTTGATCATCGCCCCGCGCTTTCCCGATATCTTCACAGAGTACCGCGGTCCACGCCGTTCCCAAAAAGAGGTACCGCAACCAGACGACGCGATCTGGCTTTTCGATACGTTCGGTGATCTGGGTCTTGCCTATCGTCTGGCAAACGCGGTGTTGATCGGCGGGACTTTCACCGATGTTGAGGGCCATAACCCATGGGAGGCCGTTGCCTTGGGATGCGCGGTTTTGCACGGGCCCCGCACCGCGAACTTCAAGGCCGACTTTGCACAGCTGGACGCAAGATCAGGCGCAATTCCCGTACAAACCGCAGAGGACATTGCCGCAGCACTCAGGTCTTCAGACTTGAATGCCACGGCCGACCGTGGGGTCAGCGCGTTGAAGAACGCCAGCGTGCAAGCCGACACGATCGTCGCCGACCTGTTGAATATTCTGGGGGCACCCAATGCCCGCTAAGTTCCCAAGTCCGAAACTGCGTATCGCGTTGATCCTTTACAGCCTGCTATGGTGGGTGCTCCTTCCGCTTGTGCTTCTCTATCTGCGCCAGCGTGGTCGCAGGGATCCGCTTTATGCAAAATACCTTTCGGAACGTTTCGGACAGCATAAGGCTCCGCTGGACACCCCCGTATGGGTTCACGCCGTTTCGCTGGGCGAGATGCGATCTGCAACACCGCTGATCCGCGCGCTTCTTGCGGGTGGTGAAACGGTTGTGACCACCCATTTCACCCCCGCAGGCCGCCGCGAAGCGGAGCGCGAATTTGCGTCCGAAATCGCAGCTGGTACCGTCCAGTCGGTCTGGGTTCCGTTTGAATATGGCTTTGCTTACCGGCGTTTCCTGCGGCACTTCAGCCCAAAGTACGGTCTGGTTATGGAAATCGAAATCTGGCCACGCATGATCATGGCCTGCCGCAATCACGGAACACCACTTTTCATCTGCAACGGGCAGTATCCTCTGAAAAGCTTTGAAAAGGACCAGCGCGGTCTTGGTCTGCGGGCGGGTTTGGCGGGCGGTTTTGCTGGTGGATCTGTAAAATCCGAAGGTCAGAAGGCACGGTTTGAGGCCGTTGGCATGCCAAATGTCCACGTCACCGGCGAACTGCGCTTCGATCAGCCCGTCCCTGCACACCATCTGACGGCCGCAGCCACCTTGCGCAATCAGTTGACCCGCGACCGCCCCAGCTTCACGCTGACCAGCGTTGTGGAAGGTGAAGACGCGATCTACATTGATACGATCCGCCAGACCAAGGATGCATTCTTTATCTACGTGCCGCGCGCGTCTGAACGGTTTGATGAGGTCGCAGGCATGCTGGATGCTGCAGGGCTCAGCTATGCCCGCAGGTCAGAGCTTTTGGACAAGGATCTTGGGTTGATCGCCACTGATCCCGATATCGATGTGCTTTTGGGCGACAGCATGGGCGAGATGTACTTTTATCTTGGCCTATGTGACCGCGCCATTGTTGGTGGCGGTTTTGTTCCCAAAGGCGCACACAACGTGATCGAGCCACTTGCACTCAAAAAACCAGTGATCGTTGGGCCGCATATCTGGACGATCGAATACCCGGCCACCGAGGCCATTGCGGCGGGCGTGTGCACCCTTGTCCCGGATCGTGCCGCCCTTTTGGCAGAGGTTAGCGGCCCGACACCCATCACCGATGCACAAATCACACGCTTCTATGACGCCCATGCAGGTGGCGTCGCGCGCACGCTAGAGACCATCCCAAAGGCACTGACGCGCTAGCGGCCGATATCCTCTGGTCCAACAGCGGTCGCCTTGATAATCGCGAAGATGCGCTGCCCGACGGCCAGTTCCATCCGCTGCGCACTTCGGCGTGTGATCCGGGCCAAAAGATGGTCTTCGCCAGCCTGAAGCCCGACAGCCACCCCCGGTCCGCGGCCATATTCGACCTGCGTGATCGTGACTGGCAGCACGTTCAAAGCACTCATGCCGTGCGGCGCATCTTTGGCAAGGATCACATCCTGGGCAGGAATGCGAATACGCACAGTCTGGCCCAGCACCCCCAAGATGCCCGGTAGCGTCAGCCGCCCACCTGAAAAGGCAAGCTCTGTTAGTTCGTCATCCAGCAACCTGCCCGCGACTTTTGTTGTAATGACGGCCCCCGCCGCGCGCACCCCAACAATTGGCACGGCCTGAGGCTCTGACAGGACCTTGCCAATTGGACCGCTGGTTGCGACCCGACCGCGATCAATCACCACAATAGTTGTTGCCAGCCTTGCCACCTCGGACACGTCATGGCTGACGTAGAGCATGGGTGTTTTCACTTCATCGCGCAGCCGTTCGATAAAGGGCAGGATTTCCGCCTTTCGCGGTGCATCCAATGCTGCAAGCGGTTCGTCCATGAGCAAGAGTTGAGGATCGCACATCAGCGCCCGCCCCAGTGCAACGCGTTGGCGTTCACCACCAGATAGTGCAGCAGGCATACGGGTCAGCAACTGCTCAAGCCCCAAAACCGCAATAATGCGATCCACGTCATGCGCACCGCCAAACGTCAAATTGCGCATGACCGACATATGCGGAAAAAGCCGGGCGTCTTGGAAAACATATCCAATGCGGCGGTGCTGCGGTGGCAGGTGCACGTTGGCGGCAGCATCACATAGGACAGTCTCACCTATTTTGATCCGCCCGACATCAGGGCGCAGCAACCCAGCAACAGCATTCACGACAGAGGTCTTCCCGGATCCTGAACGCCCGAAAATCGCGGTCACCCCCCCGGGCGCATCAAACTGAACGTCCAGTTGGAAATCGCCCAAGCGCTTTTTGACATCGACGGTGATCATCGACCGCCCACCCTTTTCGCCATACGGCGCGCCAACCACTCAGACAACAAAAGCGCCCCCATGGCCAATATGATGGACACGACCACAAGCGCCACGATCGCCGGTTCGCTGCCGGGTACCTGAAGCAGACCATAGATTGCCGTAGGTATCGTTTGTGTCTGGCCGGGTATCGCGGCAACGAAGGTGATTGTGGCGCCAAATTCGCCCAGCGCCTTGGCAAAACCCAAGATAGCACCCGCGAGAATGCCCGGCAAAACAAGCGGCAGCGTCACAGTCCGCAGAACCCGCCACCGCGACGCGCCAAGGGTCAAGGCGGCGTCCTCAAGTCCAGGATCTACCGCTTCGAACCCAAGGCGGATGGCCCGCACCATCAAGGGAAATGCCATGATCGCGGCAGCCAATGCCGCACCCGTCCAGCGGAATGCGAGGCTGATCCCGAAAGTTTCATTCAGGATGCTGCCAATTGGCCCCTGCTGTCCGAAAAGCACCAGCAAAAGGTAGCCCGTCACCACCGGGGGCAAGACCAGCGGGAGATGCACGAGCCCATTCAGCAATTGCCGCCCCGGAAAGGACTTTCGTGCCAAAAGATAAGCAACCCAGACCGCTACGGGCAATGCCGCAACGGTCGCCAAAAGCGCGACCCTGAGTGACAGCCAGATCGCCGTCCATTCCTGCGGACCCAGTGCGTCCATCATTGGCTGGCGTCCACAGGCGCTAGAAACCCCGATCCCGCAAGGATGCCCTGCCCGTCAGCGCTCAACAGAAAGTCGAGTATCTCAGGCGCATCCGGCCCTGCCTGATCAGTCAAGGCACCCAGATATTGAATGGGCGGGTGGCTGTCATTGGGAAACACCGCAACTTCAGATACCGCGTCGCTGATCCGCGTGTCCGTGCGATAGACAATCCCCAAGGGTGCCTGCCCACGTGCGACCAACGCCAAAGCAGCGCGGACGTTGTCAACCTCTGCCAACCGATCTGATAGTGTGTCCCACAGCCCAAGGGACTGCAATCCTGCCTTGGCATAAATCCCGGCGGGAACCGCCTTTGTCAGACCAACAGCGATATGGCCATCACCGAGCGCGGCAAGAAACTGCTCCTGTTCTAATGCGAGCGGCGCTGTGCCCTTTGCCGCAATCACCACAAGTTCATTGCTCGCGAAATTCACAACAGTCTCATCATCAACATGTGCGCCAGCGATCAGCGCACCCATCCATGCTGAATTCGCCAACAACACGATATCAGCCGGTGCGCCAAGGCTGACCTGACGCGCCAAAGTTCCGCTGCCGCCGTATGAGACCACGACATCGTCAAACCGGGCGGCGACTTGGTCTATCGGTTCTTTCAGACTGGCCGCTGCAAAGATCAAAACCTCTGCCTTTGCAGCGGGTGCCGCAAGCATCATCACGAAACCAAAAAACAGGGCGCGCAGTGTCATGGCGCGACTATCGGAGCGTTTGGGAAGGCTTGCAAGTGTCAGTGCCAAAGCCTGCGGCGACCCGCCAACTGCTGCACGCGACTGCGCACTTCATCAGCAATCGCACCCTCGCGCGGCCTATCGCGCAATGTATCAATCCAATGTGGTTCTGGATGATGCTGGCGGAGTGGGCCATGCCATGTCAAAGCGCCCAAAACCGCTTGGGCTGTGGGTGGCAGGATATCGGGGATCGCATGCCCATTCAGTGTGGCCCAGACACCTGTCCAAAGACGGCCAACGGACCACGGGTTATACCCGCCACCGCCCAGAACCAAATAACGCGACGAGAGCGGCATCAAGGCCGCAACAATCGCCCAATGCGCGTTATTCGACAGCGTCAGCCGCGATTGCGGGTCTTCGGTGACAGCGTCAGAGCCGCATTGCAGGACAACTGCGTCGGGTCGAAAGTCTGACACCAATGGCACAATCAGCTCATCGCGTATCGTCGCCATTTCGGTGTCGTTCAACCCGGCGGGCACGGGCAAGTTAAACACCTGCCCCTTACCAACATCCGTCAGTTGGCCAGTCCGGGGCCAACGGTTTTCTTCATGGACAGAGATTTGCAGCGTCTCGGGGTCGTCCGCAAAGGCATGCTCTACCCCATCAGGATGATGGGCGTCGATATCAACATAGGCGATCCGCTGGGCTCCATTGCGGCGCAAGGACTGGATCGCCAGAACCGGATCGTTAAGGTAGCAAAACCCATTTGCGCGATCGGGCATGCCGTGATGCGTACCACCCGCAGGCGAATAGATGACCCCGCCGTGTTTGAGCAATTCACCCGCCAAAAGCGACGCCCCCGCAGACGTCGCAGGCCGCCTGTACATTTCCGCAAAGACCGGATTTGACGGGGTGCCAAGGCTGTGTCGCGCACGCACATCATCTGTCACGGATTGTGCTGCTTCCGCGGCCTGCAAGGCCGCCAGATATTTCGGGGTGTGATAGCCCATGAGTGCGGCAGGTTTCGCCCTTGGGCTGGTGATAAACTGCGCGGGCGGTAGCCAGCCCAAGGCGCGCGCAAGGTTCATCACGGTGGACACGCGCGGCACACGCAGCGGATGCCACGCGCCATAGCTTGAGTGCCGGTAAATCTCGGACCCGATAAATCGGGGACCAGGGGTTGCCTGGGTCACAAAAGCTTGCGTAACGTCTGCCATAAGATGCGATGTATCGCTTTTTGTGACGGAGAACATGGCGAAATCAATCGCAAAACAATTGCCTTTAAAGCTGCGGACAGGCCGCAAAACAGATGCACGGGCGCAGTTCGCGGCCCTGTGTTGGCGGATCAAGAACGACAAATTGCAGGTCTGTCTCATCTCAAGTCGCACCCGCAAGCGATGGATTATCCCCAAGGGATGGCCCATGCACAAACAAACGCCGGCCAATGCGGCTGCGACCGAAGCCTACGAAGAAGCGGGGCTGAGCGGTGAAGCCATCGACTTTTGCCTCGGCGTTTATAGCTATCACAAGCCGCAAAAGGTCGGGGGCGCACCTATCATTACGATGATCTATCCCGTCAGAGTGACCCATGTGCACAGCAAATGGCCCGAGAAGAAACAACGCCGCCGCAAATGGATGAGCCCCGCGAAGGCCGCCAAGAAATTGAGCGAGCCAGAACTCAAACGCATTGTCTCGCGTTTCAAGCCGGATCGGATCGGGCGCTAGCTTACGCTTGCAGACCGGGCCAAAAGACCTATTTATCCGCTAGACCGCAACGACAGGCCGCAATGATCCGCTTTAACCTCAAATGTGACCAGGACCACGAATTCGAAAGCTGGTTTCAGTCCGGTGCCGCTTTTGACAAGCTGGTTGGCGCGGGCATGGTCAATTGCACATCCTGCGGTTCCACAAAAGTCAGCAAGACGATTATGGCCCCCGCCGTCAGCACATCGTCCGACATCACAGCGCCCAAACCCACCGAAACCGCGCTGGCCGAGATGCGCAAGAAAATCGAGGCCAACTCGGACTATGTCGGCAAAGGCTTCGCCAAAGAGGCGCGCGATATGCATGATGGCGTGGTACCTGAGCGCCCGATTTATGGTGAGGCGAATTTGGCTGAGGCCAAGAAACTGGTGGACGACGGCATTCCGGTCATGCCACTGCCGTTCACACCAACCAAGAAAACCAACTAGGGATACGCCGATATGACCATCCTTATCACCGGGGCCAATCGCGGGATCGGCAAGGCTCTGTTTGATAACTATGCGCAGTCAGGAAAAATGGTCATCGGCACCCACCGCGCGGCAGATAGCGGCACGATGCGTCAATTGGATGTGACAGACCCTGCGTCTCACACCGCTTTGGCGGGCCGGCTAAGCGAGACCACCATTGACCTGTTGATCTGCAACGCGGGCGTCTATCTCGACAAGACCGAGGCGCTGGCCGACGGCTACCCAGCCGATATGTGGGCGCAGGGCTTTGCGGCCAATGTCACCGGCGTATTTTTGACGATCCAAAGCTTGTTGCCCCATCTACAGCGAAGCCGGACGGGTAAGATCGCGATCATCTCTTCGCAGATGGCATCACACACGCGCGCCCCGGGTGGTAGCTATATCTACCGCGCCAGCAAAGCAGCCGCCTTGAACCTTGGACGAAATCTGGCGGCGGATCTGCACCCGAAAGGCATCGCCGTTGGCATCTATCACCCGGGTTGGGTGCGCACTGACATGGGCGGTGACAGTGCCGCGATCGGTGTTGACGAAAGCGCCAAAGGTCTGGTTGCCCGGTTTGCCGCACTTGATCTTGCGACAACCGGTTGCTTTGAGACTTGGGATGGGCAAGCACACGCCTACTAACCGATTGCCCTTCACCTCGGGCAGCATTAAAGGAAGCGCTGACTAAAGACAGAGCTTCAGGACAGCCCATGCCAACGCTTGTGATGAAATTTGGTGGCACATCAGTTGCCAACCTCGACAGGATTGCACGCGCGGCCAAGCGCGTCGCGGTCGAAGTCGCCAATGGCTACGATGTCATCGTCATTGTCTCGGCCATGTCGGGCAAGACCAACGAACTGGTTGGCTGGGTGAATGAAACATCGCCACTTTACGATGCACGCGAATATGACGCCATCGTCTCTTCGGGTGAAAACGTGACGGCTGGCCTCATGGCGCTCCGCCTTCAGGAAATGGATATCCCAGCCCGCAGTTGGCAGGGCTGGCAAGTGCCGGTGAAAACGACCTCTGCTCATTCCAGCGCGCGGATCGAAGAAATTCCAACCGACAACATTAACGCCAAGTTCGGCGAAGGCATGAAAGTCGCAGTGGTTGCCGGTTTCCAAGGTGTCAGCCCGGAGGGTAGGATCACGACGCTGGGGCGCGGTGGTTCTGACACAACCGCAGTTGCCTTTGCAGCAGCTTTTGGTGCTGAGCGTTGCGACATCTACACCGACGTTGACGGCGTCTACACCACCGACCCGCGCATCACGAGCAAGGCACGCAAGCTCGACAAAATCTCGTTTGAGGAAATGCTGGAACTGGCATCGCTCGGGGCCAAGGTTCTGCAGACCCGGTCGGTTGAACTGGCCATGCGCTACAAAGTGCGCCTGCGGGTGCTGTCATCATTTGAAGAACCGTCCGCCAGCGCCGGAACGCTGGTCTGTGATGAGGAGGATATCATGGAATCCAATGTTGTGGCCGGTGTGGCCTATTCCCGCGACGAAGCAAAAATGACGCTTATTTCGGTCGCAGACCGTCCCGGAATTGCCGCGGCGATCTTTGGACCCTTGTCGGATGCAGGCGTGAACGTCGATATGATCGTGCAGAACATCTCAGAAGAGGGCCGCACGGATATGACGTTCTCTTGCCCTGTTGATCAGGTCAAGCGCGCGGAAAAGGCGATGCAGGACGCCAAGGATAGCGGCGACATCAACTATCACGATCTGGTCGCGGACGAAGGTGTCGCCAAGGTCAGTGTGGTAGGTATTGGCATGCGCAGCCACACAGGCGTTGCCGCCAAGATGTTCCGCGTGCTTTCTGCTGAAGGTGTGAACATTAAGGTCATCACAACCTCCGAGATCAAAATTTCCGTGCTGATTGACAGAAAATACATGGAACTTGCCGTGCAGGCCCTGCATGATGCTTTTGAATTAGAAAAAGCGGGCTGACCAAAATCCATGGCAGGCTGCGGGTAGCGGGGGTCTATGCCACAGCGGTTAGAAACCGAAAGTCGCAAACTGCTCGGGCGGTTACGCGAGGCACTGGCGGCTGACAACGAAGGTCAGGCGCGGCTGGATTCTGTCGTGAACCTAATTGCGGGCTCGATGGGCACCGAGGTCTGTTCCATCTATCTGTTCCGTGATGCGGAAACGCTGGAACTTTGTGCCACCGAAGGTTTGCAATCAGAAGCCGTTCACCAGACCCGGATGCGTCTGGGTGAGGGCCTTGTGGGCCGAACCGCCAAAGACCGCACCGTCATCAATACCGCCGACGCGCCATCCTCTAAGGGCTTTCGCTATATGCCCGAAACCGGGGAAGAGCGGTTTTCATCTTTTTGCGGTGTTCCGATCCAACGCTTGGGCGATGTGCTGGGTGTTCTGGTGGTCCAGTCAAAAGACGCCCGAGAGTATACACCCGATGAGGTTTACGCCCTTGAAATCGTGGCCATGGTCATCGCAGAGATGACCGAATTGGGCGCTTTTGTCGGCGAAGGTGACGCCCTTTCGGCCCGCCACCAGCAACCTGTGATGCTGCGCGGGTCCATCGCGCAGGAAGGGGCAACCGAAGGGCTGGTCTATCTGCATGAGCCCCGCGTTGTGGTGACCAACCCCATTTCGGACGACCCCGAAACAGAAAGCGCCCGGCTGAACGATGCGATTGATGCACTGCGGGCGGGCGTGGATGACATGCTGTTAGGGGCCAACACGGTCGACGCGGATCAGCGTCAGGTGCTGGAAGCATATCGCATGTTCGCCAATTCGCGCAGCTGGCTGAAACGCATGCAAGAAGACGTACAAAACGGCCTGTCAGCTGAAGCCGCGGTCGAGAAAGAACAATCGCTGGCCCGCGCGCGCATGTCGAAATCAGCCGACCCCTATATGCGCGAGCGGCTCCATGATCTGGATGATCTGTCCAATAAGCTGCTGCGCATTTTGACCGGTCAGGGCGCTGATGCTCGCGCCGACATTCCCGATAATCCGATCCTTATTGCGCGCAACATCGGCCCCGGTGAATTGCTGGAATACGGCAAGAAAATCAAAGGAATCGTGCTTGAAGAAGGCTCTGTCGGCAGCCATGCCGCGATTGTCGCCCGGGCCTGGGCGATCCCGTTGATCATCAACGCCAAAGGCGTCACCCGCGAAGCGTTGAACGGCGATCCCATTCTTGTCGACGGCGAACAGGGCATCGCCCATTTGCGCCCTGATGAAACAGTTCAGGCCGCATTTCGTGATAAGATCGAAATGCAGACCCGTGCGCAGGAACGCTATGCATCTATCCGCGATTTGCCGGCTGAAACCAAATGCGGGCAGGTGATTTCCCTGCAGATGAATGCGGGGCTGATTGCTGATCTGCCATCGTTAGAAGGGTCCGGCGCCGAAGGCGTGGGGCTGTTTCGTACTGAGTTGCAGTTCCTGATCCGCAACCAAATGCCGCGCCGCGCCGAACTGTCAGCGCTCTATTCGAGGGTGCTGACCGCGGCGAAGGGCAAACGCGTCGCCTTCCGCACGCTTGATATCGGGTCGGACAAGGTGCTGACTTACATGAAGCCAAATGACGAACCCAACCCCGCAATGGGCTGGCGCGCGATCCGGGTCGGCCTTGATAAACCCGGCGTGTTGCGGATGCAGTTGCAGGCGCTGCTCAGGGCGGCCAACGGAGAGCCGTTGTCGGTGATGTTCCCATTTATCGCCGGGATCAACGAATTCCGTGCCGCCCGCGCCGAGATGGACAAAGCGATCGCACGCGAAACCAAGCTTGGTCATGCGTTGCCGTCCAAGCTGGAAGTGGGCGCAATGCTGGAAACGCCGTCGCTGGCCTATGCGCCGGACGCGTTTTTTGACGAGGTTGATTTTATCTCAATCGGCGGCAACGACCTCAAGCAGTTCTTCTTTGCCGCAGATCGGGAAAATGAACGTGTGCGCAAACGCTATGACACGCTCGACAGCAGCTTTCTGAACTTCTTGTCGTTGATCATTCAACGCTGCGAAGCCAGCGGCACGCCCCTGTCCTTTTGCGGCGAAGATGCCGGCCGCCCGGTTGAGGCGCTTTGTTTTGCGGCCCTTGGCCTGCGGGCACTTTCGATGCGTCCGGCCTCTGTTGGTCCGGTCAAGCACCTGTTGCGCCGTGTCGATCTGACGGAAGTGAAGGCGGTCATGGACAAGGCAATCGCGAGCGGTGACCAGTCTGTCCGCCGCGCTGTGGCAGATTGGCTCGTCTATCAGGTCTGAGGCGGTTTGCCCGACGCCAGTACGCCATGAAAATAATCAGCGACAGCCCTGTCGCCGTAGACCCTTGCCAAACGGCGTAGTCCAAAATGCACATGCGCCATTGAGACGTAGTAGTCTACAAACGCGTAGTTTGTTCCTGCCCCCGCCGCAGCACCCAAAACCGGCACCGCTTGTGTGGCAAGCTTTTGCGACAGAACAGTCGCAAATTTTGGAGCAACTCTGCTTATCAGGCCATTGACAGCAGCACCCGAAATACTGAGCCGCGCGCCAATAAAGGCGGTGTCGACGCCATCATCATCTGTGCCGGGACCGCCTGCGCCGAACACGGCAAGACATTCCATCTTGGTTTCCTCTGCGTCCGGATCTTCGCCATATTCCACGGCAACATGATGCACCGCGCGGAAGATCACGGTTGTGGCGACAGGCAGCTCTGCCACGGCAGTAGGAAGCCCGCCAACGCCACCAATAGCGCCCGAAATCGTACCCAAAATCTTATGAATACGGTCTGATCCAATCGCCCCGCCGCGCCCCATGCGCGACTTGCTGGCCACGTCAAAGCTTTGACGCAAAGCAGCGCTCGCCAGATCATCAACCTGATTGCGCACCGCAGCAGGCAGCATCTTCAGCCCATCTTCCACCTGCCCACCGACAAAGTTGATCGCCGACATCAATACACCATTGGCCTTGCGTTGGCGCGCAGCAAGATCAGCAATCTCAGCCTTTGCTGCCTCTGACAGCGGCTTGGGCGGATCGGCTGGATTGATTTCTTTCATCGTGGTGCTTTGGTCTTCCATGATTTTTCAGATGGGGATCAAGCACCCTGATTTCAATTGGCCACCGATGTCACGGTCCCGCCGACGGCATCCCAGCCCCCGGCGACCAAAGACACACCCAGCACCCGTTCTGGGTTTGTGGGGGGCGGCATTTCTACCGCGTCCAAACGCTCAAACCCAAAACGACGATAGTAAGGGGCATCACCCACAAGCATCAGCCGCGCCCAGCCAAGATCGCGCGCATCAGACAGGCAGCGCTGCATCAAAAGCGAGGCAACACCTTCGCCTTGGCGGGTTGGGTGCACGGCGATGGGGCCAAGCAAGACCGCCTGTTGCCCACCAACCAGAACCGGCCAGTTGCGCACAGCACCCGCCAGTATCCCGTCTGCATCGCGCGCCGTCAGGCACAGCGGCGCAATCGGGTCCACCCCTTCGCGCAAACGGTAGGACGACAGCGCCGACCGCCCCGGCGCAAAGCACAGATCATAAAGCGCCTCGACCTCCCACCAATCGTCGGGCGTTTCCGTGGCCAGTGTCAGTGCCGTCTGCTGCATGTTTCTTTCGTCTGGCCAAGGGTTTCAAGCCAAGCTAACCCTAGGATACGCAAACGAAAAGGCACTGCGATGTTCTATGAGCCCAAAAACGGCCACGGTCTGCCCCATAACCCTTTCAACGCCATCGTCGCACCCCGGCCAATCGGCTGGATCGCGACGCGCGGCGCAGATGGGCGCGATAATCTCGCACCCTATTCGTTTTTCAATGCCGTCGCTTATGTGCCACCACAGATCATGTTTGCGTCGACCAGCAGCAAGCCCGACAGGGACGGAACAAAGGACTCAGTGGCCAACATCCGCGACACAGGCGTTTTTTCAGTGCAAATCGTGGAATATACAGCCCGCGATATCATGAACAAAACCTCCGGCCCGTGGGAGCGTGAAACAGATGAATTCGCGCTTGCCGGCGTCGAAAAGGCTGCGTGCGAAACGATCAACTGTCCACGTGTCACAAACGCCCCTGCGACACTGGAATGCAAACTGACCCAAATCGTACAACTGCCCGGCGAGGCCAATTTCACCGTATTTGGCGAAGTAACGGGCGTGCATTTACGCGACAACTGTGTCGTGGACGGTAAGTTTGACGTGACCACCTTTAACCCGCTGACACGGTTGGGATACCGCGACTATGCAGTCATCCGCGAGGTTTTCAGCCTAAAGCGCCCCGATGACTAATGCCCGCCAATAATCCCGGTTTTTACGCTGTAATCGACGGCCAATGCATAATCAGGGTCGTCATCGCTATCGACCATGAGGTGACCAGCCTTTGACAGCAACTCATGGCAATCCCGGCTGAGGTGGCGCAGTTGGATTACCTTGCCTGCATCGATGTATTTCTGCGCCAAGGCCTCAATCGCTTGTAACGCGGATTGGTCGGCGACACGGCTATTGGCGAAGTCTACGATCACAACATCCGGGTCAGTGGCGATATCAAAGATTTCCATGAAACCATCGGCTGAACCGAAAAACAGCGGCCCCTGAATTTCATAAACCTGCGCGCCTGCTTCTGTCCGGCTTTCGCGCTTGATGGCGTGGATTCGGGTTGCATTGCTCCAAGCATAGGCCAGCGCAGATACGATCACACCGACCACCACGGCGGTTGCCAGATCAGTAGCCACCGTCACGATGGTCACAAGGATCGTCACGAAAGCATCTGTGCGCGGCACTTTGCGCAGGATGCGCAGTGAATTCCACGCGAAGGTGCCGATCACGACCATGAACATGACACCAACCAAAGCGGCCAGTGGGATTTGTTCGATCAGGCTGCTGGCAAACAGGATGAAAGCCAGCAAGAACAGCGCCGCGGCAATGCCTGCAACCCGCGTGCGCCCACCGGATTTGACGTTGATCATCGACTGACCGATCATCGCACAACCGCCCATGCCACCAAAGAAACCAGTCACGGTATTGGCCGCCCCTTGGGCCAGGCATTCCTGGCTAGCACCACCACGTTTGCCCGTCATTTCGCCGACAAGGTTGAGGGTCAGCAAGCTTTCAATCAGGCCAATGGCTGCCAAGATCAGGGCATAGGGCAGGATGATCTCAAACGTTTCCCACGTCAGTGGCACCATCGGAATGTGGAAGGGCGGCAGCCCGCCTTCAATGCTAGCCAGATCGCCGACCAAAGGCACATCAAGGCCAAAGCCAATCACAATTGCGGCCACAATCCCGATACCCGCCAAAGGTGCCGGGATCGCATTGGTGATCTTGGGCATCACCCAAATAATCGCCATCGTCAGTGCAACCAGCGCCAGCATAAGATACAGCGGTGCGCCATGCAGCCATTCACCATTGGCCATACCGTGCCCGCCACCTTCGGCCGAACCGGGGACTTGGAACTGTCCCAATTGAGCCAGGAAAATCACAATTGCCAGACCGTTCACAAAGCCCAGCATCACCGGGTGCGGCACAAGGCGGATAAACTTCCCCCAGCGCATGATCCCCACAAAAATCTGTATCAAACCCATCAGGACAACAGTCGCAAACAGGTATTCGACACCATGCATCGCCACAAGGCTGACCATCACGACGGCCAAAGCGCCGGTGGCACCCGAAATCATACCCGGACGGCCGCCAAAAACGGCTGTGATCAGACCCACGATAAAGGCAGCGTAAAGCCCCACCAAAGGTTCGACACCCGCCACGAAAGCAAAAGCGACCGCTTCGGGAACCAAGGCCAGGGCCACGGTCAAACCCGATAAAATCTCAACCCGGAATTGGCCGGGGGTCAGCGGGGCATCGGGATCACGAAGTGAAAGGCTGTCAGCGAAACTCGCCAAAAGGGCGCGGGCCATGAAATATCCTGTCGAAATGGGAATTTGATTGCCCACTAAAGGAGCAAACGCGCCTTGTCACCCCTCGACCTTGCGTGATTTGGCGATGTTGCCGCATTGGCACTGCGCCCAAGGGTTCCATTCTGCAGCATTCCGTTTCAATGTGCGTGACGAGACGACGACAAGGCAGATCATGCAAACAAAAATCGGGATTATTGGTGGCTCCGGCATCTATGATATGGATGGGTTGGAAAACGCGAACTGGGTGACTGTGGACAGCCCTTGGGGTGCACCGTCAGATGATATCCTGACGGGCTGCCTGAGCGGTGTCGATATGGCCTTTCTGCCGCGTCACGGGCGCGGGCATGTACATTCACCCACAACTGTTCCTTATCGCGCCAATATCGACGCGCTTAAACGATTAGGCGTAACTGATATCATAAGCGTCAGCGCCTGCGGGTCTTTCCGCGAAGAGATGGCGCCGGGTGACTTTGTGATTGTCGATCAGTTTATCGACCGCACCTTCGCGCGTGAAAAATCCTTCTTTGGCACCGGCTGTGTGGCGCATGTCAGCGTCGCGCATCCAACGTGTCCGCGCCTCTCTGACGCCTGCGAAACAGCCGGGCGAGATGCCGGTATCACTATCCATCGCGGCGGCACCTATCTTGCGATGGAAGGCCCACAGTTTTCCTCCATGGCCGAAAGCAAACTTTACCGCGACTGGGGCTGCGATGTGATTGGGATGACGAACATGCCCGAAGCCAAACTCGCCCGCGAGGCCGAGATTTGCTATGCCTCCATCGCGATGGTGACCGACTATGACAGCTGGCATCCCGATCACGGTGCGGTGGACGTGGCGGAGGTGATCAAGACGCTGCAAGGCAACGGGACAAAGGCACAAGACCTCGTCAGCCACCTGCCCGCCTTGCTGGGCCCAGACCGCGCACCCTGCCCGCATGGCTGCGACCGTGCGCTCGAATACGCAGTGATGACCGCCCCTGATAAACGCGACCCTGCCTTGGTTGCCAAACTCGCCGCCATTGCTGGCCGTGTTCTGTAAGAAAGACCCCGAAATGAAGACTGTCCAAGACTACATCCGCACCATCCCTGACTTCCCGCACAAAGGGATCATGTTCCGCGATGTCACTACGCTGTTCAGCGATCCGCGCGGTTTCCGCATCGCCATCGACCAACTATTGCACCCCTATGCAGGGCAACCGATTGATAAGGTCGTGGGGTTGGAAGCACGCGGATTTATCCTTGGCGGTGCCATCGCACACCAGCTTTCACTGGGTTTTGTACCGATCCGAAAGAAAGGCAAACTGCCCGGTAAGACGATTGAACAGGACTACACACTGGAATACGGCACGGCGACGATGGAGGTGCACGACGACGCACTGCAACCGGGCGAAAAGGTGCTGCTAGTTGATGATCTGCTGGCCACCGGCGGCACGGCAGAGGCCGGGATCAAGCTGATCGAACGCATGGGGGCCGAGGTGATTGGCTGTGCCTTTGTGATCGACCTGCCGGATATCGGCGGACGTGCCAAGCTGCAGGCTTTGGGCATGGATGTGCATGCGCTGTGCCAGTTTGAAGGCGACTAGAAAAACGTCGGAAAATTCCCCGCATAGGCCGCCAAAATGGGTGCGATCAACGCGATGCCGGACTTCAGGGCATCTGTCGGATCAGTCTGTAAGCCGCGCATCTTCAGCCACCCCTCTCGCGCCTCGCGCTCTGCAAAGTCTTCATGTTCCGCCGCCGCCGCTGCCAGTTGGCGTTTGCGCCCTTCCAGAATAAGCGCGACAGGCACATAGAAGCTGAGTATCAGTAGCGAAAAATAAATGCCTGTGAACAAAAGCGCCGCGCCTATCACAGCCGCATAGGCACTTAGATGTTCGTCCGCGATCATCGGTAACGGCCACCGCATCCATGTGGTTGCAAAAAAGATGCCAAGCGTCAGTACCAACCCAGAGAGGTACAACTGCCGCCGCATCCGCAACACACCGAGTTCCAGCTGCATGGCTTGCGCATCCAGATCGCCGAGGACAGGCTTTTCAAGGCAGAGGATCATCCCCACAATCAACCCACCAACACCCAATCCGGCAAAAAAGTTGGTAAGGTCCATCATGCGGTTCAGCAACGAAATTACTGGCGTTTCCCCGCAAACACCCAACAACCACCGATCATCCGGCGCAACGCAGCCCGGCAAGGTACCCCGACCCAATGCTGCTTCGAACAGATCGCCGCCCAACTGATGATAGTTGCGCAATGCATCGGGATCCTGTGCCATTTGATAGGTCGGCCAAACAGCCAGACCAAATATGAGCGCAAGCAAACTGAACGCGGCTATGCGCGTGCGCTGCTGCGTCGGTTCGGTTAAGTCCTTGACTACGATCACAAAGACCAACAGCGACATTGCCGCAGATAACCAGGTAGCACCCAGAAATCGTAACCGCCCTGCTGTTTCCAACCATCCCCATTTCTCTTTGAGAATATCTGCGGACACCTGCAAATTTGCGGTCAGGAAGTGCTTCACAATCACTCCCTCTTGGATGAAAATTGCGATTGGCACGAGCGCGATGAAAAAATATCGCGCCGGAACGTTTCGAGCGATCAAAATATCCGCCCCCTACTAAAATACAGAAAGAAGGTAACATTTATTTGATCAAAAAGATAGGTTTCACCTTAAGGGCGCACAGCAAGTACGGCACCGGGGTTCATAATCCCTTGCGGATCAAGCGCATCCTTGATTGCCCGCAACATCGCCAGTTTCGCGGGATCACCGTAGGTTTCGAGGTCTTTGACCTTCAATCGCCCGATACCGTGTTCAGCACTCACTGATCCGTTCATCGCATGCACCAGATCGTGTACCACACGCTTTACCTCAGGACGCTCCGCCTCATAGTCGGCGCGGTTCTGTCCTGGCATCGGAAAGACGTTGTAGTGCAGATTGCCGTCGCCCAGATGCCCAAAGCAGTTGATCCGAAACGCCCCGACCTCAGCCACCGCCTGTTGACCCCGTGCAATAAAGTCAGGCACAGCACTCAACGGGATCGAGATATCATGCGAACTGACCGAACCGATCCGGCGGTTCGCCTCTGGAATACTCTCGCGGATGTACCAGAACGCATCACGCTGTGCGACGCTTTGGGCGATGGCACCATCGGTCACCAGTCCAGCCTCGAAGGCCTCTTCGAACAGCCCCTCCAACGCCGCTTCGGGGCTAAGACCACGCGGTAATCCAACATCAATCAGCACGCACCATTCAGGGGTTTCAGCGAAGGGTTGTTTCACCTCTGGCCCAACTTCAGCAAGAAAATCAAACCCTTGGCGATGAATAATCTCAAAGGCGGACACGCCTTCGCCAATCTGTTCTCCAGCCAAGGCCAGCAAATCCAAAGCCGCAGCCGGAGAAGGCACCGCCATCATCGCGGCCCCCACCCCAACGGGGCGCGGCGCAAGTTTCAAGGCCGCCGCCGTGATAATTCCAAGCGTCCCTTCAGCCCCAATCATCAAGTTGCGCAGATCATATCCTGTGTTGTCTTTGCGTAGCCGCGTCAGCCCATGCCAGATGGTGCCGTCAGGACGCACGACCTCAAGCCCCAGACATTGCGCGCGGGCATTGCCATACCGCAATACATTCACACCGCCCGCATTGGTGGACAACAAACCACCGATCCGCGCCGACCCTTCCGAGGCGAGCGACAGCGGAAACAAGCGCCCCACATCCTCAGCCGCTTTTTGAACATCGGCAAGGATCACGCCCGCATCGCAAACCAGCACGTTTTCAGATGGAAACACGTCGCGGATCCGGTTCATGCGTTCCAGTGACAGCACCACCGGGATGGGGCCGTCTTCATACAGCTGCCCGCCCACAAGACCCGTACCGCCACTGTAGGGCACGATTGGCACGCTTGCCCCGGCGCAGGCGCGCACGACTGTCGCGACCTCTTTGGTGCTGGCTGGTGCCACGACACAGCCTTTGCCTGCCCAGCGCCCGCGCGGCTCTGTCAGGTAAGGCGTGCTGTCCTCTTTGAAAGCCGCCGCAGGCAATAACCCACGAAGCTCTTGTTCAAATTCAGGCGTCACTGGATTGAGCATGCAAATCCCCTTTGATCATGGTGCTACATGGTCCAAAACGACAACCTGTCCAACCCGTTTAGCGCGCCAAGGCTGCGCCTTCGGACAGCGCGCCAAGTTTTGCATAGGCGATCTCTGGATCAACTGCGCCAAAGCCTGCAAAAGTGCCGAAGCCGCAATCTGATCCGGCGATCACACGGTCCGCACCAACGATACTTACAAAGCGGCTGACGCGCTCGGCCACCAACTCTGGATGTTCCACAAAATTGGTCGTCGTATCGACAACCCCAGGCACGAGGACCTTGTTTTCAGGGATATCCTTCGCCCGGTCCCGGAACACGGACCACTCATGGCCGTGGCGCGGGTTGGAGGTTTCAAACAACACATACTGCGACTTCGTTGACATCAGCGTGTCGAACATTTTGGCCATTGGAATGTCGCAGACGTGCGGCCCTTCATAGTTGCCCCAGCAGATGTGCACGCGCACTTTCTCGGCTGGCACGTCGGACAGGGCGTGGTTCAGCGCCTCAACATGGCTCGCGGCAATCTTGAGAAATTCATCATCCGATAAATCGTTAAACAACATATGACGGGACAGTGCGAGGTCGGGGCAGTCGAGTTGCAGATCAAGGCCAGAGGCCACGATCGTCTCATATTCCGTCTTCATGGCATCGGCCAAAGCGGCCAGATAAGCCTCGCGCGTTTTGTAGTAATCATTCTGCAAAAACAATGAGATAACACCGGGTGAGGCGGCGTTCATAAAGCCGCGTTCGGCGCCATGTTCAGCCATCGCACCTTTGAGGTTGGCGATATCCTTTTCCAACTCACCCTGCCCTTTTGACGTCACCTCACCCACGCACATGGGTCGCGCGTATTGCGGGGTGCCACCGTCATCGGCTAAGCGTTTGAGAAAGCTTGGAAATTTCTTGAGGTCAGCAGGCGCATTACGTGGACTGTCGCCGTCGAAACCGGTGTAGCGGTCCTTGACATAGGTCGCATAACTGATCTTGGACGTCTCGCCATCACTGACGATGTTGATGCCCGCATCTACTTGTTTTTTCACGGTTTCTGATACGGCGTCGGTCATGGCAGCATCAAATGCGGCCGCGTCATAGGCCTTGCCATGTTCCCGCGCGAAGATGAAATCGACGACCTCTTGGGTACGGGGCAAGGAACCCACGTGAGTTGTTAAGACTTTCGACATTTCATCATCCTCTTAAGTTTGTTTTGCGTACAGAAACTGTACATATGCTGTACATACAGATGTCATCAGGTTGGCCATTAACCTTTCCACGTGGGACCCGCAGGATCGCCAGTTGCGACGATGTGATAAAGGCTGGCGTCACCCGTCATGGCTGGCACCGCAGCGTGGGGCAGATTTTCTGGTACTGACATTGTGTCACCGGGGGCAAGCGTTGCCACCCCGCCGTCCCATGTCACCCGCCAATGACCGCGCATGGGCATCAACACGGATGGGTATGGGTGGCTGTGTTTTGTGTCGCGCGCAGAACCGCGCGTGATGAAATCAATCTCGAACCCCGGTTTATCCCGCAGGATGCCCTTTTCACCGATGACTTTGGCCGGCTTTTTGTCCGCAAGCGCATGAAGATCCCAGTAGCGCGCCACGTGGTTCGGCAAGACCTCGGCCGTTGTCGGCTCTGGTCGCTTGGCGAGTTCAGCGTCGGACATCAGCGGCATGGGGCCGACGCCTTCGGGCAATGCCTGCCCCCGCTTGGTGTCGTAGAGCTTGCCGTTGTCGCCCAAGATCAGCCCATGATCTGCTGCGTCTTCAATGACCTGCGGCGCCCACATGACACCGCCACCAGCGTCATCACCGCCAAGCACGGCCATGATCATCCCGTAGTCTGTGCCGATGTTTTCAAAGCCGCGGAAAATGCCAGTGGGAATGTTGAAGATGTCACCCTCTTCCAGCACAACCTCGCCCGCGTCGCCCCAGCGCCCCCAGAAGAAACGCCATTTGCCCTTTAATACAAAGAAGACCTCGGCTGTGTGGTGATCATGCAGGGAATTCCGCACGCGGGGCGGTTGCCCGGCCGCGCCGATGTTGAACCCATGCGGAATGCCGATGTGAACATGTTGATCGGGGCTTTCCGACACACCGCCACCGATGATTGTGAAATTTTCCTTTTGGTCAGACCCCGGCGTGTGGGCGTCGATGAAGGCGGTCTTGCAGGGTTGCAGATCGCCATAGCGGACGATGCGGTCTTCCATTTCAGCGGGGGTCATGATGCGTCTTTCGGTTGAGGTAGCGTGGGTTCGGGCATTGGTGCACCCATCGGAATTTGCGTAAGTTCGACATGGAGCCATACCATCCGATCCACGAACCATGCCTTTGAAAGAACAGTGCCAGCCACGCCCAATATCGTGGCCCATGGGTTCAGGACGATCACGCCCCAGACCGCACAAAGCGCAAAGGCGGCTGTAAAAGCAGCCGTGATGTTTGCGACAGGGATATGATGGGACGGGATGTCATGATGATCACGCGCAAGCCAGATGCGCTCACCCAGAACACCACGCGACATCCATGCGCCATAGTCCCGTGGTTCGGCAAAAATACGCGGGTTAAGCCATATCCACAACATAACCAGCAGGACCGCAGGCAGGGCCCACCAGCCGATCCACACCCGAGCGTAGATCGCGAAGAACAGCGGCGCCATGCCGAACAGAAACCGTGTCCAACCACTGAGCGGGTTGGCGTGGCGACGCCATGTTGCATCGTCCATTCTCATCAGCTTCTCTGAAAAGGCGTAGATATCCATGTCTTGCTTCACTCCGCGCAGCGCAATGTCCTTTGGTCAGGACCGCGCCATCAAAATCTGTTTCCAAATTGCGATCTCGTCGTAGAGGGCAAATTCGCGGCGCAACCCGACGCCATCGGGGCCGTAGGGCCCAAACTCGGCATGGCACATCCCCATAACGTGCACGTCCGCCCCGGTGGGTTCGCCAAAACTGCCCCAGCCGTGGTGCTTGCCATCCAGCGACCAGCGGATCGCGGCGCGTGGTGACAGCATGTCGGCGTCCATGCCGATCTGGTGATGGATTTTGAACTCCGCATGGGGGAAGGACGACCGCAGGCCGACCCAGAATTCGAGGATAGCGTCCCAACCGACAGCCCGTTTCGCCCCGGCATATTCGCCGATGCAGGCCCTGTCATAGCTGTCGCGGATATGCGTGAAATCATGGTTCATAATCCGCGTCAGCGTATCAGCGTAGCGTTGCCCCCATGGGTTGTCATTGCCCGTGCCGTGATAGCCGCCGTCAATGTCCATCGCAGGTGTAAAGGGTTTGCTGGCTTTGTCGGGGCCACCTTCACGGGTGATCAGTTCGGCGGCATAGTCGCGCGGATCCAGCCCCAGCTGCCGCACGATCCCACCATAGTCACGGACCAACCATTCGTCGTAGATGGTGTCTTCTTTTGCGGCGCAATCAGCAATGACGTAGACTTGCCAGTGCTTTCCCGTTGCCGGGCCGAACTGCCCGTCGCGCGTGTGCGTTGCTTTGGTCAGCAAGCGGTGAGACGACAGATAGCCGGTGTTTTCATCGCCAGACCAGATGACGTCTTCGCCCAACAATTCACGGTCGGGGAATTCGTTGATCGTGGCCATGGTTGAGGCAATCACAGCCTGATTGCCCGTCTGGATGCCCATGGGCGAACGCACTGGGATATCAGGCGCATAATAGTGGTTGAGCGTACCGACCCCCCGGTCTTCCCAAATCTCTTTGGTGATCCCGATGATATAGTCGGGAAAATCTTTCCAGCGGTTGGAAAAGCCCTTCATGTTTTTGGTCCTTTGGTGGTGCCGCGTTGGATCAGCGGGCTGTCTATTTCAATCAATTGTGCGGGCAGCGCGGGGTCATCAATCCGGCTGATCAATGCTTCAACCGTGGCCTCCACCATCCGGTTCAGGGGCTGGCGCATTGTGGTCAGGTCATAGGCGGGCCAGGCCGCCAAGGGCACGTCGTCATAGCCGACAATGGCCACATCGTCGGGCACTCTCAGTCCCATTTCATGGCGCAGCGTGTCAAGAACCGCAAAGGCCATGTGATCGTTACCGACAAAGATGGCGTCAGGTGGTGCGCTGCTATCCATCATGGATTGCACCGCAGCCGCCGCGGTTTCACGGTCATACATCCCATCCAAAACCAGCGGGGTGACGCCCTGCGCTGCCAGCGTCTCGCAAAATCCGGCTTGCCGATCGCGCCCGGTCGACGACCCGGCCCAACCGCTGATATGCCCGATTGTTTTATGCCCGCAGGATAGCAAAAATTCTGCGACGGTCCGACCGCCGGCAATATTTGCCGAGGTGACCGAGGAGATCGCCTCACCCTCTTGGCCACGGTTGAACATCACCACAGGGATCCCCGCAGCCGCACAGCGCTGGGTGAGATCGTTTGTCATACCGACGGAGGCTGTAATGATCCCATCGACCTGATAGTCGATCAGTTCCTGCATCACCTCTTCGGTGGCGTCCTGGCTGTTTGTCGCGGTGAAAACAAGAATATGGTAGCCTTTTTCCTGTAACGCGTTGGACAGGACTTGCAGCGCCAGCGGATAAAATTGATTGTCCAGATACGCCACGACCAACCCGATAATCCGGCTTTTGCCCGTGATCATCGCGCGGGCCATCATGTTGGGGCGATAGCCCAGTTCGGCCGCGGCCTTGCGGACTTTCTCAACTGTCTTGGCGCTCGCGGATGCACCGGGTGTAAAGACCCGGCTGACCGCTGATTGGCTGACGCCGGCGCGTTGCGCAACCTGGAGGGACGTGACTTTTTCCATCAATCCGCCGTCCATCCCCCATCAATCAACATGTGGGTGCCGGTCATCAGCGCGGAGGCGTCAGAGGCAAGGTAAACAACCGGGCCCATCATATCCGTCACCTCGCCCACCCGGCCCAGTTTGATCTTGTCCATGATCCATGCCACCCGATCCGGGTTGTTGAAGGTCTGTTCCGTCAAGGGGGTTCGAATGAAGGTAGGGCAGATAGTGTTCACACGGATCCCCTGCTTGCCCCATTCGATGGCCATTGCCTTGGTAAAGCCCTCGACCGCAAATTTGGTGGCGCAGTAAACCGCCCGGTCGATACCACCCACATGGGCCATCTGGCTGGTGATATTGATCAGGCTGCCGGGTTTTCCTGCGGCAAGCAGGCCTTTGGCCACCGCGCGGGTGAGGAAGTAGGCCCCTTTGTAGTTGATGTCAGAGACGGTGTCGAAATCCGCTTCTTTTGTCTCGATAGCTGGCGAATGGATCGCCAGACCTGCGGAGTTTACCAGAATGTCAAAAGGGCCGTGTTGGGCGACCGTTGCTTCGGTCGCAACGACGTCGGCCACATCCATCGTGATCGCGTTGGCCTGAAAGCCTGCGTCCCGCATCTGCTGCACAACGGCGTCGAGCTTGCCAGCGTTGCGTGCCGACAGCGTCACCTCTGCACCCGCTTCGGCCAATGCGACAGCACAGGCCAGCCCGATCCCGGAAGACCCGCCTGCAATCAACGCGCGTTTACCTTCGAGCCGGAAAGATGGGGTGGTGGGCAACGTCATGTCTTTGGTCCTGTGTTACGGATTTTGGCACCGCTGGCAGGCGTTTTTTGGGCAAGATGATAAGCGGGCGGCGTTGGATATCTGATGCCCTCAAACGGCGGAAAATCAGCGTAGCGCGCCATGCGTTCGCCGTGATCTTCCGGCGGGGGGTGACCGGCATGGACCAGCTTGCCCAGCGGGCGCACGTAGCTGTAGATCATGCGCGCAGGCTCTTCCCGCCATGTCAGATTGAACGCTGCCAGTTTTGGAAAGAAGCACATCTCGTGATAGGGCAGATGATCGTGCACCCAATAGGCCAGATCGCGCCAGTCGCGGCCATGGTCGTATTGATCTGCAAACCATGGCACCACGATACTGGCGCAGGCCCCCATCCGGCCCTTGGCATCGCGCATATCCCAGATGTGGCCTGCGTAATTTGATGCATTGCGGGCGCAGCGCTGTGGTTTGGCCTCGGTCGCCCCAAAATGGTTCAATGTCGGCGACCGGTAGGCAGAGCGCACAGCAATCGGTCCGAACGTATTGACCATCGGGTCGAGCAGGTTTTTGCAAAGCTGCATACCTGCTGTGATCGCAAGGTTGGGATCATCGGGGATATTGGGGATGGCATGGAAATTGCCGATCTCTGAATAGAGAAAATCCCGCATGAAGAAATGCCGTGATAACCGAACCCGCCCAAGGTCTTCGAGGCCACTGTAGCTTTGGGGTTTGCGTCTTTTTGACCGTGTGCTTTGCATATCAGACCACCCCGCCTGCCGAACGCTTGGGAGCCTCCGGCGGGAGTTTTAAGGGCAAGATGATACCTGTTTGGGTCATTCTGCGGCGGTACCGTAGGCCACGTTCTTGCCGCCGTATCGCCGCACACGGATGTTGCATTGTTCAGCGTGACCGACAAACCCTTCCAGCATGCACAGGCGCGAGCCATATTCGCCGACCAGCGTGGCCGCCTCATCGGTAAGCACCTTTTGGTAGCTGTGCGTCTTCAGGAACTTGCCGACCCAAAGCCCACCTGTGTAGCGTCCCGCTTTTTTGGTCGGCAACGTGTGGTTGGTGCCGATGACTTTATCACCGTTAGCGACATTTGTCCGCGGCCCAAGGAAAAGCGCGCCATAGCATGTCATGTTGTCCAAGAACCAATCGTCCCGATCGGTCATGACTTGCACGTGCTCAGAGGCGATATCGTCTGCGACGGCCAGCATCTCATCGTAGGTATCGCAAAGGATGACCTCACCATAGTCTTCCCATGAGGTCCGAGCGGTGTCGGCTGTGGGCAGGATGTCGAGGATACGGTCAATTTCCACAAGCGTTTCTTTGGCCAACTTTTCGGAGTTCGTCAGCAGAACGGCGGGAGAGTTGTAACCATGTTCGGCCTGGCCCAGCAGGTCCGTCGCGCACAGCTCGGCATCTACAGTGTCATCCGCGATAACCATTGTTTCGGTTGGGCCAGCAAAGAGGTCGATGCCGACGCGTCCGAAAAGCTGTCGCTTGGCTTCGGCAACGAAGGCGTTGCCGGGTCCTACAATCATATGGACCGGTTCAACGGTTTGCGTGCCCAGCGCCATCGCCCCCACGGCCTGCATCCCCCCCAAAACGTAGATTTCATGCGCGCCGCCCATGTGCATGGCCGCCACAATCGCCGGATGCGGTTCACCATTTTGCGGCGGAGCAGAGGCAACGATCCGCGGCACGCCCGCAACCGATGCGGTCAGCACAGACATATGTGCAGAAGCGACCATCGGGAATTTTCCGCCGGGGACGTAGCAGCCTACTGATTGCACGGGAATATTCTTGTGGCCAAGGATCACGCCCGGCATCGTTTCAACCTCCACATCGGTCATGGATGCACGCTGCGCCTGCGCGAAGTTGCGGATCTGATCCTGAGCGAATTTGATATCGTCCATATCGCGGGCCGAGACCTTTGACATGGCTGCCTCAATCTCGGACTGGCTCAGCCGAAAGCTGGGGGGTGAATATTTGTCAAACTTTTCAGACAGTTCACGCACAGCAGTATCGCCGCGTTTTGCGATGTCGCCCAGCGTGGTTTCAACGATATTGCGTACTTTAGCATCGTCCTCAGCGCGTTCTGCTTCGGGTTTTCCTGATTTGAGATATGTTATCGCCATCGTTCAATACCCTTCCGGTTTCGGCGGTTCTTCTTCGCCATTGTCGTATTTTTCCCACCCCTCGCCGCCGAAAACATCAACGCCGAGTTGCATCATCACCGATGCGAAATCGACAGAGACTGGATTGTCGGCGATGCGCCCATCTTTGACCCGCCAAAAATCCATATAGGGGATCTTGACGCGCTTACCGGTCGCCGGAATGCCCATGAAGGTGCCCGTATGTGTCCCTTCGATATGGCCAAAACACGCGGCCCATTCGCCATCGGCCATGAACTGTTCGGTTTTATAATCGCGATCAGTAAAGGCCGCACGCAGCGGCCACTGCCAATTACGCTGGAAGGCATGCACGCCGTTCTTGGTTCCACAGCCCTGATTGCCACGCCAGACGAAGTCTTCGGTGAAGTACTTCAGCATGTCCATTTCGTTATTGGCAAGACCGACTTCCATCGCTTTGACAGCATCAAGTGAGGCTTGTGATTTTGCGTCGCGCGTCATGCTGCGTCCTTTGCGATGATTTGCCCGGCACGATGACCAATCATCATCGACGGGGCGTTTGTGTTCGCCGATGTGATATGCGGCATGACAGAGGCGTCAGCCACCCAGAGGTTTTGCAACCCCCGCACCGCAAGGCGCGGGGTAACAGGCGCGTCGTCTGTGCCCATCCGCAGGGTGCCTACGGGGTGATAGGCGGTGCCGCAATGCGCTTTGACGTAGGTGCGCAGTTCTTCGTCAGTTTGACACTGAGCGCCGGGATGTGCCTCTGTTCCGGGGATGCCGGCTTCTTTCAAAAGCACGCGCAGACGCCTGAGACCGGCAACCATGAGATCAAGATCATCGGGGTCAGACAAGAGGTTAAAATCAATGCTGACACCTGCGTCCGTTAGCCGCAGCGCCCCACGCGACTTTGGACGGCAGACGCAAACGTCAGCAAAGTAGCCTGCTCCTCTCGCATAACGGTGCCCCTTCCAATTCAGAAAGAAGGGGATGAAATGGGTTTGCACATCAGGGGTTCTCTTGTCGCCAAACGCATTGAAGAATAGGCCCCCTTCGACGGTCGGCGAAGCCAGTCTGCCTTTGCGACGCAGCACATAGTCAAATGGGGCCATCAACCAGCTTACCGCCTGACCGACCGTCAGACCGTAGCCCGCATGCCGTCCTTCAAAGTGCAGCCCCGCGCCGGGGTGATCATGCAGATTTGCGCCTACGTCCGGGGCATCCAACACCAGATCAATGTTTTGCGCGGCAAGATCAGCCGCAGGACCAACACCAGATTGCAGCAATATTGTGGGAGATCCGATAGACCCCGCCGACAGTATAATCCCGCGTTTGGCATGCACTTTGCCGCCACCATTAAAGATGACAGTACGCGCGGTTTGCCCATCAAACCCGATCCGCTGCACATTTTTGCCAGTAATCACAGTCACGCCTTTGGCCAGCGCCGGTCGCAAAAAGGCGTCTGCGGCCGACCATCGCCGGTTGCGCCGCATGTTAAAGTGAAAGACACCGCCACTTTGGCGTTCCGGTGTCGGGCTGTCTTGCGTGTTGGCGCCAAAAAGCCGACCCAGTTTGGTCACCGACGGGTGCGGGCTGTCGAACACAGATGGCGTCAGCTTGGCTTCGATGGCTTCAAATGCAGGTTCCACCTCAGTCCAAGACCACCCGGGCACATTCCAGTTGTCGAAGTCATCAGCCCTACCCCGAAACCAAACCATCGAGTTGATTGACCCCGATCCGCCCAGAATCTTGCCGCGCGGGATTGCAATCTGACGTCCGCCCAATGACGTTTGCGGGGCTGACTTGAAACGCCAGTCACGGCGCGATCCCATCAACCAGATCAACGCAAATGGCATTTTGACAAAAGGGTGCGCATCAGAAGGGCCAGCTTCGACCACCGCGACTGATCCGACGCCAGCATCGGCCAATCCCGCTGCAACGGCGCAGCCAGCAGAGCCTGCGCCAATCACAACAAAATCATATGTTGCGCTATCGGGCATGCTTCAGAGGCGCTCGCCTGTTTTATGGTCAAACAGGTGACAGATGTCGGCAGGAATGCTGGCGTGGACTGCTTCGTCGATCTCTGCGCGGTATTCCTTGCCGGATTTCACCGAAACGATGGTGTTACCCACACGCATGGTCACCATCGTGGCCTCGCCTAACAGCTCAAGCGAATAGACGGATGAGTTTATTTCGCCATCACCCTCGGACACGCTGGCATCTTCCGCACGGAAACCCAATGTGACAGGACCTGTATGGGTATCTGGCAGTCCGCTGATCGATATGTTTTTTGCAGTGAAGGTCCCATTCGCTATGTCGCCTTCCACAAGGTTCATGGCAGGCGAGCCGATGAAACCTGCAACAAATGTGTTGGCAGGATTATCGTAGATTTCGGTTGGGGTGCCGACCTGCTGCACAACACCTTTGCTCATGACAACAACACGGTCAGCAAGCGTCATGGCCTCGATCTGGTCGTGGGTCACATAGATGGTCGTAACCTTGAGTTCATGGCTTAGGTTCTTGATCTGGGCACGGGTCGAGACGCGCAACTTGGCATCAAGGTTGGACAGTGGCTCGTCCATCAAAAAGACATTCGGTTCGCGCACGATTGCACGCGCCAAGGCGACACGCTGACGCTGGCCGCCGGACAGTTCAGCAGGTTTGCGGTGCAAGAACTCATCCAGCTCAACCATCGCAGACGCGCGCATCACACGTTCATCATGCTCGGACTGGGGCACGCCGCGCACTTTTAAGGGAAAGCGGATGTTGTCGTAGACATTGAGGTTGGGGTAGAGCGCGTAGCTTTGGAACACCATCGCAACATCGCGGTCCTTAGGTTCGAGGTCATTGATCCGCACACCATCGACCAGAATATCACCGTCGGTCGCGTCTTCCAGCCCGGCAATCATGCGCATTGTTGTTGTCTTGCCGCAGCCGGACGGCCCCAACAAGACCAAGAACTCCTGATCTGCGATCGTCAGATCAAAACTCTCGACACCAACGAAAGACCCCCACCGCTTGGATACATTGCGTAGCTGAATTTCGGCCATGTGGCACCTCTTGCATACGTTTGCAAAAACACTGGAGCGATTCCGAAAATCTGGCAAGTCCAAATCGTGCCTCGCCAGATCTAACTCCGCGCAAGAATGCCGCGCTTGTAAGGATTGCGTCCCTGACGACAGTCAGCATACCATGCGGAAATGCACAATTAATGGGGCCAAGTATGGACGTTTCTGTTGCTGTTGTTCCACGCGAAAGATTTCGCCCTCTTCCTAAATCGCTACGGTCTCTTTTTGCGACCATTCCAAAGGATATTCCGGTTTTTGTGGTGGAGGGTGGCGCACCTGCGCATATCCGCGATGCTGTCCGGCAAATCAGGGCTGAGCGTGACTTTGACCTGATCGAAACCGATGGATTCGTCCTGCCTAATGCAGCACGCAACATCGCGCTTGAAAGGATCAAAACCAAGTATGTCGTATTTTGCGACAATGACATGGAATATTCGCCCGAATGGCTTGCGCATTTGGTTGAGAACGCCGAAGCCAATGACGCGGGTGCTGTCGCTCCCACCACGTTGATCGGTCCGTCAGACCCTACCCTAGTCCATCACGCTGGCGGCCGGTTCATTCGCTATCCAGATTCCAATGGTCAGCCCCTGTTGCGCAGTACGCATGAGTTAATGAACACCCCGCTAAAGGATGCTGTGACCACGGACTACGCACAGGCGCCAAAAGACATTAAGAATTTTGAGTATCACTGCGTTCTGGTGAACACACAAGCGATGCGCGATATTGGCGGTCACGATGAACGCATGACAACGTCAGAGCATCTCGATACATCACTGCGCCTGTTGGCGGCGGGGCATAAGATTACATATGCGCCGTATTCGCATGTCATGTACCGCGCCTTTGATCGCTTCAAAGCTGAGGATTGGCCCTACTTCCATTTCCGTTGGGCGCTGCATCGTGACTTTGCTTCGTGCAAAATTTTTGCTGAAAACTGGGGACTCAGTACCGAAAACGTCCTGCGCGAGAAGTGCTTTGCAGTGAACCATGCCCGCCGCGCAATACGCGCATCTGGCGTCAAAATGCCCAAATGGTTGCCAAAGAGCTCAATCTTGGGGCGCGCTGTTCAGGCCCGCAAAACAGCAATCGCGATGAAACTGGACGGCAATTTGCCCGATCCGGCCAACCCGCATGTTCCGCCTCCCCCGCCAGAAGGTGGGCTGGATCTGGCCGATATCGCGTGGAACGAGCAGCCCTAGACCTTACGCCCGGACCGTCGCCGCACCCCCCATTATTTGCCGATACCTGATCAAAGCACCTTGCGTCAAAAGGGTGTTTGGCGGTTAACTTGCAAACGTATGCAAAGCGAACCCGATTCGCGTTGAACGAAATGCCGGGACACACTGGCACCAAAGAACAACTGGGAGGTTCTTATCAAAATGAAAATCTGGAAAACTGCTATGCTGGGCACCGCTGTTGCAGCACTGACTGCAACCGGCGCGATCGCCTGCGAAGCTGATGGTCGCGTCAGCATCATCGGTAACGAATTCCCCGCCATTCAAACGGTCGCCGCCGCTGCTGGTGCCTGCGCGGGTATTGAATTTACATCCAACCTGACCGCCGATCACCAGACATTGAATGTGGCCGGCATGACCGGGAACCCGGCAGAATATACGACGGCCATCGTCGCCAACTCATCCATTGTCGCTTTGATTAACGAAGACGTCATCCAGCCGCTTGATGCGCTTGTGGCCGAATATGGTCAGGACATCTCTCCGTCACAGCTGATCACTGTCGATGGCAAGATCATGGCTGTCGCCTTTATGGCCAACGCGCAGCACCTTGTTTATCGTGCTGATGTGCTTGAGCAGGTCGGTCTGGATGTGCCGACATCTTATGAGGACGTTCTTGCTGCCGCAGAGGCAATCCGCGCCGCCGGCATCATGGAAAACCCTGTTGGTGGCGCCTATGCCGCTGGCTGGAACCTCGCCCAAGAATTCACCAATATGTATATCGGAACCGGCGGCGCATTCTTTAAGCCCGGAACGGCCGAAGTCAGCATTAACAACGCACAAGGTGTTGAAGCGCTGGAAATGATGAAGGCCCTATCAGAGTATATGAACCCCGACTACCTGACCCATGACAGCAATGCGACATCCGCTGAATGGGAAGCAGGCAACGTGGCCTTGATGAACATGTGGGGCAGCCGGACCGGTGTTCTGATGGATGACGAGGGTGCCGCACCAGAGGTCTATGAAAATACAGCCGTATCTGGCCCGCTGATGGTTGGTGACAGCGGCGTACCGGCAACGACCCTATGGTGGGACGGTTGGACCGTTGCCAAGAACATCAGCGATCAAGATGCAGCCGCGACATTCCAGGCAATGGCCGCGGGTGTATCACCTACGATCCTGAATGACGAAACAATGAGCCAAGCGGTTTGGTTGATGGAAGGCTACCAGCCTGAAGCTGTCAACGAGGGTGTTCTGGCATCGGTCGCTGCAGGGTCAACGCCCTATCCGATGATCCCATTCCAAGGCCTGCTGCACACTGCTTTGGGTGACAATATCGCCGACTTCTTGCAGGGCAATGAAAGCGCCGAGCAAACATTGGCCGATATCGAAGCGGCTTACACAGCTGCCGCGACTGAAAAAGGCTTCCTCCAATAAGGAAACCGTTGGGAAGGCGCACCGCGCCTTCCCATTCTACGATCTGGGGCAAAGCACATGAAACATTCGTCATTCTTCTGGTTTGTCCTGCCTTCCTCGCTCATGATGTTGCTTTTCATCGCTTTTCCGATTGTGTCGGTGGTGACCCAATCGCTGTATCAAGAGCATGAACAAGTCATTATTCAGGTCGAAAACTGCGGCCCCTTTGGCTGCACCCAATCCACAGCCGTCGATATCGAAGCGACCGAAGCTTTGCGTGAAGCGGAACCGCTTGGCCAATGGGCCGGGCTGGATATCTACAAAGACCGCAACCACCTTGCCTTTGCCGAAGTGCGCGAGGCATGGGCCAGCCGCGTCAGCACCGGTGATTTCTTCAGTTCGCTGATGAACCTGACCTTCTATCGCGCCCTTGCCTTTACCTTGACCTACACAGCGGTCGTTACCCCCCTGACCATCATCTTTGGATTTCTGATCGCCATCGGGGTGAATGCCGTGGCGCAAGCGATGCGTGGTCCGACCATTTTTCTTTCGCTTTTACCAATGATCGTCACTCCGATCGTCGGTGCGCTGGTCCTGTTTTGGATGGTCGACGCACGCGGTGTTCTTGGTGCGGCACTCCAATGGTTGGCTGATGACCCGGGGCTATCGGTCAAAGCTTCGACCCCGCTGATGTGGATCATGCTGATGGTCTACGGCATTTGGTCGTCCGCCCCTTTCGCCTTCATTGTCTATTATGCGGGCCTGCAAACAGTGAACACGGACACGCTGGAAGCGGCGATGATTGATGGTGCCACCCGATGGCAGCGTATCCGCTATGTGGTGATCCCCCATCTGGTGCCGCTGACCACCTTTATCGCGTTGATCCAGCTGATGGACAACTTCCGCGTCTTTGAACCCATCGTCAGTTTCAGCGCGCAGGCCCATGCAAGGTCGCTATCTTTTGCGATCTTCAATGATCTGGGGGGCGAGACACGTTTGTTGTCGTCTGCCGCGGCCACCTCCGTATTGACCATCATCGGCGTCGCAATTCTGTTGTCACCGGTTCTTGTGCGCACGTGGCGCGACTTTGGAAAGGCGCGGTAGTCTGATGTCAAAAGCAACGCGCCTTCCCCCAACAACAAAAATCGTTGCCTACGGTTTTCTTGGCCTCTGGCTCATCATGGCCGCCTTCCCCTTCATCTGGACCCTCTGGGGGTCATTCAAAGTTGAAGGTGATTTCTTTTCCAAGGCAGACTGGGCCAATTCAATTTTTGGCACGCTCACCGTCATTGAGACCGGCGCCAGCTTTACCGGCCAGGGTTTCTATGGAGCTTGGGTGCAAGAGGAGTTTTGGCGCGCGGCACTGAACACAGTGATTGTCTGCGTTTGCGTGGTCACGATCTCGCTGACCTGCGGGACTTTGGGGGGTTATGCCCTGTCCCGCTCGACCTATCGCTATGCATTCTGGTTTTTGCTGTTTGCGCTGATGTTCCGCGCGATGCCGCCGCTGACGCTGGTGTCAGGCTACCTGTTGCCCTTCTTTGAATGGAACCTTTGGGGGCACCTGAGCACGACGATTATTGTGCTGGTTGCGATCAACCAGCCATTCACCCTGTGGATGCTGCATGCGTTTTTCAAGAACATCCCCAAAGATCTGGACGAAAGTGCAATGGTCGACGGCTGCACCCGCTTTCAGGCCTTCCGCCATGTGATCATTCCGGTGATGTGGCCGGGTGTGATTACGACCGGTTTGTTCAGCTTCCTGCTGGCTTACAATGACTTTGCGGTCACGACCATGTTGCTGAGCAAAGAGAACCAGACAATGGTGCCCAAGCTGGTGAGCTTCCTTGGCACGACCCAGACCAAGGGTAATGTGATGTTTGCCGTGGCGGCGGTTGTGTCGGTGACAGCGCCCCTGTTCGTGATGATCATTTTTTTCCAAAAGCAGATCGTTTCTGGTCTGACTGCGGGCGCAGTGAAAGGCTAAACCCATGAGCTATCAAGCGGAAAAAGCGCTGGTGCGCGCCCATTATGATGCGCTGGCCAAGGCAACGCCGCAGACAGTTGCTAGCGTACTGGCAGAGCGAACGAGTGACGATTGGCACTGGCGCGGAATGCATCCGTTTTATGAACAACACGGGGCGGCGGCGGTTGCCGAAAGCTTTTGGGCCCCGTTTCTGACCGCCATGACCAAGGTCCAGCGCCGGCAAGACATCTTTATTGCCGGCCACAATGAGATCGACAATTTTCAATCGGTTTGGGTGATCTCGATGGGTCATCTGATGGGACTGTTTGACCGGCCCCTTCTGGGTATCAAACCGAACCGCCGTATCGCGATGCTGCGCTATGCCGAATTCAACAAAGTTGTGGACGGCAAGATCGTGGAAACGGCACTGTTCTGTGATTTGATCCACCTGATGAACCAGGCGGGCCAATACCCCCTGCCCCCACAAACAGGCATGCATCTGGTTCAGCCGGGGCCCGCGACCCATGAGGGGTTGTTGTTCCAAGACGCTGATCCCGCCGACGGGCAAAAGACCCTCGCCACCATCAATGCGATGATCGGTGACATCAACACACATCACAAATACGGCTCACCCCAGGAAGAACTGGCACGGTGTTGGCATGATGACATGCTGTGGTGGGGACCCGATGGGATCGGGGCGACCTATACGATTGATCGCTACGTCGAACAGCACCAGCGGCCATTTCGAACGCAGATCAAGGATCGCGTGTACAACGGGCATGTCTGCCGGTTGGCCGAAGGGAACTTTGGCGGCTTTTTCGGTTGGGCCAATCTGACCGTGACCAATGCGGGCGGTTATTTGGGCCTACCGGCGGGCACACCAGCCGATATGCGCGTCGTCGATATATATCGACGCTGTGGCGACAAACTTGCTGAGAACTGGGTTTTTATCGACATCCTTCATTTTCTTGCGATGCAAGGCGTCGATATTCTGAGCCGAAACCGGGACATATAATGCCGACCTGAGTGTGACCACCGTCAGAAAGATGACCAACATCCTCCAATTTTCCCCTACAACTGCCGTATTGGATAGCTAGATATACCTATGTTAATGATCTACAGACATAATAACCTGCGGGTCGGGAACCAAACGAGGTAAGAGTAGTTGGCTGAGTATTCCTATATTGGCTATGCGATTGACGCGATCGACTTTACCGGTACGTTCAGCGGCACAGTTGCTGTGTCCGGGACATACAACGCCGTCACAAGCCGTGTTGTCATTGACGTAGACGACGGTGCGGGCGGCAATGTGTTTGGTGGACGCCCTGATGCTGGTGTTATCTTTGATGGTGACCGATTCAACAATGAAAACGGCGATGACGTTACGCAGACAGGTGTCGCGACAAGTTTTGACGGAACGACAAACCTGGGGTCCGGCAATGTCTATCTTGAGCAGTCTTACACGCTGACCAATCCGGCCGACGGCAGCACCATCCAGATGTATCTGGTTGAAATTGATGGCGCGCCAGTTGGTTATATCGTTTCCGAACCGCTTGATCGGGATGTCACGTACAACTGGACAACATCAAACGTCACGCCAACCAATGCGCCAAATACAACCACTCCCGGCGCATTGGATGATGTGCCCTGCTTTGGTGCCGGGACACTGATCGCGACGCCGGATGGCGAACGCGCGGTCGACGATTTGCGGGTTGGTGACCTGGTGAAAACTGCATCGGGCGAGGTTCAGGAAATTCGATGGATTGGGCAACGGACAATCCTGCCCCCATTTGCATCACGTGCGGGGCTTTGGCCCATCCGCATCGAAAAGGGCGCACTTGGGCCCGGACTGCCACACAAGGATCTGATCGTTTCTCCGAACCATCGCATGCTCGTATCGTCGCCCGAGACTGAATTGCTTTTTGGCGAACCCGATGTCTTGGTTGCAGCTAAGTTTCTTGTCGGGGCACCCGGCATTGCGCAGATCACGGACCTTGCCAGCATCACCTATTTCCATCTGTTGTTTGAAAAGCATGAAATCTTGATCTCAAACGGCACCCCAAGCGAAAGCCTTTATCCCGGTGACATGGCATTGGGCAGCATGGCGCATGACGCAAGGGACGAAATCCTGACGATCTTCCCTGAGTTGGACAATGATGAACTAGGTGGCTACGGCCCCCTTGCGGCACCCACGCTGAAACGGCATGAGGCCGCGTTGCTTACTGCATCTGTCTGAATTTAAAGGACTATATGACTAACCGACGTCTGTCTTACCGCGTCGGTCATTACGCAGGTTGGCGTAGAGCACATGATTGCGCCAACGTCCGTTGATTTGCAGATAGCTTTGCGCCACGCCTTCGTATTTGTAGCCGCATTGTTCGAGCAAGCGCCGCGATGCTGTGTTTTCTGGCAAGCATCCTGCCTCGATCCGGCTCAGATCCAGCGCGGTGAATGCATGGTGGACAACAGCCTGTATCGCCTCGCGCATATAGCCTTGGCGTGCAAAAGGTTCGCCGATCCAGTACCCGGTGATACCCGACTGGGACGGACCCCGCTTGATATGGTCAAGCGTAATGGCCCCGACCAAACCATTGTCCGAGCGGCGCACGATGAACAGCGGCAGCGCCGTCCCGTTTGTGATTGATCGCTGCGCCCAATAGACCCGGTTGGTGAAGGCTTTGCGCGAGAGATGATCGGCGGCCCAGGTTGGTTCCCAAGTCTTTAGGAAGGTTTCGCTATCGCTGCGCAGCCCGGCCCATGCGCGAAAATCGCTATGGATCGGCGGGCGCAGCGTCAGCCGTTCTGTTTCAATCCTGACCTTCTTTTTGGCCCCGAGCATTAGGCCGCCAACCGTGCTTTCAGCGCTTCCAGTGATGGTGCCGCATCAGCAGGGCCATAGAGCGCCAGAGCGGTGCCTGCCTGCCCCACCATTTCACTGGCAAAACCTTTGACATCACCTGTGGTCACGTCATCGATATGTGCAATCGTCTCATCAATGCTGGGGATACGTCCCCAGATCGACAACAACCGCGCAAGCCGCTCGGCACGGTTTGACGGGCTTTCCAGCCCCATCAGCAAGCCTGCTTTCATCTGCGATCGGGCGCGAGCGACTTCTGCCGCACTCATGTCGTCGGCTGCGCGCTTCATCTCATCAATGGTGATCGTGGCCAGTTCGCCGATCTGTTCGGCGCTGGTGCCCGCATAGATCGTGGTCAGGCCAGTATCTTCGTAAGCGCCCGCTTGCGCAAAGATAGTGTAGCAAAGACCGCGGTGTTCACGCACCTCTTGAAACAAGCGCGATGACATCCCGCCACCCATCACGTTGGCGTATATTTGCGCGGTATAGATTGCTGGGTCTAGATATGTTGGACCTTCCAGCGCCAGCGCAAAGTGGACCTGTTCCAGATCCTTATTTTCGCGTCTTTCACCCCCGCCAAATGCCGCAGGCTGCATCAGCTCTGGCGCACGTGCAACGGCAGGTAGATGCCCAAAGAGCGCCTCGGCCTGAGCCACAATCGCCTCGTGATCAACGGCACCTGCGGCCGACAGGATCATCTGATTTGGTCCGTAATGTTCTGCGACAAACCCTTGCAGGTCATCCCGGCTGAAGCTGCTGACCCGCTCGGATGGACCAAGGATGGTGCGCCCCAAGGCTTGATCTGGATAGGCCACCTCTTGCAGCCAATCAAAGATAATGTCGTCGGGTGTATCCAACGCCTGACCGATTTCCTGTAGGATCACGCCACGCTCGACCTCGATCTCGGCGGGATCAAAGACAGGGTTCAGCAAAATGTCAGAGATCACGTCAAGGCCAAGGGCCACGTCGTCTTGCAGCACGCGCGCGTAATAGGCTGTCATCTCGCGGCTGGTGTAGGCGTTAATATAGCCGCCCACGTCTTCGATGGTTTCGGCGATCTGCAAGGCGCTGCGGGTTTTCGTCCCTTTGAACGCCATATGCTCAAGGAAGTGTGCAATGCCGTTCTGCTCGATCCGTTCGTGACGACCACCTGCTTGGACCCAGATACCGATAGAGGTTGATTTCAGCCCCGGCATATCCTCGGTGACAATACGAAAGCCGTTGGACAGCGTGTGCAGTTGGATGGTCAATTCTTAATCCGTTCCTTGATGACGGTTTGCAGGTCCGCCAGATCGTTTTTCACGCGTGTGACGCGCTCTGGTCGGTCATACAGGTCTGCCATACGCGGGGGAAGAGGTGCCGCGACACCTGAGGCCGCTTTCACGGCATCGGGGAATTTGGCGGGGTGCGCTGTGGCCAATGTGACCATTGGCGTCGTCCCCAAATGCGCCTCGGCCACGTGAACACCGACCGCAGTATGCGGACAGAGCAGTTCGCCGTGATTGCCAAGGTAGCTCTTGATCGCGGCGTGGGTTTCATCCTCGGACGCGCGCCCTGACTTGAAGGTGCCTTTCAGCATCTGATAGGCGCCTTGGCTTATCTGGAAGCCCCCTTGCTTGAGGTCCGCCATCTGTGCCGCGACCGTCGCGCCGTCGCGGTCGTATGCGTCAAAGAGTGCGCGCTCGAAGTTGGAGCTGACCTGAATATCCATGGACGGGCTGATCGTCGGCTCCACACCTTCTTTGGTGTAGGCACCGGTTTCCAGCGTGCGGTGCAGAATATCGTTGCGGTTGGTCGCGACAACGAGGTCGGAAATGGGCAGGCCCATCTTTTTGGCGATGTAGCCTGCGAAGATATCGCCAAAGTTGCCGGTTGGTACGGTAAAGCTAACCTCGCGGTGCGGTGCACCTAATGATACGGCGGCGGTGAAGTAATACACCACCTGCGCCAACACGCGGCCCCAGTTGATAGAGTTTACGCCCGCCAGTTTCACCTCTTCGCGGAAGGCAAAGTCGTTGAACATGTCTTTGACCGCCGCTTGGCAATCGTCGAAATCCCCATCAACCGCGAGCGCATGCACGTTGCTTTCAGTGGGCGTGGTCATCTGTCGACGCTGCACTTCGGACACGCGGCCATGCGGATACATGATGAAGACATCAACCGCCTTCAACCCCCGGAATGCTTCGATCGCAGCAGAGCCGGTATCGCCTGAAGTTGCCCCAACAATCGTCACCCGGTCGCCGGAACGTGTCAGCGCGGCCTGAAACATCTGCCCGATCAGCTGCATGGCGAAATCTTTGAACGCCAAGGTGGGCCCGTGAAAAAGTTCCAGCAGATAATGGTTGCTGTCGAGTTGGACCAAGGGTGCGCGGGCGGCATGGCCGAAGCCCGCATAGGCTTGGGTGATCAGACCCCGGAATTCATCATCAGTGAATGTGCCCCCGACGAAGGGCCGCATCACGTCAAAAGCCACCTCTTCGTAGGATTTACCTGCCATTGCCGCGATCTGCGCATGGTTCAGGTTTGGCACATCCTCGGGGACATAGAGGCCACCGTCGCGGGCCAACCCCGTCAACATCGCCTCTTCAAAGCTCAGACTGGGGGCAGTGCCACGGGTCGAAATATAGCGCATCAGTTAGAGGCGTCCTTTTGGCGCAGGGTGCGTAGTATCAGATACAAGCTCATAATTGCCCAGACGAGCGCCAGCAAGAACCATGTGATCGCATACTCCAAATGATCATTCTTGATCGTTGCGGTGTTCACGGGCAGTGCGGTCAATCGTGGGTCTGCCGGGGTCGCAGACGTCGTGACCACCATCAGCGGCAACGTATCGAGAACCGCTGCCATATCAGCGACATTGCGGGCAAACCAGATGTTGGCGGTCAGGTCAGGATCTGGCGTGCTGCTGTTTTGATCGTCAGGCCAGAGCAATGTCCCCGTTACGTCCATCGGACGCAGCAACGGGGTTGCGTCTTTGTTATCCGTGGCAAGCAACCCCTGATCAACAAGGATCGGACCAAGACTGGTCTGCATTTTTGAGATGACGCGATAGCCGGTTCCGGCCTCGGTTCCAGAAACAAGGACATGCAACTCGTCACCCGTTGGCATGCCCGCGAAAAAGACGCGCGTATACTCATCCGTCTCTTCCGTCACGTCGAGCGACAGGCGTACAGGATCACCCTGCAAGCGGTTGTCGATATCAGCGAGGATTGTCTCTTTCCACGCGAGCCGTTCAACCTGCCACAGTCCGAGACTGATGAGCACACCGCAGCCGGCCAAACCGAGTGTCAGGGGAAAGAATATTTTACGCAGCATTTTGCGCCTTTAACGGTCAAAACGCGCGAGATTGCCCCGCGCGTTTGGAATTGGGGTGGTGGATCAAGACCCACCTTACGTCACCGGGCGCTTAGATGCCCCAGATATAAACTGCGAAGAACAGGAATAGCCAGACCACATCAACAAAGTGCCAGTACCAGGCCGCAGCCTCGAAGCCGACGTGCTTTTCCGGGGTAAAGTGACCGGCCTTCACACGCAGGTAGCATACAAACAGGAAGATGGTCCCGATCACAACGTGGAAGCCGTGGAAACCTGTGGCCATAAAGAAATTCGAGAAAAACTCATCCCCGCCAAAGGTCCAGTCCTGCCCCAAAAGATAGGCATATTCGTAGGCCTGCAACGCCGTGAAAGCAACGCCGAGTACTACGGCAAGCAACAGGCCGTTGGCCACGTCTTTACGGTTGTTTTCATGCACCAGCGCGTGGTGTGCCCATGTCACCGCCATCCCGGAACACAGCAGGATCAGCGTGTTGATCAGCGGCAGGTGGAAGGCATCAACCTGATAGAACTCAGGCGCGACATAGGTCGTGCCGGCGTATTCTTCCATTGGGTAGATGGCGTGTTTGAAGAACGACCAGAACCAAGCGGCAAAGAACATGACCTCGGACATGATGAACATGATAAAGCCGTAGCGCAGACCGATCCGCACGACCGGCGTGTGATCACCTGCATTGCTTTCGGCAACAACCTCGGCCCACCATGCGAACATGACGTAGAGCACGGCCGCAAAGCCGATCAGGAACATATATGGGCCCGATCCATGCATCCAGATTACGGCGCCGAACAGCATGATAAATGCACCCAATCCGCCCATAAGCGGCCAGATTGATGGTGGCAGAATGTGATAATCGTGGTTTTTCGCGTGCGCCATGTAGTGCGTTCCCTATCGGCTGGTCTGTCTTAATTTTGTATGGCGTCTTGTGACGTCGGTGTCAAAGCTTGCGGCGCGTAAGAGGCTTGGATTTCCTCTTCCGGCAAGTCGATTTCGTAGAAGGTGTAACTGAGCGTGATCGTGTGGACATATTGCCCTTCGCGATCATCCACGATGGCAGGGTCCACAAAAAAGCTGACCGGCATCATCACGGTTTCACCCGGCATCAGCACCTGTTCGGTAAAGCAGAAACAGGCGATCTTGTCGAAAAACGCGCCCGCCTCATAGGGTGTCACGTTGTAGGAGGCCTGCCCCGCGATGGGCACATCCAGCGGATTGTGCGCCTCATAGAACGCCAGACCCGTTTCACCGATCCGGATCTCCATTTCGCGCACTTCGGGTTTGAAGGTCCACGGCATGTCCCGCTCAAGCGAGGCATCGAAGCGTACTTTGATCGTCTGATCAAGGATCACGTCGCTGCCGGTTTCGGCAACATTTGTGGCTCCACCAAAGCCAGTGACCCGGCAAAACCAGTCGTAAAACGGCACGGAAGCCCAAGCCAATGCTGTCATTATCATCACCACGGACACCGTTTGTGCCAATGTCCGCTTGGGCCCTTCCAGGTTCGGGAACAAAGTCATTCGCCGGCCCCTTCTTGCGGAACGATCTGCGGGCGCGCCACATGGTCAAATTTCTCGAACTGGGCCGTGTCGCCGAGTTGCAGAACCTTCACAACAGTCAGGCCAAAAATAATGGCGATGAACCCGGCCAGGATCAGCCCAAGCCCATAGTTGCGTCCTTTGCGCCGCTCATGCAGTTCATGTTCGACTTGCATGTTCATCACCAGCCCCCAATTCCATAAAGGCGCAGTGCAGCTTCGATCAGGAGCGCGCCGAAATGCGCGAAAAGATAATAGAGTGAAACTTTGAATACTTTGATTTCGACCCGGTGCTTGTCTGCTTCGCAATCTGCGTCAGTTCGCCGCCAGATATCGTAGGCCCCTTTGAGGAACCAAACGTTCATCCAAACAGCAATCGCCAGATAAACCGGCCCACCAATAGATGTGAAACCAAGCCCGATCGCGACCGGCACAAGAAGCAACGTGTATATGATCACATGCTTGCGCGTCGCGTCCCGCCCGTGCGTTTCGGTCAACATGGGCACGCCTGCGTTGCCATAGTCGGATTTGACAAACAGCGCCAACGCCCAAAAATGCGGTGGTGTCCACATAAAGATCAGCGCGAACATCAACACGCTTTCGATGCTGACGCTGCCCGTTGCAACCGCCCAACCGATCATTGGGGGAAACGCACCAGCGGCCCCGCCGATGACGATGTTCTGCGGTGTCGCCCGCTTAAGCCACATGGAGTAGATGACCGCGTAAAAGAAGATCGTGAAGGCCAACAGGAATGCGGCCAGCAGGTTTGTGGCCAAGGCCAGCAGGACAATCGCGAACCCTGACAGCGCAAGCCCAATGCCAAGCGCTTCGCCCGGTTCAACCCGCCCCGAAGGGATAGGCCGCCCCGCGGTGCGCTTCATCCGCGCATCAATATCAGCGTCCCACCACATATTCAGCGCACCGGATGCGCCGGCCCCCACTGCGATGCAAAGGATCGCAACGAAGCCGATAAACGGGTGCACAGGGACAGGAGAAACGAGCAGTCCAACCAGGGCGGTGAACACCACGAGCGACATCACACGCGGTTTCAGCAAGGCAAAGTAGTCGCCCATGCCTGCTTCGTAGCGGTGATCTGATGCGCTGATATCGCTCATATCGAACCTTCAAAAGAGGGTGGATTGAAACCCACCTTACGTGATTGAACCGTGGTGTGTGTAAGGTGGGTCTTGATCCACCCCACCCCTTAGGACGTGCCTGTCGCCTCGGCGAGCCATGCGTCATATGTCTCTTGGCTCACGACTTTGACCGTAATCGGCATGTAGGCGTGGTCTTTGCCGCAAAGCTCTGAACACTGACCAAAGTAGATACCTTCCCGCTCTGCCGCGAACCACAGTTCTGCCAGACGACCAGGAACTGCATCTTGCTTGACCCCAAATGCTGGGATCGTCCAGGCATGGATTACGTCAGCGCCCGTGACTTGCATGACCACAGTCGCGCCCACGGGCACAACTACTGCTGTATCTGTCGCAAGCAGGTATTCTTCCTGACTATAGCCATGCTCTTCTAGCTCTTCGCGGGCCAGCATGTAGCTTTCGAACTCAACACCATGGTCGACATATTCGTAACCCCAATACCATTGGTACCCGGTGGCCTTGATCGTAATGTCAGCCTCTGGAATTTCCTGCTGCTTGAACAGCACCGGCAAGGAAAATGCGCCGATAAAGACCAAGATCACAACCGGCACGATGGTCCAAGCCACCTCGAGAGGAGAATTGTGCGTGAAAGTCGCTGGCTCTGGGTTTCTTTTGTGGTTGTAGCGGATCACAACCCACGCCAACAAGCCGGTGACGAACAGCGTGATGATTGTGATAATGACCAAAAGCATGTTGTCCAACCAGACAACATCGCGCGCCAGTTCCGTCGCAGACGGCTGAAAGCCCGTTGCACCGTCAACCGGGGCGCCCACGATATCGAGCTCTTGGGTCACGTCTTGTGCAAAAGCCGCAGATCCTGCCATCACCAAACCGGCTGTTGTCCAAAGTGATGTCGCAATGGTGTTCAAACGCATATCGTACCCTATCTTCGTTGCGCCTTTGGGGCGCGTATCCCTGGCAAACTCCGTTCGGGCTGCGGACGGAATCCCATTGTATTCGCCTGACCGTGTCCCATATCCTGATGAACAACTCAAGAACTGCAATTGCGTCAAACAGACGCTTTCGCCACAAAATTCACCCGGTACGAGGAAAAACTCATGTCCGCAGATCCGTTTCGCCCGTTTGACACCAACCTCGACAAAGAAACTGCCCTTAGATTGCTGCAAGAGGCGACTGCCGGGGCCGATGATGGCGAGTTGTTTTTGGAACGCCGCAAGTCTGAAGTGATTTCCTTTGATGATGGTCGCATCAAGACCGCCAGCTTTGACGCCTCCGAAGGATTCGGATTGCGCGCTGTCAGGGGCGAAACCGCCGGTTATGCCCATTCCACCACGATTGATGAACATGCCTTGAAGCGCGCTGTTGCAACGGCCCGTCTGGCCGTGGGTGATGGTGGCGGGACGATGGCGGACGCCCCTGCTGGCACGAACCGTAAGCTTTACTCGGATGATGATCTGATGTTGCAGGCCACCTTCCCCGCCAAGATTGATCTGCTAAAAGAAATTGATGCCTTTGCCCGCGCGCTTGATCCCCGCGTTGTTCAGGTATCCGCGACCGTCGCTGCGTCTCATCAAGAAGTGCTGATCCTGCGTCCCGAAGGTACACTTGTGACTGATACCCGCCCAATGTCCCGCCTGAATATCAGCGTGATTGTCGAAGAAAACGGCCAGCGGGAAAGTGGCAGCATGGGTGGTGGTGGTCGTGCAGGGCTGATTGGCTTGATTGGTCGTGATCACTGGGAAGCTGTCGCCAGCGAGGCCTTGCGCATCGCTTTGGTTAATCTGGATGCGGAACCTGCCCCGGCGGGCGTCATGGACGTCGTGCTTGGCCCTGGCTGGCCGGGGATTTTGCTGCATGAAGCGATTGGTCACGGACTTGAGGGTGATTTTAACCGCAAGGGATCAAGCGCATTTGCGGGGCTAATGGGCCAGCAGATTGCCGCTAAGGGTGTGACTGTGCTGGATGATGGCACGATCCCGGATCGCCGTGGATCAATCACCGTGGATGACGAAGGCACGCCCAGCGCCAAGAATACACTGATCGAGGATGGTGTGTTGGTGGGCTATATGCAGGACCGTCAAAATGCGCGCCTGATGGGGGTAGCCCCCACCGGCAACGGACGCCGCGAAAGCTTTGCCCATGCGCCGATGCCGCGCATGACCAATACTTATATGTTGGCTGGTGATAGCGCCCCCGAAAGCCTGGTTGCTGACCTTAAGGATGGGATTTACGCGGTCGGCTTTGGTGGCGGTCAGGTCGATATCACCAACGGGAAATTCGTGTTTAGCTGCACCGAAGCCTACCGCGTAAAAGACGGCGTTGTCGGTGCGCCGGTGAAGGGGGCAACACTGATCGGGGATGGTGCAACCGCCCTGAAACAGATCAGAGGGATCGGGAACGATCTGGCCCTTGACCCCGGGATCGGCAATTGCGGCAAGGCGGGGCAATGGGTGCCCGTGGGCGTAGGTCAGCCCAGCCTGATGATTGGCGGTCTGACTGTGGGTGGGGCTGCGGCTTAGCGGTTTCGCGATTCTCTTGGGCTGTTTGCTTGACCGATGTGCGCCGTTTTTGCAGGCGGTTTCGCGAGTTAACCGTATCTTGCCGAATTATTTTCAAAAACATCTTTGATTGATTCAGAACTCGTTAACTTCGCTGGGCCTATGGTTGTGAGGCAATAGGCGGAGCTTACGGGATGACCGGAACACATTTATCTTCCACTCACCCCCCACTCCACCCCACCGCGGAAGACGATACGGTTAACCGGCTTCGCCTATTGCGTTCACGTCGGGTTGGCGTTGCAACATACCGTCGTCTGCTGGCAGAACACGGCAGCGCGGCAGAAGCATTGCGCGCCTTGCCGGATGTCGCAAATGCCGCTGGCGTCAGCGACTATGCGGTCTGCCCTGAGGGGGTTGTGCAGGCGGAACTGAAGGCTGGCAAAGCCGCCGGGGCACGATTGCTGCATGAAGACACCCCAGACTATCCCGGCGCGTTAAAAGACATTGGTGATGCGCCACCAATGCTATGGACCATCGGCAGTCTATCACTTTTGCAACGCCCAATGATTGCGTTGGTTGGTGCGCGCAACGCGTCTTCACTGGGCACGCGTATGGCCAAACGTTTGGGTGAAGACCTTGCCAAAGCAGGTTTCACTGTTGTTTCAGGGTTGGCGCGCGGCATTGATGCGGCGGCACACCATGGTGCCATGACCGGTGGCACCATCGCCGTCATGGCGGGTGGCGTCGACATTATTTACCCGGCAGAAAATGCGGATTTGGCGCATGACATCGCGAAAAAGGGTTTACGCCTGTCCGAGATGCCAATGGGTTTGCAGCCGCAAGCGCGGCACTTTCCAGCACGCAACCGGATCATTTCAGGCTTGGCAAAGGCCGTTGTCGTGGTCGAGGCAGCGGCCAAATCGGGCAGCCTGATCACCGCACGCAACGCGCTGGATCAAGGGCGCGATGTGCTGGCCGTGCCTGGCCACCCTTTTGATGCGCGCGCTTGGGGGTGCAATATGCTGATCCGGGATGGTGCGACCTTGGTGCGCAACGCGGACGACATCATTGATGCAGTCGCACCCATCGTGGAAGCAGCACCCCAGCTTGATCTGACACCACCCGCAAAAAAGCCGCGCGGGCTGCGCGACATCGCTGCCTTGCACACAGAAATCCTGTCACGCCTTGGTCCGGCCCCCATTGCCGAAGATCAGTTGCTGCGCGACATCAAAGCACCTGCGACAGATGTGGCGCCCGTACTTGTCGATTTGGAACTTGACGGGAAAATCGCCCGGCAATCCGGCGGCCTGCTGGCCCGCATCGTGTGAACCACCCGGCGAATTCCCGCAAAGATTTTTCCCCTCATTGACATTCGGCGAACAGACGCCACATCTTGCCCGACTTAAGGAACTGTATTCTCTGTAAAGGATTCTCATGCCCGTTGTTGTTGTCGAATCCCCCGCGAAGGCCAAGAAAATCAACGGGTATCTTGGAAAAGACTATACTGTTCTGGCCTCCTACGGCCACGTCCGCGACCTGCCGCCCAAGGATGGATCGGTCCTGCCGGACAACGATTTCGACATGAAATGGGAAATCGCATCCGACAGCAAAAAGCACATCAAAGCGATTGTTGATGCGCTCAAAGGCGACAACGAACTGATCCTCGCAACCGACCCCGATCGCGAAGGCGAGGCAATTTCTTGGCATCTGACCGAGGCGTTGCTGGCCAAAAAAGCGATCAAAAAAGACACGCCCGTCAGCCGGGTGGTGTTCAACGCAATCACGAAAACCGCCGTCACCGATGCGATGGCAAACCCCCGTCAGGTCGATCAGCCTTTGGTCGAGGCATATCTTGCCCGCCGTGCTTTGGACTATTTGGTCGGCTTTAACCTGTCGCCGGTTTTGTGGCGCAAATTGCCCGGCGCGAAATCCGCAGGCCGTGTGCAATCGGTTTGCCTGCGCATCATCGTCGAACGCGAAATGGAAATCGAAGCGTTCCGCAATCAGGAATACTGGACTGTCAAAGCACTTCTGCAATCGGCGCGCGGCCAAACGTTTGAGGCGCGCCTGACGACGCTTGCGGGCAAAAAGCTTGATAAGTTCGATCTTGGGAATGCGACGCAGGCCGAATTGGCCGTTCAAGCGATCAATTCGCGGGACCTCATTGTCAAATCGGTTGAGGCAAAGCCCGCAACCCGCAACCCATCCCCGCCCTTCATGACCTCGACCCTGCAACAAGAGGCGAGCCGCAAGTTCGGCATGGGTGCCAAGCAAACCATGAGCGTTGCCCAGCGCTTGTATGAAGCGGGCCTCATTACCTATATGCGGACCGACGGCATCGATATGGCCCCAGAGGCCGTGACCGGCGCGCGCGACGCAATCAAGGCCAAATTCGGTGAAAAATACCTGCCTGATCAGCCGCGCATCTACAAAAACAAAGCCAAGAACGCCCAGGAAGCGCACGAGTGCATCCGCCCGACAGAAATGAATGTCAGCACCGAAGACGCCAAAATCGTCGATGCCGATCAGCGCAAACTTTATGACCTGATCTACAAACGCACGATGGCAAGCCAGATGGCTGCCGCCAAGTTGGAACGTACCGTTGTGGATATCACCAGCGCGGATGAACAGGTTGTGTTGCGCGCCAATGGGCAAGTCATGGTCTTTGATGGCTTCATTGCGATTTATGAAGAAGGCAAAGACGACAGCGTTGTCGATGATGACGATAAGCGCTTGCCGCAACTGGCCGAAGGCGAAAAGGCAGAGAAGAAATCTGTCGACCCTGAACAGCATTTCACCCAGCCCCCGCCCCGCTATACCGAGGCCACGCTGGTCAAACGCATGGAAGAATTAGGCATTGGCCGCCCATCGACCTATGCCTCAATCGTGACCACAATTCAGGATCGTGGCTATGTTGAAAAAGACAAAAACCGCCTGATCCCGCAAGATAAGGGCCGTTTGGTCACGGCCTTTCTCACCAATTATTTCCGCAAATATATTGGCTATGACTTTACCGCTGAGCTGGAAAACCAGTTGGATGAGGTGAGCGCGGGCGATGCAGACTACAAAAAGGTGCTGGGGCAGTTCTGGCGCGATTTTTCTGCGGCCATTGCTGAAACCGCAGATCTGCGCATCACCGAAGTGTTGGAAAAGATCAACGAGGTGTTGGAGCCGCATCTGTTCCCACCGCTGGAAGATGGCGGCGATCCGCGGCTGTGCCCCAACTGCGGTGCGGGCCGCTTGTCGATGCGCACGGCCAGATCTGGCGGCGCATTTATTGGATGCTCCAACTATCCCGAGTGCCGCTACACCCGTGCCTTTGGTCCACCGGACCCGGAAGCTGAAAAATCCGCCATTCCGCCTGAAGGAAAGTTGCTGGGAACCGACAATGGCGATGAGATTCGCATCTTCAAAGGTCGTTTTGGCCCCTATGCCCAGCGCGGCGAGGTAACGGAAGACAATAAGAAGCCCCCCGCCAAGGTGTCCCAGAGGGCTGGGAGCCGGAAGAAGTGACGCTGGATCAAGCGTTGATGCTCTTGCAGCTGCCCCGCGAAATTGGCCCCCACCCCGAGGATGGGGTGATGGTCTGGGCGAACCTTGGGCGCTATGGCCCGTACCTCAAACACGCGGAAAGCACCTCGCATCGTGGTGGCACGAACGCGAACCTTGAGAGTATTGACGAGGTCTGGACCGTCGGCATGAACCGTGCGGTACAGCTATTGGCTGAAAAGGTTGCGTCGCGCGGTCAGCGTGGCAAGGCGGCAGTGCCGGTGCGCGAGTTGGGCGAACATCCAGAGGCCGGTGGCCCCGTCAACATCTTTGACGGCAAGTACGGCCCTTACGTGAAATGGGAAAAGATCAACGCCACAATCCCTGACACGATTGAACCCAGTGAACTGACGATGGCGCAAGCGGTCCATTTGATCGATGAACGCGCGGAAAAGGCAGGCAAGAAAAAACCTGCGCGCAAAAAAGCACCCGCGAAAAAGAAACCCGCTGCCAAGAAGAAGAAGACGGCGAAAAAGGCCTAGCCAGCGTCACTTTCCAGGTTTTGGACGCGGGCTGCGACCTTCCCGAGCAAGACCAACAGTTGGTCTTGCTCGTCCTCTGTCATGGCCGACAAGAAAAGCTCCATGTTCTTGATATCCTGATCATGGATAGCTTGCGCCATCGCTTTGCCTTGGGTCGTCAGGCGCAACGCAATGGCGCGCCCGTCTTCGACGCTCTTTTCGCGAGAAACCAAGTCTTTTCCCACCAAACGCGCAATCAAGCTGCTGGTTGTCGTGGGCGCAACGCCCAACTTCGCTGCAAGTTCTGAGGCGCGGAGGTCTTTCGTTTCCCGCAGCAAACCAAGCGTATGAAAATCAAGGGCGTTGTAGCGTTCGACATGCTGATGTGCCTTGGGCGTGCGTTCGCTGATCAGCATAACACGCATCAGCGTGCGCACGATTCGTCGAAGGTGATCAGCGCGAGACATGCCCTTTCGTGCCGTAAAGACCTTGAAGCATCAAGGGGCACACCTATTTAGTACGATATTCGTAGTATATAGGAGATCATGCAATGAAACGAATGACCATCATTCTTGCTGTAGTGGCTGCCGCAACCCTGTCTATTGGCAGCCTGACGGCCCAGACGACAGAAGTTCCCCCACCACCGCAGCTTGCGCGCGAAAATCTATACCTCAGCAACGTCATCTCGGTCGTATTGGACGGCAGCATCCAAGACGTCAGCCTCTTTATGGATGAGCAGCCGCTGACAGGCTTCCTTGAACCCTCTGGCCGGATTCCGAAAATCGTCGATGTGGTGGTCCTTGAGGGAAACTGGGGTCAGCCTGACGCTGTACGTCGCGTTGACCTCGAGGGCGGCTTTCATGTGCACGAGCGGGTGCTGACCAATGACGCAGACGAATTCACCTATCAGATATGGGATATCACTACCTCGTCTGGTCGTTTCATCAATCATATCTATGGGGAAATACGCCTGTCAGACACAGCCGAAGGAACAAAGATCACTTGGGCCTATAACATAAAGCCGGCGGTATTCTTTGCACGACCGTTTATCCGCGCCTATCTGCGCGATGACTTTGGCCCGTTTATGCAAAGCGGTTTGGCTGGCTTTGCCGCTGCGTATCAGACCGAGAGGTCGTAAGAAAATGTCGGGCGGTGCTGCATCGCGGCATTTTATTGACTCTCCTGATCTTGAGCGGCACAACTTGCCCAAAGTTTCGGGAGAGCACCCTCATGAAAAAGATTTACCCCAATGCCACAGCCGCCCTTGATGGGTTGCTGCATGATGGCATGTTCATTGCGGCGGGCGGTTTTGGCCTGTGTGGCATTCCCGAACTGTTACTTGGCGCGATCAAGGCCGCGGGCACCAAGGACCTGACCTTTGCCTCCAACAATGCGGGTGTTGATGATTTTGGGATCGGGATTTTGCTGCAAACCCGCCAAGTGAAAAAGATGATGAGCTCTTACGTGGGCGAAAACGCCGAGTTTATGCGGCAGTATCTGTCGGGTGAGCTGGAGCTGGAGTTCAACCCGCAAGGCACATTGGCCGAACGGATGCGCGCAGGTGGCTGTGGTATCCCCGGTTTTTATACAAAGACCGGTGTGGGCACAGTGATTGCTGAGGGTAAAGAGCATAAAGACTTCAACGGCGAGACCTACATCATGGAAGAAGGCATCTTTGCCGATCTGTCCATCGTCAAGGCTTGGAAAGCGGATGAAACCGGCAATCTGGTCTTCCGCAAGACCGCCCGCAACTTTAACCCGCCTGCTGCGATGTGCGGCAAAACCTGTGTGGTTGAGGTTGAGGAAATCGTGCCAACCGGCAGCCTTGACCCCGATCACATTCATTTGCCCGGCATTTATGTGCACCGCCTGATCCAAGGCGACCATGAAAAGCGGATCGAGCAGCGCACAGTGAGGACAGCATAATGTGGGATCGCAATCAAATGGCCGCGCGCGCAGCACAGGAACTGCAAGACGGTTGGTATGTGAACCTTGGCATCGGGATTCCAACGTTGGTGTCGAACTTTATCCCGGACGGGATCGAAGTGACACTTCAGTCTGAAAACGGGATGTTGGGCATGGGCCCCTTTCCGATTGAGGGCGAAGAAGACGCGGACCTTATTAATGCAGGCAAGCAAACGATTACCGAACTGCCGCAGACCGCGTATTTTGATAGCTCGCAATCATTTGGCATGATCCGGGGCGGCAAGATAGCTATGGCGATCCTTGGTGCAATGGAAGTGGCCGAAAACGGTGATCTGGCCAATTGGATGATTCCCGGCAAGCTGGTCAAAGGCATGGGTGGCGCGATGGATCTGGTTGCGGGCGTTGGCCGCGTTGTGGTTGTGATGGATCACACGAATAAACATGGCGACAGCAAAGTCCTGAAAGAATGCACCTTACCGCTGACCGGCAAGGCAGTGGTGGATCGCATCATTACCAATTTGGGTGTTCTTGATGTCGTCGAAGGCGGTTTGAAAATCGTTGAGACCGCTGACGGCGTGACAGAGGACGAACTGCGCGCGGCAACAGAGGCCGCGATTGTCTGATCTGTCTGTCATGCACGAAGCGGGCGGCGCAAAAGGTCGCTATTATATAGTGCATGCCTCGGGCGAGAGTGTGCTGACCTATTCAGTGTTGTCGCCCAAGACGAAGATTGCGGACCATACGCAGGTTGTCTCAGGCCACGAAGGCGAAGGCATTGGGCTGACGATGCTGCGCGAGTTTGTTGCGGATGCCCGCAGCGATGGCTTTCAGATCATGCCGGTTTGCCCGTTTGTGAATGCGCAGCAGCGCAAGCATCCTGAATGGGCCGATGCGTTCTCGGTTTAGATACCGTTCACATTAAACACGCAGGCATCGGTGATCAGCTCTGGCGGGGTTTGGCATAGGCCCTTGGCCACTTGCCATGCGGCCAGCACTTTGGGCACATAGGCGCGTGTTTCGGCAAAGGGTGGCACACCTTCGTGACGGCGCACGTTTCCTTCGCCGGCGTTGTATCCAGCCAGCGCCAGCACAGGGTCGTTGTCGAAATGCCCCAGCAACCATTCCAGATAAGCGACGCCGCCAGAGATGTTCTGCGCGGGGTCCATGCTGTTGGTTACACCAAAGCGGCTGGCCGTATCTGGCATCAGCTGCATCAGGCCCTGCGCACCGGCAGAGCTGACGGCATCGGTGCGTCCCGCACTTTCCACAGATATCACAGCAAGGACCAATGCAGGTGATACAGTCGTACCGACGGTATGCCGCAATATATCCAACCCATGATCGGATGCGATATTCTGCAGCGCCTGCAAACGTGGCGCCGGTACAGACTTACCAGCAGGTGGGTTGTTAATCTGGTTGATCGCCAGTTCAAGCCGCGCTGGGCTTCTGTCAGCCAAGGTGCGCGGGACACCCGCCCAAAACCATTCGAGGCCCGAGGCCGTCGGCGGTGCTACCGCAGCGGGTGTTGGTGTCGCCTCAGGTTCTGGATCAGCATAGACAGGGCCCAGCCGGGGGCGTTGGGATCAATCTGCACTGTGATACGGCTATTGGAATTGGCGGATGGTAGCGGCACGCGCTTGAACGTGAAGTCCGGTTGAAGCCTTTCGACCTCTGCCAACGCTGGGGTTGCCGCAATGACAGCAGCCAAAGCCGCCAGACAGATAAGATTCCGATTCATTTTCGGTCCTGCTCGCCGTTTATTGTTAATTTAAACATGGCAGAAAGCCGCCGAGAGGCCAATGATCAGCGAACAATGATTGCGAATTCCAGGCCATTGCAGACTTTTTCGCAACGCATTGCCTGCAATATGAATATAAGATGAATTTTAGTTTCAAGCAAAATCAATGACTTATGCGGATTTCGTCCAAAAAAAGTGACAGACCAAAAAAACGCGTTTGCTGCCAAACTCCCGCCCCATTCCGAAGTCTATATATGTTCATCCAAGACGGGGATTGCACCAGACGATCTGGTCCAAGACACCGGCGAGGAACGAAACATACTCTGCTAATACCCTGAGGAGGGAACACAATGCTTAACTTTATCAAAAACTTCCGTAACGAAGAAGACGGCGCCGTAACTGTAGACTTCGTTGTTCTGACAGCTGCAATCGTTGTACTGGGCCTGGCCGTTGGCGGCGCAATCAGCCGTGGCGCTGGTGGTCTTGCAAACGAGATCGAAACAGCTCTGGACAACCAGAACCCATAATTGGTTCACTAAGAGTTAAACTGGCGGTTCGCGTCGCAACGCTTCGCGGACCGCCACACACAAGAAAATACTTTGTCAGGTCGAAACCTGCAGCGTCAGACGTAGAGATTTCGCCGCGACAACACTTTATTAAGTAGCCCGACGCTATTGCTGCAAAACTACAAATCAAAAGGCTCCGCTATGAAGTATCTCATCTCAAAATTCGTGGATGACGAGAATGGCGCTGTAACTGTAGATTTCGTTGTTTTGACGGCCGCGATTTGTCTACTTGGTCTGGTTGTTGTGCTTGCCTTCAGTGGCGGTGCCACTGACCTTGCGAATGACATTGAAGTCGCTCTCGATGGCATCGATCCATAACGTTGGCAGTCGTCGCTTCCTTCAATGACAGCAAAAGCTAGAAAAACCGCTGTACCAGTGGCTCAGCGTGCTATGGCTTCATTGCATCATGATTTTAGTCAAATGACGTGCTGTTCTTAATGCGTTGCGCAACTAATTCACGCTATGTAAGTCCTGATACAATGGAAATTCCAGCCGCTACCGCTGTATTGCGGCAGCTGCCGATGATACTTGGCCAGCTCAGGCCATTTATGGACAAAGCTGTCTGCTCTTGTGGACGTTAAAAAAGAGGTGAAGTGATGCGCGCAGTTTTTGGATTGGTGCTGTTAATCGGGATGGGGCTTGCGGGATTTGCGGTCTACATGGTTGATCAGCGCCTTAGCTCTCAAGAGACTGCACTTGAGCGCGAGCGTGAGCGCGCCCGGCAGATCGTTGAAACCATAGAAGTTTATGTTCCAACGCGGGACATTACATATGGTGATCTTCTGGTGCCAGAAGATGTGAAGCTAATTCCTTATGTGAAAGAAAACGCACCCGAAGGTGTTTTCTCGACCGAGGAAGAACTCTTTCCAGAGGGTCTCACAACCCCGCGCGTTGTGCGCATTCCGATGCAAACCAACGAGCCCGTTCTTGCTGCCAAAGTAACCGAGCCCGGCGCCCCACGCGGGCTGACCGCTTTGCTGGATCCAGGCATGCGCGCGTTTCCAATCCCCGGCAATTTGACCCGCGCATTTGCAGGTGACCTCCAAGTATCTGACCGCATTGATTTATACTGGGTCGGTCAGATTGGTGGGAATGCGAGCATTTCGCGATTGGTAAAGAGTGGTCTTGAGATCATCGCGATTGAAGATGCCGAACGCGGCGGTCGTGGCGTTGTTGCGCAGGTATCTCAGGCAGACTTTGCCGATATTCAGGTGCTAGAATCAGCCGGTACTTTGTCTCTTACCCCCGTGGCGCGTGATGATGCCGACGGCGGCGATACGACAATTGAAACAAATATCAGAGACGTGCTTGGCATTATCGAAGAAGTTGTCGAAGAGGTAGAAGAAGTGGAAGAAGAGGCGGCACCAGAGCGCTGTTTCATCACACAAACCAGAGGGACTGAGCGCGTTCAGGTTGAAATCGACTGCGCTGACTAACCCGAGAATTCTCTCTATAATTCAGTAAAATAGGTGCGCGTATCTTACCCTTAAGATGCGCGCATTTTTCTTGTTCACCCAAAGTGTTGCCAGTTATCCACATACGCTTTGCGCTCCAACACCTTGATTATTGCAATAAATGTGGTTCTCGCTCATGGTCTGTTCATCCAAGGGGCGTAAAGACCCTTTTAAATGAGGCGTGATCGGAGAGGCAGGTCACTTATGAAGTATGACAGATTCTTAAAGGCAGCTATTGCTGGCTTGACGTTGTCGCTAACAGCGGCAGCACCTAGTATTGCACCGGCCGAAACGTTGCGCGTTCTGCGCGGCGCGGCGTCCAGTGCGCTTAACGTCCCTATGAACCGGGCCGTTGTGGTGGAGAGCGACGTGCCCTTCACTGAGTTATCAATCGCGAACCCGGGTATCGCAGACATTTCGTCTTTGTCTGACCGGACAATCTATGTTTTGGGCAAAGAGCCCGGACGCACAACACTGACCCTTTTGGGTGCAGACGGTCGCTTGATTACGAACGTGGAAGTGCATGTGTCGCCTGACATGGCAGAATTTAAAGAGCGTCTGACGCAAATTCTTCCGGGTGAAAACATCGAAGTCCGCACAGCCAATGATGGTATCGTACTGTCCGGCACAGTCAGCTCAATCGCACGTCTTGATCGTGCTCTTGATCTTGCACAGCGCTATGCGCCTGATCGCGTATCTAATCTGATGACAGTTGGTGGTACGCAGCAAGTTATGTTGAAAGTACGCTTCGCAGAAATGCAGCGTTCGGTCAGCAAAGCGCTATCATCATCGCTTTCCCTTTCCGGGACAGGCTTTGACGGCGACTTGACGACGACCGCTGGTACCAACACAACAGTTGGCCAAGGTGGCATTGCTGGCGCGCTTGCCGGTGCTGTTCCTGCGGTCAACGAAAACAACGGCGCGGCCCTGTTTGGGTTCGGTGTCGGTGGTTTGGAAGTTGGTATCTTGCTGGAAGCGCTGGAAACACGTGGTGTTGTTCGGTCGTTGGCAGAGCCAAATCTGACTGCTCTTAGCGGTCAAGAAGCAACTTTCCTTGCTGGTGGCGAATATCCGGTACCTATCAGCAACGAAGAAGGCACCATTACAGTTGAGTATAAGCCTTTTGGTGTTGAGCTGAACTTCATCCCGCGGGTAATCGACGGCGACATCATTAACCTGGAACTGGTTGCTGCTGTATCTGCTATTGATCCATCTAACAGCTTCCAGGCAAACGGTTTTTCAATCGATGCCTTCAGCCGCCGCGAAACGTCAACAACTGTTGAAATGCGTGACGGTGAAAGCTTTGCAATTGCTGGTTTGTTGTCGGATGACTTCACGGATCTGAACGGCCAAGTGCCTTGGGTCGGTGATATCCCGGTTCTCGGCGCCCTGTTCCGCAGTGCTGAATATGCACGTCGCCAGACAGAGCTCGTGATCATCGTCACACCGCATCTGGTTTCGCCGACGCGTGGTGAAGCGCTTGCATTGCCAACCGACCGTGTACGCCCACCAACCGAGCAGGACCTGTTCTTGTTTGGCCGCGTTGCGCGGACCGGTGCACCATCAAGCGGTGGCGCAGGCGAAGTGGCACGCCAGGACTTTAGCGGGTCCTATGGCTATGTCCTTGACGAATGATTGGAGCATAAGTCGATGAAATATATGATGACAACGGCTATTGCTGCAGCCACTCTCGCAGCTTGTTCGCCAACCGACTCTACCTTTACGTCTTTCTATTCCGAAGCCGGATCTCAGTTAGACACAGGTGACTTTGGTGAAGCGACAATGAACAACCGGTTGCTCCAGTCGGGGCAGCAGGACTATACAGTCAACCTTGCGCGGCGCTTTGCGTCTGACGTGAATTCGACGGTCAACTTTGCCTTTAACTCTACGGCGCTGGACGCGGATGCGCGCAGCACCCTGATGAAGCAAGCAAACTGGATCCGTCAGTTCCCCGAAGTGCGCTTTACCGTCTATGGCCACACCGACCTTGTCGGCAGCCAAGGCTACAACCGCGGTCTCGGCCTGCGCCGTGCACAAGCTGTCGTATCGTTCTTTGCATCGCAAGGAATCGACCGCAGCCGTCTGCAAGCTGTATCGTCCTTTGGCGAAACGCAGCCCTTGGTTGTGACCGAAGGTCGCGAGCGTCGCAACCGCCGCACAGTGACTGAGGTATCTGGTTTCGTGGAGAGCCATCCATTGTTGCTGAATGGGAAGTACGCGCAAGTGATCTTCCGCGAGTACATCAGCAGCGCGACACCCGCGACCTCAGCCTCTGAGGCCGCAATCTCTACTGGTGAAGGCGGCTAACTTCCGCCTACCTATTGACGCCGGATCATGCATCCGGCGTCAACACTTCTGCAGATTTCCATAGATCGTCGCAATAATTCGCACAATTACGATCTTTTGGTCCAAATCTCGACAAAATTCCCAACAATAAATGTGTAAGTTTCGAGTGCAGTGCTTCTGGCAGTGGGCAATCCTTCTTGTTGTGATAAGTTACCTATAGCCGAGGATACCGAGTGAAGTTGTGATCAATCCATGGGGACATTGAGAATATGAGTACGAACCCGGTCGTCCAAAGCGACCCGCCACCAATCGTGGCCTGCACAATCAGCCGAGACGTTCAAAACTTCGACCTTTTGATCGAAGACATGGAGTCCGCTCTTGGCGATGCATGGGGTGACCTAAGCTTTGACGATGCTCCTGCCTTTTTGGGCCAGTCAGACGCCAGCGGCCTGCAGTTTGTCACGATTGCAATGGACGCCGAGGATGAAGACAACCTTCCTGCCATCTCCAATGTGATCACGGCTGCGAAAGCGGCGAAAATCAAGGTGATCTTGATTGCCGAAGATGTCAGCCCGGGTGCCCTGCATCAGCTTCTGCGTGAGGGTGGCGATGAATTTGTTCCATACCCTCTGCCCGAGAACGAGCTTGCGCGCGCGATTGAACGTGTCCTCACCATTCAGGAAGCGCCAGCCGCCGAAGACGGCGAAAAGAAATTCAAGGCGACCGGTGATCGCTCCGGTGTGATTATGCCAATCCACGGTATCGCTGGTGGCACCGGCGCGACAATGCTTGCGGTGAATATGGCGTGGGAACTGGCGAACATCGAAAAGGAAGATCCCCCCAAGGTCTGCCTGCTTGACCTGGACTTCCAATTTGGCTCTGCCTCGACTTATCTCGATTTGCCACGCCGCGAAGCTGTGCTGGAGATGCTGACGGACACTGACGCAATGGACAGTGAAGCGTTTATGCAGGCGCTGCTGACCTATGGCGACAAGCTTCATGTTTTGACCGCTCCAACTGACATGATCCCACTGGATATGATTACGCCAGAGGATGTGTCCCGGGTCATCGAAATGGCGAGCAAGAACTTCGACTATGTTGTGATCGACATGCCATCGACGATGGTTGAATGGTCACAGACAGTTCTTGAGATGTCACACGTCTATTTCGCCATGATCGAACTGGACATGCGCAGCGCACAGAACACACTGCGGCTCAAGCGCGCTCTGCAATCAGAAGATCTTCCATTCGAGAAGATTCGTTTTGTTTTGAACAGGGCGCCTGGTTTTACAGATCTCAATGGTAAGAGCCGGGTGAAGCGCCTGTCAGATAGTCTTGGGATTGCAATTGAGGTTATGCTGCCTGATGGCGGTAAGCCAGTCATGCAAAGTGCTGATCACGGCTCTCCCTTGGCTGAATCAAACGCAAAGAACCCGCTAAGAAAAGAAATCCTAAAGCTTGCGAAGTCCGTCCACGACGTCAACCTGGATGCCGCAGCAGAAGCGAGAGCTTGAGAGGTAACACTATGTTTTCTAAATATAAAAAACCCAATACTCCGAAAGATGCTGCCAATGCTGATGGGAATGCACCAAGCTCTAAGGTGAATGTTGCTGCGGTCGCAGCGGCCAAACCGGACGACGCGCGTCAATCCTTGATGAAGCCAAAGCCTACACGGGCGGGTGATGTCGCCCCGATGGACAAGGAAAAGCGCCGCAAGGAACGCTTGGGCGAAATCAAGTTGGAATTGCACAAGGCGTTGCTGGACAACTTGAACCTCGCAGCACTTGACACGGCGTCTGAGCAAGAGCTGCGTTCAGAGATTAACGCGATTGCAAACGAAACGCTTGAAGATATGGGCATCGTACTGAACCGCGATGAACGTCAGTCCTTGAGCCAAGATCTGTTTTTCGAAGTCACCGGCCTAGGTCCGCTGGAGACTTTGCTGAAAGACGAGGGCGTCAACGATATCTTGGTCAACGGTCCACAACAGATCTTCGTGGAACGCGACGGGAAGCTGCAACTCACTGACATCACATTTAAAGATGAAAAGCACCTTTTGCGAATCATCGATAAAATCGTATCGGCTGTTGGTCGTCGTGTGGACGAAAGTAACCCTTACGTCGATGCGCGTTTGGCTGACGGTTCGCGTTTCAACGCAATGGTTCCGCCAATCGCAGTTGATGGTTCGCTGGTTTCCATCCGTAAGTTCAAAAAAGACAAGTTGGGCATCGAAGAACTGGTAAAATTCGGTGCTTTCACCGAAGAAATGGCTGCATATCTGCAAGCCGCCGTGTCGACCCGACTGAATGTTATCGTCTCTGGTGGTACCGGTTCTGGTAAAACAACAACCCTCAACGCACTGTCCGGTTTCATTGATGACGCCGAACGCATTCTGACGATCGAGGATACAGCGGAACTTCAACTGCAACAGACCCACGTCGGTCGGATGGAAAGCCGCCCGCCCAACGTCGAAGGCAAAGGTGGCGTATCTCAGCGCGACTGTCTGAAAAACGCGCTTCGTATGCGTCCTGACCGCATTATCGTGGGTGAGACACGTGGCGAAGAAGTTATCGACATGCTGCAAGCCATGAACACGGGCCACGACGGGTCAATGACCACAATTCACGCCAACTCTGCGCGTGACGGTGTGTCACGTCTGGAAAACATGATCGCGATGGCCGGTATTGAAATGCCGATCAAAGCCATGCGGAGCCAGATTTCATCGGCTGTGAACCTGATCGTACAGGCCTCGCGTCTGCAAGATGGTTCGCGCCGGATGGTTTCCATTACCGAGATCACGGGCATGGAAGGCGACGTGATTTCCATGCAAGAAATCTTCCGTTATCAGCGTGTCGGTCTGACGCCTGACAATAAAATTATCGGTCACTTCACGGCGACCGGTGTGCGCAGTCACTTCTCTGAGCGCTTCAAGCTGTGGGGCTACGATTTGCCACCGGCTATCTTTGAACCCATGGTCGCGGAGTAAACGACATGATCTCAGCTGAACCAGTCATCTATGTCCTGATCTTTGTCGCCGTTCTGGCGCTGGTCCAGGGCGCGTATCTTGTCATCTTTGGTAAATCGATCAGCATGGACGGTAAGGTGAACCGCCGTCTGGACATGCTCGATAAAGGTGGCAACCGCGAGCAGGTGCTTGATCAACTCCGTAAAGAGATGACTCAGCACATGAAGTCGCAGAGTATTCCGATCTACTCTTTGCTGGCCGACAAGGCGCAGCGGGCAAATATCGCATTTACCCCAATCCAACTGATCCTGATGATGATGGTGTTAAGCGGTGCATCTTTTGCAATGCTCACGACCCTGACCGATGTTAGTCCGGTAATTCGTATCCTTGTCGCAGTCCTGATGGGTGTTGGCGGCGTTTACGTTTGGGTGAATGGCAAGGCCAACAAGCGCATGGCGATGTTGGGCGAGCAACTTCCAGAAGCGGTGGAATTGATGGTCCGATCGTTGCGTGTCGGTCACCCTTTTTCATCCGCGGTCAGCATTGTGGCCAGAGAGGTTCCTGATCCGTTGGGAACGGAAATGGGTATGATCTCCGATGAGGCGGCCTATGGCCGTGACATGGGTGAAACCCTAAAAGCAATGGCGGAACGTCTGGACAACCAAGACATGCGATTCTTGGCGGTTGCTGTGACGATCCAACAAACCTCCGGTGGTAATCTTGCGGAGATCCTGGACGGGCTGGCAAAAGTGATCCGTGCACGGTTCCGCCTTTTCCGTCGCGTTGCAGCGATTACCGCTGAAGCAAAATGGTCAGGCAACCTACTGTCTGCCTTCCCGATCGTTGCCCTGCTTGGCATCAACCTGGTAAAACCTGACTACTATGACGAAGTCATGGAGAGCCCCCTCTTCATTCCCGCCTGTATCATCGTGGCCGGCTTTCTCGTGCTGAACCTTGTTGTGATGCGCGCATTGGTCAACATTAAGGTCTAAGGAGCGTTCCCATGGAAGAAATCCAAACCATGATCACCGACATGTTGGGCCCTTTTGGACCTTTAATGATTGTTGGCCTTCTTGGGGTCTTTTTGGTCCTGATCACGCTACCTGTGTTGCTGAAGAAAGAGGTTGATCCTCTGGATAAGCTTAAAGCGTCCAGCCAATCACAAAACAAGAAAACGGCAAAAGGTGAAAAACTACGGAGTGCGTCCGGCAAGGACAAGCTGGAAAAGTACTCTAACTTTCTGGAACCACAGAACGCTGAAGAGTACTCTGCGGCCAAACTGAAGTTGATGCAGGCTGGCTATCGCGGTCAGAACTCGGTCCGAATTTTCCACTTCTCGCAGTTTGCTCTCGGGCTTTTCGGTCTGATCTGTGGCGGCATCTACGCGATGATCCAGATGGCGGCTGTGACGGTCACGTCACAGGATCTGGTACTGTGGATCATGGGTCCTGCCTTGGTCGGGTACTTCCTGCCCAAATACTGGGTAACCCGTCGTCAGCAAATGCGTCAGGAAGCGATTACAAACGGCTTTCCTGACAGTCTTGATATGATGTTGGTATGCGTTGAAGCGGGCCAGTCGCTTGATCAATCCATCATCCGCGTTTCTCGTGAATTAAAGGCAGGCTTTCCCGATTTGGCTGACGAATTCGAAATTGTGAGCCAGGAAGTCAAAGCCGGTAAGGACAAGAACACAGTGCTGAAGGATATGTCAGACCGCTGCGGTGTGCCTGATATTTCCAGCTTTGTCACCGTTCTGGTGCAATCGTCGCAATTTGGTACTTCAATTGCCGACGCGTTGCGGGTCTATTCCTCAGAAATGCGTGACAAGCGCGTCATGCGCGCGGAGGAAGCGGCCAACAAGCTGCCAACGAAGATGACACTTGCAACAATGATGTTGACGGTGCCACCATTGATGGCAATGTTGATTGGACCATCCATTTACGCGATTGCGGTAAACCTCGGCGGGGGCTGATCGATATGAAATTCAGGCCGTTTGTTGTTGGCCTTGCGATACTGACATTGGCCGCCTGCGAAACAGGCGGCCTTAATCGTTCCTCCGATGGTGTCTTTGCGCCGGGTGTTGCGGGACGCGGCAATATTGACGGGCTCATCGTTGGCCATCGTTTGTTGGCTGCGGGCGAGGCCGAACTGGCACTGCGCGCCTACAATCGGGCGGCGGCGCAACAAGGGCTGAACGTCGACACTATGTCGGCAATTGGATCCGCAAACCTGAACCTTGGCCGCCTTGGTCAAGCCGAACGATGGTTGCGCCGCGCTGTTGAGGAAGATCCAACATTTCCACCCGCATGGAATAATCTTGGTGTCATTCTGATGGAAAAAGGCGATGTTGCTGAGGCAAGCGAGGTTTTTCGTCGTGCATTTGCCGCAGATAACGGAAATTCGGACGAAATTCGCGACAATTTGCGCTTAGCACTCGCAAATTTGGAAAATCCGGGCAATAATGCGCTACAAGAAAATCAGAACTTCAATCTGATCCGGCGCGGTGCGGGTGACTTCGCATTGATGTCGGAACCACTATAGGCAAGAGCAGCAAAAGGACGCAGAAACATGCGCCACCCCATTATTCTGACGCTTTGCGCGGCGGCCATCGGCCTGTCCGCGTGTGGAGAACAAGACGGCGAGGCAGAGGTTGAACGCGCCCTGCAAGATTTGAACGTCGTCGATGAAAGTAACCTCAACGATGTGATGCTGACCGTCGGTGACCCCGATGAAGCGGTGCGTTACTTTGCAGGCGCGAGCGCCAACGATCCCGAACGTATCGATCTACAGCGTGGTCTGGCAAAATCTCTGATACGTGCGAACCGCAGCACCGAGGCAATCGCCGCATGGCAGGGCGTCGTCGCCCATGCAGAAGCCACCAACGCCGACCGCGTTGATCTGGCCGATGCGCATGTGCGTGGTAACCAATGGGACGATGCCGCCGCAGCGCTGAACACTGTGCCCCCGACATATGAAACCTTCAAGCGTTACCGGCTTGAGGCAATGGTCGCTGACAGCCGTCAGCAGTGGGACAAAGCGGACAGCTTTTATGAGACAGCCGTTGGTCTGACAACACGGCCCGCAACGGTCTACAACAACTGGGGCTATTCCAAACTGACGCGTGGGGAATATGGCGACGCAGAGCGCTTGTTTGTCGATGCCCTACGTTTCAACTCTGATATGTTCACTGCGAAGAACAACCTTGTTCTGGCGCGTGGTGCACAGCGCAATTATGCCCTGCCGGTCGTGCCTATGACCCAGACAGAGCGTGCGCGCCTGATGCACACAATGGCCCTTGCCGCGATCAAGCAAAACGACGTCACCATTGGTAAGTCGTTGCTGAACGATGCGATTGCCACCCATCCTCAATACTTTGAGGAAGCAGCGCGCGCCCTTGATGCGCTTGAAAACAACGTCGTGAATTGACGAACATGGGGATGACAGCACAGGCAGCCTATTGGTTCTTACCCGCTGTCATCCCCATCGCATTCTACATCTCCTGGACCGATATGCGGTCAATGAAGATCAAGAATGGCTCTGTGGCCGCCCTTTTGGCTGTTTTTGCACTGCTTGGGCCTTTTGCCTTTGGGTTCCCGATGTACTTTTGGCAATGGCTTCACTTCCCGATCGTTTTGTTGGTTTGCATGGCGCTATGGACGCTACGTGTCATGGGGGCTGGCGACGCCAAGATGATCGCTGCCATGGCACCATTCTTTGTACTGGCAGATTTGGAAGTCATCCTCAGGTTATTCGCGGCCTGCCTGTTGGGTGCATTGGTCATCCATAGCATTTTTCGTTTTACCAAGCTCAAGAACCTCGCGCCCGACTGGGAAAGTTGGCACGCAACGCGTGGCAAGCTACGCGGGTCCCTTTTGGGCATTGATTTGGCATTCCCCAAAGGCTTTCCGTTGAGCATGACACTCCTCTTCTACCTCTTGGTCGTGGTGATTTACCGTTAAGAATGTTTGCAATGCCTCGGACAAATTCATCTTTGTTCACTATTTCGCCACAAAGCGCTGTAAACTATGCCTTAACAGCTGCGAGAGTGGCGACTTTTGATTTCTTTCGTGATGGGCGGGACCTGATATGAACGTGCAAGCAACCAGTGTAATGGCGCCACCTGCGCCACGTAGCATCGAAGCGATGCAGCTTCCGACTGCAATGATGCGGGACATTCTGATTAAGACGATGTTCCGTATGAACCTTGATCTGGTGTCCCAGATCAGTCGCGCGATTTGTCTGCCGGTCCCCGTGACACAGGAACTTGTCGATATGGCGCGTGGTCAGTTGCTGCTTGAGGCGACAGGGACACTCAACGCCAACAGCGGCAACGAAATGGGCTATCAGCTGACAGATGCTGGTCGTGCCCGCGCTTTGGATGCCGCATCCCAGTCTGAATACTATGGCGCGATGCCGGTTCCGCTGGATATCTATCGTCAGCAAATTCAACGCCAGTCCATCCGAAACATCCAGATCACGCGCGATCAGTTGCAGACGGCAATGGGCCATTTGGTTCTGCCCGATGACATGCTGTCAAACCTTGGCCCTGCGATCAGTGCCGGTCGTTCGATCCTGATGTACGGCCCTCCGGGCAACGGTAAATCATCCATCTCCAATGGTATTCGTGATGCGTTGGGGGACAAGATTTATGTACCTCGCGCGATTGAATATTCCGGTCAGGTGATCACCGTTTATGACCCGATCGTGCACAGCGCCGCCGAAGATGACGTTGATGACCCCAACAGTCTGCGCCGCACGTCCGGCCGCTTTGACACCCGCTATGTGCGTTGCGAGCGCCCAACGGTCATCACCGGTGGTGAATTGTCGCTCTCAATGCTTGATCTTGTCTACAACCCAACAGCGCGCACCTATCAGGCGCCTTTGCAGCTGAAGTCCACCGGCGGCATCTTCATCGTGGACGACCTTGGCCGCCAAGCTGAACCACCGCAGACGCTGGTGAACCGTTGGATTGTTCCGCTGGAAGAAAACAAGGATATCTTGGCCCTGCAATCGGGTGAGAAATTTGAAGTGCCGTTTGATACACTTGTTGTCTTCTCGACCAACTTCCACCCGAATGCGATCTTTGATAAGGCGGCCTTGCGTCGTATTTTCTACAAGATCAAAATCGACGGGCCAAACCAGGAAGACTTCCTCAAGATTTTCGCCATGGTTGCGCGCAAGCGCAAAATGCCACTGGACGAGGACACGCTAGTTCATCTGCTGAACGTGCGCTACCCGGAAATCGACAACGTCTATGCGAACTATCAGCCGATCTTCTTGATCGACCAGATGATCTCGATCTGCGAATTTGAAGGTATCCCCTATCAGATGTCACCTGAACTGCTGGACCGCGCATGGGCGAACATGTTCGTGAAAGAAGAAGAAATTATCCACTAATTCCTGTATGACATTTCAAAATCTCGGGCTTCCCTCTACGCTGAGGGAAGCCTTTTTTGTTGGGGGAGAGATGGCAGAAATCATCGGCGTTGCGGGCTGTGGTCGGATGGGTATGGGCATGTTGCATAACCTGCAAAGGGCAGGTTTTGCAGCGCACGGGTTTGATGTCCGGGCCTTGCCGGGGGTCGAAACTGATGTAGAAGACTTTGCCCAAGACCTGGCGACGCTCATCACAGTTGTTCGCGATACCGCCGAAACGGACGCGCTGCTGTTTGATGATCAGGCGGTGGCCACAAGGGCGAATACACTCCAGCGGATTGTGATCTGCTCCACGCTTTCTCCCAAATATGTCAAAGGTTTACGGGCACGCATCCCTGACCATATCACCTTAGTCGACGCCCCGATGTCGGGGGCACAAGTGAAAGCCGATGCAGGCACTTTGACATTTATGACAGGTGGACCTGCGGATCAGATCATGCCGCTGCTGATCGCGATGGGCGACACGGTCCACCACATGGGCGACTATGGGGCGGGGATGACGGCGAAAGTGCTCAACAACCTGCTGGCGGCGTCAAACACTGCGATGACCCGGCTTGTATTGGATTGGGCGGATGCAGAAGGGGTGGATGAGGCCAAGCTTTTGGCCTTGATCGCAAGCGCTTCGGGGCAAAACTGGCTCGCCTCTGAGTTTGACGAGATCGAGTTTGCCCGTGATGGATTTGCCGCCGATAATACGATCGGGATCTTGGTGAAAGATGTGGCCTCGGCCCTCGACATTGCGCCGGATGACCAAACGGCCCTACCGCTTGCCGTACAATCGGCGATCCGTGGCTTGCAGCCACGGCGCAAAATGTAAGGTGCGTCTTGACGCACCTTACGTGAGGCTCACTTTAGGACCATGACCGCCCTGCCCCCTCAATTTGAAAACTGGTTTTCTGGCCGTGGCTGGCACATTCACCCGCATCAGCAGGCAATGCTAGATCAGGCATCAGCCCCCGCGCTCATGCTGATCGCACCCACAGGTGGAGGCAAAACACTCGCAGGCTTCCTGCCCAGCCTCATTGAATTGGCAGATGGACAGCACCAAGGTCTGCACACGCTCTATGTCTCGCCCCTCAAGGCCCTCGCAGCCGACATCAAACGTAACCTGCGCACGCCCGTCGATGAAATGGGCCTTCCCATCCGGATCGAGGATCGGACCGGCGACACCTCCTACACCCAGAAACGTCGGCAACGCGCGGACCCGCCGCATATCTTGTTGACGACGCCTGAGTCGCTCGCATTGCTGACCAGCTACGAAGACGCGCCGCGCATTTTCAAAGGCCTACAGCGCATCATCGTCGATGAAATCCACGCCCTCGCCGAAAGCAAACGTGGCGACCAGTTGATGCTCTCCCTCAGCCGTCTACAGACGCTGGCGCCCAACCTGCGCCGTGTTGGTCTGTCTGCCACCGTCGAAGACCCCGATGCCATCGCAGCCGAACTCGCCCGCCACCCCGACCCTTGCGCGATCATCAACGCCGACCCCGGACCGGACCCCGATATTTCCATGCTGATCACGCAGGAGAAACCGCCCTGGACCGGTGGCGGTGCCGCCTACGCGATCCCTGCGGTGCTAGAAGAAGTCAAAAAACACAAAACAACGCTGATCTTCCACAACACCCGCGCCCAGGCCGAGATTTTCTTTCATAATCTCTGGCTCGCCAACACTGACGATCTGCCCATCGGCATCCATCACGGCAGCCTTGCCCGCGAACAACGCGAAAAGGTCGAAAACGCGATGGTCGCTGGTGATTTGCGCGCCATTGTTTGCACGGGATCGCTCGATCTTGGCATTGATTGGGGCGATGTTGATCTGGTCGTGCAGGTAGGGGCACCCAAAAACGTCAAACGTCTGGTGCAGCGGATCGGCCGGGCAAACCACCGCTATAACGCGCCATCCAAGGCGCTGTTGGTGCCTGCAAACCGCTTCGAAGTTGTCGAATGCGTCGCAGCACTTGAGGCGGTCAAAGAGCACGACCTCGACGGCGATCCCAAAGGGCCCGGCCCCCGTGACGTGCTCTGCCAGCATATCCTGATCACCGCATGCGCCGGGCCGTTTGATGCAGACGCGCTCTATCAGGAAATCAAAACAGTGGGCGCCTATCGCACCCTTTCGCGTGCTGCGTTCGACGACTGCCTCGATTTCTGTGCTACGGGTGGCTATGCCCTGCGCGCCTATGACAAATGGAAACGGCTGCTGCAAACCGCGGATGGTCAATGGCAATTGCGCGATCCGCGTGCGACCCAACGCATCCGCATGAACATCGGCACCATCCAAGATACCGATACGCTGAAGGTCCGGCTGAAGGGTAATTTCAAACCATTGGGCGAGGTGGAAGAGGCTTTTGCCGCCACCCTGACGCTTGGCGATACCTTTTTGATCGGCGGTCAGGTTGTCCGCTACGAAAACCTCAAGGAAATGACTGTCCAAGTCTCGCGTCGCGCAGACAAAAAACCAAAAATCGCGACCTTCATGGGCACCAAATTTGCCAACTCCACCCAACTGTCCCAACGCATCCTACGTATGTTCGACCAACCCGATTGGCCAGAACTGCCCGCACACACCGCCGAATGGCTTGGCCTGCAACGGCAGTTTTCCAAACTACCCGAAGCCGATCGCATCCTTGTCGAAAGCTTCCCCCACGAAGGGCGGCACCATATTTGCGTCTATGGATTCGCCGGGCGCAACGCGATGCAAACGCTGGGCATGCTGCTGACACAGCGCATGGAAGAGTTGAACCTGCACCCGATGGGGTTTGTCGCCACGGATTATGCCACCCTGGTCTGGGGGCTGGACCCTGTGGATGACCCTGCCCCACTTTTCCAACCTGATAACATGCGCGCCGACTTTGAAACGTGGCTGTCGGGGAACGCCGTGATGAAGAAGACGTTTCGCGGGGCCGCAACCATTGCGGGTCTCATTGAGCGCAACCTGCCGCAAGCCCGGAAAAGCGGACGACAAGCCACGTTTTCCTCGGATATCCTCTATGACACTTTGGCGAAATACGACCCCGATCACCTGATGCTACGCATCACCCGCGAAGAGGCGATGCGCGGGTTGGTTGATTTTGGGCGGATCGAAGAAATGCTGACCCGCACGGCCGGGCGCATCGACCATGTCATACTGGATCGCGTGACCCCGCTTTCATTGCCAATGTTCCTTGAACAAGGCCGGATCGCGGTCGCGGGTGCAGGCCAAGACCGCATCTTGGAGGAAGAAGCGGCCAGGTTGATGCAAGAAGCAGGCGTTGCCGCACTTTGATACTTGAATTGGGTCAAGGCATCGCGCAAGAACAGAGCATGAACGCCTATGCCTTCACCTTTTGCCAAACCCAGTGCATCGCCCTGCCTACAGGCGCATTGCACCTTCCCGAACATGGCGTTCTTTGTGTCTCTGACCTTCATCTTGGCAAATCGGAGCGGATTGCGCGCAGAAGCGGGGTCATGCTGCCCCCCTACGAGGTGCAAGAGACGCTGCAAAAACTAGAGAGTGACATCGCGGCGACACAGCCCAACCGCATCATCTGCCTTGGGGACAGCTTTGATGATCTGGACGCAGCCACCAGCCTTGATGACGATATGCGACTGTGGTTGTCGCGTCTGCAAGCTGGCAAGGAATGGATTTGGATCGAAGGCAACCACGATCCGGGGCCGATTGATATGGGGGGCACCCATTTGAACGATATCACCCTCGGCGGGCTCACTTTGCGGCATATCGCATCTGACGCGACCGCCGAAATTTCAGGTCACTATCACCCCAAACACCGGGTGACAGGACGCAGCCGCCCTGCTTTTCTGTTCGACAATGAACGTATGATCATGCCGGCCTATGGGGCCTATACGGGCGGCTTGGCCAGCCACTCGGCTGATATCCGCAAGCTGTTCAGCGGACAGATTATTGCAATTTTGACAGGGCACAAGGCAATCCCTGTACCCCTGGCTTAAGCGGTCAGACCTTCGGGTTCGGCCAAACCATTGGCCCGGCAGCAGGCTGTCAACGTGTTGGCCAGCAAACAGGCAATCGTCATCGGACCCACGCCGCCGGGCACCGGTGTGATGGCACCCGCCACAGCCGCACAGCTTTCATAGTCGCAGTCGCCGACCAAACGCGTGCCACCCTCGGGCTTGTCGATCCGGTTGATGCCCACGTCAATCACGGTGGCACCGGGCTTGATCCAGTCACCTGTCACCATCTGCGGGCGACCAACGGCGGCCACAACAATATCGGCCCGCCGCACAACATCCGGTACATCCCTGGTGCGGCTATGGGCAATGGTCACAGTGCAACTATCGCCCAACAGCAACTGGGCCATCGGTTTACCGACAATATTTGACCGGCCAATCACAACCGCATTCATCCCCGAGAGTGATCCGTGATGATCACGCAGCATCATCAGACTGCCCAAAGGCGTACAAGGCACCATGCTTTTCTGACCGGTGCCCAACAGGCCCACGTTTGAAATATGGAACCCATCCACATCCTTGGCCGGATCAATGCTGTTGATCACCAAATCGCTGTCCAGATGATCGGGCAAAGGCAATTGCACCAAGATGCCATGCACGGCTGGGTCATTGTTCAACTGATCCACAACCGCCAACAAATCAGCCTCGGATGTATCCACATCGAGACGATGCTCAAAAGAGGCCATGCCAACCTCGACCGTCATCTTACCTTTGGAGCGGACGTAGACCTGACTTGCGGGATCTTCGCCCACCAAAACAACAGCCAGACCCGGCGTGATGCCTTGCTCTTCCTTGAGCTTTGCCACGCCTTCACCAACCATCCCGCGCACACGCGCAGCAAAGGCTTTTCCGTCAATCACTGTTGCTGTCATCTTTATTCTTCTCATGTTCAAAAATACCTCCGCCGGAGGCTGATGGGAGGGTGGGCGGGGCGTCGGCGCAGCCGCGCGTCGTCCCGCCCGATCAGTTAGAACAGGCCTTCGATTTCGCCCGCATCATTCAGCATGATCTGCTCGGCCGATGGCACGCGTGGCAGACCCGGCATCGTCATGATCTCACCGCAGATGGCCACAATAAACCCAGCACCCGCGCTCAGTCGCACTTCACGCACAGGCACCGCATGGCCTGTCGGCGCACCGCGCAGGCTTGGATCGGTCGAGAAACTGTACTGCGTTTTCGCCATACATACGGGCAGATGGCCATAGCCCTGCTCTTCCCACTTTTTCAGCTGATCACGGATTTTCGTATCCGCGATCACCTCATCAGCGCGATAGATTTTCTTGGCAATCGTATCAATTTTCTCAAACAGGCTCATGTCATCAGGGTAGATTGGCGCGAAATCAGCCTCTCCCGCATCGGCAATCGCCGCCACGCGTGTGGCAAGCTCCGTTGTACCCTCAGCCCCCAAGGCCCAGTGTTTGCACAAGATCGCTTCGGACCCTTCGCTTTCAACATAGGCCTTCACTGCGGCCACTTCGGCATCCGTATCGGTGACAAAGTGATTAATCGCCACAACCACCGGCACGCCAAAGCTTTTGACGTTCTCAATATGCCGACCAAGGTTGGCGCAGCCGGCATTCACGGCATCCACGTTTTCCGCACCCAGGTCAGCCTTGGCCACACCGCCGTTCATCTTCATCGCCCGCACCGTGGCCACAACCACCACGCAGGACGGGGCGAGCCCCGCCTTGCGGCACTTGATGTTCATAAATTTCTCAGCACCCAGATCGGCACCAAAGCCCGCCTCAGTCACTACGTAATCCGCCAACTTCAGCGCTGTCGTGGTCGCGGTCACCGAGTTACAGCCGTGCGCGATGTTCGCAAATGGGCCGCCATGCACGAAGGCCGGGTTGTTTTCCAAAGTCTGCACAAGGTTCGGCTGCATCGCGTCTTTCAATAGGACGGTCATCGCGCCATCGGCCTTGATATCGCGGCAATAGACCGGGGTACGATCGCGGCGATAGGCCACAATGATATCGCCCAGACGTTTTTGCAGGTCGTCGAGATTACGCGCCAGGCATAGGATCGCCATGACTTCGGACGCCACGGTGATGTCAAAGCCCGCTTCGCGTGGGAAACCGTTGGCAACACCCCCCAAAGACGCTGTGATCTGACGCAGTGCGCGGTCGTTCATATCCAGCACGCGGCGCCAAGCCACGCGGCGGATGTCGATTTCAAGCGCATTACCCCAATAGATATGGTTGTCGATCATCGCCGACAGCAGGTTGTGGGCCGATGTGATTGCGTGGAAATCGCCTGTGAAGTGCAGGTTCATATCTTCCATCGGGACGACCTGCGCGTAGCCACCACCCGCAGCCCCGCCCTTCATACCAAAACATGGACCAAGCGAGGCCTCACGGATACAGATCGCCGCATTCTTACCAATCGCATTTAGACCATCGCCCAGACCCACGGTCGTGGTCGTCTTGCCCTCGCCCGCAGGTGTCGGGTTGATCGCGGTCACAAGGATCAGTTTCCCGTCGGGGCGGTCCTGCACACTGTCGATCAGGCGCTGGCTGACCTTGGCCTTGTCGTGGCCGTAGGGCAGCAGATCATCGCTGTCGATGCCCAGCTTTGCGCCGATTTCTTGAATAGGTCGCTTGCTTGCGCCACGTGCGATCTCAATATCAGACTTATATTCCATGAGAGACTTCCCTGTCCTTAGGCCAATGCCATGTTCCTTAGCGCCGGTTCTACCTGTTGCAGTAGCCCCCTAGCGCCGTGATTGCGACATTTTCACCCTCGGAATCGTCGGCAAAGCGAGCGTCCGTTTCGGATGGGAAACCTACGTGCGCCATGCGCGTTGGTCGGGCACATGCAGCCGCACCCTATCGCCAACATGCACAACACCTTCGCATTCCACCCAACCGGTGATCCCGCGTTTGCCTTTTGCCGCCAGTTTGAACTTGTCACCTGCGCCCGGATGGTCCGCATTGATCGGTTTGGCCGGCAGGTGACACGGCCGGTTTTCCATGTCCACGACAATTGCCGACCCGTCGGTAAACTGCAGGCGGGATGAAGGCGGCAGATGCGTGAAATCGGGGATCCCTTTGATCACAAGCGATGCGCCAATCAGTGTTGGATCCAACGCCTCTAACCCGCAGTCAGCAGCAATTTCCGCCATCTCCTCCGCGGACATGACCGAGAGTTGGCGGGTGTTCCGAATGGTGGTGTCCTTGGGGTACTGGCTTTTGACCCGGCTACAAGATGCGCGCGTCAGTCCGCCATGCGCCTCATTGGGCATTCCCGCGAAGGTCAGCTTGGCTTGATCAACAGATACCGATTGCAACGCCGCATCGCGATCTGGCACATGGCCGATCCAGACAACTTCGCCAGTGATATCCGTGGGGGCAAGTGCGGGCATACTATATCTCCAATCAAAGCCTGCTCTGCTTACGGCACGGCTTGGTGACCCGCAACTCAAGACCGGTGTCACTTTGTAAAGGGGGTAACGAAAAACGCCGCCCCGTGGGGCGGCGTTTGTCTATTCAGGTTGAAGGTTCCGGTTCCATCCCGCCATCATCCGAGGCACGTGGTTTCTTCGGCTTCGTCTTGGGGATCGCGGTGACCGACGGCGTCCCACCGGATGGTGGCGTGTCATCTGCATCATCGTTGGCATGGGGCGGTTCACCGGCCATCACGCGCTTGATCTCATCCCCGGTCAGGGTCTCATATTCCAACAGACCTTGGGCCAGGCGCTCAAACTCCTCATTCTTTTCGGTGATGATCTTATGGGCCAGATCATACCCGCGTTGAATAAATTCGCGCACTTCGCTCTCGATCAGTTCCTTTGTGCTGGCGGATACCGACAGACCGGCGGTGTTACCAGAATAGCCTTCATGCGCTTCGGCATAGTCGATGTTGCCCACCTTGTCAGACATACCCCAGCGCAGGATCATCGCGCGGGCCAATTGGCTGGCCTGCTGGATGTCACCGGCGGGGCCATTGCTGACCTGATCGGCACCATATTTGATCGTTTCAGCCGCCTTGCCCGCCATGGTCATGGCCAGACGCTGGTGGCATTCGTCGCGAAACATGTTCAGACGGTCCATCTCTGGCAGGCTCATCACCATGCCAAGCGCGCCACCGCGTGGAATGATCGTGGCCTTATAAACCGGGTCACACTTTGGCAGGGAAATCCCCACAATCGCATGCCCTGCTTCGTGATAGGCGGTCATTTCTTTCTGCTCGGTCGTCATTACCATCGACCGACGCTCAGCGCCCATCATGACTTTGTCTTTGGCAGACTCGAAATCTATCATCGTCACAAACCGGCGGCCAACACGGGCAGCCATCAAAGCAGCCTCGTTCACAAGGTTCGCCAGATCGGCACCCGAAAACCCGGGCGAGCCGCGCGCAATGATGCGCAAATCAACATCGGGACCGAGCGGGATTTTGCGCGCATGCACGCCCAAAATCTTTTCGCGACCCTTGATATCGGGGTTCGGCACCGTGACCTGACGGTCAAAACGACCCGGACGCAGCAAAGCAGGGTCGAGTACGTCACGACGGTTGGTCGCCGCCACAATAATTACGCCTTCGTTTGCTTCAAAACCGTCCATTTCAACCAGCAACTGGTTCAACGTTTGCTCACGTTCGTCATTGCCGCCGCCGATGCCAACACCACGCGAACGGCCCACGGCATCAATCTCGTCAATAAACACGATGCATGGTGCGTTTTTCTTGGCCTGCTCAAACATGTCGCGGACACGGGAAGCACCCACACCAACAAACATTTCTACAAAGTCAGACCCCGAAATCGTGAAGAACGGCACGCCAGCTTCGCCAGCAATCGCCCGCGCAAGCAGCGTTTTACCGGTTCCCGGAGGACCGACAAGCAACGCACCTTTAGGAATTTTGCCACCGAGTCGCGAGAATTTTTGCGGGTTCCGCAGGAACTCAACAATCTCTTCCAACTCTTCTTTGGCTTCATCAATACCGGCGACATCGTCGAAGGTGACGCGCCCATGCTTTTCGGTCAGCAGCTTGGCGCGCGACTTGCCAAAGCCCATCGCACCGCCCTTACCGCCGCCTTGCATGCGGTTCATGAAATAAACCCAAACACCGATCAAAAGCAGGAATGGCAACAAGCTCAACAAGAATGACTGGAACGCCGATGTTTCTTGGCTACGCGCCTCAACAGGCACATCTGAGTCGATCAAAAGCTGTGTAATTTCAGCATCTTGCGGCATAATAGTCGAATAGGTGCGTCCACCTTCGGCAAAGCGCACATTTTCACCGTCAATCACCACATCAGTGACGCGGCCACCTTCCACGGCTTCCACAAATTCAGAGTAGCTGCGCGCTTCACTGTTTGTAGCACCCGGTGGGCTGCTGAATAGATTGAAGAGCGCCAGAACCATCAGGAACAGGACGACCCAAAAAACCATGTTACGCGCGTTGCCCAAGGGGAAAACTCCTTTGTCATGGGGAAGTGCAGCGACAGAGTCGCATCACAAGCGTTTCCCCTAAAATAGAGGTTAAACGTTAATCTTCAATGGCAAACGCAGAGGAATGAAAATCCGCGACAATCCGCGCGGACCAACCGCCTGCAAGACCCGCCAAAGGCGCGGCGATCAACGTCTCGCCGTCCCAAACAGAAGGAGAGGCCAACAACGATGTCCGCGGCATTCCAGTATCACGCCAGTTCGGGCATTCCTTGATACCCACGCCCAGTGCTGTGTAGGTAAGACCATCACGCAACGGCCCCTCAAGATACCAACGCCCGTCCCAGAAGACCCCTGTCGTCGCAAACGGTTGTTCGCCCGAACGGGTCAATGGCGCAGTTGCTGCGGCTTCGCGTGTGATCCGTACGGCGTTGCCGTCGTCAGGGGACAAGATGCAGCCTGCCAAAGTTGTCGTGATTCCCTTTTTCGCGGTCGACACCGTGTCCAGCAGTTGTTCAAAACGCGGGCGATACGCGCGTTGTCCGACCCAAGACAGTGCCGCAGCCATCACACGGCGTGGCGCGTCGTGTGTTTCCAGATCAAGGGCGGCAGGGGCAATAATCAGATCGCCTGCGTCCTGTCTGACATGTTGGGTGGCGAACTGTTGTGCTGCAACCTGCAGGGATTTATGCGCGGCCTGCATATGATCAATCGTCTGCAACAGCCGTTTGCGGGTCAGGCCAAGATCTTCGAGTTGGGTAAACATCTGGCGGGCCCGCACCCGATCAAACCGGGGGTCTTCGTTGCTGGGGTCATCGCACCACGCGATCTTTTCTTCCCGTAACCAGTCACGCAAATCAGCGCGCGCGATCCCCAGCAGCGGGCGAAATACGCGCAAGCCACCGCGTTGCGTCAGCGGATACATCGCGGTCAGCCCATCAATGCCGGATCCTCGCGCCAGACGCATCAAAACGGTTTCAACTTGATCATCTTCGGTGTGGCCAAACCAAACGGCGCGCAAATTATGCACCATAGCCCAGTCTTGAACCGCAGCCCAACGCCCGGCCCGGGCAGAGGCCTGAAGGTTGCCCGTCTTGTCCCATGTCCACCGTGCGACGGTATGATCCAGTCCCAGATCCGCCGCCTGATGGACCACCAACGCAATTTCATCCGCCGCCTCGGGTCGGAGGCCATGATCAACACTGATCACACGAAGGTTCTGGGGGCCGTAGATGCGTGCCGCGAGATGCATCAATGCGATAGAGTCGCCGCCGCCTGATACCGAAAGGCCAACGATGTCGTTTCGGAACGGGCTGTTTGTGACAGCCTGACGGAACCGGTCAAAAACCTGTGCCGTATCGCGGCCTACTGGCATCCCAATGCTTGCATTTCCGATTGCGCATCAACAACGGCAGGATTGCCCGGAAAACGGACATTCACTTCGGCCAGGGTCAGGCAAGCATCTTGGGTTTGTCCGATTTTGCCAAGTGATGACCCCAGTTTGAACAGCGCATCAGGGGCCTTTGGTCCGGTCGGATCACCCGAGAATGCTTCCAGATATGCGCGTGCCGCATCTGTCGTCTCTCCGAGCCCTTCGAGCGCCTCACCGCGTAAATAGTTTGCATCCGCCGTCAGCGGACTACCCGGGTAGGTCGAGACAAAGGTCGCAAGCTGGTCAGCGGCGCCGCGAAAGTCACCGGCAGCGAGCGCCCCCTGCGCCCGCTCAATGTCACTTTGCTCACCAATTGCCAGAGCGGGACCCGCATCCGGGGTGACAGGTTGGACCGCACCCGCCACAGCACCGGTATCGATACCACCAAGAGGGGTGTCATCCAGCGTGCCAATGTCACAGCCTTCTTCCAATTCACACAGACGGAAGTTCAGATCGCCAATCCGGTTACCGGCATCAACGGTGACACTGTTTACCCGAAACTCGAGCTCTTCCGATTTTGAGGTCAGGCGCTGCAACTCCGCCTCAATCGCGTTCAAGCGATCGAGGGGGTATTGCCAACAACGCCGGAATTGAGCCCACCTGTTGTAGAGAGTTCACGCTTCAAACGCTGCACATCAACAAAAAGCACAGTCAGTTGTTGTCGGATATCGGCCAATGTTTCTTCCTGCGCGACGGCAGGAAGTGGCGATAGCAAAATGGCACAAACAACTGCGATACGGTGTAACATGAGCGTTCCTTACCTCTGGATCAGCTTGTAATCGCCGAGAATGAAAGAACCGTAACGGCCCGACGGTTCTGCGCATAGCAGCTTTCCTCGGAACATACTGCGATGGGGCGTTCCTTACCAAAGCTTGTCACCTGCAAACGGCCAACCGGGACGCCGCGCGACACAAGATATTCACGCACGGCATTTGCACGACGCTGTCCAAGCGCGAGGTTATACTCACGTGTTCCCTGTTCATCCGCGTGACCTTCGATGACGGCGCGATAATCTGCGTTCGTCAGCAACCACTGGGCCTGACCATCAAGGATCGTCCGACCTTCTGGTGTGATGGTCGAGGTGTCGACCTGGAACAGAACCCGGTCACCGATCGTCTGGTTAAAGAAAAGTGGGCTTGATGGATCACTGGCCGAACCCGCAACCCCCGCACCGGCACCAAGGCCGCCATCTGCGCCTGCGCCATCTGCGCCGCCAGCACCACCACCGCCAAATCGGTCAGGGTTCGTGCAGGCCGCCGTTGCCAGCACCAAAAGCATTACCGCCGCTTTTTTAAAAAGTGTCATAAGGTATCATCCTGTTTCTTGACTGCTCTGTTTTCTTTGCATCTTAGCACGGCTTTTGCGATTAGGGAATCACACATCGTTACGGTTGCAACGGACCCCATGACGGATCTGATGCGCCGCCCTGCAAAGGTACGGCTTTCAGGTTACGCCCCGAGATATCGACAGAGTACATTGACGATGTCCCGCCGGCACCCTGCGTTTCGCGGCTGAACATAATGACCCGGCCATTGGGTGACCATGTCGGACCTTCATCAAGGAAAGATGAGGTCAGCAACCGTTCTTCTGATCCATCTGTGCGCATCACGCCGATATGGAACCGGCCTGCGTTTTGTTTGGTGAATGCCACCAGATCGCCACGCGGCGACCAAACCGGCGTACCATAGCGGCCCTGCCCGAAAGAAATGCGGGTCGCTTCGCCGCCATTGGCAGACATAATATAAAGCTGCTGGCTGCCAGAGCGATCGCTTTCAAACACGATCTGGTTGCCATCGGGTGATAGGCTGGGGGCGGTTTCAATTGACGGGGCTGATGTCAGGCGCACGCTTTGACCGCTGCCCAGGTCAGTCCGATAGATATCGGTGTTGCCACCATTCGACAGGCTGTAAATCACCGAACGCCCATCACGCGAAAACCGTGGGCTGAATGCCATCTCGCCTTGCGCTGTCTGCAACTGCTGACGGCCCACATTGGCGACGTTCAAGACGTTGATACGGGGAAAACCACTTTCAAAGCTGGTATAAAGCACGCGGTCGCCATTGGGCGAAAAGCGCGGGGCAAGCACGATGCTGCTGCTATCGGTCAGGAATTGCACATTGGATCCGTCAAAATCCATCACCGCAAGACGCTTCTGCCGGTTATCCTTCGGCCCACTTTCCGAAACAAACACAACACGGCTGTCAAAATAGCCACCCTCGCCCGTAATCCGGCTATAAACAGCATCAGCCACCTTGTGACCCATGCGGCGCCAGCCTGCGACAGTGCCTGCAAATTGCAGACCTTGGCCAAGTTCCTGACCAGAGAAGACATCATAAAGGCGGAACTTCACAGTCAGTTGTTCACCGTTGACGGTGACGGCACCGGTAATCAAAGCCTGAGAATTAATCGCACGCCAATCGGCGAAGGCAACGGGTTGCGCAAAAGAACTGACCTGACTGATGAACGCCGTCGCAGGCACCTCACGGAACAGGCCCGTGCCTGCCAAATCCTGCACAACAAGACGCGAGATATCGGATGCGGCTTGCTGCGCGGCCGGTGTTTCAGCCTCAAAGCTTGGCACTGCAAAGGTGATCGGTTCGATCACGCCGTCGGTAATCGTAATCCGCAGCGGCTCGTTCTGCGCCATTATTGGCCCGGCCAACATCAGCGCCACCAAAAGTGTCAAAAATCGTTTCATCATCTTGCCTACTCCGCCTTGCGGGGGTTCGCCCCCAACTTGCTCTGTTTTGTTGTCTTATAGCAGGGGGAAAAAACCATTTCACCTCACCTACGCGTGTCTTTGCCTATCTCAAACGCATACCACTGGGATCAAAGGTGATCACAATGTCTTTCCATTGGTCGTATTTATCAGCAGGAAGCTGGTAGCCACCCGATTGGCAGCGCAAGATCGCGCGACGCGCGGCCTCGAATGCCGTATTGGTCGCACTTTGATCGCCGTCTGATGAGATGAGACGCACGTCATTGCCCAGCACCTTACCTTCGCGGTCTAGGCTAAACCCAACCTCTACGGTCACGCGGGCCGCGACCGAGCCGGGATCAACGTTCCAACAGCGGTTCACGGACACGCGGAAACTATCGCGCTCATCACCCGTCATTGGTGGACCGGCGGCGACCGCAGGCGCGTCGTCGGCTGCACCCAAAGCCGCTTCAAGTGCTGCGGCCACGTCATCTTCGCTGGTCTCTGGCTCAGCCGGTGGCGTTGCAGGTTCTTGCAGTGCGACTTCCGCTTCTTCTTGCGCGGGCTCGGCAGGAGGTGTGGGGCGACTGGGCCGTGTCGACGGACGCACCGAAGTCGTCGGAGCCAAATCCTCGATCACAATCGCTGTTGTCTGCTCATCAGGGGCTGTCGCATCCTGCTCTTCTTCAACAACTTCGGCCTCTGCACTGTCATCCGGCACAACTTCGTCTTGCACAACATCATCAATGTTCGCATCGGGTGGTGGCGGCGCGATGATCTCAGACGCGATTGTGGGCGCCTGCGGTGGTGTCGGCTGCTCACTCACCTCTACATCCGGCGTCGGCGGTGGTGCCACAGGCGGCGCAGGTTCAACCGGGGGCGCATCTGTCACTTCTGTTTCGGGGGGTGGTGGTGGTGGCGCAGGTGGCGGCGCTTCGCTCTCAGGCGGTTCAACCGGTTCAGGCGGCGGTGCTATTTCGGCCGGTTCTTCCTGCGCAGGTGGGGGCGGCGTGTTGTCCTCAATCACGGGTGGCACGGGTGCGGTCGGGTCTGCATCACCGGGGTCAGGTGTCGTGCGCGCACGCATCTGTTTAAACTCTTCGCCTGATACAACAGACACATCCATCGTCTGGATTTCCAATGGCTCAGACGTCAGGCCCCAGCCAAGCAGTAGCCAGCCGATCAGCCCAACATGGCCAACCCCTGAAATGATGGTGCCCGGCGTTGCCATGATCTATCCGTCAGTGCCGCCAGCGGTCGGAGGTGCGATATCCGTCACCAGACCAATATCGGAAAACCCACCGGCATTCAGCAAACCCATAATCTGGGCCACGCGGTTCCAGTCATTGCGGCCATCGGCGCGCAGGAAAATCTTGTCGCTTGTGCGCTCGGCAGCAATGGCCTGCAAACGGGTGACAAGCTCGACCTCGGTTGTGTCGGTCTCTTGAATCATCACGCGACCATCGTCGGTTATCGTCACTGTCAGCGGTTCCTCATCATCACCGGGCAAGGCGGTGGCGGATGTTTCCGGCAGTTCAACCGGAACACCGACAACAGACAAAGGTGCTGCCACCATAAAGATAATCAGCAACACCATCATCACGTCCACAAAAGGCGTGACATTGATCTCTGACATTGGCTTGCCCTTGCGCGACCGACGGCGGCGGCGTCGGCCCCCGTCATCACCAGAATTCATAACACCAGCGCCCATGATCAGCTATCCAACTGGCGGCTGAGGATGGTGGCGAATTCATCGGCAAAAGCCTCATATCCGCTGACGATCTGATCACTATCAGCCGAAAACTTGTTGTAGTAGATGACCGCCGGGATAGCCGCCAAGAGGCCAAGGCCAGTTGCCAACAGCGCCTCTGCGATACCGGGGGCGACAACGGCAAGGTTTGTCGTCTGCGCCTCGGCGATTTCGATGAACGCATTCATAATGCCCCAAACGGTGCCGAAAAGCCCAACAAACGGTGCCGTCGACCCAACGGTGGCCAGAATGGGCAGCCCCTTCTGCAAACGGGACGCTTCTTTCGCGATGGCAACATCCATAGATCGGTCAATCCGGGCCGTGGCCCCGGCAATCAATCCACCGTCTTGCCTGTGCGATCTGCGCCACTCCAGCATACCGGCGGCGAATATCTTTTCAGACTGTCCATCCGGGTCCGCACCAATCTGATCAAAGAGACCATCCAGCGGTTCGCCTGACCAGAACGACCGGTCAAAGACATCGGCCTCGGCCCGCGCCTTGCGATACTGAATGGTTTTGTCCACGATCACGGCCCAGCACCAGATCGAGGCTGCGATCAACATGATCATGACGATTTTGACGGTAATTGTCGCGCGCGCGAACAACGCCCACATTGTGAATTCGTGTGCTGCTTCCATGTGCCTGCTCTGCCTTTAGGCCCGATTTTGGGCTCTGATTGGGACAGAGCCTAACGCATCAGAGCAGAGAAATCCAACCAATCTGGCATCACATCTGCGAAAAGACGGGGTTTTTAAGGGTTCGAGCGGCGGATGACCGCCGGAAGACGCGCCACACGACCAGTCTCATCCATGCAAATGATGGTCACACTCGCCGAAAACAGTACCTGATCGCCACGCTTCACATCCTGTTTGACGACAAGGCGGACGCCGGACCCGTGCGCCATAGTTGTTTCCACAACTAACGCATCATCATACTTAGCAGGCAAAAGGTAATCCGCCTCAACCCGGCGCACCGCAAAGACAAGACCCTTCGCCTTCATCCGCACCTGATCGATACCAAGTTCACGGACCCATTCGCTGCGCGCACGCTCAATGAATTTCAGGTAGTTGGCGTAATAGACGATACCCGCAAGATCAGTATCTTCGTAATAAACGCGTATGGGGAAACGGTGCGTCATAACGCAGGCCTGATCCGCGCAGACAGGCGCAAAGCATGGCTGGCATCCTGGGACGCTGCAGGCATCACCGGGTCATAGGCGGCGCGGATCACATCCGCGATCTCTGGCCGCAAAACAGCTTTTTCTTCGATCAACGCCAAAGGTGGTGTCTCATCAAAGGCCGTGTCTGACCATAGCAAGATTGTTTGCACAGCCTGACTAAGTGCCAGCGTATCCGCGGGCACCGCCGCCATATGCGCATCCATCCGCAAGAAAACAAAAGCAGCGCGGATGGCTCCGGCCTCATCAAAGCGGAAAATTCGATATTGGTTGGCATCCGCCTGTTTCAGCTTCTCAACCAGCGGCCCCAGATCGGGCACCAGTTGGTCCAGATGCGGTACCTCGGTCAACTCGTCCCACTGCTCGCAGAAAAAGATCATCAGGTTCGCACCCAACTCCGGGTCGGTTTCCGCCATCTGATGTGAAGCCAAACTTACGACAGCCTCGATCGCCCCTTTGAATACGGCCAAAGACGCCTCATCCACACCGAACACCACCGGTACAATAGGCCGCCCCCAACGCGCAAAAACATAAGCCCCATCCGCACGGGTAAAGAGATGCTCCACGTCACTCATCATCTTGCCCTGTAAACTCCCGCCGGAGGCACCAGCCCCATCATCCAAACAAATCCGTCTGCGACTTAGGCGCATCCAGCCCCAGATGCGCCCAAGAGGCCTGCGCCAGCATACGGCCCCGCGGGGTGCGCTGGATCAGACCTTTTTGCAGCAGATAAGGCTCTATCACATCTTCCAGACTATCGCGGCTTTCGGATAGTGCCGCAGACAAGGTTTCGACCCCGACAGGGCCACCCCCATAACTCTCGGCAATCAACCGCAGATAGCGACGGTCGGCGTTATCAAGCCCCAGATGATCCACGCCCAGCCGGGTCAAAGCCCGATCCGCGATCTCTTGCGTGACCGTCCCATCCCCTTCAACAATCGCAAAATCCACGACGCGGCGCAGCAAACGGCCCGCGATACGCGGGGTGCCCCGGGCGCGGCGCGCAATCTCGCGCGCGCCTTCGGGTGCAGCAGGTGCACCCATCAACCGCGCGCCTCGTGTGACGATCTCGTGCAATTCGTCTTCGGTGTAGAACTCCAACCGGGTCGGAATGCCAAAACGATCCCGCAAAGGTGTCGTCAGCAGCCCCATGCGGGTTGTCGCCCCAACGAGGGTAAAGGGCTGTAATTCAATCCGCACGGTCCGTGCAGCCGGACCTTCGCCAATCACCAGATCAAGCTCGAAATCCTCAAGTGCGGGATAAAGCACCTCTTCCACAGCCGGGTTCAGCCGGTGGATTTCGTCAATGAAAAGCACATCGCGCGCTTCCAAATTCGTCAGGATTGCCGCCAGATCACCGGCCTTGGCCAGCACCGGACCAGAGGTCATGCGAAAGTTCACCCCCAACTCACGCGCCATAATCTGGGCGAGTGTCGTTTTGCCCAGACCGGGAGGGCCGTGAAACAGCGTGTGATCCATCGCCTCGCCCCGACGACGGGCACTTTCCAGAAATACCGACAGGTTCGCACGCGCCGCCTGCTGACCAATAAACGCATCCAACGTCTGCGGTCGCAAAGCGCGATCAGCATCCTCTGGCTGGGGATCCGGGCGCAGGGTTGGGTCAGGTTGGTCCATGTCGCACCCCTACCCTTTCGGCGCCAACAACTTCAAGGCAGCACGGATCAGCGTTGAGGTATCCGCATCAGGTGCCGCACCCGCTGCCTTAGCGACAGCGCTTGCCGCCTCACCCGGCGCATAACCGAGGTTGCCCAAAGCCGAGAGCGCCTCAGCAGATGCAGCATTGGCCTGCGGTGCGGGCGCACGCGGGGTCTGATCCGGCGTCTCAACCTCAACCACCGCGTCACCCTGCGCTTCAGCCACAGACCCGCCCATCGCCATCACGCCGGGGGCTTTGTCTTTCAATTCAATTGTGACCCGCTGTGCGGTCTTGGGGCCAACACCCTTGGCCTTGGCCAGCGCGTTCCAATCACCCAAAGCAATCGCGCGGCTGACCCCGTCAGCACCCAAGGTGCCAAGGATCGCCATCGACGCCTTTGCGCCAATCCCCTGAACGGACATCAGCAAACGATGCCATTCCTTTTCCACCAAAGTGGTGAACCCAAAGAGCTGCAGATTATCTTCGCGCACCAAAAGATCGGTAAATAGCGCGACCGCCTCGCCATTCCCCGGCAAGCCCGCCATGACCCGGTCCGAGACGTAGACGATATAGCCAACGCCCCGTACATCAATCAGCACATGATCCGTACCGCGATACTCCAGCCGCCCCGCAATCTTGCCGATCATGCTGTGGCCCTTGCGAGTGCTGTTGCCAGACTGCCTGCGGATTGCACGTGGAAAGAATGACAAATCGCGATGGCCAATGCATCGGCGGCATCTGACCCGGCCAATTGCACACCGGGCAACTGCACCTTCACCATATGGGCCACTTGCGTTTTATCTGCGTGCCCCACACCAACGACTGCTTTCTTGATCGCGTTGGGGGCATATTCGCCAATTGCGAGCCCAGCCTGTGCCGGGACCAACATCGCAATCCCGCGTGCCTGACCCAGTTTGAGGGTCCCGGCCCCATCCTTATTTACGAAGGTCTGCTCTACTGCGGCGGCCTGCGGCTGATATTGCGCAAAAACAGCTGTCAGCTGTTCATGCAATGACAACAACCGCTGGGCAAGATCATCACCAGTTGAAACACAAATCCCATTGGCGACATGGCTGATCCGCGGCCCGTCAACGTCAATGACCCCCCAACCCATGTTCCGCAAACCCGGATCAATCCCTAAAACACGCATTGCTCGCCCCGATATTATTGTTCTAATTTTACCAGTAGCACAAAAGGCGAACAAAGACCAAGTGTATTGGTTTTGCGCGCATTTGACCCCGTACACTCAAAGATGGTCCAAACGCGTCACTCAACGGTTCGAAATCGACTTTGTTAACCTATTGTAAATCAATGGTTTGCGGCAAAATACGCACAAAAATAAGGCATGTTGAAAACGCATATGACCCTTGCCCAAATGGCACTAGTCAACATGCATTTTCCCTCCTAGATGCGCCCTATGAGAACAACGCTGCATGCGCAGCATAGACCTAAGGAAAACGGCCATGGCCTCTTTTGACACAAACCGCACTGCTGCCGGCCTCTCCGGCGGCAAGACCACATCTTTCATCGCATCTGTTCTGGCTGCATTTTCTGCATGGAACGATGCACGTGTCACACGCAATGCGCTGTCCAAGCTGACAGCGCGCGAGCTGGACGATATCGGCCTGAATTACGGTGATATCGACGCGATCGCGACACGCACTGCCCGCTAAGCTAGCGCACTGAAAAATGCGAAAGGCCGCGTTTATGCAGAACGCGGCCTTTTCGTATTGATCTTGAGAACTGTTACTGCGGCAGAACCGTCGCAATACCTTGCGCAACGACATATGTCACCGGGTCAGGCTGCATGACCCATGCGCCCGCTTGTTCAAGCACAGTGCCGCCTTGCAGCGTCGCGACGCGCTCTGCATAGCTTGCTTCGCCAAGGTAGGCGAAGAGGAAACCTTTGAACAGGAAACCAAGCATTAGGACCACAATCAGACCCTTGAGCGGGAATCGCGGCTTATAGAGGCGTGGCTTAGCGACGATCAAACCGTCAGATGTGACCGTGCGGACAACACCATTGGCCATCTTGTCATGCCGGCGGACGATACGTTTTAGTCTTTTATCAAATGGGACGTTGGCTTGCACCTTGGGACCCTCCAGGAAACTATAGAAAAACAATTTCACCTAAGATCGCGAAAAAACGCGCTCCAAACAAGTTATTTCTCAACCGACCTGTCGGAATCGCGGCTAAACCGGTGCCTTTTTGCCTATTGTAAGGGTGGTCCAATCAACAATCACACGCTTTTCAATCAGATTGAACCCATTTTGTTGATAAACCGATATGACCTCATCCGCTTGTTCATTCAGGATCCCAGAGAGAATCGCATAACCTCCCAAAGCGACATTCGCGCTCATATCGGGTGCCAAACCAATTAACGGTGCCTTCAGAATATTGGCAAAAACAAGATCATAGGGACCTTTGTTTTTAAGTGTTTCCGCATCAAAACCTGTCGCGATCATACAGGTGACCCGACCGTCCAGCTCATTGCTGCTGACATTCGCTTGGGCGACCTCGACCGCAACAGGATCAATGTCGCTGGCCAGAACCGAATTTGGCAAAACCTTGGCGGCGGCCATCGCCAGAACCGCTGTGCCGCACCCGACATCCAATACCTTACCGCCCGAAAATCCGGCATCGAGCAAGGCATCGAAGGCTTCTAAACATCCTTTTGTCGTCCCATGATGGCCCGTTCCAAACGCCATTGCCGCATCAATGAGCAAGGGAATTTTGTTCGACGGGATTTTATCGGCGTCATGACTGCCGTAGACAAAGAAGCGGCCCGCCTCAACAGGCGCGAGTTCGCGCTGCACCTTGGACACCCAGTCCTGATCAGGGATGTCGGAGATATTGAACGGTTTGGCCAAATGTAGCGCTGACAGAACGGCCAACGCGCCCGCATCCGGTCGTTCCATGAAATAGGCGGCCACTTCCCACAGACCGGATCCATCCTCGATTTCAAAGACGCCAACGCCAGTGGGCTCCGGGGTCAATTCTTCCATATGTTCAGCAAGTCGGTAGGCCGCATCTTCGCCCGCGATCGTCGTCAAAGCCGAATAGGTTGTCATGATCATGCCTTCACGCTGTCTGCGCCTGCGTTATGACGCGCCCCGCCGGGCGTCAAGCAGTTCAGGGTCCGACAGGACAATGTCGGCAATCTTCTCGGCCCATATGGCATAGACGACGGGACCGGGATGAAAACCGTCTTCCGACATGTTGCTTTCATCCAACCGCAGGTCAAACGCAACCGCCGTGCACCGGGGGCGTTGTGCGACAAGCCGACGCAAATGCCGATCAAACCGCGCAGCCTGCCGTCCCAACACCCAACGCAACGGATGCGGCAAAAGCGGGAACTGCCCAACAGGCGGAAGGCCTGACACAACGATCTTGCGCGCGGATAACCGGGCTATGATCGAGTCAAAAAGGGCATTTTGCTGACCTAGCCACCGACGAAGCGACACCCCTTTGGTAACGTCGTTTACCCCTAGTGCTGTGACCACAACGTCATACTGCGACGGGTCCATATCTTCGAGCCATCCAAGTACATCGGACGTCTTTGCGCCTGTCTGCGCGACAAGATCATAGTCAACCGTCAACCTGTCGGCCAACCGGGTAGTCAGCTGACCAAGCAAAGCATCCGCCTGCGTTCTCACCCCAACACCAGCGGCAGAGCTATCGCCGATGATTAGCAGGCGTAACGTCGGCCCGGCACCTACCGTCCCGCGACGCGCTCCTTCGGGCTCTGGCAATTCGATGTAGCGCGTCCGCACGAAAACGGCCTGCCCCAAAACGACAGGCATCAGCAGCACGCGCGCCGCAATATCAAAAATATCGCGCGTGGTTCTAGGCCCCGACACCAATCGGACAGGTCACGCCGGTACCGCCAATCCCGCAATAGCCATTGGGATTTTTGGCCAAGTATTGCTGGTGATAGTCCTCGGCAAAATAGAATGTGGGCGCATCAATGATCTCTGTTGTGATGGCGCCATAACCTGCGCTGGACAGACGTGGCGCAAAGGCTGTCTTTGATGCCTGTGCCGCAGCCATCTGTGCCGCCGAATAGGTGTAGATGCCGGAGCGATACTGCGTTCCCGCGTCATTGCCCTGCCGCATCCCTTGCGTCGGATCATGACCTTCCCAAAAAACCTGCAGAAGCTGGTCGTAGGAAATGACGGACGGATCAAAGATCACCCGCACAACTTCATTGTGGCCCGTTTTGCCTGAACATACCTCTTCATAGGTCGCGTTTGGCGTGAAGCCCCCGGCGTAGCCGACCATAGTCGATTGTACGCCATCAAGCTTCCAAAACATCCGTTCAACGCCCCAAAAGCACCCCATGCCGAACATGGCTTCATCCATACCCGCAGGTACATCACCGGTCAGAGGCGTGCCGAAAACGAAATGAGTGTCCGCTGTTGGGATAGCAGATGGACGGCCTGGCAAAGCGGCCTCTGCCGTCACCATTTCTGATTTTGAACGAGACATGAAAAACATCGGCGCACTCCTTTTTCTGTTTCACCAGATAGGGCGTTCTTAGCGCAAGACCAAGCCCGCGATTTGCCACGTCTTCGTGACCACGCCGGGGCAGAAATGCGTGATCGTGCTATTCGGCGGCGGCAAGCAGACGCCCCTGAAACACGGTCTCATGTCCCGGGGCCGGATGGCGCGGGATCAAGAGTGACAGCAAAAGCGAGATAATCGCCATCCCAGCCGCCATCAAAAACACCAACTCCGGTGACTGCAGCCAAACATAGCCCAAAAGCGCAGGCAGGAAGACGGCCGCGATATGGTTGATCGTGAATGCAACCGCTGCCGTCGGCGCGATATCCTGCGGATCTGCAATTTTCTGAAAATAGGTTTTGATCGCCAGCGCCAGACTGAAAAAGATGTGGTTGATGATGTAAAGTGCAGTTGCCAGCATCACACCCCAGCCAAAATAGTAGATGCCGCCATAGGCAAAGAACACCAGACACAAGCCCGCATATTCAAAGACCAAGGCGCGGCGTTCCCCAAAATACTGCACCAAACCGCCCAACAGTGGCGCTGCGAGCATATTGATCAGCAATGTCGCCATGAACAGTTTGGTGATGTCATCAACGGCAAAGCCGAACTGCTCTACCATCATAAAACCGGCAAACACCACAAAGATCTGTCGCCGTGCGCCAGACATGAATTGCAATGCATAATAAAGCCAATAGCGCTTGCGCAGGATCATCTTTTTGACCTGCGGATGCGGCGTTTCAAATTGTGGGTAGGCCAACAAACAGATTGTCGCGACAACAGCCGTAAACCCCCCGACAACCAATATACTATGCTGTAGGTCAGCCCAAACCTGTCCCAACTGATGACAATCAGCAGGTAGACCACAAGCGTCGCCGCAGATCCCGCCGACAATATCCAGCCCAGCGTTTGCGGTGCTTTCTTTTTGTCGATCCATTGCAGCTGCAAGGACTGGTTGACGGTCTCATAGTAGTGAAACCCAATCGATGACAGCATCGTCACCGCAAGGATCCCGCCCATTTGCGGGAATTGTGCGGTCACCGCCGTTGCAGCGCCCAGCATGATCAGCGCCACCAACCCCAACACCTGCTCTCGCATGAACATGATCAAGGCAATAACGCCAATCGCGAAAAAGCCGGGTATCTCGCGCACCGTATGTAGCCAGCCAATATCAGAGCCATCAAAGCCCGCGACCTCAATCACAAAGTTATTGAGCAGCGCCGACCATGTGGCAAAGGCAATCGGCATCGCCATCGCCATAACAAACAACAGCGACGTGGGCCTGCGCCAAAGCGGCAGCGTATGTGTATCTTCAAGGCGGACGATTTGCATGGCTCAGACTTACGCCTGTTGTCGCGTGAAAGCGAGGGGTAAGACACTCTGCATCGGCATGTTCTGAGTGGCCTTTGTGCCGGGGGAAAGACGGCCATGTGCCCAACATTGTCGACTGCTGCGCAGCTGACCAACGGCTGGAGCAGGCATTCAAGAAGCTGCGAGAATTCTTTTGCCAACTTCGGCAATCTCTGTCCCTACGGCGCGCACTTTGTTTGATGCGCGGCTATCTTGATGCCACAAAATCCATGCTGCGTTTTGTGCAAAGGTTGGCTCAACGGGGATGCGAACAAGTCCCTGCTGTCTTTTCGCTACGGCAGTCGGCAACAGCGCCACGCCAAGGCCATGTCGAACAGCTAAAAACATGGTCTGAAGATCATTCACGAACATTTCGCGTTTGGGAGAATTTTCAGGCGTGTGCCATAGAGCATGTTGAGCCATGGGGTACGACGCATGAACAAGAGTGACCTCGGCAAAGCGACTTTTCTTGAACAACTCCGCATGCATCGCTGTTCCATATAGACCCAATCGCACCGGACCAATCTTTTCGCCGATCAGATCGGGCGGCGGTGAATTGGTAAACCTCAAGGCCAGATCAACATCGCCCGCCTCTACGCTGCTCATGCCGTCTTGGGCAATCAGATCGAATGAAATATCCGGATACTTTGACTGAATTTCCCTTAGCGCTGGAAGAACGATCAAGTCCATCCCCCAACTTACAGACGATATCCCCACTTTGCCGGAATAGGCTTTTGTTTCGGTGTTCGACAGCCGACGGACTTCATTGGCGTTTTGCTTCATCTGCTGAGCGACAACCAGAACATCCTCTCCTTTTTGGGTGAGGCTCCATCTTTGTCCTGATGTATCAATCAACCGGACCCCAAGTGCTTTTTCGAGAGCTTTCAGCCGTCGGGCCACTGTCTGATGGCTATATCCAAGCTGATCCGCCGCCTTTTTCAGACCACCAAACGTGTCGAGCGCCACAAGAAATTTCAGGTCATCCCAATTGATCTGCTTGTCCATATTTGACCTTTAGATGTCCAATCCTGCCCATTTTTTCACCTATGCATATCGCATAAGTTTGAGCGAGGACAAAGAGAAAGGGTAACATCATGAACTTACCAACGGCGCTGCTGCTTATGGGTGGCCTGCATGCACTTATGCTGTTTTTCCACGGGTCATACATTGCCGTTGTGCACGGCCTCCGTTGGGGCATGGGTCGCAGATCACAGGCGATTAGCAAAACCGACTTTGATCGACGCATCGAAATATCTATCGCGAACAACATCGAAAGCTTGGCGGCATTTCTGCCCTTATGCGGACTTGCCCTTTATCTAAATGCCGATGGTCCGATTTACGACGCCACCGCCGTTGCATATGTCGTTGGACGGCTCGGTTTTCTTGCGACCTACCTTGCCAATATTTCGTACATCAGAACGGCGTTCTGGCTCCTTGGGCAAAGCAGCATCATGGTTCTTTTCGTCACTTGCTTCAATGCGCTGAATGGTTTCGGCTGAACGCCAGCTTAGTCCTGCAATACGGAAAAATGGTCTATGGCTCCGCCGTACCCAAAACCGCGGCGATCTTCGCCATTCTTGATCCACATCAAGGAGATCCCCCCAAACCCCTTACAACTGATCCTGCGAACAGAACTCTATTCAGCGGGTCACTTATGTCCTCTACCGAAAATCAGCCGCTATATGCGCCGCGCGAACCGATTTTTCCGCGTCGGGTCAAAGGGTTCTACCGGAACCTGAAATGGTGGGTGATGGCGGTCACTTTGGGCATCTACTATCTGACCCCGTGGATCCGCTGGGACCGTGGCCCGAACCTGCCTGATCAGGCCGTATTGATCGACATGGCGCACCGCCGTTTCTATTTCTTCTGGATCGAAATTTGGCCGCATGAGTTCTATTTCGTCGCCGGCCTGCTGATCATGGCGGGCCTTGGCCTATTTTTGTTTACCTCGGCCCTTGGCCGTGTCTGGTGCGGCTACACCTGCCCCCAGACCGTCTGGACCGATCTTTTCATCCTTGTCGAGCGCTGGATTGAGGGTGACCGCAATGCGCGTGTCCGCCTTTGGAACGCCGACTGGTCGTTCCGCAAATTCCGCCTGCGCATCACGAAATGGACCGTTTGGTTGCTGATTTCGGTGGTCACGGGTGGTGCCTGGGTTTTCTATTTTGCCGACGCCCCAACGCTGGCCGTCAGCCTTGCCACGTTCACCGCCCCCTATCGCGTGGGCCACCATCGGTATTCTGACCGCCACAACCTTTCTCTTCGGTGGCTTCATGCGCGAACAGGTCTGCAACTACATGTGTCCATGGCCCCGCATTCAAGCCGCGATGATGGACCCCGAGACCCTGACGGTCGCCTACCGGGAATGGCGGGGTGAACCGCGGGGCAAGAAGCGGATTGAGGGCGCTGGCGACTGCATTGATTGCATGGCCTGCGTCAACGTCTGCCCTGCGGGCATTGATATCCGCGAAGGGCAGCAAATGGAGTGCATCACATGCGCGCTCTGCATCGACGCCTGCGATGACGTGATGGACAAGATCGGCAAGCCACGCGGCTTGATCGACTACCTTGCCCTGTCCGATCAAGAGGAAGAGGCCAAGGGCAAGCCTGCCAAAAAGCTATGGCAGCATGTGTTCCGTTTCCGCACGATGCTTTACACCACAATGTGGACCGCGATTGGCTTTGGATTGGTCTTTGCCCTGTTTATCCGCGCCGATATCGAAATGACGGTCGCCCCAGTGCGCAACCCCACCTTCGTGACCCTGTCTGATGGCACCGTCCGTAACATCTATGACATTCGCCTGCTGAACAAACATGGCGAGGACCGCGAGTTCCACCTGTCGCTGACATCCGACGACATTCTGCGCATTGATCTGGAAGGCACCGCCCAGCGCAGCATCATCGTGCCGGCCAATGAAACCTACCTGCAACGCGTTTATGTGTCCGCCCGCCCGATAGACCCCGCATCATCCATGGACCGCGTTGATCTGCGGTTCTGGGTCGAAGATCTGGTGTCTGGGGAACGCGCGCACAAAGACGCAATCTTTAATGGGAGAGCCCAATGACACGTGAATTTACAGGATGGCACATGCTGAGCCTGATGGTCGGCGGTTTTGGGATTATCATTGCCGTGAACCTGACCTTGGCATGGAATGCCGTCGCGACCTTCCCGGGACTCGAGACCCGCAATTCCTACGTGGTCAGTCAAAAGTTCGAAGCCGACCGCGCCGCACAAAACGCCCTGCGCTGGGATGCCTCTGCGACGATTGAGAACGGTGTCTTGACCGTCGCAATCCTTGATGCAGAGGGTGCCCCCGTCGAAACCGAAGTCGTCCGCGCCACGCTTGGCCGGGCCACGCATACTGGTCAGGACAGCATACCCGCGCTGACGTGGAATGGCCAAGCGCTGACCGCCCCGGTGGATGCCGCTGATGGCTATTGGAACCTGCGCCTTGAACTGATCGCGCCGGATGGCACCAGCTTCCGCCGCCGTTTTCCCATTACAGCAAAATGAGTGACGCGGCGATCTGTCCGGCCTGCGTGGGTCTTCCGGAGGGGCAGCTTGAAAAGGCCGCCTCAAACGGCACGGCACAGATCATGCTGTCACTGCCGGCCATCCATTGTGTGGCCTGCATCAACGGGGCTGAACGGGCATTGCGGGCTGTCGAAGGCGTGGCCAATGCCCGCGTAAACCTGTCAATGAAGCGGGTCACTGTTGGCACCAATCAACCCATTGCAGCAGAAGACCTGATCGACACGCTGGAACTTGCAGGCTTTGAGGCGCGCGTGCTGGACACCAGCTTGCTGGGGTCCGACGCCGACGACTATGGCCGTGGCCTGATGACCCGCCTAGCGGTGTCAGGCTTTGCAAATATGAACATCATGCTGTTGTCGGTCGCTGTCTGGTCAGGGGCCATCGGTGCAACGATGCATCTGTTTCACTGGATCACCGCAATCATCGCGATCCCGACCCTGCTCTATGCAGGACAGCCCTTCTTTGAAAGTGGCTGGCGGTCAACCAAGGCGGGGCGCCTGAACATGGACGTGCCGATTTCACTCGCCATCATCCTCGCCTCCGGGATCTCGCTTTATGAGACACTTTATGGCGGGCATCATTCCTATTTCGACGCCGCAGTCACCCTGACATTCTTTCTGCTGATCGGGCGCTATCTGGATCACCGCAGCCGCAAGGCGGCGGCCTCTGCGGCCGCCCAACTGTCGGCGCTCGAAGTGCCACGGGTCATGCGCCTGCGCGACGGGGTGCGTCAGATGGTTGACTTCGCGGATTTGGCGATCGGTGATTTGGTACAGGTTCTGCCCGGCGGGCGCATTCCGGTTGACGGCGTCGTCACTGATGGCACCAGCCAGATTGACCGGTCCCTGCTGACAGGTGAAAGCAAGTTGTGCAACGCAGGCACTGGGACCGCCGTCACAGCCGGCGAGGTCAATATGTCTGGACCGCTGACAATCCGAGCCACCACCGTGGGTGCCCAAACCACCCTGCGCAAAATGGTGACGATGGTGGATGAGGCTGAAGCGAGCCGCAATCGCTACACCGCCGTCGCCGACAAAGCTGCCGCCCTCTACGCGCCCGTCGTCCACTTGATGGCCTTTGCCGCCTTTGGCGGCTGGATGTTCTATTCCGGCGATCTGCGCCTGTCTTTAAACATCGCTGTGGCTGTCCTGATTATCACATGCCCCTGTGCGATGGGTCTGGCGGTTCCTGCCGTTTCAACCACGGCCGCTGGGCGCCTGTTCCGCGCGGGATTGTTGGTCAAGGATGGGACCGCACTTGAACGGCTGGCAGAGGTGGATACCGTCGTTTTTGACAAGACCGGCACACTGACGCTGCCTGCAGCGGCAGGTGATACGCTTGATCCAGAGGCACGGAGCATTGCGCTTGCAATGACGCAAAATGCAAACCACCCCATATCGCAGGCTATTGCAGCCGCATTATCGGGCATTACCCCGGCAACCGTGACAGATCAGCAGGAACACGCAGGGCATGGGCTGTCCGTAATATATGAGGGGCAGACGGTGCGGCTGGGTTCAGGTGCCTGGCTGGATGCGGGACCCGGCACATTCATTCAGATCGGTAATGACACACCCCAAAAGATCGCGGTGCAGTCCCAGCTACGCGAAGGGGCCGCCGATCTGGTGAAGGCGTGGCAAGAGCTTGGCTTGAAAATTCATCTGGTGTCCGGGGATGACGCCCAAGAGACCGCGCGCATTGCAGCAGCACTGAACATCAACGACTGGCAGGCCAAAACCAAACCCGGCGATAAGATCGACTATATCGAAACACTGGCGGCGGATGGCGCAAAGGTGCTGATGGTCGGGGATGGGCTGAATGACACTGGTGCCCTTGCTGCGGCCTATGCATCTGTTTCGCCTGCGACAGCGGCAGACGCATCGCGGGCGGCATCTGACATTGTCTTGCTGAACGATAGCCTTGAACCGTTGATCGAATTGCCAATTGTCGCGCGCGCAGCGCTTAAACGGATCAAAGAGAATTTCACAATCTCTACCATCTACAACATCATTGCCGTGCCCATTGCTTTGGCAGGGTTTGCGACACCACTGATCGCCTCTATCGCGATGTCAGCATCGTCAATCACGGTGCTATTAAACGCCTTGCGGCTAAAGGGGCGCGTATGAATATCCTTGTCGTTCTCATTCCTGTATCGTTGATCCTTGGCGGGCTTGGGCTCGCGGCCTTTCTGTGGAGCCTGCGCACCAATCAGTATGATGATCTGGACGGTGACGCATGGCGCATTCTGTCCGAGGATGACGACGCCCCGCGCAAGCACGACTAGGCATTATTTACCTAAATCTAAAAATGCACATTTCCCCGCGCTTGGGCTGTTGACTCATGCCAGCGTCATCCTTAATTACGCTGCGTTATCACTCGACACGGTTGAGTGCTAACATGAGAGAAACACGAACTGGAGAAGTTCTGAAATGGCATTTAAACCACTTCACGACCGTGTACTGGTCCGTCGTATTGAAAGCGACGAAAAGACAGCAGGCGGTCTCATCATTCCTGAGAACGCAAAAGAAAAGCCAGCCGAAGGCGAAATCGTCAGCGTTGGTGAAGGTGCGCGCAAGGACAGCGGCGAATTGATCGAGATGGCTGTCAAAGCTGGCGACAAAGTGCTGTTTGGCAAATGGTCCGGCACCGAAGTCAAGATCGACGGCGAAGACCTGTTGATCATGAAAGAAAGCGACATCCTGGGCATTATGTAAGCCCGGCGATTTCCCTCTCACTTTATCTAATTCAAGGAGCGCATGAAAATGGCTGCTAAGGACGTCAAATTCGACACAGATGCACGCAATCGCATGCTGACAGGTGTCAACACCCTCGCCAACGCGGTGAAGGTCACACTGGGCCCAAAGGGTCGTAATGTTGTACTGGACAAATCGTTCGGTGCCCCACGTATCACCAAAGATGGTGTATCTGTTGCCAAAGAGATCGAGCTTGAAGACAAGTTCGAAAACATGGGCGCGCAGATGGTCAAAGAAGTGGCCAGCCGCACCAACGACGAAGCCGGTGACGGCACAACAACAGCCACAGTTCTGGCCCAGGCGATTGTACGCGAAGGCATGAAATCTGTGGCCGCCGGCATGAACCCAATGGACCTCAAGCGCGGCATCGACCTTGCAACATCGAAAGTTGTTGAAGCGATCAAAGCGGCGTCACGCCCCGTATCCGACAGCGACGAAGTTGCGCAGGTTGGTACAATCTCTGCAAACGGCGAAGAAGAAATCGGCCGTCAGATCGCGGACGCGATGCAGAAGGTTGGCAACGAAGGCGTCATCACTGTTGAAGAAAACAAAGGTCTTGAGACAGAGACAGACGTTGTGGAAGGCATGCAGTTCGACCGTGGTTACCTGTCACCTTACTTCGTCACCAACCCTGACAAGATGACAACAGAGCTGGAAGACCCAATCATCCTGCTGCATGAGAAGAAGCTGTCTTCGCTGCAGCCAATGGTTCCACTGCTCGAGTCTGTGATCCAGTCCGGCAAGCCACTCCTTATCATCGCTGAAGACGTTGAAGGCGAAGCACTGGCGACACTCGTTGTGAACAAGCTGCGCGGCGGTCTGAAAATCGCTGCTGTGAAGGCACCAGGCTTTGGTGACCGTCGCAAGGCAATGCTGCAGGACATCGCGATCCTGACAGGTGGTCAGGTTATCTCTGACGATCTGGGCATGAAGCTGGAAAGCGTCACAATCGATATGCTGGGCACAGCCAAGCGCGTTTCGATTACCAAGGACGAGACAACCATCGTTGACGGTTCAGGCGACAAGGCCGAAATCGAAGCACGCGTCACACAGATCCGTGGTCAGATCGAAGAAACCACATCCGACTATGACCGTGAAAAACTGCAAGAGCGTGTGGCCAAATTGGCTGGCGGTGTTGCTGTGATCCGCGTTGGCGGCATGTCCGAAGTGGAAGTCAAAGAGCGTAAAGACCGCGTTGACGATGCCCTGAACGCGACACGCGCAGCCGTGCAAGAAGGCGTTGTTGTTGGTGGTGGTGTTGCCTTGATCCAAGGCGGCAAAGCGCTTGACGGTCTGGAAGGTGCAAACTCTGACCAGAACGTTGGTATCTCTATCGTGCGTAAGGCGATCGAAGCACCACTGCGTCAGATCGCTGAAAACTCCGGCGTTGACGGTTCTGTTGTTGCAGGCAAGATCCGCGAAAGCGACGACAAAGCGTTCGGCTTTAACGCACAAACAGAAGAATATGGCGACATGTTCAAGTTTGGTGTCATTGACCCGGCCAAAGTTGTGCGCACAGCACTGCAAGACGCGGCTTCTGTTGCAGGTCTTCTGATCACAACCGAAGCGATGGTTGCAGACAAGCCTGCCAAAGAAGGTGCAGCTGCCGGCGGCGGCATGCCCGACATGGGCGGCATGGGCGGCATGATGTAAAAAACGGCTTGGGCCTTGGCCCAAACGCTTTTGGTGGGTGGCAGGCGTTTGCTTGCAAATGCCGAGAACCCACTGACCTGAGACAAAAGAAGGGCGGCCCCGAAAGGAGCCGCCCTTTTTCGTTGGCCGTCAGTGATGCGGCATGCATACCGCCCCGGTTCAATTGAAACCCACCGGCGGACCGGCTACCTTTCCCTAATTGCCCTTACGATGATTACCAACATAGACGCCATTTCCATCCTTGCCTACGCGCTGGCAACCCGCGCCGCCGTCAGCCGCGCCGCCTCACGTTGGCTAAATGTTGATGTCCTCAGCGGGCTTGGGCTGACCGGGGTCGGGATTGCGATGACCGTCAAAGGATACCGGGCGATCCCCGCAAACTGACGCACTGTTCAAAAGATTTTGTAGCCCTTCCCATTCCGACCTTTCCAGTATCAACTCCGTCCAAAGGATACGGAGGGGCGACATGCTAAAAATCGGCATCATCGGACTAGGCCGCATGGGCAGCGCGATTGCCCAGCGCATGCAAACCCAGGGACACACCGTCACAAGTTGGACGCGCAGCGGACGCGCGGCAGAAGGGGTGCCACTGGCCACCGACCTTGCCGCCCTTGTGGCGCAATCTGATACGCTGATCCTCAGCCTTCTGGACGATGATGCGGTCACAACCGTTCTTGATGCATGCCTCGCCCTCGACCTGACCGGCAAGCAGATCATTGAAACGAGCACGGTCGTGCCAACGCTTTTGCAAGACAGGATCAAACGCTTTGAGGAGAAAGGCGCGTCAGCCGTCGACGCCCCAATCTCAGGCGGTCCCGAACTGGTTCTCGCAGGGGCGTGCGGGGTCTTCATCGGCGGTGGGGACTCGGCGGCAGCGCGTGCGCAGCAAACACTGAGCGCAATCTCCGACCGTGTTTTTCATGTTGGTCCCTTGGGCACCGGCCTTGTGATGAAGACAATCAACAACGGCATGATCCAATGCTATTTCAGTGGGCTTGATGACATGATGCCCTTGGCCAAACGGGCCGGACTGCCCTTGGAAACGGCTTTGCGCATCTTGAGCGGGGGGCCAGCGGGCATGCCGATGGTTGCTGACCGCATTCCAAAGATACTTGGCGATGATGCATCTGTCGGCTTTACCATTGCTGCGGCCCATAAGGACAATGACGTGTTTCGCCGTGTCGTGCGGGCCTATGGATTGGACGCGCCCACACTGGACCATACCTCCCAAAGACAACAGGTGGCCCTGTCCGAAGGGCTGGGCGATGCGGATCCGGCGACGCTGGTGTCCGCAGCCTACGCGCGTGGATAGACGATGAAGTTATTTGGACTTGTCGCGCTCACTATGTGCGCCTTCGCGGCCAATTCGGTATTGAACAGGGTTGGGGTCGCCCTGCACGGCATGGACCCGATGGATTTTGCGACGGTGCGCACCGGTTCAGGTGCCGTCATGTTGTGGGTTCTGGTCATGTTGCGTGCCGCGCGAACCCCTCAGATCATATCTGCCAAACGGTTGGCCGGGGCCATTGCGCTGGCTATTTATATGATCGGCTTTTCCTGGGCTTATATCACCTTGGATGCAGGGCTTGGCGCGCTGATCCTCTTTGGGGTTTTGCAAATCGTGGTCTTTGGCTGGGCCGTGGTCGAAGGCGGCGCCATCCCCCTGCTGCGCTGGATCGGAGCCGGCATCGCGCTGACGGGTCTATGTGTCTTGCTGTGGCCCAGCGGAACCACGCCAGCCCCGACAAGCGGTGCCGTCGCAATGGCAGTCGCGGGGACGGCATGGGCGGCCTATACCCTGCTGGGCCGCGCGGAGGCTGACCCGCTGGGTGCAACAGCCAGCAACTTTCTGCTCTGCTTTCCACTGGTCGCGTTTGCAATGATCTGGACAGGGGTCGGCCAAATGCCCCTGCCCGGTGTCGTCACCGCGATTATCGCCGGTGCCGTCACCTCCGGGCTTGGTTATGCATTATGGTATCGGGTTTTACCCGCCTTGCAGACAACAGTGGCAGGGATCGCACAACTCAGCGTTCCGGTGATCGCGGTTGCGGCAGGCGTCTTATTCCTGAACGAGCCGTTGACTCTGCGACTGCTTATCGCAGGTGGACTTGTATTGGGCGGGATTGCGGTCTCTTTGAAAGCGCGACGTTAGGTTTCTTGCCTTGGGGGGTTTTGTGAGCGGTCTACAATGCTACCTATGGGGCATGAGACTTCTTTGGGCGTCGCTTTTTGGTATTTTTGCTTCCGGTGCCGCAATGGCGCAGGACTGCGTCGTCATGTTACACGGGCTGGCCCGGACCGAGATTTCCTTTACCCCGTTGCAGTTGGTACTTGAGGATGAAGGCTATCTCGTCGTCAACCGGGGATACCCATCAACCACCGCCAATATCCAGACGCTGGTCGAAGAGCATCTTGCCGAGGATGTAGCGGCTTGTGGTGAGAGGCAGGTCAACTTTGTGACCCATTCAATGGGTGGCATTCTTGTCCGCGCATGGCTGACCAACAATCGTCCTGCGCAGATGGGCCGCGTTGTCATGCTGGGCCCCCCAAACGCGGGGTCTGAACTGGTGGATATCTTTGGCGATTTCGAACCGTTCCAATGGGTCAACGGGCCCGCCGGACTGCAACTAGGAACGGGAGAAGACAGCCTGCCGAATACACTGGATCTGTTGCCCTATGAAATTGGCGTGATTGCGGGTGACCGCACGCTTAATCCCGTTTACTCGGCGTTGATCGATGGTCCCGATGACGGCAAAGTGTCGGTCGCCTCCACCCGGCTAGAGGGCATGCAGGACCACATCGTGCTGCCCGTGACGCACACATTCATGATGAACAATCCGCTTGTGATCGCCGAGGTTGTGGCATTCCTGCGCGACGGTTTCTTTGATCGCGACTTGAGCCTGACAGGGATCATTTTCGGTGCAGACTGATCCGTCCTTGTGGGATTGTGGACAGCGCTAAGACGCCGCGCGAACCAATTTGTTGACATGGCCCATCTTGCGGCCCGGCTTCACGTCAGCCTTGCCATAAAGATGAATAGCCGCATCCGTTTTAGCCAGTTCAGACACACGATCCATATCGTGGCCAATCAGGTTTTCCATCACCACGTCTGAATGCCGAGATCCGTCACCCAAAGGCCACCCAGCGACGGCACGTATGTGCTGTTCAAACTGGCAAATCGTGCAGCCATTTTGCGTCCAGTGACCAGAATTATGCACACGCGGCGCAATCTCATTCACAATCAAACCTTGTGGTGTCACAAAAAGCTCGACCCCCATGACGCCGACATACTCCAACGCATTCAGGATGCGTGCCACAATCAGAACAGCATCTGTGCGCTGCCCCGATGTCAGTTTTGCGGGAACCGTCGTGGTGCGCAGGATACCCGCCTCATGCACGTTTTCGCCAGGATCATAGCAGGCCACCGCGCCGTCCGGTCCACGCGCGCCAATCACAGAAACCTCGTGACTGAAATCGACGAACCCTTCCAGAATGGCTGGCGCGCCCGCCATATCAGCAAAGGCTTGCGGCGCATCCGCAGGCACCATGATCCGGGCTTGTCCCTTGCCGTCATATCCGAAACGACGGGTTTTCAGGATCGCAGGGCTGCCAATCGACAAAAGCGCCGCCTCGAGGTCATCAGCCCCCGTCACATCAGCAAAAGGTGCGGTCTGCAGACCCAAATCTTGCAGAAACGCCTTTTCCGTCAAACGATCCTGACTGGTCGCCAAGGCCTGCCTGCCGGGATGAATGGGGGCAAGCGTTTCCAGAAGATCAAGGGCAGAGGTCGGGATATTCTCGAACTCATAGGTTATGACATCAACCGTCTGACCAAAGGCGGTCAAAGCGGCCTTATCGGTATATTCTGCCGTTGTTACTTTATGCGCGACATCCCCAGCCGGGGCGTTCGCACCGGGTTCAAAGATATGCGTTTTCAGACCAAGGCGGGCGGCGGCAACAGACAGCATGCGGCCCAACTGACCGCCGCCCAAAATACCAATGGTTGCGCCAACGGGCAAAGGATCAGTCATCAGTGGGTTCGTCCGGGATTGATGCGCTTAGATCAGAACGCCACTGATCCAAACGACCGGCAAGTGCGGGGTCTTGCAAGGCCAAGATACCAGCCGCCATCAGGCCGCCGTTCTTGGCACCGGCAGCCCCGATAGCCATCGTGGCAACAGGATAACCGCGCGGCATTTGCAAAATAGAATAAAGGCTATCAACGCCGGACAGGGCATTGGTCTGGACCGGGATGCCCACGACAGGCACACGGGTCTTGGACGCCATCATGCCGGGCAAATGCGCAGCACCACCCGCACCGGCAATGATGACCTGCAACCCACGCTTTACTGCGGTTTTGCCGTAGTCCCACAACCGATCAGGCGTGCGATGGGCCGAGACGATCTTTGTCTCATAGGCCACACCCAATTCATCCAGCACATCGGCGGCTTCACGCATTGTAGGCCAATCGGATTGGCTGCCCATAATGATACCGACAAGGGGTTTGGTCATGGTTCATCCCATCTTCACAAGGAAGCGGCACTATAGCCATGACGGGCTGCGCGGCAATGGCATCAGGCGATGATATCAGGCAAAATCCGGTCTTCGAGCTGTGCAATTTGATCTTTGAGCGCAAGCTTTTGCTTTTTGAGGCGTTTGATGGTCAGCATGTCGGACGATCCGCGCGCGTGCAGCGCCTCAATCGCCTCGTCCAGATCGCGGTGCTCCCGGCGCAAAACCTCAAGCTTTACGCGCAGCACCTCATGCTGTTCCATTTTCGCAGATGTGTTCATTGACGGGCTGTCCAAACGCTGATCTCTGTCACTACCCTACAGTCTATAGCTGCTAAGAACCTAATACTTCCTCTTGATCAAACCACCCGGTGACCCCATATTTTTGTCGACGGTCGCCGTTTTAGGGGCCGCTATCGACAGTCGCTTAAGCAAAGGACATGTCTTATGACAAAACTGGCTTTGGGAACGCATCCGTTCCTTTTGGGATCTCGAACAGCTGGAACGGCTGGTTGAGCGTACCGCAAAAAGCGGGAACGAAGGCTACCCACCCTACAATATCGAACAAACATCCGCGCATTCCTATCGGATCACGCTCGCTGTTGCCGGCTTTGCGGAAGATGATCTTGCGATCACGGTTGAAGACAGTGCGCTTGTCATCCGGGGTCGTCAGTCCGACGACAGTGAAGGCCGGGTGTTTTTGCACCGTGGCATTGCCGCACGCCAGTTCCAGCGGTCATTTGTGCTGGCCGATGGGGTCGATGTCGGCGAGGCGACGATGGAAAATGGATTGCTGCACGTCGATCTCACCCGTGCTGAACCGGAACGTGTCATTCAGACAATCAACATCAAGAAAGGATAGCGGATGGACACCAAATTTGATTTCGAAAATTTCGGACAGGGTATCGTTTACGTCAAACCTATCCTTGCGACCGAACTACCCGATGACATGCGCGCCAAGGTTGGCGATCTGGAAGCGTTATATTCCGTCCACAATGCAGCGGGCGAACAACTCGCACTTGTGGCGAACCGCAAGCTGGCGTTCCACCTGGCGCGCCAAAACAACATGGAACCGGTGACAGTTCACTAAGTTCAGATCAGGTTAAGGTGGATCAGGATCCACCTTACCTACCGAGCAGGCCGTTGGGCTTAACCGGACCTTTCGACCAATGCTCAGCATCTGGTTGAACATGGCCAAGCCTAACCCATTTCACGACAGCACGTTGAAAATCGGCAAAGGTAAAGGATGACGCCAACCGCATGACCCAACCCTCAGCATGATCAGTATCTAGCGCTGTTGTAAGTTCAGACACGGCGGCATCATCATATATGCCGCGCCATAACTCTTGCACCGGGGCAATGTGCCACTCGGAAAAATATGAAAGCGTGTCGTCCCAAGATAGGCAGATGTTATTCTCGTCCCAGATTGAGAATCCAAGGAAGTAGTCTGGCAGATTGCTATAGGTGACTGCGTGTTGAGCGTAGACGTTTTCGCCGCAAATGCGCCAGCCGTATGGAAATAGATATCCCCGCTCGGCCTGAAAACGGCTTAGCCAATCACGCCCGGGGTGTCTGCCACTATCAAGTGATCTCGCATGAAAACCGTCCGCGTATAGCGTGGTATTTTCGCCATCCATCTTCTCTGTAATGACGACTTCGGCACCCTCTAAGACGGACAGGTCGCGCGCAATCTTGTCATCAGACTGAACACCTGCAGAGGTTGGGTGATGAAACGTTCGCGGATACTTGATGCGCAATTTATGACCCCACGCAGCCAGTAAGGTGGATCAGGATCCACCTTACGCTTTGATCAGCCCCAGACTTTCCAGCTTCAAAATCACCTGATGGGCGCAGTTATCGACCGGTACGCTCTCAGTTTCCAAACGCAGTTCCGGATTTTCGGGCCGATCGTAAGGGTCAGAGATGCCCGTGAACTCTTTGATCTTGCCAGCCCGCGCCAGTTTATAAAGCCCCTTGCGATCCCGGCGCTCACATTCTTCGATTGATGTGGCGACATGGACCTCAATAAAGGCACCAAACTGTTCGACCTCTTCGCGCACAGCGCGACGGGTGGTGGCATAAGGCGCAATCGGGGCACAAATAGCGATACCGCCGTTTTTGGTGATCTCGGACGCAACATAGCCAATGCGGCGAATGTTTAGATCGCGGTGCTCTTTGCTAAAGCCCAGCTCTGAAGACAGGTTCTTGCGCACGATATCGCCATCCAACAAGGTGACCGGACGCCCGCCCATCTCCATCAGTTTGACCATCAAGGCATTCGCAACAGTCGATTTACCAGAGCCCGAGAAACCGGTGAAGAACACAGTGAACCCCTGCTCTGCACGCGGGGGACGCGTCTTGCGCAGCTCTTCCACCACAGCAGGGAAAGAGAACCATTCGGGGATCTCCAGACCTTCGGCCAGACGGCGGCGCAGTTCGGTGCCCGAGATATTCAGGATTGTGACGTTATCTTTGTCCGCAATCTCATCGGCAGGCTCATATTGGGCGCGGTCCTGCACATAGACCATATGCTTAAAATCGACCATTTCGATGCCCATCTCGTCCTGATGTTCGCGGAACAAATCCTGCGCGTCATAGGGTCCGTAAAAGTCTTCCCCTGCAGAGTTCTTGCCCGGGCCCGCATGATCACGACCAACGATGAAGTGAGTGCAGCCATGGTTTTTGCGGATCAACCCGTGCCAAACCGCCTCGCGCGGGCCAGCCATACGCATAGCGAGGTTCAGCAAGCTCATGGTCGTCGTCGAAGAGGGATATTGATCAAGCACGGCCTCGTAACAACGCACGCGGGTAAAGTGATCGATGTCACCGGGCTTGGTCATACCAACGACAGGATGGATCAGCAGGTTGGCTTGCGCCTCTTTGGCGGCGCGAAAGGTCAGTTCCTGATGCGCCCTGTGCAACGGATTGCGCGTTTGGAATGCCACAACCTTGCGCCAACCAAGCTTGCGAAAATAGGCCCGCAGCTCGTTCGGTGTATCGCGGCGCCCGCGAAAATCGTAGTGGACCGGCTGCTGAATTCCGGTGATTGGCCCGCCTAAATAAACGCTTCCGGCTGAATTGTGCAGATAGTTGACGGCCGGATGGGCCTGATCATCGGCACCAAAAACCATCTTCGCTTCATGGGCCTTGTTTGGCGTCCACTTATCTGTGACCGTCATTGTCGCAAGAATGACGCCCTCTTGGTCGCGCAGCGCGATATCCTGGCCCGTCTCTACGGTGTTCGCGAAATCTTCTGTGACATCCAAGGTAATCGGCATCGGCCAAAGCGTTCCGTCAGCAAGACGCATCGTATCCACGACAGACGTGTAATCCGCCTCTGACAAAAAGCCTTTCAGCGGATTGAAACCGCCATTCATCAGCAATTCCAAATCGCAAATCTGACGCGGCGTGAGATCATGGCTCGTCAGCTCTGCGGCCTCAAGCTTCATCTTCTGCGCACTCTCGTAAGAAACATACAGTTCTGGAATGGGGGATAGATCGTGGGCCATAAAACTCTCAATTGCGATACAACTACTTTGTCGTGGGCATAGACCCACCGCCGTAGGAATGTCTAGCAAGCCAGCAAAAAAAAGACGATTGCCCGGCAATATGCGACAAGCAGGGACGAAGCTTGGTTATTGGGCCGTCAGAAGAAATCTGTTGTGCTATTGTGGGACCCATGGTGCTGATTGTTCTGCCAGGGTTACTTGCGCGCTGTTTCCATCATTCCAACGAAACAACACGACATGCCACCTTTCGGGTGCCGTGCGTGACGCGTAAATCATGCCGTCGGCACCAGCCAGGCGCACCGCATCTGACGCGCGCCAACTTGTGGCAAATTTCCCGGCCGCACGCTCACCCGACCAAGGGACACTCGGCCAGCTTGGTTCAATCTGAAGCGCTTGGCATATCTTAGGATCGCGCAGATCAACCAAACGCGTTGATTGCGTCTTGAGCCTGATCATCACGCGGGGCGCATCACCGGGCTGCAAGTACCGCCGAATTGCAATCGCCGCCGTTTGCGGTGACGGTGAAGCATAAAGCGCTTTTTGCCCATCTCTATGAAACCGCCCCTCCGGATGGATGACACCTTTGAGGGCACGGTGAGCGAAATCCTCAAATACAATCCGATAAAGCGTGGTGTCCAACGCAGTAAACGCCACACCGACGCTATTCGGCTGCCTTTACCGCACTCGCATCTTCCATCTCAGCGATGAATTTCTCTGCATCCAATGCAGCCATGCACCCCATGCCAGCGCTTGTGACGGCCTGACGATAGACATGATCCGTCAGATCACCGGCGGCAAACACACCCGGAATTTCGGTTTTTGTCGTACCCGGTGCGACGTCGACGTAGCCGCCGCTATGGGTTTCCAACTGATCTTTGACCAATTCACTGGCCGGTGCATGCCCAATCGCGACAAAGACACCTTTGGCAGCGATTTCGGTAATCTCGCCGGTCTTTGTGTGTTTGACCCGCACACCTTCAACACCCAAGGGGTTGTCTGTGCCGACCACCTCATCCACCTCATGAAACCACAAGGTTTCAATCTTGGGATTGTTGAACAACCGGTTTTGCAAAATCTTTTCGGCCCGTAACTCATCCCGGCGATGGACCAATGTAACTTTGGAGGCAAAGTTGGTCAAAAACAGCGCCTCTTCTACGGCCGTGTTGCCGCCACCGACGACCACGATCTCTTGGCCACGATAAAAGAACCCGTCACAGGTCGCACAGGCACTGACGCCGAAGCCTTTGAATTTTTCCTCAGACGGCAAGCCGAGCCATTTGGCGCGCGCGCCGGTACACAGGATGACAGCGTCGGCTGTATAAACAGCACCGCTGTCGCAGGTCGCCGTGAATGGCCGGTTCTGCAGATCCAGCGTCGTAACGATATCACCCACAATCTCGCACCCCATCGCGCGGGCATGCGCCTCCATCCGGACCATCAGGTCCGGGCCTTGCACCTCTGTATCGCCAGGCCAGTTTTCGACCTCCGTCGTGGTCGTTAGTTGGCCACCCGGCTCGATCCCCTGAATCAAAACAGGCTCCAGCATCGCGCGCGCAGCATAGACCCCCGCCGTATATCCGGCAGGGCCAGACCCGATGATCAGAACTTTGATGTGGCGAGTGTCGGTCATGGCAGCCTCTTGCGCGTTTGAGTCACTTCGATATAGCGGCGCGCTGCCGATGATAAAAGGGGCGAGCACTCACCATTGAGTGCGTTATTTAGTTGCGGCACATTGAAACATTGTTGCGCAACCAGCCGATACTGGGTAGCATTTGCAAAAATGTCAGGGAACACTCTATGCCAGGGACAAAATTAGACGAAATCGACCGGATGATTCTGGCCGAACTCCAGGCCGATGGCCGCATGACCAATGTAGAGCTTGCCAAACGCGTCGGAATTTCAGCCCCGCCTTGCCTGCGGCGTGTGCGGACGCTGGAAGAACAGGGGTTTATTCAAGGCTACCACGCTGATGTGAATTCACGCGAGCTTGGATTTGAAGTGCAAGTCTTTGCGATGGTCGGGCTGGTTAGTCAGGCTGAGGCAGACCTGAGCGCGTTTGAGGCGCGTTGCCAAGATTGGCCGCTGGTGCGTGAGTGTCACATGCTGAACGGCGAGGTGGATTTCATCCTTAAATGCGTGGCACCGGACCTGCGGACCTTTCAGCGCTTCTTGACCGAGGAATTGACGAGCGCGGACAATGTAGCATCCGTGAAGACATCCTTGGTCATCCGCGGCGCAAAAGACGAACCGGGTGTTCCGTTTGATGTGCTTGAGGCGCGACTGGCACAAGAGGCCTAAGCAACCGGAAATTGGTCGGCAGAGCAATGATCATGACTGCGTGCGTCACCTGAATTTGCTCGGAGCAACAGCCACAATGCTGACACAATATCAGCCTGAAAATCGCGCTATCCTTCCGATAAGTTGCTAACTTGGTTAACAGTATGATCGCCATTCTGAGATAGGCAGTAGCGGTGCAGAAAAGATGTTCTTGATTGATTGGCTTCTTCAGGTGGGTTTTGGCACGCAGATTATTCTTGCGCTTGTTGCAAAATATATCCTCTACCTTGGCTTCAAAAAAACCTCTGAGCTTAGCAAACACGCCGACGAGAACATGCTAACTTCGATCACCTTGGCGGCGTTTAACCTTGTTGCCGTCTTTCTGTTCGTCGACGAAGTGAACGAATTTTTGCAACGGCAATATGATGCCTTGGGCATCCCAACACTTGATCCAGCGATCTGGGATAATCTGCCGCTTGTCGTGGTCTGCATCATCGGCATTGTGACCAAAGACTTCGCTGACTACTGGAGCCACCGCGCCATGCACACCCGGTGGGGATGGCCGACCCATGCCGCGCACCACTCGGACACACATGTGAATGCCTTTACCGGCCTTCGGGTTCATTTCCTCGAAACCATCTTGATGGCGGTGGCCTATGTTGTGCTGCTGACGTGGATGCAAATTCCGCAAGTGATTCCAATCGTTGCGCTATTCTATGCAATCCAAGGCATCTACATCCATCTTGATCTAGACTGGGATCATGGGCCGTTCAAATACCTCTTAGCGTCGCCAAGATACCATCGCTGGCACCACGCCGATGTGCCTGAGGCTTATGGCAAGAACCTCGCAAGTGTAATCCCGCTCTTTGATGTAATGTTCGGAACCTACTACAACCCTGGCGTCTGCAAGGAAGAAATGGGCGCATTGAAGACAGGTATTCCCGACAAGAACCCGATCCTTCTATATATCTATCCGATTCAGGAATGGGCGCGTCTGTGCCGGGAAACTTACGCTGGCTGCGCACCCAAAAGACGTCACATGCGCACTAAATCACAGAAATAGAAAAGGGCGCCCACTGCAGCGGACGCCCTTCCCTTCACGTGAACCCAAAGCCTTAGCGCGAACAGAAAGCTTCGGGTCTGTGATGCCTATTCGCCCCCTCCCAACTGGTGCACATAGGCAGTGACGGCTTTGATCTCGGCCTCGGTCAGACGTGTCCCCCAAGGGGGCATGACGCCAAAGCGGGCATAGCGGACGGTTTCTTCCAGACTTGTCAGATCACCACCATAGAGCCAGATGGCATCGGTCAGGTTTGGGGCACCCAGATCGCGGTTCCCCATGCCATTGTCGCCATGGCACGCAGCACAGTTGTTGATGAACAACTCCGTGCCCACGTCCGCCATGGCCGCATCATGTTCCTGCCCCGAGATTAGACGCACGTATTGAACCACCTGATCCACCTCTTCATTGCTGAAAATCTCGTCAAAGGCGGTCATCTCAGAATAGCGGGCATCCCAGTCCTCTTCGTTCCGGATGCCGTGGCGCACGGTGTATTCGATATTCTCAAAGTCACCGCCCCAGAGCCAGTCATCGTCCAGCAGGTTCGGATAGCCCGTAAACCCAGCCGCACCCGACCCATGACATTGCGAACAGTTGTTGCGGAACACCGCACCACCGGCAGAATTCGCAAAGCGCAGCAATTCAGGGTTCTGGTCCAGCGTCGTCAGATCAGCCGAAGCAAGCTGCGCGGAAATCTCGGCGTTTGCTTCTTCAAATCGGGCAATGTCTTGGGCGACTTCACCGCGTGTCGAATAGCCCAGCAGACCGGCTGTCGCACTGCTCACCATCGGCCACGCAGGATAGGCAATCGAATAACCGATCCCCCAAATAATCGTCAGGTAGAATGACCACAGCCACCAGCGCGGCAATGGGTTGTTCAGTTCTTTGATCCCGTCCCAGGAATGACCTGTTGTGTCAGTGCCAGTGACGTCATCAATGTCTTTTTCTGTATTGCTGCTCATGATTGCAGCTCCTTGGTCTTGGATACGCCGGGGCGGTCCTCGTTACGGAAGGGGATCTGGCTTGTCTCATCGTGGACCTTGCGACTGCCAGGGCGGAAGGCCCAGACAATAACGCCCAGAAAGAACAGGAACATCGCCAGCAAAACCCAACTGTCTGCAAGTTCGCGCAGGAATGAATATGTGTCCATTGTCAGTTCTCCTTAGCGGCTTGCATCTGGGGTGAAGGTCGAGAAATCGACAGTCGTACCCAGCATTTGCAGATAGGCGATCAACGCATCCATTTCGGACACTCCCGGCGCATCATCAAAGTTGCGGATTTGCGCCCCCGGATACCGTTCCAGCAGATCGTCATAAGCGTCTGTGTCAGGATCAGCTTGCGCCAATGTGTCAGACGCGGCCAGTGCGACCATCTCTTCGGTGTAAGGCACCCCGATGAAACTATGGGTCGCGACCAGATCGGCGTTATACTCGGCGTTGACCGGTGTATCGAGCAGGTAGGCATAGCCCGGCATGATCGATTCAGGGACAACCGAGCGTGGCGCGATCAAGTGATCCAGATGCCACGCGTCGGAATACTTGCCACCGACACGGGCCAGATCAGGCCCGGTCCGCTTGGACCCCCACTGGTGCGGGTGGTCGTACATGGATTCAGCGGCCAGTGAATAATGACCATAGCGTTCAACCTCGTCCCGCATAGGACGGATCATTTGGCTGTGGCACACATAGCACCCTTCGCGGATGTAGACATCGCGCCCCGCCAGTTCGAGCGGGGAATAGGGTCGCACCCCCTCTACCTTTTCAATGGTATTTTCAAGGTAGAAAAGGGGTGCGATTTCCACGATCCCGCCCACTGTCACCACCAACAGGGAAGAAACAAGTAGCAACGTTGGGCTGCGTTCCAGGATCGCGTGTTTGGCAAGGAAGCCTTTGGCTGGGCCGTCGTTTTGAGTTGTATCAGACATATCTCAGCCCTCCTTATTCTGCTGGCACGCCAACCGGGGCGGCAACGCGTGCGCCGCCTCGGATGGTCATGAACATGTTCCAGGCCATGATCAGCGCACCTGCGAGGTAAAGAACCCCACCCAGGCCACGGACCACATACATTGGGAACTTCGCGGAAACGGTGTCGGCAAAGCTGTTCACAAGGAACCCGTTTGCGTCGACTTCACGCCACATCAGGCCTTCCATGATCCCGGTGACCCACATCGAGGCCGCGTAAAGGATGATGCCAATTGTGGCCAACCAGAAGTGCCAGTTGATCGCGGACATCGAATACATCTGTGCCCGGCCCCACAATTTCGGTGTGAGGAAGTAAAGGGCAGAGAATGTAATCATCCCGTTCCAGCCCAGCGCACCAGAGTGTACGTGACCGATGGTCCAGTCTGTGTAGTGTGACAGGCTGTTGACCGCGCGGATCGACATCATCGGACCCTCAAATGTGGACATGCCGTAGAAGGCAAGGCTGATCACCATCATCCGAATGATTGGATCAGTGCGCAGCTTGTCCCAAGCGCCTTGCAGCGTCATCAGGCCGTTGATCATACCACCCCAGCTTGGCATCCACAGGATGATCGAAAAGACCATACCAAGTGTCGATGCCCAGTCAGGCAGCGCTGTGTAGTGCAAGTGGTGCGGACCCGCCCAGATGTATAAAAAGATCAGCGCCCAGAAGTGGATAATGGACAATTTGTAAGAGAAAACCGGACGACCGGCCTGCTTGGGTACAAAGTAGTACATCATGCCAAGGAAGCCCGCAGTCAGGAAGAAGCCCACCGCGTTGTGCCCATACCACCACTGCGTCATGGCATCCTGCACGCCGCTGAAGATCTGCACAGACTTGCTGCCCCAGATGCTGACGGGAATGCTGATATTGTTGATCAGGTGGAGCATCGCGACGGTGACGATGAAGGACAGCAGGAACCAGTTGGCCACATAGATGTGCTTTTCTGTGCGCTTAAAGATCGTCCCAAGATAGACGGCCAGAAAGGACACCCAGACGACAGTCAGCCAGATATCAACGTACCACTCCGGTTCGGCATATTCTTTGGATTGCGTCGCGCCGAGGAGGTAGCCTGTCGCGGCCAACACGATAAACAAGTTGTAACCCCAGAACACAAACCACGCCAGGTTACCTCCCCATAACCGCGCGCCGCAGGTGCGTTGCACGATATAGAATGACGACATAATCAAGGCATTACCCCCAAACGCGAAAATCACTGCACTGGTGTGCAGTGGGCGCAGTCGTCCGAAATTGCCGTAAGGTTGAAGAACCTCAAAATTGAGCTGCGGAAAGGCCAGCTGGAAGGCGATGACCACCCCAACCAGAAAACCAACAACACCCCAAAAGCCTGTGGCGATGACGCCAGCGCGGACCACATCATCCATATAACCGTCGGGCGTTGCGGCGACCGGAGCATCCATTTGGCGCAGCACGCGCACAAACATATAGGCACTGACCAGCATGATGATCATCGCGTGCACGATATAGGATACGTCACGCCCCCAATTTGCAGCAATCGCAGCAAAGAGCGTGACACCCCCCAGCGCAATCAACTTCACATAGTTCCCCATAAGAGATCCCCTTCCTTGGCCGGATCACCACATGGGTCCGACAACGACTTGCTATGTTCGGTTATGAGAGCGGCGGGCGGTCGCGTCCTTGATGTGGATCAAAATCGAATTTGACATAGATCAAGGCGCGGCATGGTTGCGTTTGACACTCTATTTTTAAGGAGCGGTTTGCGCGAACAATCGCCCCCCTACGTTGAACCGATAAGGGGAAGGCCGAACCAATGACTTACAAGATCATTGCGACGATACTGACGGATACCGACCAGTCCACGGATGGGCTGGATGCGGCGATTTCACTGGCGGACCGGATGGATGCGCATCTGGATATCTATGTCGTGACCATCAGCCATACGGAGACGAACACGTATTACATGGGCGCAGAGGCGCTGATGATCGCGGAACAAACCCGCGATGCGATGGATCAACGTGACAAGATTGAAACCTGGCTCAAGGACCGGATGCGCGGCGAACTGGTGCGCTGGTCGGTGCAGGCGGCCACGGTGCAGGGTCCGGCCCTAACAGATTATCTTGCACGCAAGTTACGCTTTTCTGATCTGGTTGTTCTCCCTCGGCCCTATCAGGATAACCCGGAGGCTGCGACCTTGGTCGAGGCCTGCCTGTTTACCGCAGAGCGTCCGGTTTTGATGATCCCAAAAGGCTGCAAAGCCCCCGATGTCGGCGGGCATGTGCTGATGGGATGGAATGACGGTGCCGAGGCATTGGCCGCAGCGCGCGCCGCATTGCCGCTGCTGGAGCAAGCCGAAGTGGCCGATATCTGCATCATTGATCCGCCCAGCCATGCAGCCGACCGGTCTGATCCCGGGGGGGCGATGGCGCAATACCTGATGCGGCACGGCACGAAATCAGAGGTCGCCGTTCTGGCCAAGACCGAACCACATATCGGGGAAATCCTGCTGCGACGGGCCAAAGAAGTCGGCGCGCAAATGATCGTCAGCGGCGCTTACGGGCATTCGCGCCTGCGCGAAGCGGTGTTCGGCGGGGCCACGCGGAGCCTGCTGGAAACGGCTGATCTGCCGATCTTGATGTCGCGGTGAAGAACGTCGGCTTTGCGGAACAAACCGAGCTTTCACGGCGACTGGGCGAATGTCTGATTTTGGTCACTCCTTGTTCTTTCTGCGCTCTTCAAAAGAGAGCAAAGAGAAAGGAGGCCCGCATTTGTGGTTGTGTCTCTTGACAGTGTGAAAAATATGAACGATGTTCATTTTATGAATTGAATGCCGACAGAGATTTGTCGAGGAACACTAAACACAATGGGACTTATCAAAGCTATTAAAAGCTGCCTGCGAAGGCCCTTCGAATATAGCGGCCGCGCCTCTCGTGCCGAATTTTGGTGGTTTTTTGGCGCCCTGCTCATGGCCGGAATAGCCATGGCTTTGTTAGCTTTTCCGATGGTGTGGTTTTTATACATTTTAGGGCTTGGTGATCGAGGGTTTATCGTTCTCGCAGTTGGTTTTTCGGGATTGGGACTTTGGATTCTGGCAGCTACTGTTGCGGCGATGTCCAGAAGACTACACGATAGTGGAAGATCGTTTTTTTGGTTTTGGCTTACAATCGGTCCGCCTATCTCATGGGGCTGGTATTACGAATACGTGCGTGCCTCAGGCCCTCTGGACGCCATCGAAGTGTCATTTGTAGTGCTGGCGATCGTCAGTTTCGCTATTCCGTTTATACTTTTGCTGCGGTCAAGTGAGGTTGGAAACAATGCGTATGGCCCACCACCGATCTCTGACCCATAGTAGTACTTCCGCATCGGCCACGACCTCAGGAAGCCTCACGTGAAATTAGCGAAGGGTCCTGCACAGATCGGCATCATTCCCCCCAAACAAAGCGGCCATTGCCGCGTTGCGCAGCATTTGACACATTGGGCTGATTGTGTTGAAAAACTCTGCTTGTTTGGCGAGCTGATCGCTGATTCAATTTCGGTATTCATACTGGAGGTTGATTGCGATGATGGGACCGAAGCAGGAAGCGCAGGCGGCCTTGTTCTATGAGTTCTCGCTTGAAGATCACGTCCCGCAAGATCACCTGCTGCGTGCGATTGATCGGTTCGTTGATCTCAGCAGCATTCGCGCCCATCTGACGGATTTCTACAGCCACACAGGCCGCCCATCGATTGATCCGGAATTGATGATCCGCATGCTGCTGGTTGGATACTGCTTTGGCATCCGGTCCGAGCGTCGGCTCTGCGAAGAGGTGCATCTGAACCTCGCATATCGCTGGTTCTGCAAACTCGATCTGTCAGATCTCGATCCCCGATCATTCAACCTTCTCCAAGAACCGGCATGGACGGTTCCGTGACTGCGATCTGTTCCGCCATCTATTTGAGACGGTCGTGGAGCGCTGCATGGCTGAGGGTTTGGTTGGCGGCGAGACCTTTGCGATAGATGCCAGCATCATCCAGGCCGATGCCAACAAGCAATACTCAGCGTCAAAGGCGGAATGGGAGGCCGCGCAGATCGACCCGGCGGTCGTTCCGCGAGCCGTGCGGGAATATCTTGAGACATTGGATGACGCCGCATTTGGTGCCGCAAGCGATACGACACCAAAGTTCACATCCTTCTCTGATCCCGCCAGCCAGTGGACAGGTGCGTTGAAAGGACCAGCATTCTTTGCCTATTCGACCAATTATCTGATCGATACTGACCATGCGATCATTCTGGATGTCGAGGCGACCCGCGCCATCCGTCCGGCTGAGGTTGGGGCAACCCAAACAATGCTGACCCGCACGCGAGACAGGTTCGATCTTTTTCCAGACCGGCTGGCAGCGGACACCGCCTATGGTTCAGGCAACATGCTGGGTTGGCTGGTCGATCAAGACATTGAACCGCACGTTCCAGTGATCGACAAATCAGATCGCAAAGACGGGACATTCACTAATCTCGAGTTCCGCTACGATCCAGCCACAGACGAATACACCTGCCCTGGTGGCAAACCCCTCAAGAAGTACTGGCGTAAGATGCGCACCCCGCGCACCGGCGTTAGTAAGGATGGCATCAAACGGTACTACGCCAGCAAGACACACTGCTCCACCTGCGCCCTCAAAGAACGCTGCACGCCCAACAAAGATGCCCGCATTGTCTCACGGCATGTCCATGAGGCGGCGCGTGACAAGGCACGCGAGATCGCCAAGACAGACGCATATGCCGAAGCCAGCAGACGACGAAAGAAGGTCGAAATGCTCTTCGCCCATCTCAAGAAGATCATGCGGCTCGACCGCCTGCGTCTGCGCGGACCAAACGGTGCGAAAGACGAATTCCTCCTCGCCGAAACCGCCCAAAACCTCCGCAAACTCGCCAAACTGCGCCCAATGCGCCCCGCGATGACATAAGATCGACGCCAGCCACAATAAACACTCACATCATCGCGCTTCTCAAACCGAGTTTTTCAACACAATCGGCTCAAAGCGGTCCTTCCCTAAAACCCGTCCTCGCCCGTTTCCGCTTTCAATTCTTCCAAATCGGGCACCTGAATATCGCGGCGTTCGTCGATCACGATCAGGCCGTCTTTCTTCAGCGCTGACATCTGGCGGCTGACTGTCTCGATCGTCAGTCCCAGATAATTCGCCATCGTTTCGCGGGTAATCGGCAGGGTAAACGTCGCCACCGCCGTCTCACCGGGCTTCAGCGACGCCATCCGCACGGCAATCATATGCAAAAGCGACGCAATCTTTTCGCGCGCGGTTTTGCGGCCCAGCACCAGCATCCATTCCCGCGCAGCATCCAATTCATCCAGCGTCATTTCCAGCAAGCGCTGGCCGACATGCGGTGTTTGATCGATCAACTTCTCAAATGGTTTACGCCGGAAACAGCAAAGCATGACGTCCGTTTCTGCGATCACGTCACAATCAATCGTTTCGCGATGTGGCCGGCCCATGAAATCCCCGGGCAACAGCAACCCCACCATCTGGACCCGCCCATCAGGTAAGGTACGTGTCAGGCTACAAACACCAGACACAACAGACCCCACAAACTCTAAGGTATCGCCGCTGAAAAAGATGGTCTGACCTGCAGCATAAGAACGATAATACTTCACGTCTTCGAGTTGTTCGAGCTCATCGGGTTCGCATTTGGAACACACCGCATTGTAGCGGATCGGGCAGTCTGCGCAGGAACGCAGCGTAGGGACGGCAAGCGTCATATGGTGAATCCCTGGTCGATTTAGCTGTGGGCAGTATGACGCAGCATGCGCGATTTGGCCAAGGGGTAATTCTGACGCACTCAGCTGTCTACCGACACTGACAGTTTTTTCTTGACTCAATCAGCCTCGCTGACGGCATACTCAATTCAATTGTCTGACAATTGATACCTCTTGTTTAACAGGTATCCGGCCCTTTGGCCCAATAAGCCGGAATAGGCGCATTCATCTCACTGGGAGGAAGATTTATGAACCTAAGACCTGATCCAACATTTTATCCGACAGCAAAAATTGCGATGGAAGCCCCTGCCGAAACGGTTGCCTTCACCTTGATGCTCAGTCCTGATGGCAGCCAACCCGATGGGCTTGCCGTTGTTGATGTCGACCCCACCTCAGACACTTATGGCGAAATCGTTCACAGCCTCTTTATGCCGAACCTTGGTGATGAATTTCACCACTTTGGCTGGAATGCCTGTTCGTCTGCCCTGTCACCGCTGACCGGCCACGCCTTTCTGGAACGCCGCTATCTGATCATCCCCGGCATCCGGTCCAGCCGCATCTATATCATTGATGTGAAGGACCCGCTGAAAGCGAAGATTCACAAAACCATTGAACCTGAAGAGCTATTCGCAAAAACCGGATATTCCCGCCCTCACACGATCCACTGTGGTCCAGAGGGCATCTATGTCTCGACCCTTGGTGGCGGTGGCGAGGATGGCACTGATGGCCCGCCGGGTATCTTCATCATGGATTGCGAGACCTTTGAAATCCTTGGCCGCTACGAAATGGATCGGGGCATTCAGGACAAGCACTATGATTTCTGGTGGAACCTACCGCGCGACTACATGGTCAGTTCCGAATGGGGCCTGCCGCCACAGTTTGAGAACGGCATCGTGCCAGAGGATTTGCTGTCCAATAAATACGGCCACACGATCCACTTTTGGGACCTGCGTGCACGCAAGAATATCCAAAGCATTGATCTGGGTGAAAACCATCAGATGGCCCTGGAAATCCGCCCTGCGCATGACCCTGCCAAAGAGTACGGATTCTGCGGTGTCGTGGTCGACACCACCAACCTACAGGGTGCGATCTTTACCTGGTGGCGCAAAGAGGACGGCACGTTCGAGGCCAAGAAGACGATCACTATTGATCCCGTGCCTGCTGATGCCGATGACCTGCCAGAACTGCTGAAAGGCTTCGGCGCCTGTCCGCCACTGGTAACTGACATTGACCTCAGCCTTGATGACCGTTTCCTTTATGTGGCCTGCTGGGGGCTGGGCGAAATGCATCAGTACGATGTGTCCGACCCGATGAACCCTGTTTTGGCTGGCAAAGTTGATCTTGGCGGAATCGTCAAGAAAACCAAGCACCCCAACGGCAAGGACTTTGGCTATGGCCCGCAGATGGTCGAGATCAGCCGCGATGGCAAACGCGTCTATTGGACCAACTCGCTCTATTCTACGTGGGATGACCAGTTCTATCCAGGTGAGCGCGGTGCCGCGATGGTCTGCGCCGATGTCGGCAAGGACGGTGGGTTGACCCTGAACAAGGACTTCTGGGTCGACTTCCCCGAAGGCTACCGCAGCCACCAGATCAGGCTTGAGGGCGGAGACTGCTCGACCGACAGTTTCTGCTACCCATCGGTCTGATCCTTGTTTGAAATGACCACAGTGACGGCCCTTTGGTGGGCCGTCATCGTCTCTGGCCTGTATCATGGGCTGAACCCCGGGATGGGGTGGCCCTTGGCCGTGTCCGCTGCCTTGATGGAGCGTAAGACATCCGCCTTGCCCGGCGCGCTAGTGGCACTGGCGGGTGGGCATTTTCTGGCAATGTGCGCGATCCTTTTGCCATTCTCGCTGATGGTGACCTTGGTCTATTGGGAAGGTCAGATTAGGATCGGTGCCGGACTGCTGGTGATCGCCCTCGGCGTCTACCTGTTGATCAACCGCAAGCACCCGCGCTTTCTTGCACGCGTACCACCATCGCGGCTTGCGCTTTGGTCATTCTTGGCCGCCATGGCCCACGGTGCCGGCCTTATGCTGGTACCGATTTTTCTGGGAATCTGCGCGCCAGACAGCCTTGACGCTGGGCATCGCGCGGCAGAAAACCTGATGGCGAACAATGTCGGGATGGCCTTTGTCGTCGCTGCTGTTCACACCGCCGCAATGACGCTCGCCGGCGGATTGCTTGCCGCAGGCATGTACTTTTGGCTGGGTTTAAAGTTCCTGTCACGGACCTGGTTCAATCTGGATGTTGTTTGGGCGCTCAGTCTGATCGTGGTCGGTGGTATCGGGATCATGACGGCATCACATACCACGGTGATCTAACGACCGGCAATGGCGGCCAATTCAGCCGCAGCAGCGTGTAACGAGCCCAAATATTCAACGAGATCAGGCAAATGGCTGCGTTGTTCGGGCGCGTGGATCGACAAGGTTGACAACAGCCGGCCCCGGTCGTCCAGAATGGGTACCGCGATGGCTGTCATCCCGACCATAAATTCTTCGTTGTCAGTCGCATATCCACGCTCGCGTGTGACCTCTAATTCCTTTTGCAAGGCAACAGGATCCGTGATCGTTTGGTCGGTCTGACGCTCCAATACGTAGTTCTTCAAAAAGCGCGTCAGATAGTCCGGACGCAGTGTCGAAAGATACATCTTGCCGCTGGCCGTGCAGTGAAACGGTACTTGCGTGCCAACCGGCAGCTGAATACGCAAGGGCCAGTGTGTTTCGACCCGGTCCAGATAGAACATGCCTTCACGTTCTGGGATCGCAAGATTGCAAGTCTCACCGACCGCCATAGCGAGCGATTTGAGCACGGCGAGCCGCACGGTGCGCACGCGCTCAGACGACAAAGTATTGATCGAAAGCAGCCGCATTCGCTTACCGGGACTATATGAGCGTCCATCGATGTCGCGCTGCAAGAACCCCTCGGCCTCGGCCGTTGCAAACAACCGGTGAATGGTTGGTTTGGGCAGCTTGAGAGTTTCATTCACCACAGATGGTGTGACAGGAACACCGACCTTCGCGACCTCCTCCAGCAGCAAAAGCAGCCGGAGGTTGGTCGGAATTTGGCCGGAATTCCCTACGATATCGTCGGTCATTGCCACCTGTTACTGACCCGGCAAGATCATCAATGCCGTTTGTGGGACAAGGGCTACAAAGAACCAAACGCTGAGCAGCGCAATCAGATATGGCACGATATAGCGCAACAGGCGGAAATACGGCACGCCGGTGACACCGGACGCCACATACAGGTTTAGCCCGTAGGGCGGCGTCACAAAGCCGATGGAAGCACCCACTAGGAACACAACTGCAAAGTGGATCGGATCAATACCGACCGACGCCGCGATTGGGGCCAGGATTGGTGCAAGAATGATTGTCACCGGCAGGGATTCAAGGATCATCCCTGTGATAAACACAATCGCCATCGACGTGAACAGCACCGCGTAGTAACCGCCCATACCAGTCACAAAGTCACCGATAAAGTCCTTAGCGCCAAGCGACGACATCACCTGTTGCATCGCAACAGATACAGCAATCAACGGCACAAGGATGCCCGAGATTTGCGCAGAGCGCGACACGATGGACGGGATCTGTGGAACCGTAAAGCCTTCGACCACAAACATTGAGCCGTAGCTTTTTTGTTCGACAGGGAGATCGGATGAACTGCCCATCACTCTGTTCAACGGATAAGAGATCAAGCCAACCAGAACACAGAAACCAACAGTCACGCCTGCGGCCTCAGTCGGTGAGAAGCGACCGGTGTAGATGCCCCAAAGCACCAGACCAATGGCAAAGAAGCCAAGCCATGCCCCGATCCCGGTCTTGATCATCCGCGAAACGGACAGGCCAATCAAAACGCCCCAACCATTGATCGTGCAGATGATAAAGGCCGCAGTCATCATACCCAAAACCATCAATGTTCCGGGAATGATGCCCGCAACAAAAAGGTCAGAGATCGGAAGGTTCAGCAAGAAGCCGTAAACGATGAAGATAATTGATGGCGGGATAATGATACCCACCGTACCACCCGCAGCAGCGGTCGCCGCCGAGAAGCGCTCATCGTAGTTGCCCTTCACCATCTCAGGATGCAGCATTGAACCAATCGTTGCGGTTGTTGCAGAGTTTGACCCAGAGATCGCAGCGAAGAGGCCGCAAGCCGCGATAGATGCCATCGCAAGACCGCCGCGGAGCCAACCCAGACAAGAGTAGGCAAAATCTGATAATCGTCGGGCGATACCAGACTGGTTAATCAAATCCCCTGTCAGAATGAAGAGCGGCATCGCAAGCAAGGCAAAACCCTTACTGAACACATTGATCAGCTCATTGCCGGTATTGGCCAAAGGCAGGTCGATGACAAAGCTGATGCCAATCACCCAGTAAAAGATGATCAGCAGAACGGGGGTCCCCAGCATGAAGAAGACCGTCACTCCCAATGAGATCAGTGTAATCCAAGTACTATCGGCCATTAGACGTCCCCTCCGATTACAGCTTGTTTGATAATGGGTTCGCCAGCCTTGTAGTTTTTCCAGTCTTCCAACCAGTTGCCGATCACACGACCGGACATCAGGGTAAAGGCGATGGGAACGGTGATGTAGAACCACCACTTCATCACATCGTCCACACCATCCACCAATTGGAAATTGTCGGCAGACAAAGCAGTAAACCGCAGCGATGTCGTAATGGCGATCCAGCAAAAGCCAAACCAAAGGACCGCATCCAGCGTGAGTGTCGCGATCTGGCCCGTCGGTGCCATTTTCGAGCGGAATTCACTGAAGCTCAGGTGCGTGCGTAGTTTCACGTTGTAGGAACAGGCGAACCAAGCCATGACCATGAACAGGAATGGCGGCACCGTCGTCGATCCTGACCATTGGTTTGAGAACACAAACCTGTCGATCACACCCCAGCAGATGATGCCCGCAATGATCAGATACATCACGACCGCCGTTGTCCGTTCAAGATGGCGTTCTAGAAAGGGTACTGCTGTATAAAGAAGGTGGGCCAGCAAACCACCAATAAATGTGAAGACAAAACAAAACAGCCACATGCCATCTGCATCAAATGCTTGTCGCATGTCCCATGTGCTGCCCGAGAAGATGGCAGGTATTACCGCCACCGCTTCTGCGAGTATCGACATCTAGGTCTCCCCCCTAATGTGTCCATTCACTGCATTTCATGCAGTCGTATTATCTTTGAATTCAAAAAGGCCGGCCGAACTCCCCATTCGGCCGGCCCCAATCGTAGAGGTTTAGAATAAGCTAGATTAGCTCTTCCACCAACGGCGTGGCTCAACGTTCTCAGGCAAAGTGTTCACGTCGATTGTACGCACTTCGTCATAGATCTCTTGATATGTGTCCAGACCGCCAGACCACCCGTTAAGGCGCTCGCGCCACTCTTCCCAGAGTGCTGGCTGGAATTCTGGTGAACACATCTCTTCGGCTTTCTTGATCTCTTCTGCGGACAAGAATGCGTTACGCACGTTGTTCTGTGCGAAGATCGTGTTTGGCAACTGTGGATCAGACTGACCAACCGTATTGATCAGAGCCACTTCGTTCGCCGCCTGCACGTGTGTTTGTGCCCAATAGGATGATTCCATCACCGCATCCTGCAGATAACCTTCGAGACTATCAAAGACGGATGCAGACATCGCTGTGTGCTCTGTACCGCAGAAGAAGTTCAGGTGAACAGACTGAGACACAACTGGCGCCATGTTCGCGTATGCCACAGCAGACGCCCATGTTTCCGCACCATCAATCAGGCCCTGCTTCAGACCATCAAGTGTTTCTTCCCAAGCAACCGGAACTGGGTTCAGGTTCAATGCTTCCATCGCGATGCGACCAAGCTGCGTACCTGTGACACGGTTCTTTGTGCCGGCCAATTCGTCGATGGATGTGACGGTTGGCTTGTCTTCAAAGTTCAGACCTAACTGGATACCGCGAAGTTCAGCGTGGCTAAACAGGAACTTCAGACCGTGACGCTTCTCGTATGGTTCACGCAACAACGCCATTGATGCAGGTGAATAGAGGAAGTGATACTGGTCCGCGCGGTTACGGAACATGTAAGCATAGTCCAGCACGTTCAGGTAAGGTGCACCACCGGCCGAGTTCTGTGTCGACGCCGCGTAGATATCAACGATACCCTGCTGCGTTTTTTCAACACAAGACGTCTGACCGCAGATCTGGTTGTCGCCGATGAACTCAACGCGAATCTCGCCATCTGTCCGTGCTTCAATGTCACGTGCAAATTCCAACGCACCCGCACGCTCGATCAGCAGGTTGCGTGCGTTAAAGCCCGCGGCCCCAAACTTAAGCGTGTATTTTGCATCTTTGGAGAAGCGACGCTCGTATGTCGATTCTGCCGCGGACGCCAGGTTTGCAAGGCTCATGGCCCCGCCGAATGTACCCGCTGCCATCAGCGTCGAGCTCATCCCGTATTGACCTGCCAACTTGAACAGATCGCGACGTGAAATGCCGCTTAGTTTATCTCCAACTTTCATTTTGTCCTCCCATGTTGTCGATTATTGAGACTATTCGTTTCAAAAAAGCCTAGTATAGTCTTTCCGTTCTGCATAGAGTTTTCTCACCATAAGGGGGAGAAAGAGCAATGGAAGCAGATTTTGTCATTGTGGGCGCAGGTTCTGCCGGGTGTGTGCTAGCAAATCGATTGAGTGCAAATCCTGCTCATAAGGTGATTCTATTAGAGGCCGGTGGTCGCGACCTGAACCCATGGATCCACATTCCGGTCGGCTATTTCAAGACAATTCACAACCCTAAGGTGGATTGGTGCTATAAAACCGAACCCGATCCGGGCCTGAATGGCAGATCCATCGAATGGCCGCGCGGGAAAGTTCTGGGCGGTTCCTCTTCCCTCAACGGCCTCCTTTATGTTCGTGGACAACCGCAAGACTATGATCGCTGGCGTCAAATGGGCAATGCCGGTTGGGGCTGGGACGATGTTTTACCCCTGTTCAAACGTGCCGAAAAAAACGAACGCGGCGCCGATGAGTATCACGGAGACCAAGGCCCGCTTTCGGTGTCCAACATGCGTATCCAACGTCCGATTACGGACGCATGGGTCGCAGCGGCACAAGCTGCGGGGTACAAGTTCAACCCCGACTATAATGGCGCAGAGCAAGAGGGTGTCGGCTTCTTCCAACTGACTGCGCGCAATGGACGAAGATGCAGTTCTGCTGTGGCCTATCTTAATCCCGTCAAATCACGCGAGAACCTACAGATCATTACACACGCGCAGGTCGAAAAGATCTTGATAGAGGGAAAGCGTGCAACAGGCGTGACCTACAAAGACCGTAGCGGCACCCAACAAACCGTAACTGCCCGCAAGGAAATTGTGCTTTGCGGCGGGTCGATCAACTCGCCACAACTGTTGATGCTGTCTGGTGTTGGCGAAGCCGTGCAGCTTGCTGAAAATGGGATTGAGGTCATCCAGGATCTGCAGGGTGTGGGCAAAAATATGCAAGATCACTTGCAGGCGCGCCTTGTCTATAAATGCAATGAGCCTACGCTGAATGACGAAGTCAGCTCGATATTCGGGCAAGCCAAAATTGGCCTGAAGTATCTGATGTTCCGCGCAGGTCCGATGACGATGGCAGCCAGCCTCGCAACGGGGTTCATGAAGACACGCGAAGACATGGAAACACCAGACATTCAGTTCCATGTCCAACCGCTCTCCGCGGAAAATCCTGGCAAGGGTGCCGATAAATTCTCGGCCTTTACGATGTCGGTGTGCCAGCTGCGTCCCGAAAGCAAAGGCGAGATCAGGTTGCAAGGCAATGATCCGAAAGCCTACCCCAAGATCATTCCCAACTATCTGTCGACCGAAACCGACTGTCAGACGGTCGTCGCAGGCGTCAATATCGCGCGCAAGATCGCACGACATGCGCCGCTGACCTCGAAGATTAGCGAAGAATTCCGGCCGCATGCGGACCTGCCGATGGATGACTATGACGCCACGCTGGATTGGGCACGAAACAACACGGCGTCCATCTATCACCCTACGGGCACCTGCAAGATGGGTGACGGCAAGGACGCTGTGGTCGATGCGCGACTTCGGGTGCACGGGATTGAAGGGCTGCGCGTTGCCGATTGCTCGATCATGCCAGAAATCGTGTCGGGCAACACCAACGCTCCGGCAATCATGATTGGTGAAAAAGCATCTGACCTGATACTCGAGGACGCGTAACCAACGACGCCCGTAGCCGTCGTTGGCGGTTCTAGACCGGCCTTTTCAAAGACCGAGTTTGGATGCCGCAGTGTAAAGGCCGACGACTTGGTTCATGTCGGCCATTGTCGTGTTCAGCCCTTGGAAAACAAGGGCGCGGGCATCGTCGGACAGCGTTCCACCAGCGATCACCGCATCCAGATCGGTTTTGATAGCCAACCAATCTTCATGCACTTGACCCAGACCGCTGGCGATTTCGTCATTCGGTGGCGGCTGCACACCAAGCTGATCCATCCCGTTACGCAGTGCGTCCAGCGAGACCTCAAACATATTGACCGTTTCGCCCAACGCTTCCCGTGATGCCGCCGCATTCACATCGGACATGATAAAGCAAACTTCTTTGGACGCTTTTTGTGTCAACAAACGCTGACGACCGGCAAGGTCAATCGTCATAGCATCTGACTGCAAAAGAGCAGCAGGGTTGGCGTATTCAGTCGAAATTTCAAACACCAGCAGTTTGGCAACTTCCAGCACGTCCATGTTTTCATCTGCAAGAACTTGGATAGCGGCATCACTCGGCACATCCTGCATCATGTCGCCAAGCGCGTCTTCCAACGGATCAAACCGATTGTGAACTTCCTCAATGACGCGCAAAGTCCTGCTGCGCTCTTCTTCACCGAACATGCCAAGTTCCTCGTCGCCATGCTCAAGTCCGGCGAGTATCTGATCGAACTCGGCAACTGCGCTATTCAACAAGGCGCGACTGTCGTCCGGCACGATACCGGCGTGCAAGTTGCAAGCCGCTGCGGGAATTCGCTGGCTAAGCATCCGCAACTTGCCCGACAAATTGATGCGTTCGCTGCCACCGACTTCTTCGACAAAGTTGCCTTGGCTGGCGGCCGTCGTCGCCTGCTGCGCGGTGATCGGAGTTGAGAAGGCGATCAGCGCGGCGGCGATGCATCCAAAAGAAGTTAGTGACGTGTTCATGACGATTACTTTCCCTCAAAACAGGTAAATTGCTTTGCGCAGGGCCACGCGAAGCAACGAATTGATTTTTAGTTGGATAGACCGTCGACAAGGCCTGTTGTCATAGAGACCCGAACCGGCTGCACCATCTTTGCATCGTCAACATCCAGCATAACATCAGACACTGATGGACATGCGGTGCCATCACAACGAACGTAAATGGACGATACCGGAATGACGCCCAAAGAGGTTGCGAGATAGTAGCTACCATTATGGTATGCGACCAAATCGCCGTTCATGCTGGTTGATCCGTCATAGGCATTGAGCTGTACGTTGTCTGCGAATGTTGTTGCTGGCAGTGCCAGAAAGGCCAGCGCGGCGACAAAGGTGCCCGGCTTAGAAACCATATACTTGTTCATACTTGATATCCTCATCATGTGTTTTTTCAGAAACCCCAGTGGGCTGCGCGGATCATCAGCCGCCACAGACATGGAACCTCTAGCTGTCGACTTCGTTCACGTCGTTCGTTTCGACGCAGTCTTGGCCAGCACAGCTAACCAGTTCCATTGGCACAAACATCTCACCATTTTCAGTTGATAGGACGTATGCATTGTTGTGGAAGCCTGCGAATTCACCAACAACTGTGAACCCATGATCATCGAACGTCAGCGCAATTTCGTCTGCGCTGACGCTTGATGGGATGATAAGTGCTGCGGCACTTATCATGATCGCACTGATCTTACCGTTTACGATATTTAACATTTTACTCGTCCGATTTACTAAACACTGTCTTACTGAAACCGACTTAAACTTTACGCGTGTTAATGGTCAATGCAATCCCTTACATTGTAGCCAAAAGGACAGTACTCGCTGCATGAGTGCATATTCCGCACTTGGTTTTGCACCAGTTTCGCCATATTTCAATAACATCTTTTCTCATCAGAATCCTTAAAAATATGGGGTTTTCATGGTATGCCTCGCTTGCCGCCGCATAGAGCGCCCGCACTTAATGCACGTCGCGCGCACAGTACTTCAAAGCACGTGATCTGAAAGACCAACCTGTCAACTTGCCGCTTGACCCCCCGATCGGAATCGCAAAGATTAGGTTTAATGGTTCCTAAGATGCCGAAAATGCATCTGGGATGAAAAGGGAATACGGTGAGGAAGAGCCAAAGCGCGCCAAATCCGTGACTGCCCCCGCAACTGTGAGCGGCGAGCGACCCCGATGATCACCACTGAGCAAACGCTCGGGAAGGGATCGGGAGAGCTTTGACCCGCAAGTCAGGAGACCTGCCATTAATGGCGCTGAATTGCGCCAAAGAAACTCAACCCGGGCGGGGTGTCCGGAACGGAGACTATGATGACATCACGGCTCAGCCCGCGCATGAATTGCATGTCCCCCCTGCCCCCGCATCATCGCGGAGGGCGACATGGACCGGACTGCACAACATCGCATCACTGTTTGCACATCGTGCAAGCATAAGGGGACGGAATGCCGCCCCGGCTTTGAACTGATCGAGAAACTGCGCCGCGCTATTGCGGCGGCAGGCGATACAATTGCCGAAGACTTCGCCATTTCCGGCGTCGCCTGTATGGCGGGCTGTGATCGGCCTTGCACCGTGGCCTACCACGGCACCCAAAAAGCGACCTATCTGTTTGGCGACATGACCCCCGAAGATGATATCGACGATCTGGTCGATTTCGCCAAGCAGTATGCTGTGCTGCACGACGGCTGGTGCTCTTCTGTTGACCGCCCCGGCAAACTACGCAAATCCACATTGGCCCGCGTGCCCGCCGCCATGATCGCGCTTGAAGACACCAAGGTGTTGGCGTCATGAGCGGCGCATCCCTGTCAGTGCGCAACGTCAGTTGGCGACCCAGAAAGCGCGCGCCGCTGATCCTGCACGAAACCAGTTTTGAAGTCAGCGCAGGCCGTGTCCTTGGTGTTGTCGGCCCCAATGGTGCTGGCAAATCCACATTGCTGCGCCTGCTTTACCGCTATCAAGCGCCATCAACCGGACACGTCGCTATCAACGGTGAAGACCTGTGGTCGATGCCCGCACGCAAAGCAGCGCGCCACGTTGCCGCAGTGCTACAAGAACAAGGCGCCGCCTTCGGGCTAAGCGTGCGCGAAATTATCAGCCTGGGACGCACCCCGCATCGCCAAGGGTTCGCAAACCAAGGCGCACGCAATGCGGGCGTCGTCAATAACGTCATGGAAACCCTCGACCTCCAAGGTCTCGGCGACCGCGACTTTGGCACCCTGTCCGGCGGCGAACGCCAGCGGGTCATGGTCGCCCGTGCGCTTGCGCAAGAACCGCAAATCCTGATCCTTGATGAACCAACCAACCACCTCGACATCCGCCACCAACTCGAGGTGCTGGCACTGATCAAGGAACTGGACCTGACCATCGTCGTCTCGCTGCATGACCTGAACATCGCAGCCAATATCTGCGACGACATCCTGATCCTCGAAGACGGGCAGCCCCGCGGCTTTGGCGCACCTGACACGCTGCTCACCGAAGCACTCGTTTCCAACACATTCCGGGTGGACGCGCGACGCGAACGGCTGACCCCCAGCGACGCCAACCACCTGTCATTCCACCTGCCCCATAAAGAAGCATCCTTATGAAACTGAAACCGATTACTGCCGCGTTGACCGTAGCGGCCAGCAGCGCCGCGGCGCAAACCACCGTCCAAAGCTGCGACCGGGAGGTGACCTTTGACGCACCGCCACAAGCCGCTGTTTCCAACGACATCAACCTGACCGAAATGATGCTGGTCCTTGGTCTGACCGACCACATGGTTGGCTACACGGGGATATCCGGCTGGAACAAGCTGGACGCAGACATGCGCGCCGGGGTTGAGGCGTTGCCCGAACTGTCCGAGCAATACCCATCCAAAGAGGTGCTGATCGGGGCCGACGCTGACTTCTACTTTGCTGGCTGGAACTACGGCATGCGGGTCGGTGGTGAAGTGACGCCCGAAACCCTCGCCCCGTTTGGCATCAACGTCTATGAATTGACCGAAAGCTGTATCCACATCGGCGAAAAAGATGCAGCCTCGATGGATGACATGTACAACGACCTGCGCAACCTCGGTGCCATTTTCGATGTATCAGACCGCGCCGAAGCACTGATCGCAGGTTACCAAACCGACCTATCAGATTTTCTGGCCACGCAGACACCCTTGGACGAAGCCCCCCGCGTCTTTGTCTACGACAGCGGTGAAGACGCCCCTTTTACTGCGGGCCGCTATGCCATGCCCAGCGCGATGATCGCAGCTGCGGGTGGCGTCAACATCATGGATGATTTCGACAAAAGCTGGGGCACCATCGGCTGGGAAGCCGTGGTGGAGCGTAACCCAGAGATCATCATCATCGTGAATTATGGTGAAGTCACCGCAGACCAAAAGCGCGACTATCTGATGTCGAACCCCGCCTTTGTAGATCTTGACGCTGTTCAGAACGACCGCTTCGTTGTGCTGGAATATGTCGAGGCCACACCGGGGCCACGCAACATCCAAGCCGTCAAGACGCTCGCTGCCGCCTTCCGCGACAACTAGGGCGGGATGGACCAAGCCACCAAACAAACACCCGCAGCCCGCCCGCAAAAGGCGCGGCTGCGGGTGACCTATGGGGTGGGTCTTGTAGCGCTGTTTCTCTCGCTGTCCGTCGCGGTCAGCGTCGGCGCAGTCTCGGTTCCATTGCCGACAGTCTGGGGCATACTGATCAACAAAATCGCCCCTGATGCAATCAGCGCAGATTGGTCTGCAGGCCGCGAAGCCATCGTCTGGGACATCCGCTTTCCTCGCGCGATCCTCGCCTGCCTCGTGGGCGCAGGCCTCGCCATCGTCGGCGCAAGCCTGCAAGCAGTCACCCGCAACCCGCTCGCCGACCCACATCTGTTGGGTATCTCAGCAGGCGGCGCGTTTGGCGCGATCCTCGCCCTGTTGCACACCGGTCTCTTCATCGGGTTGCTAACCGTCCCCCTGATGGCCTTCCTCGGCGCACTTGGGGCAACACTCATCGTCCTAGGCGTGTCACAGTTCGCCGCAGCCACCAGCGCCGACCGGCTCGTCCTCGCAGGTGTCGCCGTCTCATTCATCGTGATGTCCGCCGCCAACGTTTTGATCTTCCTTGGCGATCCGCGCGCCGTCCATACGGTCGTCTTTTGGATGCTCGGCGGCCTCGGGCTGGCGCAATGGAGCCAGCTGATCTATCCCCTCGCTATCCTGATCCTCTGCGGCGCGTACCTCTGGGCGAACGCCCGCAACCTCAACGCCATGACCGTGGGGGACGAAACCGCATCAACCCTCGGCATCCCCGTCGGACGGTTCCGGCTGACGGTCTTTGTCATCGGTGCGATGATCACCGGGGTCATGGTCGCCTTTTCGGGCATCATCGGCTTTGTCGGCCTGATGATCCCGCACATTGTGCGCCTGATCGTCGGCGGAGATTACACGCGCGTCTTTCCCGTCTCTGCCCTTTGCGGTGCGATTTTCCTGCTATGGGCGGATATCTTGGCGCGCACCGTCATGGCCCCCGACGACATCCCCATCGGGATCATCACAGGGCTGATTGGTGGCGTTTTCTTCGTCTGGCTCTTGCGGCGAAACCCGACTTAATCGACCAGATAGTTAGCAAGTAGGTCCATCACCGGCACCCGCGCCGACAATCGGTTTGCCAGCAAAAACATACCCCCAAACTTGCGCTGCAAAAGCAACACATCAATCGGGACCGGCGGCGGCACAAAGCCATCCTCGGCCAAGGCCTGTCCGGCGACTTGCATTTGTCGCGACAACGCAGGCTGCCGAAAATCGAAAACCTTCTCCTGACGCAGCGCCGTAAACACCAACTGGATCATCGCAACAATCTGCCCCACATGATCGGCCCGCGTCTGGGCAGAGATAAACCCAATCTCCGTTGCAGTCTCACGGATCGCAACCGCGTCATCCGCCACACCAGCCTTAAGCAATTTGCAATACTGCCCCACTAAGGTGGCATCAATCTGGCGCGCCGCCCCAAAATCAAGCAGCACAATCCGTTGGCTGTCATCATCATAAAGGTAGTTGGCAAAATTCGGATCGGTCTGCATCGCACCAAAAACGAACAATTCCTTAAGCGTCAGATCAATCAGGTCAACGGCCAGCCTGTCACGCGCCTTTTGCGGCAGATCAATCGCATCCTCAATCGGACGACCGGACACGAACGACATGGTCAGCACATCCGCCGTGCTCCAATCAGGGTGGAGGTCAGGGACAGCAAATCGCGGCGCATCCGCCATCCACGCACCAAACTGCGCCAATTGTTCCGCCTCGCGCAGATAGTCCGTTTCTTCATGCAACTGCTTGCGGGCTTCTTCCAGATAAGGGGCCAGTTCAAACCCCTTGGGCAGCAAGCCAGACATCCGCATCAGCGCACCCACGTTGCTGACATCGCTATCAATGCTCTTGGCGACACCCGGATACTGCACCTTGATCGCCACATCGCGCCCGTCTTTCAACTGCGCACGGTGCACCTGCCCAATTGACGCCGCCGCGATAGGACGTACATCAAACTTCTTGAACTTGCCTAGCCACCCCGCAGACCACTGCGCATTCAACACCTGTTTGAGCTGCGCCGGCGGCATGAAATGCGCATCATCGCGCAAGCGCGCCATGATCTGCGCCAGTTCCGGCGGCAGCACATCGCCCGTATCCATCGACATCAACTGCCCGATTTTCATTGCAGCCCCGCGCATCTGCGCCAATTGATCGGCGACACGGGTGATGTTGCGGGGGTCAAAAGCAGATTGCGCATAGAAGGGCGCTGCCCCCGGCCCAATTGCGCCAGACCGTTCACCGCCATACTGCCCGCGATCCCAGCGGTCATGGACCCCAATTTACCAAACCGCACCGCCCGACTGGTCGGGACTGGCATCGCTTGGGCAGTGCTTTGTTTTTCTGACATGACCCGGGAACTAGCGCGGGACGGACAGGTTACAACGCCCGCTACTTATAGTGTTCACGCCGGTCCCCAAAATCGCGCACGCGCTTGCGCCACGCGCGATAGCTACCCGGCCGCAGATTGTCGCGCATCAAGGCTTTGACCTGCTTTTCGGCGATGCCGTACTCGCGGGTGATATCAGCAAAATCGACGTGATCAGACAGCGCCATCTGCACAATTTCACTGATCTGTTCGGGCGGGAATGCAGGTGTTTTGGCCATACAAGGGATCTAGCGGACAAACAGACCAAGGCAAGTTGCGACCTTTGGTCATCAGCGGTGGGCTTATGTGCTGAAAACGCTACCTGACCGACATGACGGCACAAACACCCTCACCCTTCACACGCCTTCTGCGGCTCGCCCTTGGTACCCTGCACCCACCCAAAGGGCCGGGACGCATCGCGCTCGCCTTTGCTTACGGGATCATCTGCCATACGATCTTCGCTGTGGCTGTACTGGCCATGATCGCGGCGATGTTTTTTGGGATGAGCGCCAGCCTCGGCACTCTCCCGGCCCCGTGGTCATACCTCGCAAATGCGGCGCTGGTCCTGCAATTCCCGCTGGTGCACTCGGTTTTGCTCACGGGACGCGGGGGGCGATTCCTCGCGAGGCTGGCACCGGGACAGACCGGTGCCACGCTTTCCACCACGACCTACACCATTATCGCATCCGCGCAATTGCTGGCACTTTTTGTGCTGTGGACACCCAGCGGGGTTATCTGGTGGCAAGCCGAAGGCTGGGCCTTCGCAGTGATCTGCACACTCTACACGACTTCTTGGTTGCTGCTGATCAAAGCAAGCTATGATGCCGGAGCAGAGGTGCAATCCGGCGCATTGGGCTGGATGTCGCTGGCGCAAAACATCAAACCGGTGTTCCCGGACATGCCAACGGGCGGTCTGTTCAAAATCATCCGGCAACCGATCTATGTTGCTTTCGCCCTGACGCTCTGGACGGTGCCGGTCTGGACCCCAGATCAACTGGCATTGGCGATCACGCTGACCGCCTACTGCCTTGCCGCGCCAAAACTGAAAGAACGGCGTTTTAAAAAACGCTATGGCGCGCAGTTTGAGACTTACAAATCACAAGTCCCATATGCGGTGCCAAAGCTTGTGTCGAACACCTCATAACTTGGCCACTATCTGAAATACCCTGATTGATTTCATTGGATAAATTACACTCATCGGCGGCCAGAATGACCATTTACACACATCAAATGGCCATCGAAAGTTTCAAAAAATGCCGCCCGGAGGCGGCATTTTCAGTGATCTAGGGACGTATTTTCAAATACTGGCGTTCAGGGCATCCAGAATCGAGATCTCATCAGACGCACCTTCGGGCGGATCTGCGATACATTCCATAATTTCAGTTGGCGAAACCATCACCCCGCTGAAACCATGTTTGCCCGCCAACAGACGTGCGGTTTTCAGATGCAGTCCAAATAACATCTCCAGAATTGCCTGCATGGTCACGTGCGTTTTCTCGGCAGCTTTTGCCAGATGGACATGTCCTTCCGGCACCTCGTCGATGGTGACGAAACTCCGCTCAATGAACTTCAAGACGTCATGGATAGACCTGCCATCTATCGCTTTGCCAACCTTGCTTTGGAGCTCATCGTGATCCTGTATTCTGCGCAACTTTCCTAAAGCAATGAGAGCGGCAACCATCGGCCGCGATGCAGACAACATCTCCGGAACGCGTGTCACGGGTGTCGCATGCTTTGCCCGCTCAATGAGAGGTTTCGCCAGGGCATAGTCAGCGACGACATTGCGTGCCCCCTCAAGTGGCGGGGCGCCGTCGATAACGCCAGCAAGTCGTAAGATCTTTGTCAGCGTCTTTGAATGCAGACCCTCTGCTGACGCAATCGACGTGACACTGGCGAGGCGCGGAGTAGTGACGTGCTGACCCAACAGCATCTGCCCCGGCACCAATGGGACATGTTCGATGATGACATCCCGTACAATGTCGCGGATCGTCCCAGGATTCTTTGACAGTCGGTTGGCAAAGAGCCAGCCATAGAGCATACCAAATGAGCTCCTCGGGCTGGGATGACCATTCACTTTGACCGCAGACAAGAGTTGCTTGCACAGGAAATCGCGGATGGCAGCATCCCCCTCAAGCACAATGGGCCAAGCTGCACGACTCGCCGTATCCCACATTGCCTCGGTCATTTCAGCCGCCCTCAGATTCGGGCCAAACGCCACGAGCCCACCAAGCATCTCGGCTGCGCGGCACGCCTGATCAATCGCCTGACCATCGAGCCAAGCCGGCCCAGACAGGCCCTGAAGGCGGTCTTCCACGTAGCACTGAAGTTCCGATGGGTCTTGTGGCTCGAACCTGCATGCCACAGCGTATGCTGCGGACACCGCGTCATCCATCGCCTGAACCTCATGCAGCATGTCGTCCCATCTCCCCATGCGAAGATTTACTAATGAGATACGGTGCCGTCTGCAGGTGCGGACAGGGTTCAGCCTCCAATGTAGGCGGTGCCGCGTTGCCGCCCGGGGCCAAGTCGCCCCGTCACGATCCTCTTTCAAGCAAAGCGGACAAACGCGGGTGACAACGCCAGTCGTGAACTCCGCAGAAAACTCGCAGTCGCGAAGCCGGTAACGACGGTCGCCCAGCGCCATGATCGCGTTGTTAAACACGGGTGCCGGGTCCTGCCCGGCCTTCTTACATAGGCGCTCGATAGCCTCCGGCTTACCGCAGGCCAGGTCTGGGACTGAAATTTCAAGGGCGTTCAGAAACGGCATGACGCGGCCTCCCATATGGAAGGCCGCCTGACGAGCTGCCCAAGACATGGGCGTTTCGTCATGTTCAAAAGGAAGATGGGGAAACAAGGCTGACATCTCGTTCACCCTCCCCGTTTCCGCCGCGACCGCGGCGTCTGCACATCATCCCCACCGTCGGGATCCAAAACATGATAGCTGTCCGCATAGAAGACGTTTTGAGACGCAGAACAGGCTTCATTCATCGCATAAGCAGATGCAAAGTGATCAATGGTCAGGCATTCATCATCGCATTCAATCGCAAATTCCATAGCCATAAGCAGGAGTTCAATGGCGCGTCCAAATCGATATCTCGCACCATGGAAAATACGCCCGATCATGTCCGCTTCCACCGGCGGCTCCAATCCGACCCGCCCGCAATAATCGGCCATGACAGCGCAAAACATGTCACCGTGAACCGTCTCGACGAGCTCCGTTAGCACCATCGCTGTGAAGCGGCGTTTGACCTGCGGATCAGTACGGATGACTTCAGCCAATTCCTGGGTGCCCGACAAAACGACCGCGACCGCGTTGTCACCCTGCATAAGCGATTTCAGGGCGCGAAGGATCAACTTACGGTCGGCGCAGAAAAGATCTTGAGCTTCGTCAATCCAGACGATCGCGGTGCCAAGCATGCTGAGCCTGTGACGGAACATCTGCCAAAGAGACCATGCCTCCTGACGAGGGTTTGCGCCTTCGAACCCAGAAACTTCCAGCAGGGCCAACACCATGCTTTTGAAAGTTGCAGGGCTGGGAACTGGGCACGCAATTAGAGGTCGTGTGTTGGCAGTGCTTTCCAAGACCTGACCCACCTTAGTCAAAGTTCGGTCCATGAGGTGTGACTTTCCGCTGCCCGGCGCACCCACTAACATCATCCCGCGGGTCTCACCGGTCCTGGTGAGGTGTCGAGCTTTAGCAACAAGACTGCCATCCTCATCGCGCTGCAGAAGACGACTAATTTGCCGGGACGCATCGACATCCCACTCAAGACCGATGTGTAGGCCACGCACGGTTTCCAGTGCTGCTTCTTTGGATACGAGATCTTTCATGATTAATCCTCCTCAACAGTGAAGTTGGATGGCTTGGCAGGCAAGTCATCTGTCTTGGCAGATTTGCCCTTCTTGGGCGCGCGATGGTCCATAGGAACCCCGGTCTGCTCCTCGACGGTTGGGATTTCGTGGCCCAAAACTTCCTTCTGCTGAGTGGGCTCTTTGCGTTCAAAGAATTCGATCCCTGCCAGTAGATTGGTCTCCGCGTGTTCCATGCGTTCGTCGGACCAATCCTCAAGGTTGAGGCTGGATGCCAACTTGGCCTGTTCATTGCGTGCTGCGATCGCCTTGATGGCTTCACGGACGGCAACATTATCCATGCGGTTCGCCTTTGGGTTCGCCGATTTTGTTTGGCGCACTGCGGTCAACCACGTTTGCGCTGCGACACCGTCTAGCGTGCTATCCAAAGCTGGGATTTCGAACCACGCTTTGCCGATCCGTACGGAGATCGCACCGATGTCCTTGGGATGCCAACGCACATCAACGTCGTGCGGGTCCTTCCGGCGCATGTGTTCTTGCAGCGCCTGCGACTGGTACCGCACACCGAGGATTGTGATCCCAGTTTTTTCGAGCCTGTACTGCCGTTCTTGACCAAAACACAGGCGCATCATTTCCATGTCTGGTGAAGACGAAACGCCGTATTCTTGAGACAGCCGACGCCATGCCTTCACGGGTGTTTCGCCGCCCAAGCCGCGATGCGGGGTATTATGATAGATGTCAGTCACCCAGCGGATCAACGCGAAGGTGAAGTCATCTAACGTCAGCGCGGCACGCTTTTCGGGATCAGCATCACCTTTTTCGATGATGCTATTGAACGTATGGCCAGCCAGACGTGGTGCGAAATCAGTCGCAAAAGTTCCGAAGACACGCTCGATCGTACCACGGTTTTCAGGCACCCCGTTCATGGCCATTTCCCACATGATACCGAGGTCATTGATCGCCATGCGAAAGCGCTGGGATTTGAAGGCCGGACCACCATCGAAAACAATGAGTTCGGGTGTTCCGTGCATGTCCCATGGGGTCAGCCCACCAACTGCATCAGACCATGCACCTTTGTTGGTGGTGATCATCTCAAGAAGCTGAACAGCTGCCTCGGCTCCCGGATTCCGACTTAAAACCATCCCGACGATGCAACGTGTGGCACAACAGATCGCGGCGGTTAACGTCCACCGTGCAGGCTTTTTCTTCTTCTTTTTGCCATCAACATCTTCGTCACTTTCGACAAACAAGCCCAGCGAACGCTTATCGTCATCCGACATCAGTGCATACATGCCGGTGCTTTCCAGGAACGTCATGACGTCAACGGTCCATTCGTCAATCTCCACCCGCTCCAATGGACGCGTCACCGAGATACCATTCAGGACCGGCCGGAATTTCTTACGCGCCGCAGCTTCACCATTGCGTGCCAATTCAACTTGATAAGGATCAAGGGCCCGGATGGCACGGCGCACCGTCTCGCGCGCTGGAACGCTTAGTGGATCCTGACCGTTTTCCTTGCGCAGTTCATTACGATCATGAAAGCTCAGCTGCACCTGCTCATGGATTTGTTTGATGGACGGTTTTTCAGGGCAAAGGTACTTACGCACCTGTTTCATCATCAAACCGATCGCCTCTGGCCCCATGCGGCTAGATCGGTTACCGCGGCTGTCGATCCGATCGACGAGACCCCCACGACCATAGCTACTCATCGCCGCCAACCACCGTCGCAAAGTCCTGGGAGAAGGTGGGATACTGAAGTCTTCAGATTTGGGCAGCTTCGTCTTCCCTGAAGGGTTCAGGTTCTCGGCCAACTCCATCGCCCGCCCCACAAGCTCGAACTTGTTCGCCTTGATCGACGCGTCAGTGAAAGACATCAGCCCTTCACTCCGGAGGTTCCATGCAGCTTGTGTATAGACCTCTTTCTTACTGGCACGTGTCGCGATACTTCCCGCGAGACCATTGAAGGCAGTGCTGGCATGCAACTGGCGCTTTACAGCAAAATCGGGATCGAAATAGCCTCGCTCAACGCGCACACGATGGGCATTATCCAAACGCACCATCTCTTCATGAGAGAATTGATGAGCCAGTTGCGTTTCATCATCTTTCAGGAAGACAAAACCAACCTCGGTTTCTTGATGCAGACGGTAGCCGCACCCTTCGATTGTGACGCGGTCAGCTTTGCTGATGGCCAAGCGGGCTTTTGGAGTAGTGAATGAGAGATCCATGGGAAGTTCCTTTCAAGGGATCGGGCGGCATAAGGCCGCAAGAATGGGAGACCAATTAACTGGTGTTATTGGTGCAAAATTTTCTTTGGAGCTTCAGAACCGTCAGCCATGATTGTGCTGAGATCCATGGACCATTCATCGATTTCGAGGCGCTCAAAGAACCGGGTCATGTCGCCAAAAGCGCGTTCGACCAGAGCCCGATCACAGGCGCGACCGCTAGCCGCAGTCATCGTGCTAGAGTTAAATTTCACTGTCTTCATGTCATTTCCTTTCGATTGACGTAGACTGATTGATCCCCGGCAAGACCGCCTTGCATGGGTTGGTAATTGGAAAATTTTGAGGGATGGCTGGCCGGGTTGGGTTAGGCTCCCCACCGATCTCAGATATTTTGGGTCAGATCACTCAGGCTCTGAACACCTCAGCAGAACGCCGAATACGTTCATGCCGCACCATCTGCAGGTGGCCAGACTTGATCAGACGCACTGCTGCGCGGAAGCCCATGCCCTCGAGACCAGACTGATCGACCAGGTCACCAATGGTCGTCACGCCAACAGACTTCCCTGCTACATCCTGCAACACAGGATCTGCAAAGAAATCTGGACGGCGCACCGCATGGATCAGTTCAGCATTGAACAACTCGACCGGACAGACATCCCGTTCTGTGAACAAGCGGAAATCATTCACCACACACTGGTGCATGGCCTGCTCTTTGATGCGTGCCAGTTTCGTCGTGTACTTGAGCCCTGCCCGCTGGCTTGGACGGACGGCATAACCTACAACGCGCTCATCGGTCTGTGTGACGACCAGGTCCATGTAGTGCGTGTGATACTCACCATGTTCATCATACCATTCGAAGGCAACTTGCTCGACGACATCCAGCGTGGCCGGGCGTGCCGATAGAAGAAGCAGGGCTTTTTTCTCGAGATTGCTTTCAGTACCGACACGCACGCCGCACCCGTCACCAAAGACGCCGCCACCGGTGAAATGTTGTGTTGACCCTACCTGGGTCTTGCGATTGCCACGGCTGGCGTCTGGAAGGCTGATACCGCCAGAATGGAATGGATAGGACATATCTTTGTCTTTCATTTGAGCGGGGATAGTCCCCGAAATTCGAACAGAAAGATCCCGTCAGGCGATCGACAGCATTTCGCGAAGCGTCCGGTCTGGACGGCGATGTTTGCTGCAGACGCACCTCCTCCGTTGCCATCAAAAGATGACCTGGAACGAGATCAGGATTGTTTGAAAAACCGATGTCCTTGAAATGGGCCCACAAAAGTGGTACCTATTCTTTGAAAGAGGGAAGGCTTCGGTCTTTCGGGAATTTCGCGATCTGTTGGCGCAGGTCGCGTTTTTCATTTTAAGGGTCGGTCATATTCGTTCCTTTCATCTCTTTGGCGTTCACGATTGGCTTGCATCGACGATAACGCGTCAGCGTCCATGCGTTAATATTTTTTTGTTTTAAAACAACGAGCTAGAAACGCCTCGCAGTTTCGTTTTTCGCATATGGGCAAAGGGTTGAGTTAGCGTCGCATGAACTTCTGCTAGCAACATAGGCCATTGCCTTGCTTGCCTAGCGTGGGTGTCGTGCTTGCGAAAAATTAACTGACTAAAATAGTCGTGTAATTTTCTCGCCGGCGTCCAATCTCAAGGATCGCAGAATCCACTATCAAAGGAGCGTCGGATCGACCGCGATTCGCACTGGGCGCCGCCGCAAGGATCCCGCTGATCTGAGGGCAGTCGGAAGCAATGATGCGTTCGACGCAAACCGCTTGGGGTATATTTATCATGCTCGCTCCTTCCTCAACAAAGACAGACATTCTTCTGAAATGTCTGCTGCTCTTCATATGAGTTATAGGTACTTCCTCAGGATAGATAGCCCCTCGGAGGTCATTGTTGTTCACTTGATTCAGGTCGTACCCGCATTTTTATGCACTTGAATCAGGTCGCGAGCTCGTGCGCGCATGTGGAAGCCTTAGTTGCCCGTGGCGTTCAAATTGAAGGGGAAATCCGTTTTGGAGCGTGATGTAATATTCCCCCGCAATCGCCACTCCGGTCTCAAGAACATCGCCGCCATTTCTTACCGAGACAGAACGGCATTCCAAAAGCTGACTTTAATGTTTTCCGCAGCGAACGACGGGAGCGAGCCCAAAGCAGAAGTGACAAAAGTTTGCTGCATGCGCTCGCAGCGAAGATGTTGCTGAAATGGTGTAGATACCTATGCTGCTGTGGAGCGAGAAAAACGGTCGTTCATGCGAACAGCGGCAAGAACGAAGCGATCCAGGATCAAGTCGCCGACTGACCGGACTTGTGCAGATGCGGTTATTGCTGATGCAGCATTTGCTCGCAACGGCGGCGATGAATGTATGGCAGTGCAGCATACTGCTCCAAAGCAGCCGTTTGAACTGGCCAACCACGTTGGATTTTAAACTGACCTTTCGCCGCCACGGTCCATCGTTTGATGATCCGAAAAACCATTTGGGAGGGAAAGGGAAGAGGCGCCGCCACCTAAAGCTGACAGGTGCAGAACGAGTTGAGAGCAAGGACGCAACGAAGATCCTCAAGCAGGCACTATCCGTTCAGACGCTAATATGCTCGGGCAACAGCCCCCTAAAACGGTTGTTTTATTCAAGAACTTGACACGCAGGTCCAAGACACTAGGACCGCGAAGGTTACCTTGGTTTCATGGAACTAGTGACGCTGGTGCGGCAAAGCCGACCTGCTGAGTTAGCAACCAGAAAATCATAATGGCTTTGCAATGCGCATGGCATTGTATCCTCCCTCAATCTTAGGAAAACACCATGAAACTGAATACGATCTTTGCGACGGTTATTACCGTCATCCCCCTTAGCGCCGCTGCGCAAGATGCTGAGACCAGAATTCCGACAAATGGAATTGAGTTGAACGTAAAAACCTGGGGTGATCCACAAAACCCGCCCGTTGTTTTGATGCATGGCTGGATGGGAACGTCCCATTCGTGGCGTGCTTTAGCGCCTTTGCTATCAGACGAACGGTTCGTGATAGTGCCAGACATGCGCGGGCATGGTGCGTCAGACAAGCCGAACGATGGTTATGACGCCGTAAACTTAGCCGCTGATATCCACGGTATTTTGGACCACTTTGGCAAAGAGAATGCACATGTTGTCGGTCATGATATGGGCGCGCTGGTCAGCTTGGCTTTTGCCGGATCCTACCCTGAAACTGCTTGGACCATGACCTATCTTGATGAGCCGTTGGTCGGCTACAACTTGGACCAATTCACGGCATATCGCGAAGAAACCTACGGTGGCTACTGGCACTTTGGTTTCAACACTGCACCAGGCCTTGTGGAAACGTTGGTGACGGGCCGCGAACAAGAATTCGTTGATTGGTTCGTGCCGCTCATGCACAGCGCAAACCCTGATGCCGTAAGCGCGGAAGACAGAGCCATCTATGCCGCGGGCTTGAAAACAGAAAACGGGATTTCGGGATCGGTGGGGTGGTATCGTGCCGCCTTTGAGACAGGCCGGCAATTGCGCGCATTGGGCGACGCTGGGATCGATGTGCCTATGATGGCGTGGGGCGGGGAGTATGGAATTCCGGTTACCCATTCTCAATTTGAAATGATCACTGATGATGCGCGAGGCGGTGTTATTCCGGGCGTCGGTCATCTTTTACCCGAAGAGGCTCCCGAATTTCTCGCGGCGGAGTTGGACGCTTTTTACGATGAAATCGAGCAAGCTGAAAACTAGGCTTTTTTGATCAAGCGACAGAGCGGGGATGTCTCATGAAAGGGATATTCCCGTTTTCGTTCGCCTCGCGTGTTTGGTCCGCGTGCGCTGATTTCGACACTTGCTATGCGCGCCAGTTGCGGGGTGTCACTCCGAACCTGAGCTTAAACGAGCGTGTGAAGTGTGAGTGATCGCTGAAGCCTGTCTCATAGGCGATTTGACTAAGGCTTTTCTGAGTGTGTTCCACCAAGTCGCAGGCACGCTGTAGTCTGCGTTCTTTGACATAAGCTGCGATGGTTTGGCCAGTCGCGGCCTTAAAGGTACGCATCAATGTTGAGCCGCTCATGGCGGCGACAGTCGCCAACTCTTCGATTTTCATGACCTCGGACAAATGGCTTTCAAAGAAAACTGTCACACGTAAGATACGCCCGTCCGTGGCATCGACATGCGTCTCTGAAGCAAGCGTCTTATGTCCGAAATTCGAGTATCGTTTTAACACATAGCTTTTCACAGTTGCGTCGAGTTGTTCGAGAAACAATTGATCTGCCGAAGTTGAAGCGCGCAATGCATGATCAGCGGCAATCGCCAGTTGATACAAGAACGGATCCCCCTCATTCCACACGGGCTCGATTTTTAAGAGACGGCCGTCGACATCCAAATCTGTCTCAACAACAGTTTCGAGTTCGAGCCGATCGAGATACAGGTGAAAAACATCAATAGTCTCGGGGAATTGCCAACCGTGCTCATGTTCGGCACCGGAAATGCACACCCCGCCGATATTCACTTCGTTGCCTTCTAGCCGATTGCCGTCATAGCGCGTGACCCTATGTGACCCTGAAAAGCGCATGGCAACCATATAATCGCTTGTTCCGCCAACGTAGCATCGCGGCATACCCGGCGGATGCAGTTGCCTGATGCGGCGCATGTTAATACCTGGACGATGAGAGGCCCTGACGGCCTCAATGTCATCCGGGAGATTTCGACGAATTGCGTTTTCAAAGCTGAGTTTTGCCCTCGTCAAGTTGATCGCCTCCGATTGTTTCAAGCCGGTTAGAAAAATACAGCGCCTACAAAGCTGCCAATCAGCAGTGCCACGCCAACAGCAGCGAAAAGTCCAATAATCACCAGCAGACCGTCATCGCGCAAAAGACCCAGAACCAAGAGGGTGACCGCAGCGCCGCCTGTCGTTGCAGAAAGCGGCACCAGTTCGAGAAACGGAAGTGCCGCCCCAATGCTGAAGGTCACAACGCCGGGCAAGTGACCTGCGGGCCATCGCATCAACCATGTCCAGCGGGGGCGTGTGTGGCGTTCGATCCAGCCCAAAGGCGTGTTCAACCGATCCCGCAACCACTCCAGATGTTTGCGCCGAACAGAACGCCGCATGATAAATCCAGGCAGCCATATTGTTTGCCGTCCCAGCATGATTTGCGCCGCTAAGGCTGCGATCGCGATGCCACAAATTGTGGATACACCAAATACAGCTGTAGCTGGCGACAACGCGATCAGTGCGGGCGCAAGTATCGCAGCCGACGGCCCGCCGGGACCAAGCGCCATAGCGATTTCCCCAAGTTTGACGCGACTTCCTTCCCCAGCTTGCGCCATGGATGACGTCAGCCCTCGCAGACCAGATGCCGGCAAATTGACGCGACTTTGTGTCGTCATTTGAACCGCTCGCGCTGCAAAACGGTTCTTGCTTCGACAGCCGTCACTTGATCGGTCCTCATCCTCTCCTGCATCGCAGCGGTCCCTAGATGTTGCATTCTAAGTGGTGAGCTTTGCGTTCAGCGAAACGGTCGAACCTGCGGTCAGCCTGCCCGTTGGGGTGAACAGCCAAGCGGCGGCCTCGCCAACTTCGCGTGCGGTCACCCAAGACGGGTCATGCGTAGGACGCGCACGCGTGGCGATCACACTGCGCAGCAACAGCGTGTGGCTGTGCAAGGCGGGGTTTTCGGCTTTTACGGTTTGGATCAGCATGTTCAGGCCATGTGCCATGATTGAAACGGCAGATGATCCGGGCACAGGGGCTTCGGATCCCGCGCCATTGATCGTGACATAGCTGCCACCTTGGACGATCATCGGCACGGCCGCTTTCGTAAACAGAAAGTGGCTTTTAAGCAGTGCGTCGAACGCTGTTTGGAACTGATCGGCAGATGTCTCAGCGAGTTTGCCAAAGTTGAACCAAGGACCAAGTGCAGCCACGGCACCGTCGATTTGGCCGAACGCGCGCAGGTCCGATTGCAAGGCTTCAACCGCACCATCATCGTCTAATGGGGTTTCAATCACGCTCAGTTGTGCGGGGTTTTTCAGGGTTGCGCGCAGTGCCTCGGCCTTTGCCATGGAGCGGGCGGGCACGATGACGCGGGCGCCAGCATCGGTGAACGCCTGCACGATCCCTTCGCCCACATCGCCTGTGCCACCACCAACCAAAATTGTTTTGTTATCAAGGGTCATGCTGTGGCTTCCTTCTGCATATCAGCCACGCGTTTCAGGGCACGGGCGACTGCTGGGCGCGCCTCAATCTCTGTCAGCCAGCGCCGCGTATTTGGCAGGGCTGACAAACGATCGGCGGCTGCTTTTTCAAGAAAGCCCAAGCCACCCTTTGCCCAAGAAAAGACCATCATGTCGGCAATCGAATAGTCATCGCCAGCAAGGTAGTCATGCGCGCTCAACCGATCCTCAAGCACCGCGTACAGGCGCAATGTCTCGGCCAGATAGCGTTCAAGCGCATAAGGGAGTTTTTCAGGGGCATTCAGGAAGTGTCCCCATTGCCCAATCATCGGCCCAAGCCCGCCAACCTGCCAGAACGACCACGCCAACGCATCCGCGCGCGCTTGACCGTCCTTTGCAAGGAATTGGCCGTGCTTTTCTGCCAAATGCATCAGGATCGCGCCGGATTCAAAGAGGGTTACATCATCATCCTGAAGCGCTGGGATTTTGCCGTTGGGGTTCAGGCCGCGAAACTCAGGTTCGTGCTGGGCACCGTCGCTGACGTTGACCGCGACAAGCTCATACGACAGACCCAGCTCCTCAAGCAGGATCGCGGGCTTTTGGCCGTTCGGGGTATTCCATGTGTGCAAAGTGATCATCGGTCTCATCCTTTTTAAATCTGTTGGGATGAAAATAGGCGGGGATGTCGCGCTTGATTAGATGGTCAATTTGAATAGTATTAATTCATGAATGAATTAATAGATCCGCACCTGACTGAGCTCGCTATGTTTGTGCGCGTGGTGGAAAGTGGTGGCTTCACGGCCGCAGCGCGCGCCACAAATACCCCTCAACCCACAGTCAGCCGTCATATCAAGCAGCTTGAGGGTCGCCTTGGGCTGCGCCTGCTGGACCGCTCGACACGCCGTGTCGCATTAACGGAGCCCGGCCGACGGGTATTTGATCACGCGCGGGCCATGCTGGATCAGGCCGAGGCCGTGCAGGCTGACATCGCAAACCTTCAGGCCGAACCCTCTGGTCGGCTCAGCGTCGTTGCACCCATTGTGCTCGGCCAAGCGTTTGTCAGTGATGTCGTGGCGCAATTCACCACGCAACACACTAAGGTCAGCGTCTTCATCGAATGGACAACCCGAGCGGTCAATCCGATAGAGGACGGGGTTGATGTGGTGATCCGTGTTGGCCGCCCACCGGATTCGTCGGCCGTTCTGACCCGATTGGGGAATACCCAAGTCAACGTCTATGCACCGCCCGGCTTTGACGCGTCCCTGATCCGCCATCCTTGCGATTTGACCGACCACCGCATCGCATCGCTTGGCCGCACTCTTGGCGACACCACGGTTACGCTGCGCAACGCGGCACAAACGGAAACCGTCACCGTGAACCACGCAGTTGTTGCCAATGACACCCGGCCCGTGATTGCGGTGGCAATGCAAGCGCAGACGTTGGCGCTTCTGCCACGCTTCGCCGTTCCTGAGGGTTGGACTTTGTGCCTTCCCGATTGGCGTCTCCCCGATTTGGAAATAAACGCCACATCAGCGCCAACGCGGGGATCGTTACCGAAAGTCAGGCTATTTTTAGATGCCCTCAAACAGGCTGTTAAGAAGGACGGATATACTTGATAGCAAGCCAGCCGGGCGTCTTCAGCCCGGCTGAACATTATGTAGATCGTCGCGCATTGACATGTTGCAGGGCCCCGATTGCCAGCAGCAAAACTGCGGTCAGCCCGAGCACTGCGGCGAAGATCGCGAAAATGGTGCCGACAGACACGAACGCCACCATAGCGCCCGTGATAACGGGAGCCGCGAATTGGCCTGCGAAGACGAATGTTGTCAGCATCCCCGCCGCCTTGCCGCGCGCGTTTTCATCGACCACCGCCATCAGCCATGAATTCTGGTTTGGCATGATCGCGCCAAGCCCGAGGCCGACGGTCAAAGTCCCTGCCACGATTTGCGTGAACCCCGATGCGCTTGCGATCAACCCATACCCCACAGCCATCAGCAGAAAGCTGAGCGCGAATATCGTCAGGGGTGCAAAGCGGGCCCTTATCCATGAGAACCCGATTGCTGAGATGATGCTGGTGGCTGTGACGGCTGCTATGGCAACGCCTGAGAGCGATGGTGCGGTCAGCCCGACCTCTTGCATCAAGAACGGCAGCCGCGTGGGGATGATGTAAAACGTCACCATTGTAAAAAACGCGAGTGCGATAATCGGTGCAATCGTGCGCCACGGCAAAGGTCGTTTAGGCTCGTTTTTTGATGGCGGTTTCGCTTGGCTTTCTGGCAGGATGAACCACGCCGCAAGCGCAAACGGGACGGCTAAAAGGTAGATGAGGAACGGCGCGCGCCATGACACTTCAGCGAGCAGCCCGCCGAGGAGTAGAAAGACGATTCCACCAGCGGACACAGCGGCCGCTTGCCGTCCCATGAATTGAACACGCGCGCGGCCCGTCCACAAATCAGCCGCCAACATTGTCGCAATTGTCAGCGTACCTGCCACCCCGATCCCCAAGACGACCCGCCCGATGAGCAGCTCTGTCATGCTGGACGCCACAATGCCCGATGCTCCGCCAAGCGCATAAAGGGTCATCGCAAACGCGAGTAGTTTGCGCCGACTGACCCGATCCGCCAACGCGCCAAAGATGGCGGCAGTCAAAATGATGGCAAGCGATGGCAGGCTTAGAACCAGACCTGAAAGCGTCTCAATTCCCGGGACATCTGCAAAAGCCGCAGACAGGCCGTGCAATGACGGTGCGATCGTCGCGTTCGCCATTATTGTCAGGCTCGACACCGCGAGCACTGTCGCGGTGATGAGCATGTTGGGGGATTTGTCATCCATAGATGTTGTTTGCGTTGTCATGACCTGATCCTAGGCTGCGCGTTTGTCGGCGAATGCCGTCAATTGGCCCATCTGCCCTTTTGCAAAGGCTGTTTTGAACTGTCTCAGTTCATCTTGGTTCGATGCCACGAATGGACCGCCGAAGACCGGCTCTTTCATTTCAAAAAGGCTTGCGACAAGGAATGGATCCGTGCGGTTGCCCACGGATTGTCGCATGACGTCGTGGGTTTTGATAAGTGCGGAATTCATTCCTACGGGTGGTGTGATGATTTGTTCTACAGTGCGATTGGTCATGATGTGCCTCTTTGTGATCTGTTAAAGGCAGATTACATTATGCGAAATTAAAGTATTATATGGTGAATATTGTTTTCATTATCCGTAATTATGGATAATGTGACTGTATGGACATCAACGCCCTGAAAGAATTTGTCACGGTCGCAGCGGAAGGGTCGTTCACCGCCGCAGCCAGCCGGTTGAAGACGCCCACCTCGACCGTTTCAAAACGCATCCAAGACCTCGAAACCGCCTTGGGGGTCAGGTTGATCGAACGCACGACGCGGCAATTACGCCTGACGGCAGAAGGTGCCGCTTTGCTCCCACGCGCCCAACGTATCCTTGCGGATGCGCAAGAGGCAGAACGCATGCTTAGCGCCAGTGCCGCAGCCCCCGAAGGCCTTTTGCGGATCAAGATGCCGTCCTTGTTTGCGCAGTCGTTCGGGGGTGCAATTGCGGCGCAGTGTCGGCGGGATTTTCCCGGGATCATCCTCGACATTGCCCTTCTTGATCGCCCCGTTGATTTGATGAACGAAGGATTTGACGGTGGGATTTACATCGGTGCCTTGCCAGACAGCCAACAGGCGGCGCGTACAATCGCGGTCGCCAAAACGATCCCCGTCGGCGCGCAAAATGTTTTGGGCGACAAAGGCATACCGCAAAGACCGTCCGATCTGGCCAAGCTTCCCGCGCTGACATTAGAGGGCGGCAAGGCACGCGCATGGACGTTTTTCCAAGACGCCAAACCAACCAGCGTCACAGTGAACCCTGTCGTCACGATGAATTCGTTAGCCGTCCTGCGGGATGCTGCGGTTGCGGGTGCTGGTATCGCCTATCTTCCCGAGTTCCTGGTTCAAAAGGACATCACCAGCGGTGCATTGATGCGCCTTTTGCCAAACTGGGACGGCGAGGATGTAACAATCTCGTTTGTGTACCCATCCCCCTATTCCGTCACCGCGCGCTTACGTGCCTTCATTGATGTTCTTGTGCAGCAATTTCCCGATCGTAGGCTAATGGATCGGCAGCCTCGCTGATCTATGCGCGTTTTTCATGTCTCTCAAGGTCGCTCCTTTCGGTGCCCAAGGACATGTGCAACACTTGGTTCATCCCCCTTCAGGAGCGCGTTTATGGAAAGCCTTGCCAGTAATCTTAAAGAAATGGCGCGCACGCCATTGCATGAAAGCCATGTTGCCGAATTGCGCAAAGAAGGACGTATCGTAGACTATGCGAAGGGCGACATCATCGCCGAAGTTGGCGATCCGATGGATACGTTTGTCTATATCTTGGACGGCGCCATCGAAGTCATTGATCCCTTCACCCGCGAGTCTTATTTGCCCGCGTCGCTTGGGCCAACCCAATTTATGGGCGAGATTTCGTTTTTGAATGGCGGGGCCTACGCCATGCCGATGCGCGCCAAAGAAGACACAACAGCCATTGTCGTGCCCCGCGAAAACATGCTGGCGGCGATGGCACGTATTCCGGAAATGTCGGACATCGTCATTACCGTCTTTGCGGCCCGTCGTCGCCGTCAACTTGAAGACGGTGATACCTCGCTTAGGCTTATCGGCCTCGAGGTTAGCGCACAAATTCGCACGATTGCCGATTTTGCGTCGCGCAACAAAATCCCGTTCCAAGTTATCGAAATAGGATCAGCGCAAGCCCAAGGGATCGCACAGACTTGTGGTGTCGCGTTGACAGAACCGGCTGTGATTTTCGGACAAGACCGGGTCGTCGAAAACCCAACCCCAGCCAGGGTTGCACGCCTGCTTGGGCTTGATTTGGTGATAGATGCCGATGAGGTCGTCGATGTCTTGATCGTTGGTGCCGGCCCCGCAGGTGTCGCAGCGGCCGTCTATGCTGGTGCCGAAGGGCTATCCGCCATCGTGGTCGAAGACATCGCCGTTGGTGGACAGGCAGGCACGTCAAGCCGGATCGAGAATTACCTTGGATTTCCAACAGGCATTTCCGGCGCCGATCTTGTTTGGCGCGGTGAGATTCAAGCAATGAAATTCGGCACCCGCTTTGCCGTCCCGCGTCGTGTTGAAGCTATGGCTATCGACGCGGATCAGCTGTTTCATGCAACATTGGACGACGGTCAGGTGCTATGCGCCAAATCGGTCATTGTCGCGACAGGGGTGCAATATAACCGCCTGCCTTTGGATGGCTTAGAGCACCTTGAAGGTAGCGGCATCTACTATGCGGCTACGGAAATGGAAGCCCGCTACTGCAAAGACGCAGAGGTCGTCGTTGTAGGTGGCGGTAACTCTGCCGGACAAGCGGCGATGTATCTGTCGCGCACCGCAAAACACGTCCATATTCTGGTGCGCAAAGACAGTCTTGCGGCCTCTATGTCGCAGTATTTGTTGTCTCGTCTTGAAACAAACCCTGACATCACCATCCACTATAAATCCCAGCTTAAGTCCCTGCATGGGCAAGACAAAATGGAACGTGTCGCCATCGAAAAAGACGGCGCTGATTGGGATTTGGCGACGCCTGCTGCGTTTATCATGGTCGGTGCTGCGCCGAACACCACGTGGCTCACGGATCATTGCGATCTTGACGCACGCGGATTTGTCATCACTGGGGCAGATGCGACGTCACCATTCGCCACATCCTGCCCTGGTGTGTTTGCTGTTGGGGATGTGCGGGCGCAATCAGTGAAACGTGTCGCGTCAGCCGTCGGCGAGGGCTCCGTAGTGATTTCCCAGGTCTGGGCGCATGTGAATAAATAGCGCGGCTTACGTCCGCCAAGGCAACCGTAGCAACACCTCACGTTTGCTGCAACCGAACCAGTTTCGCCAGGTCGGTCGTTCTTGGGCCATAGTTGGCTCTCCAGTCCGTTGAGGAGTGGCTGGACTGGTAACCGGATTTTTCAGACTTATATCTGTGGCAGCAAAGGTGACGGTCTCCTTGCGATTAGGAGGAACCTTCCGGTGCTGGATAGTGTTTTTGTAGATAAAATAACCACAGGAACCCTAGCACCATACCTCCGTCCAGATGGGTTTCGCTGTGATGTGAATGGTATTTCGATTTTGGCGATGCCGCCTGGGCATGTTGATCTCAATGTTCAGTTGCAGGGCACTGTCATCAACACGGTTCCGTCGACCCCCGCGACGTTCTCAAAGGTAAAGGTAAACGGTACACCGGTTGAGTTGGCGACCGCTTTCAAGTCTGGCAGTGCGTTCTTGCCCAGTGGTACTGATTTTGTTTTGCAATGTCAGAACCACAGTTGGGAATGCCTGATGGAGTTTACTGACGACAGCTTTATCGAGTTGGTATCTGAGCAAGTTGAGGATTTTGACCTAGAACGGGCCGATCATTTCAGCGGTGTTGACGCAAGCTCTGGGCTATTGGCACAGATGGCGATTGACCACTTGCGTCAGCCGATAGCGGACAGGTTGTATCTGGAAGGGTTGGCTATTGCGATGACAGCACGCGCGATGGCGTTTGCCGGGCCAAATCAAAAGGCGCCCTCAACGCGCGGCACGGACAAGCGTATTGATCGAGCAATTGAGTACATCCACATGTATTTGGCCACTGGGATGACGGTGAGTGATCTGGCCGCCGTGGCCTGCATGAGTCCCAGTTGGTTCACCCGGGCGTTTAAGGCGCAGACCGGTCGAACAGTGCATGCCTATGTATTGGAGCATCGCCTTGAGAAAGCATGTGAGGCTTTGCAATATCGCCAGTCCACAACCCCGACAAAGATCAGATACATTTTAGTTTGGCCTATGCGACCAACCATCCCGCTGGGATGGAGGTTATGAGGTCGGCAGAATATGGCGCTCTATCTGAGCACGACAGAACAATTTATACAAAGTCCACGAGTGATAACGGACCGGGTCTGTTCGATGCTCTTGACGAACCACTGGAGATAAGAGGTCCATACCTGAGGGCGCGCAAGCGACATCAAGATACGGCTCATGAAGTCTTGACGACATTGCTGGGTGCTCATCATGGTGGCATCCAATTTGAAGAATTGTGTGCTCTGGCTCAACAGACATTATTTTTGAAACGAACAGAACTTGGACAGGCGATCGTTCGCTTGAGTCTTGACGGAAAAATCTATCCCAGTTGGAAAGATCGAAATGGTCGCACACCGGGCTCAAAGGATTTAATCAAGCTCACCTCAGTCTAGTTGGCGCACCAGACTAAGACGCGCATTGAAACTGGTTTAAGTCCAATAGGATCATGGATGTCCGCTTTGCTAAAGTATCCAAAGGCCTATGCAACCGCAGCGAATGACTATTTTCCGCCATCTTTGTGGAAAAACAACATACTGCTAGCGCAGAAAGTAGCGTACCAATCGAAGCGCAAGCGCCGTTCTGATCAGGCTTTCCACAAGCAAGCTTCCCTCAAATATGAAACTGACTCATCGATCAACTCACCCGCGTATCCAACGGACACGTTCCTGATATCCGTGCCTTGAACCTTCGCGCGAAGCCGTCGATGAGAATGGCCAAAAAACCATGCGTCTGGCCGATACTGAATGAGAAGTTCACTCATGTCTGAGTGGAACGCAGAAGAAAGCGTGTCGATCTCACCAGCGACGGCAGGATGAGGGCCGTGATGTGTGACAACGACCGTTTTGCCGTCTGCTCCCGTCGGATGTTGGCTCGCCAGACTGCGCGTGAGCCAAGAACGATGGTCCCAATGAACGCGAAGAACTTCTCTGGGCTTCAATCGACGCTCTCGATGCATGATTGGGACACTGTCGATGGGACTGCTGGGATCCAGGGGGGCTCCGATCATGTCATAGTCTGCCATAAGTAAGTCAGCATTGCGCATGGCGATGGATGGCTCACCAGATAGGTTAAAATCCGACCACAAAGTGCAACAAAAGATGCGCGTATCACCATGCAGCAAGGCTGTTTTCTGTACGAAATGCGCACCAGCGTTCTTCGCTACCCTTTCGAGCTTATGGTCGTCGGTCAGGTGTGCGTCGTAATAATCGTGATTCCCAGGTAGCGCGTAAATCCGCTCTGGCAGAATGAACTCGGATAGATACTGGATCACCTGCGCCCAGCGATCAGCTGGCCCGTTGGTCAGGTCGCCAGCAAGGATCAGGGCATCGGCGTTCCAGGCGATGTCTTGCAGAGCCCATTGATTGATGGGGTGTAGGGAGAAGCGGCGATAGCTGTCATAATGGAGATCAGCCAAAATGGCGATGTCACCGGTATGGTACGGAATGGTTTGATAATTCATTACGCGACCTCAGTTCAGCATTGGCTGGCAGGCCAGCGTCTGGGCGCGGTCGAGCATGCGACTGACTGTCCGCAAGCTCAAACCGGCGTGCGCAATCGCCCCGCAGTCGAAGACATCCATTAAGGCTTCAATTGCAGGATCCGGCAAACCCCGACGCGCGCCTTCAGTCTCTGCAAACTGCCGCAGCTGGCTTGTCGTCAGGTCCGGAAGGTCCAAGACCTGGCAACGGCTTTGCAAGGGCTCAGGCAAGCCTTGGCGGCTATTGGCTGTCATCACCCAGTTCACCCAGGACATATCGCATTTGATCTGAAAAAATGGGCATTCCCACGTCGCCGCCGTCATGCGTTCCAGCAGCGGCAGGACCGCGTCGGTCAGCGCGTGACGCGTGCCTCTGCTTGAGTGAACATCGCCCGCCTTTTCCACCTCATCGACGATGACCAATGGCCCGCCGTGTCGATCGCGTAAAACCGTCTGCATCAGCTTGCCTGGTGTTGCGGTAGACCACCCTCGCTGAGAGCCGACGAGTGCAAACGTGGCTGGTTCACCAGTCGCATCAATCATGGTCGTCGGCACCGCCAGATGATGCGCCAGACGGCGGGCCCAATAGCTTTTGCCGATCCCGGGAGAGCCGACCAAGACAAGCGGGTTGAAGCGCAATCCGGGCAACCCTTCCCTTGCCGATGCGCGTAGGCCATACCAAACGGCCTCGGTCGCCTGAGACATCCAAGGCATCTCAGCATGAAGTTCTGCGGCGATCTCATCAGCCTCATGTTCCGTGGCAACACGGGCAACCGGCAGCCCACCTCTGAGGGCCATTAGCCTAACGCGGTTTTCTGCAGAAAGATGTGACATACCAGACGCAGCTTGCTGTCGCTCGAGGAACCAAATGGCGCGCCCTTTGATCCGCTGTTTGTCGGCGTCATCGACCAAGTCGTACGGGTACACGCGGTCATCATCCGTCATGCGACCCGCCGCGATCTCAGCGCGCTGAGCATTCTCGCGGGATGTCTTCAGAAAATTCGTCAGACGCTTCTCGACATCCCGCAGTTTGGGTTGGTCGTCATGGAAGGTAAGATTGTGAAACGGAATGGTAGTTTGGGATCGGGTCATGTGGGAATCCTTTCATAGCGCAAAGGCGACCTTGCGCGTTCACCCGACGACCAACGACCACCGAGCAGATGTGATATGAAAGGTTCCGGAACCTGTGGTACACTTAGTGAACAAACGAGGGAGCAATGCAAGCCCGTGGCTGCGCGGCGTCTAAAACGCCTATGGCGCAGACGGCCGACAAGCAGAAAACCCACAAGTCACTGAAAACATTAAAAAACCACCGATCTCATAAAGATCGATGGTCATTTGATCCGTGTGGAGTGGTCAAAAAACACCCCTAAGTGGCCAAGTTATGCGAGGTCCCACACTTGCCGCACGCCATTCCAGGCCTAGCCGCACTTAGAATAGCCACAAGACCCGCAAGTCATACATCCCTCGACCATGCGTAACTCGTAAGATCCGCAAGACGAACAGGCCTTGCCGCGCGGCGCGCCGTTGATCGCAACCACATCGGCCTGCGGATCCGCCTTCAGCCCCATGCCTTCGCCTGCCAAAAACCCGGTGGCGATCATGTGCTTTTCGATCACGCCACCGATAGCAGCCAAAATCGACGGCACATATTTGCCCTGCATCCATGCGCCTCCGCGCGGATCAAACACCGCCTTCAGCTCTTCCACGACAAACGACACATCACCCCCGCGCCGGAACACCGCCGAAATCATGCGTGTCAGCGCCACGGTCCACGCAAAATGCTCCATGTTTTTGGAATTGATAAACACCTCAAACGGACGCGGATGTCCTGCAATCACAAGATCATTCACGGTGATATAGATGGCATGCTCACTGTCGGGCCATTTCAGTTTATAGGTCGCCCCCTCCAACTCTTGCGGACGGTCCAGCGGCTCGGACATGTAGACGACCTCGGCCCCCTCATCACTCGTCGTGATTTGGGCGGGCACTTCGGATGGCGATGCCTCCTCAGACACTGACAACACAGACCCGGTCACATCATTAGGCCGGTAGGTCGTGCATCCCTTACAGCCTTGATCCCAAGCGGCCATATAGACCTCTTTGAACGCATCAAAGCTGATGTCCTCGGGGCAGTTGATCGTCTTGGAAATCGAGGAATCAATCCATTTCTGTGCTGCCGCCTGCATCCGCACATGGTCCAGCGGGGCCAGCGTTTGGGCATTGACGAAATAATCCGGCAAAGGCGCGTCACCCTTCAGATCACGCCACATCTGCACGGCGTAATCGACCACTTCTTCCTCGGTCCGCGAGCCGTCTTTTTGCAAAACCTTGCGGGTGTAGGCGTAGGCAAACACAGGCTCGATCCCGGATGACACATTGCCCGCATAAAGGCTGATCGTGCCTGTGGGCGCGATTGAAGTCAGCAAGGCGTTGCGAATACCGTGCTCCGCAATCGCATCCCGCACATCCGCGTCCATCGCCTGCATGGCGCCACTGGCAAGGAACTGTTCGGCGTCAAACAGCGGGAAGGCACCCTTCTCTTTGGCAAGATCAACCGACGCGAGATAGGCCGCGCGGGCAATCTGATGCATCCATTTGTCCGTCTGCGCCGCGGCCTGATCGGACCCATAGCGCAAACCAACCATCAAGAGCGCATCTGCCAAGCCGGTGACACCCAACCCAATGCGGCGTTTGGCTTTGGCCTCCGCCTTCTGCGCCTCAAGGGGAAAGCGCGAGGCATCCACGACATTGTCCATCATGCGGACGGCCGTGGCGACCAAATCAGTCAACGCCGCCTCATCCAATGCAGCGGCATCCTCAAACGGGTCCGCAACCAAACGCGCCATATTGATAGAGCCCAGCAAGCATGCGCCATAAGGCGGCAAGGGCTGTTCGCCGCAATTGTGGACGTAAAGCCCATTTGCATCAAAAGCATTCACGCCAGGAACCTGCACATCAAACACATCCGCGCTGCCCACCGGGCGCACATCGACAACGCGCGCTACAAAACGCTCGCGATTGGCTGCGCGCTTGTAGCGGCCCAACGCATTTGTCAGACGCGTTGACTTATCGGTATCCACAAAACCAACGCGTTGTTCAAAACCGGACAGATTCGCACCCGAAACGACCAACTCATGCTGTGCTTTGGTGGGGTACATGGCCATACCACCACGTTGATCGGGCAATTCTCGTTGCCCCGCATCGCGGCGGTTTTGATAGATCACCGCATTGATCCCAAGACGCCCCAGCATCCGTTGAACAGCCCGCAACAACGGCAGGTCGGATTGGGCCAGGCGCACGGACACGCCCTTTTCTTGCGTGCCTTGCACAGATCCATCTGCATCAAACAAACCACGTAGAACAGCAGCCGTGAAACCAGCACTTGCCTTCTCGATCTGCGGAGTCACCGTCTTATGTCCCCGCGCCAAACCATAGCGGGCGGCCAAATCGCGCAGCGCTGTTGTGCCAATCCGGTATTCATTGCGCGCGGCAATCGCCTGCCAGCCCGCGAAATCTGCGCGGTGCGGCATCGCTGACAACAGCGTTTCAATATGCGTCATCATCGCTGACGGACCAGCAGGCAGCGATCCATCCGCGCAAGGGTCGGCCATCCAAACGCTCAGCAATGTCTTGTCATCGCGGATCACGCCATCCCCGATCAACGCGCCCAACAGATAACCCTGCTCAGCCTCGGGATCGTTTTGCGCCCAAGCGGCATCTGCATGGTTATGCAAAACAATTTCGTCGTCAGGGCGCAAATCTTGCGCCGCAGTCCACGTCGTCTCAAGCTTGTAGCGGGTCGCACGGCTGACCTGACGGACCAAATGATCCGGCGTCAATCGCAACACGCGACCACAGCGGGTCGCGACTTCCAAAATCGGTTTATGACCCGTTGCAAAAAAACCTTGCGGGCCGCTGTCATAGGGCTTGCCATCAACAAAAGCAGTGAATGGTCGTCCAATCAGATCAGCCACCTGACGCGGCCCAGCGGTGGTATGCACCCAGGTATCTGCTGTGACGCAAGGGTTCGTCGCCGCAATCGTCTCGCAGTAGTTTAGATTATTCATCTGGTTGATGCGGTCGATAAAGATCACGCCGGGTTCGGCGTAATCATAGGTCGACTTCATAATCGCGTCCCACAACTCACGCGCTTGCACAGTGCGGTAGATATCACCGTTGAAAACCAGATCCCACGACCCGTCTGCCTTCACCGCTTCCATAAAGGGATCGGTAATCAACACAGACATATTGAACATGCGCAGCCGAGCGGCGTCCGATTTGGCGGTGATGAAATCCTCAACATCGGGGTGATCGCAGCGCATCGTCGCCATCATTGCCCCCCGGCGCGACCCGGCGGACATGATCGTGCGGCACATCGCGTCCCACACATCCATGAATGACAGCGGGCCAGAGGCGTCAGCGGCCACGCCTTTCACGTCTGCACCTTTCGGGCGAATGGTGGAAAAATCATAACCAATGCCGCCCCCCTGCTGCATCGTCAGCGCGGCCTCTTTGAGCATATCAAAGATACCGCCCATGCTGTCAGGAACCGTGCCCATGACAAAGCAGTTGAACAAGGTCACCGACCGCGCGGTGCCTGCCCCTGCCGTGATCCGGCCCGCAGGCAGATATTTGAAATCAGCCAAAGCGTCGTAGAACTTGCCTTCCCACGCCTTTGGATCATCCTCGACCGCAGCCAATGACCCGGCGATGCGGCGCCAAGTGTCCTCAACCGTTTCATCAATCGGGGTGCCATCCGCTTGTTTGAACCGGTACTTCATGTCCCAAATCTGTTCGGCAATAGGGGCTGAGAACGCGGTCATGGCAGGGAATCTCCTAATGGCAGCAGGCAAGGCCTGCATCTTACGGGGTGGGGTATCACTTTGGAATGGCGAAATCGGGTCAATATCGCCGCAGGCCGTGACGCTACCACATATAGTGGTTGATCTCAACACATACACCACATAAACCTTTCTCGCTGGATGTGTTGATTACAACTCAGAGCGGCTTACATGTTGTGCATCCCGGGGGGATTGATGTCGAAAACTGTCCACATGCTCAAACTATCCGTCGGCACCGAAGACGTCGCCGGGTTAGCGGCATGGCAAGCGACCAAACGTGCGCAGTCTGACGACGGGCTGCCGCGCCACATCACCCGGATGTGGCCCAAGCGCGGCGATGAAATCCTCAATGGCGGGTCGATCTTCTGGGTCATCAAAGGCGTGATCCTGTGCCGCCAACCTATCCTGCGGCTTGATGAATACCTCTCTGCCGACGGCATCCGCCGCTGCGCAATCACATGCAAACCAGGGCTGATCCGGGTCGAGGCGACACCCAAACGCGCCTTCCAAGGCTGGCGTTACCTGAACGTCGCCGACGCCCCGCGCGACCTGCCAGACGGGCGGCAAGACGAAGAAGCGCTGCCCCCGGAACTGTCCAAAGCGCTCGCCGCGATTGGTGTGCGCTAAGTCCTGTGCCATGATCCTTGCAGGAGGATCACCATGACCATTTTCACCAGCCCGTTCCCCGACGTCGCCATCACAGACCTTTCAATCACGCAGCGCGTGTTTGCGGGCCTCGAAAACCGTCCCGATGACATCGTGCTGACCGACGGTCCGTCGGGCCGTACGATGACGGCGGCGGATTTCATGGATCAAGTGAAACGCATGGCAGGCGGGCTGACCGCCGCAGGGTTTGGCGCAGGGCACACCGTCGCGATCATGGCCCCCAACATCCCTGACTATTGCGTCGTCTTTCATGCGGTGGCTTGGGCTGGGGGCACGATCACAACGCTCAACCCCACCTACACCGCACACGAGGTCGGACATCAAATCGGAGATGCGCGCGCAGAACTGCTGATCACCATCCCCGACTTTATGGAAAACGCAAAAGAAGACGCCGGCGACATCCCGGTCATCGCCATCGGCACAGCGGAATACGCCGCCCTTTTTGGTGATCCAATGACCGCACAAATCCCCGTCGATCTTGACGATTTCACGGTGGTTCTGCCCTACTCGTCAGGCACCACAGGCCTGCCCAAAGGCGTGATGCTGTCGCACCGCAATCTGGTCGTCAACGTAGATCAAACCATCGCTGCCGCCGACTTCCAACCCGGAGAGGTCGCCGCAGCCTTCCTGCCGTTCTTTCATATCTACGGCATGACCGTGTTGATGAATATTCACCTTGGCGGTGGCGGGGCGCTGGTCACGATGCCGCGCTTTGATCTGCCGCTGTTTTTGCAAATCTGTCAGGATCACAAATCGCAACGCATGTGGATCGTGCCCCCCGTCGCACTCGCTCTGGCCAAACATCCGTTGGTCGATGACTATGATCTCTCTTCCGTCAAACAGGTGTTTTCCGGCGCAGCACCGCTTGGGGCAGAGCTGTCAGACGCCGTCGCGTCCCGGCTGAACTGCGTTTGCCTGCAAGGTTATGGGATGACCGAACTTGCGCCTGTTTCACACGCCACGCCGCACGACGCGCCGCGCTCTGGCGGATCGGGGCAAACGCTCCCCAACACCCAGTGCCGGATCGTCGATATCGACAGCGGCGCGGACCTGCCCGCAGGCGAAGAAGGCGAGCTGTGGATTAAGGGCCCGCAAGTCATGCAAGGCTATCTCAATAACGCCAAAGCCACGGCAGAAACGCTGGCAGAGGGCGGCTGGCTCAAGACAGGTGACATCGCCATGATTGATGCCGACGGCTATATGTTCATCACCGATCGCCTGAAAGAACTGATCAAATACAAAGGCTTCCAAGTGGCCCCTGCAGAACTGGAGGCAACGCTTGTTGCGATGGAAGGCATCACGGATGCAGGCGTGATCGGCAAACCAGATCACGAGGCGGGCGAGTTACCCATCGCTTTCGTTGTCACCGGCGATCCGGCCCCGGACGAGGCCGCGATCAAAGCGCATCTTGCTACCCAGCTCGCACACTATAAACAGGTGCATGAGGTGCACTTCGTCGATGAGATCCCGAAATCCGCTTCCGGCAAAATCCTGCGGCGTTTTCTGCGCGAAGGGCTAAAGACACAATGAAAGACGCTTCACCATGAAACCACCATCGACACGCGCAGAACGCAGGCAGGCACAAAAGACCGACAAATCCGGCCCGCTAACAATAGAAGACCTGGCTAAACGCGTGGCACGCGCAAAGCTTAAAGGCGTCAGCCAAACGATGGAGGTGCGGGCAAAACGCACTCTGACGTCATACCTGCAAACCGCGCATGCATATGAAATGCCAATCAAAGACGTGGTGTTTGAGATGGCGAGTGGCCGGACGGCATGGCGCATTGGGACCGCACTGCGCGATGAAATCCTCAAGACGCCACCCGACGTGGTCAAAAACGCCGCTTGCAAGCAGGGTTGCGCCTTTTGCTGCATCCTGACGGACGGCGAAGGCGGGGTGATTACCGCATTTGAGGCAACGCAACTTCACGCGGCGGTTTCCCCGCTCGAAGGCCAGCCCGATGGGCGCGCTTGGCACGCCAGAGCTTGTCCCGCATTGGACCCCGACACCCGCAGTTGCCGCGCATATGAGGCGCGCCCGATGATTTGCCGATCATTTCTGTCGACAGACGCCGATGCCTGCGAAAGTAACGCGAACGGGGGCGCAGAACGCGGCGCCGGGCTTTTGGGCAGTCACCTCGATTATCTGGCGGTTCACGCGTTATGCCGTCAGGCACTGAAAGGGATCACGCAAGTCCCGACATACAGCATGGCCGCAATGGCGGCAGCAGCCGTCTCAGGCACAGATGCCGCTGAAAGTTTGACGCAAGCCAAGCATAAGACAGCAGCATTGCATGATGCATGCCGCGACGGTGCGAAAGCCGCGCTGGCCTAAACGCCCAGCACCATCGTCAACGCCTTGAGCTTCTTGCGTTGCGCGTCTGTCCAATCCCGCCGACGCCCGCGAAACAGCGTCGCCTGCGACGCATGGATCAACCCGTCATCAAGGATCTTGAGACCATTGGCGCGCAACGTCTCTCCGGTGGATGTGATATCTGCAATCGCCTCTGCGGTCTCGTTCTTGACGGTGCCTTCGGTCGCCCCTTGGCTATCGACCAACTGGTAATCCGCAACGCCTTGCTCGCGCAAAAACTCACGGACCAACCGGTGATATTTGGTCGCAATCCGCAGCCGGAACCCATGCGTGCGGCGGAATGCGGCGGCGGCGGCATCCAGATCATCAAGGGTCGAGACATCGACCCACGCCTGCGGCACGGCAATAATCAGATCAGCGCCGCCAAATCCCATCGGGGCCAGTTCCGCGACCTGACTGTCCCAATTGGCCAGCTTTTCGCGCACCAGATCGGACCCGGTGACACCAAGATGGATATTGCCCGCAGCCAACTCGCGCGGGATTTCCCCAGCCGACAACAGAACCAACTCAACCCCGTCAATCCCGTCAACGGCACCCGCATATTCACGATCAGACCCGGATTTGCGCAGACCAATGCCGCGCGCACCAAACCAATCAAAGGTCTTTTCCATCAACCGGCCCTTGGAGGGCACACCAAGCTTCAACATCACCGCAACCCCAACGCCAGATCGGGGCGGATCACGCCCCCCACAGCAGGCACCGCACGGCCCTCCCCCAGTCGCGCTGTCAGCGCGTCATAGCGCCCGCCCGTGGCCACAGGCGGATGATCGGGGCGACCGGTCGCATAGAAGCCAAAGACAAAGCCATCGTAATATTCCAGCGACGTGCGGCCATAACTGCCTTCAAAATCAAGCGTATCCACGTCCACATCCCGCGCCGAAAGTGCATCCAACCGCGCATCCATGCCTGCCACAGCATCGCCAATCGCAGGCATATCCACCGCGATATCGCGCAAGGTACTTAGCACATTTGTGGCCGTTTCACGTAGCCCAAGGATGGCATCAATCAGCGCAATCTCTTCGGCGGCAATCGGGGCGGCAGCAGCATCAGCGCGCAGCGCCTCGATGCGGGCCGCAACCTCACGCCGGCTGCGCAACCCAATATCGGGGCCTGCCTTGGCAAAAGGATCATCCGCCGCCAAAAGGGCCGCACGTTTGGCCGTGACCTTGCCCGATCCAAACCGCTTCATCAGCGTGCGAAACCGGCCTGGCCGCCAGATATGTCGCAATAGCGCCGCCTTGCGATCATCGGTCGTGCGCAGGCCACGCACGGCAGCCATCAACACACCGATATCACCGGTCGCCGCGCGCACAGGCAGACCTGCCAAGCCTTCGGCAATCGCGGCAAACACCTCGGCATCGGCGGCGGCGGGGTTCTGGCCGTCAAACACCTCATAGCCCACCTGCACATACTCATTCGCGCGGGTCTCATCACTTTCCTGCTTGCGAAACACCTTGCCTGCATAGGCATAACGCGCCGGATCAGCGCGGCTTTCCATATGCATCTGGACGACAGGCACGGTAAAATCAGGACGCAGCACCATCTCACCACGCAACGGGTCCGAGGTCAGGTAAGCGCGCGCACGGATATCTTCACCATAAAGATCAAGCAGGGTGTCGGCGGGTTGCAGGACGTCGGCCTTGATCACCTGTGCGCCCTTGGCGGCAAAGAGATCGCGCAGGCGGCGGGCCTCGGTCAGGGTTTCAGGAGAGGATGACATCAAGACTGCCTCCACAAGGCACCAACACAGCTACAGACCATCAGCAGAGCACCAGATGCGATAACCGGCCACATCACAAGCATGACTCCCGCGATGATCAAGGCGAAACCAAACAGCATGCCCCAGAACCACCAAGGCAAGGAGAAGGCATCAGTCAGCATACTCAGCAAGTCCACAGCTAGCCCTCCCATCCAAAATCTCGCGCACTTTCGCGATCATCTGATCACGCGGCACTTCGTATTGGCTGGGGCGGTCTTTCCATTCTTCCAGCGTCGCGTTCTTGGCAATCTCGGCCCCAAGAACTAAGTCCTTGATCTGCACGATGCCGCCATCAAATTCATCACTGCCCGCAATAATCGCGACCGGAGAGTTGCGCTTATCCGCATACTTCAACTGATTTCCAAAGTTCTTCGGGTTCCCCAAATAAACCTCGGCCCGGATACCGGCATTGCGCAACTCCGACACCATGGTCTGATAGTCCGCCATGCGGTCACGATCCATGACCGTGACAACAACCGGGCCGACGGCGGCCTGATCCATCTGACCCTTGGCGCGCAAGGCGGCCAGCAACCTGTCCACACCAATCGAGACACCCGTAGCAGGCACTTCCTGCCCGGTGAACCGCTTGACGAGGTCGTCGTAACGGCCCCCACCAGCGACAGAGCCGAAGTTACGCGGACGGCCCTTTTCGTCTTTGATCTCAAAGGTCAGTTCAGCCTCGTAGACGGGGCCAGTGTAGTAACCCAGGCCACGGACGACGGATGGGTCAATCTCAATCCGGTTCGCAGTGTAACCTTGCGCATCCAAAAGCTCTGCCATGGTTTCAAGTTCAGCGGCACCTTCACCACCGATGTTGGACCCCGCCACAAGCTCGCGCAACCGCGCAACGGTTGCGGCACCAGTATCGCGCTTGGCCGCCATGAAACCCATCACGACCTCGGCCTGCTCATCATTCAGCCCAGCGCCCTTGGTAAAGTCTCCGCTGGCATCCTTGCGGCCCTCACCCAACAACGCCCGCACGCCGTCTGGCCCCAGCCGATCCAGCTTATCTATCGCGCGCAGCACGATCCCGCGTTCGGCCTCTTTGTCATCACCAGAGAGGCCCGCGACCTCCATCACACCATTCAAAACCTTGCGGTTATTCACCCGGATCACATAGTCGCCGCGCGCGATCCCCACGGCCTCCAACGTGTCCGACAGCATCGCGCAAATCTCGGCGTCGGCCACGACTGACGACGCCCCAACCGTATCCGCATCACATTGATAAAACTGGCGAAAGCGGCCCGGTCCGGGCTTTTCATTGCGCCATACAGGGCCCATCGCATAGCGGCGATAGGGGCTGGGCAGATCGTTGCGATACTGGGCGGCAACACGGGCCAAAGGGGCGGTCAGGTCATAGCGCAGGGCCAGCCAATCATTGTCTTCCTCCCACGCAAAAACACCCTCGTTCGGGCGATCCACATCGGGCAGGAACTTGCCCAGCGCCTCGACCGTTTCCACAGCAGAGGTTTCCAGCGCGTCAAACCCATAGCGATGATAAACAGCCGCGATCTTGGCCAGCATCTCGGTGCGCTGGGTCACCTCAGCGCCGAAATAATCCTGAAAGCCCTTGGGCGTCTGAGCCTTGGGGCGCGGTTGCTTCTTGATCTTGGCCATTGGGTTGGTCCTGCCAGTCTTTCACGTTCACGCGCCGTTTAACCCGGCAATGTCACAGGGGCAATGCAGTCGTATATTTCAACTCTTTCAGGCTGAAGGACGAGACCACCGATTTGACGTATGGCGACCGCAAAAGGTGATGGGTCATGAACGCCTCATACCCGTCCACGTCAGCGCAGCGGATCTTGAGCATATAATCGGCGGTGCCCGATATCGCATGCGCCTCCATGATCTGGCTGTGGCTGCGGATGACCGAGGCGAAACCCGCAATCGCGTCCTCAGAATGATCAGAAAGGCGGACCGTGGCAAAGACGCATAGTTTGGCATCAGCCAAAGCAGGGTCCAACAGCGCCACGCGGCCCCGGATTAAGCCCAGTTTCTCAAACTCCTGCACCTTGCGCCACACAGTCGACGTCGCCATGCCCGCCTGTTCTGCCAGTTCAGCGAGGGATGCCGCCGCATCCGCCTGCATCGCATCCAACAACCGGCGCTCTTGATCAGAATATTTCATTTTAGCCGAAAACTCGCTTATCATCTTGCCAATAAAACTCAAAAACCTGTCATTTCAATAAGCATATTCGATTATTTTAGGGTCATCCTACCAACAAAGGAGACCCGCCATGCCCAAAGATACCAGTTACACGTCGCTCACCCCCGATGCCGCAGGCCACTACACCTACACGGCCGAAGATGACGCGGTTTGGGGCGAACTCTACACCCGCCAGATGGCTTTCCTGCCCGGTAAGGTCGCACCCGAATACATGGAGGGGGTTGCAAAGCTTGGGCTGCGTGCCGTCAAAACCCCGCAGGTCAAAGACATCGACGCAAAGCTGTATGTGCTCACAGGTGCCGGCGCAACGGGCGTGCCCGCGATCATCCCGCCGTCGCAGTTCTACGACTTGCTGAGTCAACGCAAATTCCCTGTCGCGACATTTCTGCGGGGACGCGAAGATATGGACTACATCGAAGAACCTGACCTCTTTCATGAAGTGTTCGGCCATTGTCCGATGCTGACGAACCCGGCATATGCCGAGTTCATTGAAGGGTTCGGCAAAAAAGCTAAGGCGCTGGGGAAAGGTCATTCTTGGCATATGTTCCGGCTGTTTTGGTTCACAGTCGAATTCGGCATAATCCGGACTGCCGACGGCCTGCGCGCCTATGGCGCCGGTATCGTGTCATCACCGGCAGAGGCAGCGCATGCAATGTCGGGGGAGGCACTGATGCAGGAGTTTGATTTGCCGACCATATTCCGCACGCCCTATCGGATCGACATCGTCCAGCCGACATACTTTGTGATCGACAGTTTCGACCAACTCGCGCAGTCACTGAACGCCGACTTTGGCACACTTATCAACGATGCGAAAACGCGGGGCGACCTGCCTGCTCTTTTCGAAAGCAAACAAGCGGTGTAGACAGCCGCCATGTCAGACACCACACATCTTGAAGAACAAATCGCTCACCTTACCAAAACGGTCGAGGAGTTGTCAGACATCGTCGCCCGCCAGGAAACCGAACTGGCGCAGGCGACACGACGGCTGGCTGTGTTGATGGAACGCGAAGCAACGCGCGAAATGGATGCCGGCGGAACGGTGCCACTGGCGGACCAACGCCCGCCGCACTGGTAGGGATTTTGCGCATGTAAGGTGGATCACGATCCACCTTACCTCATGCGTCCTCCACCTCAATCACGCCGCCCAGAGAGCGTAACGCGCCCTTGATCTGCGGATTGACAGGGAATTCTTCGCCAAGGTCCAATTCGACCTCACCGGGCAGACCGTCCCCCATCAGGCAGAAATAGACCGGGCCACGGCCCGCTCGCACGGTCCCCGACGCAGCATTCGCCAGAACGGATGCCACCGACCCGATAACCTCCGGCCCATCAATAAACACGCGCAATCCAGCCCCGCCCGCATCTGCAACCATTGTGTCAACCGGCGCGACCGAACGGCCCAGGAGCTTCAGTTGATCCGCCTCCATCGTCGCCTCGCAGGTCAGCACAATCTGGCTGCCTGTTTCCAGATGTTCCCGCGCTGTCTCCAATGTGTCCGAGAACATCGTGACTTCATATTGCCCCGTGGGATCAGACAGTTGCACAAAGGCAAAGCGGTTGCCCCGCGCCGATTTGCGTTCCTGACGCCCCGACACAGTACCCGCCATTTTCACAACAGCAGCCCCTTTGCCCGCACGCACGATCACATCGTCCAGCGTCAAAACCTGCTTACGCTTCAACGGTCCCATGTAATCGTCCAGCGGATGCCCAGACAGGTAAAATCCAATCGCCTTGAACTCTTCGGCGAGCCGTTCCGCAGGCAACCAATCCTCGCCGCCCATCAAACGCGGCTCTGGTAGATCCTCACCCGCATCGCCGAACAAGGACACTTGGTTCGATGATTTCTGATCATGGATTGCCCCCGAATAGGCCGTGAGCGCATCAAGGCTCATCATCACCCGGCGACGGTTTGGATCAAGCACGTCGAAGGCACCCGCACGGGCCAGCATTTCCAGCGGGCGTTTGCCAACACGTTTCAAATCCACCCGGCGGGCAAAGTCGAAGAGGTTCACAAACTCACCATCGCCGCGCGCTTCGACGATCAGTTTCATTGCCTCCACGCCGACGTTTTTCAACGCGCCCAGCGCATAGACAAGCTTTTGATCTTTCACATCAAAGGTCGCCATCGACCGGTTCACACACGGCGGGGTGTATGCGATCCCCAGCCCCTTTTTGACCTCTTGGAAGTAGACCCCCAGCTTATCCGTCAGGTGAATATCACAGTTCATCACGCCGGCCATGAACTCGACCGGATGGTTCGCTTTCAGCCACGCGGTTTGATAGCTGACGACAGCATAGGCAGCGGCGTGTGATTTGTTGAAACCATAGTTGGCGAATTTCTCCAACAGGTCGAAAACCTCGCGGGCCTTCTTGGGCTCGACCCCATTGGCCTTGGCACCCTCTTCAAACTTCGGGCGTTCCTTAGCCATCTCTTCTGCGATCTTCTTACCCATAGCCCGGCGCAACAGATCAGCGCCACCAAGGCTATACCCCGCCATGACCTGCGCGATTTCCATCACCTGTTCCTGGTAGACGATGATGCCTTGGGTTTCTTTCAGGATGTGGTCAATCGACGGGTGGATGGACTCCAGCTCGCGCTGCCCGTTCTTCACCTCGCAATAGGTCGGGATATTCTCCATCGGGCCGGGACGGTAGAGGGCGACCAAAGCCACGATATCCTCGATACAGGTTGGCTTCATGCGCTTGAGCGCATCCATCATGCCGCTGGATTCCACTTGAAACACCGCAGTCGTCTTGGCACTGGAATAAAGCGCATAGGACTTTTCATCATCCAGCGGGATCGCCCCGATGTCGTATTCAAAGCCCTCAAGCACGTCATAAAGCTGCGCACCATCAGCAGCGACATTTAACGGACGGCCCGCCTTGCGGATCAGCTTTACCGCGTTCTCGATCACCGTAAGCGTCTTCAGGCCCAGAAAGTCAAACTTCACCAGCCCCGCCTGTTCGACCCACTTCATGTTGAACTGGGTTGCGGGCATATCTGAACGCGGATCCTGATAAAGTGGGACAAGCTCGTCCAGCGGACGATCCCCAATCACGACACCAGCGGCGTGGGTGGAGGCGTTGCGCAGCAATCCTTCAACCTGCTGGGCGTAGGTCAGCAGACGACCCACGACCTCCTCGCTCTTGGCCTCTTCGCGCAAGCGCGGTTCATCGGCCAACGCCTTTTCAATCGATACCGGCTTGACCCCTTCCACCGGAATCATCTTTGACAGGCGGTCCACCTGCCCATAGGGCATCTGCAAAACCCGACCCACATCGCGCACGGCGGCCTTGGACAAGAGCGCACCAAAGGTGATGATCTGTCCCACTTTGTCGCGCCCGTATTTGTCTTGGACATAGCGGATCACTTCTTCGCGGCGGTCCATGCAAAAATCAATATCAAAGTCGGGCATCGACACACGTTCGGGATTCAAAAACCGTTCAAACAGTAGCGAATAGCGCAGCGGATCAAGATCGGTGATCAGCAACGCATAGGCCACCAAAGACCCCGCGCCAGAGCCACGGCCCGGCCCCACGGGAATGCCATTGTCCTTGGACCATTTGATAAAGTCGGCAACGATCAGGAAATAACCGGGAAAGCCCATGCCCTCGATGATGCCCAGTTCAAATTCCAGCCGTTTTTCGTACTCCTCAACCGATGTGGCATGTGGGATCACAGCCAAACGCGCCTTCAACCCTTCCTCTGCCTGACGCCGCAGTTCTGCGACCTCATCATCGGCAAACTTGGGCAGGATCGGATCGCGCTTGTAGGCCTTGAACGCGCAACGTTTGGCAATCTCAACGGTGTTCTCAATTGCTTCGGGCAGATCGGCAAACAGGGTCGCCATCTCCTGCGGTGATTTCAGATAATGCTGGGCGGTCAACCTGCGGCGTGGCTCTTGCTGATCAACATAAGCGCCTTCTGCGATGCAGATCAGGGCATCATGGGCTTCGTAAAGCTCCGTCTTTGGGAAATAGACATCATTTGTCGCGACCAACGGTAGACCTTTGGCATAGGCCATTTCAATATGGCCGCGCTCTGACAGGCGTTCGGCTTCGGGCAAACCATCCCCGGGATGGCGCTGAAGCTCGATATAAAGGCGGTCGGGATAGATCGCGGCCAGCCGATCCACCAGCTCCTCGGCCTTTGGACGCTGGCCCTCGCGCAGCAACCGTCCGACAGGCCCATCAGGGCCGCCGGACAGACAAATCAGACCATCATGATGTGCGGCCAATTCATCCAAACTGACCTGCGGCAGTTGCCCTTGCGCATCCAGATAGGCGCAGGAGTTCAGCTTCATCAGGTTCATGTAACCCGTTTCCGACTGGGCAAGCAGAACGATTGGTGCCGGAGGCGCGGCCCGCTTGCCCGGCTCGGGCGTCGCAAACCCCAGATCAATCTGACAGCCTACAATCGGCTGGACACCAGCCTTTGATGCACCTTCGGAAAATTCCAACGCGCAGAACATATTGTTGGTGTCCGTCACTGCGACGGCAGGCATGCCCATCCCGGCAATCAAACCGGGTAATTTCTTGACCGGGATAGCCCCCTCTAGAAGAGAGTATTCGGTGTGCACGCGGAGGTGAATGAATCGGGGGTCAGCAGTCATAACCGCGAAAGTAGCGAATGCACACGGCATCGCAAGCGGCGATCAGCGCGTTCAGTTAGCTAATTCACTAAGTGTCTTGACGAAACGACGTTATGCCGACAATACTTAGCACTATGACTAACCAACTTGATAGCTTCTTCGGCGCCATGGCCGACCCGACCCGCCGCGCCGTGATTGAGCGGCTCGCATCTGGCCCCGCCAGTGTCAGCGAATTGCACGCACCGCATGACATGGCGCTGCCGACCTTCATGCGCCACCTCAAAGTGCTTGAGAATACGGGGATCGTCCGGTCCATCAAAAAAGGACGGGTGCGGACCTGCCATATTGAGGCAGCCCCTCTGATCGAAGCGCAAGGCTGGCTGGCATGGCAACGCGAAATCTGGGAAAGCCGGTTGGACCGGCTGGATGCGCTGGCCCGAAGCATTGAGGGCCTTGATGACTGAGACGACACATCAAGCCAAATGACCGCAACCCCTCGCTGATAGATGGTGCAGCACATTTCACCACGAAACTCTGGAAAGGAACTGACCCATGCCTCTTGATACCAAATCATTTGATCTGCACCGCACGCTGCCGCTTGCTCCGACAAAATTGTGGGATCTGGTCACTGACGCCAAACACCGCGAAAAATGGGGTGCGCCGGACGCAGACATGGTGTTGGTCACCGATGTCGCCGACGTTCGGGTTGGCGGGCAGGACCGGCAGAGATGCGGGCCGGCGGACGCACCTGAATTCGAAGTTGAAACGCGGTGGTACAATCTCAGCGCCCCAGAGCGTGCCGTCTTTACCGAAACCCTGATCTTTGGCGGTGAAGCCGTCTCAACCAGCCTTGTGACCTATGTGCTGGAAGGCAAAGGCAAGGAAACGATGCTGAGCATAACGGTCGCGGTTTCGTCATTCTCTGGCGATGAGACGCTGCACGAAATTGAACAGGGATGGGCCGGCGGTCTTGATAATTTGACCGCCTACGCAAAGAGCGCGGCTCACGCAAGCTGACAGGGGGGTGGATTGAAATCCACCCGACGGCGCACAAACTTTACGCATTTGAGATCGTCTTGGGCGGTGCCCTCATAAGAAAGCCTTGCCAAACGCCGCGCCGCCCGATTTGATGAGGGACGAAAAAGAGGCAGGTGTCTACGCCGCATCGACATCTGACCACCCTCTCACGCTTGGGTAAGGCGGCAGGTTTACAATATGGACGTCACGTTTCTTCTCAACGGGGAAACCGTGCAGGTGAAAGCGGACCCAACGCGCACCCTGCTTGATTGGCTGCGCGAAGACCGGGCGTTGTGCGGCACCAAGGAAGGCTGCAACGAAGGCGACTGCGGGGCATGCACGGTGATGGTGACCGATGCGGATGGAGCCAAAGCGCTGAACGCCTGCATCCTCTTTCTGCCACAGCTACATGGCAAAGCGGTGCGAACGGTCGAAGGGATCAGCGGACCAGACGGCGCGCTACACCCCGTGCAACAGGCCATGATCGAAAAACATGGATCCCAATGTGGGTTCTGCACGCCAGGGTTCATTGCATCAATGGCAACAGGGCACCTGCTGGGGCGGACCGATCACGACGATATCCTTGCGGGGAACCTCTGCCGTTGCACGGGCTATACACCGATCGTGCGTGCAGCAGAAGCAGCAGAAAACGCGCCAATTCCTACTTGGATGAACGACGCCCCGCCAGCGGTTGATAGCCAAGCCTACGCGCACGACAGACTTGACGATTTGGCTGATTGGTACGCCGCCAACCCTGATGCAACGTTGGTGGCGGGCGCGACGGATGTGGGCCTCTGGGTCACGAAGCAGCTGCGTGACTTGCCGCAGGTCGCATTTCTGAACCGCTGTGCCGAACTGCGCGCAACGACGGTCACAGATGATACCATCCGTTTCGGCGCCGCCGTGACAATGACCGAAGTGCTGGACGCTATTCGGAAGGATCATCCGTCCTACGCTGAAATGATCCGCCGCTATGGATCAGAACAGGTGCGCAATGCCGCGACCATCGGGGGCAACATCGCCAACGGCTCACCCATTGGGGACAACCCGCCCGCGCTGATCGCACTTGGGGCGACGCTCCATCTGCGGCACGGCACAACAACCCGTGATATCCCGCTGGAGGAGTTCTTCATCGCCTATGGCACACAGGATCGCACGTCTGGTGAACTTGTCACTGGCGTGACACTGCCGCGTGCGGCACCCGCCCTGCGGTGTTATAAAATCTCCAAGCGCTTTGACCAAGATATCTCGGCAGTCTGCGGCTGCTTCAATTTGACAGTGGCCGATGGCACCGTCGCAGATGCACGGATTGCCTTTGGCGGTATGGCGGGCACACCGCACCGGGCTAGCGCGGTTGAGGCCGCCTTGATCGGCCAACCCTGGACCGATGATACGATCGCTGTGGCGGCGGCGGAATTCGCCCAAGACTACACGCCCATGACCGATATGCGGGCCAGTGCCGCCTACCGCTTGGAAATCGCAGCCAACCTGCTGCACCGGTATTTTGCCGACCTGTCAGGGCAGGCAACCTCGGTTCTGGAGGTGCGCGCATGAGCGTCGCCAAACCCCTGCCCCATGATGCCGCAGCCCTGCATGTGACCGGTGCTGCGCGCTATATCGACGACTTGCCAACACCGACAGGCACGTTGCATCTGGCATTCGGGACGTCCGAAATCGCCCGTGGCATGGTCGCGGCAATGGACCTCGGTCCGGTTCAAAATGCAGCGGGCGTTGTCGCTGTGCTGACGGCGGATGATCTGCCTTTCAGCAATGACATCTCGCCATCCATTCACGACGAACCGCTTCTGGCGACCGGTGATGTCCACTACCTTGGCCAACCGCTCTTTCTGGTGGTCGCAAAGACCCATCTGGCCGCCCGCAAGGCCGCGCGGCTGGCCAAGATCACGTACCGCGAAGAGGCACCCATCCTGACCATCGATCAGGCGATGGCAGCGGGCAGCCATTTTGAGGACGGCCCGCGCATCTGGACCAAGGGCGACGTCGATCAAGCGCTCGCAAGCGCACCCCATCGCCTGCAAGGCAAGATCATGATGGGCGGGCAAGAGCATTTCTATCTTGAAGGTCAGGCCGCACTCGCCCTGCCGCAAGAAGGCGGGGACATGGTCGTGCATAGTTCCACCCAACACCCCACCGAAATTCAACACAAAGTGGCCGATGCTCTGGGCGTACCGATGCACGCCGTCCGCTGCGAGGTCCGGCGCATGGGTGGCGGCTTTGGTGGCAAGGAAAGCCAGGGCAACGCACTAGCCGTGGGGTGCGCAGTGGCCGCCCGCGCGACGGGGCAGCCTTGCAAAATGCGCTATGACCGTGACGACGATATGATGATCACGGGCAAGCGGCATGATTTTCAGATCAGCTATGATGTGGGCTTCGATGGCGAAGGCCGCGTCACCGGGGTTGATTTCACGCAGATGACACGCTGCGGCTGGGCGCTTGATCTGTCCCTGCCAGTGGCGGACCGGGCGATGCTGCATGCCGATAATGCCTACCATTTGCTGACCGCCCGGATCACATCCCACCGGCTTAGAACGAACACGCAATCCGCCACCGCCTTCCGCGGCTTTGGTGGCCCGCAAGGGGTGCTGGGGATCGAAAGAGTGATGGATCATATTGCCGCCACGCTCAACTTGGATCCGGTGACCATCCGCCAGCGCAATTACTATGATGCAACGGATGCAGGGGGGCTGTCTGCCCCCCACGCTGCGCGCCCGCCCGAAGGTATTTCGGAACATGAGAAGATGGGGCGCGGCACCCGGTTTGGTGGGCAGTATTCGCCCAAGCAGGCGATACAGACGACCCCCTATCACATGCCCGTCAAGGATTTCATCCTGCATGAGATGACCGAGGCTTTGCTGACATCATCCGACTATTGCGCGCGCCGCGCGGCAATTGCGGATTGGAACGCAGGGCAGTCGATCCTGAAGAAAGGGCTGGCCTTCAGTCCGGTCAAATTTGGGATCTCCTTCACACTGACCCACCTGAACCAAGCAGGTGCGTTGGTGCACGTCTATCAGGATGGTTCTGTACATATGAACCACGGCGGGACCGAGATGGGCCAAGGCCTGTTTCAGAAGATCGCGCAGGTCGCGGCCCATCGGTTCGGCATTGGCGCGGCGGCAGTGAAGATCACCGCAACAGACACCGGCAAGGTGCCCAACACATCTGCCACCGCCGCATCATCGGGATCGGATCTGAACGGGATGGCCGTGGCCAACGCCTGCGATATCATCCGCGACCGGATCGCCGCCTGTCTGGCAGAGCTGCATCAGTTGCGCACGGAAGACGTCGTTTTCGCAGAGGGCAAAGTTCAGGTCGGCAAAACCGAGCTGACCTTTGCCGAGGCCGCGCAGACCGCGTACCTCAACCGCGTCAGCCTGTCTGCCACTGGGTTCTATAAAACACCTGACCTGTCGTGGGACCGGATCAAGGGAGCCGGGACACCGTTCTTTTACTTTGCCCAAGGCTGCGCTGTGACCGAGGTGGTGATTGATACTCTGACCGGTGAGAACCGCATCCTGCGCACAGATATCCTGCATGACGCGGGCGCGTCGCTGAACCCCGCCCTTGATATCGGCCAGGTTGAAGGCGGCTATGTCCAGGGCGTTGGCTGGCTGACAACCGAGGAACTTGTTTGGGACGATCAGGGGCGTTTGCGCACCCATGCGCCCGCGACCTATAAAATTCCGGCCTGCTCGGACCGGCCCGATGTTTTTAATGTTGTTCTTTGGGACGCACCGAACCCTGCGCAGACGATCTATCGGTCCAAGGCGGTGGGAGAGCCACCATTTATGCTTGGTACATCCGCATTTCTGGCGCTGTCGGACGCCGTCGGCGCCTGCGGGCCGTACTACGCTGACCTGCAGGCACCTGCCACGGCAGAAGAGGTCCTGCGCGCCGTCGGACGCACCCGCGCATGACAGACGCGATCCGCATCACAGTGACCAAAACCGCAGGATCCGTCCCGCGCGAGGCAGGCACGCAAATGCTGGTTTGGGCGGACAGGATCACGGGGACTATCGGAGGTGGAACACTGGAATGGGAGGCGATGGCCGAGGCGCGCCGCATGCTGCAAGACGGACGGACGACCCATGCCGCGCGCATCCCGCTGGGCCCCGCGATGGGGCAATGCTGCGGCGGATCCGTCAGCCTGCAATGGGACGTTACAGATCAGCTGGATTTGCCAAAGTCACGCCCGCTCTGGATCTATGGCGCGGGCCATGTTGGTCGCGCACTGGTGCATGTGATCGCGCCGGTGCCAGAGTTTGAGATCACATGGGTTGACACACATGCGGATCGGTTTCCAGATACGCATATCAGCACGCTGGTCGCCGCTGCTCCTGCCCGCGTGGTGCAACATGCCCCACCGGAGGCCGCCCATCTGATCCTCACCTATAGCCATGAGCTGGACCTTGCCCTTTGTCATGCGCTGCTTCAGCACCGGTTCCATTCGGTCGGATTGATCGGGTCAGCCACGAAATGGGCGCGCTTCAAGAGCAGGCTCGCCGCATTGGGGCATGCGCCAGAGCAGATTTCGCGCATCGCGTGTCCAATCGGTGATCCGACCTTGGGAAAACACCCTTCTGCGATTGCATTGGGCGTGGCAACTGCAATGATCAGACCCAATGCAAGCCAGACAAAGGATCGCACTGCATGACCGCCCCGCTTTTGCGCCTGTCTGGCCTGACCAAAGCCTACCCGGGCGTGGTCGCCAACAAAGACGTCTCTTTCGACATTGCAGGTGGCGAGGTGCATGCGCTTCTGGGTGAAAACGGGGCGGGCAAGTCAACGCTGGTGAAAACAATCTACGGCCTGGTCAAACCCGACAGCGGCACGATGCTGCTGGAAGGGCAAAACTTTCAGCCACCCGAACCCCGCGCCGCACGGGCCGCCGGGGTGGCAATGGTATTTCAGCATTTTTCACTCTTTGATGCGATGAATGTGGCCGAGAATATCGCCCTTGGCATGGAAAACCCGCCGCCACAGGCCGAAATCGCGGCGCGTGTGCGGTCGGTGTCGGATCAATACGGGCTGCCGCTGGACCCTGACCGGATCGTCGGCGAATTGTCAGCAGGAGAACGGCAAAGGGTCGAAATCATCCGCTGTCTGCTGCAAGATCCCAAGCTACTGATCATGGATGAGCCGACATCTGTTCTGACACCGCAAGAGGTGGCGATCCTGTTCGAGACCCTGCGCCAACTCAGCGCGGAGGGGACGGCGATCCTATATATTTCGCACAAGCTCGAAGAGATCCGCGCGCTTTGCGACAACGCCACTGTATTGCGATTGGGCGAAGTAGTGGGCAGCTGCAATCCGCGCACCACCTCTGCCCGCGATATGGCCGAACTGATGGTGGGGACCAAGCTGCACGTGCCGGAAAAGGCGGACAAGCCCGCCGGCGAGACTGTCTTGTCACTTAGCGGGCTGGCCGCGATGGCACCGCATCGCTTTGGCACCCCCCTGCGCGACATCAATCTGGAGGTCCGCAAAGGCGAGGTGTTGGGCATCGGCGGCGTTGCAGGCAACGGTCAGGATGAGCTGGTGGCGGCGCTATCAGGCGAGATGAAGACGGCGAAAGCGATGATCACCTACAAGGGCAACCCGGTTGGGCATCTGTCCCCCAACGCACGGCGCAAGATTGGTTTGCTGGCCGCCCCGGAAGAACGGATGGGGCACGCCGCCGCCCCCGATATGAGCCTGACCGAAAATGCCGTATTGACAGCGACAACACGCGAAGGGTTTACCACCAAAGGGTTCGTGCATTGGGCCAAGGCGCGCGCATTCGCCGAAAGTGTAATTACAGCCTTTGATGTGCGCACGCCCGGGCCGCAGAACGCAGCGCGGTCATTGTCGGGTGGAAACCTACAAAAATTCGTGATCGGACGCGAGATTATGCAAGCACCCGAAGTGCTGATTGTGAACCAGCCGACATGGGGTGTGGATGCCTCTGCGGCGGCAGCGATCCGGCAGGCGCTGCTTGATCTGGCAGCCAAAGGCACAGCCGTGATCGTGATCAGTCAGGATCTAGACGAGCTGATGGAAATTTCGGACCGTTTTGCGGCTTTAAACGAAGGGCGGCTGTCCGCTCCGCGCACCGCCAAAGGACTGACCGTCGAAGACATCGGCCTGATGCTGGGTGGTGCTCATGACATGGAGGTGGCGCATGTTGATGGCTAGGAATGCCTCCGGCGGAAGTTTGATTGGACATAGAAAGTTGGAGGGCGGCGCATGATCATGCTTGAGAAGCGCCCACAGCCGTCACGGGCATGGACTTTTGCCACCCCGGTTGTTGCCGTTGTTCTCACGATGGTCTTTGGCGGGTTGCTGTTTGCAGCGCTTGGGCAGGACCCACTGGTGACCATCCGCACGATCTTTCTTGATCCGTTGTTTTCTGAATTTGCGTGGTTTTATCGCCCGCAACTCCTGATCAAGGGCGCGCCTTTGGTGCTGATCGCGATTGGTCTGTCGTTTGGGTTTCGCGCCGGGATTTGGAATATCGGGGCCGAGGGGCAGTATATCGTTGGCGCAATTGTCGGGGCGGCGGTTGGATTGGCCTTTTACCCGATGGAAAGTTTCATCATTTTCCCCCTGATGATCATCGCGGGCGCATTGGGCGGGCTGCTTTGGGCTATGATCCCGGGGTTGCTCAAAGTGCGGTTTGGCACCAACGAAATTCTGGTGTCGCTCATGCTGGTCTACGTGGCCGAACAACTCTTGGCCTCGATGGCGCTGGGCGCGTTGCGTAACCCTGATGGCATGGGGTTCCCGGGCAGCAGGAACCTGTCGCAATATGACAGCGCCGCGAACCTTGAAATTATCGCGGGCAGCGGCATGCATTGGGGTGTGGTCACAGCCTTCATCGCCGTGATCCTGGCCTATATCGCGCTATCGCGTCACATCTTTGGTTTCAACGTGCGGCTGTCAGGGCAAAGCCCGCGGGCGGCACGGTTTGCCGGGGTGAACCCCGGTCTGCTGGTTTTGATCTGCATGGGTATTTCCGGCGCACTTGCCGGACTGGCAGGCCTGTTTGAAGTGGCAGGACCTGCCGGGCAAATCAGTATCGACTTCAACGTAGGCTACGGGTTTACCGCGATAATCGTTGCGTTTCTGGGCCGGTTGCATCCGGTCGGTATTCTGCTGGCAGGTGGGTTGATGGCACTGACCTATATTGGCGGGGAAATCGCGCAATCCAATCTAGGGCTGCCCATCGCAGCAATCCAGATCCTGCAAGGGATGCTGCTGTTCTTCCTGCTGGCGGTAGATGTGCTGACGAACTACCGGTTCCGGTTTGGCAAAGGAGAGGTGGCGTAATGGACCTCTCTTCCATCAACCCCATCCTGCTACTCGCCTCGCTCATGGTCGCGGCAACCCCCATCTTGCTCGCGGCTATCGGCGAATTGGTGGTTGAACGCGCGGGCGTGCTGAACCTTGGTGTTGAGGGGATGATGATCACGGGGGCCGTTTGCGGGTTTGTCGTGGCCGTTGGCACCACCTCGCCCTGGTTGGGCTTTTTGGGTGCTGCGGTGGGCGGTGCAACTCTGTCACTGGTCTTTGGCCTGTTGACGCAATTTCTGCTCTCGAACCAAGTGGCGACGGGGCTGGCGCTGACGCTCTTTGGCCTCGGCCTTTCGGCGCTGATGGGGCAAGGCTATATCGGGATTAAAGCGCCTGAATTTCCCGACTGGCATATCCCCCTGCTGGGCGACATTCCGGTGATCGGTCCGATCATCTTTCAACATGATCCGGTGGTCTATGTCGGTCTGATCATCGTGGCGGGCGTTTGGGCTTTCATGAAATATAGCCGCGCGGGCCTGATCCTGCGCGCCGTCGGTGAAAACCACGAAGCAGCACACGCGTTGGGGTACCACGTGGTCAGGGTGCGGATGCTGGCGATCATGTTCGGCGGGGCCTGTGCGGGGCTGGGTGGGGCGTATCTGAGCCTTGTGCGCGTCCCCCAATGGACCGAAGGCATGACCGCTGGTGCCGGCTGGATTGCGCTGGCCATCGTCGTCTTTGCCAGTTGGCGGCCGGGCCGTCTTTTGCTGGGTGCCTATTTGTTTGGCGGGGTGACTGTTTTGCAGTTGAACCTGCAAGCAGCCGGGGCCGCCATCGGGGTCGAGTATCTTTCTATGGCGCCCTATCTGGCCACCATCGTGGTTCTGGTTATTATGCGGGCCGGACGTGCGCCCGGATCACTCGGCCAATCATTCCATGCCTCACGTTGAGGCGACACTAAGACCACCAAGGGGAAACTTATGACAATGAAAACACTTCTGGCCGGGGCAACACTCGCACTTGGCCTTGCAACAGGGGCCGCTGCTGACGGTCACGAGCCAACAACGGTTGGTTTTGTCTACGTCGGGCCAATCGGCGACGGCGGTTGGACCTATGAACACGACAAAGGCCGCCTTGCGGTCGAGGAAGCATTTGGCGATCAGGTTGAAACCGTCTTCGTCGAAAGCGTCCCCGAAGGGCCGGACGCAGAACGCGTGATGACACAGATGGCGCTGCAAGGTGCTGACCTGATTTTCACCACATCCTTTGGCTACATGGATCAGACCATCGCGGTCGCCGAAAAGTTCCCCGATGTACGCTTTGAGCACGCTACAGGGTACAAGCGTGCAGACAACGTATCTACATACTCTGCCCGTTTCTACGAAGGTCGCGCCGTACAGGGGCACATCGCCGGGCAAATGACCGAAAGCAACATCGTCGGCTACATCGCATCGTTCCCCATCCCCGAAGTGATCCGGGGCATCAATTCGGCCTATCTGCATGCAGCTGAAGTAAACCCCGATGTCGAATTCAAAATCATCTGGGTCTACACTTGGTTTGATCCTGCAAAAGAGGCCGAAGCGGCCAACGTGCTGATCGAACAAGGCGCGGATGTGATCCTGCAACACACCGATTCAACCGCACCACAAGCCGCCGCACAGGCCGCTGGCAATGTTGTGACCTTTGGTCAGGCGTCTGACATGGCTGAATTCGGGCCATTCCCCCGCGTTTCATCCATCATCGATGACTGGGCACCCTACTACATCGCCCGCACGCAAGCGGTGATCGACGGCACATGGGAAAGCACCGATACTTGGGACGGTATCGGCCCAGGAATGGTGGCCATTGGTGAAATCTCGGACGCAGTTCCCGCCGAGATAAAAGCATCAGCCGAGGACATGATCGAGCGTTTGCGGACGGGCGAATACCACGCATTCACCGGTCCGATTAACAAGCAGGACGGCACGGCATGGCTTGCGGATGGTGAAACCGCAGACGATGGGACCCTTGCCGGTATGAACTTCTATGTCGAAGGCATCACTGGCGAAATTCCCCAATAAATCATCGCCATAACAGTTCGAAAGGGCTCTGCCAGTGGTAGGGCCCTTTTTCTTTTGCAGTCATAGATTGTGGCCAGAATATGTCTAATGCGCTGTATAGACTGTACTTTTGTACAGACCGCACAATCAGAATCCTTTGGATGACGCTGGGGCAATGCTACGTCTGGGTTGTATCGTAAACTGACCTGTTGGTGGGCACGTGCATAACGAATACTTCGTCGAGCACGACCCATGGTTGGAATGCGCCATTATTGAGTGACAGATTTATAGCCGACCAGCCGAAGGATAACAGTAATGAGTAAGTCTTTGAAAAGTGGTACCCGTCAATTTTTTGTGCCTGCGGCAATCATGGTTGCGATGGTGCTCGGTGCTACCGCACCGGCAACCGCCAAAAGCTTTTCAACAACGCGAACGGCCGTGATCGTCCAAACCAACTTTGTCGAGGACGTCGGCGGTAGCGAACGTATCAACCTCTCTGGAAAACTACGGATGCTTAGTCAGCGCGTGGTTGCAGCAGCATGTTACTATCAGGCCGGGATCGACCCAGACCGAAGCCTTGCCACGCTCACCGCTGCAACGCAGGAGTTCGCAACAATTACACAAGCCCTTGAATTTGGGAACGCGGATCTTGGCGTGATTGGGTCAGAAGAGCGCGGGAGAACTTTGGCCGGCATTGAAAGACTGAACAATCTTTGGACGCCGGTTGCAGCATTGGCAGACAAGGTTGCCGCAGGCGAAGGTTCTCTAAACGATGTGGTAGAGATCGCAGAACAGAGCGCGCCACTGCTTGAGATGGCCAAGTTGCTCGTCAGCATTATTTCTGCGCAATATTCCAACCAAGCCGAACTGCTGATGACCGATGCCTTGGCCATCGACATCGCGGGCCGCCAGCGGATGCTGTCACAACGGATGTCAAAGAACACCTGCTTGGCGGCGCAAAACCTCAGCACAGAAACTGCTGTCGCCGAATTGGCAGGTGCTGCGGAAATGTTCGATGTGTCACTGAATATTCTTTACAATGGCGACGCAAGTGTCGGCATCGCTCCGCCGCGAAACGAAACCATTTCATCCGGGCTTGAGGTCGTTTTGGCGCGATGGGCAACCCTGCAACCGATCGTCGAGCGGGCACTGACCACGGGAGATTTGGACGATGAACAGCTGGCGATCATGTTCAACGGTGCCAATGCGATGACGGGCGAAATGAACGTGGTCGTCGGCGAGTATTCAGCCGCGTCAAAACTCGGGCTGTGATTTAGGAGTAGTTGATCTTTGAATGGTCTTTCTCATTCCGACAGGATGGGCAAAGTTAAGGGCAGCCCCGTGCAACAAAGGAAACGGTGATGCCCGATAGTCTGGCCCTGTTGGGCGTGAAGGGTGGCCCTGCCATCAGACCTGGATCAAACATGCCAACAGCGATGCTATTACGAATGGCAGGGCAGACGATCCTGATTGATGCAGGTCTGGGCGTGACCCGTGGCATTTGCGATCAGGGCGTCCCACTCACCGACATTGACCTGATCGTTATCACGCACTTGCACTCTGACCATTATCTCGAATTGGGTCCTTATTTTCATACCGCATGGACTGCTGGACTAAACCGCACGATCCCAGTCATCGGGCCTCCGGGTCTTGATCGCTATTGGGCCGGATTTCAGGACAGCATGGGGTTCGATATCGACCTGCGGATGCGCGACGAAGGGCGCTGCGACTTCGATGCGCTGGCAGACATCCGTGTCATCGAAGACAAAACCATCTTTGGCGACATCACGATACGAACGATGCGCAATGTGCACCCCCCGATCAAAGACACGTTTGCACTGCGGTTTGAGGCCAGCGGCAAAGCGGTCGTTGTGTCGGGTGACACCGCCTACATGGATGAAATGGCAGCCTTTGCAAAAGGGGCTGACCTTCTGGTGCATGAGGCGATGTTACGCGATGGTGTCGAAGCGCTCTGCGCGCGGATGACAAACGGAGATGAACGGCTGCGCACCCACATCTTGCGCAGCCATACCGACGCCGCAGATGTCGGAAAGATTGCGCAGGACGCGGGTGCAAAACAACTGGCCCTCAATCATTTTGTCCCCGATGGCGACCCAGCCTTTACCGATCTGCACTGGACGGCAGAGGTGCGCAAACACTGGGACGGGCCACTGTTCTTAGGCAAGGATGGCATGGTCATCCCACTCTAGCGGACGCTTACTTTTCTGGCGGTGTTAACGGTTCCCGAAGGCCTGATCATTATGACTGTTGGTGATTTGGATTTGCCGGAATGCGAAACGCCTGTTGCCACACCTGTTCGATATCATTGCCCTGCTCTTGATTGTTGCTGTCGGTCTGGCCATGGCGCGGGGTACCCGCCAACGGCCGTCCATGACACCCGGACCGATTGCAGAACTTGATGATGAGAAATTTGCGCACTTTGCCTGCCAGAAGGCCAATGACGGGCTGTGCGTGCTGGATATGTCCGGGATCGTACAGTGGGTAAATCCGGCCTATTGCCGGATGATGGGCCGCGAGGCGTCTGAAATGATTGGCCACAACCCGCGCAGCTTTGCCCTGCGTCCCGAAGCGCGCCCTTCTGCCCAAGACCTCGCCGCTTTTCGCCTTGATGAGATTGTATCCGGAGCTGAAACCCTTGAGCTAGTTGAAAACATGCGCAAAGACGGGACCGTCTTTTGGAACCAGATCAACACAGCCTTTCATACCACACCCAGCGGCCAGCGCTTTGGCATCGTGGTCAGTCGCGACGTCACTGCGCTGATCGAAAAAGAGCAGCAGCTTGAAGAGACAACCCGCGAATTGGCACATATCGCGGCGCATGATGATCTTACCGGCGTGGCAAACCGTTCGCAGTTGCCGCAATTCCTAGATTCAGCGCTGCAAAACGCGCGACAAACCGAGACCGCCGTCGGCGTGCTGCATGTCGATCTTGATAAATTCAAATCCATCAATGACACGTACGGGCATTCTGCGGGTGATGCCGTCCTCGTTGCCATCGCAAAACGGCTTGGACACAAAATCCGCGAGACTGATCTTGTTGCCAGGATCGGCGGGGATGAATTCGTCGTTGTTTGCTGCGGGCTGCATGCATTGAACGACCTCACGAAAATAGCAGAGACACTGCGCATTGCCGTCGACCAACCTATCACATGGCAAAACACAGTGCTGCATTGCAAAGTCAGCATAGGTGCGGCCCTATCAAACGATGCTGACTTGACGGCAGAGGACCTATTGGGGCAGTCAGATTTCGCGCTTTTTGACGCAAAGGGTGCAGGACGCGGTCGCGTCGCCGCCTATGACGCAAACCTGCATCGCCGCCACACCCGCGCGTCAAACCGGCAAGATGCGCTTTTGCAGACAATCCGCAAGCAGGCCCTCACCTTTCATTTTCAACCTGTCGTGGCCCGCGATCACGGCATCGTCAGGGGGTTGGAAACTCTGGTCAGATGGGAACACCCAACCGACGGCATGATACAACCGGACGAATTGCTGCCTCTTGCTCAATCGCTTGGGGTTATGGCGGATCTCGACTTTCTGGCGATGAATGCCGCACTCGACATGAAACGACAGCTGAACATATCAGGACACGCGGACGTGCTCACCAGTTTTAACGCCTCGCCAGAGCTTTTGGCCCATCCTGAATTTTGCCACAGGCTGCTGTCAGGTTTGGAGTTCCGCAACCTGACGCCAGATGACGTTATCGTCGAGGTTCTGGAAACCGTCGTTTTTGAAGATCACCTTGTCGCCACACCCTTTGTGCAGACGGTTGCCGAGTTGGACTCGCACGGTATCTTCACCGTGCTGGATGATTTTGGCAGCGGCAACGCCGGGATCGCGCAATTGGCCAAGCTGGCGATCAGGGGCGTCAAATTCGATAAATCCATCGGCATGCGCATTCTGACCGATCCCACAATGGAAATCGTCTATCGCACCCTGACCGGCCTGTGCAACGACCTTGACCTGCGCATGGTCACCGAAGGGGTGGAAACGGCCGCGCAGGCCGAACGTCTGCAAGCTCTGGGGTGTACGAATATGCAGGGCTTTCTGATTGCCAAACCCATGCCCGCTGACGCCGTTTTTGCATGGCTGGACGACTATACCTCTTCTGCGATTGCCCCGACGGACGCCCAAGGCTATCTAAAGGCCAAATAACCATTTCGCGGAGCGTTCAGCATGGCTGCCAATCAATTCGTCTATTTCATGGACGGTGTGTCCAAAACCTATCCCGGTGGGAAAAAGGTCTTTGAAAACATCCGACTGAACTTTCTGCCTGGTGTGAAAATCGGCGTCGTCGGCGTGAACGGCACTGGTAAGTCCACACTGATGCGGATCATGGCAGGTCAAGACAAGGATTTCGCGGGCGAAGCATGGGCGGGCGAAGGCGCGCGCGTCGGCTATCTGCCACAGGAACCGGAACTGGACCCCAATCTGACCGTGCGCGAAAACGTGATGCTGGGCGTGGCCGACAAAAAGGCAATTCTGGACCGCTACAACGAAGTGGCGATGAACTATTCCGAAGAAACCGCTGATGAGATGGCAGCACTGCAAGACCAGATCGACAGCCAGAACCTTTGGGACCTTGATGCACAAATCGACATCAGCATGGAGGCGCTGCGCTGCCCACCGGATGATGCCGATGTGACCACGCTTTCGGGCGGTGAGAAACGGCGTGTGGCCCTCTGCCAACTGCTGCTGGACGCGCCCGACATGCTGCTGCTGGATGAACCGACCAACCACCTCGATGCGGAAACCATCGCCTGGCTGCAACAGCACCTGATCGACTATAAGGGCACGATCCTCATCGTCACCCACGACCGTTACTTCCTTGATGCGATCACTGGCTGGATCCTTGAACTGGACCGTGGGTCCGGCATCCCCCACGAAGGCAACTACTCCAGCTGGCTCGAAGCCAAGGCCAAACGGCTGGAGCGGGAGGCGAAAGACGACAAATCCAAGCAACGCACGCTGCAACGCGAATTGGAGTGGATGCAGCAAGGGGCGAAAGCACGACAGGCCAAGTCCAAAGCCCGGATCAGCGCCTACAACGATCTGGCCAACCAGTCCGAGAAGGAAAAAATGGGCCGCGCCCAGATCATCATCCCCAACGGGCCACGCTTGGGGTCGAAGGTGATCGAAGTTGACGGGCTGAAAAAGGCGATGGGTGACAAGCTTCTGATCGAAAACCTGACGTTTGATCTGCCCCCCGGCGGCGTTGTCGGTGTCATCGGGCCCAATGGCGCCGGTAAGTCCACACTGTTCTCCATGCTGACCGGGCAAGCGGAACCGGATGAAGGCAGCGTGGAATATGGCGACACAGTGAAACTGTCCTACGTCGACCAATCGCGCGACGCGCTTAACCCCGACACGACCGTCTGGGAAGAAATCAGCGGCGGCGCTGAAATCATCGAACTGGGTGATGCCTCAATGAACTCCCGCGCCTACTGCTCGGCGTTCAATTTCAAAGGCGGCGACCAGCAAAAGAAAGTGGGGCTTTTGTCAGGCGGTGAACGCAACCGGGTGCATATGGCCAAACTGCTGAAATCCGGCGGCAACGTACTGCTGCTCGATGAGCCAACCAACGACCTTGACGTTGAAACGCTGCGCGCGCTCGAAGACGCATTGGTCAGCTTTGCAGGCTGCGCCGTGGTCATCAGCCACGACCGCTTCTTCCTCGACCGGATCTGCACGCATATCCTGGCCTTCGAAGGGGACGCACATGTCGAGTGGTTTCAGGGGGCCTTCACCGACTACGAAGAAGACAAAAAGTCACGGCTGGGTGCAGACGCGCTGGAACCCAAGCGGATGAAGCACAAGAAGTTTGTGCGGTAATGAAGCTGGGACTGGCCATCGGATCAGCGTGGGTCGCCGCGCTGATAGTCCATCTGGTCGATCTTCCACGCCTTGCAGGGGCGCACCCGCAGTGGGCAACACAAGTGCTGGTATCAGGGGCCGTGATCGGCACGATGCTGGCCGTTGTGACACTGCGGCTATCGGGGTCTTGGCGGATCATTGGCTGTAGCGTCTTTGCGATTCTCGCGTATCTGGTCGCCACGACCGGCAAGACCCGCTTTGCGGCATCCTACGCCGAAGACGCAGCGGCGGGGCAAATGTGGTACTTTGGCTGGCACGCGCTGTGTGCATTTTCTGTGGCCGGTGTGATCGCTGCCGCGCATTGGATATTGGCAAAAAAGGCCGGCTAGTTACAGTGGCGGCAGGCCAAAACGCGCACGCATCGCCGAATAGATTTCGTTTCGAATTTTGTCCTTGGAGCGATTTCGACCTTCCAGGGATGCCAGTACGCGCCGTGGATCGCACACAGCCACACTTGTTGTGCCAATCATCATCTGTTGCGACGTACGGATCGCCTGTTCGTATGGTTCAGTCGCAAACGCAATCACGACATCGAGCATGCCCAGCGGTGTTACCATTAGCCAATCCAGATTTTCGGCGGTCGCTGGCTTTGGTGTCCATTCACGACAAGCATCCAGTGTGCCGCGCGCCCCACCCCAACCATCCAGGTAAGCTGAAACGGCGCCAAGCTCGGTCAGGCAGGCCGCAAGTCGCTGCAAGTTCTGCGGGGACAGCTCTGGCAAGACATCAAGATCGTTTGGGGTCAGATCTGCACCATGCAGAGCCAAGACCTGCGAACCGACCAGCACCCAGGCCACCTCGTGCCGCGCAAGGGCTGCAACCATTGGTTCCACCTGTTGTGCTGGCCTGTCACGTGGGTCGAGCATGGCGAAACTTTACCTCATTTACACGATGGAATCACGCTGCCTCTTCGATAACAGGTGGTCGGACAGTCGCATGAATTCCGCTCACTAGACATCGTCGAATTGTCGCCGATGCGGGACTTCATAAAACTTTTACTTGAAATTAAAGGGTTTAGGCCTCACATGGGTTGTGCAGACGTTACACAACTCGACCACTGTTTTCCCTTTCGGCTACAGTCTCTCGATCTTGACACTGACGAAGCCAAGCTGTCGCAATATCGCGGACAGCATTGATACTAAAGGAAAAACACGATGGCTACTGGCACCGTGAAATGGTTTAACACAACAAAAGGCTTCGGCTTTATCGCACCTGATGGCGGCTCTAAGGACGTATTCGTTCATATCTCCGCTGTTGAGCGTTCGGGCCTCACAGGCCTGCAGGACGATCAAAAAGTAACTTTTGACGTCGAAGCTGGCCGCGACGGCCGCGAGAGCGCAGTAAACCTCGCACTCGCTTAAGCTGAGCAGAAAATAAGGCTGTAGCGCGCGGACTCCGCGCGCTCGCTATCCATTGTACGCCGAACGCGAACAATACCCGGATTTCCTTGAATTTTGGCGTCGAATGTGCCATAATGTCGCGGCAACGTTGACTAATCGACCACTGTTTCCTCCTCGGCCCAGTCTTTCGATCACGTTTGACCGAGCCAATCCGCTGCACTCCCGCGAGCGGGCTACATAAGGAAACAAGGACATGGCTTCAGGCACTGTCAAATGGTTCAACACGACCAAAGGTTACGGCTTTATCGCGCCCGACGGCGGCAGCAAAGACGTTTTCGTTCACATCTCGGCTGTCGAACGCTCCGGCCTCACCGGCCTCAAGGATGATCAGAAAGTCAACTTTGATATCGAAGCTGGTCGTGATGGGCGCGAGAGCGCTGTGAACCTGACACTCGCCGACTAAGGCAGATTTATCGTTAAAGCATTTTGTGAAATGGGCGCCCACGACAGGCGCCCATTTTTGTTAGTTCAGAACAAACGTGACCTTAAGAACAACGCGGTATTCGTCGACCTCGCCATCCTTCACCGTCACCTTCTGATCTGCGACCCATGCGCCGGTGATGCCCTTGAGCGTCTTTGACGCCCGCTTGATCCCGTTTTCAACTGCATCGTCGAACGATTTTGTTGAGGACGAGATAATCTCGGTGACCTTCGCAACTGACATGTTTTTCTCCCTATTTGTTGGTTTGCTCAGAGAGACTATCGTCCCGCGCCATCCCAGTCCACATCATCTGCCTTTTCTACAATCAGCTGGCCGTCGGGAAACGGTTTCATCAGAGGCTTGGCGTTCGCATCATCACCCTCAAGCCACTGTGCGCATTGGCTTTTGGTCAGGATCACACCCATGCGGTGATGGATGTCGCGCACATCCGCCGATGGCGGGCAGGTTACGGTCGCAACCTGATGAACCTGCACGCCGCCCGGTCCATTCCATACATCATAGATTGCTGCAAAATAGAGCAGGCCACCATCTTTGTGCCTGATCCGCCACGGCTGTTTACGTCGCCTCTCGCCCGTCCATTCGTACCAGCCATTTGCAGGCACAATCGCCCGTTTAACATCGGCAAAAGCGGATTTATCAAAGACCGTTTCAGAGCGGGCGTTGATCAGGGTCTCCATGACCGGACGCCCCCGCGCATTTACGCGTCCAACAGGGATCAGACCCCACCGCATGTGCCGCACCCCGTCCGATGTCAGTGTGACCACATCCTCACCCGGCGCAATATTCAATCTTGGCGGATCGGCGATCCCGTCAATCTGCTCTGTTAGAAAGAAGCGGCCGGGCATGCGGTCACTCTGTTGTCGCGATAAGGTCGAGCACCGCAGGCCCCATCGCGGCCACGATCACAGCAACACCCGCTGCATTGGGATGTATACCATCGGCCTGCAAAAAATCGGTCATGCCGTCCTGCGTTCCGGCCTCCGCGCGTAGTCCAGCGGCAAAGTCGGCATAAAGCGGGACATCATATTTTGTAGCAAGCTCTGCATACATAGCTTCGAACTCTTGCTTATAGTCGGGGCCATAATTGGCCCCCACCGACAGACCCACCAAGAGCATATCAACGCCGGCCTCTTGTCCTGCGGACAGAATTCCGTCCAGGTTGGCGCGGCTGACGGCGGGATCAAGGCCGCGCAGGTAATCATTACCGCCCAGACTGATAATCATCGCGTCAACCTCTGGGGTCAGGGTCCAGGCCACCCGGCTCAGCCCGCCCGCTGTTGTATCGCCCGAAACACCAGCATTCATGACAGCAACATCCGCACCCTGCTCTTCCAGCCATGCCTGAAGCTGCGGCACAAAGCCATCTGACTGCGTCAATCCATATCCCGCCGTCAGACTGTCGCCCAGCGCCGCGATTGTCACCGTTTCCGCCTGCGCCATCGCTGTTGTGATCAAAAGCATGGCGCCTAACTTGCTGACGCCCGAAATGGCCCCATATGCAAAGACAGCGACTTGACCAGAGGCCCACCTGATGTCCGATCCCATTCTGTCAATAACTGACGCCAGCCTATCGCTTGACGGAAATGCAGGGCGCATCAACATCCTGCACGATATCTCTATTGATGTCGCGCGCGAGGAAACGCTGGGGCTGGTAGGGCCGAGTGGATCTGGCAAATCATCGCTCCTGATGTTGATGGGCGGGCTGGAACAGGCGACATCGGGGACGATCATGGCATCGGGCCAGGACCTTACCGCGATGAACGAGGACCAGCTTGCCCTGTTTCGTAGGGATAATATGGGGGTAGTGTTCCAATCTTTCCACCTGATCCCGACAATGACAGCATTGGAAAACGTCGCAACGCCGCTGGAACTGGCGGGTGACAAGGATGCATTTTCGCGCGCAGAGACAGAGTTGGAGGCCGTGGGCCTTGCCGACCGGATTGATCACTACCCCAATCAAATGTCGGGGGGCGAACAACAGCGTGTGGCACTTGCGCGGGCGTCCGCCCCGCGCCCACGAATCCTGCTTGCAGATGAACCCACCGGTAACCTGGACGAAACCAACGGGCGCGCGATTATTGATCTGCTTTTTGACCTGCGCGACCGTCATGGTGCAACGCTCATCATGGTGACCCATTCAAATGAACTGGCACGCCGCTGTGACCGCATTGTGCGTCTGCGTGATGGCCGGGTTGAGGCACCTGCGGCAAAGGCAGCTGAATGAGCCTGGTGATTGCATCCCGCTTTGCGGCCCGCGAATTGCGTGGTGGGTTACGCGGGTTTCGCGTCTTTCTTGCCTGTCTGGCATTGGGTGTCGCCGCTATTGCAGCGGTCGGCACGGTACGGGCCGGGATCACGGCCGGGCTCGAACGCGATGGTGCAGCCTTGCTTGGCGGTGACGCAGAGGTGGAATTCACCTACCGGTTCGCCCGCGATGCCGAGCTTGAGTGGTTAGAAAGCATCTCTGAACGGGTGTCCGAAACTGTTGATTTCCGCTCGATGGTGGTGGTTGACCGGGACGGCAATAGCGAACGCGGCCTGACGCAAATTCGTGCTGTTGACGACCTCTACCCCCTGATCGGAACTGTCGCGCTTGACCCCCCGATCTCTCTGCCAGAGGCGTTGTCTGACAAGGGCGGCGTGATGGAGCGCGTGCTTGCTGACCGCTTGGCTCTTGTCCCCGGCGATAGGTTTCGGCTAGGCGAACAAGACTTTACACTGCGTGCAATCCTCGATCGCTATCCCGATAACGCCGCCGGCGGCTTTGGGCTTGGGCCGCGCACCGTCGTCTTGACCGACGATCTGGCCGCATCGGGATTGCTGATCGAAGGCACGCTCTTTTCTACGCAATACCGCCTTGATTTACCCCAAGGTGCTGACTTGCAGGCGCTTGAAGATCAAGCCGAAGCGGAGTTCAGCGACAGCGGGCTGCGCTGGCGGGACAGCAGGCGCGGCGCTGGCGGTGTAGAGCAATTCGTCGACCGCATCGGCGCGTTCCTGATCCTTGTCGGACTGTCTGGATTGGCGGTTGGTGGCGTTGGTGTCTCAGCGGCGGTGCGCGCTTACTTGGCCAGCAAAACCAGCGTCATTGCCACACTCAAAACATTGGGTGCCACCCGCTCTGTGATCTTCCAGACCTATTTTCTTCAGGTTGGCGTTCTGACGCTGGTCGGCGTCATCATCGGCCTGGTGCTCGGTGCAGGTTTGCCGATCCTGTTTGCCCCGTTGATCGAGGCGCGTTTGCCTATTCCCGCTGTCTTCACATTCTATCCCGCGCCGTTGTTCGAAGCTGCGGTCTATGGTCTGCTTGCCGCCCTTGTCTTTACATTGTGGCCGCTCGCGAAAACCGAAGACATCCGCGCCGCGACACTGTTTCGCGATGCTTTTTCGGCAAGCGCGACCTTGCCGGGCTTGCGGTATCTGTTTGCAATCGCCGCACTTCTGGCGACCCTCATCGGTGCAGCCATTTGGTTTTCGGGAACGGTGTACCTGACCCTTTGGACAGCGGGTGGCATCGCCGGTGCGCTTGCAATTCTCGTTCTTGCGGCCTTTACCATCCGCTGGATCGCACGCGGGCTACGCAAACCATCACGCGGCCGCCCAGCCCTGCGATTGGCGTTTGGATCCATCGGTGCCCGCGGTGGTGAAGCAACGTCAGTCGTGCTGTCACTTGGGTTGGGCCTGACAGTTCTGGCGGCCGTGGGGCAAATTGATGGCAATCTGCGCAACTCTTTCGCCAATGACCTGCCCGATGTGGCGCCAAGTTACTTTTTCGTCGATATCCAGCCTGACCAAATTGCGGGCTTCCGCGAACGGCTCGACACGGACGATGCCGTCAGCCGCGTTGATACCGCGCCGATGCTGCGCGGTATCATTACGCAGATCAACGGTCAGCCAGCGGATGAGGTGGCAGGCGGCCATTGGGTTGTGCAGGGTGATCGCGGCATCACCTATGCAGACGTCCAGCCAACAGGCACCGAAATCACCGCCGGAGAATGGTGGCCCGCAGACTATGCCGGTCCCCCGCAAATCAGCTTTGCTGCCGAAGAAGCGGCTGAGATGGGGCTGCAACTTGGGGATATGATGACGGTCAACGTCTTGGGTCGCGATATCACCGCCGAGGTGACCAGCTTTCGTGATGTCAGCTGGGAGGATGCCGGTATCGGGTTTGTCCTCGCGATGAACCAGGGCGCACTTGCAGGGGCGCCACACAGCTGGATCTCGACCGTCTATGCGCAAGAAGAGGCCGAAGCGGAGATCCTGCGCGATCTTGCAACGGCATATCCCAACATTACCGCAATCCGGATCAGAGACGCGATTGATCAAGTGATCGAACTGGTGGGTGGTATTTCCGCCGCCACCCGTTACGGCGCGCTGATCACGCTGGTGACAGGCTTTCTTGTTCTGGTTGGTGCAGCAGCGGCCGGTGAAAGGGCGCGGACCTTTGAATCAGCGGTTCTTAAGACGTTGGGCGCATCACGCCGCCGGATCATCGCCAGCTTTGCCTTGCGGGCCGCAATTTTGGGTCTGGCGGCGGGCATCGTCGCTTTGGGAGCCGGAATTTTGGGCGGTTGGGCGGTGTCCCGATTTATCATGGAGACGGACTATCAGGTCATCTGGTCAAATGCATTGATGATTGTCGGCGGTGGCATTGCAGCTTCGCTTTTGGCTGGATTGGCATTTGCGTGGCGACCGCTGGCGGCCAAACCGGCACAGGTTCTTCGGGCCCGCGAATGAGTGATCCTGCATTTTTCGGCTATGGGAGCCTCGTCAATCTGTCCACCCACGACTATGCCAATCCACGCAAAGCCATCCTACCGGGCTGGCGGCGGGTCTGGCAAAGGACGCATCTGCGCAAGGCGGCGTTTTTGTCGGTAATCCCCGACAACAGCACGTCGCTTCAGGGCGTTGTCGCACAGGTCCCCGGCGCCGACTGGATCGCTTTGGACCAGCGCGAGGCGGCCTATCTGCGCAACGACATCAGTGAGGCGGTGCAGTATGAGGGGGCCAAAGCGACAACAGCGGTCTATCAAGTCAAACCCGAACATATCGCCGGCGGCGATGCCCACCCCATCCTGCTCAGCTATCTGGATGTGGTTGTTCAAGGGTATTTGCAGGTCTTCGGTATTGACGGTGTGATCCATTTCTTTGAGACGACTGACGGTTGGAACGCACCCATTCTTAATGACCGGGCTCAGCCGGTCTATGTCCGGCATCAGCAGCTGAGCCACGCAGAACGTGATCTGGTCGACCGTCACCTAGCGGCGGTGATGCAAAAGGCTAAATAGGCGCGCCTGACGGGCAAAGGGCTCTGCGGCTGTGGTGCCTGCATCTTGCTTGGCCATGACCCGGCCTGCCAGAATAATCGCGACAACCGCAAAGACAGCCCCGCCCAGATACTGACCGATCAAAACGCCCGGCGCACCGAACCATGCGGCACCGACAAGGACAAAAGGGATTGTGCCAAGCGTATGCCGCCCCCAGTTCACCATGGTCGAATAAAACGGGTGCCCAAGGTTGTTGAAGGCCGCGTTGGCAACAAAGATCACACCGTTGAAAAAGAACATCAGCGACAAGGGGCCCGCGAAGAGGAATACCAACGTCAAAGCCAAACCATCTTCGAGTTGGAACAACATTTGAATGGCCGTACGCGCAAGAAAGAAAAGCGCGGAAACAACGACAACAACGATACCGGTAAACAGCAGTCCCTCACGGAACGCGCCGCGGACACGGTCATTCAGACCGGCACCTGCATTCTGGCCGATGATGGGCCCGATCGCCCCGGACAAGGCAAAGATGATGCCAAAGCCAACAGGCGTCATTCGGGCGACAATCGCCATACCAGCGACAGCGTCTTCCCCAAACTCTGCCATCGCGCGGGTGACATAGGCCTGCCCGATGGGTGTTGCCAACTGGGTTAGGATCGCCGGAACCGCAATGGCAAGGATTGGGCGTAGATCAATCATGAGACTATTCGGCGTCGGCCGGTCAAAGCCCTCATAGTGGCGTATCAGTGGCAGCAAAGCGGTGACTGCAATCACAATACGTGCACAGACACTGGCGATTGCCGCACCCGTCAGCTCAAGGTCCAACCCGAAGATCAGAATGGGGTCGAGGACCGCGTTGACCAAGCCACCCCAAATGGTCGCCATCATGGCGCGGCGCGCATCGCCATGTGCTCGCAAAATCGCGCCACCAATCATGCCCACCATTAGGAACGGCAGCGACGGCACAATGATCTGCAAGTAATGCACCGCGAGATCAAGTGTCGTGCCGTTCGCCCCCAGCAGCGACGCAAGATACCCAAGGTTGAACCAAACAATGGCGGCAAAGATTGCGCCGAAAATGACGCCATAGATCAATGAATTTGTGGCGCGTCTGCGTGCTTCCTCGGGCTGACCTGCGCCAAGGGCGCGCGAGACCAAAGCCCCTGCGGCAATCGCCATACCGATCCCGAAAGAGGTCGTAAAAAACAGGATCGCACCTGCATACCCAACGGCTGCCGCAAGTTCGGCTTTCCCCAACATCGAGATAAAAATCATGTCGACAAAATCGACAAGGAAGACCGCCATCAAGCCGATGGAAGCCGTCAGCGACATAATCGAGATATGCCGGAACAGGCTACCTTGGGTAAATTTGGCGTGGGCGTCGGCGTCACTCATGGTGCTGATAAGCCTGCTTGGAGATCTGATCCTTCAAGTGAGCACAGGGCGCGACGCGGATTTCAAGCACTTTTCGTTCCGTGCTGGGCTAGTCAAACTTGGGTGCTGTTTGCAGCAGCGGCATCACATCTGCCATTTCTGGCCCCCGCTGTCGCCCGGTGACCGCCTTGCGCAGCGGCATGAACAGGCCTTTGCCTTTCCGACCTGTCGCGTCCTTGACTGCCGATGTCCAGTCGCCCCATGTCTGTTCAGTATAGGGTAGTGGCGGCAGCATGGCGAAGGCCTGCGCCACAAATTCCACGTCTTCTTCGTCAACCAGTGGCGTGGCACCGTCGCGGAACAAAGCCCACCATGTGGCGACCTCATCCAAGTTGCTGATATTGTCGCGCACGACGTTCCAGAAGGGGTTTTGCAACGCCTCTGGTACGCCAGCCGATGTTAAAACATCGGCCACGTCGCTGGACGCGAGGGTCGCAAAATGACGGGCGGTGAGCGGGATCAGATCATCGGCGTCGAATTTTGTGGGGGCCGAGCCAAACTTGCTGATATCAAACCTGGCAACGACCTCAGCGATATCGGCCCGCAGTTCCACCGGATCCGATGACCCCAAACGTGCCATCAGTGACAAGATCGCTTGCGGTGCGATCCCTTGCTTGCGCAAATCACGCAGCGCGAGTGTGCCGAGGCGTTTGGACAGCGCCTCGCCCTGAGGTCCGGTCAGCAAGGAATGGTGCGCGAAACGCGGAACCGCGCCGCCAAGCGCCTGGATCATTTGGATTTGTGTGGCGGTGTTTGTGACGTGATCAGAGCCGCGCACAACGTCTGTGATACCCATTTCAGTGTCATCTACAACCGACGCCAAAGTATACAAGATTTGACCGTCGTTCTTGAACAAGACCGGATCACTGACCGAGGCCGCATCAATCGAAATATCGCCAATGATCCCATCGGTCCATTCGATCCGTTTGTGATCCAGCTTGAAGCGCCAATGTGATCCTCGCTCTGCCCGCAGCCTGTTCTTTTCGTCCTCGGACAGATCAAGTCCCGCCCGGTCATAAACCGGCGGCTTGCCCATGTTCAGTTGCTTCTTGCGCTTGAGGTCGAGTTCGACGGGTGTCTCAAAACATTCGTAAAGCCGCCCCATGTCGATCAGCTTTTGTTTGGCGGCAAGATAGTTTTCCATCCGCGCGGACTGATGTTCGACCCGATCCCATGTGAAGCCGAGCCATGTCAGGTCTTCTTTGACGCCTTCGATATATTCATCTTTGGAGCGTTCTGCATCTGTGTCATCGATCCGCAGGATAAACGTGCCGCCTTGCTGGCGCGCGATGGCATAGTTGAAAAGCGCCGCGCGCAGGTTGCCTATATGTAGCCAACCGGTGGGTGATGGGGCGAATCTGGTGGTGGTCATGGATGCGTCTCCTGGTTCCTCCGGCTTTGACCATGAGACGCGGGCGATGTCCAGTTTTGCCCATGCCGGACCGGGGCCAGCCCCGGACCCCGAAGTTTGATTGGACATAGAAAAGGAGGGCTAGCTTGGCGTCACCCGCCACCGGGTTGCCAGATCATCGAGGCCTGCGCGGATGATCTCTGCGACCACGTCCAGATCAATATCGGCAAGTTTATTGATGTAGAGGCATGACTTGCCCTTTTTGTGTTTACCCAAGCGGTCCAAAACATGCTGAAAATCAGCATAGCCCGGCATGATATATAGCACGAGGTTTGCTTTGCGTGGACTAAAGCCGGTGGCCAAACAGTCGCCGCTGTGTCCGCTGTCATAGACATAGTGATACTGGCCATAGCCGACCAATGTCGGCCCCCACATTCTGGGTTCCCACCCGGTGATCTTGCGAAACATGGCATCAAGCGTTTCGGCATCCGCGCGGCGCGTAGGGTGTTCAACAGCTGCGATAAAATCTGCGACGCTATAGTCCGTCGCCTTTGTTTTATTCTCTGTCATGGCTCATCTTATCATGGTTTGGGTCTGTCACAAAGGGCGTCCCCGACCGGACCTCCCACACGCCAGTCAACGCACCCGCTACGGCGGTGCGGCCTTGGTGGAGAAATTTGCCCTGTCTTTCCAGCCTGATTCCAATCAGATTAATGATGTCGCGCCCATCATGGGTCAGATGGATCACGTCCAGAGGGGTTTCCTGCCGCGCTGTCAAAAAGGTCAGCCGATAGTGCTTTGAGAGCGCCGGCATGTTGTGTTTGATCTGCATAATGTCTTGTAACGCGATCGTCTTGTTCGTGGTCCCAATCGTGATGGCCGCATCACTGATCCGCAGACGCGTCCTGGGGGGATGACGCGGAAAGAGCGCCCAAAGCCCAAGGGCCGTCAGAAACGGTCCCGGCAGGAGCATTGCCGCTTCACCAAAGCGGTTAATCCCCGACAGCAGCACAAGCAATGCTGGCGCGGTGAGAAGGAGCCCGACCAGAAGCAGCAACGCACCACCGGCCCGCCGAGGAACGTAGTTCTCTTTGATGATCGTGTCAGTCACAGGAGCCCGTTGCTTGGTATTTTGCCACAAGCGCGTCGAACTGATTTTGGTACTTGGCGAGCCGCGCCGCATCTTTGATGCTGTTCAGGAATGGTTTCCGTCGGCCCGTCACCATGACCTCGTGAATGCGCAAAATCGAACCGGTGCTTTGATAAGCGGCAAGCGATGCGCAGCGCAGGTCGGGGCATTTGGCCCGCAGATAGGCATAGTCTTCCGTTGGAAATGTGTTGGGCAGGTTGAGATGGCGTAACGCTTTGCAGCGCGCCAGAGGGCGCAGGCTGTCGTTACCTAACTTCACAGACAACAGGCGCAATTCGCTAAGCTGCGGCAAGTTTGTGAGTGGTTCCAACGTCTCGACCATTTGGGTGGTGCTCATCCCGCCCGCGATGGTCAGCGCGCGCAGTGTGGGAATAGCACCTACCGCAGAAATATCCTGCGCATATCGGATATCATCAAGCACCAAGACTTCGAGTGGCACATCGCGAAGTGGCGAAAGATCTGCAAGCTTTTGCACCCACCATAAGCTCAGGCTTTCAAGTCGACCCAGCTGTTGCAAAGGCTCGATGGTGGTCGTGCGCAAGCCCTTAAAACCAAGGGCGGCAACATCGATATGCGCACAGAGGTGGATCAGTTCCTTTTCGTTGACGGAATAGCCGAAGGCCGCCGCACCCTTTAGCGGCGTCTTGATATCAAGGATACGGTACAGCGTGCCGTCAACAAAGACGTGCCCACCTTTGCCCTCTGGCACCCGCGCTGGACCACGCGCCGCGTCCAGCGCGTCGTTTAACCTGCCGTGAAGGACAAAATCTGGTTCAGCTGTCATCCCGCCAACGGTTCACGATTGGATAGCGCCGGTCAAGCCAGAACGCCCGGTCCGACAAACGCGGCCCCGGTGCCGATTGAAACCGCTTGTATTCGCTGATGTAGATCAGATGCTCGACCCGTTTCACGGTATCACGATCAAAACCAGCCGCGACACAGTCCGCGACTGACGCCTCTTGATCGACCAACATCATCAAGATCCCATCAAGCACATCATACGGTGGCAGGCTGTCGTCGTCGCGTTGATCTGGCCGCAACTCTGCAGAGGGCGGCTTGTCGATGATCGTAACGGGAATGACTTCACCCGCCGGGCCATTCATCCAGTCGCGATGGTTCGCGTTGCGCCACCGCGCGGCTTGAAAGACGCGGGTTTTGTACATGTCCTTGATCGGATTATAACCACCTGACATATCACCATAGATCGTCGCATAGCCAACTGCGACTTCGGATTTGTTGCCCGTGGTCAAAAGCATCTCGCCAAATTTGTTGGATTGCGCCATCAGCAAGAGGCCCCGCAGACGCGATTGGATGTTTTCTTCTGTCAAATCTTCGGCCATGCCACCAAAAAGCGGGGCCAGGGCTTCGGTCACCGCCGCACGCGGACCGGCGATGCTGATGGTGTCGTATGCGCAGCCCAGCGCGTTCGCTGCGCTAGCCGCATCATCAAGCGAGCCTTGCGAGGTATATTCTGATGGCAGCATAACGCAGCGCACATTTTCGGCCCCAAGCGCGTCCACTGCAATGGCGGCGACAATCGCGCTGTCTATGCCACCCGACAGACCCAACAGGACCTTCTTGAACCCAGTCTTTGCCATATAGTCGCGCAGCGCATGGACCATAACGCCGTAGTCCTGTTCCATCGCATCAGGGTGCGTTGCTTTTTCACCGTCAAGCGCGGTCCAGCCTTCCTCTGTCAGCTCAAAATCGACATGCGCAATGGCTGTTTCAAGCACTGGCAGTTGAACAGCCAGTTTTCCCCCGCGGTTCAGAACGAACGAACCTCCGTCAAACATCTGGTCGTCCTGCGCGCCCATCATGTTGATGTAGACAATCGGCACATTGTTTTCGATGACGCGTGAAACAATTGTGTTCATACGGATCGGAAATTTATCTCGGAAATAGGGTGAGCCGTTGGGCACAACGAGAATCTCGGATCCGCTTTCCACCATTGCTTCGCAAACATCAGGATACCAGGCATCTTCGCAGATTGGATTGCCGATCCGTGGACCATTGTTCATTGCATATGGCCCGGCGATATCTGCGCTTTTAAAAAGCCGAACCTCGTCGAAAACATTGAAATTTGGTAGGAAATGCTTGCGGGCGGTCGCGAATATTTCGCCTTGTCGCAAGGTGAAATAAGCGTTGTACAGACGCTCATCTTCGATAATCGGACCCCCAATCGACAGTGCAGGACCGTCAGCGCAATCACGCGCCAAAGCCATCAGCTGCGCCATCGCGTCCGCCACGAATGCCGGTTTGGTGACAAGATCTTGGGTTTGATAGCCGACCAGAAACATCTCTGGCAGAGCAACAAGATCGGCGCCTGCTGCTTTTCCTTCAGCCCATGCTTTACGAGCCTGATCAGCGTTCCCAGCGATATCACCGACAGTCGGATTGAGTTGAGCAATCGTGAGGCGAAATTTTTTTGTCATAGTTTTGTCCCAAAGCCTTGGCATTGATGTAACAGAAAGAGGCGCGGGGGAAAGCTGTTTGCGGTGGCGCGGTCTTAACCGTTGTCAGGTGACATCTCCTCCCATAAGCTGCGGAAATCTTGATGCGAACGGAGAAACCGATGACGATGTTTGGACTAACCAAAGGGGTTGCTGTTGCCCTGATAGCGACGAGTGTTGCAACCAGCGCGACGGCACAAGAAGTCCAGACAAAACAATATGATGACGGTGGTATCTACGAAGGCACCTTCGTGGATGGTAAGCAAGATGGGACCGGGACGTATCGCCTCCCCAACGGATATGAATATACCGGTGAATGGGTTGAAGGCGAGATTCGCGGCCAAGGCATCGCCCGCTTTCCTAATGGGTCAGTCTACGAAGGATCGTTTGTCGCTGGCAAACCAGAAGGCCAGGGTCGAATCACATTTGCAGATGGTGGCACCTTCGAAGGCGAATGGGTCGACGGTAACATTACCGGCCAAGGTGTCGCGGAATATGCAAACGGTGTCGTCTATCAGGGTGAGTTCCGTCAAGCGCGACACAACGGCGTTGGCATCATGACAAGCCCCGGCGGCTATATTTACGAGGGTGAGTGGGTCAACGGCGCCAAAGAAGGTGAAGGCAAAATTACCTATCCAGATGGCGCCGTATATGAAGGCACCCTGAAAGCAGGCGAACGTGATGGTATCGGAACGCTGACAATGGCGGATGGTCTAGTCTATAGCGGCGAGTGGGTTGACGGCCAAATTCAGGGCGTCGGCACGTTGTCTCAACCCAATGGCGACGTTTACGAAGGTGCGCTCATCGATGGCCGCCGCGAAGGTGAAGGCTCTGTCGTCTATGCGAACGGCGACACCTATGAAGGCAGTTTTGTAAATGACCGCCGTCATGGCACTGGCACATTCCGCGGAACTGATGGTTACGTCTATGTTGGCGAATGGGTCGAAGGCCAGATCGAGGGTGAAGGCGAAGTGACCTATCCTGACGGCTCTGTCTATGCAGGGACGTTCGTCAATGACGTGGCGGATGGCACAGGCACAATCACCTATCCTGACGGATCCACCTATGAAGGCACGTGGGAGGCTGGCGTGATCAACGGCGTTGGCGTGGCCACCTATGTCAATGGTCTGGTGTATGAAGGTGAATTCCTGAACGCCAAAAATCACGGTCAGGGTAAGATGACCTATGCCGATGGCTATGTTTACGAAGGCCAGTGGTCCGAAGGGCAACGGAACGGACTGGGTCGTGCTGTCTATGCTGATGGCACGGTATACGTCGGCGAATTCCTGAACGGCCAACGCAATGGTGATGGCGAGATCACATTGCCCGATGGCTTCAACTACGTCGGCACATGGCAAGAGGGCGAGATCAGCGGCGAGGGCCTTGCCACCTATGCGAACGGTGACGTCTATGAAGGCAATTTTGTGCGCGGCCGACGCGAGGGCGAAGGCAAGATGACCTACGCCACTGGACAGGAGAGCATTGGCATCTGGTCCGACGGTGCGTTGGTGTCCGAGACAAACGATACCGAATAAAAAGAGACATTATCTTTGATGAAAGAGCTGGTCGCGCGACCAGCTCTTTTTTGTTTCACGGCCCTAAACTGCGTCGCCCGCATCCATCCGCTTCAAGAAATCGTCTGCTTCCGTCAGAACGGTTTCGCGGCGCATCTCGTCCATCCGATCCCAAACACGGTACATATTGCCCATACGCGGATTGCCGGAAAAACGGTCTCTGTGCCGATCCAAGAAATGCCAGTAAAGCAGATTGAAAGGACAGGCATCCTTGCCGGTCTTGTCCTGCACGCGGTAGGCGCAGGACCCGCAGTAGTCCGACATTTTGTGAATGTAGTTGCCGGACGAAATGTAGGGCTTTGATGCAATGATCCCGTCATCGGCAAACTGACTCATCCCGATGACATTGGGGGCCTCGACCCACTCATAGGCATCTGCATAAACGGCCAGATACCATTCGTGAACTTGTGCAGGATCAATTCCCGCCAAGAGGGCAAAGTTGCCAGTCACCATCAGCCGTTGGATGTGATGTGCGTAGGCTTCTTCTTTTGTCTGGTTCACAGATTTAGCCATGCAGTTCATCTTGGTCGCGGCACCCCAATAAACCGCTGGCAGTGCGCGATCATGACCCAAGGCGTTGCGCGCCATATAGTCGGGCCCTTCTCGAAAGTAGATGCCGCGCACATATTCGCGCCACCCGATAATCTGCCGAATAAAGCCTTCCACGGCATTCAATGGCGCGTCGCCATTACGGTAAGCCGCTTCAGCTTTTTGACAAATCTCCAATGGATCAAGCAGACCTGCGTTCAGATAGAGCCCGACAATCGCATGATACAGAAACCGATGATCGTTGAGCATGGCATCCTGAAAGTCGCCAAACTTTGGCAGACCGCCTTTCAGCCAATGCGCCAAATGTTGTCGGGCCTGCCCTGTATCAGTGGCGAACCAAAACGGCTCCAGATCACCAAAATTGTCGGCAAATCGCTCACCGACCAACGCTAGAACGTCTTCTACAACGCCATCCGGTGTGAATTGCATCGGTCCGGCATAGTCGACCTGATCTGGCGCAGGTTTGCGGTTTTCATGATCATAGTTCCACTTGCCCCCCTCTGGCTTATCACCATCCATCAAAAGACCCGTCTTGCGGCGCATCTCGCGATAGAAATACTCCATCCGCAGCTGTTTGCGGCCCTCCGCCCAATCATCAAACTCTTGATGGCTGGCAATAAACCGTGTGTCAGGCAGGCAATGGGTCTTCAGCGGCATCTCGCCCAAAGCTTGGATCAACCGCCACTCTCCGGGCTCGGTATAGACCACACCAGCCGCATCATATTCAGCCGCGCGGCGGATCAGTTCACCCGTGATTGAACCAGAGTTCTCAGCATCATCAAGTCTAGAATAAGCGACCGTCCAACCCTCATCGCGCAGCTTGTCAGCAAACTTGCGCATTGCAGAGAAGGTAAAGGCGATCTTTTTGGGGTGGTGAGGCACATAGCTGGCTTCATCCCTGACCTCTGCCATGACAACGACGTCCTGCGTTTTGTCAGTTTTACACAGGGCCGAGAGGTTTGGTGACAGCTGATCACCCAAAACAAGAACCAGCCTCACCACGCAATCTCCTGCCCGGCATAGTCATAAAAGCCGCCCGATTGTTCGGGGGTCAGCTTTGCAATGACCGCCAGCAGATTGGCGGCGGCTTCGATCGCAGGAACTGTCTTGTGCCGCCCCGCATAATCTTGCGTGAACTTCGTCTCAACGGTGCCAGGATGCAGCGATACGCAGATAGATTGCTTATGGGTACGGCCCAACTCAATTGCTGCGCCATGCACGATCTGGTTCAGCGCCGCCTTGGATGCACGATAAGAATGCCATCCACCGATCTGATTATCGCCAATGGAACCAACGCGCGCGGATAGCGTTGCGATCACACCTCGCCTATCTTTTGGCAACAGCCGCGCAGCATGCCGCAAAATCAAAGCAGGGCCAATCGTATTGACCGCCAGCACGCGGGCCATTTCGTCGGGTTTGATCGCCGACAAGTTCTTTTCCGGGGTGCCCCACAAAGGGGCCAAGATACCAACAGTGACAAAGATCAGATCAAAAGACCCGGTCTGTTGCGTCATCCCCCGCTCAACCGATGAGGCATTGCCGACATCGAAGCCATCAATTGACCGCGACAGACCTGTGACATTCCATCCGTCGCCTTGCAAATGCTTGAAAACTGCCGAGCCGATACCGCCACTTGCTCCAATTACCAACGCACGCATGCAATTCTCCCTTATTCTTTCGGGATTTAGCGCCGGTGCGCCAAGGGGCAAGTCGGATAACAGCGATGCCCGGTCAACGCTGCATCAGATGTCAGGCTGGTCGAGCATCATCGCAAAAACTCCCGCGTTGAACTCAATAAAGCCTTTTCAACAAAAGTTTCGCCGGTATAGTCGCGCACATGATGAACCGCGCGCATATCACAAGCTTAGCTCTGAAAGGGCTTTTTCGCGCGACATCCTACTCCTTAGCTGCCTCTGAGCGTGCCTGTCGGCGCGACCGCTCAGAGGGTGAAACGCGCCAAGACATGCTAAGGACCAAAGGAATTCCAAAATGACCAAATCGAATGAAGTGTTGATCTTCGACACCACCCTGCGCGACGGCGAGCAATCGCCGGGTGCGACCATGACACATAGCGAAAAGCTGGAGATCGCAGGCCTGCTTGATGACATGGGCGTCGACATCATCGAGGCCGGTTTCCCAGTCGCGTCAGACGGTGATTTCAATGCGGTGAGCGAGATTGCCAAGCTGGCACAATCGGCAACGATCTGTGGCTTGGCCCGCGCCAACTACAAAGACATCGACCGCTGTTGGGAAGCTGTGAAGCACGCCAAATCCCCACGTATCCACACGTTCATCGGCACCTCCCCCCTGCACCGGGCGATTCCGAACCTGAATATGGATGAAATGGCAGAGCGGATCCACGACACCGTCACCCATGCCCGCAACTTGTGCGACAACGTGCAGTGGTCGCCAATGGATGCGACCCGGACGGAGTGGGATTATCTGTGCCGGGTGGTGGAGATTGCGATCAAGGCCGGGGCCACGACGATCAATATTCCAGATACTGTTGGCTATACGGCACCTGTCGAAAGCGCAGATTTGATCCGTAACTTGATTTCGACCGTGCCGGGTGCGGACGAGGTGATTTTTGCAACCCATTGCCACAATGACCTTGGCATGGCGACGGCGAACTCTTTGGCGGCTGTGGAAGGTGGCGCGCGCCAGATCGAATGCACGATCAACGGCTTGGGCGAACGTGCGGGCAATACCGCGTTGGAAGAGGTCGTGATGGCCCTGAAAGTGCGTGGTGATATTATGCCGTTTACGACCAAGATCGATACGCGCAAAATCATGAATATCTCGCGCCGCGTGGCGACCGTTTCAGGGTTTGCGGTCCAGTTCAACAAAGCCATCGTCGGCAAGAATGCTTTCGCCCATGAAAGCGGCATTCACCAGGATGGGATGCTGAAGAACCGCGAAACATTCGAGGTGATGAAGCCCGAGGATGTCGGACTGTCCGGCACATCCCTGCCTTTGGGCAAGCACTCTGGGCGGGCCGCGCTGCGCGCCAAATTGGCTGAGCTGGGGTTTGACCTTGCGGACAATCAGCTGAACGATGTCTTCGTGCGGTTCAAGGAATTGGCTGATCGTAAAAAGGAAGTTTTTGACGATGACCTGATGGCGTTGGTTACCCAAAACGGGACCGAGGATGATCGGCTGAAACTGAAATCCCTGCGCGTGGTTTGCGGCACTGATGGCCCGCAAAAGGCCGACATGGTGATGGAGGTTGACGGTGCCGATGTCGAGACATCGGCCACGGGTGACGGCCCGGTGGATGCCACCTTCAACGCGGTGAAAGCCATCTTTGCCCATGGTGCCCGACTGCAATTGTATCAGGTGAGCGCTGTGACTGAGGGTACCGATGCGCAGGCGACTGTATCTGTGCGGATGGAGGAAGAGGGCCGCATCGCAACTGGTCAATCCGCCGACACGGACACTGTTGTCGCCAGTGCGAAAGCCTACATCAACGCACTGAACCGTTTGCTGGTCCGGCGTGAACAATCTGAGCCAGGCTATGACGTCAAAGGGGTCAGCTACAAAGACGCCTAAGCCATTGTCAGTGATTCACTATTGCTGCGGCGATCCAATTGTTTGGATCGCCGCTTTCTTATTGGGACTGACCAACCTCACATCCGGACTATTCTGTTCTAACCGGAAATTACCAGTAAAAGACAATTTTTCATCAATTTTGCCGATCTCTGTTTCATAAAAAAGTTGAAAATGTATAAGTAGCAACATGCCGCCACGTTGATCGAAAGCGGGGGTTCTATCCCAACTCCAGTCCCTCTATAACCAGTTAACACCTGCCGAACTGGGACGACGCAGGCAATGCACTTATGGATGGGGAAGGCCACAACGACATGGCAGGCTTTGGCGGATTGTTTTCATCGGATATGGCGATTGACTTGGGTACGGCGAACACGCTGGTCTACGTCAAAGGCAAGGGTATCATTCTGTCCGAACCATCGGTCGTCGCTTACCACGTCAAGGATGGCGTGAAGAAGGTTTTGGCCGTCGGCGAAGACGCAAAGCTGATGTTGGGCCGGACCCCAGGTAGCATTGAAGCGATCCGCCCGATGCGCGACGGGGTGATTGCCGATTTTGATACTGCTGAGGAAATGATCAAGCATTTCATCCGTAAGGTGCACCGCAGGTCCACATTTTCAAAACCCAAGATCATCGTCTGTGTCCCGCATGGCGCGACACCCGTTGAAAAGCGGGCGATCCGTCAGTCGGTTCTGTCTGCGGGCGCACGCCGCGCTGGTCTGATCGCGGAACCGATTGCTGCGGCTATCGGTGCTGGCATGCCCATCACGGACCCCACCGGCAACATGGTTGTCGACATCGGTGGCGGTACGACGGAGGTTGCTGTTCTGTCGCTGGGTGACATCGTATATGCCCGCTCGGTCCGCGTGGGTGGTGACCGCATGGATGAGGCGATTATCAACTACCTGCGCCGCCAGCATAACCTGTTGATCGGTGAAAGTACGGCGGAACGGATCAAGACATCCATCGGGACCGCACGTATGCCAGACGATGGCCGTGGCCAGTCGATGCATATCCGCGGCCGCGATCTGTTGAATGGTGTGCCCAAAGAAACGGAAATCAGTCAGGCGCAGGTCGCCGAAGCCCTCGCTGAACCAGTCCAGCAAATCTGCGAAGCGGTGATGACCGCCCTCGAAGCCACCCCGCCTGACCTTGCCGCTGACATCGTCGACCGTGGTGTGATGCTGACGGGTGGTGGTGCGCTGTTGGGTCAGCTTGATCTGGCACTGCGTGAACAGACAGGATTGGCCATCTCCGTTGCCGACGAGTCACTCAATTGTGTGGCATTAGGCACCGGTCGCGCACTGGAATATGAAAAACAGCTGCGGCATGTGATAGACTACGACAGCTAACCTATCGACCGGGGAAGATACGCCCTTGGCACGTGACAAGAACAGCGAAGATTTCGTCGGCCCGATCCGCAGACTGCTGGTCGGGGTTTTGGTCTTGGCACTGGTGGGTCTGTTTTTGGTGTGGCGTATCGACAGCCCCCGCGTAGAGCGCCTGCGCGCGACAGTGATCGACGCGGTTGTGCCGTCGTTTGATTGGGCCATGGCCCCTATCACGGGAACCGCCAACCTGATCAGCGATTTCGAAAGCTATCAACAACTGCGCGCGCAGAACCAAGATCTTCGGCGCGAGTTGCAACAAATGAAAGCCTGGAAAGAGGCGGCACTTCAGCTTGAACAAGAAAACGCCAAGCTTTTGGATCTGAATAATGTGAGCCTTGATCCGCAGCTGACCGTTGTCACCGGCGTTGTCATCACCGACAGTGGGTCCCCGTTCCGCCAATCGGTTTTGATTAACGTGGGTGCGCGTGACGGTATCGTTGACGGGTGGCCAACGATGGATGCGATCGGATTGGTCGGGCGCATCGCAGGTGTTGGCCAGAATAGCAGCCGTGTCATGCTGCTGACCGATACATCAAGCCGTATCCCCGTGACCATTCAACCCTCTGGCCAAAAGGCGATCCTTGCGGGTGACAATTCACTGACCCCCCCGCTTGAGTTTCTTGATGACACTGCTTTGGTGCGTCCCGGCGACCGGGTTGTATCGTCGGGTGATGGCGGTGTTTTTCCTGCGGATTTGCTGGTGGGCCAGGTGGCACTTGGCACTGACGGGCGTTTGCGGACACGGTTGGCTGCCGACTATCAACGCTTGGAATTCCTGCGCGTCCTGAGATCACAACCCCACGAAGAAATCCCCGACCCGAACAATCTGCTCGCTCCTGAAGCTGAATTTTTTGGTCCTGCTGGCATCAATCCTGCATCTCTGAGCGCATCGGAGCTCACCGATGGCTGAGCGTGCAGACGGCAAAACATGGATAAACCGGGGGCTTTTTGTCCTATTGGCCTTCGTCTTGATCGTGACTGATCTTGTTCCCCTGGATATGCGTCCATCGCTTTGGGCTGGCCCCGACCTGATGCTGGCTGCCACGCTGGTATGGGTGGTGCGCAAACCTCGCTATCTGCCAGTATTTGTGATCGCTGCGCTATTTCTGATCACCGATTTCCTTTTCATGCGGCCTCCCGGTTTATGGGCCGCATTTGTTGTCATCCTGACCGAAATAATCCGCCGCCAGAACCGCGATTTTCGCAATATGCCGATTCTGGTGGAATGGGGAACGATTGCGTTTGGCATCGTGGCGATCACTCTGGCAAATCGCATCATCATCGCCATTGTGATGACACCGCAGGCGCCGTTGGCCCTCACGCTTATTGAAATGGTCTCAACAATACTGGTGTATCCTGTTATCATGGCAGTTGCGCACTTCTGTTTTGGGGTTTCGCGCACAGCACCCGGCGAAATTGGCAGCAGAGGGCAAGTTTTATGAAGCGCGCCCCAAAGGACGTCATTGCGAGTAGCAGGATAATCGGGCGTCGCGCCCTTGTCATGGGCGGCGTGCAGCTTGGGGTCATTGGTGCCTTGGGGTATCGGCTACAATCCATGCAGGTCGAGCAGGCAGATCAGTTCCGTCTTTTGGCTGAAGAAAACCGGATCAATATTCGTCTTTTGCCCCCTGCCCGCGGCATGATCTTTGATCGCAACGGATCAGCCATCGCCGACAACGAACAAAACTACCGCGTTGTCATGGTCCGAGAGGACGCGGGTGATGTCGGCGAAGTCCTCGCGAAGCTTACAGAAATTGTGGACATTGATCCTGATGATTTGTCGCGCGCGATGGATGAAATGCAGCGCCGATCACCCTTTGTCCCGGTGACAATCGCTGATCGGTTGTCGTGGGAAGACGTCGCACAAATCAACCTTAACACACCCGCCCTGCCCGGCATTCAGGCCGAGGTCGGCCTTAGTCGCGTTTATCCGTGGGGTGCGGACCTTGCGCATGTGGTGGGTTATGTCGGGCCGGTCAGCGACTTTGATCTCAGCCGTATCGAAGATCCTGACCCTTTACTGCAAATTCCAAAGTTCCAGATCGGCAAGACGGGAGCCGAGAACAAGCTAGAGCAAACCTTACGTGGCAGCGCCGGCACACGCAGGATCGAGGTCAATGCAGCCGGTCGGATCATGCGCGAGTTGGATCGCCAAGAAGGTGACCCCGGCAAAGACATCCAGCTGACGCTCGACAGCAGATTGCAAAGCTATGTGCAGGCCCGCATGGATGGTGAATCCGCGGGTGCTGTGGTCATAGACCTTGAAAATGGTGATCTGCGCGCGGTCGCGTCGGCGCCCGCATTTGATCCAAACCTGTTTGTGCGCGGTATCTCTGTCCCGGATTGGACGGCCCTGAACGAAGACAAGTACCGCCCGCTTGCCGCAAAGGCAGTTCAGGGCACTTATCCGCCGGGATCAACGTTCAAGATGGTCACGCTGATGGCTGCGATGGAGGAAGGTTTCGTCGCCGCGGATGAGACCGTCTATTGCCCCGGCTTCACCGACGTCTTCAATATTCGCTTTCACTGCTGGAAGCGTGGCGGTCATGGCAACATCAATCTGCATGAAAGCCTCAAGCAGAGTTGTGATTGCTATTACTACGAGATCGCCCAGCGCGTCGGCATCGACAAAATGGCCGAAATGGCGCGTAAGCTGGGGCTGGGCGTCCGGCATGATCTGCCCCTGTCTGCCGTTGCCGAGGGGCTTGCCCCTGACAAGGAATGGAAGGCCCGTGTACGGGGCGAGGACTGGCGTATCGGTGATACGGTCAACGCCTCCATCGGGCAGGGCTACGTGCTTGCCTCCCCCTTGCAGTTGGCCGTCATGACGGCGCGGATTGCGACGGGTAAGGTTGTAACCCCGCGGCTGGTCCGTCTGATTGATGGTGTGGAACAACCCTCCGGGCTGGGCGAAAGCCTTGGCGTTAACGAAAACACGCTGCGCCGGATCCGCGCGTCAATGGAAGATGTTTGCAACCACCGCCGTGGCACTGCCTATCGCTCGCGGATCGTCGACGAAACGCACAAAATGGCCGGGAAAACAGGAACAAGTCAGGTACGCCGGATCACGCCAGAAGAACGCGCGGCAGGCGTCACCAAGAACGAGGATCTGCCATGGGAGCGCCGCGATCACGCACTTTTTGTAGGCTACGCGCCCTATGATAATCCGCGCTATGCGGTGTCCGTTGTTGTCGAACATGGCGGCGGCGGTTCACGTGCCGCCGCGCCAATCGCGCGCGACATACTATTGCAGGCCCAATTCGGTGGCCCGCCCCCGCTGGAAGCATATCCCGCCGGTGTCCGTGATGAAATCGCCGAGCAACAGCGCCGGATTCAGGCACGTAGCGCACCCGGCGCCCGTGTACAGAGCCGCGCATGAGCTATCTTGAGTACAATACCAAATACGTCCCGACTGGGCTGCGAAAGTTGTTGTATCTTAACTGGCCAATCATCCTGCTTTTGTGTGCGGTTGCCAGTGCTGGCTTCTTGATGCTGTATTCCGTCGCAGGCGGCTCTATGACCCCGTGGGTTGAACCACAGATGCAAAGATTTGCTCTTGGCATGGTGCTTATGCTGATCGTCGCGACAGTTCCGATCTGGTTTTGGCGAAACATGGCTTTCGTGGCTTACGGTGGATCGCTTTTGTTGCTGTTGGGGGTGGAGTTTTTTGGCGAAGTACGGATGGGCGCGCAGCGGTGGATTGATATCGGATTTATGCGACTGCAACCCTCTGAGTTGATGAAAGTCACGCTTGTGCTGTTTTTGGCCGCTTATTACGACTGGCTGCCCAACAAAAGGACCTCGCATCCGCTGTGGGTCATTCTGCCGGTTATTTTTATACTTGCGCCTACGATGCTTGTACTGAACCAGCCCGATCTTGGCACCGCGCTTCTACTTCTGCTTGGCGGCGCGACTGTTATGTTCCTCGCGGGTGTCCATTGGGCCTATTTTGCGACCGTGGTGGGCGGTGGTGTCGGTGCCATTGTCGCCGTTTTCCAAAGCCGTGGCACCGGATGGCAATTGCTGAAAGACTATCAATACCGCCGCATTGATACCTTTTTAGACCCCGCCAACGACCCGCTGGGGGCCGGTTATCATATCACGCAGGCCAAAATCGCTTTGGGTTCGGGAGGATGGACTGGCCGTGGCTTCATGCAGGGCACGCAGTCACGCCTCAACTTCCTGCCAGAGAAACACACTGACTTTATCTTCACCACCTTGGCCGAAGAATTCGGGTTTGTTGGCGCTTTCACCCTGCTGGTGCTCTATTTGCTGATTGTCGCGTTTTGTATCGCATCGGCCTTGGGCAATCGTGATCGGTTTGCCTCTCTGCTGACCCTCGGCATTGCCATGACATTTTTCCTGTTCTTTGCTGTCAACATGGCGATGGTAACGGGGCTCGCGCCGGTGGTGGGTGTGCCGTTACCCTTGGTCAGCTATGGCGGATCGGCAATGCTTGTGTTGTTGGTCGCCTTCGGTTTGGTGCAAAGCGCACATATCCATAGACCCCGTTGATGATTAACGTCCTCTTTTCCGCGCAGTCCGAACGTTGGGACGAATACGAACGCCCCTTAAGCGAAGCGCTCGCGCAAGCTGGCTTGCAGGCGAACCTGTCACGTGACCACAGCCCCGCAGATGTTGATTACATTGTTTTCGCGCCCAACGGCCCGGTCACGGATTTCTCGCCCTACACCAAAACCAAAGCAGTGATGAGCCTTTGGGCCGGTGTTGAAACAGTCGTCGACAACCCGACCCTGACCCAGCCCTTGTGTCGGCTTGTGGATGAAAGCCTGACCAATGGGATGGTCGAATGGGTAGTTGGGCATACGCTGCGCCATCACTTGGGCATGGATGATCATATCACCCAGCAAGACGGGACATGGCGTGACTTTGTCTATCCGCCCGTTGCGGCCCACCGCCCTGTTACCATCCTTGGCATCGGCGCGCTCGGTGCTGCCTGTGGTCAGGCACTTCACCGGCTTGGCTTTCCGGTCACGGGCTGGAGCCGTCGTCAGAAAGACATCCCCAACCTCACTTGCCTTTATGGCAATGATGGGTTGCGCCAGGCGCTCAAAGGGGCGGAGGTCGTGATCTTGCTGCTGCCGCAGACCCCCGAGACCGAGAACATTCTGGACGCTGCACATATGGATTTGTTGACACCGGGCGCTTTCATCATCAACCCCGGTCGCGGTCCGTTGATTGATGATGACGCTTTGCTTGCAGCCCTTGGTACTGGTCAGATCGGCCACGCGACCTTGGATGTCTTCCGCACAGAGCCCCTTCCGCTACATCACCCGTTCTGGGCGCACCCCAAAATCACCGTAACACCGCATATCGCGTCCAGCACACGGCCGGACACGGCCTCAAAAGTGATCGCCAAAAATATCGCGCGCGGTGAAACCGATCAGCCATTCTTATATGTGGTTGATCGGTCGTTGGGCTACTAGAACTAGCAGAGTTTGGGCGGCTTTGCCGGATCCATACCGGGCGCGCCGGGGACGTGCGGCATCTCTGGCTCTGGCAAATCGAACCGCAAACCGACCTTCGCCAAATGTGCTGCAAGCGGATCACTTGCCCGCACAAACAATACATCCATAACGCCCGCATCGATCCCCGAAAATGTCAGCGCCTCGCTTGCGGCCGAGGCCAGCGCTTTCTCTGCACCGTCAACCGCATCAACAAAAGCAAGGATATGCCCGCGTGCGCCGTCCTCGTAGGTGGCCGCGGCCAAGTAGGCAAAGCGGGCCAATCCCGCCGCAATGGCAAGTTTGCGATCAAGCCCCGCGACGACAGCCTCTGGCAGTCCGCCGGGCGCGGAGACTTCGGTCAGACGTGCCTCTGTCTCATTTGGACCATGCGCCAAGGTCGCAACCAACCAATCTATGGCTTCAGCCGGGATCAGCATCGCGGAAGGCGCCACGTCGAGGTTCAGCGCCACCCCGATCCCCTGCCCGCCCAGCATTTCCGCCAGCGCACGGCCGGGAAGACCCGCATAGGGGGCCGCACGACCCACAAATTGCGACAGTCGCTCTTCCCGGTCAAAAACAAGCGCAAATCGCTGATCTTCGATTTCAAACAGCTCTGGCGTAATCTGGTCGCCGGCGGCCTCTTCGCCCAACAACATGAATAGCTCAGTGTCAGCAAGCCGTTCATAGAACCGCAGGCGCGCCGCGTCATCGTTTGGTGCGGCTTCCATTGCGGCATGCGCTTCATCAAGATCGGTCATAGCAGTGTATCTTTCACGGCGGTCTTCAGTTCTGGCAGCAGGTCAGCTGCGAACAACTGATTTTTTCTTCAACCACCCGGTATTGCGCGATGAGGGATGAGGCAAGGGAAAGACGCGCGGTGCAAGGTCGCGCCGCCCTTGAACAGTCCGTGTTATACCTGCGCCTTTGCCCAAATGCCAACGATGGGCGTCACTTCCGACCAACAGGGGCAATGGCACATCGCCCAGTGCGTTCATCACCCTATCATGCCAAGTCGCCTGACAGATCAGCGACGGTGGCAAGCCCGAATCCTTGGCGTCATAGCCGGAAAAAACGAGATTATGTAACAATCAAACTGTGCATTCTTGGGATATCCATTTGACATAGGTATTTTGTCAAAAATTTGGTTCTTAGGCATCTATGGACAGTTTCCAGCCAGTATCTGCCCTAAGAAATGCGCATTACTTCGAACCAGACACACATAAATTTTGCCTCACGCTTTGCCGTATTCTTGGAACGACATCATCTTCAAACCAAGGGTTTTGCCTAAGCCATCTGTTATTTCGCGGACTTGGGTGGGGCAGTACAAAGAGCCGGTTTTCGCCTTCGGAACATTTTTTGACCGCTTCGGTAACAGTCTTTCCCTTCAGGTGGGGCAGGTGCCAAGCGATGGCATAAGCACCCAAAAGCAAAGTCAACTCGACCTCCTTGAGCGCCTCCATAGTTCTGGCTCGCCAGGTCTTCGCGCAAATTTCGGGTGGAGGTTTATCCCCCGAAGACCCTGCACCTGGAAAGCAAAGTCCCATTGGGAAAATGCCGATCTGGGGATCTGTGTAAAAGGAATTTTTATCAATCCCAAGCCAGTCGCGCAAACGATCCCCAGAAGGATCGTCAAAAGGGCGGTTTTTGAAATGCGTGATACGCCCGGGAGCTTGCCCAACAATCATGATTTTTGCTCGCTCATCTAGCTGAAAAATAGGTTTAGGACCAAGCGGAAGGTTGTTGCAAAGCCTGCAAGCCTTCATCTCTTTTTTGAGCTTATGAAAGTCCTGTTGCATCCATTCCCACCTAAGCAGGTTCGACAACTGCAAACCCAAATATTGAACGCACCGTATTGTTCATACTTCTTCGTTCATGTCAGCAATGCGCTGTCTCAACCGTTTGTCGTGTCACAAGTTCGGCTTGGACTAAGCCAATTTAGACATGGCCTGACCGTAAGTCACCATTGTTTGAGTTTTTCACAAAAAGTACGGCGGTCGGTCCTTGGCTCTTCTACTTGTTGCGCGACTGCATAGCTCCGCGTTCCTCATAGGCTGTGGACGCATCGCGCCAGCGTATGCCATTGCGATTGATGAATATAATGCCGCTTAACACAGGCCATTCATTGCCGCGACATTTACCATCGGACTGCGGGGAAAGAACTCAAGACGTGCCATCTGCGCTTACGTCAGCCGCAAGAGATCAGACGTATTTACCGCTCGGTTTTCGAGCCGTCAAACTCGCCAACGCTTGGAAATCAATCGGTACTCAACAGCATGTGCGCGCCTATGGCGTTCGGCTTGATCAAACAGAAATCGCACCAGACACTTCACGTAGTTTCTCAGAGCATCATTCAAAGCCACGCCAAAGCAAAGACTGATTGCCGCCCAACTTACTATGACTCAACGGGCGAAAACTCTCAGCCAGCGTCTCCAACTCAGGATTGGGGGACAAAATCAGGTAGGCCTCTAACCACGCCATCTCAAAACTATCAAGCGTATCAGTACCGTCAAAATAGCTTTGGACCTCGCCGGAATACACCTCGCTCGCCTTGCCGTCTGCGATGTCATCAACTGCAAATGCCACGATCCGGTCCAACGCATTGTCGCAGACCCCTTTGATTGACATGCCCTGCTGTTCCAACAGCAATGTGGTCACAACAAGCGGTGTGATGGCGTGCAACTGATAGTGCAACGCGTATTTCCCGCGGCGCATTTCCTGAGGTAAACTGCCGTCTTCGAGCGCCTGACATTGCAAGAAAGACGCTGACCACGCAGACCAGCGCAGTGCTACCGGATCATCAGTAATGTCAGCGATCAAGTTTACCGCCAAAGTTGCCCAAGCCCGCAAATTACCGCGCTTGGCCCCGTGGGTCGCATCCTCTTCCCAGAACAACATTTGTTCGTTGATACGCGCGCTCAACCATGTCTCAATCACTGCCCGCTGCTGCGGATCGGTCGAATAGGGTGCCGCTTGGCGATAGGCAAACGCAAACCCCGCCAAGCGCGACCCGATCGAAAAATTCGCGGTGATCGTCTTAAGCTCAGAGAATGCATCGGCCTCAGCCCAAACCGCCATTTGAGCGATCAGGCAATCGGCCTCGGCGACACGTTCATCACTGCCCGCGGTGATCGCATTGGCAATTCGGGTCAGGTCACGCAGAAAATCGTCAATCGGGCCAAGCGCCGCGTTCACCTCTGCGTTCCCTTCCTCATCGATGTCAGATCGCGACACGCTGTCGTCGGTGTAGCGGCTGCCATAACTGAGCGAAACAACAGGTTCAGGCGGCACAGAGCAGGCCAAATCATCCTCATTTGCATAAACATGATTGGTTTGGGTCAGCATCATGCCCGCCCCTATGAGCGTCGAGACCATTTTTTTCATGTCGCATCCTCAAGACTCAGAAGTGTTGTGATCGCGCGTGCTTTCTCTGATCCGCCCTCGGCTGCGCGTTCCAACCAAATCATGGCGTTTTCAGGGTCTGGTGCAGTGCCCAAACCAAAGGCAAGTGCGTAGCCAAATTCGGTCATCGCTGTCGTATCGCCGCCTTCTGCCGCCTGCGCCAACCACTGGGTCGAAGTTTCCAGATCGTCCGCCGTAGACGCTGTTTCACGCAGATACATCGCGTAGGTCCGCATCGCGAAAACATCGCCGGAATTGGCCGCAACCAGATAGGCTGCAGGCATATCCACCTGTGCCGAAATCAAGGCTTGTGTATCTTCGTCAGTACGGCGAAAGCGGCCCAGATAGCCGGGCAAAACAGCCGCATTCGAATGGGCCATTGCATCGCGGATCATTGTCGCCGCGCGATCAGGGTCATAGCCGGTCGTTGCTTTGTTTAGCGACATGGCGAACAGGCCGCGTGCTGCAGTCTCATCACCCAACGCAAAGGCGGTCTCAAACAGCGTTTCTGCTTGGGTCACGGCATCCGGCGTCCCAATCGCATAGTGTCGCTCGGCCAAATCAACCATCGCCCAAGCATTCGCGCCTGTGAGGTTCTGCGCGATCCGCATCCACTGGGCTTCCTGCGCGGTATCGCCAATATCACGTGAGAGATCTGCCATCGCCATGACGTTTTTATAGTCACATGGCATCGCGCTGACTGCACGCGCGATATAGACATCACGCTCCAGAGACGCCACATGCGGGACGGCGAACACGAGAGCATCAAAATCACCGTTCGCCGCAATGACATCTGCATATTTTGCATAGGTTTGCGCCCCGGTCGGATCATCGGCATTCAGCGTCGCCAGAAGCTTTATCGCAGCACCTTGCCCGGCCCGCGCAGGTCCTTCCAACAAGGCCTGCACCTGCTCTACACCATCTGATACATCGCTTTGATAGTCCAAAATCGCCTGGGCCAATTCCAACGCAGCATCAGCACCCGACCGCAAATATTCGCGCCGCAACAGATCAAACGCCACAAGCCGTTGTTCAGGGTTCTGGGCCAGCTCAAATTCCAACTTGGCAAGCGCGCGCAACACATCAGGGAACTGCCCCGAATATTCTGCCCAAAACGCGCGAATATCCGGCGTAGCATTTGGCGCATAATCAAGGTGCTTGAGGTAGCTGGCCAGCGAAGTCGGCCGTCCATATAGCGCTTGCGATTGCAGAGTCGCAATCATCAGTGCGTTCTCTTGTGCGGTAAGCGAGATCAGTTCTTGCGCCGATAAATCCAAGTTGGCTGAAGCAGTTGCTGCTTCTTGCAATCGCCAATGTTCGGCCTCGGCCAAGCGCGGGCTGTCAACCGCTTGACACATGAACGCGCCATAGAGGTTCTTGGTCGGGGTGATCCCGCCCAGCGTCGAAACCGTCTTACTCAGCAGATCGACAGCACGTTCGAAATCACGGGGATCACGCCGCGCAATCAACATCGTTGCCAACTCGCTGATGCCTTCAGTATCGCCCAGTTCAGCGGCGCGTTCGAACAACGCTATCGCCTCATCCTGACCGGCCCAACGGCCCCGCTCAGCCATCACAAGCTGCGCCAGTCGCGTGAAAACCCAACCGGGCGCATCATCCAGTTCCGCCAATGTTTCCAACGCTGCAACGCGCTCTGCCTCTCGTCCCGGATATTCATCGGCGTAGGTTTCAAGGAACAGCGCAACACGGGTCAAACCTGGACGCTGTCCCGAGGCAGCCGCCATCTGAAACAACGCAAATGCGCGATCAAGGTCCTTGTCCACCAAAGCACCGGTTTCATAAAGGCGCCCTAACTCGATTTGCGCATATGGCAGCCCCGCATCGGACGCTTGGCGCAGATACTGCAACAGCTGTGCGTTATCTTTCTCAAAACTCTCGGCACGCATATGGTATTCAACCACTTTCCATGCAGCATTCGCATCGCCCAGATCCGCGGTAAAGCGGAACCAATCATGGGCCAATTGCGCATTGCGCTGTACGATTTCGCCGTTGTGATATTCACGGGCGATCCGCGCCGTGCGGTCGCAGATCGTATCGTTCATTTCACCTACCAATGAACCAAACGCCATCGTCACGGCCAGATCAATCGGCACGTCCCACCCTGCGGGTGCATTGCCATCCAGCGCCATCTGGCTCAGCATCAAAAGCGCATCAGCATTGCCGGCATAGCCGGCCTCCAACAGCAGCGCGTCGGCGCGGTCAACATCACGTTCAATCCCGATCCCATCACGGATCAGCCGGGCCAGAATATTCTTCAAACGTGGCGACAGCCCATCGGCCTCTGCCGCCAATTGCACAACCAATTGCTGATCACGCAGGCCGGAAAAATCACCTGCCGCCTCCATCGCAGCGATACGGGTGACCAGCGCATTTGGTCCTGCAAAGCCCGGGTCTGCGTCAACCAGCCGGGCGATCATTACCTCAATCGTATCCAGCCAATGGACCGGATCGATTTGCTGCAAGCGCCTGATATCGCGCTTGATCAACGTGGGCGACATATCCGGCAAACGTCGCTGATCCCAACTGCCCCACGTCGCAATGGTGACGGCTTCGGGTTCGCGTATCACGCATACGGCGGTCGGTGCTATTTCTGGCGGTCGGAACTCCAAATCAAGCGCAGCACCGTCTTGCGCGAACCCAAGCCCGGGCAAACAGGCCGCAATCAGCAGGGGCAGCGCCCTAAGTCTATTTTGAGAATTCCACCGATGAAATGTCATGCCAGTCTCCGACCGATTCTATTTGAGATAGCTGTTGTTCGATGCAATCGCGGTGTAGCCACCATCCGCCTCGGTCAGAACAATGGACACGCCAGCACCGCGTTGCAGGTCGACCCCAGCAACGGTTGCAATAGTCTCACCAGCCATACGGACCTCGAAATCCAGCGTCAGAGGCGCGCGCAAGCTGACCGTTTCACCCGACATAGATGCCACATCACCAACCGCAACAGTGTCGGCCAAAGGCACATAAAGCTCGATATTTTCAGCGTCTGAAAGATTGTACAGCGTCACATCAGCCTTGGCGGGATCATTCACGATCGCGTCTTGGACAATTTCAACCGTTTGATCATCAAGCATGATCAGCGTGTAGTGCTTGCTTGGGCCAGCCTCGAGCGACGTGGACCCGCGAGAGATGCTAATATCAATATCACCGGGCATCACGTTGACGAAACCAGATACGCCAGTGTCGATATCGCGCAGTGTCGTGCCATCAATGGCAACAAAACTTTGACCCGGCGCAACAACACGCACAAAGCTGGAGTTGGGGGCAAAGACGTCTTCATAAAGCCCATCGTCATTGGCGAAGGCAGAAGTGCCACAAAGGGCTGTGATTACGGCGAAAGCGAACAGGGAATGTTTCATGATTTTTCCTCTAGACTGTGAGTGGTGCAGGCGAAAATACGGGGTTCAGAGGCAAACGGCTCGGACATCGTAAAGGTCACAGATTGGGCGCCATCCTGCCAAAGACCGGTCAGGGGCATGTAAAACCGCCCTGTCCGGGTCAGGCGCGCGCCGCGCACGATCGATTTGGTGCGTGAAACGCCATCAGCAGAGCGAAAGACAAAATCGGCCTCCAACCCCACTGACCGATTGGTATCAACCAATAGCGTGTCAGCCGGCCCAAGATCATAGGCAGAGAGGTCGACCTCAACGCTTGTTGCGGTCGCTGTCGCGGGCAATTGGTACGTGCAAGTCTGACCGGCAGCAGCGATCAATTCTCGCATTGGTTGGTCGCCGTATTGCGCCAGGTTATTGTAAATCGGGTTTTCCCATATCAGGAAGCGAGGCCGGGTTTCTTGAAATTCCGCAGAGGTCAGATAGGATAGCATCGCACCATATTGGTTCCCACCAGTCAGGGCGTAATTGACGACCTCAAGTTCGGTGTATTGTGCAATAAATCCAGGAAAGTTGTTAATTGGGCTGTCGGAAAACGATGTGCCGGCCAGCGCAATCTGGACCGACGCCTCGGCCTCACCAAATAAGTCTAGTCCACCCTCGGCCACGCCTTCAGATTGGATTTGTTCGGTCTGATAAATCGTCGAAACTGCCTCTGGCAGCGTGGAGGTACAGTGTTTTTGCAAAATCCGGCGCATACCTGAAAATGCGATATCATCACCCTGCGGTACCGTCTCAAACGCCGCAGGCGTCATGTCATCGTAGCCAGGCAAAGCGCGGATCGTCTCTGCAATCGCGCGGGCCGTTTCGCGTGCACCGCTGGCGGACCAGTGAAAGTCCGCCTTGAAGAACGGCAAGTCATCTACTGGCGCGCCCAACATTGCAGCGCGCGCATCGACCGCGACCACACCAACCGCCGCTAAGCGTTCCAAGATATCGTCGTGCACCTGCGTTGCGATCTCTAAGTCGAACCCATAAAGTGACGCGGCATCCGGCAAATGCTCGGGCATCGTCACGCTTTTTGTCGGGATCGGGACATAGATGAGTGTGGTACCACCTTCGGCCAATGCTTCTGACAAAGCCGCCAGATCCGCGACAATTTGATCCGAAAACGGATGCGCCATGCGTAAATCCGCGTTGATACGAAAGAACACGCCGTTCTTGCCCTCGATGGCGGGGAGTTCTTTGTTCTGCTCCAGCCCGGAACAGCCAAAACTGGACGGTTCCTGTTGCGCCAGCGCCAATCCGGGTGCCGCCATCAGGCCAAAGGCGAGGATCGTTAGCAATCTCATTGTGTTACCTCCAAACGGGCGGTTGCAAGCCTGCGCTTTGCGTCTTTCAAAACAGGGATCAGGTTTTGTGCGGTCACTTGGGTCGTCAAAGACGAAGACGTGAGCGCCGTCTGCAAAAGCCCGTCAGTCCGCTCCAAATCTGCGTCTGTGCTGGCCGGATCGCGCAACAACATCACAGCGAGTTGCAAAGCCAACTCTGCCCCGGCATCCCCGCTGGCACGGTCCACGATCGCAGCCAATTCGCTGTCCAACGCCCCAAAAGGTGCACCCTGGCTGTGATACCGAAAGACTGCGTCAACCGCATGGGAGTTGCCCGCGCGCGCGTAGGTCAGAATGACGTTCTTGAAGACATTTAAACGGCGCGGCCCCAGTTCACCTTCAGGCATCCTGTCTATCGCTTTGATCAAATTGACGATCGCCCCGCCACGGCCAGTCGCCGCCGCCATGCCATAGTAGTGGGCCACGTCACTGGCGCGCACGCTGTCACCTTGGCGGTCGAGCCATTGGGCAAACCGCAGTGCGGCAAACCCGTCACCGATGTCAGCCAAGGCACGCAACTGCACCGTCGAAATCCGCTGGCCTGCGGCCAAGGCACGGCGTGCCGCGATCAGTTCCTCTGTTGGCAATTCAGTCGAAGACCGGACACCGCGTACCATCTCAACAGTGATGCGGTGCGGTTCAACGCCGTCTTGTGCAACCAACGGAGTGCTGACACAAAAAGCCAAATAGGCGGGGATCACTAGCGCTCTAAGCATCGCCAACGGCCTTCGCCTCAACCACTGCATCCAGAAGTTCAGGGTCGCTCAAGTACCGTACCGGGAACTCCCAGATCACCACCGGGGGCGGCGCGGTAGCGTCCAATTGATCCAAGAACAAATCCATCGGCGCAACGGGCCCTTGGCCTTCGCGCGCGTAGTTGATGACATCCTGCGACAACGCCAGTTTCAGCGCCTCAACAAAACTCCAGTTTGGGTTCGCAGAATAGCTGGTGCCGACCAAAACCAATGGGGCGGGCCCGTTGTCACCGAATAAATCCAAGCCAGCTTCGGGCGCTTCGCCGGCAATCGCCACATAAGGCACAACCGTTTCGGCTGGCAATCCCACCGAAGGGGCAAGGCCATCTGACGTCACAAAGGACACCAAATCACCGATGAAGGTCACAGGCTTCTCATCCTTGCGGGTAAACGCTGTCTCCCCCACAGCAATCAAGTTCGAAGCCGCAACAGCATCCGCCGCCGCCGCGGCACCGGCATCTGTCCAATGGGTGTCAGTCCGAAAAAATGCATCAGTTGTCGCTGCCAAAGCCGGATGCGTATCGACATGCGCGATGCCCGCAGCCGCCAAAGTGGACAGGAACCATGCATATGTATCGGCACTGTCACGGGCCTGATCCACAGCGCCAGAATGATCGCGCAGCACATCCAGTTTCGCAGGCACCGGGACCACAACCAGTGCGCTCCCTACTTGCTGCAATCGCGCATCAACGTCTGCGATCCATGTCAAAGCATCTTGGGCTAACGCCCCTTCAGGCGCAACAGGGCGAAATTCTTCACGGGTAAACAGCCACCCTTTTTCGCCTGCTACAACGCCGTCGCGCCCTTCGTTCAGCAGCACATAACGGGCCGCACCCACCAGCCCGACCGCCGGTTCGCGATGCGGCAGATTTGCGCGGTAGAGCGTATCAACCTCTGCCGTAAATGCGCCTTTGAGGAATCCATCAATGCTCGGTCCATCCACATCAGAACGCAACAAAGCGATATTCGCAAAGATTGCATACCCAAAGAAAGCAATGGGAAGCAGCAGTTTCACAGCGACTATTTTAGACATTATCTCGCGCCTCTCAAAACTGGAAATACAGGAAGGGTGAAAAGCTCTGCTCTGCGAGCTTCAGCACGGTGAAAGCGCCGATGATCAGCACCATCAAGGTCGCCGTCATCTGCAGCGCAGAATTGGCCACCGCCACGCCGCCACCATTGATCTGGACATCCGCATCGCCGTAAGCGGCATGCAAGCGCGGTTCGATAAACACGACGCCAGCCGCAATAAACGCCAGCGTCATGCTTTCGCGGGTCACCGACAACCAAACCTCGGGGTCGCCCATGAAACCGTTCAACCCGATCATGCCGCCGTAAATCTCAAACGCCTCGCCGACATGGGTCGCACGGAACATGATCCAACCTATCAGCACGAAAAACAGCGTCAGCGGCAAAGCATACCAATGGTTGGCTGCACGCCGATCCCAGCCCAGATAGCGTTCAGCGGCCAGCAACCCACCATGCCAAAAGCCCCAAAGCACAAAGGTCCAGTTCGCCCCATGCCATAGACCACCAAGGACCATCACGGTCATCAGATTCACATATGTGCGCACGGCCCCTTTGCGGTTCCCACCTAGCGAAATGTAAAGGTAATCGCGCAGCCAGTTCGACAGCGAGATATGCCAACGCCGCCAAAACTCTGTGATCGACCGGCTGATATAGGGAAAGCGGAAGTTCTCCAAGAACCGGAAACCCATCATCTTGCCCAGACCAATCGCCATATCGCTATAGCCGGAAAAGTCGAAATAAAGCTGCAGCATATAGGCCATCGCCCCGGCCCAAGCGAGCGCCATGCCAGGGTTTTCGGTCGCGAAGGCAAGGTCAGCCAGTGGCGCCACCGCATCGGCCAAAATAACTTTCTTGCCCAACCCAATCAGAAACCGCGCCAGCCCGTCGCAGAACAACTCGACCGAGTGATCCCGCGCGCGAAACTGATCCTCAAGGTCTTTGTAGCGCAGGATTGGCCCCGCAATCAGTTGCGGGAACAACGCAATAAACGCCGCAAAATCTATGAACCCGGCATCTGCGGTCGCATCACCGCGATGTACGTCAATCAGATAGCTGAGCGCTTGAAACACATAGAACGAAATCCCGATCGGCAGGATCAACTGCCAATGAACGCCAAGACCCGCAGCATCCGTACCGACCAGAGCGGCAAAACTGTCGATAAAGAAATTGAGGTACTTGAAAACGCCCAAAACGCCCAGACAGCCGACAACACCAAGGGTGAGATAGACCTTGCCCCGCTGCGTTCCGCGATGCTGCGCGATCTTTTGACCGACCAGATAGGTAAACACAGTGGTAAGGAATAGCAGCCCTAAGAAATCCACCCGCCACCATGCGTAAAACACGTAAGAGCCAAGCAAAATCGGGTAAGATCGGAACCGCGCGGGCGTCAGGTAGTAGACCCCTAAGAACAGCGGTAGGAACAGGAACAAAAAGATTCTGACGAGAAAACCATCAGCTATCCCCATCCCAAAGACAGGTCACAGCTTCGGCGCGAAAACTCTCCACAGCACCTGCCGCGATCTCAATCTCTTCGGCACCTTGTAAGTCGCCAACGATCCGATGCGCTTGGGTCGTGATATCTCCGCCCAGAAAACGTGGGAACTGTTCGCTAAAATCATTGCCCGCCAGCAGCAACCTGTCTGCCGAGCTTGACGCCAGCCCAGTGCGGTTGCCCACAAAGATGTTGTGCGCCACAACAGTGTCGGTCCCGCTGGCTTGATCCCCAACAAACAATCCAGTGCTACGGTTTCCAAGGAATGCATTCGCAACGACATCGCTCTGACGACTAGCGCGAACAATCGCGCCTTTCTGACCGTTGCTGATGGCAATGTTGCGAGTGACAAATGCGCAATCGCTATCCGTCACGGTGATCCCTGCCTTGGCGCTATCCCAGACAAAATTATCCGCAATCACGGTATTGGTGCTGGCACGGTCCACGGTAATGCCCGCCCGTGTTGCAGCCATCACAACATTACCTGTTACGTGCGTATCGTCGGATCGGTCTGTGATGCGTAGGCCGCTGCTCAGAAACAGATTGCCACTCACATGGCTTTGCTTGGCAGCGCGTAACGCCAAATCGCTCGGCGTTGTGCTCGCAAATAGGTTGTTTTCGACGACCGCACCCGTCGTACCAATCAGTGTCAGATCACCGCCGTCCTGCAGAATGCTATCGCGGATAAACGATGGCCCAATCGCGGCATAAAGCCCCCGGTTGGATACCGAAAAACCCGAGAATAGCGCGGTTTCACCGAAGCCAAGTGCTGCGATAACAGCGTTCGAGACACGTGCCATACCTGTACCGGCTGTCGTCACAAAGGGCGCAAACATCGGCACCTGCGGGTTCACTTCCGCCGTGCCTGCGACGGTCGCGCCATCAATAAACAACGCACCAAAATTGGCGAGAAAGGCACCATCACTGCGACTAAGTAACAAGGTATCGCCTTGCTCGAGCACCAACGCACCACCGGCTAGAACCACAAGCGGCGCACGCAGAATATCGCCATCCATCATGGCACGCGCCTCAGGCTCCGTGGCTAACCAACGGCGAATATCGGTCAAGCTGCGCTGACCACCTTGCACTGCGATCACCTGCGGCACCTCGGCCGACTGTGCACGCACAACGGACAGTTGGTCGTTGGCTCCCGCCGAGATCGCCAATTGCACCAGCGCAATGCGCAAATCAATCAGTTGTACAGACCCTTCAGTAAAAGACACAGCAGGCGGCAAAGCTTGCGCATCAATCTCAACATCGCCCAATAAATTCTGTGCATCGGCGATCATTGATACCGGGTCGGCACCACGCATCGCACGTTCCATCAACGACGGATAAAGATCATCCACCGCTAGCTCTAACGCCTGATAGCGCGCCAGACCTTCCCCGAAGGCCGGCGCGCACATAATTCCGGCAATCAGCCACATATGCCAAACAGCTTTAAGCATGGGACATCCGACCCAGTTCCAGCTCAGACGCCACCGAGGTCCTCATCGTCACCAAAATCACATCAATAGTATCATTCGATGTATTCGTCAGCGCGACACGCGCGTTCACATCCAGCAAAATCCGCTCGCCATTCGCTAGGCTGCGGCGGCTGAACCCATCAAAAAATTCCAAACCGCCGCGCCCGGTAATGATCTGTCGCCCTGGGAGCGGATCGATCGAGATCGACGATCCCGCATTGATCTGCAGCACTGTCATTTCGTAGTCGCGCGAGGTCATCACCTGTTGGCTGCTGCCCCACTGATGTTGGCGCGCAAGGTGACGAACAGACTCCCGGCGTGTCTCGGTCTTCAGTGTCTCAACCACTGATTTCACGTCCTGACACTTGCCCCGCGCTGTCACCAGCAACGCATCCGGTGTGTCCACCACGATGACATCTGACATCCCCACAACCGCAACCAGTCGCTTGTCAGATCGTACCAGCGAGTTGCGCGTATCTACGGCGATCACATCGCCTTCAAACACATTGCCGTCTTCATCCGCATGACCAATTGCATGCATTGAAGTCCAACAGCCTACATCACTCCATTCCACATCAATCGGAGCAAGCGCCACAGATTTGGCGTTCTCAAAGATCACGCGTTCTGTCGGTTCATTGACAGCACGACGGAAGCTGTCGGGGTGCAGGGTCAGGGTGCTCTGGACATGCTCGCCCATCTCAATTGCTTGACCAACGGCCTTATGGGTTGCAGGTTCAAGGCGTGCGAATTCATCAATGATGGTCGATGCTGCATAAAGCGAGATCCCCGACGCCCAGTACGACGCACCTGAATTGACCAACGCGACAGCTTTGCCAATAGGCGGCTTTTCCACAAACTCCGCCACGCGGTGCAAACCATCATAGTTGGTAAACGGTCCGCCATCTGTGATATAGCCATAGCCAATCTCAGGATAGGTCGGTTTGATCCCAAAGGTCACAATCCGCCCTTCATAGGCCGCACGTCGCATTGCAAAAATTGGTGTGTTTAGGTTACCCGCGATCATGTGATCAGACGGCAGAACCAACATCAGCCCCTGCGGCTGCTCTCCCGATAGCACCATCGCTGCCGCCAGCACTGCAGGTCCGGTATTGCGCGCCATCGGCTCGCAGATGATTGTTGCATCGCATTGAATCTGGTCTAACTGCTGCTGCACGGTCTGCTTGTGCTGCACAGCGGTCACAACAATCGGTTTGCCGTACCCTTTGCTACGATGCCGCTGCACCGTCGCCTGAAAGAACGTGAGCGACCCATTGCCCGCCACCGGCTGAAACTGCTTGGGGCTTTGCGTGCGCGACATTGGCCACAGGCGCGAACCCGTTCCACCGCAAAGAATAACTGGCGTAATGTCCTGCATATTATCAAAAATTCCTGTGTATACGCTTTGATGAGAAAAGCGGTTTGCGATCAGCATTTGGAAGGTGCAGTGCTAGTTTGGTGCGCGGCTATGTGCCTCCGGTAAGATGCGATAAAACGGGGCGACGAAAGCGCAGGCGCGCTGGTTGATCTACGGCCATTGCGGCACTATCAAGATCAATGGGGGTAATCTGTGCGGTCAGCAGGTTCACATTCTGCGTGCCGTCAGCTGGTTCAGTCAGATTGACTTTTACTGGTACGATCTGCCCATCGCTCAATACCAATTCCGCTTGATCGCCAGCCAACAAACGGGCCGCGCCCTCAAAACTGATCTGTGTTGTGGCCTCAACCGATGCATCGCTACGCACCAGTTTGATAAGTGGCATCCCTGCGAGGATCGTGGCCCCTTCATAAAAGCCCGGCAACACCTGCATTTCGCATTCACACGGCATCTGCACGCTGAGCAAGTCGCCGGAAATGGCGCTGATGGAATAGGCGACCTCACCAAACCGCGCTTGATCATTGGCATAAGAAATCTGGCCAGCCGCTGTGGCGCGCAGCGTATCGCCGCTGATCCCCAGTGTCACAGGCCGGGCCTCATAGCTGAAGATGAACCGGTCTTGAATAACATTCGCGGCCAGAAAAATCAGACCTGCACCCAGCCCCAAAACTGCAAGATGCCGAACGCCATTACCAAGCCTTTTGGTCAATCCGGGCGTCGCGGCGGGCGCTTTCTCTTTAACCTGTGTTGGGCCGGTATAGCCCAAGAACCGGCCCACCGTGACCAGATCACCGGCCAAATGACTGTTCATGATGTACCGCAGCGGGGCAAGATGGCTGCCCACCGGATCACAGAACCGCAGTGAGATATCTGCGCTATCTGACGCACCGACCTTCTCAACATCAACCTCTGCATAGAGATTCACCGAGAACCCTTCAAAATCAAACCTCAGAACTGCCGTCTCGCGCGCACCATGCCCTGCAGGTGGCAGCAACCCCGACACATTGGCGTGCGTGACCGAGATCGATTTGCCCTCCATCCGCCGCTCACCGACCTGCACGGTAAAGGGGATCTGAAGCTGGGGGTGTTCGTCTTGGTAAATGAACCCATTCGAGATTTGTGTCTCAGGTTCAAGGATCAGCGTCGCATCCGTATCGCTCATGGTTTATTCCTATTCTTAGCGGTCATTAGACTACGCCGGTCAGGTATAGGACGCCGATCATCAGCCATCCCAAGGTCAGTATGTGAAGGTAAGAAGAGCTTGCGCCAATCACGCGGCGACCGAGTGAAACACCCTGCACAGAGCCGCTGCCACCCTGCCGTGTCCATTTTTGACGGTCCAATCGAAACAGCACATAGCTTTTGACCATCGCGCCGTAGAGTTGGCCGAAGTACAGCAGGCCGGTGTAGACGATGGGAAAGCTACGGCCCCGAAACAGGCAGATAACCGTACAGAAAATATATCGGGTCAGCATGACCCAGGCGATGTAGCCGGGGATCACAAGAGGATTGAAGAAGATCGCCGCAACAATCGCGCAAAGCGGGCCGGCCAGCGTTGTCCAGATCGACAGGCGTTGATCAAGGATGGACCACCACGTAAAAAAACCGATCCGCGAAATTGGCAATTCCAGCGCACGGCCGTTTGTGCGCAGCATATTTCCAAACCAACGCACCATCAAAACAGAGGCACTTGCGAAAAATGTGGGCTTTGGCTGCGTCTCCATAGAGCTGCTGGCAACATCCGGCAGATAGGCCAGCTCATACCCGTTTTTCATCAGCCAGTACCAGGTGGATTTGTCATCACCTGTCAGGAAGTTCACCCGACCCAGACGCCAGTGATCAATGTAGTCGTTCTGCACCGCATCAATAAAATCGCTATCGGTCGCAAGGTTCCCGCGAAATACCGACATCCGGCCCGTCAGCGTCAGCACGCGATTGCTCAGCCCCATTGAACACATCATCACCTGCCGCTGGTCAAAGCGCAGCTCAAACCAGTCACGAAACAACCCCGGCTTGGGGATCTCAACCTCTTCGTCCGTCGTCAGCGCACCGACCTTGGGATCGGTGAAAATAGGTGCTGTCTGCGCCACGATATCCGCAGGCACACAGCTATCGCCATCCACGAAAATCACGATGTCATGCGGTGTCGGGCAGGCCCGCGCAATGAGGTTCAGCGCCTTGGCCAAAGCATCGCGCTTCCCTGTTCCGGGGATGCGATCAATGATTAGTTCCACAGACGCCATATCCATAGGCATCGTTGCATAGAGCTGACGGATAAGCCGCTCATCGGCACCATCCACAACGGATGCCACAATCGTCGCTCCATTCTCTGATCTGGCCGCTGCCAGAAAGATACTGCGATAGACGGGTATCGTGACATCGGCATCGATCTTGTAAGATGTGGTCAGAAAAAAAGCATGCGCCCGGTGACGCTGTGCCGCGTAGGTGGCGAAGGCACTTGCCTTGCGGCGAGGATAGGCGATTAGCCGAAAGATGATCGCGCGCGTAAAGTTGATGATTGCCCAACTGTACCGCCACGCGCCGAGCATACCTATGACCAACAAGGCCTCGCGCGCTTCACCCAAGAGCGCGGCAGGCACCATGGAGGCCAGCAAGACGATCACCGACAGATATGCCAGATGCGCAATCACCAGCAGATGCCCTCGTAACCATCGCCGCTCACCAGATCACGGTTGATGCGTGTCAGATCGACCATTGGTTTGGATTTGGAAGCGGCACCCAACGGGCCGACGGCATCTTTGTAAAAGTTCCCAACAACAATCGCATCAGATCCGCTAATCAACGCCGACAAATCCGGCACCAACCGATCCTTTAGATCCGGCACTACATCATTGCCGCGCCCAGCAGTCGAGTTATCGTTGGCATAGGCCTCTTGTACGAATGGGTCATAGACCTCGACCGCGACGCCAGATTTGATCAGCCGTGCCGCAAGTTCCGCCAACGGGCTTTCACGCATATCATCCGTTCCAGGCTTAAAGCTGATGCCTACAAACCCAACCTTCTTGGCATTTGAACGCACGACCAAAGTCTGCGCCTTCACAATCTGCGCTTCATTGGCATCAAGCACTGCGTTCAACAGGGGCGCAGGTGTATCATTCACCTGCGCTAGATGCCGCAACGCACGCACATCCTTGGGCAAACAAGAGCCGCCAAAAGCAAAACCCGGGCGCATGAAATAGGGGGACATGTTGACCTTCAGATCAGAGCACAGGATTTCCATCACCGTCTGACCGTCTAACCCGCAAGATTTGGCGATATTGCCAATCTCATTGGCAAAAGTGACCTTCACCGCTCGCCATGTGTTTGAGGTATATTTCACCATCTCAGCAGTACGCACATCGACAGTATGGATCTTACAGTTCAGGTCAGTGTTCAGTTCCGTCAGGATCGCGCGGGTCGGATCATCCATTGCACCAAAAACGATCAGGCCGGGATCGTAGTAATCCTCGATCGCTGTGCTTTCGCGCAGAAACTCAGGATAGTAGCCCATCCCGAAACCCTGCCCTGCGACCTTACCTGACGCAGCCTCCAAGACGGGCACACAGGTGGCTTCGCTACTGCCAGGCACGATAGTCGAGCGGATGATGACAGAATGAAAACTGTCTTTTTTCGCCAAAGCCGCACCAATCGTTTGGCAAACGGCTTCCACATATTTCAGACCAACGGACCCGTCAGGCGCGCTTGGCGTGCCGACACAAACAAAAGAAGCATCGGTGTTGGTAATCGCGTGGTCAACGTCGTCGGTGGCGGTCAAACGACCCGATGCTACAACGCTCGCGACCAATTCATCCAAACCATTTTCGACGATTGGCGACTTGCCATTATTGATCGCATCAATCTTGCCAGCATCGACATCCACAGCAATCACGTCATGACCATCCTTGGCCAAACACGCGGCCGCAACGACCCCCACATACCCAATCCCAAAAATGCTAATGCGTGCCATTAATATCGCCCCTGAAAACCGACGACCGCTTTTGAGTCGCCTTCGCTGTAGACGATGCTGTGCTGCAGCAATTTTGGTTAGTCAGGAAAAACCCTACAGAGTGAGGGAAATTTTAACTATCCATAAAGCATTGAATAATAATACATAAAAAATATATCCGTTACGCTTACCATGCTGCAGCGCAGCAATCTTCAAAAAAGATAGCCACTTCAGCAGATGCAGGGACGGCCTCTCGCGCATCGGCGCGGGTTAGCCGAGCCAACCTTGCTCAAGGACGTAGTCAACCAATTGAGAGCGGTCATTGAGGCCCAGTTTCTGGCTAGCACGGGCTTTATAGGTGTCGACGGTTTTGCTGCTAATACCCAGATCATAGGCAATCTGTTTGGCGCTCAATCCACGTGCGAAACTGATGACAATCTCTTTTTCACGATCGCTGAGAATTTCCTCTGATGGCTGGTCAGCCAGCATAGGCCGCAACTGCGAACCAAAGTCTTTGTCAAAGTAGACACCATCATCCAGCACGGCCTCGATCGCGACTTCTAGCTGATTCAGTGTGGCGTTCTTTGAAACGCAACCCCGAAACCCCGACTCCATCACAGCGCGCAACATCGACAGATTCACAGTAAAGCTGTAGCCAACCAATCGGGTATCTGCATGCGCCATTCGCATATTGCGGCTAAAATCCGATAGGTCGTTTTGCGCTGACAGATCAAGGTGTGCCGGATCAACAATCAAGATGTCGGGTGCAAACTCTGTCACCGCTGCAGGCAAGTTAGCAGTCTGATCGACATAGCGGCATTCTAGTGACGGTTGGTTGTTGAGGTGACCCGCTAAAACCTCTGACAAGACTGGATTACGGTCAGCGATCAGCACCAGGTTTCGCGATGAGGTTGATCTTTTCTTCAGCGTCTTAGTGCCAGACGCACCAATTTCGGGGGGTTTGCGCAGTTCCATAAAGGACTAGGGCTCCTAGTTATTGCTGCGCTCTTCTCCTCCCCGATCAAGGCGCAAATGAAATAATAGTATGAATTTGTAAATTCGGTGCCCATTGGCCCCATTTACCGTGACTTACACCCTCTTGAATATGGCATGACCAACTCTACTTCCTCGTCAACAATTATTGATGACCTGTCTAACATGACAAAATAGAAACGGTATGAATACAAGAGTTTACCCGTTACGGCAGATTCATGCCTAAGTCTTGCTCAGTTGGGTATAAATTAACCCGTTTTTGAAAAAACTGTAATTTCTTGGCGTTTGACCTCTCCGTTTGATGGTGCGATCTCGTCCTTGGAATAGAAGGAAGTATTATTCGTTGGGTACGTCGCTGGAGCGCAGCGCCAAGAGCCGACTTTGCCATCGAATATCAAGCGATTGTCCCTGACTAAAATCGTCAGATGACTGCAAAGAGCGCAGATTCAACAATGCTGCGCTGCCGATGAACGGCCGCTTTCGACCTTACAGATTATTTAATCAAATCACCGCTTCTCAGAGCTTTGGTCAAGGTGTCGCCCCAAACAACCTGACCTCTTTGCCGTTCTCCCTTTAAAAGAGAACACCAAACGCCGTTGACGCAAAACAATAGAGTTTCGGTGACTGACATGAAGCGTTCTTGCTGCGCACGATCTTCAAATCTCTCTAGGCTTTGTATCTTAATTTTGGGCAGCACGGCGGCCATGTCTGCCCAAGGATACGACTCGAAGTCCGGGACTTCGAGCGGTTGCAGAATTTCGTTAATTCGCCAGTTTTGGACACCGGTGTCGTTTCGATCATGAAGATCAAGCTTGAAAGGGGTGCCATTTGGCCCGGTTACGACAACTTGGATTCCATCAAAGCGAACTAGAAGGTAGCTATGGGCATGATCAAGAGCGAACGCATTGTGAGTTGACAAAGAAATGGATGGATCGCTGGTTAATACTGTCTCGTATTGCACGTCCGGCTAGTACTCCAACCCGTCAGCCGTATAGTAATGAACGACGTTACTTTGGTTATATTGGACCTCTTTTCGATACACATATCCAACGGGACGAGGCGGCACTCTCCAAAGATTATTTTTCATTTCATGGGCTCCCGTTGTGCTCATATTATGTCTTTCTAACTACCAGTTTCTTGTGGCATAACAAAACTCGACCCGCTTTGACGCCGCTCGACTTCATGCATCCGACAGCAGTAAAGTTCGGCGGAAAACCCTTAGCGCCGATCGTAGCGGATGGTTGGCTTTCCGCCGTCCTTTGCAGAGAACATCTATCTAACAGTGGGGTCGCTTACGGATCCCGCATTGGCCAGAAAAGTTGCGATATTTGACGTCTGCGCGCATCTGGCCAACGCCATGTAAGACCTCTTGTACCAGTACAAGTGCTGAGCCTGGATGCATAAACCCATCTCAACAGAAGATAACAAAATGCCATCGGCACGATTGCAATGTGGGACCAGCCATAGAATGTTCGTGAAGTAATATGCAGCCACTCACGCAACCGATCATCTGACCGGTCGCTAAATGGGCAGCCGCTTTGCTGGACCCGCGAGCCGGGTGCCTAACTGGCGATCAGGATACGAGGCCTTTTGTCGAACCACACAACCGGACGCGGTTGATGTCGGGTTGCCGTTGCGGCAAATCGCTCTGCACACAGGCGACACAGAGAAATCTCTTCTGGAATATCCAATTCATTCAAACTCTTTGATCACACGACTGTCGCTGTATTCATGCCGCAATGTCGCGGTATGGAAACCGGAATAAGCATGTTAACCTAATGCTGTTATGTATCAGAGACCATGCCGAGCGGCGGTCAACGGGATCAAAATGCTAGAGTTTGCGGAAGTCAGCAAATCGTTTTGGACAGGAACGCAGCGCAAGGTCATCCTTGATCGCGCGTCTTTCCGCGTGGAGTTGGGCAATTCTCTTGGTATCCTTGCCCCGAACGGCACTGGGAAGACCACATTGATCAACATGATGTCAGGCTTGGAAAAGCCCGATGAAGGGACGATCAGACGCACCTGCCGTGTATCGTTTCCCCTTGGGTTCATGGGCGGGATGGAAAGTGCTCTGTCCGCGATGGAAAATTGCCGGTTTATTGCGCGGCTTTACGGCCTTGATCCTGACTATGTTGAGGCATTCTGCCGGTGGCTATGTGGTCTGGAAGAGTACTTTGATATGCCGGTTGGCACCTATTCGTCCGGCATGCGTGCGCGCTTCTCATTTGCGCTGTTGCTCGCCCTTGATTTTGACATGTACCTGATCGACGAAGGCATGCCCGGATCAACAGACGTTGAATTCAATCGCAAAGCAGGCGAAATTCTGCGAGAGCGGCTGGAGAAAGCGACCGTGATTATCGTATCACACCAACCCGGTGTGCTAGAAAGACTGGTGAAGTCGGCGGCAGTGCTCAAAAACGGGCAACTGCATATGTTTGACACCTTGGAAGAGGCGAGAGTGCTTTATGACTACCAAACCCAAGGTTAAAAAGTTCCGCATTCGGCGGAGACAAGACGGTGAGGTGACGTCGGCTGAGGTCGAACCGGTCGCGGAATCAAAGGAGCCGTCACACGCAGAACAGATCGCGGCCATCAGCAAAGAAGGGTTGACCGGTCGTCAGCTGCGCATGGCCCGGCGTGTCGCGCTGAAGAACGGGTTCGAGGCCTCTTCGGACTATGACGCCGTGCGCCAGTTGCGCGCTGCTGGGATTGACCCGTTTCAACGCAGTTCCGTTCTTGAGCTGGTCAAGCCTGATAGCGCCAAATTGCCCGGTAAGCGCGGCCGCATTCTGTTGCCGGATACCACCGATGAAGATGGCATTTCGCTACCGACAACCAACAACCAGGACGTCCTGAACCGCAACGCATCTGAAATTCGCCAAATCCAGCGCGATATCGCAAGCCGGCGCAAGCGTAAGTTGGCCCTGCTGTTCACCCGGCTGTCGGTGTTCATCTTTCTGCCAACGTTTCTGATTGGCTGGTATTTCTACAACATCGCGACACCGATGTACGCGACCAACTCGGAAATCGTGATCCAGCAGGCGCAGCCGCAAGGCGGCGGGCCACAGGGTCTTGCGACGTTGTTCCAGGGTACGTCGATGGCCACGCAGCAAGATAGTATCGCGGTGCAATCCTACCTCGCCTCTCGCGAAGCGATGTTGCGTCTTGATGCCGATTTTCAGTTCAAGGAACACTTCAGCGACCCGTCGATCGACCCTATTCAGCGCCTCGAAGAGAACGCCACAAATGAGGAAGCGTTTCGCCTCTATACTGATCACGTCAAGATCAGTTACGACCCGACCGAGGGGTTGATCCGCATGGAAGTGATCGCCGCCAACCCGCAACGCAGCTATGAATTTTCTGAGGCTTTGATCGGTTACGCAGAAGAACAAGTTGATCAACTGACAAGCCGGTTGCGCGAAGATCAGATGCGCGGCGCGCGTCAAAGCTATGAAGAAGCCGAGCAACGGCGCGCGGACGCGTTGGCCACGTGGCTTGCCATTCAGCAGAACTTTGAACAGATCGACTCGTCAAGTGAAACGTCGGCACGCATGAGCCAGATCAATTCTCTGGAAAGCGAAAAACAACGACTTGAGCTTGTCTTACAGTCACGTCTGAACGTAGACCGCCCCAGCGAGGTGCAAGTGCAGTCGTTGCGCGACCAGATCAACATTATTGATGAAGCAATTGTTGCGATGCGGTCCGAATTGACCGGCGTCAGTGGGGATGACGATTCACTCGCTGCGCGCAATACTGAATTGCGCACCGCCGAGGAAAACTACACTTTCCAAACTGCGATGGTCCAACAGGCCCTGACCCAAATGGAGACAGCGCGGATTGAAGCCAACCGTCAAGTCCGTTACCTGTCGCAAAGCGTGCGACCAATTGTGCCTGATCAGGCAACCTATCCGCGTGCTTTTGAAAACACGATCCTGGCGTTTTTGATCCTCTCGGGTGTTTATCTGATGATTTCGATCACGGCTTCGATCCTTCGCGAACAGGTAAGCTCTTGATGCAAAAAGTTGAAATTGGCGCGCTGACTGTCAGTAATGACCTCCCACTTTTGGTCATCGCGGGACCTTGCCAGTTGGAAAGCCTTGACCACGCCCAAATGATTGCTGGCAAGATGGCCGAGGTTTGCGCAGCGCATGGCGCTCAGTTTGTTTTCAAGGGCTCCTATGACAAGGCCAATCGTACCTCGGTAGATGGAGTACGCGGTCTTGGCATGGACGAAGGGTTGAAGGTCATGCAGTCGGTCAAAGACACCATCGGGTGCCCTGTGCTGACGGATATTCACAGCCCTGATCAATGCACTACGGTCGCTGGTGTCTGTGACGTCATGCAAATTCCGGCCTTCTTATGCCGCCAAACGGATCTGCTGTTGGCAGCGGGTGAAACAGGTGCCGTCATCAACATCAAAAAGGGCCAGTTCCTTGCCCCTTGGGATATGAAAAATGTTGTGGCAAAGGTCGAAAGCACTGGGAACAAGCGCATCATGCTGACGGAACGCGGGGCGTCTTTTGGATATAACACCCTCGTCGCTGACATGCGGTCACTGCCGACGATGGCGCGTACTGGCTATCCGGTCGTTATGGATGCCACGCACTCAGTACAACAACCCGGCGGCATGGGTGGGTCATCGGGTGGCCAACGAGAGTTTGCGCCGGTCATGGCACGCGCGGCCGTGTCTTTGGGCATTGCTGCGGTATTTATCGAGACGCATCAGGACCCGGACAGCGCGCCATCGGACGGACCAAATATGATCCCGCTAGACCAGATGGACGCCGTGATAAAAAGTCTGATGGCCTTTGATGCCTTGGCAAAGGCTGATCCGTTGCGGGTGTGACAGGCGCATTTTCCCTGCTATGAAGCGGCATTGCCAGACGGATTGATATAATGCGCTTTCTTGTTGTCTTTGCCCTGTTTCTGACCCTCGCGACACCGTCTTTCGCGCAAAGTGCCGATGGCCCCATCACCACCGTGAACTCGGCCCAACAAGATGCCGATATTGCGGAACGTATGCGCGAAATCCTCAATGAATTGGGTAACTACGGCGATGTGACAGTCACCGTGAACGAAGGTGTTGTCACTTTGCGCGGCACCACGACATCGGCGATTGATGCTATCGCACTTGATCCACTTGCCGGACGTATCCAAGGCGTCGTCGCTGTCCGCAATCAAGTCACCGAAACAACCGACATTGCTGAACGGCTCAACCCAGCCATTGAACGATTTCGATCGCGTATTGATCAGTTTGTGGTGTTCCTTCCGTTGGCACTGATTGCCGCCGCCGCTTTTGCGTTGGTCGTCTTTGTGGGTTTCGCCATCGCACGTTTGCGCCAACCTTGGGAAAGGCTCGCGCCAAACACCTTCATTGCTGAAATTTATCGCCAACTGTTGCGTCTGGCATTTGTCGTTTTCGGCATCGTGATAGCGCTTGATATCCTGAATGCCACGGCGCTGCTCAGCACGATCCTGGGTGCGGCTGGTATCATCGGTCTGGCCTTGGGGTTTGCGGTCCGCGACACAGTCGAAAACTTCATCGCCTCTGTGATGCTGTCGTTCCGCCAACCGTTTCGGCCAAATGACACGGTTGAGATCAACGGTGACATCGGCAAGGTCATCCGCCTGACAAGCCGCGCCACAATTCTTTTGTCTTTCGATGGCAATCATATCCGCATCCCCAACGCGACCGTCTTCAAGAGCAGGATCATCAACTATAGCCAAAACGCAGAACGTCGGTTTATGTTTTCTATCCTAGTCGAACGCGACGCAGATCTGCACGAGACGCGCGCAATGGCCGAAAAGACGGTGCAAGGTCTGCCCTTTGTTCTTGGCGAACCTGCAGCGCAGACGTGGATCGAAACATTGCATCCTGCCGGTGTGGAATTGGTGGTCACCGGATGGGTCGATCAGAATGCGACGTCCATTGTGCGTGGCAAGGGCGAAGCGCTGCGCCAAGTAAAGCTGGCCATTCAGGCCGCTGGCATCACGATCCCCGACGCAACACAGGCCATACACCTGACCCGTGACGCAAAACTGGCGCCTACAGAGCCACTCGAAAGCACCCAAGTCGAAACTGTTGACGCCAGTGAGGACGCCGCTTTGGACCGCATCGTGGACGCTGAACGTGAAGAAGAAATCTCTGAAGACCTTCTGCGCGAAGACAGTCTGAAAGAATAGCGGCATTTCTTTGCAAAACGGGGCTTGAACCGACCCCGCCTTCGCAGTATCTAGCCCCTCGCTGCTGGGATGTAGCCAAGTGGTAAGGCAACTGTTTTTGGTACAGTGTACCGTAGGTTCGAATCCTACCATCCCAGCCAGCTTTTCTCTGTTGTTGTGTCGTCCGGCATGAATCCCCACTTGTCCGGCTAGAGATCCCACTTTCGTCGGGTAAGAACGCATCTTTGCAAAAGAAGTTTGGGTTTGGAGAGTATCGAGAGTTTTTAGCCGCCTTTGCACGAGTTCCTGAAACGCGCTCGGACAAGCAAGTTATGAAAGTCGTGACTCAGTTGGCAGAGCAGCTGACTTTTCAACAGTTGTTCGGCGGCTCAAAAGCACCAGATCTCACTAAGACGGCTGCTTGTTGTCGTTGGACCATAAGAACGCAGGTTTGGAGCATAAGCTTGCAAATCCGGTCATTTGGCTAGGTTTCAACGTTAGTTTGATACTGCGATCGGGATGACTTACCGCTTTGGACTAGTCGAAACGATCTTGGCGCTTCGTTACCTTGGTAAGGTAATCGTTTTAGGTATAGCGCTCCGCAGGTACGAAGCCTGGTGATTGAGTCAAGACCAAAGCGAAAGGGTCAAAACAAAAGACACTCGAATCGCCACGCTTGCATCGCCGTCAGCGTGCTGCATAGTCAACCTGGATCTGTCGCGGTTTCTGCTCGGCTAACGCGCCACCAACAGCAGACTATGAGAGTTTTCCGCCGCTTCCTGCGGCTTTTTCTTTGCCTTTTTTACCTGAGAGTCAGGTCTTACCCGGACAAAACTTCGACTCTAGATGACTGGCCCGCAAAATATGTTATTTTATCAGTATGTTAAAAAATGATCAGACTCCGATTTTCGCCGGACGCCACATCTGTTGTGACATCCGGCGAGAGTTGGCACTTATCCAGCGAGACTTGGCACTTTTGTCGGGCAAGAATGGAACTTCCGTCAGATTTGAAGGATTTTAGGGCCTTTTGTTTACGGAACTGGCTTGCTTGTTCGTTTACAAAAACTGTCCCTGCACAAGAGTATCCGGTCCGTCTTGGATTCGGCACCTGCGGGCGGGAAGCGGGAGTTCGCTGCGGGAGCCCTGCAATCAACCAAACGCACCAAAGCGGACCTTTATTGCGCCGCGAGAAACTGCATGATCTTTGATCGGCGTTTAGATAGGTAAGTTGCGTACCCGTCCAAAAGCGAGATGGCATTAGCGTCATCTGTTGACGAAGCACGTTTGTCCGCAACCTCTTTCAAAGCCTGCTCCACAGATGGCGGCTTGGCGTTTAGAGACATGAGGCGGTTTGCGAGATCGATATCCGTCTCTTGAGTTATCTCGGATGGTAGAGAAGATCGGCGTTCATTGTAGATTATGCGCTGCGCCAGCTCTCTTAGCCTGTCGTCTTCAAAACTACGTGCTATTTTTGCTCGTTCATCCCAGGATGCAGCGTGAAATCTGTTGCAAAGGGTGATATCGCTAGAGCTCGAAAAACCAGAATAGAGCTTCTCTTCGACGTGTGTCGGCTCAGGATACACCCGGCGAGACTTACCGAATATGTCAGCGAGGCGTGCCCTAAAGCGATGATCTTCAACGATTTGCGCGGCACGATCTTCAAGCGCCTTGCATGACAGCCCTCCTAGTGGTTCGTCTGAGGTTTCCCAGAGCGGCATCATCGTCGGACCAGCATTCGTTCGGACTCTGCGGAGAGGACTTGGTTTGCTTGATATTTCTGCCGCCAATTGTTCATCCGACATAGAAGCGAGATCTGCTACCGACGTGCTTAGGTTGAGGTGCCCCTAGTTTCCTAGACGCCTGCTTGTTTCATTTTCTACTGTTTCATTTCATAGTCAACAGGCGACAGCATGCCGTTGTTCGTGTGTTTGCGTGTTGGGTTGTAGAACATCTCAATGTAATCGAACACATCCTGCCTTGCAGCATTGCGCGTCAGGTACGTCCGCCGCCTGATCCGTTCTCGTTTCAAGAGCTGGAAGAAGCTTTCTGCCACGGCGTTGTCATGACAATTCCCACGTCTGCTCATGCTGGCATCCAGATTATGTTTGCCAAGGAACGATTGCCACTCTGTGCTTGTGAACTGGGAGCCTTGATCGGAGTGGACCATGACTTTGGTCTTCGGTTTGCGCCGCCACACGGCGCTCAGCAGGGCTTGCAAAGCGAGGTCGGTTGTCATGCGTGATTGCATCGACCATCCGACCACGCGCCTCGAGAACAGATCGATGACGACAGACAGATACGACCAACCTTCGTGGGTTCTGATGTAGGTAATGTCGGTCACCCAGACGGTGTCAGGTGCATCCACCTCAAATTGTCGATCCAGTGTGTTGTCTGCAACCACAGCAGGCTTGCCACCATATCGACCAGGGCGGCGTTTGTAACCGATCTGCGCCGAGATGCCTGCTAAGCTGGTCAAACGTGCAACACGGTTCTCTGAGCAGGTCTCACCTTGATCCAAAAGATCATCGTGCAGTTTGCGGTAGCCGTAGACCTTGCCGCTGTCAGCCCAAGCTTGCTGGATCAGTTCTGTCTGACGCGCATCTTCAAGCGCACGCTGGCTTAACGGTTCTTTAACCCATGCGTAGAAGCCACTGAAATGCACAGCCAGCACGCGACACATCGACCGCACAGAAAACTCTGAACGGTGAGCCTCTATGAACGCGTACTTCACTGAGACTCGCGCGCGAAGTACGCGGTCGCCTTCTTTAAGATTGTCCGCTCCTCGGTAACCCGGGCCAGCTCGCGCTTCAATCGTTTGATCTCTGCGGCCTGTTCCCCGACCTCCGATCTAACACGTGGTGACTTCGCAAACTGGGCCTTCCAAGTGTACAGCGACTTGGTGCTAATCCCCAGCGCTCAGCCACTTCGCTGACCGCATATCCACGCTCAACAACCTGCGCTACCGCGTCCTGCTTAAACTCATCCGTAAACCGAATGCCCTTGTTCATATCCGTCTCTCCTTAGTTCCAAAATTACCAAGCAAAGCGTCTACAAATCTAGGGGCACCTCAACTCTGTCAGGTCTTAGACTTGCCCCAAACTGTTGAGTATGGGGCAGTTTGGTCGGTTGTCACCGGCGCAGTCACGCACCAATAAGGACAGCGTTTCGTGCATGTTCTTCAGGTCTGCGATCTTTCTTTCGATATGGCTCAGGTGCTCTTTTGCTATCTTACGCACGTCAGCGCTCGCACGATCGGTATCTTCCCATAAAGCAAGAAGGTTACGACAATCCTCTATCGTGAAACCGAGCGCTCGGGCGCGGCTGAGAAAGGTGAGCTTGTGCACATCGTCATTCTGAAACACGCGATAACCATTCGAGATCTCGCTTTGGTTTCACAAGGGCAATATCTTCGTAATAGCGGATTGTCTTGGCCGGCAGGCCCGTCGCCGCAGATGCATCTCCGATGTTCATGAAACCTCCATTGACGCAGGCGCGATCCACCGTAGCCGCAGCGCATTTGACAAGACAAAGATACTCGACAAGGCCATCGCCCCAGCCGCGATCATCGGCGACAGCAGCGAACCCCCGAAGATATACAGAACGCCCGCAGCCACTGGGATGAGGGCCGTATTGTAGGCAAATGCCCAGAACAGGTTTTGCCGGATGTTTTGCATGGCGCGCTTGCTGATCTCGAACGCATTGAGCACGCCAAGGATATCGCCCGACATCAGCACGACGTCTGCGCTTTCGATTGCGATGTCTGTCCCCGTCCCAATCGCGATCCCCACATCGGCAGCGGCCAGTGCGGGCGCGTCATTGATACCATCACCAACAAAGGCGATTTGCTCACCGCCCGCTTGGAATTTTTGCACAGCGGCGACTTTACCGTTTGGCAATACTTCGGCCACAACGTGGTCAATGCCCAATTTGGCGGCAATCGCGTTGGCCGTCACAGCGCCGTCGCCGGTGACCATTGCAACCTGCAATCCCATTTCCCGCAGCGCCCTCACTGCCCCGCCAGCTTCAGGTTTGACCGGGTCGGATACCCCAATCAGGCAAGCCAATCGTCCGTCCACAGCAGCATAGAGCGGCGTTTGCCCTTGTTGCGCAAGTTCTACCGCCTCGGCGGCCAATATATCCGTCGCGATCCTCTCATGCGTCATGAACCGACTGGCACCTATGGTGATTCTGCGCCCCTCTACCGTGCCGACCACGCCAAAGCCTGTTTCAGATCGAAACTCTTGGACGTCTTGCAAGGCCAAGCCCCGGTGTTGTGCGGCGCGCTTGATGGCACCTGCAATTGGATGTTCCGACAGCGCCTCGACGCTTCCAATCATTTGCAACAGGCGATCTTCGTCAAAATCGGCGACAACGCTCAGCACTGTCAGTTCTGGACGCCCGACCGTCAATGTCCCGGTTTTGTCAAATGCAACAACACGCACATTTTGCAATGATTGCAGCGCATCGCCCTTTCGAAACAGCACGCCCAATTCCGCGGCCCGTCCGGTGCCGACCATGATGGATGTGGGCGTCGCCAGCCCCATCGCACACGGGCAGGCCACGATCAGGACGGCAACACCGGCCACCAAAGCATAACTCAGGGCCGGTTCGGGACCAAAGGCAAGCCATGCGATCACAGTGATGACCGCCGTTAAGATCACGACGGGAACAAACCACATCGTGATTTTGTTCACGAGGTCCTGAATGGGCAACTTGGCACCCTGCGCATCTTCTACCATGCGGATAATCTGTGCCAGCGCGGTCGCATCGCCTGTCTTGGTCACATTGAAAGTCAGGCTGCCTGCCCCGTTCACAGTGCCGCCGATGACAGCTGCCCCTGCCTGCTTTTCCACGGGTACGGGTTCACCGCTGATCATGCTTTCGTCGACATATGACCGGCCATCTGTGACTTCGCCATCCAGCGCAATCTGCTCGCCGGGGTGTACCCGGACAACGTCACCAACACTGATCTGCGCAATTGGTCTTGTCGCCGCCTTGCCGTCTTTGAGGACTGTCGCGGTTTGGGGTTGCAATCCAATCAGCTTGCGTATCGCCTGCCCGGTTCTGCCCTTTGCGCGCGCTTCAAGAAAGCGGCCCAAAAGAATGAGCGTGACAATAACTGCGGCGGCTTCAAAATAGACGGCCCGCGTGCCTTGCGGCAGCAAAGCTGGCCAAAAGGTCGCAATCGTCGAAAACCCCCAAGCGGCCCCGGTCCCCAAGGCCACCAAAGCATTCATATCAGGGGTGCCCTTGAGCAAGGCAGGAAGACCCTTGGTAAAGAAGCCCCGGCCCGGCCAGCACAAGACAGCCGTGACCAGCAGAAACTGTAAGAACCAGCTGGTTTGCATGCCGATTGTCTGATGCACGATGGCATGGACGCCGGGCACAAAATGGCCGCCCATTTCGACGATAAAGACGGGTGCGGTCAGGATGGCAGCAATCGTCAAATCACGTTTGAGACGCGCTGCTTCCTCATCTTTATGGTTTGATGACGCATCATCACTTTGCCGAAGGGCGGCGGGATATCCTGCGACAGTCGCCGCAGATGCGAGTTCAGCAGGCGTTGTCGCTTTCACAAGATAGGTCACAGCGGCTGTCTGGGTGGCCAAATTCACCGTGACGTCCACGACGCCGGGGTGGTCCGCCAAAGCATGCTCCACCCGTCCGACACAAGACCCGCACGCCATATTCGTAATCTGCAAAACGGCCTGCTCTTCTTGCGCAGGATAGCCAGCACCCTGCAATGCATCGGCAATCTGGGCGATGGTTGCCGCATCGTCGAAATGCACGGAAGCCGTTTCACTGGCTAGATTGACGGAAGCGTCGCGCACGCCTGCAATGCTTTCAAGCGCAAGCTGCGCCCTGCGAACGCAAGACCCACAGGACAAGCCGGTCAGTTGTAGTTTGATATCATGCGTTGCCATAGGGTGATCCAAATCTGCGTTGGACCACCATATGGGCCTTCCACTTACTGGAAGGTCAAGGGGCTATCTTTAATCGCCACGTCGCGTTGTTTCAAGATAGCCCTGCAGATCAGCGAGGGGAACTGCCCCGGGTACAAGCGCGTTGCCAATAACGAACGCGGGTGTACCGGTAAAGCCAAGGCTTTGCGCCAATCCACGCGAGGTTTCAATATGTGCAGTCACTTCTTCACTTTGCATGTCTTGTGCAAGTTGATCCACGTCGAGCCCGATGGACCGCGCCGCTGCCATAACGGACGCTTCCTGCGCGCGGCCGCGCATTTCCATCAAAGCCCAGTGCATTTCCTCATACTTGCCCTGCGCACGCGCCGCGAGAGCCGCGCGCGCAGCAAAGACCGATCCTTCGCCCAGAATTGGCCATTCGCGATAGACGACGCGTACTTCGTCATCCGCTGCTAAAAGCGCCTTCACATCAGCAGCAGCACGTTTGCAATAGGGGCAATTGTAGTCAAAGAACTCAACAATAACGGCATCACCGTCAGCATTGCCCATGACTGGCGCGTTGGGGTCATTCTCGAGAAAGGTGCGCTGCTGTTGCAGAACCTCTGCTTGCGCAACGGCCTGTTCTTGATTGCGCTGCTGTTCGACGATCGCAATGGCTTCCATGATGATCTGTGGATTCTCCAGAATAGCATCAAGTGCCAATTGCTTGATCTGCTCTTCTGTAAGCTCTTGGGCAGCGGCACCAAACGGCAGTGTCGCGATTGCAAGGGCGGCCATGAAAATGCGCATGTTATGTCCATGTATTAAGAGGCGTGGTCAGTTCGCTGATATACAAACATTTCACGCCGACTTTCACCAGACACATCTGCGTAACCGGGTGCCCTTATGATGCGGGATAAAGCCGCATCTCTCCCAAACCCAACTTGCCCCTCACCCGCCGTTCAGATTACTTGCAAGCCATGAAACAGGTCGCGGCCCCCAAAATGACACGTAGCGCGCTGCTGAATGGCGGCTTTGTTGGCATCGCCGCTATCGTGACCGCCCTCTGCGTCATCCCCTATCTTGGGGTGGTCGCCGCTGCGACTTCAGGATCTTTCGACACGCTGTCTCATTTGGCGGACACCGTATTGGTTCGATATACCTTGACCACAATTGTTCTCGTGACCTTGGTAATGATCGGGAGTGCCGTCATCGGGACCTGCGCGGCGTGGCTTGTGACGATGACGGATTTCCCCGGGCGCCGCTGGATGGAAATTGCGTTAGCCCTGCCATTGGCCTTCCCGGCCTATGTGCTTGCCTATGGCTATACGCATATTCTTGACCACCCCGGGATTGTGCAAACCCTGCTGCGGGACATGACCGGATGGGGTCCCCGCGACTATTGGTTTCCCGAAATCCGGTCTTTGGGCGGTGCAGTTCTCATGCTGACGCTGGTCCTTTATCCTTATGTATACCTTTTGGCGCGGGCTGCTTTTGCCGCGCAGGGCGCCAGCACTTTTCTGGCTGCACGTGTTCTTGGGCGGTCCCCCTTCAAGGCCTTCATGCATGTGTCGATGCCAATGGCGCGACCGGCGATCGCATCTGGTGTCATGCTGGTCGCAATGGAGACGATCGCCGATTTTGGCACCGTCGCTTACTTTGGCGTGCAAACCTTTGCCGTTGGTATCTACACAAGCTGGTTTACGATGGCTGACCGGGCCGCGGCCGCACAATTGGCGCTTGGATTGCTTAGCTTCGCCCTTCTTCTGGCGATGCTGGAGCGCGCCAGCAGAGGTGGAGCGAAATACGCCAATGGGCGGCGCAATGCACCGATGCAGCGCCTTCAGTTAAGCAAGGGGCAACAGACTAGCGCCGCCATTTTCTGCCTTATCCCAATCACTCTGGGCGTGGTTCTTCCGGTGCTTGCGCTAAGCGTAATGGCCATTGGCTCAGAACAGGATTTGCTGAGCCCCCGCTATTTGGGCTTTATGCGCAATTCATTGATGCTTGCAGGCATCGCAGCCGGGCTAACGGTTTTAGCGGCTTTGGTTTTAGGTACTTTGCACCGTGTCGGTGCAAACCGGCTGACGGGAACATCGCTCTATCTTGCGCGGATTGGCTATGCGGTTCCCGGCGGCGTTATTGCTGTGGGCCTGTTGGTGCCATTTGCCGCCTTTGACAACGCCTTGGACGGTTGGATGCGGGCGACCTTTGATGTGTCGACAGGATTGCTGTTCACAGGATCCATATGGCTGCTCATCTCGGCCTATTTGATCCGGTTTCTTGCCGCAGCGCTCGGCGCATACGAAGGGGGTATCGCAACTGTCGGACCCAATATGGACGCAGCGGCGCGCACATTGGGTCAGGACATGCCCGGACTGGTCCGCCGCGTGCATATGCCATTGCTGCGAACCAGCCTTCTGACTGCAGGTTTGATCGTCTTTGTTGACGTGATGAAGGAGTTGCCAGCAACACTGATCATGCGCCCGTTCAACTATGATACACTCGCGGTACAGGCACATCGGCTCGCGTCCGACGAACGGCTAGAGGGCGCGGCAGTACCAAGCCTTGTCATCGTCGCAATCGGATTGATCCCGGTGATCCTGCTTTGCCGCAGGATTGGGTCAGGGCGCGCTTAGGGTCATTTCCCTTTCCAAACCGGGTCACGCTTTTCGGCAAAGGCCCGGGCACCTTCTAGTTGGTCTTCTGAGTTATATAGCGTTTCGACAGTCGCAAACTGGCTTTTCGTAATGCGATTCATCGCGTCCTGAAACTTCATATCCTCGGCCTCGCGTACGACCTCTTTAAGTGCGGCGTAGACCAATGGTGGCCCGGACGCGATCAGCGCCGCCATCTCGCGCGCCTCATCCATCAATTGATCTGCTGGGACGACGCGGTTGATCATCCCCCAGCGCGCGGCTTCCTCCGCATCCACCCAACGTCCTGTCAGCAACATTTCCATCGCGATGTGATACGGGATGCGCTTGGGGAGTTTCACTGACGCCGCATCGGCCACAGTCCCCGACCGGATTTCCGGCAAGGCAAATGTTGCATGTTCCGCCGCCAACAAAATATCCCCTGAAAGCGCCAATTCCAGCCCGCCACCACAGCAAATGCCGTTGATTGCCATGATCACTGGCTTGTTCAGACGCGGCAGTTCTTGCAGGCCGCCAAAGCCCCCTACACCATAATCGCCATCCACCGCATCACCTTCGGCAGCGGCCTTGAGGTCCCACCCGGGGCAAAAGAACTTTTCACCGGCCCCGGTCACAATCGCGACCCGCAGTTCCGGGTCATCACGGAAACCGGCAAAAACGTCGCCCATAATCCGGCTGGTCGCCAAATCAATCGCATTGGCCTTGGGCCGGTCCAGCGTGACCTCCAGAATATGGCCGTCGCGTTTGGTTTTGATGGGGCCGTCAGTCATGGCGTTCTCCTGTCGTGATAAGGGCATCCGCGGCAACAGCCCAGCTCGGGCCACACATCAGCGGGTTGATTTCGATTTCAAAAGGCATTTCCGCCATGACATAGGATTGCACGGCAAGCACCGCGTCAATGATGGCGTTCTGATCCACGGGTGGGGCACCCCGATAGCCGTTCAGCATCGGCGCAATACGCAATCGCCCAAGTGCCTCGCGCAGATCATCCTTTTGCACGGGCAAGACCATATTGACGCTATCAGACATGATCTCGGTCAATATGCCGCCTGCCGCGATTGTCAGAACATAGCCATGTGCGGGGTCCAGCACGACACCGATCAGTAGTTCTAAGGTCGCCTCAGTCACCATCTGTTCCACCAGAAACCGGGTGGCGGGCATTGCATCGGCGGCAGATAGCAATGCGGCTTCATCGGTAATCCCAACAACTACTGCGCCAACTTCGGTCTTATGGGCGACCCCTTCGCCTTTCAGCACAACAGGATAGCTCAGTTGCTCCGCCGCTGCCGCCAGCCCCGCCTTGTCAAGCACCCGCGATGATTGCGGGACAACTAGCCCATGTACCGCCAAAGCCTGCTTTGCCTCCGCCTCAGACAAGACCGCAGGTGCGGCGATCTGCGGCATCACAAAGACATCGCAAGAGCCATGCCCAACGCGCGCGGCAACCCCGATTGCTTCAATCGCCTCGACCGCCCCGCAAAGCGGCAAGACACCCTGCGCTACCAGCCTTTGCGCAACCTCCTCTGGCATCGTCTCGACCAGTGAACTGAGAACGGCAATCGGTCGTCCCCTCTGCTCTTGCGCCTTTGTCACGGCGTTCAGCACTAATTGCCAATCAGGCGATGTGCAGCGATCAGGTCGCGGGAAATCCAGGATGACGACACCCAGCGCCACGGCGTCTGACATCATTGCAGCAAAGGTTGCGGTCATCGCTTCTTCGTTACCCCAGATGAATGTGTGGTAATCCAGCGGGTTCGACAGCGTCACGATAGGCCCAAGCACTTCGCGCAGGATGGTTTTTTGCTTTACAGACAACGGCGGAAAGGTAACCGCACTGCCATGCGCCATGTCACCAATCAGGCTTGCTTCTCCGCCAGAGCAGGACATAGACGCAATGTTGGCCGTCTTTAACGGCCCCACAACATGCAACAACTTGAGCGTTTCAAGGAAGGCTGACAGGGATGAAACCCGCCCGATCCCCAAGCGATCAAACAGGGCGCTGGCCCCGGCATCACTGCCCGCAAGCGAGGCTGTATGCGAAATCGCGGCCTGTTGGGCCTGTTCGGATTGGCCGGTTTTCAGTGCAACAATGGGCTTGCCCAAGTCGCGCGCCACCTTCGCCAGATCAACCAGCGCGCCCAGATCATCAATCCCCTCGATATAGAGGCCCAGTGCCGTCACCTTGGGATTGGCTAACAGCGTCTTGCCAATCTCGGACAGCCCGGTCTGCGCCTGATTGCCCACGGTGACAACATAGGCCAATGGCAGGCCGCGCGCCTGCATGGTCAGATTGATCGCGACGTTCGAGGATTGCGCGATGATCGCCACACCGCTGTCCGTCAGCAAACCGCCATGCTGATCGGGCCAAAGGGCGACGCCATCAAGGTAGTTCAGAAAGCCATAGCAGTTCGGCCCAATAATCGGCATGTCGCCCGCTGCCGCAAGCAAGGCCGCTTGCAACGCATCACCGTCAGACACCTCATGCACCGCCTCGCGGAAACCCGAGGCAAAGCAGATCGCGCCCCCGGCACCAATCCCAGAAAGGGTGCGAACGGCATCTATGGTGGCATGGCGGTTCACACCGACGAACACCGCGTCGGGTGCTGTGGGAAGATCGACGATAGAGCGATACGGGGTCTGCCCCGCAACATCATCCTTCGTCGGATGCACAACCCAAATATCGCCTGCGAAGCCGATCTTCTGGCACTGGCGGATCACGTCGCTTCCCCACGCGCCACCGCCGATCACAGCAATCGACCCCGGATTGAAAAGCCGAGCCAGCCTGTCCATCAGGCCCCCAAGGGGCGCAGCAACTCGCGGCTGATGATGTGGCGCTGAATTTCAGAGGTCCCGTCCCAAATGCGTTCAACACGGGCGTCGCGCCAGAACCGTTCAATTGGGAAATCACTCATCAGCCCCATGCCGCCATAGATTTGCAAGGTGGCGTCAGTGACGCGGGCCAACATCTCGGTTGCATAGACTTTTGCCGAAGCGATTTCGCGATTGGCCGACAGCCCTTGGTCCAACCGCCACGCAGCCGAAAGTGTCAGCATATCGGCTGCATCAATCTCAGTAATCATATCGGCGATCTGAAAACTGACACCCTGAAATTTGCCAATCGGCTGGCCAAACTGTTCGCGTTCGGCGGCATAGCTGAGGGCGTAGTCGAAACAGCGGCGCGCCCGGCCCACTGACATGGTCGCCACGGTAATCCGTGTCGCATAAAGCCATTCGTTCATGACGGCAAAACCGCCATCAACCTCGCCCAGCACTTGGGCGTCTGGCAGGCGGCAATTGTCGAAATCAAGGATGCAGTTCTTGTAGCCACGGTGACTGACCGAGGCATAGCCATCCCGCACCTCAAACCCCGGCGTGCCGCGATCCACAAGGAATGTGGTGATCCGCTTCTTGGGGCCGCGCGGGGTTTCATCAACGCCGGTCGCCACAAAGACAATGAAGAAATCAGCGTGATCCGCGCCAGAAATGAAGTGTTTGGAGCCATTGATCACCCAATCGCCCCCATCGCGCACGGCACTGCATTTCATGCCGCGCACATCCGAACCCGCGTCCGGTTCCGTCATGGCCAGCGCATCCATCCGTTCACCGCGCACGGCAGGCATCAGATAGCGTTCTTTTTGGTCGCCCTCACAGGCCATCAGGATGTTCTGGGGACGACCAAAGAAATGATTGAGTGCCATCGACCCACGACCCAACTCGCGCTCAACCAGTGCAAAATCGACGTGAGACAGACCCGCCGCCCCAACTTCCTGCGGGAAATTGCAAGCATAGAAACCTAAATCAATCGTCTTGCGCTTGATTTCATCCGCGATCTCCTGCGGGACCTCGCCCGTGCGCTCGACCAGGTCTTCATGCGGATAAATCTCATGCTCAACAAAGGACCGCACGGTGTCGACGATCATTTGCTGTTCTTCGGTCAAGCCAAGCTGCATGGTGGGCCTCGTTCGGGTATTGCGCCCGAAACCCTACGAAGCAGCTTTCAAAAAGTCATGCAGAATTGTGGGAGTGTCGAAGAAATCTATACCATGCCAAAAATTTGCCGTTTTCAAAGCAAATGCTAAGCTGGCGCGACATCAACCAAAGAGGCCAGCATGTTTGGCAATTGTTCTGAGACTGTCAGTATCCTCGAAGCCATTGTTTTTGGTGCTGACGACGCCTGTATCATGCTGAGCACGGAATCCATCCTGACGGCATTTGCAGCCTTCATGGCGCTGGTGGTGATCGCCCAGTTCATTGCGCGTAGGCTGTGGGCGAAATTGACCGGACCACGGGCGTCGACGCCCATCTTTGATGACGAAACGGTCGAAAATGCACCGCTCACGGACCATCCCTATCGTGACGATCCCAACTATCAAGACAGCGCGATCCGTCCTTCACGCCGCTAACCGGCGGGCCGCAAATTCCCGCCAATCGCCCTTGTCAACTGCGCGGCGGCGTCCATCACCGGCTGCGCAAGCAGCGCGATCCGCTCTTCGGTAATCCGTGACGTTGGTCCAGACACAGAAATTCCTGCAACGGCTTCACCAAACACGTTGAACACCGGGGCCGCGATGCAACGCATGCCGATATTGCGCTCTTCTGCGTCAATCGCGTAGCCGCGTGCTTTTGCTGCGTGCAAATCTGCGATCATTGCTTCTGGATCCGTCAGAGTGTGCGGCGTGAACTGCTCCAACTGCCCAGCCGCCAGCACCTGTCGTTGGCGGCGATCATCCATGCGGCACAGCAGCGCTTTGCCAATACCAGAGGAATGCATCGCCGACGCTGTTCCGGGCGGAAAGAACGCCCGGATCGTTGCATGCGTTTCCACCTGACCAAGAAACAAAACCTTACCGTCCCGCTCAATGCCAAGGTTTGCTGTCTCACCTGTGGCCTCCATCAACTCACGCATAATGGGACGGGCGCGTTCAACAAGCGACGTACGGCGCAGAAAATGCGATCCGGTGATAAAGGCCCCCGGGCCAATATTCCACTTTTGGCTTTGATCATCAAAATCAGCAAAACCATGACCCTGAAATGTCGTCAGGACCCGATAGACAGTAGCGGGCGATTGGCCCAAAGCACCCGCCACCTCGGATAAGGTTGCGCCCTGCATCTCGCCCAGTTGAACAAGCACTTCAAGCGCGCGATCCAGCGACTTGATGGTATTCTGCGTGCCTTTATCGTCCCACGCTTTTGGACGGCCGCGCCCTCTTTTGATGTCGTTTTCCATATCATTATTTTCGCTTTTGAAAATTCATTTCACTTTATGAAAAAAATAACTGCATGACAATAAACAAAAATTTCCGTGAATTTCGTTTTGAAAAATAATTTCAAAAAAATTGGCTTACGCTGGGTCGTCTGACAAAACAGGCTCAACCCAATGGAGGATTGGAAGATGAGTTTTCAGAACCCAGTATTTATTCCCGGCCCGACGAATATGCCCGAGGCTATTCGCAAGGCCTGCGACATGCCAACAATCGACCATCGGTCGCCATTGTTTGGGCAAATCCTGCATCCGGCTCGGGCTGGCGTTCAGGAAATCCTGAAATCTGAAACAGCCGAGATTTTTATCTTTCCCTCTACAGGAACAGGTGGCTGGGAAACGGCGCTGACGAACACGCTGTCGGCCGGTGATACAGTACTCGCGGCACGTAACGGTATGTTCAGCCACCGTTGGATCGACATGTGCCTGCGGCATGAACTCAACGTCAAAATTGTCGAAACGCCGTGGGGCCACGGTCTGCCCGCTGGTCAATATGCCGAAATCCTGATGGCCGACACCGAACACAAGATCAAAGTTGTACTGGCAACGCACAATGAAACGGCCACTGGCGTGAAATCTGATATCGCTGCCGTCCGTGCGGCATTGGACGCAGCCAATCACCCAGCCATGCTGTTTGTCGATGGCGTCAGCTCGATCGGTTCGATGGATTTTCGTTTTGATGAATGGGGCGTTGATGTTGCCGTCACGGGATCGCAGAAGGGCTTTATGCTGCCTGCTGGCCTTGCGATTGTTGGCTTCAGCCAAAAGGCGTTGGATGCCAGCAAGACGGCGCAATTGTCGCGCACATTCTTTGATATCACTGACATGACCAAAGGTTATGCTGCGAATGCCTATCCATACACGCCCGCAGTTGGCCTGATGAACGGCCTGCTGCTGGCAACAGAGACGCTTCTCAAAGAAGGGCTCGACAACGTCTTTACCCGCCACAATCGGATCGCATCGGGTGTGCGTGCTGCGGTTGGCGCATGGGGGTTGGAACTGTGCGCAGCATCCCCGGATGTCTACTCTGACACCGTCAGTGCGATCAAAACGCCCGAAGGTTTCAACGCGACCGACATCGTGACCCATGCGGCCGATAAATACGGCGTGGCTTTTGGTGTTGGTCTTGGCGAAGTCGCTGGCAAAGTGTTCCGTATCGGTCACTTGGGCAGCATGACAGATGTGATGGCGCTGTCGGGTATCGCAACAGCCGAAATGTGCATGGTTGACCTTGGGCTTGATATCAAACTTGGCTCAGGCGTTGCAGCAGCGCAAGAATACTACCGCGGTACGACTGGCGTCAGCCTGAAGGATGCAGCGTAATGAAAGATCACAGCGACATGTATATCCCCACCTATCAGGACGTCTGCGATGCGCATGTCCGGATCAAACCATACATTCACAAAACCCCGGTTCTGACATCGGAGTATCTGAACAACCTCACCGGAGCCGAACTGTTCTTTAAGTGTGAAAATTTTCAGAAGGCCGGTGCTTTTAAGGTCCGCGGCGCCTCAAATGCCGTATTTGGATTGTCAGACGAAGCCGCAAAGAACGGTGTCTGCACACATTCGTCAGGAAACCACGCTCTATCGCTGTCTTATGCAGCAGGCCGCAGGGGCATTCCCTGCAATGTCGTGATGCCGCGCACTGCGCCGCAAGCGAAGAAAGATGCGGTAAAAGGGTATGGCGGGATCATCACAGAATGCGAACCCTCAACAACGTCCCGTGAAGCAGTCTTTGCTGGTGTGCAGGCTGAAACAGGGGGGGACTTCGTACATCCTTATAATGACCCACGGGTTGTCGCGGGTCAGGGCACTTGCAGCAAAGAACTGATGGAACAGATGCAAGAAGAACACGGGGGCGACCTTGATATGGTGGTGGCACCCATTGGCGGCGGCGGGATGATTTCAGGCACTTGTCTGACTTTGTCCAACATCGCCCCAGACGTGCAGATTATCGCCGCCGAACCCGAGCAGGCCGATGATGCCTATCGCAGCTTCAAAGCGGGTCATATCATCGCAGATGATGCGCCTGTCACTGTAGCCGATGGTCTAAAAGTGCCGCTGAAAGACCTGACATGGCATTTTGTCAGCAACCATGTGTCCGAGATTTTCACAGCGACCGAGCAAGAAATCATCGATGCGATGAAGCTGACATGGCAACGCATGAAGATCGTGATGGAACCCAGCTGCGCCGTGCCGCTGGCGGTCATCATCAAGAACAAAGACTTTTTCAAAGGCAAACGCGTTGGTGTCATTGTCACCGGCGGCAACGTAGATCTCGACAAACTACCTTGGATGCAAGGTTAAGGGAGAAGAACCATGAATGATATGAGCAACCTCAAAAACCTCGAAGTCGGTTATGACGTACCGGCCCTGCCCGGCATGGACGAAGCGGATATCCAGACGCCCTGCCTGGTACTGGACCTGGATGCGCTGGAACGCAACATCAAGAAGATGGGCGACTTTGCCAAGTCGCATGGCATGCGCCACCGGGTGCATGGCAAGATGCATAAGTCGGTGGACGTAGCCCTGTTGCAGGAAAAGCTGGGCGGATCCGTTGGTGTGTGCTGCCAAAAGGTGTCCGAGGCCGAAGTCTTCGCGCGCGGCGGCATCAAGGATGTGCTGGTCTCCAACCAAGTGCGTCAGCCAGAAAAGATCGACCGTTTGGCGCGTCTGCCCAAGCTGGGCGCGCGCGCGATCTGCTGCGTGGACGACATCGACAATGTGGCGGACCTGTCTGCCGCTGCGATGAAGCATGGCACCCAGATCGAATGCCTCGTCGAAATCGACGTGGGTGCAGGCCGCTGTGGCGTGCAATATGGTCAGCCCGTTGTTGAACTGGCGAAAGCCATTGATGCCGCACCGGGCCTGAAATACGCAGGCATCCAGGCCTATCAAGGCGCCATGCAGCATCTTGATTCATATGAAGAGCGTCAGAGCAAGACCCAGATCGCGATTGATCAAGTGGCTGAAACGCTGGAGATGCTGAAGGCAGAGGGTATTGAGAGCGACATCGTCGGCGGTGGCGGCACTGGGTCTTACTACTTTGAAAGCGCCTCAGGTGTGTTCAACGAATTGCAGTGTGGGTCCTACGCCTTCATGGACGCCGATTACGGACGCATCCTCGACAAAGACGGCAACCGCATTGACCGGGGCGAGTGGGAAAATGCGCTGTTTATCCTGACATCCGTGATGAGCCACGCAAAGGCCGACAAAGCCATCGTAGACGCTGGTCTGAAAGCGCAATCAGTTGACAGTGGCCTGCCCACAATCTTTGGGCGCACCGACGTGGAATACGTCAAATGTTCCGACGAACACGGCGTTGTCGCTGACCCTGACGGTGTGTTGAAGGTTAATGACAAACTCAAGCTCGTACCCGGTCACTGTGACCCGACCTGCAACGTGCATGATTGGTACGTTGGCGTGCGCGACGGCAAAGTAGAAACGCTGTGGCCAGTATCGGCACGCGGCAAAGCCTACTGATCTTAGGACCCTCCGGGGGAAGTTTGATTGGACGAAGAAAGACAAAGGGTCGGTCGCAGGGCCGGCCCGAATTTTAAGGAAGACCAAGATGATTATCGTTCCCGAAAAAGAGATGGCAGGCCTACTGAACCGTGCTGATGCCTTTACCGCTGTAGAAAGCGTTTTTGCGTCAATGTCCAAAGGCGACGCATATAATTTTCCCGTAATCCGCGAGGCCATCAGCCACGAAGATGCGCTCTACGGCTTCAAAGGTGGGTTCGATAAGGCAGGGATGGCACTGGGCCTGAAGGCAGGTGGGTATTGGCCCAACAATCTTGAGAAACACGGGCACATCAATCACCAGTCAACCGTCTTTTTGTTCGACCCCGATACAGGCATGGTCAAGGCAATGGTGGGTGGCAACCTGTTGACGGCACTGCGGACCGCGGCGGCCTCTTCGGTTTCCATCAAGCACTTGGCACGCAAAAATGCGAGGGTCATGGGCATGGTGGGTGCGGGCCATCAGGCGACGTTCCAACTGCGTGCCGCCCTAGAACAACGTGACTTTGAGAAAGTCATTGGCTGGAATTACCACCCCGAAATGTTGCCCAATATCGAAAAGGTCGCGCAAGAGGCAGGCGTTCCTTTTGAGGCAGTAGAGCTTGACGGTATGGCCGAAGCTGACGTCGTGATCTCCATCACCTCCACCTTCGCCCCGACGATCATGGCAAGCCACATCGCCCCCGGCACGCATATCGCCTGCATGGGCACCGACACCAAGGGCAAGCAAGAGGTCGAGGCAGCCCTCTTGGCGAACGCCACCGTCTTTACCGACGAGGTCGCGCAATCCATCAGCATCGGTGAGGCGCAGCACGCGATCGCCGAAGGCCTGATCCAGCAAAGCGATGTGAATGAACTGGGTGCGGTCATCAACGGCACCCATCCGGGCCGGACTTCGGACGATGAAATCACCATCTTTGATGGCACGGGCGTGGGCCTGCAGGATTTGGCGGTTGCGTCTTCAGTCGTTGATCTGGCGGTTGAAAAAGGGATCGCAACAATCGTTGATTTCTAAACAGGCAAGCTGATCTCAAACGCGGCACCCGGCTGATCCAACAGCTGGATGTCAGCACCCTGCGCCCGCAACATCCGCTGCACAATCGGCAAGCCCATGCCTGTGCCACCTGCTGCGCGGCGCGTGGTAAAGAACGGATCAAATATGCGATCTCGATTGCCTGCGCTGATCCCCGGACCATTGTCGGCCACGATCAGCACATCACCCTCAAGATGAAACGCCACTTCCGTGGCACCATGGGCCAAAGCATTGCCCATCAAATGGGTCAGCACGACCTCCATGACCTGCAGGGGCAATTGCACAATACCATCCGCCGTCATTGTGGCGGCGGGATATCCACGCAAGGCTTCCGACAACAGGCAGGTGCCCGCAGGCACAACCTCTTGCGCGCGGGCCAAGGCGCGCTGACCGTCCAGCAACGCTTCCATCCGTTGCGTATTTTCGGTGATCCCCTGCAAGAGCTTGGCACGATCTGCATCTGCCAGGTCAGGGTTCTGTAACAGTTCAGCCGCACCTTGAATGCCTGTCAGCGGAGACTTTAGTTCATGCGTCACATGATCAGCATAGGTGCGCAAAACAGCCTCGCGCCCCCGCAAAACAGAAGTCATTTCCAGCAGCGCCCGCCCCAATTGGGAAAACTCAGGCGTGCCAAAATGCGTTGGCGGATCGGCCTCACCCTCTTGCCGCGCATAAGCGGTCAACGCGCGCACGGGGCGCAAGACCAGACGCCACAGTAACGCCCCCAAGATGCCAGTCGCCACAAAGGCCATCATCGCGATCATGCCCGAGGTTTCACGCCACCCCAGCACCCCACCTGCAACCCGGAAATAGGCAATACCAACCAGCGGCAAAAAGAAAACCGCTGCCAACGTGCCCCCTAGAACCAACGCCAGAGGGGGGCGCCATTTGGCCGTCACACGCCGCGGCATGCGCCCATCCTGATGCCAACACCGTGCACCGTTTCAATCGCGTCCGGACAACCCGCGCTGGCAAGCTTGCTGCGCAAATTACGCAAATGGCTGTCCATCGTCCGGTCACTTACGTTGATATTGGTGCCGTAAATCGCATCAACCAATTGCGGGCGTGACATGACGTGGTCAGGGCGTCCGATTAGACGTTCCAGCAGGTCCATCTCGCGCGAGGTCAGCGTGACAGTAGCGTCATTCACATGGCATTGATGTCGGGCAGGATCGACACTGATGATACCACGGCGCATCACCGCCTGTTCCGCGACCTCACCGTGGCTGCGTTTCAGGATCGCACGGACCCGTGCCACCAATTCACGTGGCGAGAACGGTTTGGAAACATAGTCGTCCGCGCCCAGTTCCAACCCTACAACCCGGTCAATCTCATCCGCTTGGGCGGTCAGAAAAAGAATCGGCACGTCAGAGGTTTTGCGCAACGCACGGCACACCTCTAACCCATCCATCTCTGGCATCCCTATGTCGAGGATGATCAAGTCTGGGCGCAGGCTCTCGGCCTTTTCCAGCGCCACGCGACCATCTTCCGCCTCGGCCACACCCAGCCCCGCTTGGGTCAATGCAATCCGCACGACATCGCGAATTTGGGCATCGTCATCAGCAACCAAGATCATTGTGCTTCCTCCAGTGCCGCCAAACTACGGCGCAGACGCGCATTGCGGTAGCCCCATTCGCGCCAATCGTCACGTTGCGACAAACGGGTTTCGCTATGAAAGCAAAGATGCTCGTTCGTGGTTTCCTGATAGGCGATGATCGCGGGAACGGCCCCTTCGCTCAAAAGGCAAAGATAACGGTCATTCTCACGATCATCGGCAAGATTATGGCGGGCGATATGCCCATCGATGTTCACCAGATTGCACAGATAGATCGCCAGGAGGCCCAGCCCAAAGGCGCGTTGCAAGAACCACCCAACGCTATGGCGGCCAACCATCTGCATGATGATCAGAACAAGTCCCAAAGCCACAACAATCATCCAGACAAAGGCCGCGACCCGCAATCGCGTCAGCCCGTAAACATCAACATAAAGATCCAGTCGCAGGATGGATGAAATCACCAAGATCACAGTTTGGGCAATCCACAGATAAAGCAACCGGCGCACGCCGGACCCAGTGCCCAGATAAGGCTGCGCCATCAAAGCAAACATGCCCGCCATCAATGCTGTCGCCAACAATGGATAGGCACCGCGATGCGCGTAGTTGGCGTAGGTCATACCTTGGGGCAAAGCGACACCGCCCCAAAGAATGCCGATATCCAGTGTCGTTTGAACCATGAAAATCACATTGAACGTCACAAGCGCGCGTCCCACTGACCGTTCGTTTAACAATCCAGAGCGACATCTGCCGATCACGCTCGGCTTGCGGCGTGTGAGCGACGGCATCATCTGCACAAGCCGCAGAAGCGGCCAAGCGATGAGGACCAAGACAACCCAGAAAACGACCCGCTCGGTTCTGGGCAGAAAGTCGAGATCAAAATCACCCAAGGCCAGAAACCAACGGTCGATTAGCGGGTTTGCGGCCATAAGCAGGATCAGAAAGATGCCACCAACACCCACAGGCAGAGCCCAGTCAAAGAGAACCTGACGGAAGCTTCCCTTGGACGGTGCCGCAACACGGATAGCCAAAGCATCGCGGACGGACTGGCCGATGCCATAGCCTGGCAAACGTACCACCGCGCGCCAGAGGGCTGCATCCTCCAAATGTTGCGTGGTGACCATGACGCCAAAGACATAAAGCCCCAGCAATGCCACCAACAGGGTGTTGATTTGCACAACCTCGACCAGTGGCAATACTGCCAGCAGCAAGACAGCAGAGGCCCGCACCAGACGCCCGGCCTCCAGCCGATGCAACACTGTCAGAGCAATCGCGCCACCCATCGCCAGCATCCAAACTGCGATGCCAAATCCCGGCCGCACGCCCCAGATCAAGAAATCCGCCAATATCAAGGCTGCAATCAAGACAGGCCACGCCCGCAACCCCCGCGGCGGCACCTCGTCATCCAACCACCACGCGTCCTTCGCAATCCGATGCGGAATTCCTCGCACAACCATAACTGTCCCTTTCTGTTCTTGTCAGAAAGGACCTACGGGGATGGCGTGCAAAGCCACCTGCGCAAACGTGCAGTTTTTATGCAGAAGGCTTAGATGGCGTCGCGAATAGCGCGAATATTCTCGCCGTAAGGGGCCGGATTAGTGACAGACCCACCACGGAACACGGCGGAGCCCGCGACCAGAACATCGGCCCCCGCAGCAGCCACCAAAGGTGCGGTCGTCGGATCAATCCCGCCATCGATCTCGATGTGAATGGGGCGGTCACCGATCATCTCGCGCAGCTGGCGCACCTTCTCAACCTGACTGCGGATGAATTTTTGGCCACCAAAACCGGGGTTCACAGTCATCACGCAAACCAGATCAACCATATCCAGCAGCATCTCAACCGACGACGCTGGCGTGCCGGGGTTCAGTGCGACACCTGCCTTGGCCCCCGCCCCGCGGATTGCCTGCAAAGTGCGGTGAATATGCGGTCCGGCCTCGACATGGGCGGTAATGATATCAGCGCCAGCCTCGGCGAAGCCTTCGATGTAGGGATCAACCGGCGTGATCATCAAATGAACGTCCATGACACCTTTGATATGTGGCCGGATCGCAGCACAGGTCGCAGGGCCAAAGGTGATGTTGGGCACAAAATGACCGTCCATGACATCCACATGGACCCAGTCAGCGCCTTGAGCCTCGACCGCCTCACACTCCAGCCCGAAGTTCGCGAAATCAGCGGACAGGATCGACGGGGCGATCTTGATGGAACGATCAAATGGCATGGGGCACCTCAGTTGCTGTTGTTCGCGCCATAGCATGATGTCGTCAGGGTCCGGAATACCCGCATTGCCTAAAATTCAGGCAGCGCGCACGCTGATTGGTATTTTAGTGAGGGTATTTTAATGAATTTTCTTATTATCTCAGTAACCATCTTGATCATCGGCGTTGGTGCAGCGCTCGCCTTTCAGGCACCCATCAACGCAGCTTTGGCCAACAGTATCGGAGATCCGGTCTGGGCTGCGGCCATATCATTCGGTGTCGGTTTCTTATTGCTGAGTGCCATTGCCATAAGTCGGGGGACCAGCCCCGGTTTGACCGAATTCCGTGCTATCCCGTGGTGGGCGCTGACGGGTGGCGCGCTTGGGGCAATTTGGGTACTAGCTGCGATTTGGTCAGTGCCGCGACTGGGGGTCGTCACCATGTTTTCCGCCATGATCCTTGGACAAATGATCGCTGCTCTTGCTATCGATTCTGCCGGCATGCTTGGGCTGGCCGCACGCGATATCAGCGCGACGCGGATCGCATCAGTCGGCTTTGTCGCTTTGGGCGTTGTTCTGTCATATAGATAGATTTGTGCTGCAACGCAGAAAAACATGTGCTAACGGAACCTATGGCACAGAAACTGTATCACAAAGATATCTTGCAAGCCGGCGCCCAGATCCATCTAACCCGCGCAACCTTGACTGCGGCACGTCCTAAATCTCTGCACGATCATGACTTTTTCGAACTGTTTTGGGTGCAAAACGGCAAAGTACGGCATCATTTGGCGGACCGGACGGATACGCTGGCAGAAGGTGATGTCGTGTTTTTGCGCCCCGGCCAGAAGCACGCTCTCCAAGGGCGCGGCGAACACGCGCTTGTCGTGTCGCTTTGTGTGCACCCGACGACGGTCAAGGCGCTCGCCAGAAGGCACCCAAGCGTCAATGGCCACCTTTTCTGGTCGCAAAACGGCCCGGTTCGGACCCAACGGGATATCCGGCAATTGGCGACACTGAATCATGCAGCGGTACAGCTGGAAAACAGCCTGTGTGACACATTGGCGGCCGAAGCATTTCTTCTCCCGCTTTGTGCAGATCTGACGGCTGACGCTTTTGCCAGTGACGTCCCCTTGTGGCTGGCCAAGGCATGCCGCGCGGCAAGGACGCCTGAGGTATTTCGTGAAGGCTCTGCCGGATTGGTCAAAATCGCAAACAAGGCGCACCCGCATGTCAGCCGCAGTATGCGCAAACATCTTGGACTGACGCCGTCAGATTACGTGAACCAAATTCGCATGCAGCACGCCGCCCGTGCCCTAACAACAGACAGTGAGCCGATCAGCGAAATTGCGGCGGACTGCGGTATCCCGAACATGTCCCATTTTCACAAGCTCTTTCGGCAGGCCTATGGACTTACACCGCTACAGTACCGTCAAAAGTTCCAAAGGCAGGTCGTGCAGCCGACTTAATATTTGATCATTCGGTCAAAACTTGCCAATAGAGGGTCAAAGTGCCACGCTTATCCGGCACCGCAGGAGGCCACCTTGCAGACCACCCAGACCCCAACACTTGCAACATCTCAGTTGCCGCAGATCCACGAACCACGCAACGACGGCGTCCCACTTGACCTTGATTGGGTCATGGCGGTGCAGGCGAATACCTCGGCCATCGAAAGGCGGGCAAAGACACTGCCCGGCAGGCGCAGTGTGAAGAAAGACTACCAAGCCGCATGGCTGTGCAAGGCTGTCAGCCTGATGGATCTGACCACGCTTTCAGGTGACGATAGCGAAGGCCGCGTGCGCAGGCTTTGCGCCAAAGCGCGCCAGCCCGTTGCCGAACCGATCCTTAATGCACTTGGCATGAAAGGCCTGACAACTGGGGCAATCTGCGTCTACCACGATATGGTGCCAACAGCGGTTGATGCCTTGCAAGGGACCAACATTCCGGTTGCGGCCGTCTCCACCGGCTTTCCCGCAGGTCTGTCACCCTTTCACTTGCGGATTGCTGAAATCGGCGAAAGCGTCGCCGCCGGTGCTGCGGAAATCGACATCGTGATCAGCCGCCGCCATGTGCTGACCGGCAACTGGCAAGCGCTCTATGACGAGATGAAAGAGATGCGGGCCGCCTGCGGCGATGCCCATGTCAAAGCGATCCTTGCCACAGGCGAGCTCGGCACGCTGCGCAACGTCGCGCGGGCCTCACTGGTCTGCATGATGGCGGGGGCGGATTTCATCAAAACCTCGACCGGCAAAGAACCCGTCAATGCGACCCTGCCCGTCACCCTGACCATGATCCGCGCAATCCGCGATTATCAGGACCGGACAGGGATCAAAGTCGGCTACAAACCCGCGGGCGGGATAAGCAAGACCAAGGACGCGCTGGTCTACCTGAGCATGATCAAAGACGAACTCGGCGACCGCTGGCTGCAACCCGACCTCTTTCGCTTTGGCGCGTCCAGCCTGCTGGGCGACATTGAGCGGCAACTCGAACATCACGTCACAGGGGCCTATTCGGCGTCTTGGCGGCACGCGATTGGATGAGCGATGAAACTGCTCCAAATAACAGCTATGATTTGCTGCGGTATGCCCCAGGTTGTCCATGCGGAAGAAAGCGAACTCAAACTGATGAGAAATTCCACCTTGGACCAATCAATGCGTATCCATGTAGCCACCTTCGATACCGATAACGGAGCCGAGTACAATTCCGGTAACTGTTGGATCGCTGCTGACTTGTTCCAGAACCAAGAGGGTGTGAAGGTCCGCTATTGGTGTGAGCCTTCCACCGAGGAGGACGATCAATGACCATCAAAGAAATCTTCGACACCATGGACTACGGCCCCGCCCCCGAAAGCAGCGCTGAGGCGCTAACTTGGCTCGCCGACCGTGGCGGCATCGCAGGCCACTATATCAACGGCAAATGGGGTCCATTGCGCGATGACTTTGCGTCCAACAACCCGGCAACTGGCGTAAAGCTGGCCGGTGTGACCAAAGGCACAGCCGAAGAGATCGCGACAGCCGTTGCCGCCGCCCGCAAAGTGCAGCCTGCATGGGCCAAGTCCGGCCACAAGCGCGCCCGCGTCCTCTATGCCATTGCCCGTTTGATGCAAAAACATAGCCGCCTGCTGGCCGTGATGGAAACCTTGGACAATGGCAAACCGATCCGCGAAAGCCGCGACATCGACGTGCCGCTCGCGATCCGGCATTTCTATCACCACGCAGGCTTTGCCCAATTGATGAAAGCCGAACTGTCCGATCGCGAAGCGCTGGGTGTGTGCGGGCAAATCATCCCTTGGAACTTCCCCCTGCTCATGCTGGCGTGGAAAATCGCGCCTGCTTTGGCGATGGGCAACACGGTGGTCCTGAAACCGGCGGAATACACATCACTCACCGCAATGATCTTTGCCGAGATTTGCACCGAAGCAGGCGTGCCACCCGGTGTTGTGAACATTGTCACCGGCGACGGCGAAACGGGGGCGGCTTTGGTTGATGCGGCTGTCGACAAAATCGCTTTCACCGGCTCCACCGAAGTCGGGCGCAAAATTCGTGAAGCGACCGCCGGATCGGGCAAAGCGCTATCGCTCGAACTGGGCGGCAAATCCCCCTACATCGTGTTCGACGACGCAGATATTGACAGCGCCGTCGAGGGCCTCGTCGATGCGATCTGGTTCAACCAAGGCCAAGTCTGCTGCGCCGGCTCGCGCCTGCTGGTCCAAGAAGGGATTGCTGACAGGTTCTATGCCAAGCTCAAGACCCGCATGGACGGGCTGCGCATCGGTGATCCGCTGGATAAGTGCATCGACGTCGGTGCCATTGTGGATCCAGTGCAACTGGACCAGATCACCCGCATGGTCAGCGCCAACACAGAAGGCGAAACCTATCAGACCACCGCGCCAGACGGGTGTTTCTATCCCCCCACCCTGATCACAGGTCTGTCGCCCGCATCCACCTTGATGCAGGAAGAGATCTTCGGTCCGGTGCTAGCCGCAACAACCTTCCGCACACCCGTCGAAGCAGTCGAAATTGCAAACAACACACGCTACGGGCTCGCCGCATCAGTCTGGTCCGAAAACATCAACCTCGCCCTTGATATTGCGCCGAAACTGGCCGCTGGCATCGTTTGGGTGAACGGGACCAACATGATGGACGCGGCCGCCGGATTTGGCGGTGTGCGCGAAAGTGGGTTCGGGCGCGAAGGCGGCTGGGAAGGTCTGGCAGGCTATACTAAGCCAAAAGGCACAGCCAAACCGCTGAAGAAAATCGACGCCTTCACAACCGAGGACGGCCACCCTGCTGATCCGCTGGACCGGACAGCCAAGCTCTATATCGGGGGCAAACAAGCGCGCCCTGATGGGGGCTATTCCAACCCGGTCTATAGCCCGCGCGGCAAACTTTTGGGGCATGCCTCGATCGCCAACCGCAAGGATGTCCGCAACGCGGTTGAGGCCAGCAACGCAGCCAAAAGCTGGTCGAAAACCACAGGCCACTTACGCGCACAAATCCTTTACTACATCGCCGAGAACCTATTGGCGCGCGCCGATGAATTCGCCACACGTATCAACCAGATGACAGGCGGGCGCAGCGGCGCTGATGAGGTCGAAACCAGTATTCGCACCCTCTTTACCTATGCCGCTTGGGCAGACAAATACGACGGCCAAGCCCATGGTGTGCCCATTCGCGGGGTCGCCTTGGCGATGAAAGAACCGGTCGGCAATCTTGGCATCCTTTGCGATGACGCAGCACCACTTGCCGGACTAATCAACGCCATGGCCCCGGCTATCGCCATGGGCAACCGCGTGATCCTTGCAGCCAGCGAGCCATTCCCACTGGCTGCGACCGATTTCTATCAAGTGCTAGAAACCTCTGATGTACCCGCAGGTGTGGTGAACATCATCACCGGCAGCCATGCCGAGCTTGCGCCGACATTGGCCAAACACCTCGACATTGATGCAGTCTGGTCATTCTCCAGCACTGATCTGAGCGCAGAGATTGAGAAGGCCAGCGCCGGGAACCTCAAACGGACTTGGGTGAACAACGGCAAGGCCGTCACACCCTCAACCGCCGCGTACCTTGCCGCCAGCACTGAGGTCAAAAACATCTGGATCCCCTACGGCGAATAGCCCCTGATCTTCTCATGTTCAAAAATACCTCGGGGGAGCCGTAGGCGGGGGCAGCGCCCCCAAGCAACACTTATTTGACAGGACGGTTCTTGTTCTTATCGCGCCAGGTGCCCAACCAACGGCTGATCCGGCCCTTGCGTTCTGCCACACCGGCCTGCACCTCATCATATTGATCGCCCGCCGCATCGAGCAGCGGATCAACCGAGCGTTCGCGAAACTGCCGCCACGCCGCCCGGATGAAGACGATGGCGACCGCCAAAAAGACGAAAAAGAAAATATTAAACCACGGAATAATGCGCACATCCGGGCTGTCGACCGGTTCGATATTCACTGCATTTGGAAATATGGACAGGAACGGAATGCGCCAGCCATAGTGCGTAATCACAGCCCAGTTGCCATCACCGCTCCCAGTGAACCGCCCGGCTTGGACAGTCGCCTGTCCATGCAGGTTCGAGCTGTCGAACTTAAAATAGGGTGGCCAAATCCAGCCAGTGTCCTCGTTGCGATAGACCATCGTTTCAGTCGTGTCACGAGGGATAAATCCTAGCAGGAACGTCTCTTTCTTCTCGGTAAAAATGTAGAAAATATCACGGTTTTCCAGCTCAGCACTACCGCTGTCCGCTTGCGCATAGAACCAACGATTGAATGAGCCAAAGTCAGTGCGGCGCGGCTCCGCCTGGCTGATCTGCACGATGTCGTGCTGCGGCAAAACATAGTGCAGGAAGGACCCCGCCAATAGCAACGCCAGCACCCGAACGACCATCTTGAAACGTTTCATGTCAAAATCCTCAGTTGGCGTTGATGGTATAGACAATCGCAGTAATCACAACGGTCGGCACCACATAGACAAGACCGATCAATTTGGGCCGGATTGAGTTGTTGTAAGCTTGCATGCCCTGCAACACAAAAGCGTCACGCGCGCCTTTTTCGCCACCATCGGGGTGTTGTTCATCAAACTGATCTTCCAGCCGCTCTTTGCGGACCGACCGCGAATAGAGCGAGACAGAAAAATAGATGACACTCAGCCCGATAAACCCAAAAACCACGAGTTTGATAAATCCCATCAGCGTCTCCCCCTCGTCACCGCGCTCCACGGTCCGACGCGCGATATCAAATCAGGCTGCGTCACCCGCGGCATTTCTGTCATCGAAGCCTCATGTCCGAACAGTGCCTTTCGCGTTCCTGCTTTATCGACTTGGTACTCGCGGTCAAGAAAATCTACGACATAGGTCCGCTTTTCATCGGTCCAACCGGCATAAGCACGGTAAAAGATTTCCTTGTGGCAGATAAAGAGCTGGCGAATGTCCAGCGGTGTTAGTTCGGCCAGCAGCATGTTCACAAGGTCCGCATCAGGATGTTTCTTGGCTCGCAAGGTATAGAAGTACGCGGGATGCTCTGACGTAATTGTTGGCCACGGTCCGTCTTCTTCGGCCCAGCGCACAAGGGCCGCCAGCCCTTGCCAGGCCTGCGGCAACCGCTCGGCATACTGACGGCCCAACCGACGTAGATCACGGCGGGTAGCCCCTGTAAGGTCTTCTTTCATTTCAGCCGCCACCGAGGCGACGATGAAGTCCATCTTTTGATGCAAAATGGCAGCTGAATCGACGCCGCGCGCCTCCATGATCGGCTCCACCAAATCATTCAGCGTCAGGAACTTTGCAATGGCGGAACGGTCATTGAGATCACAGGTGAACGGGATCGGCAGATCACCAATATCTTCTTTTGCGCCCGCGACAATCGCGGCGGGATGCGGCACGCCACGAAAGACATACATGCCGCCAAAATGATCGGTCCAAAAGTTATCTTGCAGGAATGACATTTGACGCAGCGCGACGGGGTTGCGCACGACATCGCCGGTCTGCTTGGCCATACCAATCATCTGCGCGATCAGGACGTCATCGTGCCATCCGTCAGGCTCATCCTTGAAACGATCTATCATCTCCCCCAGCTTAGCTGCCGCAGCGACCGTTCCGCTCGTTGTGTCCGCCTCAACCCCGATTTTTCGGATATCAAATAGCTTTGCTGGCGTATCCGCGAGGTACACCGAATTGACCAGTTCTCCCGCAACAGCATCACGCGCAGTCAGGGCAAAAAGCTGCGCGCGGTTTTCCTCGATGAACTGCCGCAAAATACCGCGAGAGGTCGAGAACTTAGCATTCAACAGTGGCGCACTCGCCTGCTCTGTGCTGAGCAAGATAAACTGGCGGTTAACGCCTTGATGATTGAGGTAAAGCAGATCACCCAGCTCATCACCAATCTCAGGAGAGTATCCAGAAATATCAATATGGAACACCTCTAGGGCCGTTTGACGTCCCGAAAGATGTTTCAGCGCACGATTGTACCGTTCCACCAGAACCGGAGAGTCCACCCGGATCAGATTGCCAAACATCAATCCTTTTTCGATCAAGCGATGCATCTTACCACGTCTCCTTGACCCATTTGCGCGGCAAGCCCGCGACGGACAACAACATGATGGGCGCCCAGATGATGCCCGAAATCAATCCCAGTTTTCCAAAGAACTGGATGTTGGCTAGAATACCGGGTTCTGCGATGTCTGCGACGCTCAGACCCTGCCAGAGGTAAAGGCAGAAGAAAAACAATGCCGAAATCACAAACAGCAGCACCGTAGATAGGAAAGCATTCAGCATAAGGGGTGCTACACCTTCTGGCAGGACAAAGCTCAGCAAGCGTGGCACTGCGAATGCGGTGACAGCGAGCAAGAGCGCCGGAAGAAATAAGCTATCAGAGAATACCTCACCCATCACAAGGACTCCCTTTTAGTGGCCCAAAAACTGAGGGAGTATGCAGGCATCCAAAAAACAGCCAGATAAGCCGTCAAAATGCCGGTATATTGTATTGCCTGAATCGCCGTTTCAAATGTGACGCCATTCAAACTTACAAAGACCGAAAAGAACGCAGCGACAACGACGGTCACGCCAGTCATTTTGACCGCACCCATCAAAAAGCTCATTCTAGGTGCGATTGTGCTTTCAACGTTTGCACGCTTTGCATTGACGGCAAAACCAATACCAAGGATCACGAGGACAAGAATGGATATCGCATAAAGGATGATAAGAACTATCACCCCTTCCCCTCCAGATACCGCTTCTTGGCAATCTCCTGTCTGCCAAAGTCACGGACCATATTTTCAATCGCGACCTCATCCGACTTATCCGCATAACGGAATTCACTGTCCGCATAGCGGTTAATTTCCTGCACCACCATGTCGACCGTGATCGGTTGACGCAGCTCTGAAATCATCCCCTTCTTGGTGTCATAATCCTTGAACAGGAATAGATCAGGCTCTTCCATCCATTCATCCGGCAGTTCAAAATCCATCGCCCGGACCTTTACCGCATCGGTGATGTTCTTGATCGCGCGACCGGTAAACCGGGGGTCTGCTTCTTGAATACCCTTCAGGTAGGTGCCCAGCTTTGCAATCGTATCCAACTCACCAACCTCACCATGGACCTTGTCAAACACCCGCATCAGCCCCTCTTCATGCGGCCGCGCATGACCTTCGAAAGACGCAGCAACCGCCTTTTTGATCTCTTGCGCACTGAATACCTCATGCGCACCCACGGGGATGTCATGGTTCTTGCCCATCAGCAGATACAGGATGTCGATATAATCGTCGCGCGTCTGCGGCCCATCCACCAAGAAGCGCGCGCCGGCACGCTGGCGCAGCGCATCATCCACATTTTCTGGATAGTTCGAGAACATGCCAAAGGTGCAATTCCCGCGGACAACCGTATTGGCCCCCGCAAAGCTTTCCATCAGCACGGCGGTAATCTCCAACTGCCCGGCAGATGACTGACGATCACCACGCTTACCGGCCAACTGGTCAATATCGTCAATCGTTCCAAAGCCGATCACACCGGGATCCAGCACATTGTTGATGAAGGCCTTCGCGTTCTGGCCCGACTTACCCTGATAGCTGTCGATATTATCAGTCGAAAGGTTCTGATACCGAAACGGATAGCCTGCAGTCTGACAGTACTCATTCACCAGCCCCGCCATCATCTGGATCAGCGTAGTTTTACCGGTGCCGGGCGCGCCATCGCCCATAAACGTAAAGATAAACCCGCCCAGTTCGGCAAAAGGGTTCAGCTTGCGTTCAAAATCATAGGCCATCAGCATTTTCGACAACTTCATCGCCTGATATTTCGCGATATGGTTGCCCACAACCTCATTGGGCTTCTTGAAGGTCATGGTCAGGGCAGAGCCCTTAGCCTTACGCGCGGGCGTGAAGCCTTGGACAACAAAATCATCTGCCTCAACCCGCCAAGACGCGGCATTGAACGACGCCAAACGCCCCGCAGTCGAGGCACGCAGGGCGACTTTCTCCATCAGCTTCTCGGCAAAGGCCAACATGGTCGCGATCAGGGTCGGCTCATCCTTGGCGAACTGGCCCAGCTTTTGATCCAACTCCCAAATCGCACCATGCAGGGCGAGCGGGGCATTGTCGGTCAGAACCTCGTCCACGCTACCGACATCAACGCTCTGCTCACCCGCTTGGGTCGCCAGCAAAAATGACGTCGCATTGGCAAACGTATAAAGCGCGACCAGCGACTCTGCCGCCAGATACTCGCCAAACTCAACAGAGCGATCTTGCGGCAAGCGCCCTTCCAGATTGATACGCTTCAGTTCGGTCAGGGCGGTCTGATCGGAAAACGCATCGGCAACAGTCAAAGCAATCGACAGGGCCCGGCGCAAGGCATGCGCCACCGCCGCCTGCGCAGGCGAGGTCAGCGGATCATCGTCGTCGCTCTCGGCAATCCGGTCCAACAGGCGCACGCCACCCGAAGGGGCCGACGTCCGCGACAAAAGCCCCGGCGTGGTTGAGCGGAAACGACGACGGGCGGCTGCAACATCGGGCGATTTCTCGGGCGTCTCCAAAGATAACCGCGCTTTCGCCAACCGCGGCGCGTGGTCAAGCTGCATCAACATCTCTGCTGCAGGAATGTAATGCTTGCGGATATCGTCTTCACGCAGCTCCATTTGATCGCTTGATTGGCTCATTCGTTATCCCTCTTTGTCTGCGACCGCATCGTCAGCGCGCAATTCTTTCCACATATGCGCATGCGTTTGCTTTGAATACACACCAGTTACGGTCACTTCGTTGCCATAGCAAACACGGACGTAGTCCAAACCGGCGAGCGCACCCCCACGTATCTTTTGGATACAAGCGGTACCGCTAACAGGTCCGTATGAAATATCTGGCCGAACACTTACAAATCCCTGATTTTCCAACGCACTACGCGATGTGTCGACACGGTCATTCACGATATCGTCTCCGCTGGGGTACACCAAGTTTGTGCAGCCTGCCAAAACGGCTGCGCTAACAAGGCAAGTTTTATTCAGGATTTTCGATACTCTCAAAATATACGCTCACTAAGAATGGCTACCGCCTCTATCAAATCGTCAAACGTCTCAACATAATCCGCGCAACGCGCCTCAGGTATCGTGATCTGCCCTATTTATAACTCAGCACCCGCCCGCTTTCGCTCACCACAAACTTGCGCACATCGCGAAAGCCCGCAGGGTTGCGTTCTGCCAGCGCCTGATAGGGCCGCTCTGGCATAATCAAAGACCGCTCCATCCGGGTTGCACCCGCTTCGGCACCGCCACCCTCAAAGGGATCAAGCGCGAATATCTGGCGTTCCACCGATCCAAACCAGCCGGTTTTCACGTTTTCAACGCGTTCGGATATCAATTCTTCCTCGGTCCACACCAACGCCCAGTCTTCGCCGTCCGGCGCGTTGGCAGCCTTCAACACATCCCGCAACGGCCCTGACTGCCGGGTAAAGGCATTGCTGTACATCGGGCCTATGTGAAACCGGCGCAGACGTGTCGGGTGTAGGTCGCCGAAATCCTCATCAAACCCCTTCGCAATTGTCAGCAGCTTTAGGTGTGCCAGCGACTGCGCCATAAGATGCGCTTGCGCCTCGGGCCAGCGACGCTCGTCCTTTGGCAAGCCGGTACGCCCTGTATCTTCGACCTCCATCAGATAGATCGTCGGCAGGTTCACCTGACTGTCATAAACCGCCCAATGCACCAAGAAACGGCGACGGTCCGCATCATTGCCCAACCACACAGACTGTGGATCATTCCGCGCCCAAAACTGGTCACCGCGCGAAAGTTCCTCGTAATACAGCCGCTGCGACAAAGCATATTGCAGCTTTGTCGGGATTTCCTGTTCACTCAGGATCACCCGCACCATCTGGTCTTTCAGCGCAGCAGCACTCGGTTGCGCTTCCAGGTGGCGATCCGCCTGCAGCGCATCATTCGCCATCTCCAACAGCTCTTGATAGACGGGAAAGCCGCTCTCAACCCGGTCAAACGTCAGGTTGCCGGAATGGGCAAAGCGCCCCGCAAAATGGTACTTGTGCGACAGTGCGGTAAAGGTCCAGTTGAGGCCCACGAGATAGCGGGCCATCACCTCAATCTCTTTGCGACCAAAACGGCCTTCAGCCTCCATCGTTGCGGCAACCTTCGTCAGGTAGCCCGTGATTTTGGAAAACTTGCCAAAATACCGGCGCGTAACGCGGGTATCTTCCAGCTTCATGTGGTCGGCTTGGAGGTCAGGTGTGGTCATGGCTCAAAGCGACCCAAAACTACGCCGGAAACTGCCGTCAGTCAGAAAAAGCAAATCACTGCCCACTTCAGCCACCCCCTGACCCATCACCCGACTTACCAAAGCCACTGCGATCAGCGCCAGCATCACCACTAACATAAGCGAGAGCGAAGATACCGATTACTATACCAGGGATATACCAGTAAAACGGCGCACCCAGAAACGCGCTCAGCCATATCGCCACGCCGCCGATACAAAGCAAAACAAGCGCAACCTTAAGTCGGCGCTTCATTCCGCCCCATACTGATTGCTATCGTGCTTCCGGACAATCTCCTGGAAGCGACGGACAAAGCGTTCATCCGCTTTCGCTTTCTGCTCCAACACTTCGCGGGCAAAGACCATATGGTCCTCGTGCGCTTCCAACATATCGGTCATCCGGGCGTTCGTGGCCGACCCAATCGCCGCCATCGCTGACTGCGCCTCTTGGTCGGTTTTCACGCCAATCTCGTTGATTTGGTGCGCCACATCCTGCTGCTGTGCGGTCTTCAACGACTTCGACAAAGCATCATAAAGGACAACGCGCTGCTTGGTATCTGTCTGCAGTTTGTTGATCAGCACCATCTGTGTGGCCGCCTGGTTCTGCAAACTGTCGATCCAGGTTTTGCCCTTTTCGATATAGCGCTCAAGCGTCTGGGACTTCGCCAGTTGCACCTGTTCGTTTTGCACCATCTCGTTGTACTGGCCATTCAGCGCGGCCAATTCTGTTTCCAGCTTGGTGCGCGCAGCGGCATCCTGTTCAACGGAAATCTTGTTCTCAAGCGCGATAATCTTGGGGTCCATCGCAAGGATATCTGTGCGCAGGGCCTCCAATTCGCCCACGGTCATCTCACGCTCTTCCAGCGTACCACCAAGGTTCTTTTCAACGCTGGCCTTTTGTTCGTTCAGAACAACCAGCTGACCTTCAAGCAGCTTCATGATCACGTCGGATTTGCTGATCAAATCCTGCAATTTGTCATCAATGGATGCTGTGCGCATCCGTTCCTGACGCATGCTGTCCGCTTTGCCCTTGCTGAAAAAGCCGACAAGGCTTTCCATACCGGTCTTGGATCGCATTTCGTCAAAGTCTTTGGAAAAGGCCGTTGTGACGTCATCAAGACCCATGATCAGTTCAGCAATATTGGCATTCATCAGCTCGGTATGGGCATGCACGTCTTCCAAACTGGCGTTTTCGATATCAACTGAGATATCAGTGCCTTCTGCCATCTTGGTGCGTGCTGTCTCAATCCGGCTGGTCAGCTCAGAGATTTTGCTTTGTGCCTCGGCAACCTGTGCCTGGCTGTCCTTAATCTGTGTCTCAAAATTCGCCATATACGATCCCTCATTTTTTCTTTGATAACAGATACGTAAGCACTGTTGCCGTAGTTTTCAACCTAGGGCCGTGCGAATGCAGGCCTTTTCAGGCGCAAGTTTGACCCGGTATCGACATAAAGAAAAGGCTTTATACGTCGTCAAAAACAGGTGGGCGGTCAGAAGCCTCGGCCTCTGGCCCAAGCAATTCTTCGGCAGAGATGATCTTGGGCGGCAGTTCAATCCCGCGGCCAAAATTCTCTGGATCGACCCGCATCGACTCTTCTGGTGATCGGATAACCACCTTCATCGGTGCCTCTATCTGATTGTAGAGATGAATAACGTCCTGATTGAACATCCGGATACAGCCCGCCGATCCTGAGTTGCCGATGGACTCAAGATCATTCGTGCCGTGAATGCGATAGTGGGTGTCACGACTACCCCGGAACAAATAAAGCGCGCGCGCGCCAAGCGGGCTGCGCAATCCGCCCGGAATACCGGCGCGGAAGTCACCATAAACCTCTGGTTCTGTTCGCAACATATTCTGTGTTGGCGTCCATCCCGGCCATTTACGTTTAATTTTCATGGTTGTCGTGCCGCGGATTGAGCGGCCCGCCCGGCCCACACCAACAGGATAACGCGTCGTCGTCCCATCCGGGCGCACGTGGTAGAGAAACTTCGCATACGGGTCGACGTCCAGCGTATTGGGTGCGGCTTCGCCATTATATAGCCCCGACATACGACGATTGACGCCCTGCAAATACTTCGACGGGATGCCCGGCAGGATAAAGCCAGAATCCTCAATCGGGCCGTAACCTTCTATGAACGACGCCTCCTGCTCAGGCGTTGGCTCAATCTCAGTGCTTGGCACACGCGGCGCACAGGCGGCCGCTGTGCTTGCCAGGGCCATTGCCGCAAAAGACCGGCGGCTTAAATTCGTCAAAAACGTCATCTGTTCACCTTGGAAATTCCGAATCCCCTCATAACACTCTGACCGAGAAGGGCAAAATGCTACTCAGGCGAGTTTTCGCAAATCTGTATGACGTCGTAACATGCGGGTGACAACACCCAACGAGCGGCCATCGGGGTATTCGGCGGGCCCCTTGATGTCAGGCTTATTTCCAAACAGAATCAAAGACATAGATTGAATGGCCATCCCCCGTGCGCCACCATGTACCACCTCGGGTTCGATTGTCACACCATGCAATGACAAGTGATCGCGCACAGCATCGTGATCGAATGGACTTGTTGCGATGCAAACATGATCAACATTGCGCCCGCCAGCGATTGGTGGAATGGCAGCGGCGGCACCCGGGTGAATGGTATGCTCATGCGGTGTCCCAAACCGGACAGCACGGCCGATCCGTTCGGCGCATATGAAGGTGAATGAGATCATCCGCCAAGACAACGTCACCCGCTAACGAAATAACGATATGTCCCTTTACCAGCAGCCAAGCCAAGGCCACCTGCGCTGCCGTTGTCCCGTGATCACCGGCATAACTTGCCCGGTTCCACGTCGCGAGATCCGCTACATGGAATTGATCTGATTTCGGACAGACCCTCGCATCGATTGCAGCAACCTACAACGATTACGTAAGGATATCGAAGAGTTAACCCAGCCGATCACCAAGATCGAGCCCCTTCAACACCTCGTCGGCAGGCATCGCTTTCTTGCCCGGACGTTGCGCCACCGTGACCTCAACCGCACCATTTCCGCAGGCAATCGTGAATCCACCCAGCACCTGCCCCGGTTGACCTGCACCATCGGCGATCCGTGATCCCAGCAGCTTGAGCCTCTCACCATTCACTTCGCACCAAGCGCCAGGGAAAGGAGACAAACCGCGGATCAACCGATCAACCTGATTTGCAGGTTTGGCCCAATCAATTCGTGCCTCGGACTTGTCGATCTTGGCGGCATAGGTCACGCCAATCTCTGGCTGCATTTGCGGGCGCAGATCAGTCAGTCTCTCAAGCGCTTGAACGATTTGCTCAGCACCCATCCGCGATAGACGATCGTGCAATGTGCCGGTTGTTTCTTCGGCACCAATCGGTGTCGCCGCGCGCAGCAGAACCGGCCCAGTATCCAGACCAGCTTCCATCTGCATGATGCAAACACCGGTTTCTACATCCCCCGCCATGATCGCGCGGTGAATGGGGGCCGCCCCCGCCACCGAGGTAAAAGCGAGGCGTGAATGTTCAGGCACCCCGCCTTAGGTGCATCCAAAATCGCCTGCGGCAAGATCAGCCCATAGGCCACGACGACTGCGACATCTGCGGCTAGTTCGGCAAACGCCGCCTGCTCGTCTTCGCCTTTCAGCGAGACAGGATAGCGGACCTCCAGTCCCGAAGCTTCCGCCCGTACCTGCACAGGCGAAGGGCGGTCTTTCTTGCCGCGCCCTGCCGGACGTGGCGGCTGACAATAGACGGCCACGACGTCATGGCCGGCATCCACCACCGCATCCAACACTGACACCGAAAAATCAGGTGTCCCCATAAAGATTATACGCATCGCCCTGACTTTCTTCGTCCAATCAAACTTCCGCCGGAGGCAATCCGACACTAGCCACGTCGCGCCTTCGCCGATTTCTTAATCAACATATCCCGTTTCACCCGCGTTAGGTGATCAAAGAACATCTTACCGGCCAAATGATCAATCTGATGCTGCACCGACGTGGCCCATAACCCGACAAAATCCTGCCGGTCCCACTGCCCATCAGCATTCAGAAACCGCACCGTAACAGCGCGGGGCCGCGTGACCTTGGCCCAAACCCCCGGCAAATTGGGTGAGCCTTCTTCGTGATCGCGCGGTTCAACACTGCTATGTAGGATGGACGGGTTTGCCATCCGAATAGCCTGCCCGCGTTCTTGCGAAGCATCCACAACCGCCAAAGCCATATCAACGCCCAACTGCGGCGCGGCCAGCCCGACACCGGGCATCATATCCATGGCCACAATCATCTCATCCCAAATGGCGCGCACGTCATCGGTGACCTCGGCCACCGGTGTTGCAGGGGTGCGCAAAGCCGGATGTGGCCACATCACAAAGGGGCGGTGTGTCATTGCAAGGTTCCTGTCTGGGTGATCAGCCTACCTTCAAGGTGATCGAACTCGTGACAAATACAAACAGCTTCCACGCCATCAAAGCGACCCTGTTGCCATGCGCCTTCCAGATCCTGCCATTTCATGTCGATCCAGATCGGACGACTGACATCAAAACTCTTTTCAGGGATAGATAAGCACGCTTCGGCCCCAACCCGTTCTTCCTCAGACCGCGCTGTGATCTGGGGGTTCACAAAGATCATCGGCACGGGATCAGCTTCTTTCCATGTGGTATCCACAACAAAGACACGGGTACTGACGCCTATTTGTGGCGCGGCCAAACCACGCCCCGGTGCGGCATACATCGTTTCAAACATATCGCGGATTAGGCTCGCCAACCCCTCATCAAAGGCCGTCACGGGCGCGGCCATATCCTGCAATATCGGATCACCCTCAAAGCGCAGCGGACGGATAGCCAAGGCCTAGCCCCGCGCCATTTCGCGTTTCAGCTTTTGCATCTTGCGGGTGATCATCTGGCGCTTCAGCGGCTTAAGGTAGTCGATGAACAGCTTGCCATCCAAATGGTCAATTTCATGCTGGACACAAGTGGCCCACAACCCGTCAAACCGTTCGCGCTTGGTTTGGCCATCAAGGGCTAACCATGTCACTTCGACCTCTGTGGGCCGCTCTACATCTGCGAACTGCTCCGGGATTGAAAGACAGCCCTCCTCGTAGACGTTGGTGTCCTCCGAAGTCCAGACGACTTCAGGATTGATCAGAACCATCGGTTCGGGCGTGGCATCATCGTCTTTTGCGCAATCCATCACCAGGATACGGCTCATCACCGCAACCTGTGGTCCGGCCAGGCCAATTCCCGGGGCATGATACATCGTCTCAAGCATATCATCGGCCAACCGGCGCAAGTCATCAGTCACATCTGCAACAGGTGTCGCCACCTTCTTAAGACGTGGATCGGGGTGAATAAGGATATTTCGCAAAGCCATAGCAGTGATTTAGGCCGCAACTTGCAGAAATGCAAACGCTTGAGCGATGTAACCTTGACGTTACATATCAGCGCCACTATGTAACCCATAGGTTACTCAACACGCGAAAAGGAGAAGTCATGTCTGTAAACCCTATCAGCCGCATCCGCCTTTTTGGAAGTGCAGCAATTGTCATTGCGACACTCGCCGCTCTTGTCGCGGCATTCCTGTCGATCGGGCCATCAGGACTGGTCTGGGCTGGTATCATCGGCGCGGTCGCACTTGGCTATGCAGCACTTTCGTTCATCCTGCACCTGCGGTACCCCGACGCAGCAGAGGCGGCCTGGGATGAACAAAACACCATTGCCCATCGCGACAGCATCATCTTTGGCTTTTGGGCCGTGCTTTGGGTCTTTCTTGCTTTTTTGGCGCTCAGCCTGACGGGCCGGATGGACCCTGCCGCAGCATTCTACTGGTTGGGCCCAGTGCTGGGCGCTGTGCCACCGGCGCACTACGTTGTTTCGGTCCTGCGGGGCCGGGCCGAATGACAACAAAGCTGATCGTCCACCTGCGTGCACACCGCACGCAGGCCAATCTAACCCAGGCGGAATTGGCCAATCTGATCGGCGTTTCGCGCAAAACGATCAATACAATCGAAAACGGCATCTTCACTCCTTCAACTACGCTCGCCCTGACACTTGCCGATGCGTTGGATTGCAGCGTGCACGATCTGTTCGCACTGCCGGAATAGCGCTTGCACTCGCCGCCGTGCCGCTTAGCTTGACGCGGTGAAGACAGGAGTAAGCCATGACATTCGACCACGCCCCAGATCGCCGGAACACACATTGCGTCAAATGGGACAGCATGGAGGCGCTTTATGGCGTCAGCCCGGATGAAGGTATCTCGATGTGGGTGGCCGATATGGAATTCGCTGCCGCCCCCTGCATCCAGAAATCCGTGCAGGATATGGTCGATCACGGTGTCTATGGCTACTTCGGCGACGACGGCAAATATAAGGCGGCGATCCAGTGGTGGATGGAAACCCGACACAACTGGGCGATTGATCCGGCGTGGATTTTCACCACCCATGGGCTGGTCAACGGCACAGCGATGTGCGTCGACGCCTTCACCAACCCTGGCGATGGAATTGTTCTGTTTACGCCCGTCTACCACGCCTTCGCCCGCGTGATCGAAGCCGCTGACAGGCAGGTTGTCGAATGCGAATTAGTGAACACCAACGGCCGCTATGAGATGGATTTCACCGCCTACGACGCTCAGATGACCGGGAACGAACGGATGGTCATCCTCTGCTCACCGCATAACCCCGGCGGGCGGGTCTGGAGCAAGGCCGAGTTGCAGGCCGTTGCCGCATTCGCCAAACGGCATGAGTTGATCTTGGTTTCTGACGAAATCCACCATGATCTGACGATGCCCGGCCAAACCCATATCCCAATGGCCCATATCGACGGCATCACGGACCGTTTGGTCATGATGACGGCCACGACCAAGACGTTCAACATCGCAGGCAGCCACTCTGGCAATGTCATCATCGAAGACCCCGACCTGCGCGCGCGCTTTGCCAAGCGCATGGCCGCACTGGGGCTGTCGGCGAACAGTTTTGGACTGTTCATGGCCACCGCAGCCTACTCACCTGAAGGGGCCGCTTGGGTGGACGCGCTCTGCAGCTACCTTGACGAAAACCGCAAGATTTTTGACGCAGGGATCAACGCTATCCCCGGCCTGTCATCGATGAACCTAGAGGCGACATATCTCGCTTGGGTCGATTTCGCCGGTACAGGCATGTCGCGAAAAGAGTTCACGGAACGCGTGCAGGACAATGCCAAAATCGCCGCAAACCATGGACCCACTTTCGGTACAGGCGGGGATAGTTTCCTGCGGTTCAATCTTGGGGCACCAAAGGCACAAATCAAAGATGCCGTTCGTCGTATGCAGACTGCCTTCGCGGATTTGCAATAGGGTGGGTCAGCGGCTGATCAGCCCCGCAGGCACAAAGTCTGGACGCACGAAATCTGCCGCAGGCTCGGTCGCAACAGGCGTGGCCCATTTAAACTCAAACACCCGCTCGAAATCTTCATCGACCGAAGACACCACTAGGCACGTATAAAGATGCTTTGGCCCATCATAGATATCGACATGACCGCGCAACCGCTCTGACCCGTCCAGATCAAGGGCAAAACCCCCATCCCAAAACCGGCGAATGCGATAGGTGTCATCACCATCGTGGACCGACAGACGGTCTTTGCGCTTCAGTGCAGCTTTGCGCGCTTCTTCAAGACCCTGACGTACGGCGTCAGGCAAAAACGTATACATAACAAGCCCCTCCAGACTACGCAGAAGATGGCCCGATAAAGGTAAAATTCAAATGACAAAATCCGCCGCGGTGCAGAAAGCCCTTATTCTTATACCTTCACACGGGGCCGCAACACATGCGGCTTGGCCGCATCATAAAGCGCCGAATCAGGAAACCCATGCGAATCGGCCAAAGCAGGCCCCACAAGGATCAGCGCTGTCCGCGTTATCTTGGCCGTACGCACCTTCTCGCGCACATCCGTAAGCGTGCCGCGAATGATCATCTGGTCGGGCCAACCCACGCGGTAGATCACGGCCACCGGACAATCCGCACCATAATAAGGGGCCAACTGCCGCTCAATTTCGCGCAATGCACGAATGCCCAGATGGATCGCGAGCGTCGCACCGGTGCGCGCAAAATTCTCAAGCGTCTCACCCTCAGGCATCCCCGTCGATTTCATCGACATACGGGTCAAAATGATCGACTGGGCCACCTCTGGCACCGTCAATTCGGTCCCCAATGCAGCAGCGGCAGCGGCATAGGCCGGCACACCGGGAATGATCTGGTAATCAATCCCATCCGCCTTCAACCGCCTGATCTGCTCGGCAATCGCGCCATAAAGTGATGGATCACCCGAATGGACTCGGGCGACATCCTGCCCTTTGGCATGCGCATCCAAAATCGCGCCATGGGTATCATCCAACGTCATCGGCGCGGTATCCATCACCAGCGCACCCTCAGGCGCACAAGCGACAACCTCAGCAGGCACAAGTGATCCGGCATAAAGACACACCGGACATGCCCCAATCACCCTTGCGGCCTTCAAGGTCAGCAGTTCCGGATCACCCGGACCGGCCCCAATAAAGTAAACGGTCATGGCAAGACCCCCATCTTTCTATGTCCGATCAAACTTCCGCCGGAGGCATCGGGATGGCGGGTGGGGCGTCTTTGGCGCCAGCCAAACAGCGTCATCCCGCCAGATCCCCATCAATCTTACGAGCATAACCACGCGGGGTGTACATCCGCGGGCCCTCACCCAAAGCAGCCAAGCGGGAATGCGACGACCCAATCAAAACAACGGTCAGCATATCCACCTCATCCACTTCGAGCGCATCCAGACGGCGATAACGCACATGCTCCTCCGGACGACCCAAAGATGACGCCAACATAACCGGCGTATCCGCCGGGCGATGCTGCAATAAGATATCACGTGCCTCCGCCAGCAGGGTCCGCCTGCGCATCGACACCGGATTATAAAAGGCAATCACAAAGTCACCTTCCGCCGCCGCCTTCAATCGCTTCACAATATCGTCTCGCGGCGTCAGCAAATCCGACAGCGAAATCGCACAGAAATCATGGCCTAATGGCGCACCGGCGCGGGCAGCCGCCCCTTGCAACGCACTCACACCGGGTGAACACACCACTTCAACCCGGCGTGCTGCATCCGTCACACCCATCTGATCCGGGCCACGATCCAACAGTTCGAACACAAGTGCTGCCATCGCATAGATACCCGCATCACCCGAACAGACCAAAGCCACGTTCTTGCCCTGCCCCGCCTGCTCCAGCGCATAGCGGCAACGATCCTCTTCACCACCCAACGGAAAATCAGAGCGCTGTTTACCGACAGCCAAAGGTCCCATCAAATCAATATAAAGGCCATAACCCACCAGCTCTTCCGCCTCAGATACCAAGCGCGACACCTCCGGCGTGCGCCAAGCTGCCTGACCGGGGCCAATACCCACAACCGACAAACGCCCACGGGCCCGGCCCTCAAACCCCACCAAAGGCTCTGGCGTCACAACCAAGGCACAGGTGGCATTTGCTGTCTTGCGCTTGGCGACCAAGAACTCGCCCGCGTCGCCCGCTTGCGCCAAGGCCGCGGCCTCAGATACGCCATGCGTGCCCACCTCGGCAAAAACGACGTCAGAGGGGTTCTGCAACCGGGGCGTCTGCGCCTCCAAGGCGTCCGCCTCGAACAAGCGCAATGGCACGCCCAAATCAGCAGCCAATGCGACAATCGCAGGTTCATCCGCCTTCAGCGAAATCGTGTTGACAGAATGCACTGCCTCCGGTGCCACACCTGCCTCCTTCAAGACACCCGCGACCAAATCCGCCAATTCCTCGGTCGGACAATTGCGCGCACAGCCAACCCCAAGGGTCAGGCGTTGCGGCGCAAATTGCAAATGCGCGCGGCCCAAATCATCTTGCTGGTCCATGGTGCAGGACAGGCGCAAGCCGTCACCTTTCGGCAAATCAGCCAACCAAGGCGCATCGCCAATCACCTCAGCCCCACCACCTGCGAGCAACCCAGCCATTGCCGCCTTCGCATCCGTGCGATTGACCAAGCGCCAACCAGCGGGCGGTTCATCCAATGCAATCCCAAGGGCGACATCTCCCGCCGTCGTCACAGCGGACACCGCGTCCAAAGCCGCAGCAATCTGCGCCGAGAGCTTATTCGCACCCCGATGCCCGCCCAGTAGCGGCACAACAACGGCCCCGTCATCAGACACAGAAATCACCGGCGGCTCGGTCGTTTTATCGGCCAGAAGCGAGGCGACGGCACGGATCAGAATACCCGAGGCACAGACGCCAACAATCGGCACACCTGCGGCAAATAAATCCCGCACATGGTCCAGCGCATTGGCAAAGAACGCATCCGCTTGATCAACCCGGCCTTCACGGCCATGGACCTGCGCACCAAGGGTTGCAGCCACGCGACGCGCAGTCGCTTCACCAGAGCGCGAAAGCGCCAGAACAACGGGTTTCAAAGCCAAGGATCGGCCCCTTTTGTTAACAATATCATCGAAAAATACGGCGCCCTTTCGGGGGCGTCTGCAAGCGGCAGCACCACTTCTTCGGGCAGCGTGGCCCGTTCAACGTAAACAGCATCCGCAGTCAGCCCAAGGTCATCAATCACGGCCCGGATTTTTGCCAGATGGCGACCCACCTTCATGATCACAACGCTTTCCGCACCTTCAATGCGCGCGCGCAACTCTGCCTCGGGCAAAGGCCCCGGCAGCACCGTCAAACGCTCATTACGCGCGGCCAAGGGCATGCCCGCGCGCGCGGCGCATGCGGTGACAGAGGTGACACCGGGAACGACCTCAACGCGGTAGTCTGCGGACAGGCGCGCGAAAAGATACATGAACGAGCCATAGAAAAAAGGATCGCCCTCGCACAAACAGATAACATCTTGTCCTGCGTCCAAAGCGGCAGCAATCTCTGCAGCGCCTTTGTCATAAGCCGCCTGCGCTGGCCCGCGTTCCACCGACATTGGCACATCCATGACGATCTCACGCACGTCCGGCGCAATCAAGTCAGCCGCAATTGCGCGGGCAAAGCTGGCAGCACCCGCCAGCGTCGGATAGGCCACTACTTTCGCACCCTCAATCAAACGCGCAGCGCGCAGTGTCATCAGATCAGGCGCACCCGGCCCCAACCCAACTCCATAGAGAACCCCTGTCATCGCTTCACAAGGCTCCATTGCGTGACGGGCATCAAGGGCCGCCACCCGGTCAGACGCCCGACAGGTTCAGCGCGATGGATCGACAGCTTCACCAGATCACCGCCATGGGCCTTGTGTAGAGCGATCAGTTCCGCCTCGCTTTCCAAAGTCACAGCATTCGCCACCAAGCGGCCCAATGGGCGCAAGGCGTCCCAAGCGGCGTCAAATGTTTCCCGGCTGAGACCACCACCAATGAAAATCGCATCGGGCGCTTCCAACCCTTCCAATGCCTCGGGAACAGAGCCCTCAACCAAGGCCAGTTTCGGCACGCCCAACGCCAACGCATTGGCGGCTGCCATGGCGCGCCTGTCCGCACGCGGCTCAATCCCAACCGCACGGGCATAGCGCGCCGCGCGCATCCATTCGATGGCCACTGATCCGCAGCCGCAGCCAATATCCCACAACAGGGCGCCGCGCATGGGCATAAGCTTGGCCACCGTGGCCGCACGCACCTCTTGTTTGGTCATCGTGCCGTCGGACTGAAACAAATCATCCGCCAAGCCTGGCACACGCGGCAAAAGGGCGGCATCCGGGGCGGCAATGCACTGCACGGCGAGCGTGTTAAACGCAGGCACCGTATGATCCCAACTATCGGCCCGCCCATCAAAGCGCGCCTCATCCTTGCCGCCCATCGCAGCCAGAACTGTCATCTTGGATTGACCAAAGCCACGCGCGGTCAGAAAGGCCGCGATCTGTGCCGGTGTCTCGGCCCCCGTCGTCAGGACCAGCAATTGCGCATCGGGCTGGATAAAGGCGATCATCTGCTCAACTGGGCGGCCATGCACCGTCAGCGTTTCAACATCGGGCAACGACCACCCCATGCGTGCAGCAGCCAGTTGAAAAGCAGAGAGCTGCGGGTGATAGATGATCTCTGCAGGATCAATCGCGCGGCCAATCCTTGCACCGATTGAGAACCAAAGCGGGTCACCGGTTGCCAGAACAACGACGCGCTTGCCGCGCAAGCCTTCAATCGTAGAAATCAGCGCGTCAAAGGGGCTGGGCCATGCCAATCGCTCTGCCGACAGGTTTTCTGTCAGCGTGTGATGCCGCTCACCCCCGATGATGATCTCGGCGGCCTCAACAACTGCTTGGGTGGCCGGGACCAGACCGTCCATCCCGTCTTCGCCGATGCCAACGATATGTAGCCAAGGTTCAACCATCTTCAGGCAACCCCGCAGCTAGTGCATTCACGGCGGCTGAGGCCATGGCCGATCCACCACGCCGCCCGCGCAAGGCCACATAATCGCAACCGCGCGGATTGGCGGCCAGTTCGGCCTTGCTTTCGGCCGCACCGACGAAGCCGACTGGGAAGCCCAAGATCACCGCAGGCTTGGGCCAGCCTGCGTCCAGAAGTTCAAGCAAATGAAACAAAGCTGTCGGCGCGTTGCCGATTGCAACAACAGCGCCCTCAATCTGGTCATGCCAAAGCTCTACCGCCGCAGCAGAGCGGGTATTGCCGATCTCTTGCGCGCGGCTGGGCACCGATGGGTCGTTGAGCGTCACGATCACTTCGTTCTGCGATGGCAGATGCCGACGAATGATGCCTGCGCCAACCATTTCGCAATCACACAAGATCGGCGCACCCGCCCGCAACGCTTTATGCCCCGCTTCCGCCGCACCTTGCGAAAAGGCCAACCGATCCGCGACCTCAACCATCCCACAGGCATGGATCAACCGCGTGATCAACGGCTGCATCACAGGCGCAAACCGCTCCAGTCGCGCCTCGGACCGGACGGTCGCAAAGCTTTGCGCATAGATCGCTGAGGGGTTGGTTTCATAAGGGCGCAAGTCGCGGACTTTCACTTAACCAAGACTTACGTCTTGGCTTTGGTTTTACGCGCGCTTTCCGGTCCATGCGGGTGTTTGGCATGGGGGTAAGGGGCGTGGTGATGGTCGTGATCATGATCGTGGTGGTGATGGTGATCATGGTCGTGATGATGATCCGCAGCCTCTAGGCGGCACATGCCGGTGCAGAAGGTATCGCAAAGCGCGCAATCAGCCACGTTTGAACCCGGCGCATTTGCCCCTTGCCCTTCGACATGGTGGTGATGGCTTTCCTGAACAGCGCCAACCTCACCCTCAAAACCCAGCACGGCGGTGCGATATTTGCACAACACACAAGTCGGTGGCGGAACGGCCCCGAAAGCCGGATGCGCGCGATCTTCGGCGTTGATATGGTGATGGCCGCCCTCTTCCAGCGCCAGCACCTGACTGCGATACCCGCAGATGCCGCAGTTGGGTGGCGGGGTGTCGCTGACCTGTTCCATGATCCGTTCAGCAAAGGTTTCCAGCACTTTGGGATGGTCGCCCAGATAGCCCGCTTTGACAAATTGAATGTCCGGGTGTTCTGCGGCGACCTGATCGGTGAAACCATAGATCCGGTCAATCAGAATGCCTGAAAACAGGAAATAGGGGAAAACAATAACCCGCTTGTAGGGCAAGCGCGCCACATGTTGCAGGCACGGCTCTACCAGCGGGAAGGTCACCCCGGAATAACCAACCTCGCACCAGCCAAAACCCATACCCTCTTGCAACATCCGCGCGATCTTGGACACATTGCCATTGGCATCCGGGTCAGACGCGCCGCGCCCGATGACCACAAGGCAAGTTTCGGTCAAAGGCATCTCCCCGTGATCGGCATTGGCCTGATCGACCGCATCCTGAATGCGACCCGCAGCGGCGGCAATCATCTTCGGATCAACACCCAACTCGCGCCCGTACTGCACCTTCATATCGTGTTTGGCGGCATAGGTGTTCAGGACCGTGGGAATATCGTTCTTGGCATGCATGGCCGCAAACAGCATACCGGGCACCGCCAAAATACGCTCGCATCCTGCCTCGCGTAGCCTGTCCAAACCGTCGCGGATGACCGGGTTTGCGAATTCCAGATAGCCATAATCAGTCAGCCAATCATCCGGCAGATAGGCGGGCAGCTTGTCGGCGAGGGTCGCAAACTCATCCACCGCTGATTGGCTGCGCGATCCGTGACCGCAGATCATGACGCCGGTCTTCATGCAGTTTCCTCTTCCATCTCTTCTTCGGGTTCGGCTTCCTCTTTGACCTTTTTACCCTTCAAAGCGCCCCAGATTGCCGCCAATCCAGCAAGCCCGATTGCGGCGCCCGCAATCCAATGGTCATGCCCGGCAACATCTGCCCAATGGCCGGGGTGGGCCATGGCAGCAGAGCCAGCAAATACAAACAAGACTAAGAATAGTGCGCGCATCGGCGTCCCCCGTTTCATTACATGGCAAGAGGCCCCGTATCCCGGGTCATGACGATGCGATGTCTGGTCCCCGTTTTGGGTCGACCGTGCCATCTCCAACCTCTCTGGCCCAATTTGGGCGTCGTCTGCGGCGGGTATAATCGTCAGGGCAAGGCAGGGCAAACGCTTAAACGACGCATATGCGCCAAAGCGCGGCAGAGGCATAGATGTGCGCAGATGCACGGTCTATGCGCTGTGAAAGCTGTTTGTTCGTTAACCCGACGGCGCTACGTCCTGAGCAAGTAAACGAAGTAGGAGCGGAAATAATGGGGCAGCTTGTGGACGGCGTTTGGCATGACGTTTGGTACGACACCAAAACAACCGACGGCGCATTCGTGCGTAAAGATGCGCAGTTCAGAAACTGGATTACGGTTGATGGGTCCGCTGGACCCTCTGGGGATGGTGGCTTTCCTGCCGAACGTGGCCGCTATCACCTCTATGTTTCGTATGCTTGCCCTTGGGCCCACCGCGCCTTGATTTTCCGCCAACTCAAAGGGCTGACTACGCATGTCAGCATTTCGGCTGTGCACCCCGACATGCTATCGGATGGCTGGACGTTTGAGACGGACGATCATGGCGCAACAGGCGACACACTCTTCGGTCTCCCCTTTGCGCGCGACATCTATATCAAGGCGTTGCCTGACATGAACGGGCGGGTGACTGTGCCAATCTTGTGGGACAAAGAGCGTGGGACCATCGTGTCAAACGAAAGCTCTGAGATCATCCGTATGTTCAATTCCGCTTTCAACGACATCACCGGCAATAAAGATGACTATTGGCCGGAAGAGTTGCGCGATGCCATCGCACCAGTGAACGACCGCATCTATGACACGCTCAACAACGGGGTGTACAAATCAGGATTTGCAACATCGCAAGAGGCCTATGACAAAGCCATATATCCGCTGTTCGAGACACTTGACTGGTTAGAGGCGCGACTGAGCGACAACCGCTACTTGATGGGTGATCAGCTGACCGAGGCTGATTGGCGGCTCTGGACAACGCTCGTGCGGTTCGATCCGGTCTATCACCTGCATTTCAAATGTAACCGAAAGCGCATCGCCGACTACCCCAACTTGTCAGGCTATACGCGCGAACTGTATCAAATGCCCGGTATCGCAGAGACGGTGAATATGGAACATATTGTGCGGCACTATCACTATAGCCATGAGACGATTAACCCGCACCGGATATTACCCATCAACCCGGTACTAGATTATGCGGCACCTCACGGTCGTGACGGCTGAAGCCGTAGTGGTGCACGATGGCGGCAAGGTCCCTGGGGGGGTTGCCGTCTTTATCAGCGCCCGCGCATTGGCGGCATGACTAAAGATTGACCCGTCCGAAAAGAATGTCGTGTCTGTGACAAAGACGACATTCGCACTTGGCTGGCGGAACTGGACGAGATCGGCGACCGCAAGCGCGCTGCCGTTTGCCAAAACAAGATCAAGGACAATGACATCAAAGGGTGTGGTTTCGATGGCATCAAGCGCGTCTTCCGCGCTGTGCACAAGCGACACCACCACTTCCAACCGCTCAAGATGGCGCCGCCAGACGCCCCCAAGGCCTTTGTTTCGTTGCACAATCAAAGCGCGCATAATGTCTCCAGTGTTCAAACGTGTATCGGCGCAAATGCGCGCAGTTTCATACCGTCTACAAACACAGTCATGCCCTATTTATTAACGAAGTGTTAATGTCGCCGGCGACCTACCCCAAAAGGCAGGTACGTTCACAAAAGCTTGTACAAACGGCAAGAATCCGCTTGAAAGCGTGACGAAATAACAGGCGATAAGATATGACAACGTGGATCACAATTTGCGACACCTGCAAATGCGACGGGTGGAGCGACACTGACATGGCGCAGACCGATGGTGAGTCGCTGGCAACCTTGGTCGAGGCCGCGGCAAGCGGACTCACTGATGTGAAGACGCGGCGGGTCTCTTGTCTGATGGGCTGTAAGAAAGCCTGTAACGTGGCCGTCCAAGGGCAAGGCAAACTGAATTACACCTTGGGCGAGTTTGAGCCAACAACCGAGGCCGCGACCGGTATTGTGGCCTACGCGATGGCACATGCGGGCTCTGAAACGGGCCAGGTTCCCTACCGGGAGTGGCCGCAGGCCGTCAAAGGCCACTTCGTGACACGCCATCCACCGCTGCCCAAAGACGAATGAGTGAAAAGCGCGATCACGGCGGCGGCCTTGATGCCGCGATAAAGGCCTATGGCGGCACACGGCAAAGCTGGCTTGATTTGTCGACCGGCATCAATCCGGTGCCCTACCCCATGCCGACATTGCACAACGATGCATGGACGGCCCTACCCGATGAAGCCGCGTTCACCCGTCTGTATGCGCTGGCGCGCAGCTTTTGGAATGTCCCACCAGAGGCTGACATCATCGGGGCGACGGGGGCATCCGCGATTATCGCCGCATTGCCCCATGTGATCCCGGGCCGCGATGTTTGCATTCCGGGTCCGACCTACAACGAACATGGGGCGGCTTTCGCGGCAGCAGGGTGGCGTTTAGTGCAAGACCGCAGTCACGCGATGGTCGCCGTGCATCCCAACAATCCGGACGGTCATATCTGGCAAGTCAATGACGTGGATGCTGCCTATACCGTGATTGACGAAAGCTTCTGTGACGTCGCACCCGATCAATCATTGATCACTCTGGCGGCCCGCCCGGGTACGGTTGTGCTGAAAAGCTTTGGTAAGTTTTGGGGGCTTGCGGGTCTGCGCCTCGGATTTGCCATTGGCGACCCCGCGGTCATCGCGAAATTGACCGATCTGTTAGGGCCATGGCAAATCTCAGGACCGGCGCTGTCGATCGGAGCAGAGGCCTTGGCCGATCCGATGTGGGCGGATGAGACACGCGAACGGCTGACAGATGATGCGGCCCGTTTGGATGCGCTGATCACACAAAACGGGGCAAAGCTTGTTGGGGGTACACCCCTGTTCCGACTATACAAAGTCAAAGACGCCAAAGCAGCCCAAGACCAATTGGCCAAAGCGCATGTCTGGTCACGTGTCTTTCCCTATGCATCAGATTGGTTGCGTCTTGGGTTGCCTGCCCCTGATCGCTGGGCGCAATTGGAAGCCGCGTTTTGACCCTGATCCTGGGCATGTTGCTGGACGCGGTGTTGGGTGAGCCCCGTTGGCTATGGTCGCGTGTGCCCCATCCGGCTGTCTTGATGGGTCGTCTGATCGGTTGGTGCGACACGAAGTTCAACAAAGGCGCGCACAAGCGGTTGATGGGTTTCATGACAATCGCAGAACTCTGCGTCCTGGCGGGGGTCGTGGGATGGCTGATACAACTGGTTCCCGGCTATGTGGTCGATGTCATCATTCTGGCGATCCTGTTGGCACAAAGGTCTTTGGTGGGTCATGTACAGGCGGTCGGGGACGCCCTGCGCCTGTCACTTGGCGATGGGCGGCGCAGCGTCGCCATGATCGTCGGGCGCGATACCAAAGATATGGACGCGGCCGCAGTCGCAAGATCCGCAATCGAAAGCGCTGCTGAAAACCTGTCAGACGGGATCATTGCACCGATATTCTGGTTCGCGGTCGCGGGCGTGCCGGGTCTGCTTATCTATAAGGTGACCAATACGGCCGACAGCATGATCGGGTACCGCACACCAAAGCATGAAGATTTTGGCTGGGCGTCAGCGAAACTGGATGATCTTCTCAACATCATTCCCGCACGTCTGACCGCGCTGTTGATCTGGGTGGTAACGTCACGATCCAACGCCCACCAAATCCTGCGTGAAGCCCCATTGCATCGGTCCCCAAACGCAGGGTGGCCAGAGGCCGCGATGGCGCATGGCACAGGTGTCGCGCTCAGTGGTCCGCGCAGCTATGGCGGAGAACAACGGGATTACCCCTTTGTGAACGGCACCGGCAAGCGCGAACTGGACGCTGATGATATCGACACAACCGTCACCGTGCTTTGGAAAGCATGGGGGCTTTCGCTGGCTATCGCCGTTTTGTTTGCATTGCTCACGTGATCCCAAAACAGAACCACACTTGCGCTGCCACCCACCCCTGATACGCTCGGCAATATTCAAATGTCGGAGATCAACATGCGCGCAGCAGCCCTTGCCCTTTCGTTTTTCGCCAGCGCGGCGACCGCACAAACCTGCGGCGGCCCGGTGAACGCTTTCATCGATGGCGTCAAAACAGAGGCACGGGCCACCGGAATACCGGCACAAACAGTTGACGCGTTCTTTCAAGGCGCACGGATTGATCAATCGGTCATCAACGCAGACCGCGCGCAAGGTGTGTTTCAACGCGACTTCATCAGCTTTTCACGCGCGTTGATCAGCCAGAACCGCATTGATAACGGGCGCGTCTACAGCCAGCGGAACAACAACACGTTCAACGCCATCGAGGCGCGCTTTGGCATCCCGCGCGGCGTGCTTTTGGCGTTTTGGGCTTTTGAAACCGACTATGGCCAGGTTCAAGGCAACTTTAACACCCGCAACGCCCTTTTGACGCTTGCGCATGATTGTCGCCGGCCGGGGCTATTCCGCCCACAATTGATCGCCGCGATTGAGCTTTACCGACGTGGCGGCATGAACCCCGCCACAACCACCGGCGCCTGGGCAGGTGAGATCGGACAACTCCAGAAACTGCCGCGCGAGATTGTGCGCCAGGGTATGGACGGTGACGGCGACGGGGTCGTTGATCTGCGGGGCTCTTCGGCCGATGCGTTGATGACCGGGGCGAACGTCCTGTCCTCGCTAGGGTGGCGCGCGAATGAACCCTGGCTTCAGGAAATCGTGGTGCCTGCTAATCTTGATTGGTCACAAACAGGACTTGATCACAAAGCAACGGTCCGCGAATGGGCCGCACGTGGCGTACGGGCCCGGACCGGGTCACTTGGCCCTGCCAATCTGCAAGCATCCATCCTTTTGCCGATGGGCCGGAATGGCCCGGCATTCATAACCTACCCCAATTTCGACGTCTATTTTGACTGGAACAAGAGCTTTGTCTACGTCACGACAGCTGCCTATTTTGCAACGCGTCTGAGTGGGGCACCGGTCTATAATGCCGGTAACTCGTCAGCCGCGCTGAGCGGCGCACAAATGCAGCAATTGCAACAGAAACTAACGCAGCGCGGTCATGATGTTGGCGGCATTGACGGGATTTTGGGGGCGATGACGCGGGCCGCCGTGCAAGCGGAACAGGTGCGGCTTGGTTTGCCCGCTGACGCGTGGCCCACGCTGGATCTGCTCAACCAACTCTAGGTTACCGCCACGTCATGCAGGCCCGGTTTGCATTTCGGTCTGCGTTCAGCCTCTATTCGAATTACCGCTGGGGAGTGAAAAATGCGTCTGCTAAAAATTCTTGTGGGATTGGTTGTCCTTGCACTCATCGCATTTCTGACTTTCGCCCCCGGTTATGTCGAAAGTGGCCGAAATGCCGTGTCGGACATTGGCCCTCATCCTGTGTCAGCCGAGGCGCGCGCACTTCATGACCAACTGGTGATCGGCGACTGGCATGCCGATACGCTTTTGTGGAAACGCAGCCTGCTGGATCGTGCCGACCGGGGGCACGTCGATGTACCCCGCCTTATCGAAGGCAATGTCGCGCTGCAAATGTTCACCGCGGTCACCAAAAGCCCCGCAGGCCAAAATTACCAAGACAATTCCAGCGAAGCCTTCGACAACATAACACCTCTCGCCATCGGTCAGCTTTGGCCGCCCCGCACATGGAATAGCCTGCTGGAGCGTGCGCTCTATCAGGCGGAGCGGCTGCACAACTACGCCGATGCGTCGGGTGGACAGCTACGCGTCATCAAAACCCGCGCAGAACTGGATGCTTTGCTTGCAGATCGCGCCGCTGGACAGGTTGTGGTGGGGGGGCTGCTTGGCATCGAAGGCGCGCATCCGCTGGAGGGGGATATCGCGAACCTTGATAAGATCGAAGCTGCGGGGCATCGCATGATTGCGCTTCAGCATTTCTTTGACAACGCATTGGGTGGATCCCTACACGGCCAGGGTAATCATGGGCTTACCGACTTCGGACGCGAGGTTGTGGCCGAGATTGAGCGGCGCAATCTGATCCTTGATGTCTCACACTCATCGCCCCAGGTGGCGTGGGACGCGCTTGCAATGACGGATATGCCGATCGTGGTCAGCCATACCGGGATCTACAGCGTTTGCCCGACAAAACGGAACTTCCCTGATGATCTTATGCAGGCGATTGCGGCCACTGGTGGCGTGATCGCGATTGGGTATTGGCGCGATGTCACATGTGATGAAAGCCCTGCTGGCGTGGCCGCCACGATCCGCGATGCAATTGCGCTCTTGGGCGAGGATCACGTTTCCCTGGGCTCTGATTTTGATGGATCGGTGACAACTGGCTTTGATGCCTCCGAAATGGCTGCGCTGACCCAAGCCCTGATTGATGGCGGTCTCAGTGAAACTCAAATTCGCAAGGTTATGGGCGAAAATATGGTCCGGGTACTCCAAGAACGATTGCCATAGGGCCCCCGCACGGGCTGGCGGGTGGGGCGTCGTCGTCAGACGCGCGGCACCGGTCAGGCCACCATCGCAGCTGCGCGTTTAAGGTCCACGGACACCAGCTGCGAGACACCCTGCTCGCCCATTGTGACACCAAACAGCCGGTCCATCCGGCTCATCGTGACGGCGTGGTGCGTGATGATCAGGAACCGTGTTTCGGTACGCCGGGTCATTTCGTCCAGCAGATCACAGAAACGGGTGACGTTGGCATCATCCAGCGGCGCATCAACCTCATCTAGCACACAGATTGGCGCGGGGTTCGCCAAGAATACAGCAAAGATAAGCGCAAGAGCGGTCAAGGTCTGCTCGCCACCCGACAATAGTGACAAAGTGCTCAGCTTCTTGCCGGGCGGTTGGCACATGATCTCAAGTCCAGCCTCAAGCGGATCATCTGATTCCACCAAAACCAGCTTGGCCTCGCCCCCGCCAAATAAATGTGTAAACAGCAGGCCGAAGTTCTCATTGACCTGCTCAAAGGCGGTCAACAAGCGTTCCCGACCTTCTTTGTTCAGGCTGGCAATTCCTGACCGCAATGCAGCAATCGCCGCTTCAAGGTCTGCTTTCTCGGACACAAGCGCATCGTGCTCAACCTGCACTTCCTTGGCATCCTCTTCAGCGCGCAGGTTGACAGCACCCAGGCTGTCGCGTTGGCGTTTGAAGGCGTTGACCTGCCCTTCGATCACCTCAGACGCAGGCATCTGATCGACGTCCGTGTCCAATGTCTCCAGCAGCTTGTCCGGGGTCACGTCCTGCGCTTCCATGATGCGTTCGGCGGCATAGGCGACCGTCTCTTTCGCTGCATCTGAGCGGGCTTCGGATCGGGCACGGGCCTCGCGCGCCTCAGAGGCTTGTCGCTCCGCTTCGCGCTCTAGATGACCCGCGTCACGCAGCACCGTGTCGGCCTCGGCCAGCTTGTCCGCTGACGCCTTGCGGCGCGTCTCGGCCTCATCAATTGCATCAGCCAGCTCAGCACGCTTTGCGGCAATTTCCTCAGGCGCGGCCGTGGCCTCGGCCAGTTCCGCCTCGGATTCGGCCTTGCGCTGCGCGAGCTCTGCCGTCCGCTTGTTGGCCGTTTCTAACCGGTGTTTCCACCCGCTGATTTCCTTGGTGATTTCCTGACTACGCTTGAGACGCGCCTCACCCTCGCGGCGCACCTCATCATGGGCCGAGCGGCGCGACATCATTGTGATCCGTGCGGCCTCAACGGTCATTTTGACATCATCGACCGATGCGCGTGCTGTCTCAAGATCTCCTAGGTCTTCCGCCGCTTTTTCCGCCTCGGTCAAAGACCGCCTTGCGTTCACGGCCTCTTCCTCATGACGTTTGACGGCCAGACCGAGACTTTCCAACTTGCCTTGCGACAGATTGCGGTCCGCTTCGGCCCGGCTTGCGGCACGATTGGCGTCTGCGACGGCACGATCCGCGTCACGACGCGCCTGACGGGCCGCATGGTCGGCCTCGGTCTGTTCTTTCAACAGTCCGGTCAGTGCCTCATGCGCCTGTGATGCACCCATTGCTGTGGCAGAGGCTTCTTCCAGATCCCTCTTCAATTCGGTCAGACGGTTCAGCTGTTGCAATCGCAAAGCGGCCGCCGACGGGGCGTCTTCGGCACCGGCGCGGAACCCGTCCCAGCGCCACAGATCGCCCTCGACCGAGACAAGCCGCTGACCCGGCTTTAGGTCAGCCTGCAATCGCGCACCATCGGCAGCATCAACAAGACCAACCTGGCTCATTCGTCGCGCCAACACCTCTGGCACCGTGACATAATTGGTCAGGGCCATGACCCCGTCCGGCAATGTCTGTGCAGCGCCGTAACTGGGCAGCAACGCCCAGCCAGATTTTGCCGATGCGTCCACTTCGGGTGCACGCAAATCGTCGGCCAAAGCCGCACCCAAGGCCTTTTCATAGCCGCCCTGCACACGCAGCAAATCAAGGACCTGACCGCCTTCGGCCGTGTCACGTTCCACCAGCTTCGCGAGCGCAGCCACCTCGGCGCGGAGCGCGTTTGCTTCGCCCTCGGCCTCTGACCGCAATGCACGCGCGTCGCTTTCGCGCGCTTGTGTTTCTGCCCGTGCGCTTTCCGCATCGACCAGCGCTTTATCGGCCGCCTCAGCCGCCGCGACCGCGGCTTTCTCGGCGTCTCCAGCCGCAGCAAAATCTGCTTCGGCCCGGCCCAGCGCCGCTTCGGCCTCTGCCATCGCCGCTTTTGCACGCGCCGCTTCTTCCTCGCTTTTGGCAAGTGTTGTGCGATTGTCGTCCAACAGACGCTGCGCAGACTGGTGCCGCGCCGCAAGTCGCGCCACATCCTCGGTCAGTTGTGACAGATCGGCCTCGCGCTGTTGCAGCACACCCGCCGCCTCGCGTGCACCGGCCTGGGCTTCTTCCAGACGTGTATCATGGCCCTGACCGGCCTTTTCGATCTCGCGCGCTTCCCATTCCAGTCGTTCGATCGTTTCGCCGGCGTCTTTATTCAGCCCGTTTTCCCGGTCGATGTCATGGGTCAGTTGCTCGATACGGCCGCGCAGCGTTTCGATCATCTCAAGCGCCCGCTGTTCCTGATCTTTCAACGTGTCACGCTGGACCTGTAAACGCTGAAGCACCGCAGCCGCTATTGCCTCTTCCTCACGCAATGGCGGCAATGCTTCTTCTGCAACCGTTCGTGCCTTGGCTGCTTCGCGCGCGGCCTTTTCTGCCTGCGCGGCAGTCGTCGTGCGTTCACGCAACTGTTCCGACGCCGCCAACAGCGCCTCATCCGCCTCTTTCCAACGACGGAAAAGCAACATGCCTTCAGCGCGCCGCAGTTTGTCACCGATTTCGCGATAGCGCGCAGCCTGCTTTGCCTGACGGGCAAGTTGCCCCAGCTGCGCCGCCAACTGTTCGATCACATCGTCAACGCGGGTCAGGTTTGTTTCTGCCCCTTTCAGCTTCAACTCAGCCTCATGGCGGCGCTGATACAGGCCCGAAATGCCAGCCGCTTCTTCCAGAATACGGCGGCGGGCCTTGGGTTTTGCGTTGATCAGTTCCGAAATCTGTCCCTGGCGAACCAGGGCTGGCGAATGCGCCCCGGTTGACGCATCCGCAAAGAGCATCTGAACATCACGGGCGCGTACATCCTTGGCACCTACCTTGTACGCCGATCCAGCATCCCGCGTAATTCGGCGAATAATTTCAAGATTGTCGTCATCGTTGAACGCAGCGGGTGCCAGCCGTTCACCATTATCAATGACCAACGACACTTCAGCAAAATTCCGTGCTGGCCGCGTGGCAGCCCCGGCGAAAATCACATCTTCCATCCCGCCGCCGCGCATCGCCGTCGGGCGGTTTTCACCCATGACCCAGCGCAAGGCCTCCAACAAGTTCGACTTGCCACAGCCATTCGGCCCCACAACACCCGTGAGACCATCAGCGATGATCAGATCGGTGGGGTCGACAAAGCTTTTGAAGCCATTCAGTCGGAGTTTGCTAAAGCGCAAGATGTTTGCCCGTGTGATTCCTCAAGGTACGAAAGCATCACCTCCCGCAGCATCGCGAGTCAACGCCCCGGACCCCGCATGTGCTATGTTCCGCCATGTTATCCACAAGATATTGCGGTTATTGGCTTGGCTCGCGCTGAAATGGCCCGTTGGTGGCCGCAGAGTAGCTTACAAAGGTCGATTCCCAACCAGACACCCCGTCCGGCGAGGGTACAAACGCGGCAACCAGACACTCGGCTCTTGAAACTTACCGCAGGTGACGCGACAACCATCCCGCATATGCTTTTTGATAGGACACACGACATGCCCGCCAAGATCCCAGCTACCGTCGTCACCGGCTTTCTCGGCGCAGGAAAGACCACGCTGATCCGCCACATGCTGCAAAACGCACAAGGCAAGCGGATCGCGCTGATCATCAATGAATTCGGCGACCTTGGTGTCGACGGCGACATTCTCAAGGGCTGCGGGGACGAGGTTTGTACAGAAGACGATATCGTCGAGCTGTCCAACGGCTGCATCTGCTGCACCGTCGCCGATGACTTCATCCCCACGATGGAAGCGCTATTGGCCCGCGACGACAAACCCGATCATATCGTGATTGAAACCTCCGGCCTTGCCTTGCCGCAACCGTTGGTGCGCGCTTTCAACTGGCCCGGCATCTCCACCAAAGTGACCGTCGACGGTGTCGTGACCGTTGTGGATGGCCGCGCCGTCCACGACGGCCAGTTTGCGCATAACGTGGCTGCCGTGGACGCCCAGCGCGCGCAAGATGAAAACCTAGATCACGAAACGCCATTGTCCGAGTTGTTCGAAGATCAAGTCGCCTGCGCGGATATGATCGTTGTGAACAAGACCGACCTATTAGAGGCGTCCGAGGCAGAAACCTTGACCAGCAAACTGAAATCTGAGTCCCGCAATGGCGTCCAAGTCATCAAAGCGTCCATGGGCGCTTTGCCAGTGGATGTCCTCTTGGGCCAAGGGATCGGCGCCGAAGGTGACCTCGCTGCGCGCCACGAAGTCCACCATCACCACCACCATGATGATGATGACGAAGACGATCACCACCATGATCATGAACACGAACATGGCCACGACGAATTTGAAAGCTTCATCGTCACCCGCGGTGAAATCGCCGACGCAGACGCCTTTTCCGCACAGGTGGCCGACGTGATCCGCGCCCACGGCATCCTGCGCCTCAAGGGTTTCGTCGCCATCGCAGGCAAACCCATGCGCTTGACACTGCAAGCGGTCGGTCCGCGCGTGGATACCTATTTTGACCAGCCGTTCGGGGACGCCCCCCGTGAAACCCGTCTGGTGGTCATCGGCGAAGCAGGTCTTGATCAATCGGCAATCAGTGCCGCCCTGCAAGCATGATCATCGTCGAACGGACAGACCCGCATCACCCGCAGGCAACCGCCTTGCTGCAGCAAAGCCACGCCTTGATGCAAAGCCTGTTTCCGCCAGAAGATAACTACTATCTGGAGATCGACGATCTGGTCGCGCCCGACATCTATTTCTTCACGGCGCGTGAAGGCGATACGTTTCTTGGAACAGGTGCGCTCAGGGTGAAACCCGACTATGGCGAAGTGAAGTCGATGTTCGTCTCGGAGGCGGCACGCGGCAAAGGCGTCGCCGCGGCTCTCTTGCGTCAAATCGAAGACACTGCGGTTGAAGAAGGCGTCACCATCCTCAAGCTAGAAACCGGCAATGTGCTGCATGCAGCGCATCGGCTCTATGAGCGCCACGGCTTTACCAAATGCGGCGTCTTCGGGGATTATATCACCGCCAACAGCTCCATCTTCATGGAAAAGCCCCTGTGACGTTACTTGGCCTTCTTCGCCTCAGCCGCCGCTTTCATCCGGGCGAGCAGTTCTTCCTTACTTACACGCTGGCCAAAGGGCTTCTTGTTGCTGCCATGGGCATTATGCTCTTGGTGTTTCGGTGCTTTCTTACCCAATTTCGGCGCTCCTGCGGCTTTGTAATCCATGGTCGTGACCTCTTGTTCAGACGGCTCCTAACACGCGGGATCGTTAGATGCACCTGCTAGCAGCCACCCCCGGTGCGATCTCTGACGGCAGCGAACCTGTTGATCTGGGGCAGACGCCTGCGGACGTTGTGATCATCTCGGCAGCAGACACGGAACTCGCCGCCCTTTCAGACGCACGTGCAGAGATGGCAGACCCGCCAACCCTGCGGCTGGCCAACATGATGCATCTCACGCATCCCATGTCAGTCGATCTGCATCTCGACAATTGCGCCACCAAATCACGGCTGGTCATTGCGCGTATCTTGGGTGGTGCCGGCTACTGGAAATATGGGCTGACCCAATACGCCGCGCGTCTGCGCGAAGCAGGCATTCCCTTCGCAGCCCTGCCCGGCGACGACAAACCAGACCCAGAATTGCGCGAACTGTCCACGGTCAGCGGCGAAGACTATGACACACTCTGGTCCTACCTCGTTGAAGGGGGGCCAGAAAACAGCACCAACCTGCTGGCCTACGCGAACACCATGCTGGATGGCGGCGATAAACCAACTGCGCCCGCACCGCTGTTGCGCGCTGGCGTCTACTGGCCGGGTGCAGGCATCGCGGACCTATCAGCGGCGCAAGCCGGATGGAACAAAGACGCCCCCATCGTGCCGATCATCTTCTACCGCGCGCTGGTCCAAGGCGGTGGGCTCAACCCGGTCAACCGGCTCACCCGCAGCCTATTGCGCGCAGGGCTGAACCCGCTGCCCATCTTCGTGGCCAGCCTGAAAGACCCCGTCAGCACGGCGACCCTGCACCAGCTCTTTGCCAAAGCCCCGCCCGATGTCATCCTCAACTGTACGGCCTTTGCCGTCGGCAGCCCGCATGACGGCGACGAAAGCCCGCAAAACCCGTTACTCAGCAATGACGCGCCCATCTTTCAAGCCATCCTCTCAGGCGCATCCGAGGCCACATGGGCCGAAGGCCTGCACGGCCTCACCGCCCGCGATATCGCCATGAACGTGGCCTTGCCAGAGGTGGACGGGCGTATCCTGTCCCGCGCGGTCAGCTTCAAAGGCGAGGCGTTTTTCGACGAGGCCACCGAATGCCCCATCGCCACCTACCAAGCGCGCGGCGACCGGATCGACTTTGTCACGCAGCTGACCAAAAACTGGGCGAGCCTGCGGCGCACGCCACCGGCGACAAAGAAGACAGCCCTCATCCTCGCCAATTATCCCAACAAAGACGGGCGGCTCGCCAACGGGGTCGGCCTCGATACGCCTGCCGCCACGATCCACGTGCTGAACCTACTGAAAGCCGAAGGGCACGACGTCACACCACCTGCGGATAGTGCGGCGCTGATGGCGCAAATCATGGCCGGACCAACGAACTGGCTGACAGATCACGCCGACAAAGAAGGCGGCGAAATCCTCCCGCTCGGCATCTACAACCAATACTTCGAAGCGCTTCCTTGGGACGTCAAAGACCAAATCACCACGCGCTGGGGCACACCTGACCTAGACCCTTTTCTATGTCCAATCAAACTTCCGCCGGAGGCTCCGACAGACGCCGCACAAACAGGTTTCGCCCTGAGCATCCACCGCTTCGGCAATGCGGTCGTCGGCCTGCAACCTGCCCGCGGCTATAACATCGACCCGACCGATACCTACCATTCGCCCGATCTGGTCCCACCGCACAATTACCTCGCCTTCTATTTCTGGCTGCGCCACCACTGGGGTGCCGATGCCGTCGTTCACATGGGCAAACACGGCAACCTCGAATGGCTGCCCGGCAAGGCGGTGGCGCTGTCGGAAACCTGCTGGCCCGAGGCCGTCTTCGGCCCCACGCCCCACATCTACCCATTCATCGTGAACGACCCAGGCGAAGGCACCCAAGCCAAACGGCGCACATCAGCCGTCATCATCGACCATTTGACTCCCCACTGACGCGCGCCGAAAACTATGGACCACTCCGCGACCTCGAAGCACTGGTGGATGAATATTACGAAGCCGCCGGCGTCGACCCGCGCCGAATTGACCATCTACGAAAAGAAATTCTCTCGCTGTCCGACGTCACAGGTCTCGCAAAAGACGCAGGTTTCACGGGCGACAAAGACGGCGATCTTGGCAAACTCGATGCCTACCTTTGCGAACTCAAAGAAGCGCAAATCCGGGATGGGCTGCACATCTTTGGGCAATCCCCGACCGGCCAACAAGAACGCGACCTCGCGATTGCTTTGGCACGGGTGCCACGCGGCGATGGAAAAGCTGGTAATGCCTCGCTCTTGCGCGCGCTCGCAACCGACCTCGCCCTCACTATCGACCCGCTCGATTGCGACATGGCAGGCACGCCGCCTGAAAAACCCGACGCTCTGACCGATGGCACAACATGGCGCACCAACGGCGACACCATCGAAAGGCTCGAAGGCCTTTCGCAACGCCTGATCACCGGCGAAGAGCGCCCGCCAGGGCCGATGAGCGCGGCGGTGCTTTCCGAGATAACAACGCATATCCTACCGACGGTAAAAGCCTGCGGCGACGCCGAAGGCACAGCCCTACTTACTGCACTCGCGGGTAATTTCGTCCCCCCCGGTCCGTCTGGCGCACCGACACGGGGCCGCATGGACGTCCTGCCAACGGGACGCAACTTCTACTCCGTCGACAGCCGCGCGGTCCCTACCCCAACCGCTTGGGCCTTGGGCTGGAAATCCGCCAATCTACTGATCGAAAAACACCTGCAAGACCACGGCGACTGGCCACGCGCCATGTTGGTTACCGCATGGGGCACGGCGAACATGCGCACCGGCGGCGACGACATCGCGCAAGCGCTCGCGCTCATGGGCGTCAAACCCAAATGGGACAGCGCCAACCGGCGCGTCACTGGTTTCGAAGTCCTGCCCCAGTCAGTGTTGGGCCGACCCCGCGTTGATGTGACTTTGCGCATCTCTGGCTTCTTCCGCGATGCCTTCCCACAGCTGATCGCATTGGTCGATAGTGCCGCACGCGCCGTGCAAGACATGAACGAACCCGCCGACCTGAACCCAGCCGCCGCACGCGCCAAACAGGGCGAAGACCAAACCCGCGTCTTCGGCTCCAAACCCGGCGCCTATGGTGCCGGACTACAAGCGCTGATCGATGAACGGATCTGGGCGGACAAATCTGACTTCGCTGAGGCCTATCTGGAATGGGGCAGCTACGCTTACGGCAAAGGCGCTGAGGGCCGCAAGGACCGCAAAGCCTTTGAAGCGCGGCTGTCAGAGGCCGAAGCGGTCGTGCAAAATCAGGACAACCGCGAACATGATATCCTCGACAGCGACGACTACTATCAATTCGAAGGCGGCGCGGCGGCAGCGATCAGCACCCTGCAAGGGCAAGACCGCCCCATCTACCACAACGACCATTCGCGCCCTGAACGCCCGGTGATCCGGACGCTGGACGATGAAATCGGACGGGTCGTCCGGTCTCGCGTCGTGAACCCCAAATGGATCGATGGCGTCAAACGCCACGGCTATAAGGGCGCGTTCGAAATTGCGGCAACGGTCGATTACCTTTTTGCCTTTGCGGCCACCACGGGGGCCGTGCGCAACCACCATTTCGATCTGGTGGAAGAGGCCTTTATCAAAGACGACGCCACCCGTGATTTCATCGCCGATGCCAACGCCCCCGCGCTGAGGGAAATCGCCCAGCGGCTGCAAGAAGCGATTGACCGCAAGCTTTGGCAACCCAAATCCAACTCTGCCCGTGCGCGCATCGCCGGGTTGCTGTAGAGTGGGCGCAACCCACCGAACGAAAGTACCAATCATGACCGAAGACACAGACCGTCACGCCATGAAGATGGCCAAGAAAAAGGCCGCCCGCGACAAGATCATGGCGACCAAAACCGACAAAAAGGGTTTGGTCATCGTCCATACTGGCAAGGGCAAAGGTAAATCATCTGCGGCCTTCGGCATGATCTTTCGCTGTATTGCCCATGATATGAAATGCGCCGTCGTGCAGTTCATCAAGGGCGGCATGTCCACCGGCGAGCGTGACCTGATCTTGGCCAAATTCAGCGACACCTGCGCGTTCCACACAATGGGCGAAGGGTTCACCTGGGAAACGCAGGACAAATCCCGCGACACCGAAATGGCGCAGGCAGCTTGGGCCAAGGCCAAAGAGCTGATCCTGGATGAAACGAACCACATGGTGCTGCTGGACGAGATCAATATCGCCATTCGTTACGATTATGTCAGCGCGACTGAGGTGGTGGCTTTCCTGCGGGATCACAAACCCGAAATGACCCATGTGGTCCTGACGGGACGCAATGCGCATGAAGACCTGATTGAACTCGCCGATCTCGTGACTGAAATGGAACTCGTCAAACATCCCTTTCGGTCTGGTATCAAGGCGCAAATTGGCGTCGAATTCTGAATTCGGGTCCGCATCGTGCTTTACCTCAACCCAAAAGATCAAATCGCGGCTGGCATACAACGCTTTGTTTTTCTGCATCCGCAGGACCATCGCAAACTGGTCAAGGTGCTCAAACCGGCAAGTGACATGCGTGTGCGCAAAAGCTTTAGCGGCAAGATGGATCGCTTTTTTCCAAGCACACGCATCCGGCAGATCCGCAAGGAATATGAAGAATACCTTCGCGTCATGCTGCGCCACCCCAACCCTGATTTTCATCCGCCAATCGCCCATATGTTCGGTTTTGTTTCAACCAATCTCGGGCTTGGTTGTCTGACGGAAAGGGTGATGGAGCCGGATGGCACATTGGGACGGACCTTTCGCCAAAGAGTTTCGTCTGGCACATTGACGGATGAGGATCTTGCGCTGACAAATGATGCGATTGGCCGGATTTACGATTGTCATATTCGCGCCGGCGATATGAATGCCAAAAATCTGGTCATTGGGCATCGCTTTGATGGTGACGAACTTGGCCCGCGCGAATGCGTACTGGTCGATGGCTTGGGCGATATCTTTGCCATTCCTGTCAGGTCACTATCAAAATGGACGAACCGGATTGGCCTTGATGACAGCTGCGCGCGTTTGGCCCGTAAATCAAAACTGAAATGGAATGCCAAGACGCGCCAGATTTACCGCTAGGCCGTGCAAGAACTTCAAAGAAAGGTCATATCATGCCCAAACACCGCGTCCTGACTGAATTTGGTATGGGCACCAGTCTGCGTCGGCAGGACTATACCCAAGCAGCACGGCGCGGACTACAGGATGCGCTATGGCATAACTCGATCAATATGGCCGAGCTCTTTGGTTTCCCCAAAGAGGCGATGTTGATCGATGTTGAGGTTGGCGTCCAAGAGCCCGATCAGGTTGACAAGGAAAGCCTGCTGGATATTTTCCCCTACGGTCAACCGACCATCACCGTGCACCACGGTGGTCTGGATATCCCCCGCCCTGATGGCAAACCGACTGTCATCGCCAATGTGGCCATCAATGTGTCGTTTGAGATGGAGCGCACGTGATGGAACAACGCGTCATTATCGAAATGGGCATGGGCAACGATCTGCATGGTATGGACTATCAAAATGCCGCACGGCGCGCAATCGAGGATGCAATCCGGCATTCAACCTTGCCGATCTTCGACAGTATCAACCTTGATCACAAGGAAATGCGCGTGCAGGTCATTGTCGCCGTACAAGAACCCAACCGCATTGACGCCGACGCGCTGAAGTCCGGCCTGCCCCGTGGCCGCGCTGAGGTGCGCGTTGTCAAAGGTGGGCTGAACATTCCCAACCATGAAACCGGCGATACCGCCGTCGTGGCGACAGCTGCGGTTGAAGCTTTTCTACCCTCGCAGACTGGCAAATGGGCGCAAACCTGAATGGAGTTATCGCAAGCACATCGCGACGCATTGCAGGACATTCTGCGTTGGCGGCGCGATGTGCGCCACTTTCTGCCCGACACCATCCCTGACGACGTAATTGAGCGGCTACGCCTTGCGATGGACATGGCACCATCTGTCGGAAATGCCCGGCCGTGGCGCGTCTTACACGTCAGGACGGATGAGCTGCGCCGTGCGGTGATCGCGAATTTTGCGGCGGCCAATGCAAAGGCTGGCAAGATTTATGATGATGAAAAACGGGCGCACTATGATGCGCTCAAGCTGGCGGGCCTCAAGGAAGCCCCGGTTCATCTGGCGATCTTTACCCAGACAGAACCACACGCAGGTCATGGGCTTGGACGCCAAAGCATGCCCGAAATGCTGGCCTATTCAACTGTTGCCGCCATCCATACGCTTTGGTTGGCAGCGCGGGCCGAAAATATCGGCGTCGGCTGGGTGTCGATCCTTGATCCTTTGGGGATCAGCAATGTACTGGGGGTACCTGACAACTGGGAATTGACCGGATACCTGTGTCTGGGCAAGGCCGCATCTGACGATGACACCCCGCTACTGCACCGCAATGAATGGCAGCAAAACACCGCGACAGTCTGGCAAGAAATCTAGGGTTTAAGCGCCGCCGCGCGCACCGCGCTGAGGGTGGCACCGGTGGCAAGCGCTTCTTCATCCACCTGACATTCGATCACTGCAACTGTGCCCGATGCCTGCGCACGCTTGAACGCCTCCGGGAAATCAGCTGAGGTTCTGACCACCTCGCCATGCCCACCATAGGCGCGCGCAAGGGCCGCAAAGTCCGGGTTCTGAATGGCCGTCCCCGATACGCGCCCCGGATAGGTCTTTTCCTGATGCATGCGGATTGTACCATAGCGCCCATTGTTCATCACGATGACAATGGGCGTTGCGCCATGTTGGACAGCCGTTGACAACTCATTGCAGGTCATCTGGAAACAGCCGTCGCCGGCAAGGCAAATGACGGATCGGTCCGGATGCTCCAAAGACGCTGAAATTGCGGCAGGCAAACCATATCCCATGGATCCCGACGTCGGCGCAAGCTGGGTGCCATATTGCTTGTAGACGAAGTAGCGGTGCAGCCAAGCGGCATAATTTCCCGCGCCATTGGTCAAAATGGCATCATCGGGCAAATGATCAGAAAGCCATTTGATCACATCTTCCTGCTTTAAGGCACCCGGACTTTCTTGTGGTCGCAACCAGTCTTCGTAGTCAGCGCGCGCCGCACTCGTCCATGTCGCCCATTCCCCCGCATGCTCGGCATTTGCAAGCGCGCGCAAAACGGCGGGCGCGGTCGCGTTGACGGCAACATCGGGGGTGTAGACCCGCCCCAGTTCGTCGGCGTCTGCATGCACATGAACGATCCGTTTTCCAGGATCAGCAGGATCGACGAGCGTATAACCTTGGGTTTCAATATCGCCAAAGCGGGTGCCCAGAAGGATCAGCGTATCAGCGTCGCGCACACGCTGGGCCAGCCTGGGGTTCACCCCTACGTTCAAGTCGCCGACATAGTTGGCATGGTGATTGTCCATATAGTCCTGACGGCGGAAACCTGCGGCGACAGGTACTTGCTGGCACTCGGCGAAGACCTGCAAATCGGCCTGCGCCTGCGCGGACCAATGCGGCCCGCCGGCAACGATCAGCGGCTTTTCAGATTGTGCCAACTCGTGAAGAATTGTCTGCGCAATGGTTGTGGGCAATGGCTGGGCAACCGTCTCGGGCATGCGCAGATCAGGGACATCCGCTTGCGCGCTAAGCATGTTTTCAGGCAAGGCTAAGACGACTGGCCCGGGCCTGCCTGACATCGCCACCCGGAACGCACGACCGATGTATTCGGGCAAGCGATCCGTATCGTTGACCTGCGCGACCCATTTTGCCAGACCGCCAAAAACCTCTTTATAGTCAACTTCCTGAAAAGTCTCGCGGTCCGTATGCCGATTGTCGATCTGTCCGACAAACAATACCATCGGCGTGCTGTCCTGCATCGCAATGTGAATGCCTGCCGCCGCATTGGTCGCGCCCGGACCACGGGTGACAAAGCAAACACCCGGCTGGCCGGTCATTTTACCGTATGCCTCGGCCATCATCGCGGCACCGCCTTCTTGGCGGCAGACGATGTTGGGAATTCCGCTGTCGTAAAGGCCATCCAGAGCGGCCAGAAAGCTTTCGCCGGGGACGGAAAAAACCCGCTTGACGCCAAGCTTAACCAACTGATCGCTCAGTATTTTTCCGCCATGCCGGATCATGCCAGCCTCCGTTTTATTGTGGGATTACAATGTGCCAACCTGCGCGGCCTTGCAAGCCTTGTGCTGGCCAGCGCGCACGCCTGTGCTACCTTTGCTGAAATCAGTAAAGGGACGCACCATGACCACACTTCTTGGAATTTCAGGATCTCTGCGCAAGGCATCAACCAACACGCTTTTGATGCGCAACGCGGCAGAGATTTTCAACGCCGATGCATTCATCGAGGCTGACATCAATCTGCCGCTCTACAACGGTGATCAGGAAGAGGCCGAAGGTATTCCGGCATCAGTGCAAAAACTGTCCGACCAGATTGCGGCGGCGGACGCTGTGATCATCGCAACCCCCGAATATAACAAGGCAATTTCGGGATCGCTCAAGAACGCACTGGACTGGGTCAGCCGCACGAAAGGCGGGCCTTGGAACGGCAAACCGGTGGCCATCATGTCGGCGGCCGCGGGCCGCGCGGGGGTGAGCGCGCGCAGTTTTCACTGCGTCTAGCGATGATGGCTTTTCGCCCTGATATCCTGCAGGGGCCAGAGGTCTTGCTGGCCAATTCCAGCAACGAATTTGACGAAAACGGCAAACTGACCGGCGAGATTTATATCAAAATGCTGACGGAACTGATGGATGCGTTGAAGGCCCGCATTTGACGTACATATCGCGTACAGAACCTGTACATACACTGTACATACACTGCGTACTGGCAATCGCATCTGTCTGATCGTAGAAACAGCAGACAACCGACGATAAGTGGAGACCGATATGGCACGCGGCGCAGGCGGAACAGACGGCGGAACCGGCACATTCCTGATCGGGCTGATCATGATGGTCGGCGGCGGGTATCTGTTGTTGAACGGCATTGTGGTGCGGCCCAACTTTGGGATGGGGTCGCGTGTCTTCGGTGTCGGTGGCTTTACCATCACCTCAGGCATGGTGCTGATCCCATTTATGTTTGGCGTCGGGATGATTTTCTACAACTCCAGAAACTGGCTTGGGTGGGGGATCGCCGGGGCGTCACTGGTCGCGCTGATCTTTGGCGTTATCGCGAATATGACGCTACAACTGCAACGGATGAGCGCGTTTGATTTGATTGTTATACTGGTGTTGCTGGTTGGTGGGATTGGGTTGTTTTTGCGGTCGCTCAGGGCGGGCTAAATCAGGTCTCGACACAGATATCTGCGATACAGCCGACGGCGCGGATGACGACGATCGGTAAGTTGATGTTTCCAAGAAAAATCGAAATGATCCCTAAACTTAGCAAGGCCCGTCGCGCCGGGACAAGCGCGACGGGGTACGCCGATCAAAAGCTGAGATCGTCGTAGAGTGAGCCAACTTCAAATGTTTCGCCGAGTGCTCCTTCAGATTCCCAGATTGCAAAACCGGCCAATTTGGCATTTTGCACATCCCCAACTGCGCGGATACTCAGCGACCCGTCTTCAACGGTGACTTGTCCGACTAGATCAAGCGCGGTTTGAAAGCCTGCCTCTTCAGCGAGGTCCAGGTCGTTGAACACAAGTTCATCTTCAATATAGATGTCGATTACTCGTTTGCCTGCTGTTTGTGCGCCGCCCCAAATCTCGGCGAGGTTTAGTTCGACATCAAAGGTGCCGTTTGCGACGTCGGTTTCATAGCTAAGCGTCTTGGACCATTTTTCTGTCTGATAAAGACTGTCATCGGTTGTGCCAGCAATATCGGCATTCGTCGCAAATGCGCGACCGTTTTCAACGGCATCTGCTTCATACGCAACACCATTTGCGGCTGTGAAGGCGCCACCGCCTGCGTTCAGGGCGTAGACCAAGGTTGGCGCTTCCGGCGCCGTATGCTGGTCAGAGACATTCAGCACTGCAAACAACTCATCGTAGGAGGCAACTTCCCCTTCGGCTTGTGAGTTAGCGAACAAAAGGATTTGCTCGGTTCCATCGTCTGCAACGACGAAATTGGTGTCTACATCGACACTAATTTGTCTTTGGTTCACCGCAAAATTATACAGATAATCAAAGTCGTAGGTGGAGTTATCGCCCGCGATAGAGACCGTGTCTTCTTCGCTGAAGTCATTCACGGTGACAACGCCATTGTCCGCCGTTGGCGTAAGTTCAAAGGTGTCCGCTTCCGGTGTTCCTTCACGGGTAAATCCGTCCGTGACGTTCAACACCGCAAACAACTCATCGTATGCAGCAACCTCTCCTTCGGCTTGTGAGTTTGTGTAGAGAAGTATCTGTTCGTTACCGTCGTTATCGGTGACAAAGCCGGTGTCGACATCGTCTGCAATCTGTCTTTGGTTCACGGCAAAATTGTACAAATATTCAAAATCGTAGGCGTCGTCCGCGATAGAGACGAGATCTTCTTCACCAAAAGCATCAACGGTGACGATGCCGTCGTCTGCCGTGGCTGTCAGTTCGTAGGTTTGAACCGTGGAAGTGCCTGCATCTTCCAGCACAAAATTGTAGAGCGGACCTGTCCCGTCTTCGCGGTCACTTAGACCAAATTCAAGGGATCCGTCTGACGGATCATGCCCTGTTCCGACATTGATCGTGAAAACATTGTCGACCGTGTCGCGGTCGAAGATGTATCGGCCGTTGGCATCGCGCGGGCCATCATCATCATGAATAATGATAGGATAAGCCTGACCCATAAAGGTAACAGCATCAATATGGCGTCCGTTGCTCCATTCACCCTGCGTATCAAGCAAGCGGTCATAGTTGAATTCAAGATAAAGTTCTCCGCTGACCGGATCGTATGTTGCGACCGATAGAGGAGAATAGTGATCTAGCGCCAGTTCGTACATTTGCTTGCCCTTTCCGAAGCTCTGTCAGGTCAACATGCTGTTTGCATGACCGGTGTTCAGTCAATGGCAGGCGAAAGGTGTGTTGGCAGACGCAAGAACGCGCTTGTTTCGACAATCCGACTGAGCGGAAACTCTCGTAAGCAGTTTCCACAAATTTCGGTGTCAAGCCACGCAGGCGTCATCGGCTATACTATGGCCTAAAGAAGACATTTTTACAAATAATTTCAGCATCTTACAGATCACGAATATCGAAAAAAGGCGTCAGGCTGCGGCAGCAGCCATAACCCACGCGAAGAAGGCGCTCGCAGGGGCGCATCCCGCATGAGACATGGACGCAATCGCAGCGAAATCATATTTTGGCTGCGCAATCGATCGATGGTTATTCGGATTTTGCGCGTCCTCTGACGACCCCATCAATACCCAATCGCGCACCCATCTTTGCGCGGGTCGCTCCCCCTTCCAGCACCCCGTTTTCATGCAGCAGGATCGCTTGTGATCCGCCAATAGCTATTTCGGGCCGCTGCACGTTGTGCCCCAGATCGCTCAGCTCTGCTTTGACCGCATCGCTGTAGCCGTCTTCGACATTGAGCATGTCAAACTCGGCAAAGCATCGCGGCGCGTCCATCGCCGCCTGGGGTGACAGGCCGAAATCGGTGATGTTGCTGACGTACCGTGCGTGCCCCGTGGATTGGTACTGCCCGCCCATGACGCCGAAGGGCATCAGCACTTTGCCCTCTTTTTTCAGTATCGCAGGGATGATTGTGTGCATGGGCCGCTTGCCGGGGCCGACCTCGTTGGGGTGCCCCTCTTCCAACGTGAACCCCGCGCCCCGGTTCTGAAACAGGATGCCGAATTTGTCCGATGCGATCCCCGATCCGAACGAGTGGAAGATCGAATAGATGAGCGAGACGCACATACGGTCTTTGTCCACAACGGTGATGTAGATCGTGTCTTTGTGAACCGCCTCGGCCCCCGGCAACCCGGCGGGCATGGCTTTGCCGGGGTCGATGAGGGCGGCGAGGCTGGCGGCCGTGTCGGGCGACGTCATGTAATCCAGCCGCGTCATGTAGTCGGGGTCCGACAGGAAGCGGTTGCGGGTGTCATAGGCGAGTTTTGTGGCCTCCGCCTCGATGTGCGCGCGTGCGGCCCCCCATGGGTCCATCCCCCCGATGTCGAAGTGTTTCAGCATGTTCAGCAGCAGGATCGCCGTGGCCCCCTGCCCATTGGGCGGATGCTCGTACAGGTCCAGCCCGCCGTAGTCGCCCATGATTGGATCGGTGTAGTCGCAGGCCGTATTTGCGAAATCCTCCAGCGTGTGGCTGCCGCCCAGCGCCCGTAGGCTTGCGACCATGTCCTCGGCGACTTCGCCCTCATAGAACCCCTCGCGTCCGTCCATTGCGATCCGGCGCAAGACCTTGGCCTGTTCCGGTGCGCGGAACAGTTGGCCTGGCCGTGGCACCGCCGCGTTCAGCAAATAAAGATCGCGGGCATGACCAGAGAGGTTGTCGACCGCGTTCGCCCAGTCAAAGGCAACACGTTCAGCCACGGGAATACCGGCCTCAGCATAGTGAATGGCCGGGGCAAGTGCTGCCTTCAGACCCAACTTGCCCCAGTTTTTGGACAGGCGGCAAAATGCGTCAACCGCCCCAGGCACCGAAACAGCGTCCGCCGTATAAGGATCAATCACATCACCCTTGGCGCGCAGTTTTTCGGCATCAATTCCGGCAGGCGCACGCCCTGATCCGTTCAGGGCCACGACCCGATCTTCGCCGGGCGGCGTCATCAGCACAAAGCAATCCCCGCCGATGCCGGTCATTTGCGGCTCGCATAGCCCCAGCAGGACCGCCCCGGCGATAGCCCCGTCCATCGCGTTGCCGCCCGCTTCCATCATTTGCACCGCGACTTTGGCGGCCAAGGGGTGTGATGTCGCGCACATGCCGTTGGTGGCATAAACGGGTGAGCGGCCCGGGTGTTGGAAATTGCGCATGAGAGGTGTCCTTGTTCGCGTTGGGGTGAAACTAACGCACCAAACGGTCAGTGCAATGCCGGGGCCTGCATTTGGCACGGCTTCGGCATGGGGCATTGCTGCAAATTGATCGGTGACTTGGGCTTTTGCTTTGCGTCTCCAAAGTTTAGCCTAATGTCCAACAAGAGGAGAATTATGATGCGTGATGTGTATATTACCGGGGCGGCCCGCACGCCGATGGGCGGCTTTCAGGGTGTTTTTTCTGGTGTTGATGCACCCGTCCTTGGCGGGGCTGCGATCAAGGCAGCACTTGCACAAGCAGATGTTGCCACCGTCGATGAGGTATTGATGGGCTGTGTCTTGCCTGCTGGTCAGGGGCAGGCCCCCGCGCGACAGGCCGGATTTCTGGCAGGCCTTGACGAAAGCGTACCGGCGACGACGCTGAACAAGATGTGCGGCTCTGGTATGAGAACCGCGATGATGGCGTTTGACCAAATCGCTTTGGGTGGCGCCCAGACCATGGTTGCAGGTGGAATGGAAAGCATGACCAATGCCCCCTATCTGATGCCCAAGATGCGCGGCGGCGCGCGGATTGGGCACCAAACCGTGCAGGACAGCATGTTTCTGGACGGGCTTGAGGACGCCTATGACAAGGGCCGCTTGATGGGGACATTTGCCGAAGACTGTGCGGAAAAGTTCCAGTTCACCCGCGACGCGCAAGACCAATATGCGATCGCGTCCCTGTCCAACGCGCTGGACGCTGAGCGGTCGGGTGCGTTTGACAATGAGATCACGCCGGTGACCGTCCATGCCCGCACTGGTGAGGAGGTCATCACCCGTGATGAACAACCCGCAAAGGCCCGGCCCGAAAAAATACCAACCCTGAAGCCCGCATTCCGCCCCGATGGTACGGTCACGGCAGCGAATGCATCAAGCATTTCGGATGGTGCGGCGGCCTTGGTTCTATCGTCAGATCGCGGTGCAGCGCGCGCGCGTATTCTGGGCCATGCCAGTCATGCCCAAGCACCGGGATGGTTTACCACTGCCCCTGTCCCTGCTGCGCAAAAGCTGTTGGCCAACATCGGTTGGTCCGTCGATGACGTCGACCTTTGGGAAGTGAATGAGGCCTTCGCCGTTGTCCCTATGGCATTCATGCATGAGATGGGCATTGCCCGCGACAAGGTGAACGTAAACGGCGGGGCATGCGCTTTGGGACATCCGATTGGGGCTTCTGGCACGCGCATTATCGTGACCTTGCTTAACGCGCTGGAGACCCGCAATCTGACGCGCGGTGTCGCTGCCATATGTATTGGTGGCGGAGAAGGCACAGCAATTGCGATTGAGCGTCTCTAGGTTCTGGCGAAACCCGGGCCAAAGCGAGAGAACTTCATGAACGACACGACTGTGATGCGCGGCGTCATCTTGACCGGGCATGGTGGACCTGAGTGCCTGGAATGGCGCGAGGACTTGCCGCGACCTGTGCCCGCGTCCGGTGAAGTCCTGATCAAAGTGGCGGCTGCGGGCGTGAACAATACCGATATCAACACACGCGTTGGGTGGTATTCCAAAGGCGACGGCAATGCCGATGATGCCAGCTGGGCAGGAGCACCGCTGCAATTCCCGCGCATTCAGGGCATTGATGTCTGTGGGCATGTCGTCGCCGCCGGTGATGGCGTTGACCCATCACGCCTTGGTCAGCGTATCTTGGTCGAACCCTGCTTGACCGAGGCCAAAGGCCAGACTTTGGATCAGCCGTGGTTCTTTGGCTCCGAGTGTGATGGTGGATTTGCGGAATATTGCACTGTTGCGGCCCGTCACGCCTATCCGGTCGACAGTAGCCTTCGCAGCACCGCGCTGGCGTCCTTCCCCTGTTCCTATTCAACGGCTGAGAACATGCTGACGCGCACCGGCCTGCAAAAAGACGAGACCGTGCTGATCACCGGTGCCTCAGGCGGGGTGGGTTCTGCGGCGGTCCAGTTGGCAAAGGCGCGCGGCGCACATGTGATCGTGATTACAACGGCCAGCAAAGCACAATCCCTCATCGACATCGGCGCAGATCAGGCCATTGATCGTGACCGGGACTATCTTGAGGCTCTGGGTGCAAACAGTGTTGATGTCGTTGTAGATTTAGTCGCCGGCCCAAAGTGGCCGGCCCTTTTGGATGTCCTGCGCCCCAAAGGCCGGTATGCGGTTGCGGGGGCCGTTGCAGGACCAATTGTGTCGCTGGATGTGCGCACGCTCTACCTCAAGGACCTGAGCTTTTACGGCTGCACAGTGTTGGAACCAGAAGTGTTCGCCAATCTGGTCAAACTGATTGAAACGGGTGCGATCAAACCGCTTGTCGCGGCGACCTTCCCGCTCAGGGATATCAACGCGGCGCAGAGCGCCTTTACCGACAAAGCCTACACCGGCAAGATCGTGCTATCCGTCGCACATGACGAAGGAGCCTGACGCCATGCGTGTCAACTATGATGACCTACACCAAACGATTGCCGCATTGACGGAAGCTGAGGATGATCAGATCGCCCTGATGGCGACTGTGGCCTGCGAGGTCCATCACAGCGACGACCGTTTTGACTGGACCGGGTTTTACAGGGTCACGGCACCCGAAGTGCTAAAGATTGGCCCCTATCAGGGCGGGCATGGCTGCCTTGTCATTCCATTTCACCGCGGTGTTTGCGGTGCGGCTGCCCGAACTGGCGAGGTACAGCTTGTCCCGGATGTTGATGCCTTTCCCGGACATATCGCTTGTGCCAGCAGCACCCGGTCTGAACTGGTCCTGCCAGTTCATGACCGTACCGGTGCGCTAATCGGTGTCTTTGATATCGACAGCAACCAGCCCGACATCTTCTCGCATGACGATGTTGTGGGACTTCAGCGCGTGCTGAAACTTACCTTTGAAAAGTAGTGCATAGCTGACATACTCTTGGCGCGAACTGTGCAAAATAATACGAGAATGGGTAGGACAAACGACATGAACTGCAACGACGTTTTTTCATGGACCCTTGATGCCTGACGGTCGGATTACAGTTCCGACGCTTGGCGCCGATGTCCGTGCTTTGCGCAAAGCACGAAAAATGACTTTGGTTGATCTGGCGGACGCATTGGGGCGTTCTGTCGGATGGCTTAGTCAGGTAGAGCGGGACAAGTCACATCCAGCCATTCTCGACTTGGATCGCTTGGCCAAAGCACTTGATGTTTCAATCTCTAGCTTCCTTCAGGTCGGTGTCGCACCGGGAGAGGAAGGCCATATCGTCAGGTCCCATGCGCGCCGCCCGATTGGCAGCCGCACCGAAGGATTGACCGAAGCGTTGTTGTCGCCAGACCTGACCGACGACTTTGAGGTGATCCATTCAACATTTGCACCGGGGTCCAGCCTGCCAGAGCCATTGACACGCCCAACCCAAGAGGTCTGCTACATCGTCACCGGCAAGTTCGATATTTCGCTGGACGGTAAACGCTTTACCGTGGAAGCGGGCGACAGCTTTCGATTGCGCGGAGAGGAATTTCAGTGGTGGAACCCCTACCATGCACCGTGTGAGATCGTCTGGGTGATCTCACCCCCGGTCTATTGAGTTTGCCATGACACTGCATGGCCGTTGCGAATGTGGTTCTGTTGCATTTGATATCGCCAATGCGCGCGAAACGGTGACGTTTTGTCATTGCAGCCAGTGCCGCCGCACCAGCGGACACTACTGGGCCTCAACACGCGCCACTGTTGAAGATGTCACATTCACTTCTGACGCTGATTTGGCATGGTATCAATCGTCCGATACAGCACAGCGTGGATTTTGCAAAAAATGCGGTTCAAGTTTGTTTTATCAGCCCATTGGCGCAAATCACCTAGGGATTGCCGCAGGTTGCCTTGACCTGCCGACGGCGATGGCACCTGCTAAGCATATCTTTACCGCCGACGCTGGCGATTATTACACTATTCCGGACGATGCTCCGCACGTCCCCGACTAGAGAGAGCGATGAATATGGCTGAGTTCCCGACGACTGCGCGTGTTGTGATTATTGGTGGCGGTGTTGTGGGCGTATCTACACTCTATCACCTTGCCAAGATGGGCTGGACCGACTGTGTCCTGCTGGAAAAGAACGAGCTGACCGCTGGCTCTACTTGGCATGCCGCTGGCAACTGCCCGAACTTTGCCCCCAACTGGGCCGTGATGAACATGCAGCGCTATTCGCTGGATATGTACCGGTCGTTGGCGGATGAGGTCGACTATCCGATGAACTATCACGTGACCGGCGCACTGCGTCTGGGCCACACAAAGGAACGTCGGCAGGAATTTGAACGTGTCGCGGGCCAAGCCAAGGGTATGGGCCTGCCGCTTGAGATGATCGGCATTGATGAGGTCAAGAAATACAACCCATTTGTTGAAACGCATGATCTGTCTGCCGTCTTGTGGGACCCTCTGGATGGTGACATTGACCCCGCACAACTGACCCAAGCGCTGGCCAAAGGGGCCCGTGATCTGGGTGCCAAGATTGAGCGTTTTTGCCCAGCAACCGGCGTGACCCAGAAGGATAGCGGCGACTGGATTGTGCATACCGAAAAAGGTGACATCACCTGCGAAAAGGTTGTGAATGCCGCCGGTTACTATGCCGCCCGCGTGGGTGAGTGGTTCAAACCCTTCGGCGGTCGCGATGTGCCGCTGACGGTCATGTCCCACCAGTATTTCCTGACCGAGGAAATTGATGAGATCAAAGCCTGGACCAAGGAAAACGGCAAAAAGACCCCGATGATCCGCGATGTAGATAGTTCCTACTATCTGCGGCAGGACAAGAACGGCCTGAACCTTGGCCCTTATGAGCGGAATTGTAAGGCACACTGGGTCACCCCGGAAGACCCGATGCCGAATGACTTTAGCTTCCAGCTGTACCCGGACGATCTGGACCGTTTGGAATGGTATATTGAGGACGCGATGGAACGTGTGCCGGTACTGGGCACAGGTGGTGTTGGCCGCAATATCAATGGCCCGATCCCTTATGCCCCTGATGGTCTGCCGATGGTTGGCCCGATGCCCGGCGTGAAGAACGCGTTTGAGGCGCATTCCTTTACCTTTGGCATCGTCCAAGGTGGTGGCGCAGGCAAGGTCATGGCCGAATGGTTGACTGAAGGCGAGACCGAGATGGATATGTGGTCCGTCGATCCGCGCCGTTACACTGATTATGCGGACGAAGACTACTGTCATGCCAAGGCACTCGAAACCTATGGCCATGAATATGGCATGCACTTCCCCCACAAGATGTGGCCTGCTGGGCGTGACAAGAAGCTGTCACCCGTAGACGCGAAGGTTCGTGCGCTGGGTGGCCAGATGGGCGCTTACAACGGATGGGAGCGCGCCAATTGGTTTGCCAAAGATGGCGATGATACCTCTGTCGAGACGACCGAGACGTGGGAACGTGAAGGCCCATGGAAAATCCGTGTGAAGGAAGAGTGCGAGGCCGTCCGCGATGGCGTCGGCGTTCTGGACCTGCCCGGTTTCTCGCGCTTCAATCTGGAAGGTGAAGGCGCTGCTGAATTCCTACGCGGCATGATCGCAGGTGCGCTGCCCAAGATCGGGCGCATGAATCTGGCGTATTTCCCCGATAGCCAAGGCCGCATCCTGACCGAGATGTCATTGATCCGCCATGCTGAGGATCATTTCACACTGATCACTGCGGCCTCGGCCCAATGGCATGACTATGACATTTTGGACAAATATCTGCCCAAGGGTCTGACGCTGACGGATATCACACGCGATTTCTCGACCCTGATCGTGACCGGCCCCAAGGCCCGCGATCTGTTCACCGCGATGGGCACGGATGCTGATCTGACCCTTGGCTGGTTGACGCATCAATCTGCCACGGTTGCAGGCCAGCCTTGCAAATTGGCCCGTGTCAGCTTTGCCGGTGAGTTGGGTTGGGAAATTCACGCCCGTATGGACAAGATGCCAGCGCTGTATGATGCGGTTCTTGCCGCTGGGGCGACGCCATTTGGCATGTTCGCGCTGAACGCGCTGCGCATTGAAAAGGGCTATCGCGCGTGGAAGGGCGATCTGTCCACCGATTACACCCTGCTGGAAGGTGGGATGGAGCGGTTCGTGAAGTTTGACAAGCCGCAGGATTTCCCCGGCAAGGCCGCTTTGCTGAACGAAAAGCAGCAAGGTCGCAAAAAGGGTTTTGCAATGCTGACAATCGACAACCCCGGTCCGGCGGATGCGCCATATATGTCGCCGATCTGGGTGGGTGATGAAAAGGTTGGCGAAACCACCTCGGGCGACTGGGGGTTCCGTGTGAACAAATCCATCGCACTTGGCATGCTGCGGTCGGATGTGAATACACCCGGCGGCAAGGTCGAGGTTGAAATTTACGGAGAGCGCTACACAGCGACAGTCGAAGGTGATCAGCCGTTGTGGGATCCGCAGAACGAACGTATTCGCGCCTGATGCTGACCGCACCGATGAAAGACCTGATCGCCACGTTCCCTTTAGGGTTCGTGGCGACAGTGACTCCGGACGGTGCCCCAGCCGTGTCGCCGAAGGGCACTTTTGTCATCCTTGATGATCACACGCTTGCCTATGGCGATATCCGGTCGCCCGGCACCCGCCGCAATCTTGCTGGAAATCCGTCAGTTGAGATCAACTTTCTTGATCCGTTCAAGCGCAAGGCGGTGCGCGTCAGTGGCACAACGGTTCTACACCCCAAGGGAACCGATCAGTTTGCACAGATGCACCCCCAATGGCTGGCGGTATTTGGCGATCTGGCGAAGCGAATTTCTTCGCTTGTACAGATAGACATAACTGCCGCTTCTGAGATATGGACTCCTCCTTATGATGATGGCGTCACGGAAGATGACCTGATTGCCATCTACAAAGATAAATTCGGAGCCATCTATCCGTGACAGACATTATCTTCCTTGACGGCGGTATGGGCCAAGAGCTTGTGCACCGTGCAGGCGATCGTCCAACACCGCTCTGGTCGACCCAAGTGATGATCGACCACCCCGGTCTGGTGGCGAAAGTGCATGCCGACTATGCGCGCGCCGGGGCAACGGTGCACACGACCAACACCTATGCGATCCTACGAGACCGGTTGGACGGCACCGGCATGGAAGGCAAGTTCGAAGCGCTCTACGCAGCCGCACTCGACGAAGCCAAAGATGCGGGTGTCCTTGCCGGATCAATTGGCCCGCTTGGCGCGTCCTATCGCCCCGATCTTTTGCCACCACATGACACCGCCGTCGCAATCTATTCCGAGGTTGCCAATATTCTTGCCCAGCGCGTCGATCTGATTATCTGTGAAACCGTTGCATCGGTCGCGCATGCGCGTGCAATCCTCGCGGCGACTGTTGCGACAGGCAAACCCGTCTGGCTGTCGATGACAGTCAATGATCAGGACGGTACGCTGCTGCGGTCTGGCGAACCATTGGCGGATGTTCTGCCGATTGCGGGTGAGGCTGCGGCCCTTTTGGCCAATTGTTCGTCGCCAGAGGCGATTGATGCCGCCGTGGGTGTGCTGGCAACTGGCGACAAACCTTTTGGTGCCTATGCCAACGGCTTTACCCAAATCAGCGAAGGGTTCCTGCGCTCCAAGCCAACCGTCGACGCCCTGCGCGCCCGCGAAGACATGGGGCCAGAGGCATACTCCGCGTTTGCGATGGGATGGATCGCGAAGGGCGCCACGATCGTTGGCGGCTGTTGCGAAGTTGGCCCCACCCATATCGCCCACATGGCCGGCGAGATCGCAGCAGCTGGTCATCGTGTCGTCGCGCCATGACGGCGACTTGCGTCTTTGATGTTTTTGTCGCTGACGGGTTTATTCTGACGGAATTCGCGGGTGTGGTCGAAGTGCTTCGTCTGGCCAACCGCATCAATGGCAACCCGCTATTTGATTGGCACGTTCGGTCCACCAACGGTGGTACTGTGACCGCCAGTAGTGGTGTCACGGTCGCATCAACCCCGCTGCCGGCGCGCCCGGAAGCTGACTATTTATTTGTGCTTGGCAATTCGGACCCCAATTGCCCCGATTTGTCGATGAGCGGCAAGATATCTGCCTACACCAGCCGTCAGGCCCGGGTAGTTCTGCTGTCAGAAGCCGCAAGCCGCTATATCGCCGATATCAAGGATGACGCTGGCAACCACACCACCCATTGGGAAAATCGTGCGGTTCTGATGGAGCGGCTGGGCCTTTTCGACACCAAAGCAACTTTGGCCGTGGATACAGGTGCGATCATCACATGCGCCGGCATGGGGTTCACCTTTGATATCGCCTTGTCCATCGCAGGCCAGCACGCCTCTTCTGCCACGATGACAACGGTTGCCGATATCCTGCTGCATGAACGGGTCCGGCATTTCAATACGCTCCAACCCTTTTCTGGCAAAGAAGTCACGACGACAGGTGATGCGGCGCTGGATGCCTGCATCGCCTTGATGCAGGACAACATGGAAGTTCCCCTGCCCATCAGTGAAATCGCGACAAAAACCCGGCTGTCGAAACGCTCTTTGGAACGCAAGTTCAACCGCCTGATGAAGACCACCCCCAACGGCTACTACCGCGGGCTGCGGTTGAACAAGGCCAACAATCTGCTGCTTAATACCGATCTGCGGATCAATGAGATCGGGCTGGCCTGTGGTTTTCCAAGCGGGTTTACAACAATTTATCGGCAGGCCTTTGGGATGACACCAAATGCGGCCCGCAAGAAAGGTCGCAGGCAATAGTGAGTTTGCGCCAAGACTGGCGTTTTTGCAGCAGAGTAATATTTTGCAAACTGACACAAAAAAGAGTGCTCTTTAGTCAACGGGAATCGCGTCCATGCCTACACTTCCAAATCACGCGCGTGTCGTCATCATTGGTGGCGGGGTTATCGGTTGTTCAGTGGCCTATCATTTGGCCAAACTGGGATGGAAAGACGTTGTCCTGCTGGAACGTAAACAACTGACGTCTGGCACCACATGGCACGCGGCTGGCCTCATTGCGCAACTGCGTGCGACGGCGAATATGACGAAGCTCGCGAAATATAGCCAAGAGCTTTATGGCAACCTGGAAGAAGAGACTGGCGTTGCGACGGGTTTCAAGCGCTGTGGCTCGATCACTGTTGCTCTGACTGACGAACGTAAGGAAGAGATTTTTCGCCAAGCAGGCATGGCCCGTGCCTTTGGCGTCGACGTAGAAGAGATTTCGCCGGAAGAGGTGAAAGCCCGCTACGAGCACCTGAACATTGATGGTGTGACCGCTGGTGTTTACTTGCCCAAAGATGGCCAAGGTGACCCTGCCAACATCGCACTGGCGCTGGCCAAAGGCGCCCGTCAAAACGGCGCGTTGGTCGCGGAACGCACCAAAGTCACGAAGATCAACAAAGAAGGCCGCCGGGTTCAGTCTGTTGAGTGGGAACAGGGTGGCGACACCGGCACCATCACCTGCGATATGATCGTGAACTGTGCAGGTATGTGGGGCCATGAGGTGGGGCGCATGGCGGGCGTGAACGTGCCTTTGCACGCCTGCGAACATTTCTACATCGTGACTGAGGCGATTGAGGGGCTGACCCAGATGCCCGTTCTGCGCGTGCCGGATGAATGCGCATACTACAAAGAAGACGCAGGCAAAATGCTCTTGGGCGCGTTTGAGCCTAACGCAAAGCCTTGGGCGATGGACGGCATCCCTGCCGATTTTGAGTTTGACCAGCTGCCTGAAGACTTCGATCATTTTGAACCGATCCTAGAGGCCGCTGTTGAGCGTCTGCCCATGCTGGCCGAGGCTGGCATCCACACGTTCTTTAATGGCCCCGAGAGCTTTACCCCCGACGATGCCTACCACCTTGGTCTGGCGCCTGAGATGGACAACGTCTGGGTCGCTGCTGGCTTTAACTCTATCGGTATTCAATCTGCCGGTGGCGCAGGTATGGCCCTGTCGCAATGGATGGACAGCGGCGAAAAACCGTTTGATCTGGGCGACGTGGATATCAACCGCATGCAGCCGTTTCAGGGCAACAAGACCTATCTGTTTGAACGGTCCAAAGAAACGCTGGGCCTGCTTTACGCCGATCACTTCCCCTTTCGCCAAAAGGCGACCGCGCGCGGTATCCGCCGCACGCCGTTCCACGAACATCTGCTGGAACGCGGTGCTGTCATGGGCGAATTGGCCGGGTGGGAACGTGCCAACTGGTTCGCCCGCGAGGCCCAGAAGGCCGAATATGAATACAGCTGGTCGCGTCAGAACTTTTTCGACAACGTCCGCGAAGAGCATATGGCCGTGCGCCAGAACGTCGGCATGTATGATATGTCGTCCTTCGGCAAAATCCGCGTTGAAGGCCGCGACGCGATGGCCTTTATGAACTACGTGGGTGGTGGCGACTACGATGTGCCCGTGGGCAAGATCGTCTATACGCAGTTTCTGAATACCCAAGGCGGGATCGAGGCGGATGTGACCGTCACAAGGATTGAGGAAAACTGCTATCTGGTGGTGACCCCTGCGGCGAGCCGCCTTGCCGATCAGACATGGATGCGCCGTCATCAGGGTGATTTCAATGTAGTGATCACCGATGTGACAGCGGGCGAAGGCGTGCTGGCGATCATGGGCCCCCGGTCGCGTGAGTTGTTGCAGGCGGTGTCGCCCAATGATTTCTCGAATGAGGTGAACCCGTTCGGCACAGCGCAAGAGATCGAGATCGGCATGGCCGTCGCCCGTGTACACCGCGTGACCTATGTGGGTGAGCTGGGATGGGAAGTTTACGTGCCATCCGACATGTGTGGCCATGTCTTCGAAACCTTGGCAACTGCCGGGTTTGATTTTGGCATGCGTCTGTGCGGGATGCATATGATGGATACCTGCCGGATGGAAAAAGGCTTCCGTCACTTTGGCCATGACATCACATCAGAGGATCACGTTCTGGAAGCGGGCCTTGGCTTTGCGGTGAAAACCGACAAGCCCGACTTCATTGGTCGTGATGCCGTGCTGCGCAAGCGTGAAAATGGGCTGGAACAGCGTCTAGTGCAATTCATGCTGACCGATCCTGAACCGCTGCTCTATCACAATGAACCGATTGTCCGTGATGGCAAAACGGTCGGCTACCTGTCATCGGGCGGCTATGGCCACCACCTTGGGGCCGCGATCGGCATGGGCTATGTGCCTTGCAAGGGTGAAAGCGTGGCCGAATTGCTGGCCAGCGACTTTGAGATCGATGTGATGGGGACACGGGTCAAGGCGCAAGCGCAGCTGAAACCGCTTTATGATCCGAAAAGTGAGCGGGTGAAGGTCTAACGCGGGTCGTCGATTGCGGGGGCAGTTGCTGTCAGATGGTGTTGTCGTCGTACGATGGGTTTCAGTCCAAAATACGCTCAGCAGCGGGGCGGCCAGCACCCCACTTCAGCCCCCACAAGATGCGCAGACCGCCCGTTGGACCCGATATAATGGTCAGTTAACGCTTGACTTTTGCACGTCCCGATTGCGTTAGTAGAGCAGATGTTGGGGGAACAGCGTGCCATTCTTATGGGTGTATAGTCCAAGCGATTTTGTTCAGCCGCCGCCGGCTGAGTCTGGCGGAGCTGCAGCGGGAACGCCGGTTTTTACGCTAACACTGGCAGCAGGTGCGACGCCCACACTTGTCGAAATTACAGACAATACAGATACCGTTTTTGACGAAACTGGGACTGAGGAAACTCTGACCAACGCAATTGATTTGGATGGCACACCATATGCCGCCGGGACGACCATTCATACGTCATACGATCTCATCAACACGGGCTCTGGGCACAAAGTTACTGGCATTCATTTTGGGGGTGACGGATTCCAGCAAGGCGCGATCCAAGGCTTGGCATCGTCGATTGAACTGGTCCCCGGCGTCCCATACACATTCAACACCGAACGCACCTCATTCAATCAAAACAATCAGTTCACAGACTACTTCGCGTGTTTTGTTGGTGGCACCCTTATCGAAACTGATCAAGGTCCGGTCCCCGTAGAAAACCTTAAGGTTGGTCAGAAAGTCATCACGGCGGATGGGACCGCCAAACCGCTCCGTTTGATCCTGACACGAGAACTGTCATTGGCAGAACTGACAGAGAAACCCAATCTTCTACCCGTCAGAATAGCGGCAAAAGCACTGGGTCAGGGCCTGCCTTACCGTGATTTATTCGTTTCGCCGCAGCATAGAATGGTGATCTTTTCCCCTATTGCAGAGCGCATGTTTGGTACTGACGAAGTATTTGTCGCTGCAAAGAAACTCTCAGAGCTTCCCGGTATAGATATACAGCCAGCAAGTGCGGGCATTGCATATTTTCATCTTCTATTTGACCAGCACGAAGTCATTTTTGCCGAGGGGGCACCAACCGAGAGTTTTTTCTGCGGGAAAATGGCATTGGCGGCGTTGCCTGACGAAACCAAGCAAGAGATCTTCGCGCTCTTCCCGTCGTTGTTGGATGCATCTCTGACCACAATAAGTGCCCGCACGATACCCAACGGATTACGTCAAAAAAAGCTGGTTCTGCGCCATCTCAAGAACAACAAACCGCTCCTGGATGAACGAACAGCAAAGCGGCTGATCTGACGCTTGGATGCATATTCAACGGTCTGTTGCTTCAGAAAATACTCTTTTGTCTGAACGGTAGTCATTGGCCGCGGAGTGGGCAAAGTCGCTGATATCGCGCCCTACACCCACTTTTCCCATGCGCTGATCCTTACGGATCAACCAGTGCCGTTGGCCCCAGCGCGTTCAGCCCTTTGAGAATATCAATCGCATAGGCCAGTTGATAGTCATCTTCACGCAGTGCTGCTGCCGTTTCGGCCCGTGCCCGATCTTCTTCGATCTGACGGATTTCGTCCTCGGTCAGACTGTCGTTTTCCAGCGATCCGCGCAGGCCCGCCTCTGACCGCTGTGCAGCATCTTCGTCTTCTTCAACCTCGTCCAGACTAGACTGAGGTTGTTCGACAATAATGTCGGGCGAAATGCCGAGCGACTGGATCGAGCGACCCGAGGGCGTATAGTAGCGGGCGGTTGTCAGGCGCATCGCACCATCTTGGCTAAGCGGCACAACGGTTTGGACCGATCCTTTGCCAAATGAATTTGTTCCCACAACAATCGCGCGACGGTGATCCTGTAACGCCCCTGCCACGATTTCGGATGCCGAGGCAGAGCCACCATTGATCAAGACGACGATCGGCTTGCCCATCGCCAAATCACCGGGGCTGGCGTTAAACCGGTCCCCATCTGCGGCTTCGCGTCCGCGGGTCGAGACGATTTCGCCCGCATCAAGGAAAGCGTCCGACACATAGACCGCCTGACTGAGCAGGCCGCCGGGGTTGTTGCGCAGATCAAGAACGAACCCATCGACATTTTCGATGCCCCCTGCCGCAGCGATCTGTTCGTCGATCCCTTCGCGCAAATTGGGGAAGGTTTGTTCGTTAAAGGTCGTTACCCGCAGGACAACGGCGTCGCCCTCGGTCCGACTGCGCACCGCAGTCAGTTTGATGGTGTCGCGAATAATCGAGACATCAAATGGTTCAGGCTCGCCTTCGCGCACGATTGTCACGATGATTTCCGCACCGACAGGCCCACGCATCAGGCGCACGGCGTCGTCCAAGGTCAGACCAAGTACGCTTTCACCGTCAACGGCAGTGATAAAGTCCCCCGCCAGAACGCCCGCAGCTTCCGCCGGGGTGCCGTCCATTGGCGAGACGACCTTGACCCACCCTTCTTCCTGCGTAACCTCAATACCAAGCCCACCAAATTCGCCTGATGTGCTGACGCGCATGCGCTGTGCGGCCTCTGGCGACAGATAGCTGGAGTGTGGATCAAGTGACGTCAGCATGCCGTTGATCGCAGCCTCGATCAGCTCCCGGTCATCAACCTCTTCAACATAATTCGACCGTATCCGTTCAAAGATATCGCCAAAAAGATCAAGTTGTTCGTAGACGCTGGTATCTGATTGCGTGTCTTGCGCCAAAAGCGGCCCTGCCACCTGCGTCGTCGCAACCAATCCAAATGCAGCGCCACCAACGGCAGCCAGTATCAACTTCTTCATCACGTTTCCTTACCTACTCCAACGCAAACCATGCATCGGGGTTCACGGGACTTTGCCCTTGTCTGACTTCAAGATAAAGGGCTTGGGCCTCCTGCCCAGCCGCATTGCCCAAATTTTCGGTCAAAATCCCGTCATTATATCCGGCACCATCCCCCAAAAGCCCGATTGGCGCGCCTTGCGGCAGGACCTGGCCTGCCTCTCCAAACACCTCTGCAAAGCCCGCAAGGACGAATAGCACGTCTGCTGCCGGTTCAAGAATGACCACATTGCCGTAATCCAGCAGGGGGCCCTGAAACAGAATGGTAGCGCCAACAGGTGCCGTCACCAATGCCCGTGGTGGCGCGCCGATACGTACGCCGGGCCGCCCACTGTTATCATCGGGCAGCACGATACCTGCGACCGGCAAGGGCAAATCGCTGCTTGGGGTCAGCGTGTTGGTTTCATCTGGACGCCCCTCTGCAACGACAGTCGCGAAATCGCCAAGCGTTTCTGCGCTGGCCACCAAAAGGGCGGTTTGCACCGGGTCATCTTCAAACCGTGCAGGCAAATCCGTGCGTTCCGACACGGCCTGCCCCAAAGCTGCACGCGCAGTTTGCGCGCCTTGCAGCCCATCCGCGAGGGTTTGCGCGGCTGTCTGCTGTGCGGCACGCAAAGCTTTTGTTTCGGCCAAGAGTGTATTCAGGCGCGCAACCTCTGTTTCCAGACCGGGGGTCAGATCCGCCACCAGCATACCGGCGCGGGCTGTATTGACGGGCCCCTGCGGGTGCGTGCGCAGGACGGGAAGTGGTGTCTTGCTGATCGCCGACAAAACCCCCAACAACTGCGCAAACTCTTCGCGGCGCAACAAAAGCTCATCTGCCAGAATAGCCTCTTGCAGAGCTGTTTCGCGCTGTTCCGCGCGCATTGCCGCCAATCCGGCCTCGTAGGCCTGAACAGTCTGCGTGAGTGCCGCAATCCGGTCACGTGCGCCTTCTGCGGCCTGCAATTGCGCCTGTGCCGCCTCCAGCTGCGACGCTGCATCCAGCGCTGTCTGCTGACCAAGCGCCACAGAGCCAAGACACATCAGAAGGGCGGCAATCCGTATCATGTCTCGATCAGGCTCCGCCCTGTCATTTCCGGTGGCAGATCCAACCCCATCAGATCAAGGATCGTCGGTGCCAAGTCCGCCAGACGACCGTTCCGCAAGGTTGCACCCTCAGGGCCGCCCACCAACGCGACCGGTACGGGGTTGAGCGTGTGGGCCGTGTGCGGCCCGCCAGTTTCGGGATCAATCATGGTTTCGCAGTTGCCATGATCTGCGGTGACGATCATCGCACCACCCGCCGCCTTCAACGCCGTCAACACCTGCCCCAAGCCACTATCGACCGCTTCGCATGCTTTGATGGCAGCGCCCAGATCACCTGTATGCCCGACCATATCGGGGTTGGCATAATTGGTGACGATCAGGTCGTAGCCCGCTTTGATGGCTTTGACAAAATGCGTGGTAACCTCGTCCGACGACATCTCTGGTTGCAGATCATAAGTCGCAACCTTGGGCGATTTTGGCATATGGCGATCTTCACCCGCTTCTGGCGTCTCGACGCCGCCGTTCAGAAAGAAGGTGACATGCGGGTATTTTTCGGTTTCGGCAAGACGGAACTGACGCAAGCCATGTTTGGCAACCCAGGCGCCCAGCGTGTTCTGGATATCGCGCTTGGGAAAGACGGTGTCGAACCAGACATCATGCTTGTCTGAGTAGCTGACCATGCCCAGAAGGGCGGCGAGCTTTGGCTGTTTGCGCGCGAAACCATCAAAATCCGGATCCGCAATCGCCGCAAGGATTTCGCGGGCGCGATCGGACCGGAAGTTGAGGCAGAACAGACCATCGCCGGGCGCGACACCGGCATAGTCGCCAACAACCGTGGCGGGGATAAACTCATCCGTCTTGTCTTGGGCATAAGCGGCACTGATCGCCGCGGCCGGCGTATCTGCATGATCGCCCTGCCCATTGATCATGGCCGCATATGCGGTTTCTACCCGCTCCCACCGATTGTCGCGATCCATCGCATAGTAGCGGCCGATCACCGTCGCGATTTTTGCGCCCGCTGGCAGGCTTGCTTCGAGCGTCGCCATGAAATCCATTGCCGACGATGGTGCCACATCCCGCCCATCGGTGATCGCATGGATCGCAACGGCCACGCCTGCATCCGTGATCGCCTTGGCGGCGGCAACGACATGCTCAAGATGCCCATGAACGCCGCCATCCGACACGACCCCCATAAGATGCGCCGTCCCGCCATTGGCTTTCATCTTGGCAATGAAGGCCAACAAAGCCTCTGCCTCAAAGAAGGACCCATCCTCGATAGAAAGCTCAATCTGCCCCAGATCCATTGCGACAACACGGCCTGCGCCAATATTTGTGTGGCCAACCTCGGAATTGCCCATCTGGCCAGATGGCAGGCCAGCGTCATTTCCATGTGTCAAAAGCTGCGCATGAGGCCCTTGCATCACCGCATCAAAATGGGGGGTGTTGGCCTGCTTGGGTGCATTGCCCGCGACCTCGTCGCGCAGACCCCAGCCATCAAGAATACATAGAACAACGGGTTTTGGTGCAGGCATGCGAAGGTTTCCTCAATCTTTCTTGGTTCTCTACCGCAGGTCACGTTTCAGGGAAACCACCCTGCGCTATCATCTTGCCCAAAAACTCTCGCCGGAGGCATCCTCAGGCCCGATGATAAGGACCACCGGCAAGAATTGACGCACTCCGGTACAGCTGTTCAGCCAACATCACCCGGACCAGCATGTGGGGCCAGACCATTTTACCAAAGCTGAGCGACGCATCCGCCCGCGCGCGCAAGGTGGGATCAATGCCATCCGCGCCACCAATCACAAAGCTGACGTCCTGCCGCCCTTGGTCGCGCCATTCAGCGAGAAGGGCTGCAAAGTCCGGCGAGCGCATGAGTTTGCCGCGCTCATCCATTGTACAGATCAAAGCGCCATCAGGCACAGCGCGTTCCAGTAAAGCGGCCTCGGCTGGCATCCCACCACCCTTTTTGTCTTCCACTTCGATCAATTGCGCAGGGCCAAGCGCCAAGGCCCGGCCTGTCCGGTCAAACCGGGTCAGGTAGTCGTCATAAAGGTCACGCTCGGGCCCTTTGCGCAAACGGCCCACAGCGCAGATCTGGACGCGCATCAGACGGCGGTCGCCGCCCCGGGCTGCCACATCTTTTCAAGCTGATAGAACTCGCGCACTTCGGGACGGAAGATGTGCACGATGATATCGCCCGTGTCGATCAGCACCCAATCGCCAATGTCTTTGCCTTCGGTCTTGGGGATGACCCCGAAATCCTGTTTGACTTTTTCGGCCAGCTTTTCAGCCATCGCCGTGACCTGACGTGTTGAGCGCCCCGACGCGATGACCATATAGTCACCGATTTCGGACTTACCGCGCAGATTGATCTGTACGATGTCTTCGCCTTTGTCGTCTTGCAGAGATTTCAAAACAGCCGCCAAGAGGCTTTCGCTGTTCGCAGATTTCGAAGCGGTCATTGCTGAGGCTCCGATGGTGGCTGGTGTTCCAGCCGCTGTAGAAAGAGACAGTTCATTGTCCTCCTTAAAGCACGTCGTCATGGCCCCGACGCGAGGGCATAGTTGAAAAGTAGCAATGCCCGGCGCATTTTTCAACATTTCGCTTAGGGGCAGACGGCCATGTCGCGGATTTCTTCTACCGACGCAACAGCAGAAAGCGGCCCGTTGCGCACCAGTGGCAGGAATGCACCGCCCGTCTCAAGGCGCAACCGCACGCTGACGCGCGCATCCGTGGCCGGGCCCGTGCCGGTCAAACACGGCGACAAGGTCACCGCTAAGGACCCGTTTGTAGCGGCATCATTTTCAGCGTTCCATCGCCGCGCGGTCGCTTGCAAGGCGCGCACCGCGACCAGATCAGCAGATGCGAAACGGTATATCGAACCTTCGCGTTCCAACATAAAAACGTCGGACTGAGCCTCTTGCGTATCAGAGCGCGCCACGCTGAAGATGAATTGCGCGCTTCCCGGCTTGATGTCGATGCCGGCAGGCAACGCCAGATCAACCGCAAAGCCCGCCGGATCAGCGGTCGTCGGGGATAGTCCGCTTGGGCGCATCGCAGTCGACGGGACAATGCTGCCGCAGGCCGAGAGAACGATGATAGATAGTATTATGAATCGCATACGAATCTCCTTTGACAAGGTATTTTTATTGTTTTACGATAAATTATAGAAATCGAAAGGTGAAAAATGTCCAAGCTAGAGCATGTTTCGAAATGGGCCGCCATTCTGCGCGGCATCACGATTGCAGCAATGGTGGTTCTGCCCGTGGCAATTCTTGGCGGACTGTTCACGACGCCATTGGTACCTGAGGCCTTGAATGGCACGCTTCATGGTGCGCCCGTCTCACCAGATGCCACGCAGGGACAGCTGATCACGGTTGTTGTTCTTAATCTTATCAGCCCCTTGATCCTGATCTTAACGCTGAATGAAATGCGCAAACTCTTTGGCGCTTATGTCGCAGGTCAGGTGCTGACCGAGAACAGCGCGCGGCTGATCCAGCGGATAGGTCAGGGGTTTCTGGCGTTGGCCATTGTTCCGTTTATCCTGCGGCCCATCCAGACGGTTTTGCTCACCCTCGCCAATCCACGTGGCGAACGCAGCTTCGCTATCGGCCTAGACAGCGATATGATTTTCTTTGCCCTGTCAGGTGGATTGATCATGATCATCGGTTGGGCCATGCGCGAAGCCTCTGACCTCGCGGCAGAAAACAAGGCCTTCGTATGAAGGATCTCTCGATTGTCGTTCGCCTTGATGTGATGCTCGCCCTGCGCAAGATGAAGTCCCGGGATCTGGCGCAGGCCGTTGGCATTACCGAACAAAACATCAGCTTACTGAAGTCTGGCAAGGTCAAAGGCATCCGCTTTGAGACCCTCGCCAAGATTTGCGCCGTGCTGGAGTGTCAGCCGGGTGATTTACTAGAGGCCGCTGAATTAGCCGATGACGCAGACTTTATGCGCGCGGGTCGATGAAAGCCTTACCGTCAGGCAGCCCCAGAACCTCTGGCAGTTTGGTCATCGCGTCGGATAGCGGCACAACCCCTGCAACATCCGTTTTCCATGCCCCCTGCACAAACCGCTCCTGAATTTCCGCGAACGCGGCAGGAACGCGCCCCGGATCGACGGATTTCATCCACCGGGTCAACCAAAATCCTTCGATCTGCTTGCCACGAAAAATCATCTGACCCAATTCGGTGAGCGCGGGTGCGTCTGTCGACAGCTTGCCATAATTGACCCAACGCGCATGGCTGGGCATCGCAAAAAACAGATCAGCGATGAACTGGTCGCCGACGGCATCCAGCAGGATGCGCGGCTTGAGCGTTTTGAAGATGGCTTGCGCCATCCCCAGCGGATCAGCTTGAGCGGTGGCGATCACCTCTGCTGCGCCAAGTTCTTTCAGTGCCGCCGCCTGTTCTGACCGCCGCACGACAGCAATGGGCTTGATGCCGTGGTCGCGGCCCAAGGCGATCAGAAGCTTGCCCAGCTGTGAACCGGCCGCGTTGAGCACGAAACTATCCGCGCCACTGTCCTTGACGATGTCAAACATCGCGATGGCAGTCAGCGGGTTCACCAACTGCCCGGCGGCATCAGTGTCCGACAGGTCAGGGCGACAGGGGACCAGCCCACTGGCGTCTGTCATTGCATATTCTGCCCATGTGCCGGACGCCGTCGCAAAGAAGCTGACCCGTTTCCCATCCAGAGCACCACCGCCAGCGACCACTTCGCCCACGCCTTCAAATCCAGCCGGCACACCTTTGATACGCGGCTGACCGTATTCACCTTTGATGAAATGGATGTCCGAGGGGTTTACGGCAGCTAAAATCACTTTGATCAGCGCCTGTCCCGCGCTGGGCGTCGGCACCGGGATCGTCTCATCCGCCAGAAATGGCGTCAGGTCCGTGATATGGGGCCCCGTCTGCGTGCCTGCATACCCGTCTCGGGTTTGGATCAGAGCACGCATGGTATCGGGCAATGTCATAGATCAAACGTCGCAAAAACCGGCGCGTGATCGCTGGGTTTTTCCCATCCACGGGCGTCGCGCAGCACCCGACTGGAGTGGGCGGCGTTTTTGATATCCGGCGTCGCCCAGATATGATCGAGCCTGCGACCCTTGTCCGCGGCATCCCAATCCTTGGCGCGGTAGGACCACCAGCTATAGAGCTTGCCTTCGGTAATATCGTTCCGGGTGACGTCGGACCACGCGCCAGCATCCATCACATCAGCAAAATGTTCCACCTCAATCGGGGTGTGGCTGACCACTTTGAGCAGTTTCTTGTGGTCCCAGACGTCATCTTCGCGGGGTGCGATGTTCAGATCACCGACAAGGATGGATTTTTCAGGTTTGGCTGCATGATAGGCGTCGCGCATGTCGGTCAGATAGTCGAGCTTGTTGCCGAACTTCTCATTCACTTCACGATCCGCAACATCGCCGCCAGCTGGCACATAGTGGTTGTGGATCGTCACGCCATTCTCCAATCGGCCAGCGATATGGCGCGCGTGGCCAAGCTGCGCGTAATCCTCTGCACCCGCCTCGACCATTGGAATTTTGGAAAAAATTGCGACGCCGTTGTACCCCTTTTGCCCGCGCGCAACCATGTAGGTATAGCCCAGCGATTGGAACTGCTCGAGCGGGATTTTGTCCACCGGGCTTTTGCATTCTTGCAGGCACAGCACGTCTGGGGCCTCGTCGCGCATCAGCTTGGCCACGATGTCTTCGCGCAGGCGGACTGAGTTGATATTCCAAGTGGCTAGCGTGAAGGGCATAATTTCGGCTTTCGATTTGGGTTATGCGACAAGCGCGTTTGCAGGAGTGATATACCCAGTCTGCGTGCCGCGCCAATTCTTAACGGCGGGTTTCATCCGGGCAATGGTAGCGGGATGCGCTGCATCCAAGACACCCAGTTTGACCAGGATCGCGGCAATCGCCGCCTCGCTCGCGCGGGTCGCGCCATCGGCGATCTTGAGCGCAACACCGAGGCGTTTCTCAGGGACAATCGCGATAAAAACACCCTCCGCCCCTGTCTTGACAGCAACTTTGCCATTCATTGCCCGCATCAGGTCGGTGCAGGCGCGGGTTTCGCCGGCGACCAGTGCGGGATAGGTTGCCATCGCCTGCGTCAGTCTGGCGGCAGCCGTGCTGCGCGTGTCTGAGCGGTCTTGCGCGCTTGCGAAAAACGCCATCGCCCGGGCGAGCCCGTGGACCGTGCAAGCGTGGTTCGGCGCAGAGCATCCATCGATCCCGAACATAGGGCTGGTTTCTTGCGTGACCTCCTCGAACGCACTTTTGCAGGCTTGCTGTACGGGGTGGTCAATCTGTTCATAGTCAGGACCCGCTTTGAGATGTTGGGTCAGCGTCAGAAAGCCCGCGTGCTTACCCGAACAATTGTTATGGATCTGGCAAGGGTCCGCGTGGGCGCGGATCAGATCATAGCGCGCATCCTTGTCGCTTGGCATTTGCGCGCCACAGCGAAAGGCATCGTCGGACAGCCCCAGATCTTTCAACCATGCGCCCACCCGATCAGTGTGAATAGCTGCACCTTGATGCGAGGCGCATGCGAGTGCCAGTTGTGCGTCCGTGAGATTGGCCCCTGCCCCGCTTTCCAAAAGCGGCAGAGCCTGAAGCATCTTGCATGATGATCTTGGAAAGATGATTGCCGCCGGATCCCCCCACGCCGCGACGATCTGACCCGTATCATCGCACACAACTGCGTGACCCTGGTGGACGCATTCGCGCAGGTCTCCGCGCCAGACTTCGACCAGATCAACGGGATTTGCCATTCTTTTGCCTTTTTGGATTGTATATGTCGTTTGTGTAGCGCAGAGCACGTCGCAAAGAGGGCTTTCCCCTGAGGGCGGATTTTTGCTATGCTCTACGCTATCGAGTTGAACAACGCCTCGCTAGTCGAAAAGGTGCCGCCAGATGCGCCGCAGACCAGATGAGGCATCCAGAGGCAAGGACAGCTTGGAGGCTGTAATATGATTTTGAATTTTTCGCGTATGATTGGTGTGTCACTGGCACTTTTGACGGCAAACGCAGCTGTCGCACAGGAAGAAAGCGACAACCGCGTCTCGGCCAGTACGGACTGGAGTGTTTTTGTGGAAAGCGACCCAACCGAATGCTGGGCCGTGTCCGCACCCAAAGAAACCGTCAACTCCCGCGATGGCAATACCGTTGACGTCCGGCGCGGAGATATCCGCCTGATCGTCTTTTATCGCCCGTCCGAAGATGTCAACGGACAGGTCATGTTCACCGGCGGCTATCCTTTCGCCAACGATTCAACCGTCAGCCTGCAAGTCGGCGAAACAACATTCCAGATGTTCACCCAAGGTGAAACCGCTTGGCCTGCAACAGCGGAAGACGATGCAAAATTTGTTGCCACAATGAAGCGTGGCGCCAACGCTGTTCTGACAGGACGTTCCGGTCGCGGTACGCAAACGCAGGACACCTTTAGCCTTTTGGGCTTTACCGCTGCTGTTGAAGAAGCCGCGAACCGCTGCTCTGGCTAAGCTGCAAATCAGGTTTATGAAAGAGGCGGTTTCCTTGTGGAAGCCGCCTCTTTCTCTTATATCCCTCCAGAACCCCAACCGAGAGATCGTTTTATGGACGCCAAGGCCCCGATCACGCAGGACGTGCTGACCATTCCGCGCAAGCTGCCCGATGGACCGCTCAACCTGATTGGTCTGTCGCGTGATCAGATGCGCGATGCGTTGATTGCGGCTGGTACGGCTGAAAAGCAGGCGAAAATGCGCGTTGGCCAAATCTGGCAATGGATTTACCATTGGGGCGTGCGTGACTTTGATGCGATGACCAACCTGTCCAAAGACTATCGCGCGATGTTGGCGGACACTTTTGTCATCGCACTGCCAGAGGTTGTGACACGTCAGGTATCAGACGATGGCACCCGCAAATATCTTGTGCGCATCGCGGGCGGGCATGAGGTTGAAGTTGTCTATATCCCCGAAACCGATCGCGGCACATTGTGCATTTCCAGTCAGGTCGGCTGCACGCTGACCTGTTCGTTCTGTCATACGGGCACGCAAAAGCTGGTGCGCAATCTGACAACAGCCGAGATTGTCGGCCAGATCATGGTCGCCCGCGACGACCTGGGTGAATGGCCCGCACCCGGAACCCGCAACACCGACGACGCGCGCCTTTTGTCCAATATCGTGCTGATGGGCATGGGTGAGCCGCTGTATAATTTTGAAAACGTCCGCGACGCGATGAAGATCGCCATGGACCCCGAGGGGATTTCGCTGTCGCGCCGCCGCATCACGCTGTCGACATCTGGTGTGGTGCCCGAGATTGCGCGCACGGCGGAAGAGATCGGATGTCAGTTGGCCGTGTCGTTCCATGCGACGACAGACGAGGTGCGCGACCGCCTTGTACCGATCAACAAGCGCTGGCCGATTGCAGAATTGCTGGACGCCTTGCGCGTGTATCCCAAGGTGTCGAATTCGGAGCGCATTACCTTTGAATATGTCATGCTCGACGGTGTGAACGACAGCGATGACGACGCGCGCCGCCTGATCAAACTGATCGAGGGGATCCCGGCCAAGATCAACCTGATCCCCTTCAACGAATGGCCCGGCGCACCTTACAAGCGCTCTTCCAACAACCGTATCCGCAAGTTTGCCGATATCATCTATGATGCAGGCTATGCCTCGCCCGTGCGTAAACCGCGCGGTGAAGACATTATGGCGGCCTGTGGCCAGTTGAAATCAGCGACGGAACGCACACGCAAGTCCAAAGCGCAGATTGCGCAAGAGGCCGGACTTTAACCCGCCGTTTACCATGCTGGCACATGGTTGCGGGATGAAACAGTGACGCTTCGGGTGCCATCCGGGATGGTTTTGACCCTCAGACAGATCGCGGAGGATCAGGATACGTGTGTAAGCGACGTGCTCCACAGCGCCCATCAAACGCGACTTGTCTAGGCCCACTGGCCGCGAGCGCTTCTCGCTGATGATTTGTCCTACGCAATCCCTTGGGGTTGAACGCCAGATATGTTTGAACTCTACATTAAAACACTGATCCAAATTAGTAGAGCAGACCTTTGCTGGGATCGCAGCGAAGGTGCCGGAAGAGCCCAACTCGGACATCGTGTTTTCATACAGCACCCGCACACAACACGAAAGATAGCTTCACGTGCGCAATCATTGCTGCTGTCAGGCAACCTTCGGCTGTGCAATTCCTGCTTGGCCTTACAATGATCTGTAACGCGGTGCTTTCAGCATTTTTCCAAGCACCGCTATCACCTTGCGTGATTGATCAGTTTTGCCTTGCCAGCTGAACCCAAATCTCGCAGCATAAGGGTGCTGGATTGACGATGGCGTCGTCATAGCAATGCATTGCACCTGCACCCCAACCATCCTGAACGCCGGGATCTTGCTTTGCCGCTGCGTTGTCAGGAAGGTTTGCATCCCTTCACGCGCACCGGCGCTGACTGAAGGAACTAGGATGGCACGCCCACAACACTACCGCTTTCACCAAGGTGAAAAGGTCCTCCCGTTTTCAAATGCTGAATATGACGGCCGGCTTGCCAAGCTGCGCGCCACGATGGCCGATGAAGGTGTTGATGCTTGCGTCTTCACCTCGATGCACAACGTCGCTTACTATTCCGGCTTTCTTTATTGCGCATTTGGCCGGCCCTATGCACTGGTTGTTACCCAATCCGAAAGTGTAACCGTCAGTGCGGGCATTGACGCGGCCCAGCCGTGGCGCCGCAGTCATGGCGACAACATCACCTATACAGATTGGGAGCGGAACAACTATTGGCGCGTGATCGTATCGGTCACCGGCATAAGCAAGTCCATCGGTTACGAGGGCGATCACATCAGCATTGCGCAAAAGGCGCTTTTGGATGAATTTCTGCGTCCAAACGCGAGCAAAGACATCGCACCCGCAACGATGGTTCAGCGGATGCATAAATCTGTTGCTGAAATCGAACTGATCCGCCATGGCGCGCAAGTGGCCGATGTGGGTGGTTATGCGATCAAGGATGCGATCAAGGCGGGGACCCGCGAAATTGATGTTGCAATGGCTGGTCGCGACGCAATGGAGTTGGAGATTGCCAAGCGCTTCCCGGATGCAGAATACCGTGACACGTGGGTCTGGTTTCAATCAGGCCTTAACACAGACGGCGCGCATAACCCTGTGACGGGGCGGGTTTTGGAACGCGGCGACATTCTAAGTCTGAACACGTTTCCGATGATCTCTGGCTATTACACAGCGCTTGAACGCACGTTGTTTGTGCAAGAGATCGACGCCGCCAGCCTGAAGATTTGGGAAACGAATATCGCTGCCCATGAGTACGGGATGAGCCTACTGAAACCCGGTGCCACCTGTGCTGAGGTCACCCACAAGATCAACGCGTTCTTCGAAGAGCATAACCTGCTTCAATATCGTAGTTTTGGCTATGGTCATTCGTTCGGCGTTTTGTCGCATTACTACGGCCGCGAGGCTGGGTTGGAATTGCGAGAGGACATCGACACGGTGTTGGAACCCGGCATGGTCATCTCGATGGAGCCGATGCTGACCATACCCGAAGGTCAGGCCGGGGCGGGGGGTTACCGCGAGCATGATATACTTGTCATCAACGAAAACGGGAACGAAAATATCACTGGTTACCCATATGGACCAGACTTCAATATTGTTGGCTAGGGTTATGCAGGAAGGTTGGCGCGGTCCCCTGTTTCACGCCGGCCCTCTAAACAGGGATACGGACATAGCCAACGAGTATGTGTGGTGTACCTTACGTCGTCCTGGAACACACTTGGTTATGTCCTTGCGTTCTGGTTCGTCATTTTGCACCCTTCCTGCAAACTGTTCAGCGGCACTGGCCGATAAGATGCAAATTGCACCGAAGGGAAACCATACCCGATGTTAGACGCTAGAGACGCCTTTGTTGCCTTCGAACGTGTGCAAAAAAGCTATGACGGCGAAACACTTGTGGTTAAGGACCTCAATCTTGCGATGCCGAAGGGTGAGTTTCTTACGATGTTGGGACCATCAGGGTCCGGCAAGACGACCTGCCTGATGATGCTGGCCGGGTTTGAAACAGCCACCCACGGCGATATTACGCTGGACGGCGTGTCGATCAACAATATCCCGCCGCATAAGCGTGGCATTGGCATGGTTTTTCAGAACTACGCGCTTTTCCCGCATATGACAGTGGCCGAAAACCTGTCGTTCCCGCTTGAAGTGCGGAAAATGGGCAAGTCAGAGCGTGAGGAAAAGGTCAAACGCGCCCTCGACATGGTGCAGATGGGCAGCTTTGCGGGTCGTCGTCCAGCGCAGCTATCAGGTGGCCAGCAACAGCGTATCGCATTGGCCCGTGCGTTGGTTTTTGAACCAGAGTTGGTTTTGATGGACGAACCGCTCGGCGCGCTGGACAAACAACTGCGCGAAACCTTGCAGTTTGAAATTACAAATCTGGCCCATGATCTGGGGATCACCACTGTCTACGTCACCCATGATCAGACAGAGGCGCTGACCATGTCTGACCGTGTTGCCGTTTTTGACGATGGACGAATTCAGCAGCTCGCCTCGCCGGATGAGCTTTATGAGAAACCCATGAATAGCTTTGTGGCCCAGTTCATTGGCGAAAATAATACACTTGATGGTGTTGTGCAGGAGATTCAGGGCGACACCTGCATCGTCAAACTGGATAGCGGGGACATCATTGATGCGGTGCCGGTCAACGTGAGTGAAGTTGGCGAACGTACGAAGGTCTCTATTCGGCCAGAACGTGTCGAGTTTGACGGCGAGCGGCTGCATGCCGATGCGCATACGCTCAAGGCTGAAGTGCTTGAGTTTATCTACATGGGTGACATTTTCCGCACCCGTCTGCGTGTCGCTGGTACCGATGAATTTGTGATCAAGACACGTAATGCGCCCGATCAAAGGCGGCTTAAGCCGGGCGAGATGATCGAAATCGGCTGGTTGGCGGAGGATTGCCGCGCGCTGGACGCCTGAACGCAATAAGGAATTACGGTCGCCCGGACCGTGGTTCTTCAAATACCAAACCGGGCAAAAACTATGGGAGAAAATAATGAAAACCAAGATCAAATTGATGGCCACGACATGCCTGACGCTGACCGCAACAGTGGCTGCGTCAGACGGGCATATGGCCGATGAACTGACAATCGTTAGCTGGGGCGGGGCTTACTCAAACTCGCAGCAACAAGCCTATCACAACCCCTATATGGAAAACACAGGCATCAACATCATCAACGACGAAAGCTCGGCCGAGGCTGTGGCGAAACTACGTGCGATGAACGAAGCAGGCAACGTCACTTGGGATGTTGTTGACGTTGTTGCATCCGATGCGATCCGCCTGTGCGACGAAGGTCTGGCGCTGGAAATCGACCATGATGAGCAGTTGGCGCCGGGCGATGACGGCTCAACCGCGTCAGATGACTTTGGTGATTTGCTGGTATCTGACTGTTTTATCCCACAGATCGTGTATTCGACAACCGTTGGCTATCGCACTGATCTTGTGGGCGACACAGCACCGACCGACATTTGCGCGATCTTTGACACGGAAACATACCCCGGTCAGCGGTCACTTGAAAAGCGCCCGATCAACAACATGGAGTGGGCACTGCTGTGCGACGGCGTTGCCAAAGAGGACGTCTATGACGTTCTGGAAACTGATGAAGGTCAGGCGCAGGCCTTTGCCAAGCTCGACACCATTAAAGACAGCGTTGTTTGGTGGTCTGCTGGTGCGGATACACCACAGCTATTGGCCGATGGTGAGGTCGTCATGGGTTCAACCTATAATGGTCGTTTGTTTGCTTTGATCGAAGAGCAGAACCAGCCGGTTGCCATGTTGTGGGACGCGCAGGTGTTCGACCTTGATGGTTGGATCATCCCCACAGGCCTCAGCCCAGAACGCGAAGCGCGCGCGCTGGACTACGTTCGGTTTGCCACAGATACGCAGCGTCTGGCAGATCAGGCGAAATACATCTCTTACGGTCCGGCACGCGCATCATCCGCACCGTTGGTCGGTCAGCACGCCGATCTTGGTATCGACATGGCCCCGCACATGCCAACTGACCCTGCAAACGCGGAGAACACGTTCTTGTATAACTACGAGTGGTGGGCAGATTATCGCGATGATCTGGACGCAAAGTTCCAGGCGTGGTTGACACAGTAAAACCAAAAACATCAGGGGTGTCGCCATGTGTGGCGCCCCTGATATCTGTGGCCGCAGGGAGCGTGTGATTTGACAGAAGTATTGGCAGCAGATGGTCGCCCGTTGAAGGCATCACTGAACCGCGCTTTGCGCCGCCAGAAAGTCCGCGCGCTGGCTCTTATTGCACCTTTGTTGATTTTTATTCTGGTGTCCTTCGTGATGCCGATTGCTGACATGTTGTTCCGATCCGTCGAGAACCAAATCGTATCGGAGACGTTGCCGCGCACCGTCCAAGCCTTGGATGGGTGGGATGCCGACAGTGGTGTGGCCCCAGATGAGGATGTTTTCGCCGCCCTTTACATCGACATGGCGTTGGCGACCGAATATAAGACTCACACGCGTCTGGGCAGCCGCCTTAACTATGAACTGACTGGAATTTCATCGCTATTTCGCAAGTCGGGCAGAGGGGTTGGTCGGTTTGATACTGATGTCTACACCGATGCCTTCCAAGACGCTGACCCCACCTATGCTGACCCCGCCCAATGGGACGCATGGATGACTGATGAGGCGGTACGCGATGCTTTGCCCCAAACCGCCGCAACCTATGACGCATGGGCGCAGATGATCGTTGAGGCAGAGGATGATATTCCTGCCGAAGAAGAGCCTTGGGATTTTGTCTATACCGCTCTTTACCAAGATGCCGTGGCCGGGGCGGCCTTGCCAATCGCTGTTGATCTGGCTGGCGTGGAGCCCGTGTCACTGCAAGCGCAGTTTGCCGATGTAGACGATGACTGGCTGGACCCCGAGGTCTGGCAAACCATCAAGATCTACGCGCCTGAATACACCAGCGGGTACTTCCTGAACTCCGTTGACCTTCTCAAAGGTCCTGGCGGGATCGAAGCACGCCCGGAGAACGAACAGATCTATGTCACCCTGTTTATCCGCACGATGATCATGTCGCTGTCGATTATGGTGATGTGCGTGCTGCTGGGCTATCCGATCGCATGGCTGTTAGCGAACCTGCCGGACCGAAAGGCGAACCTGTTGATGATCCTTGTGTTGCTGCCCTTCTGGACCTCGCTATTGGTGCGTACGTCTGCGTGGAAAGTGCTGTTACAGCAACAAGGTGTGATCAACGATATTCTGGTCTGGGTCGGCATCGTGGCCGACGGTGGCCGCCTGCAACTGATAAACAACCAAACCGGCACGATAATTGCTATGACGCATATCCTGTTGCCCTTCATGATCTTGCCGCTTTACTCGGTGATGAAGACGATCCCGTCCAGTTACCTGCGGGCGGCCAAATCGCTTGGTGCTACCGATTGGACCGCCTTTTGGCGCGTCTATTTCCCGCAATCTGTGCCGGGCATCGGGGCGGGGTGTATCCTCGTGTTCATCCTGTCCATCGGGTACTACATCACGCCGGAACTGGTGGGCGGGACCAAGGGTGTCTTTATTTCAAACCGGATTGCCTATCACATCTCAAGTTCACTGAACTGGGGTTTGGCGGCGGCGCTTGGCACCATCCTGCTAGCTGTCGTGTTGATCCTTTATTGGGTCTACGATCGGATCGTGGGCATCGATAACGTTAAGTTGGGGGGCTAGATCGTGTCAGCATTGCCGCCATATGCGTCCACCGGGCAGCGGGTCTGGTACTATAGTTTTCGCATAATCTGCGGGATAATTTTTTTCTTTCTGATCGCCCCCATCATCGTGATCATTCCGCTGTCGTTCAATGCCCAGGATTTCTTTACCTTCACGCCCGAGATGCTTTCGTTGAACCCCAAGGGATTTTCGACCAAACATTACGAGGATTTCTTTACCAATTCCGACTGGCAGTTGGCGCTACGGAATTCACTGAAAATTGCGCCGGTGGCCACGTTGCTGTCGGTAACATTGGGGACTTTGGCGGCGATCGGCTTGTCGCAAAGCCATGTGCCATTTCGACGAGCGATTATGGCGATCCTCATCTCGCCCATGATCGTGCCGTTGATCATTTCCGCGACGGGCATGTATTTCTTTTATTCCAACCCATATATCCCCACACCCTTTGGCAAGATCGAGCTGCCGTTCACCCTGACGGGCACTTATCTGGGCGTGGTACTGGCCCATGCGGCCCTTGGCATCCCTTTTGTGATCATCACCGTCACCGCGACCCTAGTGGGGTTTGATCAGTCACTGACGCGGGCCGCGGCCAATATGGGTGCGGGGCCAGTAACCACATTTTTCCGGGTACAAATGCCGCTGATCCTTCCTGGCGTTGTCTCGGGTGGATTGTTCGCCTTTATCACGTCGTTTGATGAGGTTGTTGTGGTGCTGTTTGTGGGCTCTGCCGGGCAAAAAACGCTGCCATGGCAGATGTTCACCGGTCTGCGCGAGCAGATCAGCCCAACCATTCTGGCGGTCGCCACCATCCTGATTGGGCTTTCGGTCTTGCTGTTGTTTGTGCTCGAACTCTTGCGTCGCCGATCAGAGCGGTTGCGCGGCATGTCGCCAGGCTGATGCGATGAAACTGGTTACACCCGAATTTGATGCTCCTGATGATGCGGAAACGCGCCGCGCTGTTACTCCGGTGATCTGCTATCCGCCTGACGCACTGCCTGCACCACCATTGGCGGACCTGCGCAAAGGCGCGCAGCTGTCGGGTCAAATCACGGCCGCCCCGCGCGAAGCGGCCTGCATTGACGTCCCTGCAGGTTGCTTCTTCCGCATCACAAGCGTGGATGGTCCACAAGTGGGTGATTTGAACCTTTGGGCCAAGTCCGACATCACCGAACGGTTCTATTCTGGCAAGACGCGCGCGCTACATGGTACGCATTTGTCGACTGGCGATCGGATGTGGTCGAGCTTTCCGCATTTGCGCCCGATGGCCACGATCACTGCCGATACGCTTGATTGGTATGGTTTTGATGCCTACGGTGGGTCTGTCCATGATGTCATCGGAACGCGCTGCGATCCTTATACGGGGCGGCTGTTGTCAGGGCATGACTACCACCATTGCTGCCACTCGAACCTGACCCGCGCTTTTGCTGATCACACTGGTTTGTCATTGCATGAGGCCGAGGCGCATGTGCATGACGTCCTGAATGTGTTCATGTGCACCGGGTTCACCCGCGACACCGGCCAGTATTTCATGAAAGCCAGCCCTGTGCGCCCAGGTGACTATCTTGAGTTTCGTGCTGAAATTGATTTGATTGTGGGTCTGTCCGCCTGTCCGGGCGGCGATTGTTCGGATGAACATTCATCCGACAAAACCACCTGCTATCCACTTTTGATAGAAGTTTTTGATCCCGGCCACGCCGCAAGGCAAGCCCATCAAATACCACTATCATCGGCCTATGATGGCAGCCACGGGAGGTAGCCTGACAGCATGTGCAGCTGGACACCGACACATACATGACCACGAACGTGTCCGGCAGCTGCCTGCTTATGTGCCCCGCTGAAACAATGTCCCAACACCCGATAGCGACATCCCCGGGCTTGCAATTTCACCCAGATGCCATGCGAGAACCTGATTGCTCGACAAAACAGGTTTGTTGAGTTGCTTCTCGATCTGCGCGATCACATCCAATGTTCGCAAGTTAGTGCAAGACAAAAACACGGCCTCACAATCCGGGTTTTGACCAACGTCAATTGCTGCTATCTTGATCGCATCGGGCAGAATGCGCACCACTTTTTCTTCTACTGGCTCGTCGAAACTTGTGAACTGGGTGACGATAATACCGGCATGGGCCAACACTGCGCGCAGCCGATCTGAAACGGCCGCGATATAGGGGCTGACCAAGCCGATGCGGGTTACCTGCAATGTCTTGCATGCTGCGATCAGAGCAGAAACAGGCTCAGTTACAGTTGGGGTAGAGACACCGGCTTGAACAAGCGCCGCGATGCGCTCTGCGCCGATCTGAGCTGTGCCGGAGGTGCATCCATAAGCGACGGCTGCAAGTTTGGCTCCCATTGGAAGCAAGCTGGCAGCCTGCGTCAGCGCAGTCTCCATTGATTGCAGGCTATCAGGTGTTACTCTCTGTCCAGAGGGGACTCGTGTTACGAGGAATTCGACATTCTGTGGAAGAAGAATGCGCATATCGCGTTCAAGCGTTTCATCGGATTGCAGGACGATCAGGCCAATCTGTGTGGGGCGATGGTCGACGGATACAGGCACTACAAAATCCGGATTTGGTGATCTTGCGGCGTAGACAGATATTCCGCGCCGCCATCGCGGATCACAACGTTTTCTTCATGCACCATGATCTTATTATTCGTTAACTTTATCGAAGGTTCCAGCGTCAGCACCATGCCTGGGGCCAACAGGGTGTGATCGACAGCGACAATAGATGGCCATTCGGTTAGTTGCATGCCCAGGCCATGCCCAACACGCCCTACTTCCATCGGCAGCCCATCCGGGTTGGTGATTGCATTCATAGCGTAGAACAGGTCAGATATCACTGCGCCGGGCTTGGCGGCCTCGCGTCCAGCCGCCGCAGCATCAACCAGTCTTCCATGAGCCAGCTTAACTGCATCGGATGGGAAACCCACGCTGAAGTTGCGATCAAAGTCGCAAAAATACCCATCCCACACGAGCCCCGTGTCCAGCATCAGCACGTCACCTTTGGCCAGTGTCTTGTCTGTCGCTGGCGAAATAACATCGCCATAGCCACCTTGATCTGCCGCACCTGCAAGGTAAGGTACCCAATCGGCACCTTCATCCAAACAAAGCGCCTGAAAGGATCGGAACACGCGCGATAGCGACACCCCAGTTCGGGCAATGTCAGATACGCGATCAAAGGCCCGATCAGCGATCTGAGCGGCGATCCGAATTTTGTCAATCTCGGCCTCAGATTTGATTGTGCGTAAGTGCTGCGTGATGCAGTGATCAGACTGAAGGACTCGCGTTTCAAGCTCTCCCTCAAGCGTCTTGAGATCGCGCAGCGGCATACGCACATGGCTTTCCATCTGGTCTGCAATGCCAATCTGACCTCCCACCGGGGTAACTTCGCGCAGGGCCTCAGCAAGCAGCCCAATGCCGTCATCTTCGAAATTTGGCGCTTGCCAAGTTCGTATGTCCTTGATCCAAGTTTGGCCCATCAAATGCGCGCCAATCAATGGAATGACCGCGATTGGCGCGCGGTCTATGGGTACGATCACAAACCAGGGGCGGGTAGGGCTTTCCCAAAAACGGGTCAAAAACCCTGTGTAGTATCGCACCTCTGGCTCAGTCGTGAGCAGAATTGCTGACAATCCGGCTTCTGCCATGAGGTCTTGCGCGGCTCTCGTCCGCTGTTCAAATTCAGCATCCAGAAAGCCACGTCGCGGGGCGGGCATCATGTTGCTTCTTCGCTGAGGATGACGAGCACACGAGACTCTTCAGACAAACCCAATGCCGCGCGATCAGCTTGCGCGGCCAGCAAGCCAGCGAAACCAGCTGCGCCAGACGATGTTGATGCGTATCCGGCAGCGGCGCAAGCGGCACTTCCTGCGGCGCCCTCAGCCTCTGTAATCAGGACGAAATCATCTGCGTCATGCGCCAGTCCTTTCAAAGCGATCAACGACGGTTCTTTGCAATCTAACCGTCCCATTTGTGAACTTGGTCCGGTTGTGATCTGCGGGCTTCCAGCCTTGATCGACGCAAAGATTGCGGGTGCCGCGTCAGGCTCAACCACAATGATCCGTGGCACGTTTCCCCATGCTTTGCGAGCATAAGCTGCACTCGCCGCGGCCAGCCCACCAACCCCTGCTTGCAAAAAGATATGACTGGGTACAGCGGGCATCTGTGCAATAGCTTCATGCATCAAAACCAGATAGCCCTCCATCAGCGTGTGAGGCTTGTTGCAATATCCGTCCCAAGAGCTGTCAGAGAGAAGGATCCATCCGTTTTCTTTGGCTGCAGCGGCGGCACCCGACATACTTTCTTCATAAATTGCACCATGCCTGCGTACGTCCGCACCTAGTCCACGTAGTCGATCTGCGAATACCTCTGGTACTGTATCAGCAAGAAAGATCACCGCCCGCGCGCCGAACGCCTGCGCAGCTGCGGCAACCGACAGGCCGTGATTGCCGGCACTTGCGGTCACATAGGTTTGGCGCGACACGTCACCATTATGAGCGTCGACCGCAATGACATAGGCCGCCCCCAAAGCTTTGAAGCTACCCAGCCCCATCCGGGCGCGCTCATCTTTCATATGGACGTGACCCACGCCGGCTAGCTTGGCGAGTTCAGGATCGTTTTCCAAAGGGGTTTCGCCAGCAACAGGACAGTGCGACAAAAGCGACAAAGGACGAGCCGCGTCGACACTCGGCGATGGCATATGCGCAAGAGTCTGGATCAATGCCGCGGTTTGCGTGACAGGTTTATGTAAGAACTCCATTCCACATTGCTAACAGCTCGCTACAGATAGCCAAGGCACAAATGTGGCGCTTTAGATAGTGTTACAACTGAACCAAGGGGTGGTGAACGGCCGATTGTTAGTTTCGTCAGACTACTAAGCACGTCACAGGCGCAGGTTTGCTGCCCCGTTTCCGGGGCATGCACACCGTTACCTTATGCCAAACATCTAGACGAGCAGCGCGCGCGCCTCGTCCGGTGACAGAGCCGCAGGACGTTCACAGGTGGTTGTCAGATCAACAAACCGCCGCTCCGCGCCTGCTTTTAGAATACTGGTCATCACGTCAACCGCGTGCACAGCCAAGTCGATGTTGCATCGGTACGCGCGACCCTCGGCGACGCCGGTTGCCATATCGGCCAGACCAGCACAGCGATAGTTCGCCAGATCATCCTGATTTGGCACGCCAAAGGGATGGTCCCAAGCAGGCAAGGCGCTGATTTCCTGGTCCTGCCCACCAATCTCGACCGTGCCACCAAAGAAATTCGGATCAGGGACAAAGATCGACCCGGTTTCACCGTAAAGTTCCATGTTCGCGTGCCGGTGTGCCCAGACATCCCAGCTGGCCCCCAATGTCACAGTGGCCCCATTTGCGAAATCAAGCAGCGCATGGATGTTTGTTGGGGTGTTGACCGGCACCTTTTCCCCCAAGCGATCCCCATTGCCGATGGTCCGTTCTGTGAATGTCGCGGTGACCAGCGATGTGACCGATTTTACCGGACCCAGAAGCTGGATCAGGTTCGTCACATAGTACGGCCCGATATCCAAGACCGGCCCCGCGCCGGGCTGATAAAAGAAGTCCGGGTTCGGGTGCCAGCTTTCCATGCCATGCCCCATGACGTGGCATGTCCCGCCAATGATTTTTCCCACATCGCCTGCATCAATCGCCGCGCGCGCCTGCTGGTGCGCCCCGCCCAGAAACGTATCCGGTGCCGACCCAATAGCAAGCCCTTTGGCCGCTGCCAGTTCGCGGAGTTCTTCGCCTTCTGCCAGCGTCAGGACCAAGGGTTTTTCCGAATAGGCGTGCTTGCCAGCCTGCAGGATTTGTCTGGTTACCGCAAAATGCACGTCCGGGATCGTCAGGTTCACGACTACATCGACGTCCGCTGCCCTTAGCAGATCCTCGACGGTTTCGGCCCGCACGTTATAGTCTGCCGCCCGCGCATGTGCGGCATCCATGTTGATGTCCGCCACTGCCACGAGTTTCAGCGCTTTGAACAAGGGGGCAAGCCCGAGATAGGAGGTTGAGATATTGCCGCATCCGATGATGCCAACGCCAAGCTGTGTCATAGTTTGTTTCCTTAGAAATTCTGAATGGATGCAAGACTACGTGTCGCAAAACGCACGTCATCTGCTGGGTTGTCATGTTCAACCACATAGTGATCGACACCTGCGGCCTTGAGTGCTGCGTGGACGCCGGCCCAATCCATGATCCCGTGTCCGACATCTGCCCAACCGTCTTCGTCGACGCATTCACCATCAGGGGCGATATCTTTGACATGCACTGCCGCTAACCGATCTGCATATTTATTGATCCAGGCCACCGGATCATGTCCGGCAACGCGCACCCAGCCCAAATCGAGTTCTAGTTTCATGGTCCCAGATGCAGCTGCGATCAGGTCAAGGGGCAGATCGCCCTGCGGCGTGGGCGTGCACTCGAAATCATGGTTATGCCAACCAAATTGAACGCCTTCAGTCTCAAGCCGCTTGCCCACCTCGGCCAACCGCTTACTAAATGCAATCCAGCCTTCGCTATCGGTTGGCCGCGCATCAGCCGCAACATAGGGCGCAAAGACCTTTTCGATCCCCAATGTCTTGATCGTGTCCAGCGTTCGTACAGGGTCATCTTCTATCATGTCCAACCCGATATGGCTGCTGGTCATCCGCAATCCGTTTGCATCAAGCTCTGCCTTGAGTGCTGCCACGTCACTGAACAGGCCGCCAAATCCTTCGACTTCGCGATAGCCCACTTTGGCCAACATTTGCACCGTCTTGGGCAGCGGTGGATGGTTGCGAGAGCAATATAGCTGATAAGAAATCCGGGGCATGAACAGCCTTTCTATGCGTAAGTGGCGCTGTGCAGATCGCGCAGCACAAAGGTGGGTGTGTCATCGGGATCACTAGCGGTGAAGGTGACTGTGCAATCCTCGCCGGGCAGTAGCGTGAACGCGTTTTGGTCAAATTGTCCGGGTACATCCGCCTCAACCGCAACAAATAACGCGAGGCTTTGGGCCGTGATCGTGATCTGATTGCCGGTGACCTGATGCGTCAGTTGCGGTGGCAGCAGGTCATAGTCTTTGTATGGACGCGGCGCGAAAATATCCGTATGCGCCGCGCCGTCGGGCAAGCACCAGCGGACGTGGAGCATTTCATCGGATCGCAAATCTGCGGCGTTGATCGTAAACAGATCCAATGCTGCCTGTTCCAAGGTGGCGGTTACTGCCCCAAGCTTGCGCAGCTTACCGGCCATAGTCACGGCATTGACCTCGATCATCACCTCTTGCGAGACGGGCACATCATTGATCCCCCGCAGCACAATTTGGTCGTTGAACGGCAGGGCGGTCACCAGCACGGGCGCATAGAATTCACGAGCCATGTGATGCAGCAGCTTCCAGTCGCCGCCGTGATCGAGCGACGCCCATGAACACACCGGCCATGTATCATTGAGCTGCCAGATCAAAGTTCCCATGCAATGCGGTTTCAGGCTGCGCCATTGGGTTACCGCTGTCTTGATCGCCACTCCTTGCTGGACCTGAGACAGATAGACAAAATCATCAAAGTGTTTGGGCCAGCGGAAATAGCGGAACATTGTCTCGGCAATGCGTGCATTGCCGCCTGCGTTTTTCTGGTGTGCCTCCAGAACCGGCGCCGCGATGTTTTGATCCTCGGGGGCGGCAAACCTGCGGATGGCGTTCATCGACGGATAGCTTTGGAAGCCGAATTCGGAACAGAACCGCGGTGCGACATCGCGGTAGTGATCAAAGTCGCGTCCTTCGTGCCAGACCGACCAGAAATGCATGTCGCCCGATCCGTCATTGTGCCAGGCATCGTTGAAATCCAGCGGGCCGGGTGACGGTGAAGATGGCCACCAAAGCGCGTCAGGGTCCACGGACTTTAGCGCCTGTTCAAGCATTCTGTTCAGCCGGTCGTAGTTCACTAGATAGCGGTCACGGTCGGCCCGCGTTTGTTCAAACCACGTTAGCGCACCGATCAGTTCGTTGTCACCACACCATAAGGCAAGGCAAGCGTGATGCTGCAATCGTTGAACGTTTTCAACGACTTCCGCGCGCACATTTTCAAGATAGTCGTCGTCTGACGGGTAGATATTGCACGCGAACATAAAGTCCTGCCAGACCATCAGACCCAGTTCGTCGCAGATATCGTAGAACCAATCGTCTTCGTATCGCCCGCCACCCCAGACGCGGATCATGTTCATGTTCGCGTCCAGCGCCGACTGTAAAAGGTCGCGGGTTTTGGCAGGTGTGATCTGGCCGGCAAGCGCGTCGGCGGGAATCCAATTGGCCCCTTTGGCAAACACATCCCGCCCGTTGACACGGAATTTGAAACCAAGCCCTGCCGCATCTTTTTCGGTGATCAGTTCCATCTTGCGCAGACCGATCCTGCGCGTCGAAATTGCAGGTCCTGCGGTCACTGACAGATCATAGAGCGGTTGATCACCCTGCCCTGCGGGCCACCAGATTTTTGGGTCTTTGATGTGTACGGAAAGCGTACATACGCCGTACATACACTGTACGTACACCGTATGCCCCGCAATCGTGGCCGAAACTTCGCCTTCAAAATTGGACACAGTCACCTTTATCGCAAGATGCACCCCGTCGCCGGTGTGATCCTGCGTGACCATAACCCCGTCTATGCGCGGCGCTGTCGCCTGCTCAATCCGCATATCGCCATAGATGCCAAAGGGTGCCAGCGCGATGTTCCAATCCCAACCATAATCGCATTGCGGCTTGCGCAGCAGATTGACGTTGGGGATTGGATTATTGCTCTCTTGGTAAGGCAAATAGAATGGCTGTGCGTCTTGCAGTTTCGCCGCATGTGCGATGGAATTTTTGAAGCTCACACGGATCGTGTTGGTCCCGGCTTTTGCGATTTTAGAAAGGCTGACCCGAAAGGTGCGAAAGGCGTTGTCGCACGTCAAAACGAGGGTGTCATTCACGACAACCTCAACAATCGTATCGACCCGGGACAACACCAGATCAACATCGGTATCGGTCAATTCAAACGTCCGGGTCGCAACCCAATCGCGCTCCGCGATCCAGCGCAGATTATATTCGTTGCGCCCCCAATAGGGATCAGGGATCAGCCCCGCATCATGTAGTGCGCTGATACCATCGGTGGGCAAATTGATCGGACAGGCATAGTCCCCACTGTCATCTGACAGGGACCATTCACCCGCCAAGTTGAGTGGCTTCACAAACGGTCCTCGGTTGCTTTGTCAAAGAGCGATGCGCGCGATGGATCAACACCAATTGCTATGGTCTCGCCTTGTTTGACGGTGGCTTGCCCGTCCATGCGGATGCGGAAATTATGCTGACCCAGTTGCGCATAAACGAGAGTGTCAGAACCCATTGGTTCGACCAGATCGACCTCAATCCTGAACTGGAGTGGCGCGTTTTTGACCAATTCGCCTGTCACCACGTGTTCTGGCCGGATACCGATCACCGCGGGACGATCAGCGGTTTGGGGGGCTGCGAAGTCGTATCCAGTCATTGGCATGACCATGTCGTCGACTTTGAAGGTCCCGCCTTCCAGATGACCTTCGAGGAAGTTCATCGACGGGCTGCCGATGAAATCAGCCACGTAGAGGTTGCGAGGTTGGTTGTAGATCTCATCCGGCGTGCCAAGCTGCATGATGGCCCCGCCTTTCATGACCGCGATCCGGTCGGCGAGCGTCATCGCTTCGACCTGATCATGCGTCACGTAGATCATCGTGTTTTGCAGCTGGTTGTGCAGGCGTTTCAACTCGACGCGCAGATCGACGCGCAGCTTGGCGTCAAGGTTCGAGAGCGGCTCATCAAACAGGAACACATCGACGTCCCGCACCAGTGCACGCCCAATCGCGACACGCTGGCGTTGGCCACCTGACAAAGCACCCGGTTTGCGATCCAGTAGCGGCCCGATTTGCAGGATTTCTGCTGCACGCGCGACCCGCTTCTCGATCTCATCCTTGGGGAGCTTGGCGTTCTTAAGCCCAAACGACAGGTTCCCCTTCACCGTCATCTGCGGATAGAGCGCATAGGATTGGAACACCATCCCGATGCCACGTTCTGACGGTTCAGCCCATGTGACGTTCTTGCCTTTGATGTGGATTTGGCCGTCGGTGACTTCGAGCAGACCCGCGATACAGTTCAGCAAGGTGGATTTGCCGCAACCGGACGAGCCGAGCAGCACAAGGAATTCGCCCTCGTTGATGTTCAGGTCAAGGTTTTGCAGAACCTTGACCGCCCCGAAGGCAAGATCGAGTTGTTTGATTTCTACGGAATAGCTCATCCTTTGACGGCCCCTGCTGCGATGCCCCGAACGAAAAGCTTACCGGATGCAAAATAGATAACGAGTGGCACAAGGCCGGTGAGAAGTGTGGCCGCCATATTGACGTTGTATTCCTTGATGCCCTGCACCGAGTTCACGATGTTATTTAGCTGGACCGTCATCGGATATGTCGCCGGTTTGGTGTAGATCACGCCGAAGAGAAAATCGTTCCAGATGCCGGTGACCTGCAAAATAATCGCCACCACAAAGATCGGCAGCGCCATCGGCAACATGATCTGAAAGTAAATCCGCCAGAACCCGGCCCCATCGACGCGAGCGGCTTTGAACAGCTCTTCGGGGACGGAGGCAAAGTAGTTGCGGAACAGAAGCGTCAGGATCGGCATCCCAAAGATCGTGTGCACCAGAACCAACCCACCCAGATCACCCATCAGACCGATTTCGCGCAGCAGGATCACGATAGGATAGATCATGGTTTGGTAGGGGATGAAGGCCCCAAGGATGAGGATGGTAAAGAACACCTCGGATCCTTTGAACCGCCAGTTTGATAGGGCGTAGCCGTTCACTGACGCAATCGCGATGGACAGCACCACGGATGGGATCAGGATATTGACCGAGTTCCAGAACCCCCGCGAAAGGCCGTCGCAGTTGACGCCCGTGCAGGCCTCTGACCATGCTTTGACCCACGGTTGGAACGTGACCTCTAGCGGCGGCCCAAAGACATTGCCAAGCCGGATTTCCGGCATCCCTTTGAGTGAGGTTACAACCATCACGTAAAGCGGCAGCAGATAGTACATACTGACCATGATCAGCGTGCCATAGAGGAAAATATTGGCACGGCTGAAGCGTTTCTTGGGCTTGGGGCCGCGCGGCCCTGTCAGTGCGATATCAGTCATGCTGTGTGTGCCCCTTGACGAAACGCAGATAGAAGGTGAGTGCGCCGGCGGCGATGGCAAAGCAGACCAACGCAAGCAACATCGACAAACCGAAGGACCATGTCACGACCACTGCAACGGCGGTGGCGAGCGTGATCAGCACAAGCGCCATCATGCCAAGGAAATGCAGGATGCGCATGCCTTTGCCGAATTCCAGATAGGCCCATGGGATCAGGATGATGATCACCGAGACCAGCATCATGGTGGAGGCCGCGAACCCCTGGCCCAAATTTTGCGCCCGGAACATATATTCGATCACGTATTTTGCCGGCACTTCAGAGCTGATCCCCGGCCCGCCGTTGGTTTGGGCGACGACCAGATCGTAAAGCTTGATGATGCCCGAAGCGATCAGAACCAGTGAGGTGATGAACACCGGCCGCATCATCGGGATCACGATGCGGATGTAGGTTTTTGCGGTGCCGATCCCGTCAACCCGAGCGGCTTTCCAGATGTCTTCGTCAATGCCGCGCAGGCCCGCCAGCATGATGCACATGATCAGCCCTGACCCTTGCCAGATACCTGCGATCAATAGGCCGAAAATGACGGTGTTGGGGTCGTTGAGAGGATCGAAGCTGAAGCTGGTCCAACCCCATTCCCGCACCAGATTTTGCAGACCCAGATCGGGGTTCAAAATCCACTGCCAAGCGATCCCGGTGACAACGAAGGACAGTGCAAAGGGATAGAGAAAAATCGTGCGAAACGCGCTTTCACCGCGGATTTTGCGGTCGAGCAATGCGGCCAGAATGAAACCAATCGTCAGCGTCAGGATAAGCGAGCAGATGCCATAGAGCGCGAGATTGGAGATAGAGATGAGCCAGCGCGGGGTATCCCACAGCCGCTCATATTGATCAAAGCCAACCCAGTTGAGTTTGGGCAAGAGTTTTGATCCCGAAAATGAATGGACCACGGTCCAGAGCGTGCCACCCACAAAGACCACCATTGCCGTCAGGATCATCGGGATCGAGGCGATTTTGGCCATTGGATTGCGGAAAAGGCGTATCGGACGTTTGGCCCCTTTGACGCTATCCAGCGCTCCGTCTTCTACCACTGACATGGTGGCTCCCCTTGTTTGGCGACTTGGCCTGACTGATGCGGACCTTTGCGCAGGCTCCAAACGGCCCACCTGACGGATCAGGCAGGCCGCTCGGGAGGCGAGTGGTATTAGTCGGCGGCTGCGATCAGGTCAGCATAGCGCGCTTGGGCATCTGCCGCTGGCATGTCGCCGGACCAGAACTCAGCCATCAGATCTTCGATCTGTGTCTGTGTATCTGCGGACAGCGATTGGTCGCCGGATGGCAGGATGCCCCCGTCAGCCAAAATGCCGAGGCCCTTTTGCATGCAGCCGTTGGCCGCTGCCATGTCAATGTCACCGCGCACTGGCAGGGAGCCTTTGGCGAGGTTGAATGACACTTGCACTTCGGGGGATATCAGGAGCGCGGCCAGTTCTTTCTGAGCCGCTGTGATTTCTGGATCATCGTTGGCGGGGAAGTAGAACGCGTCACCGCCAGTATCGAGAATTTCGTTCAGACCCAGGCCCGGCAGACAGGAATAGTCTTCGCCTTCGACCTGTTCAGCAACAGAGAATTCACCCTGCGCCCAGTCACCCATCAGCTGTGCGCCAGCCATGCCGGTAATGACCATGTTGGTCGCTTGGTTCCAGTCTTGCACGTTGCTATCGCGCGCCAGTTCACGGGCGTTAGCGACCGCTTCGAACACGGCTGTATACTCCGGGCCACGTGCAACGTCAGCGTTCTTGTTTACTGTGACTTCACGCCATGCATCTGTGCCAGCAACAGCGATGGTGATCGCACCAAACGCCAGATTTTGCTGCCAACCCTGCTGACCCATTGCGAGGGGGACCAATCCTGCTTCGGCCAGAGCCGGGGCAGATGCCACAAATTCGTTCCAGTCTGCAGGAACGGGCTGACCCGCCTTTTCATAGGCTTCGTGGCTGAGCCAGAGCCATTGCGCAGAGTGGATGTTGACAGGAACGCAATAGATGCGGCCATCAAGCGTGCAGCTGTCAAGCAACGAGGAAGGGTTGACGATATCCGCCCAACCACCCGCTTCGGCGACGTCTGTGAGGTCGAGCATCAGGCCGGCCTCGATCAATTCTTCGGCCTGTCGGCCGTGGTTCAGCTGGGTCGCACCCATTGGGTCACCGCCCAAGATGCGGCTGATAATAATGGGGCGCGCTGTCCCGCCGGACCCGGCGATTGCGCCATCAACCCATGTGTTTCCGGTTGCGTTCCATGCGTCCGCAAATTTGCCAACGGCTGCCGCTTCACCGCCGGATGTCCACCAATGCGTGACTTCCAGTTCAACAGCGGATGCCGCCGATGCGCTGACGATGGCCGTCGCCGCGAGTAGTTTTGTAGTGAGTTTCACGATTCTCTCCTCCCTGGTTCTAAATCGTTGTAGATGAGCCTATAACGATTTAGATTGACCTCGCAAGACAAATTAAGCAAACATTAACCACCACCGGCGATTGGCATTTAACGCTTTGTTCTAATGCTGTTTTTGATCCAAAGTCGCGACCAAAGGCACCCAAAAAACGGATGCCCAAACAGGAGAAACTTCGTCATGCCGGAACGCAAAGCACCTACTCGCCTTGCAGCCGCGCGCGCGCCGTCGGATGCCAAGCCGACGCTAAAGACCATTGCGCGCATGAGCGGCTTGGCAGTTCCGACTGTGTCGCGTGCACTGAACGACGCACCCGACATTGGCAGTGAAACCAAGAAGCTGATCCGCAAGATTGCGCATGAAATTGGCTATGTCCCAAACCGCGCTGGTGTGCGCCTACGGACCGGGCGCACGAATGTGATTAGTCTGGTGATGTCGACAGAGCATGATTTAATGAGCCATACCGCCCGTCTGATTGCATCCGTTGCAAGTGGCCTGCGCGACACGCCATTTCATCTGGTCGTCACACCGTTTTTCCCGGATCAAGACCCGATGGAGCCCGTCCGTTATATCGTGGAAACCGGATCCGCCGACGCCGTCATCATGAACCAGATCCAGGCCGAGGATCCGCGTGTGGCCTATCTGATGGACCGCAAGTTTCCTTTTGCGACCCACGGGCGGACGAACTGGGCCGATCAGCATGCCTATTATGATTTCGACAATGGCGCTTTTGGCAGTCTTGCCGTCAAACAGCTGGCAGCGCGCGGCCGCAAGAACATACATGTCGTCGCCCCGCCTGCCGCCCACAATTATGCGCAGCATATGATGGCCGGTGTTCTGGAAAGCGCAAAAGCAGCAGATGTGAATGTGACGATTGCGCAGAATATCACCAGCGATACCCCCAGCGCCGACGTCGTCGCGGACTTGCGTTCCCTGCTGCAAGAGCGCCCGGAAATTGACGGCGTCATCACGGCTTCAACCTCATCTGCGATGGCTGCGGTTGCCGCAGTGGAACAGCATGGCGCGCAGGTCGGTCAGCAGATTGATGTCTTTTCCAAAGAAGCGATGCCATTTCTGAAACTGTTTCGTGCGGATATTCTGACGATTGCAGAACAGGTTAATACGGCTGGCGATTTCTTGGCAAAGGCCGCTATTCAGGCCATTCGCAACCCCGACGACACCCCGATGCAAGCGCTGGAAGTCCCCTCTGATATCGTTTCTGCTTGATCAATCGACGCAACGCGCGTTGCATGATGAGGGCCATTGAGAGCCCCCACCAGCTATGCCTATCCTAACGCCCCGGGATGACACCGCGCTTTTCGCCTTTGCCTTCCCACGTTGCTAAAGCCTCCATCGCCTCTTCGGCGGTTTCGACAAAGCGGAACAGCTTCAGGTCATCGGCCGAGATGGTTCCTGCGTCAGCCAGCGCGTCCCAATTGATGATCTTTTCCCAAAAAGATTTCCCGAACAACAAGAACGGCACCTGTTCCATCCGTCCGGTCTGGATCAGGGTCAGCGCCTCGAATGTTTCGTCCAAAGTTCCAAAACCACCCGGAAACACACAGACGGCAGACGCGCGCATCAGGAAATGCATCTTGCGGATCGCAAAATAATGGAAGTTGAAGCAAAGCTCTGGCGTGACATATTCGTTTGGTGCCTGCTCATGCGGCAAAACGATATTGAGCCCGATAGAGCGCCCGCCGGCCTCTTGGGCGCCGCGGTTGCCCGCCTCCATCACGCCGGGACCGCCACCTGTGACGATCACATCATCTGTGCCGCCGGTTTCCAGCGACTTGGCTGTCATCATGTGCGCAAAGCGGCGCGCTTCTTCATAATATTGCGACAGGTCCGCCAGAGTTTGGGTGCGCGCACTGTCTTTCTTGGCGGGCTCTGGGATACGTGCGCCACCAAACAGAACGATAGTCGAATTGATGTCCGCCTCATTCATCAGCATTTCCGGCTTGAGAAGTTCCAACTGCAACCGTACCGGGCGCAATTCTTCGCGGCACATAAAGTTCTCGTCAGCAAAGGCCAGCGCATAAGAGGGCGCACGTGTTTGCGGTGTATCGGGGATATGGCTAGCCGCCTCGCGGTCTTGGTGGCTGTCGCGGAACGGGTGGTGACGGTTGTCTTTCATAAAATCGGTATCCTGCCTTGTTTGCGGCCAAGCTTGCCTGACCGGGCCCAAGATGCAATGCAAATACGCAGAAACGTGAGAGGACACGCCATGCTGTTGAAAACCCCAATTTGCGATTTTGGAGCCCCTGCCCCGGATTTTTCACTCGCGACGCCAGACGGGGTGACTCATTCCAGAGACAGCTTGATGGGTGAAAACGGGCTGTTGGTCGCCTTTATTTGCAACCATTGCCCCTATGTCATCGCAATCATCGAAAGGCTGGTAGCCGACATCCAAACCCTGCAAGCCGAAGGCATTGGCGTGGCCTGCATCATGTCGAATGATTGGGCGGCGTATCCCGCAGACAGTCCTGAGAATATGATGCGGTTTGCCGCGACCCATGGTCTGACCGCGCCCTTTCTGGTCGATGCGGATCAGTCGGTTGGTCAGGCGTACGGTGCCGTTTGCACGCCGGACTTTTTTGGTTACGACGCGCAGGGCGGATTGCAATACCGTGGCCGCATTGATGATGCCGGCATGGGTGATCCGTCCGGACGCACCCCGGAATTGGTCAATGGGATGCGTCTGATCGCTCAGACCGGGCATGGGCCGGAGATGCAAACACCCTCAATGGGATGTTCGATCAAGTGGCGTTGATTGATGCGCCCTGCCCCGCTAGAAGCCTCTGAAATCATCTGACCGGAGAGCCCCACCATGTCCAATGCCACCCTAGAGACCGCCATCGAAGCCGCGTGGGATGCCCGCGATACCATCAACACCGCCACGCAGGGTGAGGTCCGCGAAGCCATCGAGGACACGCTGAACGCTTTGGATAGTGGCAAGCTGCGCGTAGCGGAAAAGCTGGACGATGGCAGCTGGCATGTAAACCAATGGGCCAAGAAGGCGGTTTTGCTGTCCTTCCGCCTCAATGACATGGAGCCGATCTCTGGTGGCAACGGCGGAACAACCTGGTGGGACAAGGTGCCATCCAAATTTGACGGTTGGGGCGAAAACCAATGGCGCGACGCAGGCTTTCGCGCTGTTCCCGGCTCTATCGTGCGTCGCTCGGCTTATATCGCCAAGGACGTGGTGCTGATGCCTTCGTTTGTGAACCTTGGCGCCTATGTAGATGAAGGGTCTATGGTTGATGGCTGGGCCACTGTCGGGTCTTGCGCACAGATCGGCAAAAACGTGCATTTGTCCGGTGGTGTGGGTATCGGCGGCGTTTTGGAGCCAATGCAGGCGGGCCCAACGATCATCGAGGACAATTGCTTTATCGGGGCCCGGTCCGAGGTTGTCGAAGGCTGTATCGTGCGCGAGGGCTCTGTCCTTGGCATGGGTGTGTTCATCGGTCAATCGACCAAGATCGTCGACCGCGAAACCGGCGAGGTCATGTATGGCGAGGTACCCCCTTATTCGGTGGTGGTTGCAGGCTCTATGCCCAGCAAGAACAACATCAATCTGTATTGCGCTGTGATCGTGAAACGGGTGGATGAGAAGACCCGTTCGAAGACCGGCATCAATGATCTGCTGCGGGACTAAGTGATCATCAGCCGCATAGTCGCGCGCAAGCGTATTGCGGCTGGCGTGCGCCCGTCGTTCAAGGCGGCATGGCTGCCTGTCGCCGCAGATATCGTGATCATCTCAGTTTTGCTGGCCGCTCTGTTTTTGCCTGCCGTGACGCTGACCACGGTGATGAACCTGACGCTGTTCTGGCGTATCCTTGCGCTGATGCTGGTGATCTACGCGCCTTTGCAGATTGTCATCATCGTCTCGACGATCTGGGCGGTTCGATCGCGCTGGGAAGAGAAAGAGACCACATGACCAAGAAAGAAAGTCGCCAGCAGGTCTATACCCTGCTTGTCGAGGTGGGTCGCAACGCAGGCGACGGTCTGCCCGAAGAGGCCACGGGTGCGGCCCTGATGTGTTACGCCAGCGGCGTGGATGAAGCCGAAGCTGTCCGTGAAACAGTGGCGATCCTCAAGCAAGCCGATTTGGCCCCGCTGGATGTCTCCGGCTATGGCACCTTGGACGAGCGGCTGGCCGAGGGGCATGATATTTCGGACGATGAAAAAGCGCTGATGCAACGTGCCCGCGCAGAAAACAGCGTGATCGTCGCACAAATGACCCCGTTCTTTGACAAGGTCTAGGCGACGGGGGCCGTGATGGTAATCTTGCAAGACGCGTTACCCGATGCGCATACTACCGAAGCCCAACTGCCCGGCACGATGCCTTGCGGTGCAGATGACTGGTTGCGTGTCGACGACGCCTATGCCCGGCAGATGGCCTACCGCGCGCAATTGATGGCAGCACGTAAGGCTGCGGTCCTCTCTGAAGACACGGCCACCTTGGAAACCGGTCAGGAGATTCTGACCGAGGCGTTGAAAATACTGCCCAATCGGGGGTTTTTGGTGTCAGACAGCAGCGTCACGTGCCCGGACGCACGGACCGTCCCGATTGATTGGGATGCACCGCTGCACACACTCGGCCATCTGGTGCAGGAAGATATTTGCGTGCTGGAAAAGCGCGGGGCAGAGCATGTCATGACCAGCGCAGTTCTTTGCTTTCCGGCCAATTGGCGACTGGCCGAGAAAGTCAATCGCCCTTTGACCGGCATCCACGATCCGGTTGATGAATATGACGACAATATCGCCCGCCGTGTGCAACGCCTGTTTGATGGGGTGCAGGTCGGCAGGCCGCTCTGGCGATTTAACAAACTGCGCTATAGCGATGCGGACCTGCATCAACCCTACAAGAAGATGGATGGGCAGGAGACACCATTCACCCGCTCCGAGCGACAGTGCATCTTACGATTGCCACGCACCGACGCGGTTGTGTTTACGATCCACACCTTTGTTGTCAGCGCATAAATTGCATCCCCGGCCCCTTCCCGCTAGCCATGGGGCAAAGGAGACCTGATATGCCAACCGATCCCGTTGCCTTGACCGCCGACCTTGTGCGCTGTCCCTCCGTCACCCCCGAGGAAGGCGGCGCATTGGTGCTGCTGGAAGATTTGCTGGCCAAGGGCGGGTTTACCTGCACCCGCGTGGATCGTGGGGGTATTTCCAACCTTTATGCCCGCTGGGGCCGTCGGGGTGCCAATCGGACTTTTGGCTTTAACGGGCACACCGATGTTGTGCCGTTGGGGGATGAGGCCGCTTGGACGATGCCCCCTTTTGGGGCCGAGATTAAAGATGGTTATCTTTATGGGCGCGGGTCCACCGATATGAAATCTGGTGTCGCCGCCTTTGCCGCTGCGGCGATTGATTTTGTGAATGAGACCCCACCGGACGGCGCGGTCGTTCTTGCCATCACTGGCGATGAAGAGGCTGACGCCCTGGATGGTACCACCGCCTTGTTGGACTGGATGGATGCCAACAATGAAGCCATGACTGTCTGTCTGGTGGGCGAGCCGACCTGCCCGGATGTGATGGGTGAGGCGATGAAAATCGGACGTCGCGGGTCCATGACTGCGTTCTTTACGATCACTGGGCAGCAAGGCCATGCCGCCTATCCGCATCGTGCCAAGAACCCGATGCCTGCGATGGCGCGGCTGATGGATGTCTTGTCATCGCGCGCGCTGGATGAGGGCACAGATCATTTTGATCCGTCGTCCTTGCAGGTGCTGACCATCGATACCGGCAACCCGGCCACCAATGTGATCCCGTCGCAAAGCAAGGCCTGCGTGAACATCCGCTTCAACGACGCCCATGATAGCACAGGCCTGCAAACATGGATGCAGCAAGAGGCCAATCGTGTTGCACAGACGTTTGGCGTGCGGGTCGACATGCAGGTGAAAGTGTCCGGCGAAAGCTTTGTCACGCCGCCCGGAGAACTGTCTGATCTGGTAGCCTGCGCCGTCGAGGCCGAAACCGGACGTAAACCAGAATTGTCGACATCGGGTGGCACATCGGACGCACGGTTTGTCAAAGCCCATTGTCCAGTGGTCGAGTTCGGTCTGGTCGGAAAGACCATGCATCAGGTGGATGAGCGTGTCGCAGTGGACCAGATCGGCCAGTTGAAAGCCATCTATACGCGGATTTTGCAGGATTACTTTGCATGATCAAAGTTGTTACGGACTACGCGCCCTGCATTGCATTGCGCCGACGGGTGTTCATTGATGAACAAGGGATCGCAGAGGCGGATGAAATCGACGATTTTGATCCGGTGGGTGTGCACTTGCTGGCTACTGTCGAGGGCCGACCGGTGGGAACGGCCCGCATTCTGATGGATGGCTCTATCGGCAAGATTGGTCGGATTTGCGTGCTGCCTGAACAGCGCGGTACGGGTCTGGGTGCGGCTTTGGTGAATGCATCAATGGACTATCTGCGCGACCAATCTGGCACGACTCATGCCAAGCTGGGCGCGCAGGATCATGCTATCGGGTTCTATGCCCGCCTTGGCTTTGTCGCGACTGGCCCGTTTTATGATGACGCAGGCATCCCTCATCAGGACATGATCCGAGAGTTGTGATGACGCCCGCACGCGGTCGTGCTAGGCGGGGATCATGATACGTATTCCTTCCAAAGCCGAAATCCTGTCGTGGATTTCCGAACACCCCACCAAAGCCGCCAAACGCGACATCGCGAAGGCCTTTGGCATCAAAGGGGCCGCGCGTATTGACCTCAAACGCCTGCTCAAAGAGCTGGAAGAAGAAGGCAAGCTGACCAAGCGGCGCAGTTCCTACCGCGATGCCGAGGAGTTGCCGCCGGTGGCGGTGCTGGAAGTGGTTGGTGCTGATGGTGATGGCGATCTGTTTGCCCGCCCATTGGAATGGAAAGGCGAAGGGGCCGAGCCGCGCATCTTGATGATGCTGCGTTCGAGCGATCCCGCACTTGGGCCGGGCGACCGCATCCTGGGCCGCCTGACCGTCGACAAAACCGAAGACCACAGCCACACCGCCCGCATGATCCGCCGCATCGGCACGAACCCCCAGCGTATTCTGGGGGTGTTTCGGCAAGCGTCGGAAGGGGGCCGTGTCCTGCCCATCGACAAAGGGTCTGACAAGCAATGGACCGTCGCGGCGGGTGCCACGGGTGGCGCGAAAGATGGCGAATTGGTCGAGGCCGAGCAAGCCGGGCCAAAGGGCCGGATGGGCTTGCCCAAGGCGCGTATCGTCGCCCGATTGGGTGATCCAACAGAGCCGCGTGCAGTATCGCTGATTGCCATTCACCAGCACGGCATCCCCGATCATTTCCCCGATGAGGTTGTGGCAGAGGCGGATGCGGCCAAGCCCGCCGGTCTGAAAGGCCGCAAGGATTTGCGCGACCTTCCCCTTGTCACCATCGACCCGTGGGATGCGCGCGACCATGATGACGCTTGTTTCGTGGAGCCTGATCCTGACCCAAAGAACGCGGGTGGTTTCATCATCTGGGTCGCGATTGCCGATGTCGCCCACTATGTCACCCCCGGTTCGGAACTGGACCGTGAGGCGCGCAAGCGTGGCAACTCGACCTATTTCCCTGATCGTGTTGTGCCGATGCTGCCGGACCGTTTGTCTGGCGACCTATGCTCGCTGCACGAAGGTGTCGAGCGCGCCTGTCTCGCCGTGGCGATGCGCATTGATGCGGTGGGGAACAAGATTGACCATGTCTTTCATCGTGGTTTGATGAAATCTGCCGCCTCGCTGAACTACGAGGAAGTGCAAGAGGCCGTTGATGGCCGTCCAAATGACAAAGTTGCGCCGATGATGGATGACATCATCACGCCGCTTTACGATGCCTACGCCGCCTTGATGAAAGCGCGCGCCCAGCGCCAGCCGTTAGAGCTGGACCTGCCAGAGCGGCAGATCGTGCTGGATGATGCGGGTAAAGTGACTTCGGTGAATTACAAAGAGCGTCTGGATGCCCACCGCCTGATCGAAGAATTTATGGTGCTGGCGAATGTCGCTGCTGCTGAGACGTTGATCGCAAAGAAGTCGCCGCTGCTGTTCCGGGTGCATGAAGAACCTAGCCCCGAAAAGCTGGAGGCGCTGCGCGAGGTCGCGAATGCATCGGGCTTGGTTCTGGCCAAAGGGCAGGTTTTGAAAACCGCCCATCTGAATAAGCTGCTGAAAGGGGCCACTGGCACCGAAAATGATGAGCTGATCAACATTGCCACGCTGCGGTCGATGACGCAGGCCTATTACTTCCCCGAAAACTTCGGCCACTTTGGCCTCGCGCTCCGGGCTTATGCCCATTTCACCTCGCCCATCCGGCGCTATGCCGACCTGATCGTACACCGCGCCTTGGTCGCGTCGCATGGCTGGGGCGATGATGGGCTAAGCCCGTGGGATGTGGAGCATCTGACCGAGACCGCCAAGCAGATCAGCGATACGGAACGCCGGTCGATGACGGCAGAACGCGACACGACAGATCGCTATCTTGCAGCCTTCCTATCGGATCGGATCGGGGCGGAACTGACCGGGCGGATTAGCGGGATTGCGAAGTTCGGGGTCTTTGTGAAGCTGGATGAAACCGGGGCTGATGGGATGATCCCGATCCGCACGTTGGGACGCGAATATTTCCACTATGATGGGGACAGCCAGACCTTGATGGGGTCTGACAGCGGCATGGTGATTGGCCTGGGGCAGCGGGTGACCGTCAAACTGGCCGAGGCGGCCCCGGTAACAGGCGGGCTAATTGTTGAATTGCTGACACTGGAAGACCGGGTGATGCCGCGTGGGCCATCGCGCGGGCGGGGCAAGCCGCCAAAGCGCAAAGTTGGGTCAGCGCGCAAGAAGGCGGCGAAAACGGCGCGGAAGGTGAAACGGACGCGGAAGTAGGGAGGTAAATGACCGCTTGGAGCCCAAAGTTTCTTGACTGCTGCGGGATGGCGAACGGCAGCTTTATCAATTAACTCTTCAGCATGTTTTCTTCGTCTCGCTACAATCCACACCAACTCATTGTTCTCTTCGTGTGTGTAGGGATATTTGCGCTTGGCCAGTTTCACCGTGCGTCAGGAGGCGTGTTCACTCCAATCCTAATGGATCGGTTTGCGCTATCTGCTGCGACAATCGGTGGTTTGGTTTCGGCCATGTTCTTCGCCACTATCTTGGCGCAGGCACCCTTTGGTGTTGCACTGGACAAGAAGGGGCCACGTATTGTCCTGAGCCTTTGCATTTTGATTATCGCAATTGGGACTGCAATTTTTGCCTTCGCCAACAGCTTCGAAGGGATGCTTCTATCCAGAGTCTTAATCGGGATTGGGCTCGCCGCGATGGGGGCCGCAACGCACGTCATCATCGCACGGAACTTCACAAGCAATGACTTTGGTTATGTCAGTGGTTTGGTCGTGACACTTGGCGGGATTGGTGGGTTGCTTGGGACGTATCCTCTCGCCTTTGCACTTGAGCGAATGTCATGGCCAGTCATTTTTTCAGGCGTGGCTGCGACAACGCTTCTGCTCTCCCTTGTTGTATTTCGTTCCATAAAGTCTGGGACAACAGAGACAACACAAACCGATACGGATGCTGCCAAACAGGGGTTTCTCACGCTCCTATCCCAACCAGAGTTCCTGAGGATACTTGTGTTGGGTGCGGTAACATATGCGCCAATCACTGCCATCACCGGTCTGTGGGGAGGCCCCTACCTGCAAGACGCAATAGGACTTTCTCCAGAGCAGGCGGGTGGCGTTCTATTGCTCTTGTTCTCGGCCGCTATCGTCGCAGGATATGCTTTCGGGCTAATGGACCGGAGGGCCAAATCAAGAAAGCGCGTGATACTTACAGCCGTCTGCCTTTCCGGATCAATGCTTATCCTGCTGGCCGTTCTGAAAACATCCAGTCCAACAACCTCAATCACCCTCCTGTTGGCTATGGTCTTTCTCCAACAGTTCTATATCCCCCTAGGTGCACACATGCGACGGGCAGTTCCCGACCATATGCTTGGTCGAGCATCGACTTTGCTTTCGCTTGTTTCTGTAGCTGCAATCCCAGCCATGCAACTCGGCTTTGGTTCAGTCCTTGATGTTGCGGCCAATGCGGGATTTGACGTTGAAACCCAATACCGGATTGCTTTTGGTCTTATGGGGGCCCTCATACTTATATGCGGTTCTGTTTACATATTCTCAAAAAAAGTAGATGACATTCAATGAGGGAATCTGCGAAGCAGTCATTTGCGCAAACACAGCGAAATCACTCTTTGTCCGCTTAACCTTTTACCAAATGATACGTCAGCCCATGCCGGACCAGCAGCCTTAGCCGGTCTGTCACAATCTCATCGGGGTCTTTGAAGATCACGGCACGGTTCCCTTCGATCTTATCCTCATTGGGAAACGTCGCCGCATAGCTGCTGATGATATTGGTGCTGCAAGGCGCAAAGATCGCGGTGCCGCCGCCTTTGGCCATGCCGACACGCAGGGTCGTTCCTGATTTCGTCTCTGGTGTCAGATAGGCAGGTTGTCCCCATTTCAGGGTTTCTTCGATCTGGCCTGTCTCTGGGATGGTGCCCGCCACCTCAAAGATGAGATCACGCAATCTGAGTGCCATATCGCGTTCTGCTTTGGGGAAACCGGCAAAGACATTCGCCACTTTGTCGCTGGAAAAAGGATGTTTCATCACGATGCCGCCTTTCATGTCGCTGTCTCCGAGCTTACCGGCAAAAAGCCGCACCGTGAACAAGAGTTGATTACAGCCCGCGTCACTTTGCTATAACCTGAAGAAAAAACAGGAGGCGGAAATGAAACGCAGGCAATTCATGGCAACCGCAGTATCGGCGCTGACCGTGCCGCATCTGGCAGTGGCGCAAAGTGCGGGTTTTCAAAACTGGATCGCGCGGTTTCGGGGCCGTGCCCGGTCAGCAGGCATATCTGATCGCACGTTTGATGCGGCCTTCGCGAATGTCCGCTATCTGACCGATAGCGTAGAGCGTGACGGCAATCAGGCCGAGTTTGTCCGGCCTATGGCCGATTATCTGGCCACAGCCGTGTCGGATGCGCGCGTCAGCAATGGCCGCGAACAGGTCCAGCGTTATGCAACGCTCTTGTCCCAGATCGAGGCCCGCTTTGACGTGGAACCGCATGTAGTCGTGGCCTTTTGGGGGATGGAGAGCAACTATGGCGCGCGGCGCGGCGACACGCCTTTGATCTCGACCCTTGCGACATTGGCTTACGATGGACGGCGCGGCGCCTTTTTTGAGAACCAGCTGATTGCCGCGCTGAAAATCCTGCAAAACGGGGATGTTGCGCCGCGCAATATGACTGGATCATGGGCCGGTGCGATGGGACATACCCAGTTCATGCCAACGTCCTACGAGGCCTATGCTGTCGATTTCACCGGTGATGGACGACGCGACATCTGGTCCGACGATCCCAGTGATGCGTTGGCGTCAACGGCGGCCTATCTGCGGCAGTTCCGCTGGCGCAAGGGACAGCCTTGGGGTGTCGAAGTGCGCTTGCCATCAGGCTTTGACTTTAACCAAACCGGGCGCAGTGTGACCCGCGCCCCAACCGACTGGGGACGTCTTGGGGTGGTTGGCGTTGATGGGCAGCCTGTACCAAACTACGGAGATGCGACGCTCAGCACGCCGACAGGTGTCGGTGGACCTGCGTTTTTGTTGTTCCGCAACTACGACGTAATCAGTCGCTACAATAACGCAGAGGCGTATATTTTTGGCGTTGGACATCTGTCGGACCGCATTCGCGGTGCTGGCCCGTTCCAAACCCCGTTTCCGGCGGATGAGCGGCGATTGCGCCGTTCCGAGCGGCGCGAGTTGCAGCAACTGCTGACGAATGCCGGGTTCTCAACGCAAGGGGTCGATGGGCGGATTGGGCCGAATACGCGCAGCGCTATTCGCGCCTATCAACGCACCGTCGGCCTGCCGCCGGATGGTCATCCGTCAATGGCTTTATTGCAAAGGTTGCGGTGAGCAGGGCCCGCCCTGCATGCAGCTTGTGATCATGTCCAGGACCGCCTGACTTGGCTCTTCGAAGATCAGGCCGCCACATGGGGACGCTATCATAGTAACTGGCGGTTCGGTGGCGCGCACGAAATAGAGCGCATCCACACCGCTGCGTGCAGACCCACACCAGACACTGGCGCAGGTGATCTGCAAGATCACGTCGCTGTAGTAGTCATTGGTGAACCCTTGACGCGTCAGGCCTTTGCCCGCGAAACGCGCCGCGATTGGCGCGGGGTCAGCGCCCTGCTGTGACAAATCACGGACCGGCAGGTCGTCGGGATCAAAAGACAGCTGTCCATAAAGAACGAAGTAGCCGTCAGCCGAGGCCGCCACGTTCTGGAATGTCTGTATCGGATCGGGCCGCATGCAGCTAAGGGCCTGTGCTTGTGCACTGACAGTTGCAAGAGCGGCGGCTAACAGAAGAGGTTTCACAGGGCGGCTCCGAATTCTTCGAGGACCTGTTCATACACGACGCGCTTGAATGGGACAATGCTGGCCACGAGTTTATCGGGCGCCATCCATTGCCATGCTGTGAACTCTGGTGTCTCTGTCTCAAGGTTGATCTGGCTGTCCAGTCCGTGGAACCGCATCAGATACCACTTCTGCTCTTGTCCGCGATACCGGCCCTTCCAAATGTTCGGCACCAGCTCATGCGGCAGATCATAGCGAATGAGCCCCATGCTTTCAGCCTCGATCGTGACCAGATTGGGGGGTACGCTGGTTTCTTCTTCCAATTCGCGAAGTGCAGCATCGCGGGTCTTTTCGCCTTTATCAACGCCACCTTGCGGCATCTGCCACGCATCTGTGTCGCGGTCTTTGCGTTGGGCCACGAAGACATGCCCGCGCGGATTGACCATCATAATGCCCACGCACGGGCGGTAGGGAAGTTCGGAAATTTCTTGGGGTGTCATGAATGGGCCTTGGTGTTTCATTGGGCGTCCCTTGCTGCAGTGACCCAAGTTTATGCGCGATGCCAGCAGTTATGCGATAACAAGTCGGGTTTCATGCCGGATACGGGCCGCGATCCAACGCAGATGATCGGGCCTTAACGCCACACATCCGGCCGTCGGGCGACCCGGCCCGCGCCACGCGTGGATAAAAATCGCGGAGCCCCGGCCCTTGACCGCATAAGGCCAGTTCCAATCGGTCAGAATGACAAGGTCATACATCGGGTCTGCACGGCGCAAAAGCTCATGTTTAAAGGCATGCGGGGCGCGTACCATCATGTTGTAGTCGGGGTCTTTTATGTCATCTGACCACAGGTCAAATGGGCCGATTGGCAGGGCCCAATCCGCGGGTTTTGCCATGCGATCAGCCCGGTAAAGCATGCCCACAAGACGGTGGGTACCCCGTGGTGTTGCACCATCCCCTTCGGCCTTACGTGAAGTCAAACCACCCCGCCCAATCGTGCAGGGAAAACGCCTGTTCATAAACCGCAAATGGGTCGGTGTGAGGACAAGGTCGGTGTGTTTCATATTGCCGGATAAACCATAGTTTATGTTTGTGAGAGCGTCCCAACCGCCCGTTTCAAATGGCGCCTGCTTCATGTGGCGACGCCCGGAGACTAAAGCAAATGGCCTGACTTCGCGGCCTTCGTTGCCAGATACGCGTGGTTATGTTGGTTTTCGCCCACTTTCAGTGGCACGCGTTCTTTTACGTCAATTCCACAGGCACCCATCTTGGCGACTTTGGCGGGGTTGTTGGTCAACAGTCTGACCGCAGAAAAACCCATTCGCTTCAAAATCTCGGCGCCGATCCTGAAATCGCGTTCATCATCGGCAAATCCAAGCCGGTGGTTCGCCTCGACCGTATCAAACCCCTGATCCTGTAGGGAATAGGCGCGCATCTTGTTGGCAAGCCCGATGCCGCGCCCTTCTTGGTTGAGATATAGCAGGACCCCTGCCCCTTCGGTTCCCATTTGCGCCAGCGCGCCGCGCAACTGCGGGCCGCAGTCGCATTTCAGCGATCCCAGCAAGTCACCTGTGAAACAGGCCGAATGTAACCGCGACAGGACCGGCTTTGCGCGGTCTGGCTGGCCGATCTCGACCGCGTAATGCTCTTCCGCGCCATCATCGGGGCGAAAGATGTGCAAACGGCCGGCCTCGGACACATCCAACGGCAACCGCGCAGAGATGATCGGGTTTAATGGGCTTAGCCCGGTATCGAGCACAGCGTTCGCTGGAATGAGTGTCAGGTTGTTTTGCTTGGCGAACTGCACCGCGTTGTCCAAGTGCAGGACGATCACAGCAGGCAAAAGACGCGCGGCCTTGACCAATGCAATCGCCGCACGATGCAGATCTGCAGCGCCTTCGCGGACCGATTGTAGCGGGCCCTTCATCGGTGCGCGCAGGTCATCGGCTGGATCCGCAATGGCCCGCACCCAATTTAACGTCGCATCTGGTGGAAGAACAATGCGCGCGATGTCGCCATCGTAAGCGCGTGCCTTCAGCGTATCGGCCCGCCACCCTGTGACGGCCAAAACAGGGGCGCCGCCCAAAGTGCGCAAATCGGCGAGCCGGGCTGCGTCCAGCGTCTCGGCTGCCAAAACTACTGCGCCACCGTCCAGCACAATTGGCACGCCCATGCGCAAATCTGCGCGGGCGCGGGCCAGTCTTTCTGTAATGTCCGGGGCGAATGCCATGCGTCTCAGCCTCTGATTTGTTTCAATTCATATCCGTTTGCGCGCGAAAGTGAAACATTTGCACGACAAATCACACGTCCGTGTGAAACTGCGAATGGATTGGTTGTTTGAAACGTAAACAGAGCACAAATCTAATCACGTAACGAAGGAGGATGTCATGGGACAACTCAAGAAGATTCTACTGGTCGACGACGACGACGACCTGCGCGAAGCACTTGGTGAGCAATTGCTGATGACCGAAGACTTTGACGTCTTTGAGGCAGACGATGGTGCGAGCGCCATGGTGAAAGCCAAGGAAGGTCTCTACGATCTGATGATCCTTGATGTGGGCCTGCCTGACACGGATGGCCGCGAGCTTTGCCGTGTGATGCGCAAGCAGGGTGTGAAGTGCCCGATCGTGATGTTGACCGCGCAAGACAGCGATGCTGATACCATTTATGGTCTGGACGCTGGCGCAAACGATTACATCAGTAAGCCGTTCAAATTCCCCGTTCTTTTGGCGCGTGTCCGCAGCCAGTTGCGCACCCATGAACAGTCCGAAGACGCTGTTTTCCAGCTTGGGCCGTATACGTTCAAACCAGCCCAAAAGCTGCTTGTGACAGAGGACGAAAAGAAGGTTCGCCTGACCGAAAAAGAGACGAATATCCTGAAGTTTCTCTATCGTGCGACCGAAGGTGTCGTCGCCCGTGATGTGCTCTTGCACGAGGTTTGGGGCTATAATGCCGGCGTGACCACGCACACATTAGAGACACATATTTACCGTCTTCGTCAAAAAATAGAACCAGATCCGTCAAATGCGCGCCTTCTTGTGACCGAATCCGGTGGCTATAGATTAGTGGCGTAGAAGTACTCCTCCCGGTGATCAGGCCCCTCCCTGTCGGGTCACCGGGCTCCCAAGAATCCCGCCGGAGATCGGGTTATATCTCCACCTCCCTGTTGGACTTGCCCGGACCTTGTGTCCGGGCTTTTTTTTGGCTCTGGCTATTTGGAACCGAGCGCTTACTTACTTGTATGACATCACAAGGGAGAGTTCCGATGAAAGCAGCAAAAGATTTTATGGACGAAGCGAACGCCGTTGTCCCGCGGATGAGCGCCGAAGACGCGGTTGCCAAATACAATGCCGGTGGCGGTGTATTTGTTGATGTGCGCGATAGTGGTGCGATTGCAAAGACCGGTACAATCAAGGGCGCGCATCGCATCGCGCGCGGCATGATGGAATTTGTCGCAGATCCCGCGACGCCGTTTCACAACGACGCGCTACAAAAAGGCGCCCATCTTTATCTGATCTGCGGTGCGGGTGGGCAGGCCGCTCTTGCTGGCAAGACGCTCAAGGACATGGGTTTCGCACATGTGACCAACATCGGTGGCTTTGGCGATTGGAAAGAGGCAGGCGGCCCGGTCGAAGACTAGCCCAGCGCCTGATCCCAATCGGCGATCAAGTCACCGATATCCTCGATCCCGACAGACACACGGATCAGGTTTTCCGGAATGCCGGTGTGCGGTTCAATCGTGTGCCGGTGTTCCACCAGGCTTTCCACGCCGCCAAGTGACGTGGCACGCAAGAAAAGCTGCAGGTTCCCGACAACGCGCAGCGCGTCGGCACCATCCCCCTTGACCAAAACCGAAAGCAGACTGCCAAAGCCGCCCTGCATCTGCCGTTGTGCAACGTCAAACCCGGGATGCGATGGCAGGCCGGGATAAAACACATCCGCAACCGCCGGATGCGCCAACAGGTGCGCGGCCAGCGCTTGGGCGTTTTGTGACATCCGCTCGACCCGCAGGGGCAGGGTGCGCATGGCACGCGTCAGCATCCACGCCTCAAACGGGCCAAGGATTGCACCGGCCATTTTCCTGTCCGTGCGGATCATATCCCAGATTTCAGTGTTTTTCGTCCGGGCCGACAGCACCCCGGCAAGCACATCGGAATGACCATTGATCGCCTTGGTCGCTGAATGCATCACGATGTCAGCTCCGTGGTTGAGCGCCCGGGTCAGGATTGGGGTAGCCGCTGTACCATCAACGACCAATGCCGCTGTCGTAGCATCCGCGACAGCGCGCAGGTCAACCGTCTTGAGCCACGGATTTGAAGGGGTTTCTACAAAAACCAAGTCAGCCGCCTGTCCCTGACATGTCGCGACCAAATCATCCGCATCAACTTCGATCAGTGTGATGCTGCGCCGCGCGCAGAAATCCCTGACCCACGCCGTCGTGCCCCAATAGATGCCGGACTGCAGGATCGCGGTGCCGCCATTTGGCAGGGTCCGAAACACAGCTGCTATCGCTGCCATGCCAGATGGGAACAGAAACGTCTCTTCTGCGCCTTCCAGCGCGCGTAACACTTCTTCTGCCTGACGCAGATTATCGGAGTCCGCGCGTGAATAAATATTGTCAGGCCTTATCAACTGATAGTCTTCATCCCGGAGATATGTCGTCGAAGGCTGCAATGCAGGCACGACGCCGCCTGATTGCGGATCAAGTGCGCCAGCCGCATGTGCGGCAAGGGTAGCCGGTTTCAATGTCTTATCCATGCTGCTTTGTGCCGTGGACCCGCGCCAAAGCGCAAGCCCCCAAGCGTCACATCATCAAAGCGCCAACAGACCGCTCGGTAAAGACGCGCACGTAGTCACCCGGCGATGACCCCGCCCAAAAGACCCATAGGCGCGTCGGCTGTTCTTCGTCGATCCAGACGTAGTCACCCCGTTCAAGACCACGCAGTTCAGTGCCGATGTAGGTCACGCTGTTGTTGGCCAGAAAATCCGTTGCGGCCATCGTATCCTGAAACGCTGCAATCCCTAAGATCGGCGCATCAAAGTCGACAAAACCAATATGCGACCCTTCCGTGCCATCAAAGAACACATAATGGCTGGCAACTTCGGTGCCGGCAGCGAGCAGCCCTGTCTCGCTCCCGATATCGACACGCACCGGCGCATCCAGAACAATGTTTTGATCTTCGTTGAACGCATAAAGATTGTCAGTGTTGAAGTTATCTTGCCCCACAGCAAAGGGGGCTTCTGTTTCCAGAATGACAAATTCCCCGTCGCCTTCCTGCTGAACGATGTCACCGTCAACGACGATGGCCATCACAGGGGACGCAATCACCGCGCAAAGAATAGTCAGTCCAAAAAGCCGCATCACATCCTCTGAGCCCTAACCCCACCCGACTGAGTTAGGGCAAAGCTGTCGTAAGGCCAATCCGTCCCGAAACCTGCTAGGTCACGAAGGCGTCACGGCTGTAGCCTTGGATGTACAACAGCGCTGTCAGATCGCCGTGATTGATCCGCACGTCGCACTGCTCTTGTACGGTTGGTTTGGCGTGCAATGCGACCCCGGTTCCGGCCAGTGTCAGCATCCCCAGATCATTTGCGCCATCGCCGACGGCAAGAACGTCTTGCGGGGAAATCCCCAACCGCGCGGTGATCTCTTGCAGCGCCTCGACCTTTGCGGCTTTGCCCAAGATGGGTCGGCCAACCTCGCCGGTCAGTTTGCCGTCCGCCGCGATCAATGTGTTCGCGCGGTTCTCGTCAAATCCAAGAGCGGCCGCGACACGTGCTGTAAATGCTGTGAAACCGCCAGAAACAAGCGCCGCATAAGCGCCATTTGCCTTCATGGTGTTCACCAACTCATACCCCCCCGGCATATGGCTGATACGTTCATCCAACACCTGCTCGATCATCGTCTCTGGCAGGCCTTTGAGCAGGCCGACACGCTCGATCAAGGCGGCTTCGAAATCAAGTTCGCCGTTCATGGCCCGTGCCGTGATGTCGGCGACACGCGCCCCAACCCCGGCCTCGGCGGCCAATTCATCGATACATTCCTGACGGATCATGGTGCTGTCCATATCAGCCAGTAGCATCTTCTTGCGGCGGTCCTTGAGCGGCTGCACGACCAGATCGACGCATGCATTTTGCAGATCGGTCCAGACATCCCACTGATTGTCCGGTGCGACCGGAATTGCAAACTCTGCGGCTTCGTCCACGGCCAGCCAGTTGGCATCGCCCCCGCCCCACGCGTTGCGCAAACTGTCCACCAGCGCGGCATCCAGATTACGTTCGGTGGGTGTCGTGATCAGTGTGACGATCTGCATGGCGGACCTCATTATAACAATGCGCATGGTCTAGCGCCGTCCGTCCCGGGGTGCACCCCCAAAGTCAAAATACGCAAAGACACCGGGCAAGCGGGACCGGGCCCTTAGGCCGGGTTTGCGCCCAAACCTTCCCAATGTTCGCCCATTGCGACAATGCAGGATGTTCCGTTGGCATAACTTTGCAAGATCAGCCAATCGCCATTCCGGGCCGTGACCCAGATTTCAAGCATCGTTTCGGGATCGCGCAGACCCATGCCCTGACGCTCCGCGCCCCAGACCTGTTTGAGAGTTTCGGTCATCCGGGCCTTGTCATCGCAACTGACATCGGACATTTCCCCAAGCCCGCTGACCGGCAGGGCAAAGCAAACGAGGAACAGATATGCGAACCGTTTCATCATCATCAAAGGTTAGCTGCTGGTGTCGCAAAATGTAACGTTTTTATGACGACCTGTGGATAAACTGCGACTGATCGACCACAACGTCGTATCACGCGCCCCTGCTTACAGAGTGCTGCGCCGTGTCATCTTTCCGTTGCGCAGTTGTCAGAAAACTGAATCAAAAGCGTCACGAAGCTGTCGCCTTGGTCCCATATCCGCCTCTCAAAACATGGGGACGATATGCTGCAAATCGACAAGCTGACCAAACGCTTTGGGGATAAGACGGCCGTGGATGCGGCTGATATCTTGATCGACAAACCGGCCATGATCGGGATCATCGGACGCTCTGGTGCGGGCAAATCCACGCTGCTGCGCATGGTTAATCGCCTCAGCGATGCGACGACCGGCACGATCACCTTCGAAGGTCAGGACGTGACGGCATTGCGGGGGACAGCCAAGCGAAACTGGCAATCGCGGTGCGCGATGATTTTTCAACAGTTCAACCTCGTGCCACGGATGGACGTTGTCTCGAACGTGCTGCATGGCACGCTGAACAGGCGATCAACCTTCACGACGATGTTCAACCTTTATCCGCAGTCGGACATCCACAGGGCGATCGAAATTCTGGATCGCCTTGGGATCGCTGAGCAGGCCCCCAAACGGGCCGAAGCCTTGTCAGGCGGTCAACAGCAACGCGTCGCCATTGCCCGCGCCCTGATGCAAGATCCCAAGATCATTTTGGCCGATGAACCCATAGCCAGCCTCGATCCGATGAACGCGCAGGTCGTCATGCAATCCTTGCGTACCATTCACGAGGAAGATGGTCGCATGGTCATCGCCAACCTGCACACGCTTGATACTGCCCGGCGTTATTGCGACCGCGTGATTGGTATGCGCGGCGGCCGCATCGTATTTGACGGCACACCCGCACAACTGACGACCGGTGTTGCGCGTGACATTTACGGTGCGGGCGCGGATTTTTCCGAGGCCGCCACATCGACCGAAATCGAAACACTGGACAGGTCAAAAGGGCCCAAAGTCTACGCCTAAGCCAGTTCTTCCCGCGTTTTTCGCGGGCCACCTTCATCAACCCAACGGAGATAAAGATGAAAAAGACCCTCGTCGTGGTGCTTGCCGCCACCGCCCTGAGCACCGGCGCTTCTGCCCAAGAGATCACAGAGTTCCGCATTGGCATTCTGGGCGGCGAAAACGCCCAAGACCGGATGAACAATTATCAGTGCATGGTCGACTACACCACCGAAGCCCTTGGTGTTGAGACCAAACTGTTCGCGCCTGCCGACTATAACGGCGTGATTCAGGGTCTGTTGGGTGGCACCATCGACATGGCTTGGCTGGGCGCATCATCTTACGCTGCCACATATCTGCAAGACCCCGAGGCGGTCGAGCCTGTATTGATCAAGGTTAACCTCGACGGTTCTGTTGGCTATCATTCAATCGGCTTTGCCCGCGCGGACAGTGACATCGCGTCACTGGAAGATATGCAAGGTAAGGTTTTTGGCTTTGGTGATCCGAACTCGACCTCTGGCTATCTGATCCCCTCTATCGAAATTCCGCAGTATGCCGCGGGCATTACAATGGAATCCGGTGAGTACTTCGGCGAAGTGAAATTCACCGGCGGTCATGAGCAGACAATCGTGGCCGTCAACAATGGCGATATCGATGGTGGCGTGACCTGGGCCGACGGCCAAGGCAACTGGGAAGACGGCTATAACTCCGGCGCACTGCGTCGCGCTGTGGATGCCGGTCTGGTTGATATGAACGACCTTGTGCAGATCTGGCAATCCAACGTCATCCCCGAAGGCCCAGTTGTCCTGCGCAGTGCGCTGCCCGATGAGGTAAAGGCGACCATGACCACGCTGGTTGACGCGCTGTATGAAAACGACCCCGAGTGTGCATATGGCGTTGCCGCAGGCGATACGCTGGGCTTTCAGCCCGTCACCCACGACATGTACGAAAGCATCGTCGAGGCCCGCAAAGCCAAGATCGGCGGCTAAGCAATTTTCATGACGCATCCGGTAGCCCTTTTGGGGCTGCCGGTATTTCTTTGTCCGGGGTTCGCAATGGCAGACATATCACTTGGGCGCGCACCACAAGGCGTGCACAGCATTCAATCCAGCTATACTGCACAGCTGCAACGCCGCAGGCTTTATGGTGGACTAACACTTCTGATCTTCATCATGCTGATGGTGTCGGGCTTTAACCTCGCCGACGACCGCAATGCGGGTGGTTTCTGGGAAGGTCTGCACCAGATTGGCGACTATCCGGCGGATGTTTTGTCAGAAGCCTGGGAAAAACGTGCCAACCTGCCCGGTCTGATCGCCAAGTACTTTCCCGCGTTGGTGGAAACGATCAATATCGCAGCCGTCTCGACCCTGATTGGTGCCATTGGCGGGCTGTTCTTATCACTTCTGGGGACCCGTGGTCTGGCTAAATGGCCGCGACTGATCCCGCTCTTTCGGCGTATCTCTGACATCATGCGCGCAGTTCCTGAAATCGTCATCGCGCTGGTGCTGATCTTTGTTCTTGGCGGCGGTCCGGTGCCCGCGATGATCGCCATCGCGATCCACACCGCAGGTGCGCTTGGAAAGCTCTTTTCCGAGGTTGCAGAGAATGCCGACCTTAGACCCGTAGAGGGGTTGGCCTCGACCGGGGCTACGTGGTCGCAGCGCATGCTGCTGGGCGTGCTGCCGCAAGTCGCCCCAAACTATGTCAGCTACGCTCTGCTGCGTTTTGAAATCAATATTCGTGCCTCCGCGATCCTCGGCTTTGTCGGCGCGGGTGGCCTTGGCTATGAACTGCGCAATGCGATGGCGTGGGGTCCGGGGCGTTTCGACGAGGCTGCCGCAATCTTCATCCTTTTGTTCGGGACCATCGTCTTTTTTGATCAGGTCTCAAGCCACACCCGCAACCGTCTGACCGAGGGGCAAGGCCAATGAGCGTGACAGACCTCAATTTCGTCAAGCAAGAGACCGAAGGGCTTTTTCAGCGCAAGCGCCTGATTGGTTTCGGCATCCCCGCTATTATCGCGGTGTACCTTGTCTACATCTTTTTTGCATTCGATCTGCCGGGTCTGGCGCAGCGCGCCAATATGAACAACGCGGTGACGCTGGCCTCTGATAGTTGGTCACATAAGGTGCATGTCACCCGTGATAACCGGTCTGGTGAGGTAACCTACTCTTTCGAAGGCGAGCGCAAGGGCACCTACCCCGCAGGCCAGAGACCCGATTGGATCAGCGGTACCGACGTTATCGTCATCGACCTTGGTGGCGATCATATCGTGCGGTATCTGCCGGACAATCGGACCGAGATCGAAGTCCCCGGTTTTCCTTTGATCGCGGTGCAAGCCGAAGGGCGCAATCTTGTGACAAACCTGCCCCAAGAGTTGCCGGACTGGATTTCTGCGTCGAACCGGCGCGTTGGCATCACCACACCAGAGGGCCGCATCACGTTGACAGGGGCACGCACCGAGGTGTTCAACTATTTCCCCGGTTGGGAGTTGTTCTGGTTCACCCTCGACAGCCCCTATCACGGGCACGGCCTTGGGACGATCCTGTTCGGTGCGCGGCTGGATCCAGACCGGAGCAACATCACTGGCGCAGTTTCAGACTGGTGGAACAATGCCATGTGGCGGCACAAGGATGTGGCATGGGCCATCGGCGAAACGGTCCTGATGGCGTTTCTGGGCACCATGGGCGCTGCGATGATCGCACTGCCGCTGTCTTTTCTGGCAGCCAAGCGCTTTTCCCCGATCATGCTGGTGCGTGCCGGCGCACGGCGTGTATTCGACTTTGTGCGTGGTGTGGATGCGTTGATCTGGACAGTCGTACTGGCCCGCGCTTTTGGTCCCGGCCCCATGACCGGCGCATTGGCGATCCTGATCACGGACACCGGCACATTTGGCAAAATCTTCTCGGAAGCGCTTGAGAATGTGGACGGCAAACAGATCGAAGGCGTCGCTTCGACCGGGGCCAAGCCATTGCAGCGTTACCGTTTCGGGGTGATCCCGCAAATCGTTCCGGTGCTTTTGGCGCAGATCCTCTACTTTTTGGAATCCAACACCCGGTCCGCCACAATTATCGGGGCGATCACCGGAGGCGGCATCGGATTGATGCTGACCCAGGCCATTCAAACCCAGAAGGACTGGGAAGAGGTCGCCTACTATATCATGCTGATTATCGTCATGGTGATGTTCATGGACTGGTTGTCGGGTTGGCTGCGCGGCAAGCTGATTGGGCGCAAGGACTGATGACAATGGAAGACACCGGGACGTTCTTTCGCTTTACCAGAAAAAAGGGAGGTGTTTGACCGTGCCCCGCCTTAGTCCTGACGCGCCCTTCATCCATCCCGAATGCGAGATTACCGACAGCACTTTTGGTGCCTACACCGAGGTCGGCAAAGGCAGCCGCGTCGCGCATTCTGTATTTGGTGACTATAGTTATTGCGACCGTTTCGCCGACATTGCCAACGCACGGATCGGCAAGTTTGCCAATATCGCAGCGTTCAGCCGGATCGGGGCGACAGACCATCCGCTGCATACTGCGGCATGTCATCACTTTCTGTATCGCTCTGACGACTATTGGGACGATACTGCGCGGGACGCCTCTTTCTTTGCACACCGCAGATCACGGGTCGCCCATATCGGGCATGACACCTGGATCGGTGCTGGTGCGATGATCAAGCCAGAGGTCACATTGGGTGATGGGGCCGTTGTCGCCGCCGGTGCTGTGGTGACCAAGAATGTGGACCCCTACACCATCGTCGCTGGCACCCCGGCCAAGTCATTGCGTTTGCGACAACCGCGCGAGATCGCAGATCGTCTGATGGCGTTGGCATGGTGGCATTGGGACCACGACGCGCTGCGAACCGCATTGGCAGACTTTCGCAGCCTGCCAGCCGCGGCATTTCTGGAAAAGTATGGCGGATAGTCCTGACCGATTTTACCAGCGTCGAGTTTTGAAAAACTGTCAAGAAACCGACACGCCAGTGTCATGCAAGACATCACATATGAGCGCGGATAAACACGAAGGAAAATTCCATGCTCCGCACGTCTACTCTTGTTCTGGCTTGTCTGGTGACGACGCCTGTTGTCGCGCAATCTGTCGATGGCAGCGTCACATATGGCCCGCGCCCGCACTATCTGATTGATCGTATGGCAGACGGTCCGCTGAAAGATCAGCTACAGTCCTGCCGTACCCAAGAGGCCCGTACATCGCTGTTTTCGATTGGTCACCGTGGAGCACCGATGCAGTTCCCTGAGCACACAGTGGAATCGAATGTTGCAGCGGCGCGCATGGGTGCAGGTATTCTTGAGTGCGACGTGACCTTTACAAAGGATCTGGAGCTGGTCTGCCGTCATGCCCAGAACGACCTGCATACGACGACGAATATTCTTGCCACACCATTGGCTGAGACCTGCACCACGCCGTTTACGGCCGCTGACGGCGACACGTCGGCGACGGCAGAGTGCCGGACGTCCGAGATTACGCTTGAAGAGTTCCGCACGCTGACGCCCAAGATGGACGCCGCAGATGGATCCGCCACAACCGTCGCGGCCTATTTGGGTGGAACAGCGGACTGGCGCACAGACCTATATGCAGCTCAGCCCGCGACCTTGATGACCCATGCAGAGTCGATTGCCCTGTTCCAGTCACTTGGCGCGAAATTCACACCAGAACTGAAGGCACCATCGGTCGAGATGCCTTTCAATGGCTTCACCCAGCAGGACTATGCCCAAAAATTGGTGGATGAATATAAGGCCGCGGGCATTCCGCCCGAGGACGTCTGGTTGCAGTCATTCAACCTTGACGATGTGCTTTACTGGATCGAAGCCGAGCCCGCCTTTGGTGCGCAGGCGGTCTATCTGATGGATGAGTATGACATTGATGGCTATTCGCCCATGGATGCCTCAACATGGCCTAACAGCATGGAAGAACTGAAATCCATGGGCATCAATTATATCGCGCCACCAACGTGGATGCTGGTGACAACCTCGGATGATGGCGAGATTATCCCTTCTGAGCTGGCTGTTCAGGCGCAAGACGCCGGTTTGAATATGATCACCTGGACCATTGAACGCTCTGGACCGCTGACAAACGGTGGTGGCTGGTACTACCAGTCTATCGCGGACATCACCAATAGCGACGGGGTGATGTATGACTACATCGACGCGCTGGCGCAGGATGTTGGTGTTGTGGGTATCTTTTCTGACTGGCCTGCAACTGTGACCTACTACGCCAATTGTATGGGCATGGAATAGGGCACCCCTTTTTTCAGATTTGGACACCAGAAACCCCCATCCTTTGCGATGGGGGTTTCGCGTTTTCAGCCGTCGTTGGGGTCGGGACCCTCTTCGTCCAAGGTAAGCGTCACCCGGTCACCGGCAAACCATGTCCGCCCATATTCAACCGGCATCCCGCTGTTGTCCACATTGACGCCGGATGATCGCAAAAGCGGGTCGCCCTGCGTCACCTGCAAGTGCAAGGCCTGCGTCGCCGTCGCACGCACAGCCGTCAGGCGGGTCGAGGCACGGGTGTAATCGGTGATGCCTTCGGCATGCAGCGCATCGGTGACACTGCTTTTGTGCTGCAAAGTCACCGCGATGCCAGGCAAACGCGCGGCGGGAAACAAGCTTTCAAAGACCGCAATTGGCTGACCATCGGCAAGGGATAACCCGTGATAGGCGCAAACCGCATCGCCGGGCGGGATGCGCAATGCCGCTGCTTCGCCTTGGGTGGCTGCGCGTTCCTCGACCTGCAACACGCGTTTTTCCGGCCTGCGCCCTGCAGCAATCAGATTTTCATGAAACCGGACACGTTTGCCGATTGGATAATCGGTGGGTGTGGCCGCGACAAAGACACCGGCACCACGGCGCGTGCGGATCAACCCCTCATCGACCAATGCTGAAATACCGTGACGCACGGTATGGCGATTGACACCGAAGCGTTCGGCCAAAAGGGCCTCTGTCGGCAGTTTGTCACCGGGGCGGTAACGCCCTTCGGCCAAATCGCCACGCAGGGCATGTGCAATGGCCTTCCAGATCGGTGTTTTGGCGGACTTGTCATGCAAAATTCACAAAACTCCTCTGTCACTGCCGGGTGATTATGTTAGAATATGTATAGTTGTATAGAATACGGAAAAGTTGTCGAGATGAAAGATACGTCTCACCAAGAAAACCCAAGGAAGGCATGGATGGCCCTGCTGGCCAAGGCCCCGCAGGGCCAGGTCGCAGCCTTGCTGGATGCCGCCGTCACACGCCCGACTTTCAGATGGCTTCGTGCACCAGAGATCGGCAGCACGATGGTTCGGGGTCGCGCAGGTGCGACCGGTGCCCCGTTCAATCTTGGCGAAATGACAGTGACCCGCTGTGCGCTGACGCTTGAAAATGGGGCGGTCGGTCATGCCTACATTCAAGGCCGCAGCAAAGCCTGCGCCGAAGCGGCGGCGCTGGTGGATGCACTGATGCAAACAGAGGTTGCCGACACATTGCGCAAGGCGGTATTGGACCCACTGCAACAGGCCCAAGACACCGCAAAAGCAACACGCGCGGCCAAGGCTGCCGCCACGAAAGTGGATTTCTTCACGATGGTCAGAGGAGAGGATTGATGCAAGCAGAGACCTTATCGGGTGGCTTCGCAGAGCCTGCGATCCAGTCAGCACAGGCCTTTCGTAGTGTCATGGAAGCGATGGCACGTCCCGGGACGTTGCAAAACATCAGCGGTGCAGAACCTCCCGCGCCCTTATCCAAAGCGGCAGGGGCCATTTTGCTGACGCTCTGTGATACGGAAACACCCGTGCACTTGGCTGGTGACGCAGATTGCGAGGCTGTGCGCAATTGGGTGGCATTTCACACCGGCGCACCAATCGCCGGACCATCCCATTGCGTGTTTGCCGTCGGGACGTGGCAGGCATTGGCACCATTGTCAGCCTATCCCATCGGTACGTCGGCGTACCCTGACCGCTCTGCCACGCTGATCGTGGAATGCACAGACCTTGCCGCCGCCGGTGCCATCCTTACCGGTCCGGGCATCAAGACAAGCGCCGCCTTGTCGCTGCCGGAAATAAAGGCGTTTCAGATCAACAGCAGGCGGTTTCCCTTGGGCCTCGACTTCATTTTTGCCTGCAATAGCCAACTGGCAGCCCTGCCCAGATCAATAGAGGTGTCCTGATGTATGTCGCTGTCAAAGGCGGAGAGCGCGCGATTGAAAACGCCCACGCCTGGCTTGCCGAGGAGCGCCGTGGCGATACTGACGTCGCAGAGCTCAGCATTGCGCAAATCCGAGAGCAACTGAGCCTGGCCGTTCATCGTGTCATGGCGGAAGGATCGCTTTTCGATGCAGATCTGGCGGCATTGGCCATCAAGCAGGCACGCGGCGATCTGATCGAGGCGATTTTCCTAATCCGCGCCTATCGCACCACCCTGCCACGCTTTGGCGTCTCTGAACCGGTGGATACCGGCAAAATGGCGTGCGACAGGCGCATCTCTGCGACGTTCAAGGACCTCCCGGGAGGTCAGGTGCTGGGGCCAACATTCGACTACACGCACCGTTTGCTGGACTTCAAATTGGCCGCAGACGGCGAAGCGCCAAAGGCGCCGACACGCGAAGCCGCATCCGAAGGCGTGCCGCATGTGACGGCATTCCTGAACCGCGAGGGCCTGATCGAAGACGCGCCACACGACGATACCCCCGCCCGATTTGACCCGTGAACCATTGGAGATGCCTGCCGAACGTGCCCTGCGTTTGCAGGCGCTCACCCGCGCTGATGAGGGGTTCACACTCGGGCTCGCATATTCCACGCAACGCGGCTACGCCCGCAATCATGCCTTTGTCGGAGAGCTGCGCATCGGTAGCGTTCCGGTCGAGATGGATATCCCTGAACTGGGTTTTGCTGTCGAGATCGGCGAAGTGGTGCTAACCGAATGCGAAACGGTCAACCAGTTCAAAGGCTCAAAGACCGAACCGCCCCAATTCACGCGCGGCTATGGTTTGGTCTTTGGCCAGTCCGAGCGCAAAGCGATTTCGATGGCGCTGGTTGACCGTACTCTGCGCTGGGAAGAGTTGGGCGAGGATTTTGAAGGCGCCCCCGCGCAGGACGCCGAGTTCGTTCTTTATCATGCAGACAATATTCAGGCGACGGGCTTTCTCGAACATATCAAGCTACCGCATTACGTCGACTTCCAGTCAGAGCTTGAGTTGGTCCGCAAACTGCGCCGCGAGGCTGGCGCGCACCACGTACAGGAGGCCGCAGAATGACCATAGGCAACGTCGTCTTCGACATCGGTGGCGTGTTGGTTGATTGGCAACCCCATCTGGCTTGGGTTGATGATCTGGGAACGGAAGGTGCGCATGCCTTTATGGATCGCATCGCGTTCGATCGTATCAACTTTGCTTGCGATGCCGGTGCCCGGTTCGGCGATGCCGCGGCGCGGCTTGCAGACCCAGAAGATGCAAAACATCTGGCAAACTATGTCCCCCAGTATGGCAGGACAGTACCCGATAAGATCGCGGGCACATGGGACGTGCTTTATGCGCTGCGCGACAACAGCGTTCCGCTTCATGCCATAACCAACTGGTCAGCAGAGACATGGCCGGAAGCCATTCAGGTTCACCCTGAATTGGCAGAGGTCTTTGACACCACGGTCGTCTCTGGCGAGGTCGGCATCGTGAAGCCCAGCGTCGAGATTTACCGGCTTTTGTGCACACACGCCGGGGTGCGCCCGGAAACATGTGTCTTTATCGACGACGGCCTGCACAATTGTATCGGCGCGCAGGCCGCAGGCATGGACGCGATCCAGTTCACAGACGCCGATAGTTTGCGCATGCAACTTCGAGATCGGGGACTGCTATGACCGACCAAGCCTATAATTTTGCCTACCTTGACGAGCAAACCAAACGGATGATCCGCCGCGCAATTCTGAAAGGCCTTGCTGTTCCGGGCTATCAGGTGCCCTTTGCCAGCCGCGAGATGCCAATGCCCTATGGCTGGGGAACAGGTGGCGTACAGGTTTCGGCCGCTGTGCTGACGCAGGACGATACATTCAAGGTGATTGATCAGGGTGCCGATGACACGACAAATGCCGTTTCCATCCGCACGTTCTTTGAGCGTACCGCAGGCGTCAAGACAACCACTGCGACGGCCCAAGCATCGGTTATTCAAACCCGCCACCGCATCCCCGAAGAGCCCCTGACCGAAGGGCAGATCCTTGTCTATCAGGTGCCGATCCCCGAACCGCTCCGCTTTCTGGAGCCGCGTGAGAGCGAAACCCGCAAGATGCATGCTCTTGAAGAATATGGCTTGATGCACGTGAAGCTTTATGAAGACATCAGCCGCCACGGTCACATCGCGACTTCCTACGCCTATCCCGTAAAAGTCGAAGGCCGCTATGTGATGGACCCTTCGCCGATCCCGAAGTTCGACAATCCCAAGCTGGGCGACATGGCGGCGATCCAGCTCTTTGGCGCAGGGCGCGAACAAAGGATTTATGCGCTACCGCCCTACACACAGGTGGTCAGCCTTGATTTCGAAGATCATCCGTTTGATGCCTCTAAAGCCGACCACCCCTGCGGGCTGTGTGGTGCTGAAGACAGCTATCTTGATGAGGTGATCGTCGATGACGCCGGTGGGCGGATGTTCGTCTGCTCTGACACTGATTACTGCGAGGGCCGACAGATGGCAGGCCACAAGGGAAAGGACGCGGCATGACACCTTTGCTGTCGGTATCCGGTATTACCAAACGCTATGGCGCGCATATCGGGTGTTCCGATGTGTCATTCGACCTGTTCCCCGGCGAGGTCATGGGCATCGTGGGCGAAAGCGGTTCTGGAAAATCTACCTTGCTGAACTGCATGGCGGGGCATCTGGTCCCGGATGCGGGGAAGGTCGTGTTCGATACCCGTGCTGATGGCCCAAAAGATACCATCACCATGTCTGAGCCTGAACGCCGGATGCTCGGCCGTACCGACTGGGCCTTTGTGCATCAGAACGCACGCGACGGTTTGCGCATGGGTGTTTCGGCGGGCGGCAACGTCGGTGAACGGCTGATGGCTGTGGGGGAACGTCACTATGGTGGCATCCGCGACAAAGCCACAGACTGGCTAGGGCGGGTAGAGATCGACGCGGCCCGCATAGATGACCGGCCCACAACATTTTCTGGCGGTATGCAACAGCGCCTGCAGATCGCCCGCAATCTGGTGACCGGACCGCGACTGGTGTTCATGGACGAACCAACCGGTGGGCTGGACGTGTCCGTGCAAGCGCGCCTGCTTGATCTGCTTCGGGGTCTTGTGCGGGACATGGGGCTATCGGCGATTATCGTCACACATGACCTTGCTGTTGTGCGTCTGCTTGCGGATCGTCTGATGGTGATGAAATCGGGGCATGTGATCGAGGCCGGATTGACCGATCAGGTGCTTGATGACCCACAGCACGCTTACAGCCAACTTCTTGTCAGTTCCGTTTTGCAGGTGTGACCCATGATTGAACTCAAAAACGTCTCGAAAACCTTTACGCTGCACAATCAGGGCAGCGCCATTATCGAGGTCATCAGCGATGTGTCCTTGGCGGTCGCCAAAGGAGAATGTGTGGCACTGACCGGGGCGTCAGGTGCCGGTAAATCCACCTTGATGCGCATGATCTACGGCAACTATCTGACGCAGAAAGGTCAAATTCGCATCGGCGATGTTGATCTGGTTCAGTCCGCCCCGCGCGAGGTGATCGCTCTGCGCCGTGACGTACTGGGGTACGTCAGCCAGTTCCTGCGCGTTGTGCCGCGTGTCCCGACACTCGACGTGGTCGCAGAACCCCTGCGCGCTGTCGGCGTGTCACGCGAAGATGCGCAAGCGCGTGCGCAGGCGCTGCTGACACAACTGAATATCCCGCAGCGGCTCTGGTCTTTGTCGCCGACCACATTTTCAGGTGGCGAACAGCAGCGCGTGAATATCGCCCGCGGCTTTGCGCATACCTACCCCGCGCTATTGCTGGACGAACCCACCGCAAGCCTTGATGCAGCCAACCGCGAGGTCGTGCTTGCGCTGATCGAAGAGGCCAAGGCCCGAGGTGCAGCGATCATCGGCATTTTCCATGATGAGGCCGCCCGCGACCGCGTCTGCGACCGTGAAATTGACGTTAGCTGCTTTACCCGCGGACAGGCAGCATGACCCAAGGGCGTCTCATTGCGGTTGTTGGCCCATCAGGTGTTGGCAAGGACAGCGTGATGGTGGGCATCCGCGATGCGATGCCACAGATCCAACTGGTGCGCCGGGTGATTACCCGCGACCCGGAATTGGGCGGCGAAGACTATGATGCGGTGTCAGACGCAGACTTTGACGCTTTGGTCAGGGCCAGCGCATTTGCCGTGCATTGGGATGCTCACGGGCTTCGGTACGGCATCCCCAGCGGCGTAAAACATCAACTGGACAAGGGTATGGATTGTCTCGTCAACTTCTCTCGCAAGGCCTTAGAGGAGGCCGCCGCGATTTTTCCGCGGTTCATGGTTCTGAACATTACGGCACAGCCTAACACGCTTGCCAAGCGACTTGCGGCACGCGGACGCGAGACCGAAGACGAAATTGCGAAACGTCTGGCGCAAGGGGCAAAACCTTTGCCAACAGACCTTCATGTGATCAACCTGCCCAACGACGGCCCGTTGTCCCAGACCATCACGCGCGGCGTCACGCTTCTTCAACCAGCAAGGGCGTAACGATGGATGATCTCAAAATGCCCATCCTCACGCTCTCCGCACAAGGCAATCTGATCCATGACGAACGGTGCGGGCAATGCCGGCAGAGCACGCCGCAGTTCATCGGACCAAGTAACAAGCGCATCTTGGGGCAGCCTGCCCGACAGTGTCAGGTGAAACCGGAATTCTTCGATCACATAAGGGTAGCCCCAGTCCATCAAAAGCGCCTCTTGTCGCGAACTGAGACCCGCCTGTCTGCGTTTGGCAAGCTCGGCGTCGGATGCGGGGGCGCGGTAGGGGTCAAGCATGCGAACACAAGCCGCCGCAACCCGCTGCAACTCACCGGTATCACCGTGCGGCGTCAGTGCCAGAAACTCACCCAGCGACCGCAACGCCAGTCCATCGCAGGCGGCAGGTGCCAGCGATGCGGCCAATTTCGAGGTCGCGGCTTCGAGAGCGTCAAGCGTATGCCCCCGCTGCAATCGGAACGGCGGCTTCAAGGTGCCATGAAACCCATATTTGCGCGGTGTCATCGTGATGTCATGCAAACCGGGCAAATCAGGCTGTGCAGCCGCACAGCCCTGCGCAACATCCCACCCCAGCCAGGCCGCGCCAAAATCAGCCAGCGGCCCTTGTGGCGGAACATAGTAAATCGCAAATCGAGAATATGACATGAATTCCCCTTTCATCGCGGCCTCTTTGACAAACTCTTGTGACAGCGACATGTCAGACGATCTGTGCCTTGCCAATGCACAACTGGTCTTGTCAGACCGGGTGGTGACAGGCGCAATCACCATAGAAAGCGGTGTGATCACGGACATCGTGGAAGGGCATCAGGTGCCGATGGGCGCGATAGATTGCGCCGGCGATTTCGTGCTGCCGGGACTGGTGGAACTGCATACCGACAATGTCGAACGCCACATCGAACCGCGCCCCTCTGTGGACTGGCCCCATCTGCCTGCACTGATTGCGCATGATGCGGAACTGGCCTCGACCGGTATCACGACTGTGTTTGATGCGATGCGTGTAGGTTCCATCCATAGCGGCAAGGGGCGTTACATCGATTATGCCCGCAAGCTGGCGGATGAATTGCTGGCTGCCCGCGCGCAAGGCCTGTTCAAAATTAGTCACTTCCTGCACCTGCGGGCTGAGATTTGCTCAGAAACCTTGCTGACGGAATTGGCCGCTTTCGGGCCGGAAGACCGCGTCGGCATCGTCAGCCTGATGGACCATACGCCCGGACAGCGACAATTTCGTGATTTGTCAGTGCTAAAGACATATGTCGCCAAAAAGCGCGGTATGGACGACTCTGAATTTGCAGCACACGTCAAAAACCTGTTGGCGCTTCAAGGCCGCTTTGGGGCGAAACATGAGGCCGGTGCCGTGAAAGAAGCAGGCCGCCTTGGTGCCGTGCTGGCCAGCCACGACGACACGACAGCCGATCATGTAAAAACGTCATCGGCCAACGGTGTCGGCTTTGCCGAATTTCCCACAACCCAGGAGGCCGCAGAGGCATGCCGCGGCCACGGCATTGCCGTGATGATGGGTGCGCCGAACTTGATCCGTGGGGGGTCCCACTCGGGCAATGTCGCCGCCAAAGATCTGGCAAAGGCCGATCTTCTCGACATCGTCTCGTCTGACTATGTGCCCTCGGCGCTGTTGTTATCTGCTTTCCATCTTGCACGGGTCTGGGATAATCTGCCCCGCGCCGTCGCCACAGTGACCTGCAATCCGGCCAAGGCCGCGCGATTGGGTGACCGCGGCGCGCTTGAACCGGGGTTGCGCGGCGATGTCCTGCGCGTGCGCATCGTTGGTCAAACACCTTTGCTGCGTGGCGTTTGGAGCCAGGGCAACAAGGTCGGATAGCTCTGTGGCCCTGTCTGTGCAGCGGACACCGCTGCAGCGGTTTTACGCGGATAGGAAACATGCGCTCCTAGAATGCCGACATTTACCCCAATCGCTGGTGTGTTTGCCTGTTGCTGTTTTTACTGGGGTTCCGTATGTCCGGCGGTGGGACACCCTTCCCCAACGAAGGGTCATGTTCATTTCCATTTTCCTTATATTTTTCAGTTACTTGCCGTTCTCTCAGTTTCGTCTTGTGTCAGATTTGTGCCAAATAGCACATCAATGACGGTCGGATCATCCATTGCGTGAGCGTAGTATTTCATCACCGTAGCAACGTCTCTCCAGCCTCCCCGAACCGCGACAGTTTTAGGATCAATCCCTGCCTGCAACATCGAAGTAGCGAACCCGTGACGGCAACAGTGTGGAGACAGTTTTTCGATCCCTGCACGACTCACAACGTTGTTCCAGACTTGGCCGACACTCTGACCAGAAGCATACTTGAAAACCAAATCCGCCGGATTTCGGTTTGACGGAATTCGCTCTAACGCGGCGACCACAGGTGACGAAAGGTGAGCAATACGTCTGCTCTTAACCTTAGTTTGATTGATAACAGCCACTTTTTTAAAGATGTTCACATCATCCCAGGTTAGCGCGCAGGCTTCGCCCCGGCGCGCCCCCGTTCCAAACATGAAGAGGCAAAGCGCCGCAAGATGAAACAAATCATCTTGAACGGCTTGAGAAGCAAACGACTCTACCCATTCGCGGGTGACTGGTATCTTTGTATCCGCGTCAACTTTGAAGCGCTCCACTTTCAACGGCAAGCACCAACCCAATGCAGCTGAGTGGTTGATGATCGCTTGCGCGGGCGCAATCCCTTGTCTGTTCCGTGTCGCGTTAGATCCGTTGGGATAGAGGCGTCGGGCCATCTGGCGAATGGCTTCGCCTGTAATCGTCGCAACAAGCGTGTTTCTCCAATGGTCTTCGATCAAATTGAGAAAACGATCCTCGCGCCCAGCTTGCCTGTACGCGATGGCAGCCTGTGCGAAAGTCAGCGTTGCCCCTGGCCCATCAAGATGACTTTTCCAAGCTTTCGCTTCGACCTCGGCTGCGATCCGCTCCGCGATCCTTTTGTCCGCTGTGCCCGTAGGGCCTCGTAATCGCCTACCGGCAACTGTGCCCCGGTAACTGTAGAGCTTGTTCCGTTTGAAGACCTTGAGCGGCATTCCATTGCCTCCATGAACGCGACCACGTGATGATCTAACATAATGACTTTCTGACCAATTTTGCAAAAGCAGCCGAGTTCTCTGACTGTATCGCTTACAAAACGAGGCGAAGCGCCAAGTTTCTCGGCCAGCGCTTTTGGCGTTGTATGCGTCGGGACAATATCAGCCATCAGTCCCGTCCGCGATATCAGGAACTGATGACGTACCTTGGGACGACTTTATCAATGTCTCAAGCTGAACCGGCGTAAGAAGCATCAGCCTACCAAACTTGTGGAACTGTCCAGTTTGGCGTGCCCTAGAACGGATCAAACGCGGTGAAACATGCACCCCGTGTTCCTTGAGGCTTTCGCTCCATGCTTCGGGCGTTTTCCCATGATTCAATAATTCTGACATGTGGCACCTGCTTAATCTACGAACTCTTGCAAGTTGTTACAGACTTCCAGTAACGTGCAAACACGTTCCGGTAAAATACTACATTTTAGGAACATTCGTTCCGATACGGGAGAGACTGATGTGCGCGTTTAAGATTGCAGGAAGTGGCGACCCAGAAGACACTATGGACGGCAAGGAGTACCAAAAATTCTTGGACCGCCAGCGCATGGAGGCGAGATACGGGCCTGATACGCCGGTTCATGACAACCTGCTCCGATTTCGCATCCGGAAAAGGTTGAAGAAGCGACAGATAGCGGACCTCATGGGAGTAACGACACGCACCTACTACGCCTACGAGAAGGGTACGCGGGCCATTCCATCCGATGCGCTCGTCAAACTGGCGACACTGACCAGAGCAGACCTAAACGAAATTCTTATGGGACGGCCAGCGTCAAACCAAGCTCAGGTGATGAAGTCAGGCCTAGAGGACATGAGGATCTTGGATGGTTTGTTGCGATCAAACTACCCAGAGCTTAACGAAGAGGACCGTCACAAGGTTACCCGAAGAATTGTCACCACTGACTGGGGTGATTTGCCGAGAATGCACCCAGAGGCAATACGTCGTGCCGTGGCGCAAACGACCATGTATCGCGATGAGCCCTTAGAATTGCGCGCTCCGCCGATGCTTGAAGACTTTGAAGGAAGCGAAGACGATTACGAGCAAGCTCTGAAAGACTGGCACCAGCTGGTCGATGACAATTTTGGCAAGCCTGACTAATTCGACTCATTGGGGCCACACGTAGGTACCGGGCCACTGGAAATGATTGTCAGAGTTCCTTTCAGAACAATCAGGAGCTAGCCAGCAGACGCTACTAAATTACCCGCCCGCCGTTGTAAAACTAGTTGCTCCAACTCCGAGAGTTTTTTGTTTGTAAGCGACCTACCTAGTCTTGGCGGCACATAGATTGCCTCAAATCCACCGCCACCTACCCAATTGGCCTGTTGAGTAATCCCGTTTGGATCGACACCTTCTACCACAGCCTGAAGCCGTGGAAGCGTGAATCGTGCGAATGTACTGTGGCTGCGTTCGACCAAAACCCAGCGACGTCTCATTTTGTGGGCAGTTGCTGCGGTCGTACCGCTCCCTCCAAACAAATCCACCACCAGCTCACCAGGTTTGCTAGCGACATGAATTATGCGTTCCAACAGTTCTTCAGGCTTTGGAGTGTCAAAAACCGCCGCCTCAGGAAAGAGCGCCATCAAATGGCGCTTGGCATCATCGTTGGTGCCAGTTTCGGCCGTTCCCCAAATGGTGAAGGGCACCAAGCCTCTTAATTGGTGACTGAAGAGCTTTATCCGTGGCGAACCTGCACCGCTCTTAGGGAACCAAATCCTATCCTCAGCCAATAGTTGTCGATAGGTTGGTTCGGTAGCATACCATGATCTGCCCCTGGGTGGCTTCAAAACATCCCCCGAAGGCGTTTCGATCGGATATTGCTGAGCAGCACGATATCCGGGAGCCGTGAACGGCGCATCTGCCCAGGGACCGCGAGGATCATCATCCCTGTTCTTGAGGTGCGCGTTGTCTTTTTCGAGCAAGTTTCTAGAAGTCTTCCACTTCCTCGGTCCGCTCGGCGCATATACCAACAGAGTGTCATGGTTGTTTGAAAACGCCGTCCGGGACTCTCGCGTCGTTCGCTTCTGCCAGATAATGGATGAAACAAAGGCTCCTTCGCCAAACACTTCATCCATCACAAATCTAGCCCGGTGAACCTCGGCGTCATCAAGGTGCACCCAGATGCTCGCGTCGTCTGACAAGTGTGGTTGCAAAGCAAGCAACCGGTCGCGGAACATACTTAGCCACTTCGAACGATCTAAGGCGTCGTCATATGCACGTACATCAGCATTCGTGTTAAATGGCGGATCAATGTATACAAGTCGGATTTTGTCTTCAAGCACATCAGTATGATGAGACAGAGCCTCAAGAACGTCTGCGCCATCCCCTATCGCCATAACATTTGACGAAGGAAGCGGCATGTCTCCGCCAAAACTGTGCACGTTAAGTGCTTCATTGAGAATACTGTCGGACGGCTTCACCCATTCATAAGCTCGGGAGCCAGACGCAAGCAACGCCAAGTCCTTGTTCTTCCAATTTAGAGTAACTTCTGCCATGTAGCCTCGATAAGTAAGGAAGAATCCTTGCCAAAAAGTGCACGTAGCGCGTTGATCGCGCTCTTGGGAACCTTACACAGTGTCTAGAATCAAATGAGCAGAAACTCTAGTAATTTTGTAGAAAACGGGCCTACCGTGCAGCCAAATGCCGAGGCACCACGGAAACCCTTCATACGATGGGTAGGCGGCAAAACAAGGTTGCTACCGCGCATCCTTCCCCATGTACCAGGCACAATTCGAGACTACTACGAACCGTTCCTTGGTGGTGGAGCCGTCTTTCTTGCTTGTAGGCCGAAGATCAGTGGCCGCGCCAATCTCGCAGACCTGAATGATCATCTAATCTCCGCTTGGATCGCATTGAGGGATGAGCCCGCAGAACTAAAGCCCTTGCTTGATTGGTATCTTAAAAACGACAGTAAAGAATTCTACTATGAAGTTCGCGCGTCAGTCCCCGAAAGTCCTTTGGAAAAAGCCGCCCGCTTCCTATACTTGAACGGCGTATCTTGGAACCATCTGTGGAGAGAAAACTCTAAGACCGGTGCCATGAATACCCCTTGGGGAGACCGAAAGTTCAAGGGCTTCACCGAGGCTGACTTGAAAGAAATCGCGGTTGTGCTTCGCGGCACAAGAATTTCGAACTGCGACTTTCGAGAACTAGTCTCGGGCGCCCAAGAAGGTGACTTCGTTTACCTTGATCCACCGTACCTACCCATTTTTTCAAAGCCCAGCATCGAAAAGGAACCCACGGCCAAATTTAACAAATATACAGCCAAAACTTTTGAGCTACCCGACTTAATAGAACTGGCTGAAGTTTGTTCCAAATTGAGCGAACGCGGTGTGCATTGGATCATGTCAAATCGTGACACCGAAGGCGTACGTGATTTGTTTGCCGGGAATGAAATCGTTAGCTTCACTGCCCATCGAGCCCTCGCAGCGCAAAGTCGTCGAGAAGTAGAGTCACACAAGTCGCCAGAAGCTATTGTAATTGGGCGAGCAAGATGACCATGCAGCAGGTTGAATGGGTCTTAGTTGTTCACTACGGGAAATCGGCCCATCGAGCAGCCTATGGGCGTTTGCCAGGACAGACCTACACCAAGGACTACATACAGCTGTCTAGGAAAGCCGACTTCATAAGCAGCTTGGAGGCGGCGTTCCCAGAAATTGCGGACGGTAAAGAATCCATCGCAATCGAATTTCATTGGCCTTCAGGATCGGCGACCGGGAAGCTGTTTAGGCGATCAGCAGATCGGCCTCATCTAGCTTGGGAAACCAATAGTGCGCCACCTCCATGGAAAATGTCGCTACATCCAACGGAACTGACTGTTGAAACGATCCTAGGCAACCCAGAGCACACCACTGCCACTGCCGCTGACAATGAATTTGCCAAGATGGTGTCCTCAGGTTTTGGGCAACCATTTTTGCTGGCGGTCAAGTTAAGAAACGAAACGCAAAAGCTTCACTTGCGAGTTCACATCGACACGCCGAGCGAGGGTTTTGAATGGGCTTCCTTGGACTTGGCACCACAACCGATTCAAGATCTGGCAGCCAGCACATCTCAAAACTCGGCCCTAGCCTGGCGATTGTTCTCCGCAGATGGTGAAGGGTCAGTTCTGCATTTTGATCCAAGTAAAAAGACCAATCCTTGGAATGATGAGCCTGATGGAGGAACAGGCCAAGAGGTAGTTCTGCCTGCGCATCTTGTGTCATCTGTGCTGCCGCTTTCCTCTGTGGCAGACAGCGACGCTTCAGCAGAAGTCGCACCGCTTTCCAAGGACGAAGTTTCTTTGTTTGAAGAGAGCTTGAAGATTGGAAGTTACGAGGTCGCCGATTCCAGTGCGACCGTAAAGACACGCGGTAGTGCTCAACGGGTGTTCGCAGATGCGGTGAAAAGGAACTACGGCCATCGCTGTGCGCTGACTGGTATAACCAGTCGTGAATTCCTTATTGCATCGCATATCGTACCTTGGAGCGCAGACGAAACCATCCGCTTGGATCCTTCCAATGGGATTTGTCTTTCCGTTCTTGTAGATCGAGCTTTCGAAGTAGGATGCTTGGTTGTTGATGACGACTTAACGGTTACTGTCAATTGGGGGAAAGTTGGCGAGGACAATAAGCTTAAGGATGCGTTGAAGGAATTTGACGGGTCAAAACTTGCCACTCCCATCTCTCATCCCCCAAAGGTCGAGTATCTCCAGCGCAGACGAAAACTGCACTAACCCTTGACGTTCTGCTGAACAAATAGCTCGTAGACTTCCAGCTCCAAAGCATCAGCGATCCGGACAACCGTCTTCAGCCCTGGATTTCGCTCACCACGTTCGATCCCGCCTATGTAGGTTCGATCCAGATCAACGGCATGGGCGAAGCTTTCCTGTGAGTAGCCTCGCTCCTTGCGAGCTGCCCGAAGGTTCTCGCCAAAATCCCGCACTGTGAAACGATTGTCCATCCTTCCTACGGGCAAGAAAGATGTTTTATCGTCTACGGACTTATCGTATCATTTTTGTGATAGCTGGCTTCTTCGGGAGATTTTCGTGTGTTTGACTATTTTCAGGACGGCAAAATCGAACAAGACACTGAACAGTTCTTCGAACTGAAGGAAATCGCGCGAGCGCGTCTCGGTGTCATTAAACAGATGGCCGGTGGGGGTGCATTGGCGAAGCTGAAGCGCCACATCGCCCTGTCAAAACTCAACGCGCTCTTGTCGTTCTACGGCTGGGCCATTCGCCGCAACGGCCAGATGTTCGAAGTCAGGGTACGAGGCGAGCCGGTCGATCTGAAACTTAGTGAACGGCCACAGCACCCCCACGGCAGCATCGAGGATATCAACGAACGGGCCCGACAGTTCTACATAAACACTGGCATCGTGATGGATCCAACGAATGGTAAGCGACTGCCCCATTCTGAACGCGCTCGTTTTGGCATCACCTAAACCTGAAGCCCCCCTTTGCTTCCTCTGAACTCCGAGACTTCACAATGACAATCTGGTACACTTCAGACCTGCATTTCGGCCATGAGAACGTGATCGAGTTCTGCGATCGACCGTTTAAAGCGGTTGAGGAAATGGACACCGCTCTGCTGGCGAACATGCGCAAGCGTGTGAAGAAGGGCGACGAGATTTGGATTTTAGGAGATTTTGCCTTTGGCCCGAGGGCAAAAGACCGCTTTTACCTGTCGTACCTCTTTGGCAAAATTCCCTGCAACAAGCGGCACCTAGTTGTTGGCAATCATGATGCACAACCAGTCTTAGACTTGCCTTGGACATCAGTACATCATCTGGCTGAGGTCAGAGACGGCTCGCTAAAGCAGAACAACACTCTTTGCCATTACCCAATGGTCACTTGGAACCATTCTCGGCGGGGGGCGCTTCAACTTTTTGGCCATGTCCACGGCAACTGGATGGGCAGCCGCAATTCGGTGAATGTTGGAGTCGATGTTTGGGACTATGCTCCGGTGACGATGAATGAGATCGAGGAACGTGCGCGAGATCTGTCGGTTAATCGAATTTGGGCCGAGGCTGAGGCCATGGCGTGACTTCATCTTTGAATAGACTACTGATGTCAGTGTGGAGCGATCGGGAGGATGATCGCTCCACATCCTGATTACGACGGGGTGCATGTCATCCCGTTGCGCCGTGCATTCGAAATACAGTCGGACTTATTAACGTAGCCTTCCGTAGAAGCGCCAACAATCCGGCCATTCGATGCCGTGCGCCGCCAGCGCCAGTCAGAAGCAGTACTCTTGTAGATTTCCCAGGTGTCGCCACCGGAGATGCAAGTTTCAGCCATAATGGCCTCCTATTTTCACTTCAAAAATGTATAGCTCGTACTACACTTGCCTGAAGTACTACGACCGCTATACTCGAGTCAAGCGTTTGAGCGACGAAAGCACCCATGTCTGAAAAATTTGGCGAGAAACTTCGAAAAGTCAGGACCGATAGGAAGAAGACGCTAGAGGAACTGGCGACAGCTATCGGCAGCTCCAAGGCTTATGTCTGGCAGTTGGAGAACAAGAAAAACGCTAAACCGTCTGCAGAACTTCTTCTCAAAATCTCAAATTATCTTGGCGAGTCACCTGATTACTTCCTCGACGACGCGGCTAGTGAGCGTTCCGAGAACCAAGTAGAGGACGCGTTTTTCCGTAAATTTCGAACGCTGTCTGATGAAGACAAGCGATACATTGATAGAATTGTTTCGGGACTCGATGGCAAAGAGAGCTGACCCGAAGAAAGAAGCCATACGGCTTACGAAGCTATGGCAACAATATGGGCCAAACACATATCCCCTCGATCTGGATCAGCTGGTCGACGGCGCAATACTGACCAGCGATTTTTCTGATACCCTTGTGATCGACCGCAATAGGTTTGACAGCTTTGAAGGTTCACTCGTTCGAACAAAGGGAACTCGAAAGTGGACCGCACTCCTGAATACTGAGGTGAAGAATACAAGACGTCGTCGATTTACGTTTGCCCACGAACTTGGCCACTTCATGTGCCATCGGGAATTGCGGGACAAGTTTGAGGATAGCGAGGAAACGCTGAACGACTTTCAGGACGACATCGAAACAGAAGCTAATGTTTTCGCATCTTGGTTGTTGATGCCTGCAAACCTCATCAGAAGCGAGTTTGGTGCCGTGCAATGGGAAACCGACTCTCTACGCGAAATCGGCAATCGGTTTGAATGCTCATTGCAGGCAAGCGCATTAAGGTACGTTCGCTTAAGTCACAAGCCGATTGCATTCGTAGTGTCTCGTGATGGAATGATATTATGGGCAGCAAAGAGCGATGCTGCACCTTACATGGCGAGCTATTGTTTTGGTGATGATCTGCCGACCGGGTCACATGCTCTAAGCTGCCATCAAAGCAATGAAGTCGATGTCGAGAGGCAAGCCGTTGGCCCGGTCTGGAACGACTACCACCACGCTTTTGAAAGCCAATATTTTGATCAGTCAGGTCGGGGCTATCAATACACGTGCATTGAATTTCAATAGGTTGGTTGCGTTTTGCCGAACAGCAGCTCTTTTCTGTTGAGCAGCTAGACAGCTAAGAAACCGAGAGCAGCAAATTCATGGTTCCGGAGATTGCGCATATTTCGTCTTCATTCTGGGTTTCGGTTTGTCGCCCCAGTCGAAGGGTTCGCTTTCAGGGGACGCCGCCGCCCACTTTTTGTCAAAGGCGTTTCGAACCGTCGCCATCAACTGTCTAGGCAGTACCGTCTTCAGCACTTCGAGGAGCAGGCGAACAATCCCGCCTTGGCGCTTAACATCAGCGCTGAGCCTTTCATTCTCCAGCTTCATTGCAGTGAATTCTTGAGCCTCCGAAGACAAATAGGATTCTGTCATCGCAGCAGCGTCTGCCTTCGCTTTTTCCATGGCTCGCACCAAGAACGCCTCGGCTTCGTTCTTTGCGGCGTCCTCGGCGGCGGCACGCGCCTCTGACAAGGCTTGCTCGTTTGCCTTCTCAATAATCTTCGCAGCTACCCTCTGATGACAATCCTCTGGATCGACCTCAGGCTCTTCTGTGTCTAGCTGGCGTTCCACCTCGGCCAAGAGCTTTTTCTGCTCCTGTTCCGCCGCATAATCTTCCGGCGACAACCGATCAGGATCTCGGCCATTCTTTTGTTTGCCCCGCTCAACTTCATACTTGTCACCGGCATGTGCCTTCAGGTGCTCGAACCAAGCGTCTTGAAGGGCCCGTCCCTGGAACTCAGCCGCATCGTTCCAAACCATCACCGGCTCTCCATCGCCGTCGAAGACGGGCTCAAATTTTTTCGTCTTTTTGTTCTTTACTTCCTTCCGCCGCTCGCCATAGCGGGCGCGGGCATTTTCTTTCGAAAACTTGGACAGCGAAATCCACTGTTCGGCACCCTTGGAAGCCGTGTGCTTCTCGTACCTCGGTGCAAAAAAGACATCGACCCCATGCTGTCCTTGCTCATCCCGATCAATCCGCGCATGAAAGACGGCGTTGCCACCATACGTCTGGTTGACGAAATCAACCGCAATGGCGAGCATCATACGCTGATTGTGATCCGTTACTTTGAAATCCGTTGGGAACTGCATGAAGCCATGCAGGAATTCCTTCTTGGCGCTAGCGTTCTTCCTTGCACCAGCCACATGCGCAGCGCAGGCGTCCATGATCGTGAACTTCCGGTCTTTGGGCTTTTCCTCGATGCTAGCCAGGATTTCATTGAGCCGACGGTCCTTATCAGTTGATCGTTCCTTCACCGTTTCGACAGATGGGTCTGGCGCGTTGGGCCCCGTATATGGCGAGTAGACGTATGGGCGAGCGTCTCGTATGCTACGGCGCATACCGGCTCTGTCGTTGCGTTCTTCGTGTTGCTGCATAGCCGCGCCATAGGCTGCGTCATGAGCTTTGACCCGAGCTGCTCCCGACTTACCCACAACCGAAACCTCCTGTTCTGTTACTCTTTTGAAAAAGAGTAACCCGCTTACCCTTTTTTATCCTGCCGTTGGCCGTCCCAAAAAGAGCGGTCGAGGGTGCCCCTTCGATCCCACTCCGGCTTCGCCTGCGCTGATCATTCTGATCTTTGCCTGCCACCCTTTGGGTGGCGCAAAACCCATCCCTCCCCTGCCTTCTGGCGGGCGATGTCTGGATGGGTTTTGCTAATGGTGGCCATAGGATATTGATTGCGTCCAACTGAATTGACATCATTGCTCACCCGCCTTGGGGCTGCGCACGATGAGACGCCCCTTCCCGGGAACCTCGCTGGCATCGACAACCGTTCTGCCGCACTCGCAGGATGCCATGCCGATGGTGGCACCGGGCGGTACATGTTGGCGAAACTTCGGATGCCAGCTCTCAGCGACCGTTCCGCAGAGATTGCAGCGGATGCCGAATGACTTGCGTGGTCTATTGGAACTCATCACCTCATCCCCTTGCTCAATTTGCTCACCGCGTAGATGAATCCCACAAGGTTGAGCTTGCCGACCTTTGCTTTCTTGATGAGCCCGCCAAGACAGGCCGCAGGGTTTCTCGGGAATTGATCTGAAAGCGGGGACAAGCCCATGTTTCTATGGATCAGGATGATACAAAGCGCTGTGCGTTCCGGCCCCAGAACGCGATTGTCACAGGCAATTCGCCAAGTTCGATCATCGATGCCTATCGATCTGGCAATCTCATAGGCGGCATTGATCACACCCCGCCAAGAATAGTCGCCATACATTTCTAGGCATTCTCGGAAGTGCGGTGACGCCAGCGACATCGCTTGGTGTGCAGTGACGCATTCCGCCACTTCATCAGGCCGATACAGAAATTTGGTTTTTTTGGTTTGTACTATAGGTACTTCAAAATCTTCTCTGCCGTCGGAAGATTTTTCCGAACGAGGGTCGGTTTCGAATGCCTTTGCCAGAGCAGCTAGCGCATCTCGGATTCGCTCCAACGAAGCCAGATCTTTGACCACGGCAGTCCGGCCTTCCGGTAAAATGCTCTGTGCTTCACCAAGGACATCCGGGCAGTTCAAATGCCGGATCTGCCGGTTGATCTCACGGATTTCACTGCGGCATGATTCGATTGCATCTTTGTGCAGGCGAATAGCTTCAGCCTCAGCCAACAGCTCTGCGGCTTGTTCGATGATCGGGGCCAAGTTGATACCAAACACTTTGCGAAGGGTTTTCTCTCCCTTCCCATCGCGCAGCCCGTCACGCCTACCATTTGCTTTTGGGTGCCTTGAGACCAACTGCGCATCTTCCAGATCACGTTCGATCGAATGAACGGTTCGTTCTGTGCATGTCAGCTCTTCTGCTAACCCGCTCACTTGATGCCAGAAGCCGCAAATACGGCCTGGCTCATAATCCTGATCCCTCGTCCATTTATCAAAAGCGTCGGCGAGGTAGCGGATTGCAGAAGTCTTCAACCCACGAGCTTTCAATGCGGGCTTTATCAAGCCGATAAACCGGGATCGTTGGATTCCAACCGGCAAACCGCAATGCGATAAAGTTGCGCTCATGACGTCACCTGCCTTGCCAGAAATGGGCGGCATGAGTATGTTCCAGTAGAAGAAGACTTTTCGAATTGGCCGTTGAGGTGAGTGCCAGCTCTCTCAACGGTTTTTCTTTGTCTGATGTCCCTACATCGCCGTTTCCAACGAAGTGAGCTCCACGATTCCCGGATCAGCCATGGCAGAACAAAGCACGATCTGCTTGTGTCAGATTTGTGCCAATAGGAAACATGCGTTCCTGCATCGTTCTGCAAAAGGCTGCATTTACCTACAATGCAAACACCTTTGCCTATTGCTGTTTTTACTGGGGTTCCGTATGTCCGGCGGTGGGACACCCTTCCCCAACGAAGGGCGCATATCTGTGAGGATACCACTGATGGTTACGACTAAACCGGCGACGCGGCCGGTCAATCCGCGTTTTTCTTCTGGCCCTTGCGCCAAACCCCCGTTTGGAAACTTGATGCATTGCGTGACGCCCCCTTGGGTCGGTCGCACCGTGCCGCTGTCGGTAAGGCCAAACTGGCCGAGGCGATTGACCTGACCCGCGAGGTTTTGGGCGTGCCTGCGGATTACCGCATCGGCATTGTGCCTGCATCGGACACCGGCGCGTTTGAGATGGCGATGTGGTCGCTGCTGGGCGAACGACCGGCTGAGATGGTCGCTTGGGAAAGCTTTGGTGCGGGCTGGGTCACGGATGTGGTCAAGCAACTGAAGATCGACGCGACAGTGCATACGGCAGAATATGGCGAGATCGTCGATATGGCTGCACTGAACTATGACAACGACGTTTGCTTTACGTGGAACGGCACAACATCTGGCGTGCGCGTTGTCTCTGGCGATGTGATCCCCGGAGACCGTGCCGGTTTGACGCTGTGCGACGCGACCTCTGCCGCCTTCGCGCAGGACCTGCCGTGGTACAAGCTGGATGTGACAACTTTCTCGTGGCAGAAGGTCATGGGCGGTGAAGCGGCACATGGGATGTTGATCCTGTCTCCGCGCGCCGTGGAGCGGCTGGAAAGCTATACCCCTGCGTGGCCGCTGCCCAAAATCTTTCGCCTGACCAAAGGTGGCAAGCTGATCGAGGGTATTTTCCGGGGTGAGACGATCAACACGCCGTCTATGCTGGCGGTTGAGGACTACCTTGTTGCCCTGAAATGGGGCCGATCCATCGGCGGGTTGGATGCGCTGGTGCATCGGGCCAATGCGAATGCCCGCGCGATCTGGAATTTCTGTTCTGAGCACGCCTGGATCGACAATCTCGCGGTGGATAAGGCGACACGGTCGAACACCTCTGTCTGCCTGAAATTCACCGATGATCGCATCATCGACGGTGCCGCATTTGCCAAGGCCGTCGCCAAGCGGCTTGAGGCTGAGAATATAGCCTTGGACATCGGCGCCTATCGCGACGCCCCCGCAGGATTGCGCATCTGGTGTGGTGCTACGGTCGAAACGTCCGACATCGAAGCCATGTTGCCGTGGCTCGAATGGGCGTTTGAGGCTGAAATTTCCAACCAATAACCACCCGTCCCGGATCTGATCCCGGACCTCACCCAGAGGCTCCGGATCAGGTTCGGGGCGCGGATCACTCATTTTTCTAAAGGAGCGGCATCATGGCCCCCAAAGTACTTATCTCTGACAAACTTTCCCCCGCAGCTGTGCAGATCTTCAAGGATCGCGGCATTGATGTGGATTTCCAGCCTGACCTTGGCAAAGACAAGGACAAACTGCTGGAAGTGATCGGCCGATATGATGGTCTTGCCATCCGGTCTGCCACCAAAGCGACTGAGAAAATCATCGCGGCGGCTGACAACCTCAAGGTCATTGGCCGTGCCGGGATTGGTGTCGACAACGTCGACATCCCTGCTGCGTCGAAGAAGGGGATCATCGTGATGAACACGCCCTTCGGGAACTCCATCACCACCGCCGAGCACGCGATTTCCATGATGATGGCGGTGGCACGGCAAATTCCCGAAGCGAACGCATCCACCCACGCCGGGAAATGGGAAAAGTCCCGCTTTATGGGCGTGGAACTGACGGGTAAGACGCTCGGCGTCATCGGTGCCGGTAACATCGGGTCCATTGTCATTGATCGTGCGCAAGGTCTGAAGATGAAAGTCGTTGCCTATGATCCGTTCCTGTCCGAAGAACGCGCCACAGATATCGGTGTTGAAAAAGTTGAACTGGACGAACTGCTGGGCCGTGCTGATTTCATCACGATGCACGTGCCGCTGACTGATCAGACCAAGAATATCCTGTCCGAAGAAAATATCGCCAAGCTGAAAAAAGGCGTCCGCATCGTGAATTGTGCGCGTGGTGGTCTGGTGGATGAGGCGGCCTTGGCCGAAGCGCTGAAGTCGGGCCATGTGGCAGGGGCTGCTTTCGACGTCTTTGCCGTTGAGCCAGCCACCGAAAGCCCGCTTTTCAACCTGCCTAACGTCGTTGTCACCCCCCACCTTGGTGCGGCTACGACCGAAGCACAGGAAAACGTGGCCCTGCAAGTCGCCGAGCAGATGTCCGATTACCTGCTGACAGGTGCTGTGCAGAACGCGCTGAACATGCCTTCGGTTACGGCTGAGGAAGCCAAGGTCATGGGCCCTTGGATCAAGCTGACGGGCCACTTGGGTAATTTCATCGGACAGATGACCGATGAGCCGATCAAGGCCATCAACATCCTGTTTGACGGTGAAGCCAGCGACATGAACCTTAAGGCGCTGACCGCAGCGACAATTGCCGGGATCATGACGAAAGCAAACCCTGACACGAACATGGTCAGCGCGCCGGTTATCGCTAAGGAACGCGGGATCAAAGTCTCGACCACCAAGCAAGATCAATCCGGTGCGTTTGAGGGTTATGTGAAGGTCACTGTAGTCACTGAAACGCGCGAGCGTTCTGTCGGCGGCACGGTCTTCAGCGATGGCAAGCCACGGTTTATCCAGATCAAAGGCATCAACATTGATGCCGAGATTGGGGAACATATGGTTTACACCACCAACGAAGACGTGCCGGGCATCATCGGTGCCTTGGGTACCACGATGGGTGCCAACAACGTCAACATCGCGAACTTTACGCTGGGCCGCTCCGAGGCCAAAGGCGAGGCGATTGCCTTGCTTTATGTTGATGAGCCGGTACCTGCCCCTGCACTGAAGGCGTTGGAAGAGACAGGACTGTTCCAACAGGTCAAAACACTGACCTTCAACGTCTGATACGCATGACCCCGATTTACGCCATCGGCGACATTCACGGCCAGAAAGAGATGCTGGATCATGCGCTGGCGCTCATCGCAGCGGATGGCGGTGACGATGCGCAGATCGTGTTTTTGGGGGACTATACAGACCGCGGGCCGGACAGCCGGGCCGTGGTCGAGACCTTGATTGCGGGACGGGATGCAGGGCGTAACTGGACCTTTCTCAAAGGTAATCACGACCGTTTCTTCACCCGGTTCGTGCGTGAGGGGGTAGAGCATGATCCGCGTGTCAAATCCGGGATCAGTTGGTTGAACCCACGGTTGGGCGGGTCAACCACGCTGGCGTCATACGGTCTTGAAGGGGTGATGCATTTTGCGCCACATGCAAAAGGCACGTTGGAACGACTGACCCACTTTGAGGGACCAACCGGTTCCATAGACCCTGTTGAACTACAGAAGATGGCGCAAATTGCCGTTCCTGCGTCACACGTCGAATTTTTGGAAGACCTGCCATTGCTCCACCAAACCGACGATCTGATCTTTGTCCATGCCGGTTTGCAAATGCAGCTGCCGCTTGAATGGCAAGACCCCGAGGATTTGTTGTGGATCAGGGATGGGTTTTTGGAAAGCCGCGTCGATTATGGCAAGCTGATCGTGCATGGGCATACCGCCCTTGATCACCCGCAGCATTTTGGTAATCGCGTCGATTTGGACGGCGGGGCCGGCTATGGCGATCCATTGATCCCCGCCGTTTTTGAAGGCCGCGATTGCTGGACTCTAACCGATCAGGGCCGCGTACCGCTCACACCTTAATCCCGCCGAATAACCCCGGTTACTGCCGCGGCCCCAATCGCCGTCACGATCCAACCAAGTGCGATCAACCACCACCGCGCCCACCAGAGCCACCAGCCCCAAGGGCCGCGAGTAGTGGAGGGTGCCCATGCCGCCTCTTGCCCCAGCGACACAATCGGGACGACCAGATCAACCGCGTAGGACACCGCATTGAACGTCTCATAGTCGCGTCCGGGGGTCAGGATAGTCGTGCCATCCGGGGCGAGCATATATTTGTCAGACCAGACTTTCGCGGGGTTTTGGATGTTGGGGTCTGTTGCCAATGTTTGCCAGCTTTCAGACATCAGGACGGGACCGGCGGTCGGCGCAAAATCCCCCTCCTCCCACGACTTGTCCGCAAGAAACCAGCCGATAAAGACCAAGGCCAGCAGCATGTAGAAACTGCGTTCCGGCTTGTGCCCATAGCCCACAACCAGACCGAAAATCCGGTCCGCGATCACGCTACCTGCATTGCGCCAACTCACACGGATCGCCGCCCAGCGCTGTTCATCACGAAACTGCTTTTGCGCATAGTCCAGTGTCATTTGGCTTACATTCAGCGTGTCGGCACCTTTGGGATGCAACACAGCCAACCGCGCAACATGCGGATCGTTGGGACGGCGTTCCTGCAACTCTGAAATCGCTTTTTGCCGGGCGTCACCCGCCAACAGGCTGGCCGCCAAAAGCGACTTGCGCCATGCACGCTCGCGCCGCCAGCGCGCGCGCGACGCTTTGCGCTGTTCTTTTTCCTTGGCCACCATAATGGCGCGCGCGTCTGACCGATGGCCGGTCTCGCGCAGCAGCTTCGCCAATTGCTCGTAAGGTTGCGGATAGAACTCCCGGCGAGACACAGCCCCTTTTTGCAACCAGTCGAGCCGGTCCGGAACATCAATCCCGCCGTGCAGCACGTCATAGATGAACCCGCTGAGGTAAAGCCTATCGCAAAGTGCCCAGCTTTCCGGATCATCCCATAGATCGCCCACATGCGCAGATGTCAGATCAACTGCACCCACAACCCCCTTGATGCGCCGCCAGATGAAACCTTCGCGCACGATCAGGCGTTGGGCGTTCAGCGCGTGCCCTTCGGCATGGCGCATCGTGGCGTGGGTACAATCAAGCACACCGTTAATCTCTGCCCCCATAAAGCTGACTTCGCCGTCTGTCGTGGCATAGCGCAGGAATGCATCACCGCGCACCTGAATGCTTTGGGCGTTCAACGCGTGCCCTTGGGGGTTATGGAAAGCGACGCCAATGACCACCAACTGCCCGCCGATTTGTGCGCCAAGCAGGCTGACTTGACCGGTGGCTGTCGTCCCTTCCAACAGCACACTGCTGGCGACTTTCATGCCTTGGGCCTTGAATGCGGATCCCTCGGGATGCCGCAAAGTGGCTTGCGTACATGACAAATGCCCTTTGATGTCACTGCCGGACAGCGAAACCTTTCCGTCGATCCGACTACCGTTCAGCGTCAGGTTCCCGCTGATCTGAATGCGTGCCGCATTGATCCCATCGGTCATCGTGCAGCCAACGATGGCGAGCCCATCGGCCTGCAATTGCACCATCTGCGCCCGTTCGGCGAAGTGGCAGTTGAAGAAATCAATCGGACCGCGGGCGGTGGTAAAGCTCAGATCCAGTTTGCCCGCGATCCATGCACCATTGACCGTGATGCCGGAGGGTTGCGTGACGAAATCTTTGCAGCCACCCAAGATCAGATACCGCAGCAAGGCCGCACGGATCAAAACGCCGGGGGCCTTCAGGTTCGGGACCGCCAGGCCCACCCTTGCCGTTGTCCCGGCCTGCGCACTGTCGAGCAGGATAATCTCTGCCGGGGTCAGCAGATCGTTGTCACGCAATTGCACAACTTGTGCCCAGCGCGTGATCAGATGCAGGTCTTCAAAACTCATGGGTGCAGGCTATGGCGCGGGACGCGGGCTCGCAATGGGTATTCGGCCCTTTTGCCCGTGGCCCAAGTACCGTAGACCATTGCAATGCCAATTGAATTGACCAGCCTTGATGCAATCCTGAACCATGGTTTTGACACCGTGATCGATGTGCGCTCGCCTGCCGAATTTGCCGAGGATCACGTCCCCGGCGCGATCAATCTGCCCGCCCTGTCAAACGAACAACGCGCCCAAGTGGGCACGATTTACAAGCAGATCAGCCCATTCGATGGCCGCAAGATCGGTGCCGGCATGGTCATTCGCAATGTGGCCGATCACATCGACGGCCCCCTGAGAGATAAGGACGGTGCCTGGCGACCCTTGGTGTATTGTTGGCGCGGTGGACAGCGGTCCGGTGTCTTCTCAACCCTGTTATCCGAGATTGGGTGGCGCGCGGACACGATCAAAGGCGGATATACCGCCTTTCGCCGCGTGGTGAAGACCAGCCTCTATGATGTCACCCTGCCCCATCGGTTTGTTCTGTTGGACGGTTATACCGGCACCGCAAAGACCGAAATCCTGCCCCGTCTGACCGCGCGCGGGGTTCAGGTGATTGATCTGGAGGGTCTGGCCCGCCATCGCGGATCGCTCTTGGGTGGAATGGCTGGCGGACAGCCGACCCAGAAGACATTTGAGACAAGTGTTGCTGTGGCATTGAGCAAGCTGGATCCGACACGACCCGTCGTTGTCGAAGCAGAAAGCAGCAAGATCGGGCGCATCGTGATCCCAGCTGCAGTCTGGTCTGCAATGCTGGCGGCCCCTCGGGTTGTCGTTCAGGCACCAGAAGCCGCACGCGCCACCTATTTGGCCAAGGCCTACCGCGATGTCATCGAAGATCCAAAGATCGTCGAAGAAAGACTTGCACCGCTCCGCCGCGTGCGCGGCCATGCGACCGTGGACCGGTGGATTGCACTATCAAAGGCAGGTGCGCTGATTGATCTGTCTCATGCGCTGATGGTTGACCACTATGATCCGGCCTATGCCAAGTCACGGCGCATAGACGAGCGGGAGGTGCTGGCAGAAGTCGCAGTCGACACGCTCGATGACGCAGGACAAGAACGTGCCGCTGATGGTATCGCCAAGGCAATTAGCGTGTTTTGATCGCTGTGCCCTCTGTGATCTCACCAATGATCGCCGCGACATAGCCTGCGTCCCGGAGTTTGTTGACCATCGCGTCCGCAGACTTCTCGGGCACCGCCGCCAGCAGTCCGCCTGCGGTTTGCGGATCAAAGAGCAAATCGAAACTCCGCCCTTCGACGATGCCTGCCCCATCCCGGTTTTCGGCAAAGAGTGATGACCGCACGCCGCTTTCAGACAACGCCAACGCGCCATCCATCGTCGGGATCGCATCCAAATCTAACGCTGCACCCACCCCAGAGGCATCACATATTCCGCGCAAATGCCCGGCAAGGCCAAAGCCGGTCACGTCGGTCATCGCATGGGCTTTACTGAGGATTGCAGACGCTTTCGCCTGATCCTGCACCATCAGATCAAGACAGCTGATCACGTCTGCCCCTTGTGCTTTGCCAACCATCTCTGCGGCCATGATCGTGCCGCTGCCAATTGGCTTGGTGATGATCAGCCTATCACCGGGCTTTGCCCCAGCTAGCATGATCGGTGACTTGATCAGCCCCGTGACCGTAAAGCCGATGGTCAGCTCATCCCCAAGCGAGGAATGCCCACCGATGATCTTGGCTCCGGCATCAGCAAAGACCTTTGCGGCTGTCTCCATAATCTCGGTCATCGTCCGTTCTTGCAACGCGGACGACATACGCGGCAGGATCAAACTGGCCGTTGCCGCCTGTGGCTTTGCCCCCATCGCCCAAATATCGCCCAGCGCATGCACAGCCGCGATGCGCGTCATCAATACCGGGTCGTTGGTCAGCGCGCGCAGGTGATCGGTGCTCATCACTTGGCCGGGCTGGAGCTCTGCCGCGTCATCGCCAAAGTGATCCGCCAGAACGTTTTGCAGCGCTGTGCGACCCACCTTGGCCCCGCATCCGCCGCACATGGGTTTGTTGCCCAAGGCCTCTTTCACGCCCAGCGCTATCGTGCGTGGCAACTTTGGGGCGGCCATAGGTTGCAGCGTGTCAAACTGGTCCATGAATTTGCGGTCGATATAGTCTTTGAGTTTCCAAAGCAGCGGCCCTTCACGGGCGGTGCCGAATTTCTCGGCGAGGGCGGATTTGTCGCCCAGTGAAACCAGCTTGAGATAATCACGCTGTGGTTTATAGGGCCGCATCGCCCCACCCGACAGAACGGCACGCAGGTTATCAAACAAAACCGGTGCTTCGCGCACAGCATACACGCCAGCTTTGGGGCGGGGGTCATGGCTGAGATGGGCGCAATCGCCGACAGCAAAGATGTCCGGCGCGCTGGACTGAAGATTGGCATCGACGGTGATAAACCCTTCGTGCAGATCGACACCGATCCCGGCAATCCAGTCATGCGGCTTGGCCCCTGCGGCCCCTGTGGTGAAATCGCTGCGAATGGTGCGCCCGTCCCGCAGTACGACACCCTCTGCAAAAATCTCGGTCACTTCGGCGTCTTCAATGATTTCGATATTGCTGGCAGCCAAAGCCGCCAGCATCTTTTGTCGGGCTTTGTATCCCAACGCGGTCAGGACACGGCTCTGGTCAATCAATCGGACGGTTGGTTCTTTGTCGCGCAATGCATGTGCCATCGCCATCGCAAGCTCTGCCCCGGCAACGCCGCCCCCGATAATTGCAATTTGGGGCGCATCAGCCTGCGCGCGAAACGCATCCCACCGTGATGCGAAGATACCCAACGGCTTGGCAGGAACGGCATGCGCAGAAAACCCCGGCAGATCCGGCATTGCTGACGTGATGCCCACGTCGACAGCGGCAACGTCATAAGCCACCGAAGGACGGCCGTTGACGGTAACGGTTTGGCCATCTGTATCAATACCCGTCGCATAGCCGTTGATCATCCGGGCCCCTGCAAAGCGCGCAAGTTTGACCAGATCGATGTCCAACTCTGCGCGGGTATAGTGCCCCGCGACAAACCCTGGCAGCATCCCTGAATAGGGGGCTGTTGGTCCGGGGTTGATCACTGTCAATCGCACGCCTGGCAATGGGTTCATCCCCCAGCTGCGCAGCACCAACGCATGGGTATGACCCCCGCCGATCAGTACGAGGTCGCGCGTAAGAGGTAGATTGTTCATATCGGTGTTGTAACTGTCGTGTCGTTAGGGTGAAAGCCACTGTCCGCACCAATGACTGACACGTGAAAAACTGACACGACGATGCGCAGCCCCAAGATGAACAACGTCGATGGTCGCGATGGCACAATGCAACACCGCAAATGTATCCGGATCAGGGTCTTTGACATAATCAAGAGCCGTCTTGATCGCGGTTCCGGGTGGTGGTGTCACCCCGTAGGACTGTTGTGCGTGATCGGGGATATTGTTCCATAGCGCCTGTGTTTCAGCCCCGGAACGGATTGAGACGTCTGCCTGCAAACGGATTTGCATGTCCTGTTTTGCATCCCAAATATGCAGGGCGGCCCGGGGGACGGCCCGCAGGCTTTTTATCTTGTCGGAATAAAGATCCGTATGGACGGTCACGACACCCGCTTCACGATCTGCGGTGCGCAAGACAACGGTCCGCGCCTCGGGCCAACCGTCGGGTGAGACCGTTGCGAACGTCGGCCTGCGCGCAGGATGTTTGGCATCGGCGACGGCACGGCCAAGTGTGCTCCAGACTCTGGACAGGATATCCTCTGCGGTTTCAAACCACTCACTCATAGCCTGTCATCTCCAGATATCCGACACCTTCGTGGCTTCCGGTCACCCGGACCGGCCCTTCCCAATAGGGTACGCTGGTCGTCATCCAAGCGTCTTCATTGATCGCCTGCACTGTCACATCCACCTGTTGCGCAGGCAATTCGACACGCCACCTTATGGGAACGTCGTCATCGTTCACGGCTAGCGGTGTGGCGATCAGAGCGCCATCTGTATAGGGGGTCGTTTGCCCATCTGGTGTCACCCAAGTCGCCGACGTGAAGTTGTTTCCGTCGGTTTGCTGCAACCGAAATCCCATCATTTTGTTTCCATCGTCAAATGAGAGCGAGAACCAGTCCCAACCGGTTTGATTGTCCGCCAAGGGCTGCGACGACCATTCGCGGTCAAGCCAAGCGTTGCCCGTCACAGCGACATCGCCATCAGGCAATTGCAACGTGCCTTCGATAGCAAAGAACGGTTGGGAATAGTAGTAAGAGGCCTGCCCGGCCGCTGATTTGACCGAATATCCACCGTCGCCGTGAAAGATCAGCGGCCCTTGGGCCGTCAACGCCATATCGTAGGCGAAGGTCGACCCACTTGCCGTCATGCGCAGCGTATCCCAGTCGCCGCGCAACACCCAATCGTCGATCCAAGCCTCGAAGGGGTCCACCGTGACCCCCGCTTGGCCGATACCGCCGCGCGCCAGCCGCTCAGACACGTAGTGATCGGTCGGTGTCGTCACTGCGGCATGGCCCATCCACAACTGAGGCGCAGTCCAGCCGTCGCCCGTCTCGGGGGCCAGCGCGGACCGAAACAATGTCCATTGCAGCCCATAGGGTGTGCCGTCGTCTGATGTGAGGTTCGCCGTCAGATACCACCATTCGATACGGTAATCGGGATGGGCCCCGTGGTCCGCCGGAAAGTCAAATTGCGGCTCTGGCTGGGGCACGCTGAACCCCGCAGCGTCGGTGCCAAGCCCGGCAAAGCCCTGTGCAACGGCTGCGACAGGCAGGCAAATCGCAAGAACAAGCATCCTAACGTTCATTGGAAAAGACCTTCAATAGATCCGCAGGCGGCGTGCGGGCCAGGCGTCTGGCAGGCCAAAGTGCGGCAAGTGCTGCTGCCAGCAAGGCAAAAAGCCCCAACCGGGCATAATCCATCGGGAACAGATACATCGGCAACTCCCACCCAAAGGCGGCTACATTGACGACTGCCAGCAAGGCCCATGCCAAAGCAAGTCCAAGCGGCAAAGCGAGGACCGCAGTCAGCAGTGCCAACATCACGGCGCGAAGCAGTTCCAACCGACCTATTTGCTGACGTGTCATGCCCATTGCCCATGCCGGCGCCAGCTGCGGGACGCGCATGCTGGCCAATGTCAAAAGGCTCATCAGGATTGCAAAGCCCGCAACCGCCAGCGTCAACACGTTCAGTGCTGTTGTGACGGTGAAAGTCCGTTCGAAAATGGCCAGTGAAATGGCCTTGATATTGGCTTGGTTGACGGATTGTGTCGCCGGGATGCCCGTTGCGTCTTCCAAACCCGATACAAACGCGGGCACAGCCACCGGGTCTATGCGCACGCCATAATTCTGCGGTGTCACCGCGGGATAGAGCAGGCCGAAGACGTCTTCGCCGATCACCGCCTGCCCGATGGGATTGCCGTAGTCGCCATAGACACCCGCGACGGGAAAGGACCTGTCTTGCAAGCGGATCTGATCGCCGACGTTCAAACTGGCCCGGCGCGACAGTTGTTCGTTGATCAGGATTGTCTGCCCGCCAAACGTGCTGTCCCACGGTCCATCGGTCTGCTGCAAGAACACCCAGTTGTCACGATAGGTTGCGTGGTCGCGGGCGCCGAAAACCTCTGTCTGGTATCCCGCGATTTCAATGTCCACATTTTGAATGGGCAACAGGATATCCGCCCGCCCATCCGCATAAGCGATCAGCGCGGCGGACTGCGCTTCGTTTTCAGTGCGCACATAGAGTTCCGATGCAAGCCGCTGGTCGAGAAAATCAGTGAATGTCAGTCGAAAGCTGGACACCATGGTTGAGACACCAACATTTGCCGACATTGCCAAAAGCAGCGCCATCAACGCCAGTGACAGCCCCGGCAACTGTTGCCGTGTGTCCGCCCAGAACCATTGCGCGGTCACTGATTTCGCGATCCCGCTTGATCCTGCTAAAACCCGATCAAGGATCAGCGGCAAGCCAAGTGCGGCACCGATCAAAAGTGATGCGAGCAGGGCAAAGCCGCCAATCAGGCCATTTGCCGTGAACATCAAAACAGCTGAGACACACAGCAACAGGATCGCCGCACTTCCCTGAAAGAGTGCGCGTCGCCCAGCCGCCATCGCCAAGGCGCGCGGTTGCGCCGCCGCCAGTAAAGGCATCTTCGCCATTCCGAACAGCGCGCCACCGGCTGCGACCGCCGTACCCCCCAGCGCGATGGCCAGACCTGACAGCCACCACACAGGACGCAATTGCAGCGTGCCAGATACCTCTGCGCCGTAAAGGCCGCGCAGTGTTGCCGCGACATCGGGCAACAAGAGCGCGGCAATCACATAGCCCAGCGCCACGCCGATGACCCCGGCAACAAACGCAAAGACCATCAGTTCAACCGCCATCAGGATCACCAACTGCCGCAAAGGCAGACCGAGCGCACGCAATGTGCGTACCACGGGGCGTCGTTGTTCAAATGCCAACCCGATGGCACCGTTGACGATGAAGATGCCCACCGCAAACGATAGCAGGCCAAATGCTGTCAGGTTCAGGTGAAAGCTATCTGTCAAACGGCCAATATCACTGCCGCCTTGTGCGGGTTGCAGGCTGAGTTCTGGGACGAGTGTGCCCAAATCTGTCCGCCCCTTCGGTTGGGCTGGTAAGACAATCAAACTGTCGATCTCTCCCGGCCGCTCAAGCAAGCGCTGCGCAACACCAATATCCGTGACAGCAGTGTTTGGCGCCGCTTCTGGCGTTATGACCACATTGAGACCATCCAAACGGATCGCTGTCTCAGCATTACCAAAAAGCTGACCTTCGCCGGAAAGAAATGCGGCGATATCGGTGCCTTCAGCCGGTGCCACAGGACCAAGGCCCAGCGGTGCGGTCAGGGGTTCAATCCCGACGATCCGCACCTCATCCAGCCGACCCTGCACAACGGGGCTGACCAACCAACCATCGCGCCGCAATCGGATGTAAGTGGCTTGCGTCATCGGTTGCCCATCGCGGCGGACCAGCCTGTCGTACTGCCCCTCGCCCAATGTGGCGGCGGCGGCATCATAGCTGGCGCGGGCCTCTGCGTTGACTGCCTGAACACCGGACCAGAGTGCTGTTGCCAGTGCCAAGCCCGCAAGCAATGTGAAAAGCTGCAAGGGATTGCGCCACCAATGCGATAGCAATGCCTGCAACGTGGTACGTGTCATGCCACCTGCCCACTGCGCAGATGCAGACGGCACGACATGCGTTCTGCCAATCGCTCTGAGTGGGTCACCATCAACAAGCCTGCGCCCGTCTCAGACACCAGTTCCAACATCAGCGCCAGAACCGCCTCTGCCGTCGTTTCGTCCAGATTTCCCGTCGGCTCATCCGCCAGTACGATCCGCGGCTTGGGCGCCAAGGTCCGGGCAATCGCGACGCGCTGCTGTTGACCACCCGAAAGCTGTTCAGGGTATTTGTTCAGCTGCGATGTCAGACCCATACGCGCAGCCAAGGCATGTGTCCAATCGGGATCATAGCGCCCTGCCAAACGGGCCTGAAAGCCGATATTGTCGATCACCCGCAGGCTGGGGATCAGGTTGAATTGTTGAAAAACCACGCCAACGGTGCCACGGCGCAAGGCCGCCCTACCGTTGTCGTCAAGCGTTGCGACATCGCTGCCATCAACAATGATATGGCCCGCATCGGGTGTATCCAGACCGCCAATCAGGTGCAAAAGCGTACTTTTGCCGCTGCCGGATTCGCCTGTCAGGGCGAGGGTCTCACCCGCATCCAACGTCAGATCAATGCCGCGCAGGACCGCGAAAGGGCCGTCAGCGGTTTGATAGGTCTTATGTATGTTTTGAACAGTCAGCAGCATGGTTTCTTGGGTCCTCGGTCTGAGGTAACACACCAAATCGATAAGGAAACGTCTGTGCGGCCGATTAACCGCCGATTAGTGCGATTTGCGTGCCTGCCGGGTCCTCAACGACAAGGCATTCGACATAAGAAACGCTGCGATTCCACACCACATGATGGCCTGATTGGCGCAGCCGCGCGGCGACATCTTTCAAGTTGGACAATGGAAAAGCGGGCAGTGCCTTGGTGTCGAATGGAAAATTCGGCTGTGTGCCAAAATAGATTTGGCGCGTCCCGCTGACGGCCCAAAATCCGTCTTGGTTCTGGGGATAATCCGGGGCACGCATTTCAGTCAAACCCAGTTCCCCGAGGTAAAAGGCCCTTATTGCCGGCTCTTCGTCGGGTTCCATCGGGATAAAGGTTTTCTGAAACCGCGCATTTTGCTGCGCCGCATCCCGCCCCGCGCTGAACGCCATATCGGGACCACGCCGTCGGAGCTTGGGCCGGGGGTCCTCTTCCTTTTCATCTTTCTCGCGTTGCTTGAGGCTGCGGTAGAGCCAATAGATGACCATCAGAAAAACGACCAAAGCAGGTGAAATATCAAAGGGAAGGGCAGCGGCCTGCATGATGTCGATTAGGTCTGACCAATAAATTCAATGCGATTTCCAACGGGATCGACCGTGAAGAAACGCGTCACCTTTGGCAAGGTGGTGTCATACGTTGCTGTGTGACCCTTTTTGGCAAGGGTACGGGCCAAACCATCCAGGTTATCAACCACGAAGGCCGGATGTGCCTTTGTTGCCGGGTGAAATGCGGGGTCGACACCAAAATGGCAGTCCAACGCGCCAGCCCGCGCCCAGAACCCGCCCCGTCCCCGCAAAGCTGCGGGTTTGTCAACTTCGACCATGCCCAGAAGCCCGCAATAAAATGCACGCATCTTGTCTTCTTGTCTGGCAGGCAAGGCCAATTGGATATGGTCCAAAGCAACAATCATTCTAGTCTTTCCCGTTCTTGTTCCGCCCGTTCCCAAAGCGCACCAGCACCCAGACAACAGCAATGAAAACAGCGACGATCACATAAGGATTGCCCCCGGTTAGATCTTGAAGCATCAGCGTCTCCAAATTGTATACTGTAGTATACTATTTGGATCTATTTCGCAGTTTTTCAAGTTCTGCCGCCACGTCTTACTGTTCTCTTGCTGTATCTGAGATACCACAATGTCAAAGACAGACAGGAGGGCTGAGATGACCGATATTGTGATTTTGGGTGGCGCGCGGACCGCTATCGGAACCTTTGGTGGATCCTTGGCAGGGACATCGCCGATCGAACTTGGGACGATTGCGGGCAAGGCAGCACTCGACCGTTCAGGCGTTGAGGGTGCGCAAATTGGCCATGTTGCCTTTGGCCATGTGATCAACACCGAACCCAAGGATATGTATGTCAGCCGGGTTGCCGCGATGAATGCGGGCGTCCCTGAGACGACCCCAGCCATGAACGTCAACCGGCTTTGCGGGTCGGGCGTGCAGGCTATCGTATCTGTCGTGCAATCACTGATGTTGGGGGATGCAGAGCTCGGACTTGCCGGAGGTGCCGAAAACATGAGCCGCTCCCCCTATATCATCTCGGACCAGCGCTGGGGTGCGAAGATGGGTGATATCCGCACACAAGACATGATGCTGGGCGCGCTTAACTGCCCGTTCGGCACCGGGCACATGGGTGTTACGGCAGAAAATGTCGCGGGCGAGCATGGCATCAGCCGCGCCGATCAGGATGCATTTGCCTTGCAAAGTCAGGAACGCGCGGCGGTTGCGATCGCAGCAGGGTATTTTGACAGCCAGATCACGCCCGTCCCCGTCAAGCGGCGACGCGAGATGGTCGATTTTGTGACCGATGAGCATCCAAAAGCGACCACGATGGAAGCACTCGCCGGTCTGCGCCCCGCCTTTCAAAAGGACGGATCAGTCACCGCTGGCAATGCCTCTGGCCTGAACGACGGCGCAGCGGCACTTGTGCTTGCAACCGCCGATGCGGCAGCAAATGCCGGTCTGACGCCAAAGTTCCGTATTTTGGGATACGCGCATGCCGGTGTCCGCCCAGAGGTCATGGGCATTGGTCCCGTTCCCGCAGTGGCGAACTTGCTGGTCAAAACCAAACTTACAGTCGACGACTTCGATATTATCGAATCCAACGAAGCTTTTGCCGCTCAGGCGCTGGCGGTCACACATGAACTTAGGCTTGATCCCATGCGTGTTAATCCAAATGGCGGCGCAATTGCTCTGGGTCATCCGGTGGGTGCGACCGGTGCAATCATCACGGTAAAGGCTATGTATGAGTTGGAACGTACCGGCGGGAAGCGCGCATTGATCACGATGTGCATCGGCGGCGGTCAGGGGATTGCACTGGCCATTGAGCGGATCTGACGCGGGTCCGGCCCTTGCAACCGTTGCACAGTCATGTTTCTACAGCACCGCAAAGATGATCCCTGATAAGGCCGCCAACTGTGACTGTCCGCCCTCCCCTTCGCCATGTTGTCTTTTTCAGCGCTAAGGACAAAGCGGACTTGCCACAGATTATCGCGGGGCTGGAGATGCTGGCAGACATCCCACACAGCAATACATTTGAAGTCCGGCCCAACACGCAAAACGACGCGCTTTCCTCCGAAGTGGATGTGATTGTCTATGCAGAGTTCGCGAATGCAGAGGCGTTGGCGGCATACAAGGCACATCCCATCTATGAAGCGTCCATCAAGGCCGTGCGGCCATTGCGGGATATGCGGATTGCTGCAGACTTTTAGTCAGTAAACCCCGGGTCCGTCATCGCAGACAACCCGTAGCTGCGCTTGTTGCGGCGATGACACGTCAGTCAACAATATCTCCGTCAAGGTCGGATTTCAGCAAAAAATCGCTCGCTTTTTGTCTGGCAGCAACGAATAGTCGGATGTGTGGGGGCATGTCACCGTACCAGCCAGAGAGTACCGATATGCCACAAGTATTACGACTACTGACGCTATGTTCTTTTTGCGCAATGTCTCTGCCCGGTGTCGCCGTGGCGGATGAAAAGCCGATCTATGATCAAGTTGTAGAGATCGTGGCGTCAGAGCGTGGAACCGTGCGACGCTGGGCGTATCCGCCAAAGCTGACCGTTATCCATGATGGTGAACCGCATCGCGAAAAGATCCATGGGCTGGTTGATATGGTGAATTCCCAAGTGCCTGATTTCCCCGGGATCGGCGCAGTCGAGTTTTTTGATCTGAGCCAATTCGAGAGACGTTTGGCCGGCAATGCGCAGTTTCGCATGCCGGCGGCTGACTATGATGGTGTTGCGGGATCGATTGTGCGGGCGACCTTTGCCGGTGAACAGGAAGATCAGGATATCAATGTCACAGGCAGCATCTTCATCTTTCTGACCGGTCTTGAAGACGGCATCACCTTTGGCGCGCTGACCCAAAGCACCAAGCGGCTCAGCCGGCAATTTGCAGAAGGCGGCGATATGCGGTGTTACTTCAACCTCATGTCGCTGAACGATGAACTGCGCGCTGGTTTCATTTTCCTTAATATGGACGATGCGCTGACACCTGTTGCAGAGTGTCTGTACGAGGAGTTCATGCAAACGCTGGGTTTGCTGAATGACTCACAAGGCTCATCAGTCTTTACTTTTGACAATACAGGAACTGTCCGCGAAGACCGCGGGCCCGATTTCCAGCTGCTGCGCGCGCTTTATAGTCAGGATATCAACGCAGGAGACGAGGCGCAGAAAGTGGCCGATGTCTATCTGAACATCACCCAACCACGGTTGGTGGGGGCCGTCGCCCAGCCCTAGGTCGCTGTTGGGTAGTCTCTGAGGAAGACCCATTTGTCGCCTTCTGACAGGTCAGCGTCAAAGGCATAGCCGCCGGACGCGAACCCTTTAATGCCTTCCGCCTCAGTCACCCGGTTTTCGACGACGAACCGCGCCATCGCGCCCCGCGCGCGTTTTGCAAAGAAGCTGACGATGCGGGGCTTTTCGTCTTTCAACTCCATAAAGATTGGTGTGATCACCCGTAGCTTCAGGGCTTTGTGGTCTGCCGCGCCAAAGTATTCCTGACTGGCGCAATTGATCAAGGTATCGGTTCCCACGGCCTCGGCCTGTGCGTTCAACGCTTTGGCAATCGTGTCACCCCAGTAGTCATAAAGCGATTTACCGCGCCGGGTTTTCAACCGGCTGCCCATTTCTAGCCGGTAGGGTTGGATGGCATCCAGCGGACGCAACAGACCATAAAGGCCTGACAAGATACGCAGGTGATCCTGCGCCCATGCCATATCGGCATCGCTCAGTGTTTTGGCCTCAAGCCCCTGATAGGTGTCACCGTTGAATGCCAGAGCCGCAGGCTTGATGGCATCTTTCGCCGGATCCGCCGCAAACACCTTGAACCGGTCCCGGTTCAATCGGGCCAAATCATCTGAAATGCTCATCAGACCTTTAAGTTCTTTCAACGTCAGGTTCTTGGCGGTCTTGGACAAGCGCACCGCATCTTCCTGAAACTCAGGGGATGTGGCGGTCACGTCAACGGGATCCATGTCGAGGGATTTGGCGGGGGAAACAACAACAAGCATCAGAGCATCCTTTTGATCTTGGGGATGGATGTAACATGGCCAGCTTCATTGACCACCCCTCTGGCATGCCAAGGTGGGTGCGGCTATGCATTTAACCAACAAAGGAGCCACCTTATGAAACTATGCCGGATCGAGACATCAAAAGGGATCAAGCCGGGCGCTGTCGACCTTGACGGCGATATTCGCGATTTATCCGCGCATCTTGACGATGTCACTACGGCACAGATCGCGCCCGACGCGCTGGACCAGCTCGCAAAGGTCAACTTGGGCACGCTGCCAGTTATCAGCGGCAAGCCCCGCCCATTTCTACGCGATACGGGGCGTGTGTTCTGTATCGGTTTGAACTTCTTTGATCACGCAGAAGAGATGAACATGCCGATTCCCGCGCATCCGATCCTCTTTATGAAAGCCTGTGCCGTGACCGGGGCCACCGACCCGGTGATCATTCCCAAGGGATCTACCAAGACAGATTGGGAGGTGGAGTTGGGTGTTGCCATCGGCAGCCGCGCGCAGCATGTCACCGAAGACGTGGCGTTGGATCATGTCGCCGGATATTTTGTCGGGAACGACGTGTCAGAGCGGCATTTTCAGATCGAGATGGGCGGGCAGTGGGTCAAGGGTAAGTCCGCCGACAGCTTCGCCCCCGTTGGTCCCTACTTGGTGACCAAAGATGAAATAGCGGACCCGCAAAACCTTGCCATGTCGCTTGATGTGAACGGGCGGCGCATGCAAACCGGATCAACAGCGACGATGATCTTTTCCGTCCGCCAGATCGTTGCACATGTCAGTCAGTTCATCACGCTGCATCCCGGTGATCTGATCCTGACCGGCACGCCGCCGGGCGTAGGCGGTGGACAAAAACCGCCATGCTTTCTCAAGCCCGGTGATATCATGACAACGAAGATCGAAGGGTTAGGCGCGCTGCACCAAGAGGTGATCGCGTTTGACGACTAGTTCAGTTGAACCTGCAACGGGTACTGCCCATCCTCGAACGGACCAAACAGATCATCCAGATCAGGGTGATCCACCGGCTCGCCAGAGTAGTCAGCTACGAGGTTCTGCTCAGACACATAAGCGACGTAAAAGCTCTGATCATTTTCGGCCAGAAGATGGTAAAACGGCTGATCCTTTTTGGGACGGCTGTCCTCGGGAATTGCATTGTACCATTCATCAGTGTTCGAAAACATGGCGTCCACGTCAAACACCACCCCGCGAAAAGGGTGCTTGCGGTGACGGACCACTTGGCCAAGATGATATTTAGCACGCGTTTTGAACATGATCTTCCTATTTCGAGGCAATATACGTCCGCTGCCGGTGCAAAGTCCACGCCTGCAACCAATTATTAAAGGAAACAGTCTGTGAACCTCGCCCTGACAGTGCTCAATATCACCGCGCCAGTGTTCCTTTTGGCGGCGGTTGGATTTGTCTGGGTCAAGCTGGGGTTTGAGTATCGGGTCGAATTTGTCACCCGCATGGCTATGACCCTTGCAGTGCCCTGTCTGATCTTTGTGGCGCTGATGAATATCGAGGTCGCGCCACAAGCGCTCGCTGCTTTGTCGCTGGCGTCTTTCGTGGCCTACGGTCTTGTAATGATCGGTTGTTTTGTCGTTGTGAAGGTGGCGCGACTGGACGTGCAGACCTATCTAGCACCGCTGATTTTTGGCAATACCGGAAACCTTGGTCTGCCGCTCGCGCTGTTTGCATTCGGTGAAATCGGGCTGGGTTATGCCGTTGTCGTCTTTGCGATCATGGCAATTTTGTCTTTTACCATAGGCATTTGGATGGTTGCCGGTGCGGGATCTCTGCGACGTGTTATCCAAGAGCCATTGGTTGGGGCCACATTGCTGGGTGCACTCTTCTTGTGGCGGGGCTGGGAAACGCCAGAGTTCCTGACCAATGCAATCGAGTTGATCGGCCAAATGGCGATCCCGATGATGTTGATCACACTTGGTGTCGCTGTGGCACGGCTGGAAACCAAGGCGATGACACAAGCTGTTGTCTTGTCCGTGATAAAGGTCGCGATCTGCGGGGCTGCGGGATGGCTTGCGGCCACTTGGTTTGGCCTTGACCCGATTGCCGCTGGTGTCCTGATCGTGCAAGTCGCAACACCCGTCGCGGTCACATCCTACCTTTTGGCCGAAAAGTACGGTGCAGATGCGCAACCTGTTGCTGGGCTGGTTGTTGCCTCAACCTTGCTTTCGGTGATCGTTTTGCCGCTGATCCTTGCATTTGTGATCTGATCTGGCCGCCTTAGGGATTCACAGGCAGTCCGCAACACGCTATGCTAAGAAAAAACAAAGAAAAGCGAGAGGCAGATGAGCAGTATCTTTCGCGCAATGGCATGTGTGTTGCTTCTGGGAAGTTGCGGCGGCGGATCGGGTGAATTCTCGGCGCCACGGAACTTGGATGATGCCTGCAGTATTGTGTCCGAGCGCCCCGAATATCTTCGTGCTTTCAACGCGGTTGAACGCAAGTATGGCGTGCCTGTGCCAACGCTGATGGCGATGATCTATCAAGAGAGCAAATTTATCGGCAACAACCGAACCCCACATCGCTATGCACTGGGCGTCATCCCGGTTGGGCGTCAGTCGTCGGCCTTTGGGTACAGTCAGGCGCTTGATGGCACATGGGAAGAATACCAAGACGGCCCCGGCGGCCGTCGCGCGCGCCGCGATGATATTGACGACGCGACCGACTTTATGGGCTGGTATATGGTGCAAACGGTGGAAGAAACCGGTGTGCCAATAAACGACACGCGCAACCAATATCTGGCCTACCATGACGGACGGACAGGGTTTAACCGGGGAACCTATCGTTCCAAAAGTTGGTTGGTGCGTATCGCCGGAGAGGTCGAGGCCCGCGCGGTGATGTATGACCAGCAGCTGCGCGCCTGTCGCAAGCGATGACATGAAAAAGGCGGCTCTGACGGCCGCCTTTCCTATCATATTCTGCCCATGATCAACCTTCGCGATTACGCGTTTCAGCCCGAATGTTGAACAGGATGTCACGGATCGCGCCGCCTGAAATCAGATCATTCAGGATGACGGTTGTTTCGACACCAAGATCATCCGTCACAACCCACTGGCGCAATTCGATAGGATTGGCCGTAAACACCATCTGAATACTGCCGTAGTTCGGATTGTCGGGGTCCTGCGCTGTGACGCTGGTTGTTGTGCCGTCAGATGACACATCTGTCACCATGCGCGCGCGTTCCAGATCAACATTGGGTGCCAGAATAATGCTCAACGGCGTTTGGTTCAGCGGGTAACGCTCTGGTCCGGTGTTGGAACGCGTGTCAAACACAGCTAATTGGCCGCCACTTGCCAACACCATCGAGTCAGACGGTGGATTATATTCAAACCGAATACGACCAGGCCGCTTGATGTAGATTTGCCCCGTGTAGAGGGTTCCGTCAGAGTTAATCTGCGTAAAGCCCCCTTGCGCTGTCTGAAGCTGGTTCAGATAGGCAGATATTTGAGACAAGCTCAGCTGCTGTGCGGAGACGGCACCGGCGTAAAGCGTCAATGCAGCCGCTGCGATGATGGATAGGATACGTTTGCTCATGTCTTTTACCTATGTGGCTGGGCGTCGAAATGCACCCTTTGGATAACCGATACAACAGCATTTGATCTGCTGTTAAGCGATATCACGCCACATGTTTATCAATAGCGGACGCAGAAATACGAATAAAAAAGGGTTTTTGGGCTAGCGCACCCACACCTCAACACGCGTGTAGTCAGAACCGGCCACCTGCCCATCGATGCACGTCACCTTCGAGACATCGCCGAAACCAAACGACGACAGGGTGACGCTATTCGCCGCGATCTCATCAGCGGCGATCTGTGCAAAGACATCTTGCATCTGGGCGGCTGATGCGACGGACGCCGCGATCGCGGCGTCACTGCCAGCCGTTGTTTCAGCGATACCAACGAACGCAACTTCGCGACCTGAAATGGCGGGGTCTGAAAGTGCCTGAGCCAGATCAATCATCATTCCACGGTTCCACGCGCCCTCTGGTCCACTTGTCGCCCCACCAATGAGTGTCGGTGACAAGCGATCCGCATCAAACAGCACCTGAAACATCTCAGCGGCCGCGTCACGCTGTGACACATCTAGTGATGCGTCCAGCAAGCCGGTAAGGCGTGCATTTTTTTCTTCGCCATCTTGCAGCATAGTGCTTTTTTTGAAGAACCCTTCGCGTTCCAGAAGCCCTTGTGCAACGTCAGACGATGCGAAATCGAACAACTGCGGCACCAGGGGCGTTTTTGCTGCACGACCATAGTTGACCATGATGGGACGGACCAAAGGGTAGTCGCCAGACACGATGTTAAAGGTTGTTGGCATAACCGGCACACCACACGACCCCGTCACCGGGACAACCAGATCAGGATTGGCGTTCTGAGAACTCATAATGCTGACGCTGCCGGGGAATTGGTTAATCGATGCAACGATCCCGCTTTCCTCAGACATCGTGAGGATATTGCTTGCGATCTCTTTGTCTGCTGGCTCCATGACAAGGCTTAGGACGTCCGAAGCGATAAGCGAACTTGGCGGCATCTGAAGCGGTAAGATGTTGACGTCGGCACCGCCGACCTGGGACCAATTCGTCACTTCACCGGCAAAGATACGCGCCAGCTCATTCATGGAAATCCGAGAAATTCCTGCGTTTGGCGCCACAACGACAGAGAAGGAATTCAAACCAAGCAGCTGATGGCTAAGGTTCGCCGCATCCGCCCAACCCGACGGGTCAGAGAACTCCGCCGGAGCGGTACCATTCAGCGTAAAACTCTGAATAGTCAGATCGCTGTCCTCGTCCGATGCAGCGAACGCAATCTGTGCAGTTTGCGCGCCATCCCCGCTGACAAGCGCGATATCACCGTTGGGTTCAAGCGTGACGTTGGAAGAATTCTCACTGGCAACCGCGAATGCACCTGACACTGTGCGATACAGTGTTGCAAACATCGGTGAAGCAAAGCCGATCGTCATCTCATCGGATGCGGGTTCAACCGCTGTTTCCCGGCTTTCGAACATGCCTTGGAACGCATCCGCCGTCAGGCCAAATGAGTTGGAGGCCACGGTTTCAAAACACCCAATGCCGAAACACACAACCTCAGATGCAGGCACACTCACCGGACCGACAGACGTCTGAACGCGCAGCATCACCCCGTTGAAGTCAATGATCTCACCCTCAACGGTGATAAAGTCATCGGGAGAACGCAATTCAACGTCCTGTGCAAGAAGCGCAACAGGCGCTACGGAACATAACAGAATACACGCAATTCTAGTAAGCATTTCTAAACAGCTCCAGCAATCTGTCGGTATTTGAATTCAGTGATGACCCGTAGTAGAGCATCGAAAGCTGGCAAAACTTGGTTGGTTTCCCCTATTTTCCCAAATTCTGCGATACCCCTTGAGAACCTAACATGCCTTGTTTCCTTGGCAATGCTGCAACTGCAAAAATCCCGTGAGCGTAGCCTCCACACAATTGCCACATTCGGCCGCGCGCAGGTCCGTAATCCTTTAGGGCGGCAAGCCGTCAAAGAGGGGGCCGCCCTGCAGCTGCCGGATAACCTGGTGAGATCTGCAAGCCGACATGCCTGTGTGAATTCGGTCAAGAGCGCGGCAGGATCTTGATGTTTTAGCCAAAGGCATCCGAAGCCGCCTTTCAGACGTAATAACAACAACACTGGAGAATATGATGCGCCTTATCCTTGTTGCCGCCTTTGCCCTGCTTGCTGCCTGTGCCGGCAAACCGTCATTTGACGATCCTAACCTGAGTGACCGTAAGTTGAACCTTGAAGAGTTCTTCGATGGTGAGTTGGTCGCCTATGGGCAATTTCAGGATATCCTTGGTACCGTGCGTCGTAGCTTTGTTGTCACGCTCAATGGCGATTGGAATGGCGAGCGTCTGCGGCTGGTTGAGGATTTCGTCTATGAAGACGGATCGACCGAGCAACGCATCTGGACACTGACCAAGACGGGCGACGACGCATGGGTTGGCACCGCCCCCGGCGTGATCGGCGAAGCGACAGGGATGGAACAAGGCGACCGCTTCAACTGGAAATACGAGATCGACCTGCCCATCCCATCGGCCACGGGCGAGACCGAGACGTTGCGCGTGACATTTGACGACTGGATGTGGTTGTTGGCGGACGATCGCTTGCTGAACCTAGCTTATGTGAAGCGGTATGGGTTGGATATCGGCATCGTTACGATATCATTTGAAAAGGCTAGCTAGGCTCCCTACCTACCCCGTAGGTTGTTGGGAAGTAACGGATGGTCCTGTGGGTTTTTGTCGGAGCGGTTGCTCTCTACGTTTTGTTTCGGATTGTCCGCGCGCGGTTTGAAAACGCCAAAGTGGAAAAACACAAGCGTGGGCGCAAGCCGGTTTTGCTGGGTGAGGTAGAGGCAGCAACCGCCGAAATGGAGCGGCATACGCTGCCTATGGCGTCACTGACACCCAGGCAAAGCGACAGCATTGCGACGATGGATACAAAATTAGGTGGCCAACCGTGGGTGCCTGACGCGTCACATGAATGGCCCCTCTCTGCGACAGGCGTTCCGTTGAGTTTCCTGGCGCAGATCAACTTTGAGCAAATGCCCCCTATGGACGATTTTCCCACGGTAGGCGTTTTGCAGGTATTTGCAGACGTTGCTGCGACCCTGAATGACGAAGGCTGGCCCAGCCATACCAAGCCGAACGCACCCATATCGCATCACGTCGCATGGTACCCTGACCCCAAAGGCGGACATTTTCTTGCGCGACCCGAAGGCATGACCGCCTATCCCGACGAAGCATTGGTGTGCGATGGCGGGGTGCCGTCAACTGGACTAGCTGTCGATGTCGCGATCCACTCCATTCAACCGCCAGTCTACCATTTGCCTTCGCCCAACTCCGAGATTTGCCATCAGGAAGCCCGCCCGATCAAAGGCGCAGACACGAGAAAAGCTATTCGCCGTTTGCAAGACCGCAGCTTTGACCTGCAGCAACGACAGGGCGTTCACCGGATCGGCGGGCACCCCATCTTTCTGGGCAACGATGTCCGACGAATTGTTCATGATGATGGTTTTGATCGCGTCCTGCTTCAACTGCGGTATAGAAATGACGCCAAAGATGTCTTTCCAATCCGCATGACGCTTGCATTTCGCAAAATGACCTGCGAGGTGGACAATTGGGCAACGCGCGGTTCTTTTGGGTGAAAGACTAGCGACCGTCTAGTCCGGTACGTTATCAATCCCTGATCCACCCCATGGATGGCAGCGCAGGATACGCCGCACGGTCAGGTAGCTGCCTTTGATCGCCCCGTGCTTTTCCAACGCTTCCAGCGAGTAAGCCGAACACGTGGGCTGGTACCGGCAACTCATCCCGACCCATGGGGACAGTACCATGCGGTAAGCCCGGACCGGCAGCGAGATGATGTAAGCAAAGGGGCTCATCCGTGGACCTTTTTCATCGCACGCCGCATATCAGCGACCAACGTGTCAAAAGGTAGGGTCGCCGTTGTGTCTTTGCGACCCACCAGCACATAGTCCCACCCGTCCCGGCCCATTTTCGGCAGCACAATGTGGGCCACTTCGCGCAAACGCCGCTTGGCCCGGTTGCGGGCGACAGCATTGCCGACTTTCTTGGAACAGGTGAAACCAACGCGGATGCCCGTCGCCTCGCCATCGGCGCGCTTACGGCCTTGCAGGTGGATGCCGGGGGTGCCCTGCCTGTGGGCGTGAGACGCGCGCACAAAGTCGGCGCGCTTGGTCAATACGCAAACAGAAACCGCCGGAGCGCCCTGATCAGGCCCAACCGGCGGTTTCAAATCGGTCAAAACGGCTGTTGCGCTTACGCGCTCAGCTTCGCGCGGCCCTTGGCACGGCGATTGTTCAGGATCTTGCGACCGGCCTTCGTGGCCATACGTGCGCGGAACCCGTGACGGTTCTTGCGAACCCGGTTTGATGGTTGGAACGTGCGCTTCATAGCGTGCTCTCCGGTTAATGGCCAAATCCACGACGGGGATTCGAAGCCGAACTACATTTCAGACCCGTCCTTTAGAGGGGGTGGCATGCCATGTCAACGCAAGGGGCGGGCTGAAACTGCAACAATTCCCATATTTCGATCACGTCAATTGTTACAGTCTTCACGGGCGCACCCCGTAAAACTGAAACATCAGGGGTGCTTTGCATCAATGCGCCGTGAGGTGGGTATCGCAAAGCGCGCGATCGGGTCATCTAACCTGCAACCAAACAGACACCGCTACACCCATAGGACCCGAGAGATGACCGATATGACCGAAGCCCCTGCCAACCCGATACTCAAAAAGCTGCCGCTGATCATCATCGGCATTGTCGCCCTCTTGGGTGCGTTTTTCCTGCGTGATTACCTGACGTTCGAAGCGTTGGCCGAAAACCGAGAGACCCTCCTGAGCTTTCGGGATGCCAATTATCTGCTGACCGTTTTGGTCTTTATCGCAGCCTATGTGGTGATTGTTGCCTTTTCCCTCCCCGGGGCAACAATCGCTACACTCACCGGTGGTTTTCTGTTCGCAACCTTCCCCGGCGCGCTGTTCAACATGACAGCGGCCACCATCGGCGCGACAGCAATCTTTTTGGCCGCCCGCTGGGGGTTTGGTGAAAGCCTTGGCAAGAAACTGGAGAACTCCGACGGTGCTGTGAAGAAAATCAAAGACGGCATTGATGAAAACCAGTGGTCGATGCTGTTTCTGATCCGCTTGGTCCCCGCCGTGCCCTTCTTCCTTGCCAACCTGATCCCGTCCTTCCTTGAGGTGCCGCTGCATCGCTTCGTGATTTCAACCTTCCTTGGTATTATCCCCGGTTCCGTGGTCTACACCTCTGTCGGTGCGGGCTTGGGCGAGGTTTTTGCCCGCGGCGAGACACCGAACCTCGGCATCATCTTTGAACCACAGATCATCTTCCCTATCATCGGCTTGTGCGTTCTTGCCGCTCTCCCCATTGCGATCAACGCCATCCGCGGCAAGAAAGGCCTGTAATCATGAACCGTATCAAAACAGATATCTGCATCATTGGCGGCGGCTCGGGTGGTTTGTCCATTGCGGCCGGTGCGGTCCAAATGGGCGCTAAAGTGGTCCTGCTCGAAGGTCACAAGATGGGCGGTGACTGCCTGAACTATGGTTGTGTGCCGTCCAAGGCGCTGATCGCATCCGCCAAACAGGCCTATGCCATGAACCACGGCGCGCCCTACGGAGTAGGCGAAGTTGAAGCGCAGGTCGATTATGGCGCGGCGAAGGACCACGTTCACGATGTGATCGCCACCATCGCCCCGGTCGATAGCGTTGAGCGTTTCGAAGGCCTTGGTGTGCACGTGATCGAAGAATTCGGCACATTCATTTCCAAAACCGAAGTGAAAGCTGGCGACAACATCATCGAAGCACGCCGGTTTGTTGTCTCAACAGGCTCTGGCCCATTTGTGCCGCCGATCCCTGGTTTGGACACGGTCAAACACTATACCAACGAAGACATCTTTGATCTGCGCGAAAAGCCAAAGCATCTGATCGTCATCGGTGGTGGGCCCATCGGCATGGAAATGGCGCAGGCGCATCGCCGTTTGGGCTGTGCCGTCACGGTCATTGAGGGTGCCAAAGCCTTTGGCAAAGACGATCCCGAAATGGCGGCCTTTGTGCTGGAAAAGATGAAAGACGAAGGCATCAATATTGTTGAAGAAGCCCAAGCCGAAAAGATCAGCGGCTCAGGCGGCACGATCACCGTGCACACACCCAAAGGGGATTTCACGGGCTCGCACCTGCTGATGGCCGTGGGCCGCAAGGTGAATACCGACAAGCTTGATCTGGATGCCGGCGGGATTGCGCACGACCGTGCGGGCCTGAAAGTTGGGCCGGATCTGCGGTCTGTCACTAACAAAAAGGTCTATGCGGCCGGTGACGTCGCAGGTGGCCTGCAGTTCACCCATGTCGCGGGCTACCATGCTGGTGTTCTGATCCGCTCCATGCTGTTTGGTCTGCCGTCCAAGCAACGCACCGATCATATCCCTTGGGCGACGTATACGGACCCCGAACTGGCACAGGTCGGTCTGACCGAAGCGCAGGCCAAGAAGAAGCACGGGGCCGCATTGGAAGTGGTCCGCTTCGACTTCCACCACAATGACCGTCTGATCGCAGAGCGGAAAAACAAGGGACTGATCAAGGTGATGGTCGTCAAGGGCCGCCCCGTCGGTGCATCCATTGCAGGCCATATGGCAGGTGAATTGATCGGCATGTGGGCCATGGCCATTGCCAACAAAATGAAGATGTCAGCCATTGCAAACACCGTTCTGCCCTACCCCACTGTCAGTGAGGTTAACAAACGGGCCGCGGGTGCCTATTTTAGCCCAAGACTTTTCGAAAGCCCAAAGGTAAAGGGTATCGTAGGCTTTGTGCAGCGCTGGCTGCCATAGGCCCTTAGGCGAGGTAGTATGACCAACTCACTTTCAGGTCGATTTCTGATCCTCACGGTGATCTTCGTGATGCTGGCCGAGGTTTTTATCTTCGTGCCCTCCATCGCGCGGTTTCGTGAGGATTATTTGCTAGCGCGACTCGAGCGTGCGCAGATTGCGTCACTTGCTCTGGAAGCGGACGATATGATCAGCCCCGCCCTGGAAGCTGAACTGCTGAAGAACGCCGAGGTGTATAACGTGGTGTTGCGGCGCGACCAAATCCGACAGCTGGCTTTGTCTTCGCCGATACCCTCGCCGATTACCGAAACCTACGATCTGCGCGACCCAAGCAGCATGACGCTGATCGCAGATGCCATGCGGACCCTGTTCAACAGCGAAGAACAAATCATCCGGGTTATCGGCAATCCTGTGCGCGACGGCGGTCTCTTGATCGAAGTCACAATGGATGAAATGCCACTGCGCAATGAGCTTTTGGCCTATGGTCGCAATATTCTATTCTTGTCTGCGTTTATCTCGATCATCACGGCCAGCCTGTTGTTCATTTCGGTCCAGATATTCCTTGTGCGTCCGATCAAAGGCGTGGTCACCCATATGCAGGCCTACGCCAAGTCGCCTGAAGATGCCCGTCAGATCATCACCCCATCTGCCGGTGTACGAGAACTGCGCGACGCCGAGGAATCCCTGAAAATGATGCAAACCCAACTGACCGGTGCGCTCAAACAAAAGGAGCGCCTCGCACAGTTAGGTGGCGCTGTGGCAAAGGTAAGCCATGATTTGCGCAACATACTGACCTCCGCGCAGCTTTTCACCGATCGTATTGAATCCTCGGATGATCCGCTGGTCAAACGCATGGCACCAAAACTTGTCAACTCGATCACACGGGCCGTGAACCTGTGTGAAACAACGCTGGCCTTTGGACGTGTGGATGAACCCGCTCCGACTCTGGCGCGCGTCAACCTTGCAAGCATTGTTGGTGATGTGATCGACAGCGAACGCCTGGCTGCGGGTGACTATGAATTGTCATTCTCCGAGGACATTCCGGCATCCATGACCCTGCGCGCCGATGGAGAGCAGTTGTTCCGCGTGATCTTCAACCTTGTGCGCAATGCGCGACAGGCCATCATGGCGACCGGCAACCCCGGCGAGATTTGCATCAAGGCGGTGGAAGACGACCAAGCATGGTGCCTGACCATCACCGACACCGGGCCCGGTTTGCCCAAAAAGGCGCAAGAACACCTCTTTCAGCCGTTTCAGGGTGGTGTACGCAAAGGCGGCTCGGGCTTGGGGCTCGTGATCGCCGCAGATCTTATTCGCGGCCACGGCGGACGGTTGGAGCTGAAACAAACAGACGAAAACGGGACCGTGTTCATGTTGCAACTGCCCAAAGAAGACCTCGCGCTTGCTCCGGCGGCCGAATAGAGAAAGAATCTCAATTGGCCCTTGCATCGCGGGGCGGTCAGGTCTAAATCCCCCGATACGCGGATTGGTAGCTCAGCTGGATAGAGTACTTGACTACGAATCAAGGGGTCGGGGGTTCGAATCCTCCCCAGTCCGCCATTTTTCTCTTTGTGAGACGACACATAGTTCTGCCTTTTGCGACAGACCTTTGCCTTTCCCATCCATCTCAGTGCATCGGCTCATTCTTTGTTCCTTCCAATTGGGCCAGGTTTTCTGAACAACCGCTGAAAGCGGCTTGCTCTGAAACCTTGCCACGTGGCGAACGCGGATGGGGGCGAGGCAATGCTATTCGATAGGGGTGGAGCGGCCCGCAGCCGAAGGCGAGGACACGGCCCTATCTAATGGGGTTGCCCGAGGGGAAGGCTGCGCCTTCACCCTGATGTGACGCAGCGGCGTATCGCGCTTGCGCGAACCCCCAGGAACCAGAAAATCTTAAGTGTGGCAGGACAGAGGCCTGCCTCGACGGCGGGAACCTGACTTTCGCTGCGGGTGCGAGAGGCCATTGATCATTTTGACAAAGCGGACGTTGCCGCAAGCATATCGACGTTTGCTGCGTTAGCGATTTTGCCTTGGATGCACCCGTAAAGACAGCACTTGTGTCACCAAGTACAAACCCGAAATTGAATTTTTGAGGGTCCATGCAGCCTGACTGACCTGCCCCCCGAAACGCCGGACATTTCAGGGGAACAGATCAGAAGCTAAACGAAATTTGCCAGACTTGTTCGGAGATGGTGTCGATTGAACAAAAATAGCTCCGTACTGAGGTAAGCGGTGACGCGGCAATGATAGGTCTAGTTAAAGGCGGCTTTGTGCTAGACCATCGTATCTGCCGTTTCGCTTATTTATGCCGGTTCTGGATCCCAGCCAATTAGTCCGTCGTACGTGAATGACAGAAACACTGAAATTTGTCGTCCTTCATCATCTCGTGTGAACTTATCCAATGGCGTAATCTTTGCGAATAGGCCCGAACCAAAGTCAATCATCGCAAACTGGGGACCCCGGTATCCTGTCATAGTACCCTTAACTCTGGCTAACTTTTGTGCCAGCTTTTTAACTTCCTCAGGGCGGGCTTTCTTGATCGTCGACGGTGGGTCAAAATCTAAATCATTCCTAAAATGAGCCAGTCGCACACCATCTCCGGCCTTGACCAACCAGTCATATGACCATGAGCGGCTCCCAAATGGCCGGTTTGCCTGCGCGACATGAATCCATCGAACAGTTTCAGCAGCTAATGCCTCTCTTGCTCCGTATGATGAGTGCCAGCGGAGAAAATTTAGGGCAAAGAGATAATAGGGAGGTTCGACAGAACCTGGGTTTAACCCATGCCAATCCAAAAGTCGCTGAATAGCGATTGTAACGTCAAATTCAGTCAAATGACGGTAGGCTGCAAACCAACGCCTAATATCGGCATCTCGGACACCTTGTTGCTCCGTGTTTTTTTCCATCATCAAGGCGATAGTGCGTAGATCCCCTTGAGTCATTGAGTTCCAGTTGCGATTTGAACGTGCAAAAATCGCTGCTGAAAGTGCACGTCGAACACCGACATCCTCATAGCGTGCGGCCAACGCTTTGAGATCTGCAACCACTCTTTCAGTTTTCCCATAGACCAAGTTCCACTCAGCAATCGTTTTGCCTGCCCTTACCGAAATATTTGGGCGATTTCGCAACATGTCTATGCTGTCCTCAGCAGTAGAGAGAGCGTTCATGTATGCAGATCTTGATCGAGGTTGCAGAAACTGAGCCAAGTTGGTTGAATTCGAAAGGGCCTGGGACATCCGTAAAAGGATTGCTGATGTCTGAATCGTCCCTACCAATCCATGCTCGCTTGTCCGTTTGAGGACGGTCGAACGTTCAAATTTATCTATCGCTGTTCGATAATCGCTTAAAACTGTCGCCTCTACACTAGCTAATGGAGAGCCATCGATACTGGCCTGCCTTAATACCTGCTCCATACGAACCCGGTGGGACATGCCGGATATGTGAACCAATGCGGCGTCATCCTGTCCCTCGGGCATTTGTTCAGCAAATGTTGCTAACCGAATAGCATCATCAACATCTTTTGGTTCTTCGTACATCAAATGACGTGCTAAATGGGCAGAGTAATGCGGCTCCCTAGGCCACAATCGCACAATGTGCTTAAAAATACTCCGTGAAAGGTCTGCGTTGGCCAAGTCGTTAATCAGTAGGGAAAAGCGGCCTTGGCTCGGTATGCCCCCCACTGATAAGTCGACATCAGCACTTATTGTACTGTCGATGTCACGCGTAATGAACAATGCTTCGATTAAGTCTTTAATCCGATCTGTCTCACGATTATCAAGCTTCTGTATCTGGGAGAGCAGTGTCTTTGAGAATAATGAGATGTCGGCACGCCATCCTTGTTCGCTCCTAGCAAGTTTGGCTAATACAAGCATTGCTAAAAGATGGTGCGAAACGCGAATGAACGTTCCCGTGCGAAGAAAAAATACCGATGGCTCTTCCAGATAGAGGCCATCACCTTCAACTTTATCGTAAATCTCGAAGAATTCCTGCTCAGGGAAACCGGACGAATAATACAAAGAAACAAGGCAAAGGGTTGCCAGAAGTTCTCTATCCGTTTGGTTTTTGGGCCTCGTTGCAATTTCTGCCACTAGGTTCTCTACACCAGAAAAATTTTCTCCAAATGCGGTTAGTCCGAAGAAGAATGGGCTTCTCTGGTCAGTAGAGTTCTTAGAGTTCGCAAGCCTACGAATCTGTTCTCGTTTTTCTTCGCTTCGTACTTGCTCTAGGTAAGCATCACGAAATAATGCAGTTTCAAGGTCATCTAGCGTTGCAGACAATACTTTATCGTTCGGCTCCATCTTGGTAGTACGGCCCACCCACAGGAATACGGCGCGTGTATTATCTTCTCGAAGTTGTTGTAGTAGCCCTTCTCGCTCGCTTTCCGTTACTATTGTCGCCTCCATGACAACTAGCAGTGGAAGTGAGGAAAACTGAAAAATATCGCGAAGGTATGAAGCAGTATCGCGGCTTAGTTGGTCGACAATAACCGTGGGGTAAGACTCCATAGAATTCCAAGCAATTCGTTTTGCTAAAGTTGTTCCACCCGCACTTGGTTCGTGAAGCAAGTTGATTGTTCGGTTGCTTGAGGCTTCTATGGCCTCTTCAATTTTTCGAGAAAAATAACTTAGCGCTACACTACGCGGAACATCAAGTTCTTGGGCCAGCTCAGCCCACTCAATCGGCAAACCACGGCGAAAATCGACGCCAAAAGCTCGATCGTTTGGAAAACTTTGCGCGCGTGCACGATACACAATAGTTAGGTCTCTACAGGCACGTAATAGAAGGCCTTCGGGTATTGGCTCTAGCTTCACACCATTTGACCCCCGGCAGGGTATCAACCCCTGAGTCGTATCAATGGGTGTTGCAGCTCGTTCATCTTTCAAACTGGACAGTACCGTGCTGGTCTTTAGTTGGTTTGCTTTAACGCCTTCAATTTCCGGTAATGCACGAAGGTCATCAACAATGACCAGAGGGGCCATATGCTGATGGAAATTTGTATCCATCATCTCAACAGTAATTCTGAAAATGGATTCAGGGATACCGTCCGCGAGAACTAAACAGCGGACATCATGCGGGCAAAGCTGATCGGCTATTTTTTGAAGAAGACCTTCCAAAATACCTTTGTGCGTGCGCCTCCAGTCCTGAACCGTTGAACTAGGCGGATAATCTGAGATATCACGACGGCCATTTGCGAAATACCATATCGCACCGCGTTCGAGCAGCTTCAGGTCTGGTATGGGTTCTCCTGGCCAAGACTGCCTAAAAACGACGGAGCTTGCTTCTTGTTCATAGTTTGACGGCGCGGATGTTCTAAAATCGACTATAAGGTTCCATTTTGTTTCTGCTACATCATTGGGCAGTTCGTCTAAGTTCTCGCCTATAACGAGAACATTAAAACTAGCGGCGTCAAACTTTAGTCTAATACCTTGGGCTTCGTTCACCACATCAGCTTCTGAGTTCGTGGTGGATGGCCATGGCACGGCTGGACAATCTGGATATACCTGAGAAATATCCAGACCAAGTAGTGCAAACGCGTGCTTAAGATAAACAGCAGACCATATGTAAGATTGCGCAAACTGGGCGGCTGAAAGACCACCAGAACCGCTGCCTTCGCGAGGAACTTTATGCAAAAAGCCCAAGCCTGCGGCTACTTGCGCTAACTGCATTTGCAGCTGCAGGTCGTCCCTGCGGTCACCATACTTTTGTACAGCTAACTCCATGGCTTTCGGGCGTGCCTCTAAGATATCTTCAAGCCAACCGCGCTCACTCGGTTCGACTGATGTTGAAACATCCTCTGTCGCTAATCCCTTTACCAAAGTGAACCACCGACGAGCACCTAAGCCACTTAATGATCGAAGAAGAGTCGCCAACTCAAGATAAGCATGATCATAGAAGAAAGGGCTGTTTGGCTTGTATGTTGCAAAATCAATCAAGTTGACCTCGCTTACGTCGGCATTCTGATCAGCTTTAATGAACAGGTTCTGACTATGGCAATCGCCGTGAATTGGTCCTGTAATTGGTCGAATTTGAGGCTTGCAGTTAGCGGATCGTGCAAAAAATAGGGGGTTTGGTAGAAGTTCGTCTCGATAAGAGAATATTGGTGCATCGACCATTTCGGGACCGATAAATTCCGAGATGTGGTCGTCAATACGACCACCTTCGTTTGGTTGAAGTTTGTACGTCAAGAGGCTTTGAATAACTTCGTTTGCAGGTTGTTGTTCTCCCAAGCTGTAGAGATTTGGTGTCCAGGCGATCTGACAAAATTTTCTATACGCAGATCGAAAAAGGGAATGATCAGCGACGAGTGGTCTCCAAGCAATCCGAGACTGCCCTGCAATTTTTATCAGCATGCAATACTGGGTCTCGAAGCTAAGACACAAAACTATGGCCGGTAAGTTGCCGCCAAATGCCCCCTGGTCTAGTGCTTTCTTGTGAAGAGTTTCTTCGCTATCCCAATCAACGGCGAGGTTGTCGATTTTTAGGATATGAATGCCGTCAATATCGCCAGAACAATCTACGATTGCGACAAGCGCACCAGATTTGCCCATGGTTAGCCGTTCACGCACAGTAACGGTTGTCCCAGTTTCGGCTTTAATCTTTTCCAGGGCTAAATCCAGAACATCCTGAAAGTCGTCAGTCTTCATCATTGATCACTCTTCATTTTTCCCATTTTTGCTTAACGATCTGAGGATAGCAATGCAATTGCACAGCCGACCGAAGAATGTGTGGTCGGCCAAAGAATTTGACCAGCGACCTTTTGGACCGAGAAGACCGCCCGCAAGGATGGACATACATCGTAGCAACAAACGGTCCTTTGCGCCGTTCTTGCCTGCTTTAAGCCAGATCAATATGGCAGATTTTTTGCCTGTTGCGACGAAATACGGCCAACCTTTTGTCACTGTCCGCTTTGCGGGCTGCGACTGCAGCATGGCTAGAGTGGAGCGAATGACCGCAAAGGGCCGAATGTAACTCAAATGCTTCGAGATAGTCGTTCATCTCCATCAGCGGCGATTTCCTCGAAGAAGATATCGAGAGTCTGAAACAAGTCCCATCGATCAGCCTGCAGCCGGGCCGCAACGCCATCGATAACTTGTAGTTCCAGATCGGCTGCCCGCGAACCTTTCCACAATGTATCAGCAAGCGCGATTATAAGCTCTTCGAACGAAGCACTCATGCTGGCGTATTGTCCGTGGCTCCGACAGCACCGAGCGATCTTGGCGTCAACGCCATGTTCTATAAGCAACTTTTCACCTGCGGCTTCATGCAGGTTGCCGCCTTTTTCAAGCTCGGTGGGGTGAACGATTTTGCCCGCATCATGTACCGCAATGCCGACTTGAACGAAGAGTTTATCGTACTGAACCCCAAGGTCATCGAGCTTTGAAATGACTTCACCCCCGACTTCCCCAACCAATTCGAGGTGTTTTATCAATCGCCTCGATGCACCTAATCGTTCGAGCAAGTTGAAGGCGTCTTCCGGAGATTCCAGCACGTTTAGCTCCAAACCGTGTTATCGGGCATGGGAGTAGGCTCACCTTTTGTGGCCTTCAAGCCCGCATCAATCTGTCTGGGCTCGGAGCCGTCAGTTGCTGTCGCAGCGAGAAGTGGATAGCGGTGTCCCAAGTCCCAAGTCCCAAGTCCCAAAACCTGAGGCCGAAATCACTTCTATGACGTGTCAAAGGGTGCTGTGGAAATCGAATATGGTGCGCCTTTTTCTGCATTCGTTTCACTCAGAAACCCATTTTCCACCAATGACTTTTTCGCTGTCTCCCAACGAACTTGCAGTTTGCGCGCGACCGCGTTGATTGTTTTTCGTTCAAGCACGGCTCTAGAGATCTGGCTCTGTGTAGGTTTTGGCCAGCGCTTTCCACGGCATAGTTTGTACCCAGCTTCTCTAAGTTTTTTTGAAAGGTTGGAAGGGTGCATTCGAATGCTGGCGGCAATGTCAGATATTCGTTCGCGCTGCTCGTACCGGACGAACAGGGCTCTCAGGTAATCGATCCCTGCTAATTCCATAATCTTCCTGACGAGATGGGGCGTTACGCCATGACTTCGGGCTAAAGACTGGTGATCGCTGCACAATGCGTACGATTTCCGGACGGCCTCAAATGCGTGGAAGTGCAAGTGATTTTGGTCATCAAGGATGCTTATGAATCGCTGACCTTCGAATTTGCACGTGCTCAGTCTCAAAGCTGTTTTCCTTCATCTCCTGCAAAATGGGCCAAGAACCGCACTGTTTGCAACCAAAAATGTGAACATCTTATAACGAGTGCCACAGCTATCTCTTGTAGGGTAAGATCATGATAAATAACGTAAAATTTGACTCAACGGCAGCCGCGTGCGAATAAAAGTAAATCTAGTGACAAGCAAGGTTGATACTGATGCACCGGCCAACACCCACCGATCTTCGGAAACATGAGAGAATCAAATTCGAGCTGCGGTTGGTGGGTAGTTCACTTGCCAAGGTGAGCCGCTCTCTGGGTCTGGCGCAGAGCACAGTGTCGGTGGTTTCGATGGGGCACGGCAGGTCGCATCGTATTCAAGAGGCCATCGCATCTGAGTTAGGCAAGAGCCCACAGGAGCTTTGGCCCAAGCGCTATCGGGCAAAAGGAGCAACGGCATGATTTAAGAGAAATTAGTATGAAGAAGTAAGGCCCCGAGAGCTGTAACTCATCGAGGCCTGTATACTAAGTGTCGTTATCGAACCGACGCTACCTTCTTCCACCGACACATCGGCAAAGTCAACTGTTTCGTGCCTGAACGGGCCACGAAATCAACGACGCTTTGTCTAACTCAATGGACAAATTAGAAGGTGGGGCGGGCCTGCTGCCAAACGCTGTGACTTCCCCAAAGAAACAATGAAAGATGATATTTTTGACTGCGGTGCTGACGTTGCACCGCTACCAAGCCGTGCGACGCGACGGATTGCCAAACGATCAAAGTACAGCTCGCGGGGCGGCATCGTTGTCCAACTCCCAGGATGGGTACGTCCAAGGATCGTTTGCTTTGAGAGCAAGCTCGAGCAGCGCGTGTTGTTCCTGCTGCTGGCTCGCGGTGATCTTATCGATCTGTGGGAACAACCTCCTGCTATAACTTACTGGGACGAAGAAGGTCGTCGACGCACCCATTTCATCGACTTCTTGATCCGGCTCTCATCAGGCCGACGCGTCGCGATCGCGGTGAAGCCAGCAAAACGGGCTTCACGCATTGGCTTTGTTCGAGACCTTCAGTGCATTCGTAAAGCTATGACTAAAGACTTCGCCGATGATCTGGTTCTGATAACAGATCAGGATTTCACTAAGGCTGAAGCGTTGAACGCGGAGAGATACCATGAATTCTCAAGGTCTAGGAATGAGGTGGCGTTTGAAAGTCTCAGAGACGCCGTTCGATCAATGTCATTCCCAACATCTGTGGGAGCGTTGGCTAAATCTCTAGATGCAGGAGACCAGAGTTTCAGGACAGTCTTCATCGCGATCTACGAAGGCCTGTTGTCGAGCGATAGAACGATGCCAATTGATATGGACACCCCCGTTCATCGCGGAGCTGTTCAATGACAAATCTCATGCAAATATCTCCGTTCGCGAGACTGACAATCAGTCCACATACCTATCGAAATGCCGTTGCAACGGAATCTGGGTGCTCGTTCGAAAGAACAGACCGACCGGGCGCACAGATTTACTTTTCGTTCGAAAAGTTGCGCGAATTGCTAGCTCAGCCGGAGAACTCTCTTGAGCCAGATTATTTCATATTTGAGCGCCACGAATTACGGGCAACTGGTGTTATCGCAGCAGTTGGTATGCTCCCTGACGATGTCAAGTCTGAGGTAGTGTGGCGCTATGCATACGTCGAAATTGCACTCCAATTTGAAAAAGCGGGACGGTTGAAGCGAACCGAGTTTTCAATCCAAGTTATGATGGAGGAAATCGAAAGATGCGTGAACAAGCAAGCCGGGGCGGCGCAGGATGGCTGGGTTCCCAAACGCGCTGGACGGAAAAAGGAATTTCGAGCGCCGCCGTGCGCGAGAACGCTCTTGGAGTGGGTGCGCCGTTACGAATGCGCAGGAAATTCGCCACTAGGACTTGTTCCTAGAACATTTCGCTCGGGCAACTGGAAAGATCGTTTCAGCCTTGAAGAACTGCGCCTTTTGGGAAGCTGTATCGGTTGGTATTTGACACGCGACCGAAGGTCCAAACGACAAGTGGCGGATGACACCAAGACGCGGTTCGAAGCTGAAAATGCGGATAGAGTAGAGAAGGGTTTGCCGCCACTCCGCGTGCCATCCAAACGAAAAGTCGAGCGAGACATTGCGAAGCTTGATCCTTATTCAACATATGCGCAACGGCATGGAGTGGACGCCGCAAACCGTAAATTTATGCTTTATGAGGAAGGGATCGACGCGAGCTATCCGATGGAGTGGATCGAGATCGACGAATGGCGCGTTGATTTGATTTCAATATTGGCGGAACGCGGCGCACTTGATCACTTGTCCGCAGAACAGCTTGCAGAACTTCCGCGAGGTCGTCGCTGGCTCTATCTCGCCATCGACTGTGCAACCCGCTGCGTCGTCGGTATGCGATTGGCCATTACGCCGAACGCGCAAGATGCAATTGCTCTGTTGGCTAACATTACGCGCGACAAGACCGATCTTGCGATAGCAGCTGGTTGCAACTCAGCCTGGGCTCATTTTGGTGGCTTGAAAACGGTCGCAACCGATCTGGGGGCAGCATTTGTTGATGACAACTTTCGGACTGCCATTTTTGATGCGCTCGGTTCGCCTGAGACACCGACAGGCGGATTGCCGCAATTGCGGGCGCGTGTGGAAAGGATATTTGGCACATTTGGTACCAATCTGATGCCCGGTCTTGCAGGCCGAACGTTTTCAAACCCAAAGGACCGTGGTGACTATCCATCACAAGAAATGGCGTCGATCACCGATGACGCTTTGATGCAAATGCTCATCTTGTATGTCGTGGATGTGTATCACAATCGAGCGCACCCCGGTCTCGGCGGCGAAACGCCAAACAACTGCTGGAAGCGTCTGGCAAAGGAGAAGGGCGTCGTTGCGGATGTTCCAGAACGGACCCGTCGTCGTGCATTTGGTAAACAACTTAAGCGAAAAGTGACAGGTCGAGGCGTGCGTGTCTTCGGTATAGATTACACCTGCAAAGCGCTTCGTCAGTTCCACCTGCACAACCATCAAACGCAGATCTAAGGGTCGATCTCACTGACTTGGGCTGGGTAATGGTGCGCATTGGTGATGAATGGTTTCACGCGATGGCACTTCAGACATGCTTTGAAGGGGTCTCCTACGATGAATGGCAAGCCGCTGCTAAGGAGTTGAGACTTAAGTACCGCGACGAAGCCATGTTGCAGGAAAAAATTGTAGCCGAGGCACTTGCCAAAATTGCCGCAGTCAATGCTGCAGAACAAAGGACGTTCGCCACGCTGTTGCGTAATGTCACTCCTGCGGGCCTGGCACGTGGTGAGGAGGATCTTTTTCTTGGGTTGTCAATTGATCCTGAAGATCCTGGAAACCTCGACTTACCTCCTGATGACGATTTGTTTGGCCACGTGGTTCCGGTGCCCAAAATTGACAATGGGGGCGGCAGCGCAACTGTCGCAATCGAACTCACCACCGATAGCGATGCTGACAACGAAGACGTGCCTCTGAATTGGAGCTTTGACGATGAATGATCGCAAGGACATCCATCGTCGTCTTGCTCTGCTGCGCCACGATTTCGTTCGCAACGAGCCGTACCACAGCTTCTCTGATCAGTTTGATCGTCAGTTCCAGAGACGGCTTGCAGCTCAATCTTTGGAGCTCACTGAAGAGGCGAGAGCAATCGCCGTGATAGGTGCGGCTGGGAGCGGGAAGACCAGGTTAGTCAAACGCGCTCTCGAGCAAAATCAAGACCTGACGGATCCTAAGGATGGGGATGAGCTTATCGACTATATGCGCATTATCGTTCCCGCATCTGAAACGATGAAGAACTTGGCGATCCTTCTGCGGGAGAAATTGGGTTACGAGTCTAAGCGCAAAAGTGACAACGCATCTGAGATTTGGCGACAAGTTCACGTTCAGCTCAGAAATCGGAGAACATTCTATATCCATTTGGACGAAGCGCAGCATTTGATTGCGAGTCCGAATGAAAATGTTCGTGCAGGTGTCGTAGACAGACTGAAAACTCTGTTGAACAATGATACTTGGCCTGTTGGGCTGATCCTTTCGGGCACACCGAAATTGCTCGAGATGCTAAATTCTGACCCGCAACTTGGGCGTCGTGTAGATCTTGTGAAATTACCGGCTATCAGCCGGGTTTCGCACGCTAAGGAAGTTCAGGCGATAATTTCTGCATATGCCGCAAAAGCCCAAATTTCACTCAGCGAAGATTTGGATTTCGATGATTTGGTGCCTAGGCTCATCCATGCTGGTGCGAATGAGTTTGGGAACACGATAGCCATGCTTGGCTTTGCTCTCGAAGATGCACTACTGGAGGGGGCCGCCGAATTGAACTTAGGTCACTTCTCTGAAGCCTTTCGACGGACGGCTGGCTGTGTGCCAGCTCTCAACATCTTTGTCGCTGCGGACTATTTGAGCATCGATGCGCGCAAAGTGGTCTGGGATCACTTCTCCAAATTTGGAGGGAAATAAATGGCAGAAAATTTCCGTCTCATTTTCCCACTTAAGCGCTTTGAAACGGCAACGTCCTACGTCTCGCGTTTGACGAGATATTGCGGGCTGCACGAGCCTCGCGTTCTTTGTTTGGACCTTGGTTTTCGCTGGCAGGACTTTGTTCGTGGTGACGATGACCTCCTTGAGAAAATCGCAACGATTGGCGGTGCATGCCCGAGGGATATGAAACGCTGGGCCGTGCGTACAGTTGACAAAAATCGGTTCGAGGTTTGCGGCCAAAGGGCGACTAAGACGTCTTTGGTTCGTTCGCGCCTGCGTGTTTGTCCGCGATGTCTGATAGAAGATCATCAAAATGGCGGCAGATATGGTGTTTTCCGTCGGGTCGTATGGCATTTCTGGTCGATCCGGACATGTCCGGTGCACAATGTGGCGCTTGTTGTCGTTCCGCCTGAACTGCACACGCTCCACAACTATGACTTTGTCGGACAGGTCCTCAAAAACTGGGCGTTTATCAATTCTCAAGCGGACAATGGCGCAAGTCATAAACCTACAGAGTTTGAGCAGTATATTTCAGATCGGCTTGACGGCGCAGCATCCAACCCGTTCCTTGATAGTATACCGATGCATGTCTCAGCCCGGCTGTGTGAGGTTCTGGGATTTGTGATCCAGAACGGCCCTAAACGCAGAATATCTGAAGCGACAGATGATGGCCTCCGCTTGGCTGGTCAAACCGGTTTCGAGGCTTTGCGGAGCGGGGAAGATGGGCTGTATGCAGCTTTAGAGGCGATGGTAAGTCCAATTGCGCTACGCACGGTGCGGCATCAGTCGGACTTTGGAGCGTTCTTTGAATGGTTGCGGACATCGTCAATGGGTGAAGACTTTGAAATGTTACGCGACAAGGTGCGGGATTTCATTTTTCGCACATATCCTTTTCGGGAAGGCGACACCGTCCTTGGTAAAGCCTGCCCATCGCGAGCTGTGTTCACCATTTCCGGTGCATGGCAATCATTGGGCATTCAACGCCACAGGATGAACAGGATATTGCTGGCCGAAGGCCTGGCACACACGGATGTGGCGGACAATTCAGTACGACTTCGTGAGGGGCTGAAGTCGGAGGCCATCGATGATCTGAGGTGCCGGTTCGCGTCCCGGCTGAACGCGATTGAGGCTCAATCGGTGATGGGCGTAAGCTTGGAACTTCTCAACCAATTGCGGGATCATGGCATTGTCACGACCACTGTGGATGCTCTCGATCAAATTCCTAAGTTTGACCGTGACGAACTGGAACAGCTGTTAGCAAAACTGAGCGCTTGGGTCACGGAAACGCAGCCTGATGGAACAGATATGGTGTCCATTATCGACGCGACACAGCGTGTGAGATGTCCGCTTACAGATATTGTTAAGCTGATACTTGGTGGAAAGCTGACGCAACTATGTCGAAATGCAGAGATGTCTGGACTAGCGGCATTCCGCGTCAATCTGTCCGAGCTACGTGCGGCCCTGCCGCAATTTGAGATGCCAGGGGTCACAAAAGGGGATGCATCCAGACGCCTTCGGGTGAACTACCCGACAATAAATTTCTTGATTGCTGACGGCGTGTTGATTGAGCGACGCTTGCGAAATCCGCGCTCTCGGCAGTTCTTGGATGCAGTTTGCAGTGAGAGCTTGACTGCATTTGAGGCGAAGTTTGAGACATTGGGTCAACTTTCAAAACGCTATCGTAGGGCATCGGGTCCGTTTAGTTCACATCTGGAAGCCAAAGGTATCTGCCCGATCGAAACGCCTGACGGGATAAGTTTGTATTATGAACGCAAGGGGCTTGAAGGGCGTTTGCGAAGGGCGAGTATTATCCCACCATTGGAAGAGGTCTGAACATGATGAACGACGTTGAAAACGACAAGAATGAACTGCCTCATCACCCAGATCGTCATGCAATCGATGATTGGATGCTGAATGGGCCAAAGAATGGGCGGATCGAGGAACTTGTGAGAGAGTTGACACTTGGGCTGGGGTTGCGGCTCAGTGTGGTCGAGGACATCATCGTGAACGTCCTTTTAGCGCAGCGGAATATCTCCAAACGGTGTGATCCTGCGCTTGAAGGTAAATCGGGGCCTGAAATTGGCGCAGTGCAGTTGGCCAACGATGTGGCGGCGCAGTTCAAAATGTTGAATGAGGCTTATGCAACCGGATCTGCCGAAGCCATTGATGCAGCTGTCATTAAGGTCGCAGAAGCGCGCCGCATGAAATCAAGCGGGATAGCCGATATGTTAGCCTCATATTCTGACGACGACGCGTCTTGAATGGTCATTGTTGCTGGCACCGACAACGTCCATCACTCAACCTGAGGGCGGTTAACATAACACCCCTTCAGCGACGTTCTAGCTTCGTTTTTATCGGAAAATTCTCGCTAAAGTTGTTGCGATGGTTGATCAAACCGGCCACTCAGCTGCAGCTATTTCAAGGTACGAACAGCGGACAAAGCCGATTTGTGCAGGTGCGGCAAGCTTTTCATAGCATTAGAAGCGTGAGCTCAAGTCAATCTGCCGCTTCAGGCACCGGCACATGTTGCAGCGCCTGATACTGCCGCCAACCGCCCAGATGGGTGATGTCGTCAGCGCCTTGGACACCTGTTGTCTCAACGAGGAAACCATGCGCCTTCGCACCGCTTTCCAGCTCGACTGTGCCGATCGAGAGGGGCGCTGGAATTCCTTCCAGAAATCCACCCACCGCCGTTTTTGGAAGCGCCCATACTTCCAGATCGATATGCGATCCCTTTTCAATTCTTAGCAGTCCTGGCCGCTGCGGTGGGCCGCCAGCAAGTGCGTACAGCCGATAGCGCGGCGCGGTGCGTGTCGCTTTGAGCAACCGGCCGCCGCGCGACGTCAATTCACTGTTCAGTGCCATGCCGGACATATGCGCGCCGCAGACCGCTATGGCGATCTCCTCGTCTGTCGCTTGTGTCGGTGAATCTGCTATGGTTTCCCCGGCAAATTCTGCTGCGACACTGGCGATTTTTGCATCATTCCCACTGGGCGCAAGCAGTGTGACAGAACCTGGACGCCCGTCGCTACGTAGGTCGGACGGGACTGCGATACCGCACATGTCCAGAAGGTTCACAAAGTTCGTATAGGTGCCAAGGTTCGAATTTGGTGTGACGGGGTCCGCGTCGAGATCGGCTGTGGAATAGAAGGTCGGGATGGTGGGGACGCAGAGCATATCAACGCCTGCCATCATATCGCGCGCTGCACGTTCAAGGTCTTTGAGGCGATACATTCCCCGAAAGGCATCGGCTGCGGAAAGCTGTTCGGCAGCGCCAATGATTTTGGCAGTGGTTGGGTGGAGCGCGTCTGGCTGATCGCGCATCAGGTCTGCGACGACTGTATAGCGTTCGGCAACCCAGGCACCTTCGTAAAGCATCTCCGCGACAGCATAAAATGGGCTGAAATCAAGCTCGACAATGCTGGCTCCAAGCGCCGTGAGCATTGCAAGACTTGCCTCAAAAGAGGCTGCCTGGACATCATCGCCGAAGAAAATGCGTGAAGCCGCGTCTGGGACGCCAATGGTCAAGGACGGCGGACAGGGCTGTACGTGTCCTGCTGCGATGGGCTTTGAATAAGCATCATCTACGTCTTCGGCACAGGCCACCTGAAAGGCCGCAAACGCGTCTGTCACATTGGTGGCGAAAATCGAAATCGTATCAAGCGTACGGCAGGCTGGCACCACGCCTGTGGCCGAAAGCGCCCCTAGCGACGGTTTGAGACCGACGATATTGTTCAGCGCAGCCGGCACGCGGCCCGATCCTGCTGTGTCTGTTCCCAGTGAGAACGTGACGAGGCCGTGCCCCACCGCCACACCTGACCCGCTCGATGAACCGCCGGGGACAATGTCAGGGTCAATCGCGTTGCGCGGCACACCGTAAGGTGAGCGCACACCGACAAGGCCAGTTGCGAATTGATCAAGGTTGGTCTTGCCGATCACCAAGGCCCCCGCAGCGCGCAGCTTTGCTACTACAAAAGCGTCTTGCTCCGGCGTGTAGGCATAGGCGGGGCAAGCTGCCGTCGTCTGGATGCCCGCGACATCGATGTTATCTTTCGCCACGAATGGCACGCCCCACAGAGGTTGTTCAGCGGAACGTGCAGGCAAAGCATCGGCCTCCGCGATCACGTCTTCCATGGGGCGCAAATGGATGAAGATTGCAGGATCGTTCACCGCGTCGATCCGACGATAGACTTCGCGGACAATATCAGATGGCGTGGCACCCCCAAAAAAGCGTCTTGCAGGGCTGTTAGTGTCAAAGGCATGTCATGGGTCATAGATCTGGGCTTTCGATATTTAGGCGGCAACGGGATTTGGCGGCTGGGGCGCGGCTTCAATCAAAGAACGGGTATAAGCGTGGCTGGGATTATCCATCACGGCAGCCGTGGGACCGCGATCCACGATTTCGCCGTGCTTCATAACAAGCACTTCATCGCAAAGCAGTCGGACCACGTTCAGGTCATGGCTGACAAACAGATACGACATTCCCATCTGCGCACGCAGGTCAACAAGCAAATTCAGCACGATCGCCTGAATGGATACATCCAGCGCCGCCGTCGGCTCATCAAGGATGAGGAGTTTTGGCTCCAATGCAATCGCGCGGGCGATGCCGACACGGGCCTTTTGACCACCCGATAGCTGGTGCGGGAAACGGCTGAGAAGCGGCTGTGGCAGGCCAACAAGTTCCGCCAGTTCGGCGATCCGCGCGTTAAGCTTGCTGCCACGCATTCTGGCGATCCGTGCAAGCGGTTCAGCAATGGCCGAGGCTGCTGTACCACGTGGGTTCAAACTGTCTGTCGCATCCTGAAACACCATCTGGATTTCGCCGCGCATGGGGTGACGCATAAAACGGGCCGAGGGGGTGGCCGCAATGTCCTGTCCGTCGAACAGGATGTTTCCGGACGTTGGGTCCTGAAGGCGGACGACCATCTCAGAGGTGGTGGATTTGCCGCTACCGCTTTCGCCAACGAGACCGAGGGATTGACCGCTTTTGATTTGGAACGAAATGCTTTTGACAGCCTGCACCGGACCGGATTTGCCGGGGTAGGTCTTCACCAAATCACGCACCTCAAGAAGGGGGCGATCGTGGACCTTATGTGCAGGCTCAGCGGTCCGGGTTTCCGGGGGAAGTAGGTTGCGGATTGATGCGCCAACACGGGGCGTAGCGTCCACCAGTTTGCGTGTATAGGCGTGCTGCGGATCCGTAAAAAGCTTCTGCGGGTCACCTTCCTCGACGATCAGCCCATCTTTCATGACGACAATCCGGTCGCAATATTGCGACGCAAGGCCAAGGTCGTGAGTGATCAGGATCATGCCCATGCCGCGTTCCCGGGCCAGGTCGCCCACAAGGTCCATGACAGCCTTTTGTGTCGTGATGTCGAGGCCTGTGGTGGGCTCATCTGCAATGAGGAGCTGTGGTTTGCAGGCAAGAGCGATGGCGATGACGATCCGCTGGCACATACCGCCCGATAACTCGAACGGATAAGCATCATAGCGCGCCGCAGCATCGTTGATCTTGACTGCTTCCAGCGCTGCGATGGCTTTAGCCTTGGCGTCTTGCCTTGTGGCCTGTGCATGACGGATCAGGACGTCCTCGACCTGATGCCCGACGCGCCGGATAGGGTTCAAAGCCGCACGCGGGTTTTGGAAGATCATCGAGATTTCACGTCCGCGTATGTCGCGCATGTCCCTCTCGGACGCCGCGCGTAGATCCATCCCGCCATAAACGACTTCGCCTGTGCGGATTTCACCGCCCGCATCAAGGATGCGCATCAGCGCGTAGGATGTGACAGATTTGCCCGACCCGCTTTCGCCGACGATGCCAAGTGTCTTACCCTTTGCAACATCAAGGGAAATGCCGCGCACTGCATTGACTTCGCCCTTGCGGGTCTTGAACGCGACGGAGAGATCTTTAATCGACAGCATAGGTCTCAGGTCCTTTTCCGAGGATCAACGATATCGCGCAGACCGTCGCCAAGCAGGTTGAATGTGAACACGGCCAGCATCAGCCAAAGACCGGGGAAGACAGCGAGCCACCATTCACCTGACACGATGAAGTTTGCCCCTTCGGCGACCATGATTCCCCATTCCGGCGTTGGCGGTGCCACGCCGAGCCCGATAAAGCTAAGGCCCGCCGCATTCAGAATGGCCCAGCCGAGGTTCAGCGAGACCTGCACCATCATCGGTGGCAAGGAGTTCGGGAAAATATGAACCGCAAGCACGCGCAGATCGCTGTTCCCGGCGAGCTTTGCCGCCTGCGCAAATCCAGAATGGCGACGAATGTTGACTTCGGCACGCACAAGGCGCGCATAGAAGGGGATATTGATGATTGCTGTGGCGTAGATGATGTTCTCGACAGTATTGCCAAGGGCCGCGACAACGCCCATCGCCAGCACAAACAATGGGAACGCCATAATCGTATCAAGGCATCGGTTCAGAACTGCATCCAGCCAACCGCCCCAATACCCCGCGATGGATCCGAGGATTGAGCCGATCACAAAGCTGAGTGCAACTGCGGCAACCGAAATAGTGAGGTCCAGTCGCGTGGCGACGATGACCCGGCTGAATACGTCGCGCCCAAGGTTGTCCGTTCCAAACCAGTGATCCCAGCTTGGTGCTTCCAACGCGCGTGCTGCATTCGTGGCCAAGGGATCATAAGGAACAAGCGCCGGACCAAAAAATGCGCATCCCAGGAAGAATGCGAGCATCGCAAAGGCAAGCATCGTGACCGGGTTGTCGCGCAGCACATAGACGATATGTCCAAGCGTCGTGTCGCCCTTGCGGCGCGTCGTGTCAGGAGTTGATGCAGTCATATCAGCCATCAGTTCAGCCCGATACGCGGATCAATCAGCGCATAAGCGATGTCGATCACAAGGTTCAGGGCAACAAAAAGGAGTGCCATCGCAAGGACGAAGCCTTGCACGGCGGCATAGTCCGAAACCACCAAGGCTTCGACCGCGTAGGAACCGATGCCGGGCCAGGCAAAGACCTTTTCGACCAGAACGTTTGCTCCTAGCGTAAAGGAAAAGACCATCCCGAGCGTTGTGACGACGGGCAGCAGCGCGTTTCGGAACGCATAGCCAAACAGCACTTTGCGGTCGCTGAGCCCAGCCGCGCGGGCGGTACGGATAAAGTCCGAGGACAGTGCCGACAGCATCGCGGCACGGGTCATCCGTGCGATAGGTGCCAGTGTGAACAGCGCCAGAGTCGTCGCGGGCAGGATAAGCTGCTTCAGCGCACCCAGCCAGGTTTCCCAGTCGCCTGCGAGAGCGGCGTCGATCAGGTAGAAACCCGTCACATTTGGTGGCGACAGATAGATGAAATCGAGCCGCCCAAGAGGTGAAGGTGCGAGACCCGCGAGGTAGTAGAAGATGTAGATCAACAAGATGCCGGTGAAGAACGTCGGCATTGACACCCCTGCCGTCACAAGGACACGGCAAAGGTGATCGACCCAAGTGCCCGGCCGCGTTGCCGCAAGCACGCCAAGCGGGATCGCAATGGCGCAAGAGAGCAAAAGCGCCACCAGCGTCAACTCCAGCGAAGCAGGCAGACGTGCACCCAAATCAGTAAGCACGGCCTGTCCGGTCGTCAGCGAGGTTCCCAAATCGCCACGGGTCAAATCGCCAACATAGTAAAAGAACTGCTGAAAAAGCGGTTTATCGAGACCAAGTGTCTCTCGGATTTCTGCGATGGATGCCTCATCGGCGGCAGGACCGGCAAAATAGGCAGCCGGATCACCTGGGAGGGCGCGCGTGAGCAGGAATGAAATCACGACAACGCCCATCACCACTGGGATTGCCTGGGCCACACGGCCCAGGATCATTTTGCTGCGTGCGGCCATCAGCTTGTGGCCGTGGTCAGCGGACGCACGTCAAGCTGACGGTGGAACCAGAACTCGTAACCTGCCGCATCATTCATTGCGACGTTCAAGGCTGGCTGCCAAAGCGGAATACGTGGTAGGTCCTCAAACGCAATTTCAAACATCCGCTTGATGTTGGGTGCGTAGGCTGGATCATCCATGGGGATGTGCAGCGTGCTGTCGACCAACGTCTCGATTTCTTCGTTGAGATAGTTGGATGAGTTGAACAGGTGACCGTTCTTATACGCCCAGAAGAAGTAGTAATCAGGGGTGTTCAGCCAGCCACCGAAGTTCTCAAGATGCAAAGGCAGGCGCTTTTCGACCAGCGCCGCAGTGCGCCAATTCGCTCCGGGGATTTTCTCGATCTGGGTGTTGATCCCGATCTCCCCAAACGCCTCTTGCAACAAAAGCGCTGTGGGTTCCATCCAGTCTGCCAGACCAAGACTGATTGAAAGCGGCACTTCGAAACCCGAGGCAAAACCGGACGCGGCCATGTGTTCTTTGGCCTTGGCGAGGTCCGTCATGTAGGGCGACTTTCGTGGCCATGCCGTATCGGTGATCTCAGCCTCTCCACCCCACATAGGCGCACCCCGGCCATAGGCTGCGGTTTGGAAGATGGCTTCATAAGGAATGGCATAGGCCAGTGCCTTGCGGACATTCGCGTCTTGGAAGGGCTCGAAATTGAAGTTCGGGCAAAGGCAGTGGATGCAGTTCTCGATCGGTGTGGAATAGACATCCACACCGTCCATTGCATCAAGCTCGGCGGCATCCTTGTTGGGAATGTTGAACGACATCTGCACATCGCCCCGTTCAATCAAAGCACGGCGGGTTGCCGGGCTTGGCACCTCGCGCACGATCACGCGCTCAAAGCCGGGCAGCGGCCCACCAACCCAAGCGTCGTTGCGTTCATAAACAAGCTGTTGACCTTGATCCCAACGCGCGACCTTGAAAGCACCAGAGCCTGCAGGCGTCATGTGGAGATATTCCATGGCCCAAGGATCGTCATCGGTCGCATTGGCCATTGCGACTTCGGAGTTGATGATGAACGGCACAGGCACTGCAAGGTCTGGCAGCGTCAATTTGGAAGGCTTGTCCAATGTGATGACAAAGGTTTCCTCGTCCGCAGCCGCGAACTGATCCGGACGCTCCAGCCCGCCAGCCTTCATCTGCACTGTTGGGAAGCCCCCAGCAGAGACTGCGCGGTCAAACGACCACTTCACGTCCGCCGCGGTGACCTTGCGCCCATCCCAGAACGTCGCATCCGACTTGATCTTGAAGGTCATCGTCAGGTCATCATCCGAGATGGTCCAACTTTCGGCCAGCTCAGGCACAATCGTGTCGTAGTCGTAAGACAGCCCGCCACCAGGCGCGTCTTTCGTGCCGAAGCTGACAAGCCGGTCATAGCAATTGACAGCCACCTGATAGGAGGCGCGATTGGTGCCGGTGCGGTGCAGGTCGAGACTGTTAATGGTTTGGCCTGAAACGACAACGATGGTGCCGCCAGTCTGCGCGTGAGCAGGCATCGCCTTGAGAAATGGCAACATTGCCGCGCCCATCGTTGTGCCGGTCAATTTGAGAAAATTTCTGCGAGAAGTGTCCGTCATGGCAAGTCCTTTGCGAGCAACAAGAAGATTGCTTTTTGTTTGACACTGGCCAGTGCTGCGCACAAATGCTAAAGTTGAAGCAGAGTGATGCAAAAAATGCAGCGCTTAGATGTCACTCCTGCCGGGACACGTATCATGCGCCATTTGCTCATCTACGACATGATCGAGGCTGTGCATCGCTCTGGGTCCATTCGGAAAGCGGCAGAGGATACCAATATTACCGCCTCAGCGCTCAACCGACGCATACAGGCGTTTGAGGAAGAGTTTGGATCCGAAATTTTTGAGCGCCTTCCCAGAGGCATGAGGCTTAATCCTGCGGGAGAGCTGCTCCTCCACCATATCCGCCTTCAAAGGCAGGATCTGATACGCGTCCATAGCCAAGTAGCAGACCTGTCAGGTGTGCGGCGCGGACACGTCAAGATCGCCTGCTCTCAAGCGCTTCTTCCATACTTTCTGCCGCGCGAGATTTCAAAGTATCGCGCCGAGTTTCCCGATGTCACATTCAGCGTGAACGTGCGCGACCGTATTCAGGCAGAACAGGATCTGGTGACTTTCGAAAGCGATCTGGCACTGGTGTTTGAACCAGCGCATATGGTCAACTTTGAAGTGCTGCACGCGGTTCATCAACCGGTCATGGCGGTGATGTCGGCCGCGCATCCATTGGCTGATCGCAAAAGCCTGCGGCTGCGGGAATGTCTCGAATACGACCTCGTTTTGCCTGCCAGACAATTTGGCGTGCGCGTTCTTCTGGATCAGGCCGCGGCGCGATTTGGTGGAAAGCTCGAGCCCGCGCTAGAAACCGATAGTTTCGACATGGTGCGCCATTTTGCAGCCTATGGTCACGGGATCGGGTTTCAGATTCCCGTTGGCTTGAACGCTCTTGCCCGCCCGGACATGTCCTTCGTTCCAATCGCCTCGCGAGACGTTGCGGGAGGAGAACTCTACCTCGGACATCTCAAAGGACGCACCTTGCCAGTCGCCGCGCTAAAGTTCGCAAATCAGGTCAGGATGGCACTATCGCGGGCACAAACGTGATGTCAGGTTCGGCCTGTTCTCCGACAGAGTCGTTCTCAATGCAACTGCGGCAAGTCTTTTGCTGCGTGCGCGTACAGCATGATACTACAATGACCGGGTTGGGCTCTCTGCCGCCGTTAGCCGCATAATCTATGAACGGCCGCTTTGCCGAGGAAGGCAAAGCTATGAGTCGCAAAAGGTAAGAGTGATGTGTCTCCCATTTTGTGGGGTGGACAAAATCAATGACTTAGCGATGTGAAAAAGGTAAAACTATGTGTCGCCCCACACTCTTGTAAGTTCAAAGTTGCGGGCAACTTGTCCTATCGGGCATTAATTTGTTCTGTACAGGCAACCAAAATGTCCAAATTTTTGATATTGGGCCGCCGCTTCTTCGCCTGGTGATCAAGGTTTCTGGGGTGGGCGGAAACCGCGCTGCCTGAATGCCGATCGAGGAGCGTTCTTAGACTTTCGCTGCACCGGCGAAACTGAACTACGGTTGCGCCCCCTCAGCCCATTGTAGACCTCTCATCACTCACCATTGCAGTCTATTCGAGCAGAAGTTTTGGAACGCGACAGAAGTATGAGCGCGTTCGGGTGTGTTCATCGCACAAGGCGTTTCAGCATCCATCCGCTGTTATTTCTTTCGCACACGTTTCCGAACGAAGGCTGCGACGCCGACTGCTATAACAGCGAACCCGGCAATGAGTGGCACCATTGAGGTGGCGACCACCACCTCATGGTGTGCCAAGGCTGGTGTCGCCAGCAAAGTGAATGTGGCTGTCAGATACCTCATGAGACGTCCTCTGCGGCGGGGTGCTGCTGCAGAAAGCTGCGCAGGTCGTTGACCTGTTTGGCCTTCAGGGAAACATAGACAAAACCCAGATTGGTCCGCTCTGTCACCAGGTCACCTGGATAGGGCAAATAGGACAGTTCTTGTGATCCGAATGAGGGTGAGGCGGTGCCAACTTGCCACTCAGTTGTCAGTTGCACATCGACGAGTTTCATCTTCGGGCCACCGTCGGGGGCGTCGATCTCTAGCGGCACCCCGGCAAGTCGCAGATAGGACATCTTGTCTTTGGCCCCGACGAACCCATCAATGAATTGCGTCGTGAGGACCTGCAGTTCCTCTGCCTTGTCGGCATCGGGCATATGACTGTGTAGATGATCGCCATCATGGCTGTGGTTATGGCCGATGTGACCGTTCACGATATCATGTGGCATTGGACCACCGCTTTCCTTCAAATTCGCCATGAGGGATTTCAACGGGTTTATCGATATGCCGCTTGTGTGCACCCATCTTTCCGCTGGCCACGAGGGAGCCCAACACATCCACGATCACCCGTGTGCCCATCAATGCGGTGATCTCGGATTGGTCGTAGGGTGGTGCCACTTCAACCAATTCCATCCCGCAGATACCCTCTGCTGCCACTTTTGAGGCTAGCGCGAGCGCTTCACGCGGTAAGAAACCACCCGGTTCGGGCCAGCCGGTGCCGGGGACAAAGCCGCAGTCGATGCTGTCGATATCGAAGGACATATAGACCATGTCCACACCGTCCCACGCCATCTCCAGCGCCATCTCGGCGGTCTTATCGACGCCCATCTTTTCCATATCGCCCATGGTGATGATGTTCGTCTCACGATCCCGCGCGACCTTGACTGCATCGCGCGGCACCTGCCAGCCGCCGATGCCGACTTGCACGAGGTTTTTGGCAGGTACGTTTGGCAGGTTGGTGGAATGGAACCACGGTGTCGTATGCATCCGCTCATCCAGATCCTTTTCCTGAATGTCGGCATGGCGGTCGAAATGCACGATGCCGATTTTCTTGGAGGTACATTCCGCAATGCCGCGTACACAAGGGAACCCGATAGAATGGTCCCCCCCGATCATGATTGGCAAAGATCCGGATGAGGCCACATGGCTGACGGCACGACTGATCTGGTCAAATGTCTTTTCGATATTGGCTGGGATCGTGAACACATCACCTGCATCGCACAGTGTCATCTGCTCACGCAGATCGACCGCCATTTCATAGTTATAAGGCGTATAAAGCGCCGAGATTTTGCGAACGCCCTGCGGTCCGAACCGGGTGCCGGCGCGATAAGTTGTGCCCCCGTCAAACGGGATGCCAAGAACAGTGGCGTCATAGTCTTTCACCTCCGTCACATCCTCGGCGTAGGGGGCCTTGAGGAACGTGTTGATACCCGCGTAATGCGGCAGCTCACCGCGTGCGAAAGTGGGGATGGATTTGTCTTCAATGCTATCGGCACCCGTCAGGCCCATGCGCAGCGCCCATTTGCGTTCCTCCGCCCAACCGCTGCCGGGAATGTCTGCCTCGGCCTGCATGGCCTTCCAGCCGCGCAGTTTCGTCATGTCAGGATGGTGATGCCGCACCGCCTGATGCCGATGGTCACGCGGGTGGTGCGAGCGTGATCTATCCGTTGGCCTGTAGAACATGGGTATCCTCCTTGAGTTTTTGATAGGGGATGCCGCCATCGCGGGCATCAAAGTCGTAAGTGATTGTCGCCCCATAGCGGGACGGGTCATGCGGGTCCCAGCGGGGCTTGTCGAAGACAAGCACGCGGTCGCCCAGCTTGAAGGCTTCTTCCAAATCATGGGTGACCATGAAAACGGTCATCCCAGTCTCGGCCCGCAGGTCTTGCAGGAAGTCATGCATCGACAGCCGCGTGCCAGGGTCCAGTGCGCCAAAGGGTTCGTCCAGCAGCAAAACGCGCGGTTTCGCGGTCAGCGCCTGACCAATGGCAAGCCGCTGTTGCATGCCACCTGACAGGGTTGCGGGGTAGTTACCTGCGACATGATCAAGCCCGATACGTTTGAGCGTAGCGTCGGCCCGTTCGCGCGCCGCTCTTGCCTGCTCTCCGAAAAACCGGCCCCACCCAGACCGCAGACTTTCGCCCGCCACAATGTTTTCACGGACGGTCATATGCGGAAAGACCGAGTATTTCTGAAAGACCACTCCGCGATCCAGCCCCGGCTCTGTCGCGGGGGGCGCATCGGCAATCCGCACCTCGCCGCGCGTCGGGCGTTCTTGTGCCAACAACAGCCGCAGAAACGTGGATTTCCCACAACCCGATGCGCCGACAATGGCGATGAATTCACCCTCATCGACCGTCACATTGACCCGTTCAAGGATGGGCCGGTTGTCATAGGTCTGAAAGATATCCTCGACCGTCACGAAGCTCATAACCCTTCCTCCGCCCAAGGGAAGAAACGGCGCGAGGTCCAGCGCAGCAGCCAGTCGATGGTGAAGGCGAGGATCGTGATCCATATCACGTAAGTGAGGATCACATCCATCGCGAGGAAGCGGCGCACAAGAAAAATGCGGTAGCCAAGGCCCAAATCAGAGGCAATCGCCTCTGCCGCGATCAGGAACAGCCACGCGGGGCCAAGCGATAGCCTGACCGCCTGGATCAGACGTGGCATCACCTGCGGTAACGCCACGCGGACGGCAATCACCCATGTGGATGCGCCCAGCGTTTGCGCCTTGACCAGCAATTCTTGCGGAATTTCCAGCGTGCGTTGGCTGAGGTCGCGAATGATGAACGGCAACGTGCCGACGACAATCAGCACGACCTTTGACAATTCGCCCAACCCAAAAACGATAAACAAGATGGGTAGCAGGGCCAAAGGCGGGATCATCGACAATACTGCCACGAATTGTGCCAGTAAACTGCGAACCACCGGCAGCAATCCGATCAACAAGCCAAAGATCAAACCAAGTGACGCTGAAATACCAATACCCAGCCCCAGCCGTTTCAGGCTGGCCCATGTATCGTGCCAAAACAGGATGCGGCCGCTGCGCCTATCCCCTTCGGTTGCCAGCCGCAGCATCGTTTCACCGATCTTGCTGGGCGCAGGCAACAGCTTGTCTGACGGGTTCGCAGCCAGCCGGATGTCAGATGCGATCGCATAGACAACCAAAGCCGCCACGAAAGGCAGCAAAACAAGGAACAGCGCCAGCGGGCGTCCGGGCTTTATGTTAATCAGGCGCATCAGCGTGGAGGCCCCGGGTCAAACCCGGGGCGCGGTCCGATTACAGGCTGCCGTCGGCGGCCATTTGCATGTAGGTCGTATCAAAACGGAACTGCACGTTGCCCGCATCACCTGTGATGCTGCCATCGGGATATTCCACGCCGACGAAATCCGCAGACGGTGCGCCTTCGCCCAGAATGCCCTTATCGAAAAGGAACGCGGCCACGTTGACCATCGTGGTGGCCAGCTCTGGGCTTTGCGTGAATGCGACCGCATCGGCAGGGTCATAGAACATCTCGGTCGAGGCAAGCTGCGCTTTGTATCCGGCCAGATCGGTACCCGAAGCCTCTGCCATTGCCGTCAGCACCTCTTCATTGCCCGCCGCCATCAGCGCCATCAGCTCATACCATGCACCGGCCATTGCTTTGCCAAAGTCCGGGTTGGCTTCAAGCGTTTCAGTGTTGACCACCATCAGGTCAATAATCTCGCCCGGAATGTCAGAGCTGTCGAAAACCTTGGTTGCGGCGGGGTCTTCCAGAATGGTGGATACCAGCGGGTTCCATGTGACGACCGCCTGCACATCATCTGTGGCAAAGGCGGCAATCATATCGGCGTCAGATGTGTTGATGACACCTTCAAGGTCGGCTTCGGATAGCCCGACACTGTCAAGCCCACGTGCCAGCAGGTAGTGAGAAACAGAAAGCTCTACCAGATTGACAGGCATCCCAGCCAATGAGGTTAGATCGCCCTCACCTTTCAGGATCACCGCGTCATTGCCATTGGAAAAATCGCCAACAATCAGGGCGGTGCTGTCAACGCCGCCACCGGACGGGATGGATAGCGTGTCCATGTTGGTGGCTGATACGCCGTCGAATTCACCGGCGGTATACTGGTTGATCGACTCGATATAGTCATTGATCTGCACGATCTCGATATCAATGCCGTATTTGTCGGCCCAGCGGTCCATGATTCCGCTCTCTTCGAGATAGCCCCAAGGCATCCAGCCGACATAGATCGACCAAGCGACTTTGAATTCAGTTTTTTCTTGCGCGGCAGCCCCAGTGGCAAGGCCCAGCACGATGGCTGCGGTTGTCAAAAGCTTTTTCATTTTCGGTCCCCATTGGTTACACAAAATGGAATGACCGCGAGGAGGGCATCGTCGGAGCGCGGGTCAAACCAGCGCAGTAGCCTCCCGGGATTTTGCCCCGCCGTGTACCGTTCGGGATTGACCGAACAGCGATACCTCTCGGACCAGACCCAGCAAACAGCGGCGGAACCCTAGATATCCTGCACGGTTTAGCGAAGCGGAGACGTGTTTCCCGATCAAGTCATGAACTGTACTGCGAGGCCGCAATGCGAAAAACGCCTAATCAATGTGCCTTATTTGTGGTTCGTGACTATTTTTAGATCAATATCTTGAGCGGCGATTGATGCCCGACTGCCATGTTAGTGCACAAGAGCATTCCCTACTTGGTTTCATACAATTATACATGCTGAACCAATATCTTCGATATATGGGGTGATGTTCTGGTGAGAATGACAAAAATCGACTTGACCTCTTGCTCTGTTCAGGAGGCAATCCAGCGGTTAGCTGATAGTTATCAAGTTGAATATGTGACGCTCCACCTTTTTCGGTCTGGTGAGGATGCGCAGAACAAGCCTTATGTTCGCACCAACTATCCCGACGCTTGGGTTAGCCACTATTTGCTGAACGACTACGTACGGATTGATCCTATCCTGCAAATGGCCGAGCAGATCGCCGGGCCATTTTGTTGGTCATCAATTACACCCCAAGGGGAGCAGCGAGAGATGATGGCACAGGCCATCAACCATGGTTTGGGTCAAACTGGATTTAGCGTACGCCATGTAGATTCCATTGGCCGCCGCAGCGTGCTGTCATTCAATGCACGTCACGCAAAGGGTGGCGACAGTTGGAAGCCATATCTGCCAGAGATGCGTGAAGGATTGATCCAGCTGGCGCATGAAATTCATCACATCGCATTAGCCGAGATTTACGTGGGTGGTGAGGCGCTGCCCCAGCTTTCACCGCGCGAGATGGAATGTTTAAAGTGGACGGCCGAGGGCAAAACCAACACCGATATTGCCGTCATTCTTGACCTGTCAGAGCATACCGTGCGTGGTTATCTGAAAGATGCGCGCATGAAGTTGGACTGCGTCACGCTTGCACAGGCTGTTTCCAAAGCCTCTTCAATTGGGTTGATCTAGCACGCCGATCATCTGCACCTTTGCCAGCCCCCACAATTGCGGGGATTTCCCGAAAAATGTCTGCCGCTTAGGTTTTGACCCGTTCCGCACAAGCAGGACGTATCAAAAACAAGAGGACATGACATGACAAATATGAATGCAGTTGGGTGGTTCGACATCTATGTGGATCAGATAGAGCGCGCTGAAGGTTTCTACAAAACAGTTCTGGATGCCGAGATGGAAGACATGATTGACCCCACCGGTGCGACCGAAATGAAGAGTTTTGTTTCAAACATGGGTGCCTATGGCGCAGCGGGCGCTTTGGTCAAAGCCCCCTATGCCAAGCCAGGGCCAGGTGGTACGCAGATCTACTTTTCTGTTGAAGATTGCGCGACGCAACAAGCCCGGATCAAAGCAGCGGGCGGGCAAGTGATCCGCCCTAAGTTTTCCATCGGAGAGTTCGGTTACGTCACACTGGCACAGGACACCGAGGGCAACATGATCGGCTTCAATTCACTGAAGTAAGCCCATCCCAAATTCACTAGAGAAGGAAAAACCAATGTCCCAATTGGACGATCTGAGCACGGCCATCGAAACCTATTTCGAAGCAATTCATGAATGCGACGTTAAGAAGCTAGATGATATTTTTCATCCTCAATCCAGCCTCTTTGATGCAGACAACGGCGAGATCTTTGTCGAGTCGATTGACAGTTTTCGTGCCGATGTGGCCGATCGAAAATCTCCCAAAAGCGCCGGCCAGGCGTTGGAAACAGAGATTATCGCAATCGATTTTCTATCACCGCTCAGCGCGACAGCAAAAATTCGTATCCGCGCGCATCAGAACGTCTTTTTGGATCACTTGGGGCTTGTGAAAGGAAGCGCGGGTTGGAAAATCGTTTCCAAAATCTGGCACCTCGAAAAGATCTTGCCGTGATCGACCGAGGTGCCAAATTCACCCGATGAAAGGAAAAGAGATGTCCAAATTCACTCAATTTACAAAATTATCGTCGGCCGCATTTGTGGTCATGGCCGTTGGTTGGGGTGGTTACGAAGTCTTTCGTCCCGCCTATGACGGGATTGTGGGGATCGCGAGGGACAAGGCTTATGCCCCGGTGCGCGACACGCATGTCACCTTCAACATCTGGTATCCTGCCCGGCCCGGTGGGAAGGTAGTGACCGTTGGCGGGAACGGGGTTTTCTTTGGTACCGAGGCAGGTCGGAATGCACCGCGGCGTGACGGGACATTTCCCTTGGTCCTCATCTCGCATGGGGCCGGTGGAAATGCTGGGCAGTTCGGTTGGATTGCTTCGGAGTTGGCCGAAAACGGATATGTCGTGGTAATTCCCAACCATCCTGGCACAACCAGCGGCAATGCCAATGCGGAAGCCGCAGTGCGGGTTTGGGAGCGGCCACAAGATGTGACAGCTGTGCTTGATCATATGATCAATCATCAAGATGAGTTTAATTATGTCGACTTTGACAATACGGCTGTTGTTGGTTTCTCCGCCGGTGGCTACACCGCATTGGCTGTGTCAGGGGCAAGGGCTGATCCAGAACAGTTGCAGACGTTCTGCGATGAAAGTGATCACGGCATGTCAGATTGTGCGTTCTTGCGGCATTTTGGGATCGATCTGCATCAGATTGACCTGACACCTGCGGCGCAGGATCTAAGGGACGTCCGCATAAAAACAGGTGTCATCGTCGACCCCGGGATCATCAGCACGATCACATCCGAAAGTTTGTCGGACATCGAAATTCCGCTTTTTGTCATCAACCTGGGGACAAACGAAAGCGTTCCGGCAGGGGTACATGCATTGGAGGCATCGCAATTAATCCCTCATGCAGAGCACATGTTTGTCCCGGACGCCACGCACTTTAGTTTTCTTGCAGAATGCAAAGAACGCGGCCCTGAAATCCTTGAGAAAGAAGGCGAACCAGACCCACTATGCGAAGATGGAGGCGGTCGTAGTCGAGGTGCAATTCATGATGAATTGGCCCAAAGAATTGTCGGCTATCTTGACCAGTTTCGTGGAAGTTCTGCTTCGCATGCTGCGGCCACAGACACCGAATGATCGAGGAAGGTCTGTCACCCGCCAAAATTAAAAGCTTCTGTTTGACCGCGTCAGCGCCCGGAAAATCGCAGCTCTTGGCCCAGTTTACCGTTCTTTGGCATTGCCACAAACGTCGGCGTTTGAAGACCCCGGTTCCAGTTTTTTGAAGAACATTCGACGCCGTTCTGAGCCGAAAAATATAGAATTCCCATCACGTTAAGCAAGGCACCAGTACCATGCAACGCTAAGCAATTCCCTTTGACCTTCGATGTGAGCTATCTTAATCGTCATCATATGAATTCCCCTGAGAAATCGAACATCACCATTGAGGAACCACTGGAGGATCTTGCGTGGTTCGCGTTCCACACTGCGGCCGCCACCTGCGATCCGAAATATGGATGCTCCGATTACCATCGGTTTTTGAGCCTCGCACGGCTACTTTCGCGAGGTGCGAAGCCACCGCGGGGCATGTCGTTTTTTACAAAACACTTTGCCGGATTGGGCCACGAGGCTCAGACAGTACGTATTTTGTTGGCCGGGGCCGCCGATATTGGGTTGCCTACTCTACTGGCGAACGCCGCTTTCGCAGCGGGTCGCATTCCGTCGATCACGGTCGTTGACCGCTGCGCGTCGCCGCTGGCACAGATTGCTGAGCTGGCAGCGCGCACCGGGTTGGACATCACCACCTATCAAGGTGAACTCGACAATACTGAGAACAACGCCTTTGATGCAGCGATCACGCATAACGTAATGGCGTTCCGTAACATCGATACAGATACCCTATGGGACGCCAAAATCTACGCAGCACAAACACGCCAGACTATGGGAGAAGTCGTCACCGAAGCGTCGCAAAGGCTGATCTATGAAGAAGACGGGACAGAGGATGATCACTCCCACATATGCGCCCCTGTTCTATAGTCATGCCGATCATGCGGGTGCGCATAGTAAGTTGGTATGTAGGGCAATTGCTCCGCACCACCTTTGTCTAAGGCGTCAAAGGCTGGCTTTAAACTCGCGTAATCAAAGAAGACAAAAGCCCGAGGATTATAAGGAGACGCACACTCTAGTACGTGCTCTCCAAATTTTTCGTGACGTTGATGCAGGATGCAATAATCATCATTGTAACCCATGAGACATTCTTTATCCGCCCATGATGATGGTGGCGGAATTTGATTATTCCAGTCACCAAGGCGGTATCTCTTATACAACTGCGCCACCCAGTACAAGTGTAATGCACAGGGTTGACCATCCATCACACTTTCTAAGATTATGGATGTAGCCTTCGGGAAGTTGTATTCTTTCCAGTCGTCCTCAGTAACCTCACGCATGACTATTCCTCACTCAAATACTGGGTAGAACGTGATAATGTTATCGCCATTACGAACATATTCTACAGTTACGCCACTTGGGATAACAACTCGAGGATTACCGCATGGTGCAGCAGAGGTCGCGCCCGTCCGGAGTCCTTGTGAGAACTCATCAACAATTCTCTGATCACTCCAGCCATCAGGGAATAGCGTTGTCTGTCCGCCGTTATTTGACTTAACTTGGCCATTAATTTCGACTTCTGCTCGACGAACACCTCCATGACCAACTTCTTGGTATGGGGAAACATCAATTGGATGTGACGCTGTCGGTCCCATCGGCATAGCCAACGCGCCGAAAGCAGTGACCAGCACCGCAATGATCAAGCCGATGATATGACGCCTGGATCTCATCGTATTTCTAACAAGCTAACCTGTTGCCAAAGTGAGCATTATCGGAAAATTGTCTGATTTCACGCTGCCCCTTAACTTTACTAAAGCCCCAGCCATTGTTTGGCTGTCGCCCACTACAATGGGCGTTACACTTAGGTCAGCTTTCGTCACGAGAAAAAGGTTCGTCGGCTGATCGCCACAAACACTTTTGTAACAGACACTCTCTTTATCTTCGGCAATTTTTTCTATGTCCACAATCATTTGGAACCCTATCAATCTATTGGTGATTGGAAGCCACAAGCGTTAGCTGCCGCATGCGCACAACGGTAAGGTTAGCCATATCTATTCATCAAAATAGCTTCGAAACGTTCATGATTTACCAAATCAATATCTGCGCTGGTATGAGTTCCATTGCGCATCCTGTTCCATGCATTGACAATTTCGGGATCAGCATCGAAACGCCGCAGCCCATCATCCAGTTGGTGTCGATCTAAGAACAAATGACGATAGGCACGATCCACCGCTCCTCTGCTAAGTCAGGTGTTTTGTGCAATCTCGTCAACACCGCCACCAGTACGGCGCATTTGTCCGTAAAACTCTTCTGCTAAGTCCCAGCCTTCCGCGTCCAACCTGCTGAGCGTTCTCGCGCCAGTGAACGCCTCGCCTGCACTATTTGCACCATCCTCAACAATCCTCACACCACCCAGACCGTCTGCGGTGACCTCGATCACCTCGTCGCCGCGCCGCAACAGGATGCGTGCGCCGTCACCCAGCAGAGGGATCAGCCCAGCAACGGCACCAAGGCAGGTGCCCCAGCCGACGGCCGCGGCACATTCGGCGGCCCCTTTTGTATCCCCAAGGATCGGGGTGAAATCGATGACAACGCCCATGCCCGCAAAAAAGCGCTCGATACCCGCAAGGTTCTCTGAGCGCCGTGCGGCATCTGCGGCGATACGCTGGACCTCGCCATCAAACGCCACCTGACAGGCTGCGGCACTCAGACCACTGCACGATGTCGCGGCAAACTCCTCGCGGAACTGCGCACCCGCGCGTTCCCATGCAGCGGTAAAATCAGGAATCAAGCTGTCTTGCTTGACGGTTGCCGCGGTGCTTTCAGCCGTGAGAGGGCTTACTGGTCTAACGTCGTCATTTTGAATGCTGCTAGCAGAAGTTGCCAGAAACAGCATGCAAAAAAAATGAGGTATCGGATTAAGGACATAAACCATGACTAACTGGTTTATATCAGCGTGGCTATTGTCGTGCTGGAACCTTTGCGCAAGAATCTCGAAGATCGGTGGCAAATCCCGATCCGCAGCATCGATCCAGATACCCTGTGGGACGCCAAAATCTACGCAGCATAGGCAAAACAAACCATGGGTGAGGTGGTGACCGAGGCGTTGCAAAGGTGGGTCTATGAAGACGACGAAGGGGGCGGAGTTAAAGCCTTGGTACCAAACCTTTAGTCTGCAAAAGACTGTATTGCTTCAGCCCATCAACCACGACTTCTGGCACTGCTTCGCTGACAGGTGCAGGCATTTCTGCTATAAGACCTTGCTGCTCAAAAGCTGCTTTGCTGACTGCACCAGTCGCATAGCACGCCAGATCAATCGCTGCGATTGCTCGAGGGTCGTCATCTACATTGTAGATTTGTAGTCCTAAGCCAACATCCATATCTTCATCATCAAGGTATTGGCAGATTTTAGTGGCAGGTAAATCTTCGCCATCCAAAAAACGCTGGACCAACAGTAAAGACTTATCAACAGCAGTCATAGCTGTTGGATAGTTGGATAAAACAGCCGAGGCATTTTGCGCCATTTCCAACAGCATTTTATTTTGATCTTTTGGATCAAGTGACAAGAAGTCTGCTTCGTTCATGTTTTACTCCACAATTGCACCACCACGAACAACAAGCTCTTGGACACCAGGCCGTGCAACACCACCATCAGAAGTAATGCGGACTGTAACGCCTGGATACCGATCACTGAACTGCTTTACGACACCCGCAGGTACATTGGGATTGGTAAGACCCTGATAACAAGCAGTACAAACACCAGATTGATTTGAAATATGAATATTCACAGTTCGTCCGTTCAACTGGGCAGCAGTTAAACCAGAGTCATCAATCTGACGAGCTATGCCATTAAAGATGTCTTCCTCAGCATGTCTGGTGAAAAGTGCATTTGTCCGTGGAGATTGGATTGGCCTATTCGTCCCATATAATTCATCAAGCGAAGGCAAACCTGCATCATTTCTGACCGTGGGGGAAATTCCTTCAAAGGTTTGCCCCTCTAGGCCAGGAATATCTGTTCTAGCCGCACCAACTGTGTTTGAGTCCGTCAGGCCGCGCTGAGCGCGAATTGCGGCAAGGTCATCCGCATTGGCTACTGTTCTATTTGTGGCCACCCGCACCACATCGCCAGAGTCGGTCAAGACCTCGACACCTTCGTCGCTAGACCGTATCGTTCCTTGGACAGAATCGCCCCCCATGCGCAACAGCACCCGGCGACCGTTCTGCAGCATATCCCCTGCCGCGCCCAGCGCCTCAATGGATGCGCCGGCACATGTGATGGTATCACCGGTTTGGATGCAGTCATTTGCCGCAATGACCCCACCAACCCCAGGCAAGTCACGCAGCAGGTCAACAAACGCCTGATCCGCCTGTATCTCATTGGCAACGTCGATCATGCATGCCGCATCTTGTCCACATTGCTGCAAGATAGTTTGTGCATTTGCGACATTTAGCTCGGCTCGAACGAGCGCCCAATCCTGCGGCTCAAAGGTCGGTCCGACAGTCCCGCCACGGGCGCCGAATATCGCCAATAGGCCGACATTGGTACCAGCGTTGCGTTTCAAGGCACCCCCGATGATCTGGCCCGCATCCTGATCATCGCCGATGATCGCGCGGAAGTCGTCAAGGCTTGCTACTTCGGCAAGATGTCCCTCAACACAGTCCCGCGTGATACAACTGGCAAGCGCCTCATCGTTGGCCAAGGACCGTGCGACCATTTCGTCGCGAATGCTCAGAAGCTCTTCTTCAGAGCATTCACCATCGGTATTACAATCAGCGATACGATCCGCGAGCACATCAAGATCAGTATGCCCCAGATAGTTATGCTGCGCCCCACTCTGCGCGATGTTCGCCGCGTTGCTGACATTCACGGCCTGTCCACCTGACGTGGCATAGCCCACGGCAGCGCCCAGCAGGTTGGCCTGTCCGGCGACATCGTTTTTCCAAGTTGCGTGAACGGCGAAATACTCTTCATCCGACTGCCCAACCAGACGGTCCGGAGCACCCTCCTGCATCCCCGCAAACACCGACTGCGCAATCCCTGCTGCCGCCCCTGACGCGCAGTTGCCGCCCAAGCCCTCAGCCGCTGCACACCCCACCGCACCATGTAGCAGCGCATGCGGCACACTGCCTTCGGCATACTGCCCCGCTGTCACACCATTGCCAATCCCGCTTTGCAGATCGGCCATCACGAGGTTCACGGCAGCACCTTCCAGACTGCCCCGGAATGCATCCAGGAAATCAACCTCATCATGGACAGCGCTCGTCAGACCCGCAGAGACTGTTGCGTCGATCCCGCGTTCCACCAGATTGGCAAAGTTCAGATCATCGCCAAAGCCGATGGCCTCCTCTGCCCAGCCCATCCCGGCCCAATCACCACCCAACGTCTCGAGGTCGATACCGGTGGTCAGCCCCGCCGTCAGCCCAGACAGGCTGGCCGTTTGGAGGATTTCGGACATGTCGATGTCGCCAGCAACCATGCCAGCCCCGGCTTCCACGACAAACGTGGATGCAAAGGCCGAGGTCGCAGCGGTTGCTGTCTGGCCTATCGCCTCAAAAAACGCCATGCTCTCAAAGCCGGCTGACATCCCCTGCGTTACCAGTATCGTCACCAGAGCCTTGAACGCAGGGTTCAGCGCGCGTTGGCGGTCATAAAAATGATAGCTGACCAGCTCAATCGGTTCGTTGATCGTGTTGTCACGGCCCAGAACCCCGTCGAGATAGGCATATTCCGCACCGTCCGCACCTGTCGGCAAGGCGACCTGACGCACGAGGAATTCACCTTCTTCGGTCCATGCGCCACCCTCGCGCCAGTGCAGGTTCTCTTCGTCGGCACCCGATTCCCATTTGTCGTCTGACCCACCCTGCTCCTTCGCGGGTGAATCGATCCGCAGATAGGCGTTGGCGAGCATTGACCGCCCGTTCTCGGCCTCGGTCGTCCATGTCGCGGGATGTGCGCTGTCAAACAGCGGGTCGCGGATGGCGGACAACACGATCTGCGAATTGGGATCAAGGGTCACGCCACCTGCGGCGGCGATCCGGTTAAAGACCACGCTTTCGGAAATATCCTCGACCGTGGTGTCGGTCATAATCACACCGTTGTCGCGGTGAGTGAACGTAAACCGATAGTCCTGTTCGATGGCGGCCAAAAGGTAGGTTGTGCCGCTGACCTGAGTGACAAATTCGCCCCCGGCGTTGAAATCCACCGCTGTCAGGGTTAGGTCTCCGCCGGAATTCAGCGCGATATCACCGGCAGTATTGGCAAACACACCACGGGCGATGTCGTGTGCACTTTTCGTTGACGTATCGTTGCTCACAAGTCCCCAGATCGTGCTGTTCTTCCGATAGCTTGTTTCGACAAAGATATCGAAGGGGGCAGCAAAGACCGAACTGCCGTTGACCGATACCATGGCAAGTTGGCCAGGTGCCATGTCTGCGCCAGCCACACCGGGTATGGTAAAGCGGCTGCCTTCGACAAAGATGTTGTTGTCGGCCACGCCGGTGATTGATGCGGCCTCGATATCGACCACTTGATTGGTCACACGGGTCGTCATTGTTTCGCGAACTTTGGTATTGAAACCCAAGAATCCGGATTTTTTGCGGCGGTAGTCACGGAAATACAGATCAGACACAGCCGCCAGCAACAGATCACCGTCCTGGGCAATCATGCCAACGCTGCCGCCTGCCGTGATATTGGCCCCTTTTAGCAGAATGTCATTCTGACCTGCGACATTGCCCGATGACATCAGCAGGACGTCACCGCCCGCCATAAGGTTCGTGGTCAGGTGATCAACGCGTTCCACATAGTTGCGGTTTGATCCTGACCGATCGCCCTTGGCCGAGGCCAGCCGCAGCACGCCGATGTTGATATCCCCTCCGGCCAGAAGCGTGATGTTGTCACCCGCTGCGATGCGCGCGCCGCCGGTTGTGATCGCATCGCGCGCCGTCAGCACAAGCGTGCGGCCCGCCTCCAAAGTTGCGGCTGGCAGACCAACATCTTCGCGGTCGGTGCGCCCGCGCCGTTCCGTCACCAACGTCTGCGCGCCTGTCACAATATCGATGTTGTTGCCAACGACGGCAATGTTCTGGGCCGATATCGTGCCGCCGGTCGAGCGGAGCGTATCACTGACAACGATGCTCAGATCGTTGGTCGCCCGGATGTTGCCAGAATTGTCAAAGTTGCGCGTGCGTACATTCACATCGCGCCCGGTGATCATCGCGCCGTTCAGGCCCGCAAACCGGATTTCGGGGTTGGCCAGATAGACCTTTGGCGCAAGCACACGTTCGCCGTTGATCACCGTTTCTTCGAGCCAGATGATGTCACTGGTCAGCGCCCCGATCTGGTTGGGGGTCAACGCGACACCTGGTGTCAGATCGAGGTTTTCCAGCGCGTTGATGGCGTTGTCATACATCGCCGCGATCTGTGCGCGTTCATCAATGCCGGTCGTCAGGATCAATTGACCCAGCAACGCTTGCAGTTGTTTACGGATAAACAGCGCTTCGGCATAGGCGTCGCCAAAGCGGCGCAGCTCGGGATCATACTCAATCGCCTGAATGAAATAGTCCGACGAGACGAACTGATCGAGGTCGATAAATTCAGGGCGCGTTTCGACAAGGAACGCCGCATCCGGGTCCCGGTTCGTCACCAAAAGATCGGGATTGCCAAGGGAGTCGACATTGATCGTGGTCAGATCTGTATTCGTGGGCCCCTCACGGCTGCCGGTGACCGCTGTCTGAGCACCGTTCTGAAGGTATCCGCTGATATTGGTCAGATCGAGCGTGCCACCCGCCTCAATAACGCCAAAGTCAGCCCCGACAAACGTCAGCGTACCATTGTCATTGCGAAAATAGTTCCGCCCTACATTTGTCAGCGTATCAGCATCTATGCTGATGTTTCCAAAGGCCGAGATGCTGCTGAACTGGTTTGTCGCATCCACCGCGTCGATTGCAATGTTACCGGCAGAGATGATGCGCGATGGCGCGCTTTCATAGTCGAATGCATCTGACTGCCGGATTTCTTCATAACAGGTCTGCCGGTCGCAGGTTCCGTCTGCAACGGTGCCATCCGTGGTGATGTCCGCCGTTGTGACAGGTGCCGCCCGCGTGTTTGAAAAATTCACAGCGGCAATGCTGATCCCGCCGCCAATTGTTTCAACCACCCCGCCGAATTGGTTGCTGAACGCGGAAGCCATTGCGTTTTCATCACCACGGATCGCAATGCCATTATTGCTGATAATAGTACCACCATTGTTGGTGATCGTCGCATCGCTGCGCAGTGTCAGGCCGGTATCACCAAACATCAGCCCGTCATTGGTCAGATCAAGGCTGGTGGTCACCAAAAGACGTCCATCGGTCGATGCAAGCGTGCCCATATTGATCAGACTGTCCGCGTCGACATCGAAGTTCTGAACGGACGTAACATCCGCCCCGCTGCGGATCCGGAACGCACCCGCGACATCCAGATCGAACCGGGTCGCGGTGATTTCACCACTCGCCCCGACGTCCAGATCGCCGCCGACGTTCAGGATGGCGGTACTATCGGCGACCAGCTTGGCGTTGGCTTCCAGCACCAGATCTTCTGCGCTCGCAACATCCACTTGCTGTGCGACGACGTTACCCTGCACAACGACCCGCTCAGTACTGCGTGCAGTCAAATTCTGGCTGGCGCTGGCGTTGTTCATCACCAGACGGCCATCAGCCGTGATGGTCATGCCCCCTGCATTGGCTGCCATATCACGCGGGGCGCGCACGCCGACCCCATCCTCGGTCGAGGTGATCGTGATGGAATTCGCAAACATGCCGCCAAGGGCGGTGGAATCGATAGCCAGCGATGGTGCAGTCGACCCATCATCGGCCTTCTCGGTCACTTCGCCCGTTGCATAAAGCACATCATTGCGCCCCGCCACGATGCGAATACGCTGACCCTGCACAACGCCCCCGACCGTAATCTCGCGCGAAAGCAGATCGAAGGTGGTTGTGTCGGATGCATCCAAACCACCCGTCCCGATAACAACAGCACCACCATCAACCGAAATTCCGGTGAATGCATTGCCAGTATAGGTCGGCGTGCCGGTGGTAATTGTCAGCTGATCGGTGTTGATAAATCCGCAGCCATTGCACGTGATCCCGTTAGGGTTGGCCACGATCACATCCGCCTGTTGCCCGCCAACTTCCAGAAAACCGTTCAGCAAAGATGGATTGGTCGAGGTTACCTCGTTCAAAATAATCCCAGCGGCGCCGCCGCTCAGATTACCATTGCCTTGAATCCAGCCGCCCAGTTGGGTGAAGGCCGGATTGGTGTCGACGTTGTTGAGGATCGCACCGCCCGGCCCGACGCCGAACTCGGTGTATGTATTGTGCGACACGCCATTGGCATCAGGCGTGTTGATCATCACCATTGGCAGGCCGTTGGCGGTATCTATGACCTCCGGTCCTCCGCCATCAGCCACAATCTGTTGGGCCAGCACAGGTTGCACAGTGACAAGGCCGACGCACAGCGCTGACACCACGTTGTTGAGGTATGTCCTGATCTTGCGTGCCATCCTAAATACCTTCGTCAAAATCGGGCCGAGAGTGAAGCCACAAAAATACCATCCGGCGGGGTCGCATCATTGGGCATGCGCAACACCTCCTGATAGCCGATATCCATCGAAATTGTACCGCCTACTGTGCGAAACCCAACGGCAGATCCCACCAGCGGTCGCGCCCAATCGTCATCATCCGTCTGCACGCCACCAGCATCGAGGCCTGCATAAGCCTGAAGGCTGCCAAACCAGTCTGTCTTGCCCGTATTCATGGTCCATGCCACATCATTGCGCCAAACAGCGCCGGTGCTGCCCGCAAAAAGGCCCGCATCGGTGGCGTCAAAATCCAGTGTCTTGGCACCACGCACCGACGATAAACCACCCACGGTCAACTGATAGGCCCCGTAAAGATCATCATCACTATATTGACCGCGCAGCACCCCCGTATAGCTCAATTGCCCGCTCTCCAACTGCCATGGGCGAAAGAAGCTTAACTCAAAATCACCCAACTCAAACTGCGGGTTGGGTCCGACCAGCGGATCAGCGGCCTCTTCTGCACCAAAAATTTTCAGACCTTGTTCATAGCCAACCCGAGCCGTCAGACTACCCCCGAACAGGCTACGTTCATGTTCCAGATCTATGCGGGCACTTGACAGCGCCCGGCTCGATGCGTTGATTTTGATCCCTGCAATGCGGTTAACGTTGTCGCGGTATTCCACCGTCGTGGACAGCGTGGTTTTGCTGTCCTGATTGCGATGCATGACGCGGGCAAGGCCAATATCGGCGGTATTGCTCCAGCCATCGGTGCCAACGGCATCAATGTCGCCGAGCGTATCAGTCTCATAACTGGAATATCTGTAACTGCCCGTCAGCGTCCAACGGCCATAGGGAAAGCGCACCGAACCACCAATGTTCTCGGTTGCCGCACCACCGTTGTCGAAAGCAAACGGATACGTTTCGACACCGCGCGCGTAATTTAACGCCCAGCTTTCATTCAAACCCAGCAGATGATCCCAGGTCGCATCGAGTGTACTTTGAAATTCACCCCGACCCTCGGTGCCCTGATTGTTCGCGCCAATCCGCACCGTCCACGGCTTGGCCGCCGTCGCCGTCACCTCAAGCACTGACTGACCCTCTTCGTCGCCCGCGCTGATCTCCATTGTGGCACCATAGGCAGGCATGCCCCGGATGATCTCCAACCCCTGCTCGATCTCGCGCAGATTGGCGGACTTGCCGACAAGGTTGGGAAAAACGATAGCCTGCCAGACCGGGCGTTCTTCGCCGTTGAACCGCACTGCGGCCAACGCGCCCTCAACCACCGTGATATCCAGCGACCGATCTGCGATATTTTGCTCTGGCAGATAAGCGCGCGCCGTCACATAGCCGCGATCAACATAAAGGAAGGTGATCGCCTCCAGCGCGGCATTGATCCCTTCAATATCCAGACATTGCCCGCGATAGGGCGCTAGCGCACCGTCCACCGCCATGGCAGGTAGCAATGTGATCCCAGTAACGCCGATGTCGTCTATCGGGATACAGGTCACCTGCGCCTGCGCAGCAGTTGTCGTCAAAAGCAGTGCGCCGGCTTGCAGCGCTGACCGGGTATGTAACATCAGGCTCAGTTCTGATCCGTCTCAGAAAGGATGCGTGCCTCGGTCCACTCACGCGCCAACCGCTGACCTTCGGCCACCTGTTCGGCTGTTAGCTGGGCCTCGATCTCATCGCGCAAGACACCGGCATCGGTTAGACCACGCACCACGGCAAGATTGGCGTAGGAGTAAGCGGTCACCGGATCGGGTGACGCACCCACCATCAGCAGCTTGGCATATTCATACATACCACCGGCATTGCCCAGATCGGCGGATCGCTTCAGATAGGTCGCCGCCTGCGCAACATTCCCTTCATCCAGCGCCGTCTGACCCAACACGTTCATAGCCAGAATATTCCCCTGATCCGCAGCACTCTGCCAGTAGGTCAGGGCCCGCACATCATCCGCGTCCACCCCGCGACCGGCACGGTACGCCAAACCACAGTTCAACTGACCGTCCGCATCGCCGTCATCGGCAGCCGCGCAAAGCAGTCGCGTCCCTTCAACATAGTCGCGCAAAAGCACGCGCCCTTCGTGATACATCAATCCCAAACGCACCTGCGCTTTGGTTGAGCCGCCTTCGGCTGCGGCGGAATAAAGGTTAGCCGCCCGCATTTCATCCTGCTCTGTCCCAAGTCCGAGCTCAAAAAGGCGGCCTAGATAGAACGCGCCCTCTGCATCACCGGTTTCATAAGCAGCGGCAAATTCAGTCGCAGCCCCCGACACATCCCCCGCATTCAACAACTCGACGCCCGTCGCCACATCAGCTGAGACAGAAATCGTCCACAAAGAGGCAACAATGCACAAAGAAGAGGTGGGAAAATAACGCATGTCAGAGCCGATCGCTATAAGTGAAAGAGGTTATGGATAAAACAACCCAAGGACGAATCGTCAACCCAAAATTAACTAAGTCTTAACCTTCGAAAAGGTGCGATCAAAAGAGTGGGATGGCACCGCAACACATCCGTTGCGCAAAGAACGCCTCTAACAAGCCGGACGGTACGCGCGCATGGCACATTCAGCCAAAAGAGACACGTTTCAGTGGAAAGTTCAGACAGGCATTTCTTGATGATCCGCAAGGCCGCTTGGATTGTACGGGCAAAAACGTCTCGGCCAAAGGCACGCGAACATAGAGCATGTCGCTTTGAAAGACTGGAACAATTGAAGCAAATCGGCGGACCTGATGGCCCGCCGGTTTTTTGTGTTCGGGCGGTGACTATGCCAGCGCAGCCATGTTTTTGAGGCCAAGTTCGTAGGTTCGGCCAAGCATCCGATCCATGAAGAGGCCAAAGATGCGGAAGATCGGGTTGAAGCCCATGTCGGACGTCACCGTCCATGTCACACGGGCACCAGTATCATTTGCTTTGGCTTCAATTGTTTGAACGGGTTTGCCCATAGCACCCAGATCAATAAGATGCGTGACGCTCGTGGCGGTCATGTCGGTCACCGTCTGAGTGCCTTTGCCTTCTTTGCCCTCGAACCGGAAGCCGGAGCCCACGCCCGCAGCCGGGCCAAATGTTGTGATCTGTAGGTCGGGGTCGGTGGTGCAGTAGGGGTTGAACGTCTGGAAGCCTTCGGTGCTGGCCACCCGTGCGATCACATCTTCGGGCGTCATATGGACATCTGCTTGGCGGGTCACGACGACCTTGCGTGGCAGCAGCATTGCAATCAGGAAGATGGCGGCGATGATGGCAAGGATTGTGAAAAAGATGGTCATTGGCTGGTTCCTTTCAGTCTGTTGGTTCAAGAGGGTGTTTCTTTCCCTTCTGCACACATGACGAAGTCCAAAGCGCCCAATCGACACCTCAAGACATTTTTTTCGCAAATTCTTGATTTTTTCTTCCAACCACCGCTGCGACGGACCGTCAGTGCATAGCAAAATGGCTGCATTGTAGGCCTCGGCGGCCTCTGCCACGCGGCCCAACTTTGCAAAGCAATGCGCCCGCACGGCATGGAAAGGCTGGTATCTGTCAAGACCGTCAAAGTCGATCAACTCCAGCATCTTCAGTCCCTCAGCGGGACCTGCGTCTTCGGCAACAACGGCGGCCCGGCTCACCGCTCCGCCGATAGAGGGATAAGCCTTCATCAGCCCGTGATACAGCTGTGAAAGAGCGCGCCAATCGGTTCGGCCTGTCACGGATCGGGCGGCATGCACGGATTGGATTGCGGCCTCCAGCTGAAAGCGTCCGGGCAGGTCTGTCCGCGCCCGTTTGATCGAAGCCTAGGTCAACAGGCCGATTGACCGATCAATGAGCTGCGTATTCCAAAGACTGGTTTCTTGTTCGGGAACAGGCACCAGAACGCCCTCTTTGATGCGGGCATCACGTCGCGCTTCGATCAGACCGATGAGGGCGGTCAGACCCAAAGCCTCTGGGTTTTCAGGCGCCAGTTCCATCAGAACATTCGACAAAAAGAACGCTTCATGACTGATATCACCGTCGCCCTCCAGCCAATCGACGGCATAGGCTCCGTAGACGGCTTCAAGCACAGCACCCATTCTGTCTGGATAGGCCTCGGGCTGGGGCACAACAAAGGGAATGCCCGCCGATTTTATTTTCTTCTTGGCGCGCACAAGGCGCTGCGCCATCGCGGAAGACGAAACAAGAAACGCCTTGGCGATCTGTTCAGCGTCCAGACCTAAAACGGTCTGAAGCATAAGCGGGGTGCGGATGCCCACATCAATCGCAGGGTGCGCGCAGACAAACAGAAGCTTCAACCGCTCGTCCAGTTGGGTCTCTTGGGGTTCGATTGCTTGTGCGTCAGCCATGTCATTTACCTCGTCTGTAATGATCAAACGGGCATCACGGCGCGCCTGATCGATGCGTCTGTTCTTGGCCACGGTCAGAAGCCAAGCTTCTGGTTTGTCGGGAATGCCGCGTGCGGGCCAGGTTTTCAAAGCAGCGACAAACGCATCAGCCAGCGCGTCTTCTGCTGCGATAATGTCACCAGATCGGCTGGCCAACATCGCGATCAATTTGCCATAGGCGGCGCGGGCAACGTCTTCTGCCCGCGCCTTGACTTTGGTCGTGCTCACACGCTGCCCATAGCAGAAGCGCGGATTTCAACTTTGCCATAGTGAACGGCGGGACATTTCTCGGCCCATTTCAACGCTTCATCGAGGTTTTCAACCTCAATGGCGAAGAAGCCACCCAGCGTTTCCTTGGTCTCGGCAAAGGGGCCGTCCTGGACCTGCTTTTCGCCGCCAGCAAGCGTGATGGTCGTGGCGGTTTCGGCCGGGTGCAGCCAGTCTGTGTCAATGAAGACGCCAGCCTCTTGTAAAGCGCCAATATATTGACCGAAGATCTCTTTGGATTTTACCCAATCCTCTTCGGTCATATTGGCAGACATTGCAGGGTCAGAATAAAGCAGAAAAGTATAACGCATTGTTTTAGGTCCTTTGTAAGTGGTTAGATTAAGCCGCAGCGTCGGCGATATTGGCAAGGCCAAGTTCAAAATTCGAACCGATCATACCATCCATGAACAGCCCCATGACGCGAAAGGCAGGGTTCATGCCAAGGTCAATATCCATCGTCCATGTCACCTCGGTGGCGCCATCGATTGCGACCGCAGAGATCGCCTGTGTTGGTTCACCCAAGGGACCAAGATCGAGATCAAAGGTGACTGTGTCAGAAGTGACCGCGGCCACGGTCTGTTGACCGGCACCGTCCTTGCTTTCAAAAGAAAACCCCGATCCAACGCCCGAAGCCGGGCCAAACATCGCGACCTGGAGGTTTGGATCTAGGTTTTTGTAGGGATTGAAGGTTTGGTAACCCGTATTCGACGCTGCAAGTGCGATCACAGCCTCTGGGGCCACGTCAATCATAGCAGAGCGTTCAATGCTGACGTGGCGCGGCAAAGCCAATGTGCCAACAGCCAAAGCGGCAACCCCGCACGCCATGCAAAAAGTGATTTTCTTGATATTCATAACTTCGTCCTCTCGTTCATGTTTGAGAAGGGCCATCTGGCCTCTTCACTCACATGACGAACGAAACTCCTGCTGATCGACATCTGCGGGAAAAAAGGTCAAAAAAATCCCAAGCCAAGCTGATCACGCGATAAATCGTTGAACTAAAGATGCAGCAGCACGGCCCGCGAACATAATATCGCGCCCTTGCCAAACTCTCGGTTGGGGGGTGTTGCGGACTGTGGGTCCGTCTGCCACTTTGTGCACAAATGATAAGGATGTTCCGATGATGGGCACAAGCAAAGCACAAACGGGACGCCAGACGATCACACCATATTTCACCGTCCGCGATGCCGCCCGGTTGATTGACTTTCTAGTTGCGACTTTTGGGGCCACCTTAATCAAAGAGAACAAATATGACGACGGTCGCATGCAACATGCGCGCGTGCTGATCGGTAGCTCTTTGATCATGCTGAATGAAGGCACGGATGACTACACTCCGAATGTTTCGCAAATGCACTTGAAGGTAGAAGACGCAGACAGAACATATCAGTTGGCGCTGCACTTTGGTGCCACCAGTCTGATGGATCCAAACGATCGACCGCACGGAGAGCGAATGGCCGGTATTACTGACCCATGTGGTAACATCTGGTGGATCGCGTCACCGCTACAGAACGCAGCATAGAACCCATGGTAGATCGCCCAAATATTGTTGTCATTGTCGCCGACCATGTTGCCTTTGCCGGCCACTACCGACAGGACAGATATGACTATCGCTGGCCCGCCCTGGAACGTATCGCAGACCAAGGCGCATGGTTTGAGCGCGCCTATGCGATCACGCCTGTTTGTACGCCCTCACGGGCGAGTTTCCTTACAGGTAAACGCCCCGACAAGCATGGATTAAGGTGGAACTCTGAATATCCAATTCCTCACAATCGCAAGGAATTTCGGGATGATGAAGAACTATATTCGAAGCATTTGGCCGACGCAGGCTATGACAACTACTATTTCGGCAAGTGGCACTGCGGCGTCAATAAAACTGCCGAGGACTATGGACTAAAGGGCTGGAGCCTTCCTGAGTATGGCAATCTTTATGCTTGCGATGCGTACAAAAACTATCTCAGTGACATTGGTGAGAGCCAGCCCAAATGCTTGATCGAGCACCATTTGTTGCAGCCCGAACTGAACGGGACCGAGGTGCTGATGGATCCTGCCGAACCGTGGGACTATATGGATGGGGCGGGTGTCCTTTTGGGTTCCCCTGAGGTGAATGAACAGTTCTTTGTCGCGAACTTGGCGTGTGACCAGTTGCAAAAGTTGGCCGGCAGCACGCAACCCTTCTCCGTGGTCGTCAGCATGTGGGGACCGCACCACCCCTACTACCCAAGCCAAGCTTTTGCGGACCTGATCGACCCTTTGGACATCCCACCCTATCCGAGTTTTGATGAAGACCTCAGCGGTAAACCTTGGCGGTATCGCATACAACGGGACCTGCGCTGCCAACATCGCGCTTTTGAGCGCTGGCCAGACTGGAAGACCTGGCAAACCGTTCTGGCCCGGTGCTACGCCGCAGGGCTGCAAACGGATGCCGCAATTGGAAAGATCTCTGATCAGCTTGAAGCGCTGGGATTGTCGGAAAACACCCTGTTGGTGGTAACAGCGGATCATGGTGATGGGATTGCAGCGCATGGTGCGGGTTGGGACAAATATTCCACCTTCTCAGAGGAGGTTGGGCGCATCCCGCTGGTCGTCAAATACCCCGGCAAAATCAAACCCGGACAGCGTGTCTCTGCGCCCGTTAGCCTGCTGGATGTAACCGCGACTATGCTGGACGCCGCTGATGTGGGAGAACTTGCCCACCCGCTGCCCATTGACGGAGAGACCCTTGTGGGCATCGCTGACGGCACAAATTCACGGGATGCCTTGTTTTGCGATCATTTTGGACATTCCGGGGACATTAGTTTCCAGAAAATCCTTTATCTGGATGGTTGGAAATACGTCTCGGTTTGGGGCGACGACGATGAACTTTATTGCCTTGATGACGACCCTTTCGAAATGGACAATCGTCTGGATGATCCTGCAACCTTCAGCCGGCAAAGTGTCATGCGGGACATGATCATTGCTCACATCGCCGAACGACGCGGGCAAAGAAGCAAGTGGAAACCAGCCGCATTCTGGGAAGATGGCATTGTGTTTTCATCACCAGAATGGCCGCGCGAAGAGATCTTGCAACTCTACAAACTTCGGACGCAACAAGGACACCCTGTCTGATGACCTCATTGCGGCGAGTGGTACCGCGGGCCGGACTGCGACGGTGAACAGGCTGCTGTCGTCGTTGGGATGCGGCAAATCTGAAATGCAAAGCCGCGCCGGGGTCCGAACCCACAGAGAGCTGTCATCAAAACTTGGCTACCAAGTTCAAGAACACGCCCTGTGCATCATAGTTCAGATCGGTCATGTCGTCAGACACCCGACCCCATTCATAGCCAACCCCAATCTTGGCGTTGTTGCCAATGTGACGGTAAACCCCAAGCAGCGCGCCGGTTTCGACCACGTCAATTTCATGAGTCAAGGATCCGCGCAGTTCACCAAACACGTCCCACTTGTGCACAACATGCCAATCCATGCGGGCAATCGCCAGTGATGCCGTGTTTGTCGTAAAGTCCTCTGTGCCGCGCGCTGCAACGTCCGAACTGCGATAGCCATACTTGGCACCGAAGGTCAGCGCCGTGCTCAGGTCATAGGTTCCATCAATCGAGAACACGTTGCTACGTTGTGACGGCCCTTCGTCATCACCCGCCGCGTTAACTTGGTCTTCGCCAGGTAAGTCCCGCAGATGGGTATACTTCAGCAGCAGGTTGAACCGCTCGTTGTCAACGGGACGGTACGCATAGCCCAAAGATGCTTCGAGATATTCGCCATCGCGGAATGCCGCTTCGTCGCTTTTGGAATAGAGCGCATCAAGATCCATCAGCAGACGCCAGTTGTCGTTGACGCGGTGTTCGTATCCCGCAATCAGCGCCCACGTTTCGCGGTCCTGCGCGACGCCGTCCCCGTCTTCTGTGCGGTACTCCAACCGAACACGCCCTGCGTTTAGGTCTTGGTTGGTATAGGCCGCCCCAAGCGACAGTGCAAAGCGGTCAAAGTCGCCCGCATTCTGGTCGCGCACACGCCCGTTTTCGATCCCGCCAGAGACTGTCCAAGCGGATGTCGGTGTATAGGTCACACCAAAGGCGCGCGTCAGCGATTGCTTTTGGCCAAACAGATCCAGGTTGCTTTCTGTGTACATGCGCGTTTGATCCGACAGGCGATAGTTCCCGCCCAGAACGAAGGTCCCATCATCGCGCCCGACCAAATCACTGCCAGCACCAGAGCGCGTTGGATCAAGCGTGTATCCAAGATAGGTCACATTATCAGGCGTTACCGCATAAGTTAGACGCAGACCGGCACCAACGCCTCCTGCCCCGTCAGAGATTTCACCCGAGGCCGTGATTTTTTCGCTCAGTCGTGCTTCACCGCCGACCCCTAGCCTGCTGTTGTCATCCAATCCGCCAGAGCGGCTGAGTGTGCCTTGCCCATAAACATAGGCTGCCAGATCATCGTCGGGTGCATAGTCAAGCCGCAGCGCAACGTCGGTGCGTTCACCGGTTTTGTTCGGATCGCCCGCAGTCACCTGATCAACAAATGCCAAAGCGGCGGTCACCGCCCAGACATCAGTGAGATCGTACGTCCCGCGCAGTTCCGCTGTATTCTTGCGATCACCGCCATCTTTTTCAAATATTTCGGCAGCAAGTCCCAGGATGAGCCGATCCCCGACGCCAAATTCGCTATCAACGCCGATCAACACCTGATCTTCGGTGATGTCTTCGGACAGCGTGCTAAAGCCGTTTTCTTTGGTCTCATAGTACAGATCTACAAAGCCGGGACGGTTCGCCCCGAAATCCGTCAGATCAATATGCGCGTCGAGACGCGCCGCGCTGGCGCGTGCGCCATCAATGCCACCGTCCGCGTCAATTGTCAGACCACCATCTGTGGAATTGGACCGGCCAAAGCCCTGCCCTTCGGTCTGTGCCAGCTCCGCACTGATGAAACTGTTCGCCCTGACGTTCGCCAGCAAATCAACACTGGCCATTGTTTGGTCCGCAACACCGGTCGTTTCGCGCATCACCGTCGCACCAAGGCGGGCATTATTGCCGATCCACCCCTCGGCACGGCCGCCGATGGCCGCCCCATCAAGGCTCGCGCCGTTTGGTGTATATTCATACTGCGCGACCAAATCGACGTCATATTCGCCAGAACCGCTGGTGATCTGCGAACTGCCTGCGGCGGTCGACGACAAAGGCTGGGCAAGGATGACGACACCTTGAATATAGTCAACTTCGTAGTCGATACCTTCCTGAAGGGTCACGGTATCGATGATCCGGCCCGTGTCCGGGTCAGTGATGCGCACACTCATTGCGGCAGTACCGCCTTCAATATCCTGACGCTGCAAGAAATAGACCGACCCACCCGTACCGCGCAGAATATCGCGCTGCGCGATCGTGTCAGGCTGGGCTGCGTATCCCACCACGCTGGCCTTTGCATCGCCGTTCGTTGTCACAGACCGCGTGCGTGCCGCAGCCTCCAATCCGTAGAGCGAACGGGTATTGGACAAGAACTGATGACTGGTCACGCCTGCCTTAAAGTCACCCCATGTGACGCGGCTGACGTCATTTTCCACACGGAGATAGAACCGCCCCTGGCTGGGTGTGTCATCAAATGATGTGCTGTCATCACCGTAGGTTGGGTAAAGGTCCTCGGTATCCAAACGCCGCAGAAAGCTGCGTGGGTCGCGTTCGCCCAGACGTTCAAAAGCCTGATCCAGCGGACCGTCACCAGTATCAACAGACGAGGTAATCGTGAAACCGCCCGCTGTCCGCCCTTTGGCGTAGTAGGCAAGACGGCCATTAAGATATGTGTCTTCGTAGTCCGGTGAGGTCTCATACAAATCATCCTGTAGGCGTACGCCATATGTTAAGTCGGCGATGGCTACGTAGAACCACTCCTGTCGGGGGACCTCGACATCACGAATGATCTGGCGCCCGCCGGCGTTTACCGTGATGATCTGATCGCCTGGCGGCACGATACGTGTCACCACAAAGCGGCCCGAAGCATCAACCGGAACTGTTTCGCCCATAACGGTGACAAATCCCCCCGGTGCACCGCCGTCGCCGGTCGCTGTGACCATGCCGCCCGAGATGGGGATATTGCGCAAGCGCGCATTATCTTCGCCTTCCCCTGCGGCCGTCAGCGCGGCACCAACACTGTCGTGGGTTTCAAATGCGTCCGTCGTGCGAGCCAGCGCCAGAGGTTGCGTTTCGTCAAAGCGGCCCTGCGCATCGTAGACCCGCAAAACATAGGCAAATTCACCACTGCCAACCTGCGGCATTACCCATCCAGCCGTGCCGTTTGGTACGGTTGGTACGGTTGGTACGGTTGCAATGACCGGATTGCCACGGGCAGATTGATCAATGATGCGGATCTCTGATCGGGTAATCCAAGCCGGATAGTTGGCAGAACTGCGAAAACTGACTGCTTCGCCCGCACGATAGCTGCCGCGTAGGTCTGCCGTCGCCACATTCAGGATTGGGCGTATATTCAACCCATCATAGCGCACATCGACATCGACGTTGTTGGCAAAAACATCTGCCCCACGCTGCGGGTCACGCGGCGCGGGCGCACCTGCGATGGTCTGATCCTCAATCGAGATTGAAAAACCGGTGTCGGCGAAACTCCCACCAGGTGCCGTTTGTACCCGTTCAGTGTTACGGCCCAGCGGCATTTCAACGACGACTTCGGCATTGTTGCGTTCACAATCTGCCGGGATCGGCACTATGATTGCATCACAGTTTTGCGCGAAGACAGGGCTGGCAAGTGTGACAAGCGCTGTAGTCTGCAAAAGCAGGCGGGCGGGGGATACCAGATATTTCATCACACTCTCCAATTACTGACCGGGCCGAACGATGGCTTGTTCGGTCGTCAGTTTCACGCGCCCAACATCGGACCACTCATTGTCGATATATCGCTGCACCAAATCCATCATGCGGCGGGCCTGCGCGACCTCAGCGCGGTCAGCTGCCGCAGACACATGGAAGGATAATCGCAGGTGTGACGGCGTGTCCGCGATCTGCGGCAACAAGGTTCGAATGCCCTGGGCCAACCCTGCCGACAAAGCCAGGCCACCGTCCGCACGCACAAAGCCGTTGGCATTCAGATCAACGCGCACCAAACGGCTGATTGAAACACCAAAGTTCATCTCGATCATCTTGCCGGGTGTCAGGCGCATGACACGAGGGTTTTCCGTCGTCAGACGATACCCGGACGGCAGCGACGCTGTGTCGAGCTTGAGGATGTAGTTGGTCCCGCCGTCCGCAGGCAGTGCCGCGCAGGGCACGCTGAAGCGTCCAAACTCATCCGTTGTAATGATGGTGCCATCTACTGTTGCCAGACGCACCCCGGGGACACCGGGTTCATCTGTTGGCGCTTCGGCGAGATCGGCACCAATCTTGCTGCCGTCGTAGCTTTGGTCGCTGACAACCGTGGCTGGGTCGAATGGCGCATCCTGATAGCCGTTGCCATTATGGTCATGGAACACTTTACCGATGACTTCGCCACAATCAAAAATCGGCTCTGGCTGGAGACGTACAGCTGCCGTGGCTGCGGCCGTCAGTGCGTCGCCGGTCGCAGCGTCAACGATATTGACGACGTTCACCAGATCACCGGTATTTGACCCGCTAAGCACTGTGGCCGACAAGGTCGCGGTAACAGTCGTCAATGGTGGTATGACCACATCTTCCCAACGCACAACCGCACCGGTCACACTGACATCAGCCGGGCTGCCTTCGTAGGTCGCACTATCGACAACGTAGAGCATCCCTGCGGGCAGCGTATCAACGATATCCACAGGACCAACATTGAACACACTGTCGTTGGTAACCGTGATTGTGTAGGGCACCGTCTGACCACGCACGACGACATCCGCCGTTGTCGTCTTGGACAATGTCAGGTCAGGGTTGTTGCCCAAAGATGGCTCAAGGCGTAGTTCGGTCGGGTCATCTGTGTTGTTGCCGTCATCATCGTTCCCGTCGTCTGACCGATCCTCAATCGACCCCGGAACATTTGGAATGCCAACCGGGAAATCCGGAACAGCAGTAGCCAGCACCGTATTCGAAACGCCACCGCGCGTGACGGCATCAACGTCAAGAATGAATGTGGCTTCATAGGTGGCTGTTTCGCCCATCACCAGGTTGCCTTCGGCTGAACCTTGGTTAGCAGAGACAAAGTCCGGACCGCTGGTCAGCGTCAATGGTTCGCCGTCAATCGCGGTGAAATCATCGTCCAACGCCAAAACGCCCACAGACACGTTGCCTGTGTTTTCAACGGTGATCGTGTAGCGCACAGTGTCACCGACACCTTCAATTCCGTCGCCGTTGTCGATGACTTCCTGGGTCTTGGTTGTCTCAATTGAGGGGCGTGCAAGTTGCACAACCGTTTCTGTCGTTGTGTCGCAGATCGACGGGAATTCGATGCTGCAGATCTCATATGTGACCGTGTAGATCCCCGCAGGGTTCCCTGGTGCCAGCGTGATGAGGCCTGTGGCCGGGTCCAACGTCAATTCTGGGTCGCTTTCCAAGACGGTGATGTCCACTGTATCCAGCGTTGCAGGGTCACCGCGGAAAAGGTCATTTCCGAGAACCGATGTTGTTACGCCACCATCAGTGGCAAACGGCGGATAATCTTCGGGGTTCGCCTCGACGTTGGCGACGTTGGCCGTTTCACTATCGCTGTCTTCAACGGTGGATGGCGTACCTGACACCTGGTCAAAATACCCGCCCGTCACGGTCGCATTGTTAACGACAGTTCCGCGCTCGATATCATCGGCATCAATTTCATATTCGGCGGTGTAAGTGTCGGTATCGATACCCATTGGCAGCAACTCGGGGATCGGATCGCCCGTCAGGGCAACACCTGCGAGCGCATCTGTCACCGTCACATCGGTTAACGTGACATTGCCTGTGTTGGTTATGACAAAGGAATAGACGACGCTTTCACCGGGAACAGAACCGTCCTCGAACGCGCTGACGTCGGCGATTTTGTCCAGCGTGATAGCCGGGTTTTGCACCAAAGGTACGATTGTCGGATCATCATCTGTATTGGTGGTGCCGGATAGGTCATCCACGTCTGGACCAGAACCAGCAGGCGGTGTGCCCGTCACGGTCGCTTGGTTGAGGACCTGACCAGCGTTGATGTCCTCCTGCATTACCTCATAGCGTGCCGTGAATGTGTCAGTGTCCACGGCCATGGACTCCAAACTGACAATCGGGTCGCCCATAATTTCGATACCGGGCAAAAGGTCTTCCAAACGGACGTTCGTCAGGGTCGTGTTCCCGGTATTTGTAATCGTGAACGCGTAGGTGATGACATCACCAACTTGTGCGGGATCACTGACCAGGCTGTCATCGGCCACTTTGACCACAGCAATCGATGGCTGACGATCAAGTGGCAGGATCAGCGGATTGTCATCCGCGACTGTATCGCCCGACAGGTCTGTGGGTGTGTTGCCGTCGCCATCAGTACCTTCAACACGGGCCTGATTTTCAACCTGGCCGACATCAAGATCCGTATCTTTGAGAACATAGGTCGCCGCATAAGTTGTGTTGTCGGTGACCCCGGGTTCGAGCACCGGAATGGGCGCCCCGGTCAGCACGATATCCTCCAGAGGGTCGGTCAGCGTCACATCGTTCAGACGGACATTGCCCGTGTTCTGGATCGCAAAGTTATACGTCACCGTCTCGCCCACCTGTGGCGGTGAGGACAGCTGGGACGTATCAATCGTTTTGATCACCGCAATGCCGGGCACTTTATCCAACGGCGTCTCTAGGACGTCATCGTCTTCGTTTGTGTCGCCGCTCAGGTCAGATATCTGATCATTGCTGGGGTCATTTGCGGTAACTGACCCTTGGTTTCGGACCAATCCGTCTTCGATGTCTTGCTGAAGAAGATTATAGGTTGCCGTGAAGGTGGTAGAGTCAGATGTTTCAGGGTCCAGCGTCAAAATCGGTCCGCCCGACATGGTCACACCGGGGAAATTATCGGCCACGACGATGTTTGACAGGATTTGGTTGCCGGTGTTGGTCACTTCAAAGCGGAAGATCACAAGATCCCCCTCTACAGGCGGCACGGACAGGTTGGTGACATCGACACGCTTGATCAAAGCAATTGACGATACTTGATCCAAAGGCGTGATCAGGGGTGCGTCGGTATCGTTGTCCGCTCCGCTATCGTCCGTCACATCAGGACCCAAGGGCGGTGTGCCAGAAACAGTAGCAAGGTTTTCAACTTCACCAAGATTCAAGTCATCCTGTGTCAGCGCGTAGGTTGCGGTAAATGTCGTGCTGTCCACCTCGCCTGCGTCCAACGAGATCGGACCGCCTGACAGAACGATGCCGGGCAAACGATCCGTGATCATGATATCGGTAAGCGTCACGTTCCCGGTGTTCGTCACCGTGAACTGATAGTCGAGGAAGTCACCCTCTTGCGGTGGTGTCCCCAAGCGGTCGGTTGTGACTGTCTTGATCAGGGCGATAGATGGGTCTTGTGCCAATGGCACAACAACGGGGGCGTCTGCGTCGAAGGTTGGACCCGACAAATCGGTGGTCGGGTTGCTACCGGGGTCTGTCCCGGTGGCAGTTGCCTGATTGCGCACTTCGCCCGCATTAATGTCGTCGGCATCAACTTCATAGGTGGCGGAATAGGCGTTCAGGACCACTTCACCCGGTGCCATTTCCGCAATCGGTGCGCCGACAAGGACAATGCCCGGCAATGGATCAGTGACAGTAACATCGCTCAATGTCACATTACCGCTGTTGCGCAGCGAAAACGTATAGGCAATCTGGTCCCCGACAAGCGTGGGGTCCTGGATGGTGTCGCTGACGACTTCCTTGATAATCTCGACACCGGGGACTTGAGCAATCGGCGTTACAATTGGGCCGTCATCCCCGTCCGCATTGCTTGTGCCAGACAGATCATCCACCTCGGTGTCATAGACGTCCTGACCAGTGGCAGTCGCTGTGTTTTCGACCAGGCCATTGTCGATGTCATCTTGTGTGATCAGATAGGTCGCGGTGCGTGTGACACTGGTGTTGAACGGCAGATCACCGATCATCGGATCCACCAACATAATCCCCTCCAGCGGATCAGTGATGACCACATCAAACAAATCCATATTGCCGGTGTTGGTGACCGTGAATGTGTAGGTAATCACATCATCTTCTGCAGGCGGGCTTGAGAAAGCAGTGGTATCGGCCTCTTTGATAATCGCGATGCCTGGGTTGAACACTGGGCCAACAAGCGTTGGATCATCTTCACCATCATCATTCCCGACACCATTGCCGTTGGCATCCGCATTGCCGCCTGCGTCAGAAATGTCCGCCAACAGCGGATTGGTCGCTGAGGTTTGACCCGACAGCACACCTTCGCCGGTCACGGTGGCTGAGTTTGCATACCGGTCGTCGCCAGCAATGATCGGCGGCAGCGGGTTTGTTGGCTGCACGCGCAAAGTTACGTCGATCCGGCAAATCTGGTTTGGGGTCAACGTAAAGCCCGAACCAAGTGTTGTATCAGCAGCGCCGGTAAAGGCCGTATTGGCGGCCCCCGGGCCACAGTTTGATGTGGGCGAGGTTAGGATCGTGTATTCACCAGCGTTCAGCACACCGCTCGTGTATGTTCCGAAAGCGGGTGCTCCGCCCTCCAGAATATCTGTGACAACAATATTTTCGAGCGCTTCAAGGCTGAAGTTTTCGATCCGCATGCGGAATTGCTGATCAAATGATCCGTCGGGGTTCACAACCGTCGGGCCGCGCGCCTCTTTGGCAATGCCAATCCGGGCGATTGGCACAACCGTAAAGTCATAGCCGGTCAGGTTTTCATCGTCGCCAATGCTTACCTCTGAAATCAGGACATCAGAGGTGCTGACACCGTTGCCGCCCTCTGGGTAGCTGCCGCCATCGTCTTGAAAAGCTTCTGCAACCGTGCCGCGGCTGACCGTGTAGATGCCTTCCGGCAAAAGCCCAAAGGAATAGTTGCCGTCGGCGTCCGTCGTGGTTGTCAGGGTGATGATCGCACCGTCGGGCGTTTCGCCAATCAATGTAATCGTGACACCCGCAACCCCGGTATCAGTTGTCTCGGCAACACCATCATCGTTGAAATCGCGGTAGAGTGTACCAGTAATGGATGATGCATTGATGACGACATCGCCGCTGCCGGTGTTGTTGGTGCTATCGGCGTCCAGCGACGTTGTAGCGATAGAGGCCGTGTTCGTGAATGTTTGGGGATCAGACGTCACCGTAACCACCCGAACAGGGACGGTAATATCCACGATACCGGGCTGAACAGTACCGCCAGAAAAGTCCTGATCAAAAGTCCCTAGATCACAGGCAAAGCTGTTTTCACCCGCAACCCCACTACAGGTCGAGAGCGTGACAGACCCCTGAACAAGCGCAACAGTCGGTGTCCCCGTCAGCTCCATTCCGGCGGGCAGTGTGTCAGACACGACAACTTCGTCAGCTTCAACAAGACCGGGACCGACATTGACAGCCGCACGAATAGTGAAATTGAAGGGGTCGCGCAAAGATATGGTGCCGGGATCTGCAACCTTGCTTGTGATTTCCACGTCAGAGCGGGTGCGCACCGTGGTTCTTTCTTCGACCGTGTTGTTGCTCAGGTTGGCGTCATAGCCCGCCAGCGTTTCGCTGGATGAAACAGACGCAATGTTGGTTGCTGTTCCTTTTTCCTGACCTTCAGCTGTCACTTGCAGCACAATGATCTCACCCGCTGGCAGATAAGGGTACGTGCACGTCAATGTACCGCCTATTTGACCACCGGCTGGGATCGCGGGTGTACATAGTTCAGTGCCGGGGTCTCCATCCCCATCTTCGACAGAAAGGATCGTCAGGTTGCCAGGGGGCAAGATATCTTCAACAACGATATTTTGCGTCGCAGATGGACCAAGATTGCGAACAGTGACCGAATAAACTGTCTCTTCATTATAGGCGACGGGGTCGACGGACTCTGTTTTCTGGATCAGCAGATCAAGCGATGCAGGCCCAATGGTAACATCAACTGCGGCAGTTTCGTCGCCAACGCCCACTTCGATGGTATCAGTCGCAACAGAGGCATTGTTGGTAACAGTCGCATCAATCAATTCGAAATTGGGGCGAACCGAAACGGTGACCGTTTGCTGAGTCCCGTTTGGAACATCACCAATTTGACATTCAATAAGATTGTTGGTCGGGCTTGTGACCGAATTCGCGGCGGGCTGGGTACCACATGACCCCGCTGATGCAACAGCGGACAGGAATGTCATATCTGACGGCAGAACGTCAGTGACGACCATGGCTTGGGCGGTGCTCAACCCGTCATCTTTGTTGATCGCCGTAATCACATAGGTCAGCAACTGGCCAGCTTCGGCCTCTGTTGCACTAACGGCTTTTTCGACGGTGATGTCGGCGCGACCTTCAACATTGTACGGCGCGGTCGCCTGGTTGTTGTTGCGGTTAATATCAGGGGTCCCAAAAGAAACTGCCGTCACTGTATTTGTACGCCCCCTCTTCACCACCAGGGCGCACGTCAACAGTGATGACCGGGCAGTCAACGCCTGGGGAACACACGGCAAGGCTGGCGATGTTACAGCTCAGTTCACGACCAGTGTCGCCGATGGGGGCGGTGGTACAGTTTGCATCCGCCGCCGAGATATTGGCAAAGGAAATGGCGTCAAAGCCCGGGTTTGCACCAGTATCATCAGAATTGATCAGGCTTAGGATCGAGTCGCGCACACGCACATCGGTTGCAGTGTCAGGGCCCAGGTTGATGACCTCGATGTCAAACGTCTGGAGATCGCCCGCCGGTAGACTGGAAAGGTTTGCAGATTTGGCGACAGTGATATCGGCCGAGTCGGTGGGAATTTCGCCGGTACCACCATATGAAATCGTATCGTTTGGCCCAAATTCATCCGGCAGGTTTGCGCCTGCACCGGTCTCTACAATCGCTGTATTCGTGAACGCGCCGGGGGCTGTCACTTCAACGGTGACAACGGCCGCAGGCGTGGTTTCATCGGGGCCAAGCGCATCTGCACCGCTGAAATCACGGGTACAGACCAATTCAGTTGCCCCATCGCCGACCAACGGGACAGGTGCACAGGTCCAGCCTGCAACAGATGTCACAGTCAAACCAGCAGGCACCACGTCGCGCAGGACAATTTCGCCAGTGTAATCGGTGTTGCCTTCGTTTGTGGCGGTCAGGTCAAAGTCATACTCTTGCCCGACGACAAACAATGCAGGCTGAATGCCCGTCTTACCAACTGCAAGGTCGATAAATGGCTCTTCGATCACCACACCGCCGTCACCGTCAGTGTCGTTGAATACATTGGGATCCGGCACATCGGGCGATGTGATCGTGGCAAAGTTTTCAGCAAGGCCCTCGCTTTCGATCAAGACCTCAATGACGATATCGCCCAAGGGCTGCATGTTGCCGGGTGACGCGCCGCTTGCTTTGTTACATGTCACTTCGCCGGTGCCTGCATCAAAGGCGCATGTCCAGTCGCTGCCCGCCGCCGGCGTCACCGATTGGATGACATAGTTTGACGGGACCGTGTCAGTAATTGTCAGGTTGGTGGGAACTTCGCCAGTGTAGCTGGGTGACAGTGTAAATGTCGTTGTATCATTGACCAAAAGTGGGCTTTCGCCGGCAACGGATTTTTCAATGCCGACGTCGCTCCCTGATGTGATAGTGATTTCAGGGGTGATGCTGTTGTTGGCAATATCCGGATCGCCGGAGGTGCCGCCCCCGATCTCTGCAAGACCGGTGACCGTTGATCCGCCACCCGTGATAACCTGTGCCGTGAAGGCCAGATCGACACTGGTACCAACCGCAACTGGACCGGGGATCAGGCAGGTGTAGGTTTCGTCGCTTAGCGTACATCCGGCCGGTGCAACGAAATTGTCGAGGCCCTCTGGCTGCGTGAACGTGAACTCTAGGTCAGAAACGTCATTTGGACCGTTGTTGGTGGCCGTGAACACATAGTCGATCACTTCACCAGACGCAGCCGTCGGGGGCGCAGCCACGGTCAAGACAACGTCTGCGCCCGCTGTCAGCGTCAGGACCCTGGTTTGAGTGTTGTTATCCGTGTTAACATCTTCTTCGCCATCTGCGTTTGTCGTCGGGATGGAGACAGCCAGCGACGTGCTACCAGCCTGCGTGGTCAGGATGTCAAAGGACAAATCCGCAGATTCGCTTGATGCCAGCGCGGGTACATCACAAGTGACAGTCGCCCCTGCCGCTGCGGGCAAGGGCGTACAATTTGTGATTGTTCCGCTAAAGGATTCAAACGACGTACCTGCGGGCACAACAATGTCGATGGTGTTGGCAAGAGCCGGATCAAAGCCGTTGTTGGTGACAGTGATCGGAACCTCAAGCAAACCACCGGCCGGTGCCGGCGTGACACTGCCATCGACATTTACCAGCCAGTCAATGTTTTGGGCGGTCGCAGCGGTCGCAAAGACAAGGAAGAGGAACTGTACAAGAATGACTGTGGTATACTTCCAGATGGCCCCCAGTTTTTGTGAACATCTGCTAGCGACTGAACCAATCTCATTCATATTGTAACCGTCCGCTCCAAACCGATTTCCTTATAGATATCCACAAGGTTGAAAATATCGATGCCGTTGCAACCGAGCTAAATTGTGGCACCCGGATCAGCATCCCGCATGCAAAATGACTAGTATGGTATTCAAGCAATCGTCAGGGGAAAAAATTGGTTTTGGCGTCAGAAGCGAAAAAGCATTAACCATTTGTTTTTCAACAATTTTATTATGTCTTATTTGTGACTTATTCAGGGCGAAATAGGGCAGGCTTTTCGCTGCCGAAAAGCCCTAAATCTTGGATCCGGATCTGAAGGAAACGAAGGCCGCGCGTCTGTGCGTGAATTGCCAATACCAACACACGTTCTCCAAGTCTGGCATACCAATTGGATAAGCGAACTTGGCAGCGGTCGCCCGTCCATCCGTGACGCAATGCGGATGCCAAACTACTTGTGTCATTGAAGCGCAATGAACGACCTTAGAAGAGGGCGTTCACGATCGAAATGCTATCTGGCCGCTGAACCAAACGCGGAAAGCGCACATCAAGCGCGCTTTCCTTTCTTTTTCTTATTCATCCAGAACGGCGGCACGTCACCGGCCATCATGCAGCCGTAGGGGTCGATATGGTCGACAATATCCGCCAGACCAAAGCTATCGATCTGACGCACGACAGACGCCGCGTTCTTGTAGGACGACGGCAGCTCTGACGCATCAATGCCGCCCGCCGGAAAGCGGATATCAAGACCTTTGGTCTCTGCCTCCAGCGCCTGCTCTGCCGTCATCTCGCCCATCCGACGCTTATGCTCAGACCGCGAGAAATTTCGCCCGGCACCATGTGGCGAAAACCCCAACGCATGATCGGCATCCTTGCCGCGCACGACCAAAACAGGTTCCGACATGTTCAGCGGGATCAGCGTCAGCCCAGTCGCATCAGAGGCATAGTCTCCCCAAGCAGGCGTCGCTCCCTTACCGTGATAAAACAGATCACCCCGTTTGAAGACGAAGTTATGTTCGTTCCAGAACCGCTCACCGGGTTGCGCCCCTGACGCTTCCACCGTCGCCTGATGAATGGCGTTGTGGTTGGCCTTGGTCCATTTACGGATCAGTTGGAGCGCATCCCAATAGTCTTGGCCATCCTGCGTATCGGCCGGAATCCAAGCGTTCTGTTTCAGTGTTTCAGGCGACAGCTTTTTGCGGTGCTTCTCCGCCACCTCCATGCCCAGTTTGTACAGCACAGCACCCGGCCCGCGCGACCCGTGATGGGTCACGATTGCAGTGCGTCCGGTATTGCGTGACTTGCCAATAAACAGGAAGTGGTTGCCATCACCTTGGGTGCCCAGATGCGCGACCGCCATGCGCAAAATCTTGGGGTTGTTCAGGAACCGGTTGTCCCGAAACGCATCCATCAACTTTTGCGACAGGGTAAAGCGCTTGCCATTCTGACGCCCACCGGGGCCGAAATGCGTGATCTTTTCAGCCGCGTCCAGAACCACCTTTGGATCAGCCGCGCCCAGATCGGTCATCATGACCGAGCAACAGATATCGGCCGAGTGCATGCCCGGATGAATTGCGTTCTTGGCCGCAATAACACCACCCACAGGGATTGTGCCGACGGGTCCAGCAGGACAAGCATCGGGCATCACAGCAGCCGAAACAACGGTCGGCGTGCAGATGACAGCCGTCATCGTCTCGCGCACTTGGGCAAGATTTTTGACCTCATCGGCATCATCAGACGCTTCGATGTTGAAATGAAACGGCACATCGCCTGCGTTTTGCAACGGCAGCGTTGGCGGCGGCGGTGGGGGTTTCATCCCGTCCAGCTTGGCACGAATCTGATCGGCACCATAGCCCGCCGACGACGCGGCCTGCGCGATTTCAAGAAGGCGGGCAAAGTCAGGACCGGGGATATGACCCCAGTCTTTGAGATGCGTGCCAGTGATTGTTGTCTGTGTCATGTCTTCTGTTCCAGCCGCCCTTGCGGCATTTTCTTCAATTCGTAAGAAATTTACGGGCACGTGATCTGTCAGCCAAACCCCATTGTCCGCTTGGTAAAATTGATAGCCCACATCATGCATCGCGCATGCGTCAACGATCAGGATCACTGGCGCACCATGGCGCCCACCAACCTTTAGCGCAGTGTCACGATCCGCTGAAAGATGCACCTGCTGGCGTGACATCGGGCGCAACCCTTCGGCCATGATCACTGGCAAAGTGGCGTCCGCAGTGCCATGAAAAAGCTGGGTCGGCGGCTGGACGGCAGCAACCGCAAGGTCAACCTGCACGGAGTGCCCTTGAGCCGCCCGGATCAATTGGCCGTCATCCGACAGTGTGAACCGCTTCTTGTCGCTTGTGGCAACAATTTCGCGAAGTTGGTCCATGCTTGTTGGCAACCCTGCATCCGCAAGGCCATCCAGCACCATATCAACCGCGACCCATCCCTGCACATCCAAAGTCAGCGATAGATTCTCGGGCGTATGGCGAAGCACTTGGGCCAGCAGACGGCTGACCTTTTGCATTTGTTTTTTCTCTTTTTGTGTCATCATCTTCACTCTCAAATCAAACCATTCCCAGAACAAGGTGTTTGCAGGATGAATTTCCGCCACCAGATTGCTCTGGGCTGGGGTTGAACCAGCACGGCCCGCGGGCCCACCCCGCAAGGGGCTGCGTCTACCTGTAATCCTGCAGGCATTTCCGATCATGGGTCCGGGGGACAAGGGTTCGTGAGATGCCTTTCGGCGACCGTTTCAAGCGATGTAATCCCACGGACATTCCCCCCGGGTGTTTCCTTTCATACCTTGGCTGGAAGGACAGGGTTCGAACCTGTGACCTGCGGTACCAAAAACCGATGCTCTACCAACTGAGCTACCTTCCAATGATGGAGGACAAGGGTGTTGTGAGACACTGACATTTGGAAGATGTAGTCCCACAGGCATTCCTCCTGTTTCGTTGGTCAGGGATGGAGGATTTGAGCCTCCGATCTCCGCAGTCCAAGTGCGGCGCTCTATCCGGGCTGAGCCAATCCCTGTGATGTCAATCCCCGGCGACAAGGGAAGGGTGAAACGTTACGCGCTCTCTCCATCTGAGCTATCCTGCCATGGGAGCAGGAGTGGGGCTCGAACCCACGACTTCGACATTAGAAATGTAGTTCCAACCAGCATTCGCCGGATATGTTTGAACCCTGACGACAAGGGGTAAGAAACAGTCTGGGGTCCCGCCCCCATTTCCGCAGAAATGGTTTTCCGTCTGGGCGCCTGCAAAGAGAGGAGTTGAACCTTCTAGGATGCTCCCAATGTTGCGCAATGTAGTTCCTTAGGCATTCGTCAGGGTATGTCAGTCTTGGCAACAAGGATGTGATGAAACGAGGGGGGAGTACTCTATCCACTGAGCTACACCGCTCCGGTTGTCCCGGCTGCGGTGGCGGGATTTGAACCCGCGACCTTTCCCGTGATGTAGTTCCATCGGCATTTGCCAAATGTTTGTTTGTCAGTTCCGGCGACAAGGCGGGGTGAAACGATAACTGAGCTACATCATTCACACGATGGCGAGGCTTGAATTCGCGACCTCCGATCCCTGTCGATCGGCGCTCTAACCTGTAGTTCCACCAGCATTCGCCGGAATGTATTCCTTTCAATTCGTATCACTCGGGTCAGGCGATAACCGCCTGACCCACATGTTTAGACCTCGATGGCCGCGATCTGGTCGACCCAGTGGTCCGGTCCCATCTCGCCACCCGCAAAGGCCGCGATTTGGTCAAAGACCGTGTCCGAGAACCCGCCGATGTTGAGAACATCGTCGCGTTCTTTCGCTTGGGTCGTCCCGTATGGGGCGATATCGACACAGACCAATTTGGCCGTTGGGTTTCGCAGTTTCAGCTTCTCCCAAGCAAGCATCATCACCGTTCCGTTGTTGCCATAGGCGGCATGCGCCCACGACTGGTTGTCCGACACCATGATCACCAGATCGGGGGCACGCCCCTTGGCCAGCAACCATTCCAGCGGAGCGGCACAGTTCGTCCCGCCACCCCATTGTTCCGCCAAACGCGCCGCGTTTGTCAGGATCGTGTCGCGTGGTTCCAACCGGATATCGCGCACCTTCACCTCAAACGGCAACACCGTTGCCGAAGGGTTCCGACGCAAGACGGCCGCAGCAACCAGCCCCGCCACATCAACAAAACGCGTCGCTGTGGTGGCACCCTTCCGGTAACCTGTGACAGCACCGGACATAGAGCCCGACACGTCAGGGCAGACGACAACCTGACCGCGCAGCTTTGGTACGTTTTGTACCGAAAGCTCCATCGCGTCATGCAACGCCTCACGGATCTCGACCGGCATCTCCGCCGACAACGCCTGATAGGCCGTCATCAACTGGTACGGAAATACCCGTGCCTTGGCGATCAAAGCCGGATCGCGCAAACGATCCGCGATCATGCGACGCATCTTTGGCAGGGCCAAAACCCCGTGCCGCTGGAACGTGTTCAGGTTCATACGGGTCATCTGCCAGGATGCATTTTCAGCGATCCCCGCCCACTGTTTTTTGGACAGCGCAAGCTGCGTCAGCATCTGGAACGGAACATCCGGCACACGGCCACGTCCCGTTTCTTTGAACCGCAGGAAATCCTGCATATTTTGCGGCAACAGTGCCACGTCACATGGGCGCCCGATGATCCAAGCGAACAAGGCCTCGCGGGCTTTGTTGTTTGGCTTCGGGTGCACCATCTTGATCACGTCAGCCAGCGACGGGTCGTTGCCCACATTGGCCTGCAACAGCGCCCGATCGGACGCGTTGATCAACCAATTCGCAACCATCCGCTTTGGCGCAGAACCCAGCGATTTCCGCCCTGTCTGCCCCGACCGCATGATCTGCACGAACGTCCGCAGCATCTTGCCGTTGTCGACAACCCGCCCGAAAGCACGCTGAAACAACACCGGATCACGGCCTGCAAGCACCGCCAGCAAGAACGCTGGCATGTCCTTCATATGACCGGACTGGCGGGTATAGATCGCCGCCTTCGCCAAGAAGGACGGATCAACCTTTTGCGCCAGTTCCAGCGTGCGAACCAGTTCCTTCATCGGATCCTGGTAGAATGTCTGCCCGAATGTCCCCGTCATCGCGACTTGGGCCAAGGCATGTGCATCATCGTATGCGTAGGCCGGTGCCCCCGCCAAGTTCTTGGTGGAAGCTGCCGGAAGCAACCGGCCTTTCATTGATGCAAACACGGATTTGTTTGCCATTGGCTTTGTCCTTCTTGCGTTTCAGTGAGGTTGTTTTCACCCAGATCAGCGCCAAGCAGAAGAAAAAACGAAATTCGTATAAGTTATTGATATTAAGTTATTTTATTAGAATATCCTAAATATGGTCACAGAAAAGCTATTGCTTGGTATAAAATTTTATCAGTATGGATAGCCCTATGAAAAAGAATGTTGTTATTGGCTTTCTGGGCACGAACCTTGATGCAGGCAAGCGCCGTCGGTGGCGTCCCTCGGTCCAGATCAATGACCATCCTGATTTTCCGATTGCCCGGCTAGAGCTGATCCATGACCGCCGCTGGACCGGGCTTGCCACCAAGATCAAAGCTGAGGTGGAAAACAGGCAGGCCGATACAGAAGTGCTGTTGCATCAGATTGATATCCAGAACCCCTGGGATTTTGAGGAAATGTACGGCGCGATGTTCGATTTTGCCCGCGACTATGGGTTTGATGACGAACGCGAAGACTATCATGTGCATCTGACGACAGGGACACATGTGGCCCAGATATGCTGGTTCCTACTGACGGAGGCTCGTCATATCCCGGCCAAACTCGTCCAGACTGGCCCGCCCCGTGGTGACGACACGGGCCCGGGTACCTTGCAGGTCGTCGACCTTGATCTTTCGAAGTACAACCGGCTGCAACAGCGGTTCGATCTGGTCACGCGCGAATACAATACCCTGCTCAAAGGCGGTATCGACACCCGCAACGACGCCTTCAACGCGATGATTGACCGGATGGAGGTTGTGACATCGAACTCTGATGCGCCTTTGCTGCTGATCGGACCAACCGGTGCGGGGAAATCCGATCTGGCGGCCCGGCTTTACGAACTCAAACTACAACGGCGCCGGATCAAAGGGCGGCTTGTACATGTGAATTGTTCAACGCTGAAGGGCGAACGGGCGATGTCCACGCTGTTCGGACATCGCAGGCAGGTGATCCCCGGCGCGGGTGCAGACCGGCAAGGGTTACTACGTGAAGCCGATGGCGGGGTGCTTTTTCTTGATGAGATTGATGAACTGGGTCTCGATGAACAGGCCATGATCCTGCATGCCGTCGAGACGGGCAAATATTTTCCCTTGGGGTCCGATTTTGAGGTCACCAGCCGGTTTCATCTGATCGCAGGGGCTGGACGTAACTTGGCCGAGTTAGTCGCCGCAGGCAAATTCCGGGCTGACCTTTTTGCGCGCCTGAACCTTTGGACTTTCAGCCTGCCCGCTTTGCGCGACCGGCCAGAGGATATTACGCCCAACATCGCGTTTGAACTTGCGCGCGTCGAAAAGCTGCTGGGCAGTCGCGTCACCTTCAATGCCGATGCGCAAACCAGCTATCACAAGTTCGCAACAGATCCCGGCACGCTTTGGCCGGGTAATTTTCGCGACCTGAGCGCATCTGTCCAAAGAATGTGCACGCTTGCACCACGCGGCCGGATCACGCTTGCCATGGTCGAAACCGAGATCGCAACGATCAAAAGCACTTGGGCAGAAGCCAGTCGCGACCCTGACATGCAGCTTATTACCAAATATCTCGGTGCTGCGGCCGCGGACATTGATGAATTTGACCGCGTCCAATTGGCGGCGGTGATCCGTGTGTGCCAAGAAAGCGCGAGCCTTAGCGCGGCAGGGCGCAGGCTATTTGCCGCGTCCCGTGCAGCCAAGACCAGCCGCAATGACGCTGACCGTCTGCGCAAATACCTTGACCGCTTTGGACTGGATTGGGCAACCTGCAACGCATAGGGACGGACGTTTTCGCCCCCGGTGGGAAACAGGTAACGGTGGCAAGTACAACATTTGTAAAAATAGGTGCCCGCACTTTACCAGACGCGCGCGCCGGTGCCATGTCGCTGCTGGTGGCTCATTGTAAATAGCAGCTGCCTACCAGTTGGTCACAGAGCCGTCACGGCGTCTCAGCAGCGGTGAGTTCCAGAACTTGAACGACAACGCCTGAACACGTTCTTCGTCGATATCAACGCCCAGTCCGGGCCCGTCCGGCACGTCGAACGTCGTGCCGTTGCGTTTGATCTGTCGAACAAACACGTCATCTGCATCATCGACCGTATAGACACCATCTGATCCTACTCGCACCTCCAGCCAAGCAAAATTTGGAACGGCAGCCCCCAAATGTACGCTGGCGGCTGTGCAGATCGGTCCCAGCGGATTATGGGGCATAAGATCAACATAATGTGCTTCACTCATCGCAGCGACTTTGACTGCCTCGGTCAGACCGCCGACATTGCAAACATCAACGCGGTTGAATTGGTGAATGTCACCTTCGATAAAAGGACGGAACTGCCATTTGCTCGAAAACTCTTCACCAATCGCGAAGGGGATGTCGGTCAGGCGGCGCAGGGCCACATAGGCCTCTGGTGTTTCGTCGCGGATCGGTTCTTCTAGAAAATCCAGAGTGCCGGATGGCATACGCTGGCAAAAGGAGGCGGCCTCTGCCACCGACAAGCGGTGGTGCCAGTCGATACCGAGCGTAACGGCATCGCCTAAGGCGGCACGCACATCGCAGCACATCTGTGCGGTCGGGGCGATATGTTCACGCGGCTCAAAGGTCGTCATGTTACTGAGGTCGGGGAAGATGCGAATGCAGGACCAGCCCTGGTCGGCCAGCGCCGTGGCTTGATCTATTGTCGTCTCAAAACTGGTTGATGCGGTACTGGCAAAGGTCGGAACACGGTCACGTTGCTTGCCACCAAGCAACTGATAGACAGGCACGCCCCAGGCCTTGCCTTTGATATCGTGCAACGCAATATCGATTGCCGACAGGGCCGCCTGCAACACGCGCCCACCTTCGAAATATTGGCTGCGATAAATCCGCTGCCATATCGCGCCAATATCAAAGGCGTTTTCGCCGGTCAGGATTTCTGTGAAATGCTGCACGGCACCAATCACGGCCTTTTCGCGTCCTGACAACCCGCTTTCGCCCCAGCCGTAGATGCCGCAATCCGTCTCAACCTTGACGATCAGTTGATTGCGGCCACCCACCCACACCGCATAGGGCTTGATTGCCGTAATCCGGGGCATTGATGACAGGGTGGCAACCGCGGCAGGGGCAGCAGAAGTAGTTTTGACGGTCATGCCTGAATGCTCCGATGTAATTGAAGAAGGAAATGAGAATGGCCGGGCATCAGTTCAGCCCACCCAACTTGGCGGACATACCGTGGTCGGCAATAACTTCGCTACCGGTCAGGGCGGCGGCCGCGTCAGACAAAAGGAACGCCGCGACGCATCCGATTTCGTCGACCGTGGCAAAGCGGCCCCTGGCGTGCCAGCTGTTGAAAGTCTCTATCAGGTCCGGCTCCCGCTCGGCGATTTCCCGGACCTTTTCGGTCAGAGCCAGTCCGGGGGCCAGCGCGTTGACGCGGATGTTATGCACACCCAGGCTCCAAGCCAGCGCGCGCGTCATGGCGACAATCGCACCCTTGGTTCCTGCGTAAGCCTCGTAGCCGGGCGCGCTTGCCCGCGCGTGGTTTGATGCAACATTCACAATCGCACCGTCACCGGCCGCTGCCAGCTTGGGCGTCAAGGCCTGGATCAGCAACAGCATAGCGCGCTGATTGACGGACCAAAGCTGTTCCATTTCTGACAGGTCCAGATCGGCCAGCGGTTTTTGAATGGTGATGCCTGCGTTGTTGACCAGACCGTTACAGCCATCAATTGCTGCCACCGCCGTTCGGATCGCGTTGGGGTCGGCGATATCAACCTGTACGAACTCTCCCCCCGTGTCGGCGATCACGCCTGCACGGCTGGCATCGACCTCAAATACAGTTACCTTTGCGCCGGCGGCCACACATTGCCGCAGGATACCCAGACCAATGCCCGCACCACCACCTGTCAGCACGATATGCTTGCCAGTCAGATCTATCATTTGACCGCCCCCGCTGTCACACCCGAGACAATGCGCCGTTGGAAGAAAACGAAGAGGATCAACAACGGTAGCGAGCCAAGAACCGCAGCCGGGAATAGCTGATCCGGCTGGACGTTCAGATTTCCAAGAAAGCGGTAGACGCTGATCATTACTGTGAATTTCTCGGGAGAGGTCAGCAGCAATAGCGGGTAGGTAAAGTCGTTCCACACCATCAGCGTAACAAACAGCGACAGTGTTGCTGTGGCCGGCCCGAGCAGCGGGCGGATGATATACCAATAAATCTGCCAGTCGTTACAGTTGTCCAGGCGGGCGGCCTCTTCCAGTTCCCGTGGAATGGCCCCGATGAAACTGGTGTAGAAGAAGACCGCCAGCGGCAGGTTAAGTGCCGTAAATGCGATGATGATGCCCAGATAGCTATCCAACATGCCAAGACTGCGGAAGATGACATAGATCGGGGTAATCGTGACAAAGGGTGGCGTGGCCAGCCCCAGTGCCACCAGCATAATGACGCCGCGGGTAAACCTGTTGGTGCGACGCGCCAACGGATAGGCAGCCATCGACCCCAAAAGTGCCACCAGCACCGTTACCGCAAGCGTGATACTCACCGAATTGAAGACTGAACGTAGATAAGACATCTGCGACAGTGCGTTGGCGTAATTGCCAAGATAAAGCGTCTCTGGCAGGCCCAATGGTTTTTCGACAATCTCGGCGGCTGTGCGAAATGACATCGCAATCATGTAGATGACGGGCGTCAGCATCGCCAGCACCACCATCAGAACAGGGCCTTGCGCCGCCCACGATATGAATCGACGCAGGCTCATGTTACGTTCTCGCGGCGACGCAGATAAGTGTTCTGGATCACGGCAACGATGACAACAAGGATCAGCATGATGATCGACAACGATGAGGCAAAGCCGAATTTGTAGGACCCAAACAGGTTGTTGACGATTTCAAGGCTGAGCGTGTTGGTCGCCCGGTCTGGCCCGCCGCGGGTCATGATGAAAGGCAATTCGAACGTCTTTAGCGTTCCGACAGTCGACAAGATAATGTTGACCGTGAAACTGGGCGCAAGCAGCGGCAATTCCAGATACCGGAACCGCTGCCAGGACTTTGCACCGTCAAGGCGCCCGGCCTCTTCGATATCTTTTGGGATGTTGGCGAAACCCACCAGAAAGATTGCTGTGGTATAGCCCACGAACATCCAGACATGGGTGAAGGCAATCGCATAAAGCGCGGTGTCCGGGTCGCCCAGCCAACCGCGCGCAAGGCTTTCCAGTCCGACAGATGTCAGGACCGCATTCAGCCCGCCAGAAAATGGCGAGTAAATGAATTGCCAGACGTAGCCCACAATCACAAACGACATCATAGCTGGCGTGAAAAGCGCGGCGCGGCAAAAGTTGCGGATCGCTGGCATCCGGTGCAGCAACGCCGCGAATATCAACCCAAGCAGGGTCTGCACCACCACGACGATAAGCGTGAATTTCAATGTTACCCAGACCGCATTGGCATAGCGCGACCGCGATGCAAAACGTTCATAGTTTTCAAGGCCAATGTACTCGGCCGCACCAACACCACGGAAATCTGTAAAGCTCATTTGCAGTGACAGGGCGATTGGATAGACAAAGAAACACGCAATTACCAGCAGCGCCGGGGCAGTAAACCAATAGATGCTGAGGTTGCGTTTCATGACATAGGCCTTTTGGCTGCAAGGGTGCGGCGCGCCCGTTTGCGCGCCGCAACTTTTGACATCAAAGCGCGTCTTCGACAGCTTCGTCCCAACGTTCCAGAACAGCGTCGTTGGGTTTGTCGAGATCAAGCAGGAAACCTGTCAGGCTGTCCCAGATTTCCTGTTCCAGTGGCTTTGGCCAATCAAGCACAGCAAACGGGTACATGATCACGCCACCGTCGACGCGCGCCTGATCATAGGGTTTGGCCATATCGGGCGTACCGCTCGCGCCGCCCTGAAATGGGCTGTAGGCGCTTTCCGCATCCAGCATCTTTTGCAGGTTTGCAGGTTCTGCGAAAAATTCGACAAATTTAGCAGAGGCTTCGGGGTATTCGGTTTGCGCACTGATCGACCAGCCGATGCCAAACAGATCAAGCGCGACACCGCTTTCATTGTCGGACGGGATTGGCGCAAAGGCAAAATCAAGGCCTTCCACACTCGAGAAATCGCCGATGTTCCATGCACCTTGGGGCATCATGGCAAAGTTGCCCGCCTTAAATTCGGTCAGAGCCGTCGACCATGGATCAAGGCCTGCCTGCGCGTCAGGATCCAGACAGTTATTGTCGACCAGCCCGCGTATCAGATCGATCGCACCATTGAAGGCGGCAGACTCGACAAAAGTTTCTTCTGCCATGCCAAGTTTCGCTGCAGTCTCGGTCTGTTCCAGTCCGTTTGCGATGACAAACAGCGGAGCAGAGAAGCCGCCGGTGAAGATCAATGGTTTGATCCCCGCAGCGTCCAGCGCCTGACAGGCCGCGTGCAATTCATCAATCGTTGTTGGTGCGGTATCGACACCAGCTTCGGCCAAAAGACCCATATTCACAAAATTACCCATGCCGATGACCTCCAGCGGCATGATATAAACCGCGTCACCGGACGTGACCGACGGCACAAGAGAAGGTTCGAGCCTGCTATACCAGTCAGAGTCTGTGCCGAGATCAGCCAGCAATCCGGCTTCTGACCAAATCGAAACAAGCGGCATGTCGGTCATCATGACGTCGGGCGCGTTGTTCCCCTGCAAGCGCGGCGGCAACACAAGGTCGGTATCAAGGCGGCTGATGTAGGACAGCTCAACGTCGATATCCGGGTTTGCTGCCTCAAAATCCGCGATCAATTCTGGCAGTCCCGCCGGTTCGGCCTCATTACCTTTCCAGGCGGTGACATCAAGAACAACCTGCTGTGCAATGGCGGCCTGCGCACCAAGAGACACGGCAAGCGCAGAGCCGAAGAGAAACTTGCTTGTGGTCTTCATTTCGGTAGTCCTTCTCCCATTTCATATATTATTTTTAATTGTTAGTTATATATTATGCTCCTTGTCAATGCCAGTTTTGGCATCTAGGGTCCTTAAAATATCCAATGCAGGTGTTTTCGCATATCGTAGGGCGTGCGTACGGATCGGCCCAATGGGCCAGTCACAGTCAGAAGAACCGGGGGATCGGACCAAAATATGGCAAAGAACAGCAGTGACAGCCTTTCAATCTATGCACGTGTCCTCGCTGACATTGGCGATGGTGTGTTTCCGGGCGGCACACGGCTAAAGGTTCAGGATCTTGCCACGCGCTATGGCACATCAATTATCCCGGTCCGCGAAGCGCTGCGCTTGTTGCAAGGCGAAGGGATTGTAACGATTGCCCAGAACAAGGGGGCGACCGTTTCTACCTTTGATGCCGACTCTCTGCGCGACATCTTTGAAGTGCTACAATTGATGGAGCCCTACTTTGTGGAGACCTTCGCAAAGAGCTGCACTGAAGCGGACCTGGCAGAGCTTGAAAAGATACAGTCAGAGCTGGAGCAGACATCCGTTGAGGAAAAGCCCAAATTCACGGGTCTGGATCTGCAGTTTCATGAATTCATTGCCCGAAAACACTACAATGGTCGCGCCTTCGGCATCTGGAAACTACAACGCCGCATTCTGAATGCACTGGCGATGAGCGTCCCGATCTCGCGCGCGCGCCATGCGGAAATTCTGCAAGAGCACCGCGATTTACTGGCCGCATTCCGCGCCAGCGACACCGACGCCGCAATTGTCTGCATCAAAAAGCATGTGCGTGGTGCAGGTGATCAAATGTATTTGCAGCTAAAAACAAACCGCAATCAAGCGAACGCCTGATACTAAATAATATATAATTTTATACGAGTAGTAGATTATATATTGATTCAAAGAATATTATATGATTGTGTTGATGCGCGGTGACTGACGGTCGAGGAGGACCATCAGCACAGCGGGCGACGCCGTGCGCCTGACATGATGACGGGGGAAACATGGCGACTGTCAGCCTTAAAAATCTATGCAAATCCTACGGTGGCACCGATCAGCAGGCGCTGACGGACCTGTCGCTTGAGATTGCCGACGGCGAATTTCTGGTGCTCGTCGGCCCTTCGGGTTGTGGCAAATCAACAGCCTTAAAAATGATCGGCGGGTTGGAAGAGATTTCCAGCGGCCAGGTGTTGATCGGTAATCAGGTGGTCAACGACTTTGCCTCGCGGGACCGCGACATCGCGATGGTTTTCCAATCCTACGCACTCTATCCGCATATGTCGGTGTTTGATAACATCGCGTTTCCCCTACAGATCGCTAAAGTGTCTCAAGACGAAATCGCGCGCCGCGTTGCAGACGTGGCCAAGACACTTCAATTGGAGAACTACCTATCGCGCAAGCCCGGACTACTGTCTGGTGGCCAACGGCAACGCGTTGCAATGGGTCGTGCAATCATCCGTCGCCCATCCGTCTTTTTGATGGACGAACCGCTGTCCAACCTTGATGCCAAGCTGCGTGTAAAGATGCGTGCAGAGGTCGCTCAAATCCAGCGCAAGCTGAATGTGACAACGATCTACGTCACCCATGATCAGGTCGAGGCGATGACCATGGGCGACCGCGTTGCGCTAATGCGCGACGGCATACTGCAACAGGTTGCCAGCCCCGATACCATGTATCATGAACCGGCAAATACATTTGTCGCATCATTCATCGGCTCGCCCGCGATGAACCTTTTTCGCGCCCTCCTCAGCCCGGACGCGACGCAGGTGCGCCTTGGGGATCAAACATTGTCGATCCCCAAGGCCGCCCGCGAAAAATATGACCTGATCGAAGAATGCGCTGGGCAAGATGTCATTGTCGGCATGCGCCCCGAAGATCTTGAAGACGTGGCGCTCAAGACCGATCATCCCGTAGATCAAGTGCTGTCGGCCCCTGTTGATCTGCTGGAATCGCTTGGCTCGGATCACATGGCACATGTCGGCCTTGGCGCTGCCACCGTTCAGGTCGGTGAAGATGACGACGAATTGCGCAAGGTCGCATTAGATGATCGCGCGCAATCTACATGCATTTGCCGCTTTGCCTCACAATCCAAGGTTCGGGCAGGTGACATGGCGCGTGTCGCGGTGGCCTGTGACCGCCTGCATTTCTTTGACCCAAACACCGGACGCGCCCTGCGCGCCACATAACCAAGCGGCGCGGGCTGGAGATGCCGGCGCCACCAACAGGAGGAGACGAAAATGAAAAGATCAGTTACCGCCGGGCTGCTGGCCAGCGCGCTGTCGCTTGGGGCTATTGTGCCGGCCTTTGCGCAAGAGGTCACGCTGACGATGTGGCACAACCATCCGGAATGGAAAGACCGCGCACAGGCGATCCTTGATGCGTTCGAGGCAGAGCACCCCGACATCAAGATTGAATTGGAAGAAATTGCTGGGACCAACTATTCGGCGCGACTGAACACTGCCCTTGCCGCCGGCGAGGCACCTGACCTTTTCGGCCTGCCTGCCGGTCCAGAAACGCTTGCCGCCGCACAGGCAGGCTATGCGATGGAATTGACCGACAAGCTTGATATCTCAAGCCTGCGCGATGCTGCCGCAGATGCTGTTAATCAGGATGGGTCGATCTGGGGTGTCCCCATACTCGGCACCTATTCCGTTGGTCTGTATTACCACCGCAACATCTTTGATGATCTGGGCATGACGCCGCCCACTAATCAGGAAGAGTTCGTGGCCATGTGTGCCGCGATGAAAGAGCAAGGCGTCACACCACTAATCGTGCCTGCATCGGACGGGATCGTACCGTCTTTCATGTACATGATGATGACTGCATCTGTGTTGGGCGTTGATGGCTTTGCCGCGCTGCGCCGGGGTGAGCGCAAGTTCACTGACCCTGATCTGCTGGAGGCTGCCAATTTCCTGCAACAAGTCGGCGATTGCATGCAACCTGGTGCTCTATCGACACCCTATGTCGAAGGCAAAGCGCTCGCCGCACTTGGCCAAGGCGCGATGATGCCGGGCGGATCGGCCGACTATGCCGGCTATCAAGAAATTAACCCTGATGTTGACCTTGGCGTCGTGCCCTTCCCTGCTGTGGGTGACAACAACCCTGCCACAGTAATGGGTCTGGAGTATATCTATCTGGTGAATTCCGGGACAGAGCATCCAGAGGCGGCAACGACATTCCTGCAGTGGATGATGGAAGATCAGGCACAGCAGATGGTTGTCGATACCATCACGATGAGCACTAACAAGAACGTGGTCCCCGCCGAGAACCGCATTCTGGAGGAATTCGTGGATGCCGCCCGCAGCAACGACATGCGTGTGTTCTATGAACTGCCGGAAACCGGCAATGTCTGGTCGGTTGCCCAACAAAACACAGCTGCCTTGTTCCTAGGCGAAATGACGCCAGAGGAATTTGCAACCAAAGTTCAGGATGCCGTAATCCCAAGCGGTCACTGAGCCGTTGGGGCTGCCTCCCCCGCGGCAGCCCCGCATTTCTTTGAGAGCCAATGTCATGACAGAACGCAGCACCCCAAAAACCCCTTCGCAGTTCTCGCTGCGCTATGGTCACTTGTGGTTCGTACTGCCGGGCTTTGTCTTTTTTCTCGCAGTGATGCTGTTGCCACTGGCCTTTGCCTTCGGCATCTCCATGACCAATTGGTCAGGGTTGGGCAATGATCTGTCCTTTGTCGGACTGGCCAACTACGCCGAGATCCTGACCTATTGGCCGTTCTACCGTGCCGCCTTTCATAATGCGGTGATCTTTCTGGCAATCCTCGTATTTCAACACACGATCGGCCTTTATCTGGCTGTGCTGCTGAACGACAAGCCGCGGTTTATGCAGTTTTATCGCACGGTCCTATTTCTGCCGGTGATCATGTCATTGGTGGCCACCGGCTTTGTTTGGACGCTAATGCTGTCCCCCAACATTGGCCTGATAAATCCCATGCTAGAGGCAATCGGGCTGGGCTTTCTGCAAGGTCAGTGGTTATCAGAGCCGCGCACAGCCCTCGGTGTCATCATCTTTGTGACCGCTTGGAATTCCATGGGCTGGTCTATCATTATTTATCTGTCCGGCCTGCAGAACGTGCCGGAAGAGCTCAAACAGGCGGCCGAAATGGATGGTGCCAACAGTCGGCAGGTCTTCTGGCGGGTGGTCTTTCCGCAGCTGTCACCGGCCTTCACGGCGCTGACTGTGCTGACCTTTATCGGCACGTTCCGTACGTTTGACGTGGTCTATGTGCTGACTGGCCCATTGGGTGCGCCGAACTTTGGGACCGACGTGCTGGGCACGCTGATCTATCGCACGGCCTTTGGCGGGTCGTCTTTTTCCAGCGCCGAGATCCGCTTTGCCTTCGGTGTTGCAATGGCGCTTTTAATGATGGTGGTGATGGCTGGCATTTGCTGGGGTTTGATCCGCATCCTGCGCCGCCGGGAGATTGACACATGACCACACAACCACAATTGCAACGCAGTCAGGGGCAGTTTGGCCTGCTATTGGGCAAAACCGCCCGCACAGCTGTGCTGGTTGTCGCCTCGCTGTGGGTGCTGGGACCGATCCTGTTCATGATCGTGGCCTCGTTCAAATCGGTGCCAGAGTTCTTTATCAACCCTTTTGGTTTGCCCACGGAATGGCGAATTGACAACTACAGCCGTGCCTGGACTGACGCGCAACTATCGCTGACCCTGCCGAACACTATCATTGTCACCACGGTCGCCGTGCTGATCAGCACTGTGCTGGCCACAATGATCGCATACGGCCTTAGTCGGAAGGAAAAGAAATGGGCGATGGGGCTTTATACCCTGTTTGTGGCCGGCCTTTTGGTGCCTGTCCATGCGATCATTCTGCCTCTCTTTATCGTGTTGAAAGCTGTGGGTCTGTTCGGAACGCTTCTGGCACTGATAGTACCCTATATCGCGATGGGTCTCCCGCTGGGGGTTCTGGTGCTGACACCTATTGCTGCTGCATTGCCGCGCGATCTGATTCATGCCGCCCGGATGGATGGAGCCACGGAATGGCAGATTTTCTGGCGCATCGTCATGCCACTGATGAAACCGGGGCTGATTTCTGTCGCGATCCTGAACGGGGTCTGGATGTGGAATGAATTCTTCATTCCCCTGATCCTCGCATTCAAGCCAGAAGTGCAAACCATGCCGGTGGGCATCGTATCCTTCATCGGGGCCTATTCAACGGAATGGGGTCTTGTTTTCAGTTCGGTCGTGGTCTCGACCCTGCCGGTGGTCATTGCCTATCTGTTGATGACCCGGCAGTTCCAATCCGGGCTAACAGCTGGAGCGGTGAAGGGCTAGGATCAGATGTCACCGGCGTAATGGCAAAGTACATCGGCACCGTGGATGGTCCGTTTGGGTGGCACCACGGCGCGGCATAGGTCCGTCGCATGCGGACACCGGGTCGCGAATTTGCAGCCCTGCCCTGTAACGTCCCCTTCAGCCAGCGCCATCTGCGACCGCGCTTTCTTACGGTCGCGGGCGCGTGGATCCGGGATTGGAACCGCATCCAACAGTGCGCGAGTATAGGGGTGTTTGGGCGCGCGAAACAGCTCTTCCGTGGTGGCCAGTTCAACGATCTGACCAAGATACATCACCGCAATGCGGTCACAGATATGCTCAACCACGGCCAGATCATGGGCGATGAAGATATAGGTAAGGTCAAACTGTTCCTGAAGGTCTTGCATGAGGTTCAGCGTCTGCGCCTGGATCGAAACATCAAGGGCCGACACCGCCTCATCCGCGATGACCAGTTCAGGATTGGTGGCCAGCGCCCTGGCGATGCCAAGGCGCTGGCGCTGCCCGCCGGAAAACGCGTTGGGGTAGCGCAACAGGAACTCCGGTCGCAGCCCGACCTTGATTAGCAGATCAGAGACACGATCCGCCAACGCCTGCCCCCGCAAACCTTCGGATTTCTGTAGGCACTGGCCCACGATGTCGATGACGCGCAACCGGGGGTTCAGTGATGACTGCGGGTCTTGGAACACCATACGCATATCGCGCCAGATGGCTGTCAGCGCTTTACGGTCGCTGCCCACCAGTTCAGCAACAGGCTTTTCTTTCCGCTGCAAGGTAATGGTCCCAGCAGAAGGTGCCAACACGCGCATGATGCAACGACCCAGAGTGGTCTTGCCTGATCCGCTTTCGCCAACGATGCCGAAGGTCTCACCGCGCCGAACATCGAAAGAAACGTCATCGACGGCACGGACCGTGGCGGTTGGCTTGCCAAAAAAACCACCACCGATGGGAAAATGCATATCAAGGTTTCTGACTGTCAGGATCGCATCAGACATTGGTTTGCTCCGCCACATGCAGGAAACAGGCGACCTGTTGACCGTCCTTGCGGATCAAGGGTGGTTCGGCTGCATCACAGGTGCCTGGCATCGCCTGATCGCACCGGGTTCGGAACGGGCAGCCCGAGGGGCGGGCCAACGGATGCGGTACCATGCCCCTGATCGCGGGCAATCGTGCCTGTTTGGCCGCGCCAATCTTGGGCACGGACTTCAGTAGGGCACGGGTGTAGGGATGCTGGGGATTTTCAAAGACAGAATAGACATCGCCGTATTCGACCACCTTGCCCATATACATCACGGCCACATCCTCGGCCACTTCGGCGACGACGCCCAGATCGTGGGTAATTAACATCACACCCATCTGGTGATCTTCCTTGAGCTGCGCGATCAGGTCCAGCACCTGAGCCTGTGTGGTCACGTCAAGGGCTGTTGTCGGCTCATCCGCGATCAGCAGCTTTGGCCGGCATGACAGCGCCATGGCGATCATGGCGCGCTGACGCATGCCGCCGGACAACTCGAACGGATAGGCCTCGAACCGTTCGGCAGGTTTCGGGATGCCGACCTGATCCAGAAGGTCAATGGCCGCGGCGCGGGCCTCTGCCTTGGTGATGTTACGATGCAGTAGAATGGTTTCGGTGATCTGTTTGCCGATCTTGGTGATAGGACCAAGTGACGACATCGGTTCCTGAAAGATCATCGCGATGTCCTGCCCCCTAATCTGGCGCAGCACCTTCGACCCGCTGCGGGTCTTTGCCAGATCAACCTCTGCACCGCCCGCATTGCGATAGATGATCTGACCATCAACGATCCGCCCCGGGTGATCGACAATGCGCAGGATGGAGCGCGCCATGATGGACTTACCGCAACCGCTTTCGCCCAAAATGCACAGCGTGCGATTGCGGTGCACATCAAGATCCACGCCGTCGACGGCCTTGACCACACCGTCATCGGTAAAGAAATGGGTTTTCAACCCGCGAATTCGGACAATTGGTTCACTGTGCATGGGGATCAGCGGCATCTCGTAGGCCGTCTCCTAGAAAGTTCAGCGCAAGCACGGCAACGACGATCATCGTGCCCGGCGCGATCAGAAGCCACGGGGCCTCGATAATGGTGCGGATGTTCTGTGCTTCTTTCAACAATGTGCCCCAGCTGATGATGGGCGGTTGCAGGCCGATACCCAAGAAAGACAGGGACGTTTCCGCAAGGATCATCAACGGGACGGCAAGCGTCAGAGAGGCGATAATGTGGCTGGAAAAGCTGGGTACCATATGGCGACGAATAACCTCCCAGTCAGTCAGCCCGTCCAGACGGGCAGCCAGAATGAAATCCTCGTTGCGCAGTGATAGGAACTTGCCGCGCACTTCGCGTGCAAGCGACGTCCAACCGATCATTGACACGATCAGCGTGACAACAAAATAGGTACGCAGCGGTGGCCAGCCCAACGGTATCGCCGCCGCCAGCCCCATCCACAACGGGATCGTCGGAATAGAGCGGATAAACTCGATCAGGCGCTGGATAATATTATCGATCCAACCGCCGTAGTAGCCAGAGATGCCACCCAAAGAGACGCCAATCACCAGTGACACCAGAACGCCCACAAGGCCAATCGACATCGACACCCTTGTGCCCATAATGATCCTACTCAGAATATCGCGGCCCAGCCTGTCAGACCCAAAGAAGTACACGCTGTCATCCGGGTTCACCGGACCAAACAGATGCCGATTGGTGGGGATCAGACCAAGAATTTTATAGTCGAACCCTTCAACGAACAACCCCAGCGGGATGATCTCCTCTGGGTCATCGGCATAGGATCGGCGCATCGTCGCCTGATCAATCTGCATCTTGCGCGCTTTGGCATGTAACTGAAACTGGCGGTCGCCATTGTCCCCGCTCACAAACAAATGAATTCCTTGCGGCGGTGCAAAGATGGCGCGCCGGTTGGTATCACCCGGTGCTTGCGGCGCAAAGAACTCGCCAAACAAAGCCAAAAGATAGACCAGCGCCACAATCCAAAGGCTGACATAGGCCACCCGGTGCCGCCGGAACTTGCGCCACATCAGTGCCCACGGGCCAAGCAATGCGGGTGTGACCACGTCATTGGTCGCGTTAGTGATATCGGTCTGGGTCATTGGTATCTAATCCTTGGGTCGATCCACGCCAGAAGGAGGTCGGAGATCAAAGTGCCCAGCACGGTCAGCATACTGACAATCAGGATCAGCGACCCGGCCAGATACATGTCCTGCACCAAGAGTGCGCGGAGCAGAAGCGGGCCCGTGGTCGGCAGGTTCATCACCACGGCCACAATGATCTCGCCAGAGACCAGCGTGGGCAGAATCCACCCGATGGTTGACACGAAAGGGTTCAGCGCAACGCGGACAGGATAGCGCATCAGCAGCTGAAACTCTGACATCCCCTTGGCCCGGGCAGTCACCACATAGGGACGGTAAAGCTCATCCAGCAGGTTGGCACGCATGATCCGGATCAGCGCCGCAGCGCCGGATGTGCCGACCACCACGATGGGCATCCAGATACGTTTGAGCAGGTCGACAAACTTGTCCCAGCTCCATGGCTGGTCGAGGTATGCGGGGCTGACCAATCCACCAACAGACTGGCCGAAATATTTGAAAGCCACATACATCATGACCAGCGCCAATAGAAAATTCGGCACGGCCAGTCCGATGAACCCAAAAAAGGTCGCGGCATAATCCCCAAACGAATATTTGCGTACTGCGGAATAGATCCCGATGGGCAAGGCCACGATCCAGATAAACAAGAGCGTCAGCAGCGAAATCCCAAATGTCCAACCCAACCTGTCCCAGATCAGATCATTGACGGGCACGTTCTTTTCGAAAGAAATGCCAAAGTTGCCTTCAAGCAGAATGCCCTTCATCCATTTGAAGTACTGCACGTACATCGGCTGACCCAATCCGTATTGGTCGCGCAGCGCCTGCATGGTCCCGTCATCCAGACCGCCGCTGTCGTTCAGCTCTGCCGCCAATGTGTCCAGATAGTCGCCGGGCGGTAACTGGATGATCACAAAGGTCACGATCGACACCAGAAAGACGGTCGGGATCATGTACAGTATGCGCCGATAAAGGAAGCCAAGCATGCCAGACCTTTCCGATCGTCCCATGAAGGTTGGAGTAAGGGTGGCAAAGATCAGTCAGGGAGGACCAGACTGATCTTTACCGGTCTTGTCACCCGGCGCGTGGTTTGTGCCGGGTGAATGCGATATCTCAGGGCAGGTTTGCACCGCCCTCGAAGTAAAATTGCGCAGTGTAGGGGGCGGGTGTCCAAAGTTGCCCTGCGATTGGCATTGGATCGGGATAGTTGCGCAGATTGTTACGCGCGATCCCAAAGGCGCCATCACTTTGCATCAGGCCGATGGTCAGCAATTGACCCGCCGCCTGATCAATCAGGTCTTTCAGTGCCGCCTCTTGGACGGCCGGATCGGCAGATCCGGTAACCCCTTCATAGGCTTCAAAGAGAGCCTTGATATTGGCAGGAGGCTCGGTCCCGGTTGCTGGGTCAACACCCCATGCGGCCCATTCCGGTGCCCAGTAAACCGCCTGACCACGTGGCAAATAGCAATCGGGATTGGTGTAGGCGTCATTCAGACCGCCCGGACAGTTCCAGATGTAGCCGTCATGTTCTGCGTTGGAGGCAAGCTCTTGCAGACGGGACCGGTCAGATGCCCGCACCTGAATATCCAACCCGACATCTGCTGCATATTCGGCCACCAACTCCATTACATCCGGGTACTGAAAGCCAAAGACATCAGCGACAAGAAACACCAGCGTAAGCCGTTCGCCGTCTGGGCCAAGGCGGAACCCATCACCGTCTTTCTGATCAAGCCCCATGCCGTCCAGCAGCGCATTCGCGGCATCGGGATCGAAGGCAGTGAACTGGGTTGACCACTCCTCATTATAAAGCGGCGACAACGGATGTGGCGAGGTTTGCACAGGATTGCCAACACCCAGATAAACGAGATCGATGATTTCCTGCCGGTCGATGGCATGGCTAAGCGCTTGCCGGAAGGCTAGCGTGTTGACGATTTCGTTCTTGATTGGATCAGGATTGTTCAGGTTCAGCATCAATGCGGCTTGCGACGCACCGATGTCACCCACCTGATAAAAACCATAGCTTCCGCGGTCTTTGTTATCGGTCAGCGCGGCCAGATTGGCAGGGCGACCAATGTGGCGGGCCATATAGTCAATCTCGCCATTGAACGCCTTGAGCAGAATCGATTCAGGGTCTTCCACCTGATCCCATGTCACCCTATCGATGTAAGGCAGTTGGTTGCCCTCGGCGTCGACCTTCCAATAATAGGGGTTGCGTTCGGCCACCATGCGCTGGGTCGAACCATAGGGCTCGACAATATGCCAAGGGTGCAGCGTGGGCCGGTCGGCGTTCTGCCAGAAGATCGGCGTGTGCATTGGCCCGGCCTTGAGGTTGAAGAGCGCCACCCAATCTGCGGCGGCAGGCTCTGCCTCCACCAGCGCGGCGACCTCGGTGTTATAGTCGGCATGGAACTGTTCCAGATAGTGACGTGGATAATTCACGACATAATAGCCAAAGCCATAAGCCATATTTTGCAGGAACAACCCATTGGCTTCTGCAAACTTGAACTCAACTGTCGTGTCGTCGATCTTGGTCACTATGACGGGACCACCTGCGCCAACATACATCGGGTGTTTTGACGGGGTCAGGCGTTCATCCGAAAACACTTCGTACCAAAACATAATGTCATCAGCAGTGAACGGCGCGCCATCAGACCACTTCATCCCGTTACGCAAGCTGAAGGTAAAGGTCGTGGCATCATCCGACACTGTATAGCTTTCGGCGATATTGGTCTCGACCGTCGACCAGTCCGCGCTCCACCGCACAAGATTTTCGTTGCTGATCAGGCGGACCATGTTGTGCTGATCGCCACCACCAAGGATCGCACGGCGCAGGGTGCCCCCGTATTCGCCAATGCTGTCCAGCGTTTCCTGAACCATCGGTGCAGCCGGCAAGCGTTCTTCAAGCGGTGGCAAGCTGCCAGCTGTGACCAGCTCTGTAAGTACCGGCGCCTCGTTATAGTCTTGCGCAAATACCGGCAAAGCACCGGCCACGGCAAAGCAAAGCGCCGCTACCGTTCCTGTCAGCGCAGCCCGTAGTGGGGGCGTATTTCTCATGATCTCTCCTCCGTCTGTTGTCCGGCCCGAGTGATCGGATCCGGCTCCCCTTGCATCACAGGCTCCTCCGCCATTTAAACTATTTATGATGCATTTATAATATATTATTTGTATGCGTTCATTAGATGTTGACGCAAGAGCAATTCTGCAAGTTCATGCGATATTCGCGTAGCCAATTGAAATACATATATAATTTCACGACACTATTGGCCCCTTTGCCAGTTCACTTGGTCATCGGTGGCCACAAAAGGCGGACAAACGGACGCCGAAACTCGTGGCCGACCACCATTCAAAGGATTGTTTGCGTGATGCTTCGGCCTCAGGAACGCTGCGCAATTAGATAACATATTATTTGACACATTTAATATTATAATAAATACCTAGCGCCGACACAAATTGCGAGAGGTCAGCACAATGAAAACCTTTGCCCCCTATATTGACGGTGCTTGGCTGACAGACCTTGGACGCGAAACCATCGTGGTGACCAACCCCGCGGATGAAACAGAGATTGGCACAATCCCTGACATGACAGCCGAGGATGCGGATCGCGCGGTCGCTGCTGCAAAAAAGGCGCAGGTCAGCTGGGCTGCTATGTCAGCCAATGCGCGCGCGACCGTCGTCAGAAAACTGGCTGATCTGATGGCCGCTGCAACAGATCATCTTGCCGAAGGACTCACACGTGAACAAGGTAAACCCTTTGATCAAGCCAAGGGAGAGGTGGGCGCAGCCGTCAATTTTCTAAGCTATGCCGCAGAGCATGCCCGCCGCATTCGCGGTGACATCATGCCATCGGACAACACCGATGAAGAAATCATGATCCGCCGCATGCCGCGTGGCGTGGTTGTTGGGCTGACAGCTTGGAACTATCCACTGGCACTTGCCGCTCGCAAGATGGGACCAGCCCTGATTGCTGGGAACACTTTCATCCTGCTAAGCCATGAAATCACGCCAATTGCCGGGCTGGAGCTTGCCAAACTGGCCGAGAGGGCCGGACTGCCCCCCGGCGTTTTCAACGTCGTGACCGGCCGCGGTCCAGTGATCGGTAAGGCGCTGGTGTCACATCCTGACACCAACATGATCACCATGACAGGATCCAGCCGGGCCGGAGTCGAAATCTACCGGGCGGCATCCGACAAGCTGAAGTTCCTTAGCCTGGAGTTGGGCGGCAAGGCCCCTTTCATCGTATTGGAGGATGCCGACATCGACGCCGCCGTCGCTGCGGCCGTCACCGCGCGCTACACCAACTGCGGTCAGATCTGTACCTGTGCGGAACGCATCTATCTGCATCGCGATATCGCTGATGCTTTCACTGCCAAGTTCATTGCCCAATCGCAGGCTCTGACAATTGGCGATCCGATGACCAACCCTGATATGGGACCCAAGGTCAGTGAATTTGAGGCGCGCAAAGTTACACAAATGGTCGAGGCTGCCATCGCAGCGGGGGCCGAACCCTTGTTGCGTGGCGGATTGCTGCAAGACGGGTCCTATAGCAAAGGGCATTGGCTGGCCCCAACCGTCTTGCAGGTCACAGACAACAGCGCCGCGATCATGCAGGAAGAGGTATTTGGCCCTGTGGCCCCTTTGATGGTGGTTGACGATTTCGACCAAGCGATTGCCCTCTCCAATGATAGTGCTTTTGGCTTGTCAGCCTATCTTTGGACCGCCGACACCAAACGGATCATGCAGGCTCCGCGCTTGTTGAAATACGGTGAACTCTACATCAACCGCACCAATGGAGAGCAGGTACAAGGCTACCACACCGGCTGGGGTCTATCGGGCACGGGTGGCGAGGACGGGCATCACGGGTTTGACGCCTACTTCAAAAAGCAAACCACCTATCTGAATTGGGGCGACTGATGACCCGCATCAGCAACATCACCGGATGGTAATGGATCGCAGCCAGCGTCCCTGTTCCGCTTAGCTTATGCAGGCGTCGATTCAGGAAATACAGCGCTCGCCCTCTCTGCCCAGGTCCGCGCTCACCCATATGCGCGGCAAACTGGGTCTATCCCATCGCACAACACACGACACCTTTCGTCGGCATCCATTATCAGCAAATCCGCAACCGCTTCAAACAACGGCACAGCATTGTCTAACCCTGCCGGGCGGGGCGACTTCCTGACCCTAAGCATGCAGCGTTTATCGACCCAAGACACCAATTGGGTACGACATCGACTATTCAGGAAAATCGCTATGATGAACCGACGAACTTTCTCTGCCACAAGCTTGGCAACACTTTTGACGTCTGGCGCAGGCGCACTGCAAGCAGCGCCCGGAGTGCCCGGCTATCAAATTGCGGAAATCAAGGAGGGGCGCCTCTCGTCTGGATATGGGGGTATGGCGACACCGCAAGCTGCCGTAGACCACAAGACGCTTTTCCAAGTGGCGTCCTGTTCAAAAACTGTAAATGCACTGGCCGTCATGACCCTGGTACGTGACGGGCGCGTGGCACTTGACCGCCCCGCAAACCAACACCTGCGCCGTTGGCAACTACCAGGGCCGCGCGGCGCTGATGCAACCGTCGCCGAATTGATGTCACACACAGCCGGGACAACCGTTGATGGTTTCGCTGGATATGGACCAGACGAAACATTGCCCAGCCTGATGGATGTCCTTGCGGGCCGCGCGCCTGCGAACTCTGCCGTCGTTCGCACACGTCGCAGGATTTTCGGAGGTTTCAGCTACAGCGGTGGCGGCACGACCGTACTGCAAGCATTGATTGAAGACGTCACCGGAACTGACTTTTCAACATTTGCCAGGACGGCAGTCTTGGACCCGATCGGTGCGACGCGTGCAACATTTGAGATAGAGCCAACCGCAGCGTTTGCGCATGGATCATACAGCAACGGTCAGCCGCTGCCCGGCGGCTTTAGACGACACCCCGAAAGCGCTGCCGCTGGACTTTGGGCAACCGCATCAGATCTTGCAAAGGTTCTGCACGGGGTTGTCCGGTCACTCAATGGCCAACGCGACGCAATTCTTCCTGTCGCGTTGGCCGAGCGCATGGTCACACCGGTCAGTTGGGGCTCCGGTCTTGGGGTATTTGTACATCCCGGGCCAATTATCTCACACGACGGACGCAATCACGGCTTTGACGCGATTGTCGCGGCAGAGCTTGAAACCGGCAGAGTGCGTGCCGCTGTGACAAACCAGAATGGTGCGATTGATGGCTATATGGATCAGGTCACGTCGCAGTAACCGCAAACCAGTATCCAATCTCGATATATTACGGCTGCTCTCAAGGTTTCAGAGCAGCCGTTTTCTGTTTGCGGCCAGCTTCAAAAAGACATCACCACGCCTAGCCCAATCCCGAACACGTCCGACTTGTCAACAAGCGGGCTGTCGGCATTGCGACCCAGATCTTCATATTCAATCACGCCAATGGCAGATACGCTCTGCGTGATTGGATAAATGGCGGCCATGTTTGCAAAGACCGTGGTAGTCTGGTCCGCGGCATATGCTGATCGGGTTGCGGTGACTTCATCCGCAAAAACACCGTAAAGGTACTGGTTCAAATCCTCGTCCCGGTACCGTGCGCCGACCTCTGCGCTTACGATAAAGTCGCCAGTAGCGGTGGCATACCCAAAGGCGACATTCGCTTCGATCCCTCCATGTGCGTCCGAAACGTCCGTCATTGCATCCAACAATACATAGGCGTTGCCAAAGTCCATTTGCGCACTGAGCCCTGCTTCGACTGCGCCTTCGCGCTTGAGGTCGTCAAACAACGGGTCCTTGTCCGGAAATGCCGGGCCCTCACGGTAGCCAAGAACAACAGAGACTGACCCTTGCTGAAGATCGAGGACGTCATAAGACACACCATCCAGACCGAAAGAAAGCCTCTCGGTCTCATAGGTCAGAAATGGAACAAGACTACCGGTGTCGTCCTCTCCCTCATAGGTGCCGGTCGTACCGACCCCCAAAATGCCGATGGTCCATTCGCCGTCGGCATAAGCCCCTGTCCCGATGCAAATCACCGCACCTGTGAGGATCTGTTTCAACATATTTTCTTCCTTGATTGAGATGGTTGTTTCCCCTCAATCAGCAGATAACAGTTCTATGTCGTCCATCTTGGCAGGGTTGGACAGATATTTTCGCGCGCGGCACCCAGATTGCCCTCTGGTCTCCGGGCCGTGTTTGAGACAGGTTGCGGCATGGAACAAATCATCATTGAAATCACGAGTACGGCCACAATTGCGATTGCCTTGTTTGGTATCGCTCTTTGCCTGTTCCAGACAAAACATTTCAATGTCAGTCGTAACTTTGCGATGTTTTTGGCTGCGGTGGCACTGAACAACACGCCGGACGCATTCAGGCGTATTCTTGATAGAACAGATGAAGATCTTGTTCAGCTGGTGGATCTTATGATTTGGTTTCCCAGTTCGTTGTGCCTTGCCCCGTTTTTCTGGATCTACGTCTATTCTTTGACATCACCGACGGGGCAAGGGCCCGTGCGCCTTTATCGTCATCTTCTTCTGCCTGCTTTAGCGGTACTTACCGGACTGCTCATCGCGGTGACGCGAAATGATGTGCTGACCCTGCTCGATGATGACGCGATATCAGCAGCCTCTGACTGGTCACTCGTGTTGCTGAGTATGGTGGCATTGCTGCAGTTGACGATCTACGTACAAATTGCCGGCTATCTGATCCTGATCGTCCGCCGCTTGATGCGCTACCGTATCATGTTACGCGATGTGTATTCGAGCACCGAAGAACACGAGCTTCGCTGGATCTACATGATCGGCGGTCTTGGAGCGCTATTTTGGCTGATCGCGGTGTGGACGCAGTTTCTGGCACTGGACCCGCAGCGGACAACTGTATCGGCCTTCGTTTTCGGCTTTGGCGGTATCACCGGTCTGGCCCTTGTTGCCACACTGACATTATGGGGTTTGCGGCAGCGTCCGCCTTTGGTGCCCGACGTGGGCGATACGCCTTCAACATATAGTAATGAAGCGCAAACGCCTGAACAGCGCACAGGAAAATATGAAAAATCTGCCCTCAACCCCGAGGCGTCGGCCCGAATTGCGCGAAAGCTGCGGGCGGCGATGGAGACGGACCAGTTGCACCGCGACCCGAACCTGTCGCTTTGGGCGCTCGCCCGGCATGTTGGCGCCTCTCCCAACTATATTTCCCAGACCCTCAGCGAAGTGATCGGCGCGAGCTTTTTTGACTTCGTGAACAGCTACCGCATCGCTGAAGCAAAAGAGCTTCTGGCAAAGACAGATGATACCGTTTTGGCAATCACCTACGAGGTCGGCTTTAACGCGCGGTCATCATTCTACAACGCCTTTAAGCGGCTGACCGGTCAAACCCCGACAAGTTATCGAAAAGCGCTGTCTCAACCTGTTGGGTTGGACGACAGACAAGGGTGATGGTGCGAGAGAGGGTCCAGTAAAACCGATCCGGAGACATCTACGCCCCTTACCACTCACAACCACACACGAAAACGACGAATAGCCTACCGCATGCAGGTGCACTTTTGGGATCTCGGTCCTGGCATCTGTTGCGGTGGGTGTTGCTTACAATGAGAAAGATACAACAATGAAACGATACCTACTTCTTGCCGCCCTTGGCCTTAGCGCTTGTGAAACACCAGCAGAGATTTCCGCCCGTGAACAAATCGACGCCGCTTGCATGGCCGGCGACTTACAGGCCTGCGCCGCTGTACAGCAGAGGGTCGCAGCCGAGAACCAAGCGCTTGCAACGACAGCATCGGGGCTCTGAGGCGATTTAGCAGAACTGGCAGGAGCGCATGCGGCCAGAGGCGGTAGAGCCGTCGTCTGCACCGCCCACCTTGCCCGAATGTCAGTCAAGTCTTGACCGCCAACATATAAGGGCCCCGTGGGGCCCTTATCTATATTTACGTTTGCAAGAGTGATTTAGGATTTGCCCTTCCAAGGCACCAGCAAGCGCTCTGCCCAGCGCATCAGCATATCAATCCCAAAGCCGATGACGCCGATCAGCAGGATGCCAAGGATGACGATATCTGTGTTCTGGAAGCGCGAGGCGACCATGATCATCATGCCGGCACCTTGTTCCGCTGCGACCAGTTCGGCGGCAACCACGGTGCCCCAACAGACACCCATCGCAACCCTTGCACCGGTGAATATCTCTGGCAGAGAGTTCGGTACAATGACGTGGCGCATGATCTGACGTTTGTTGGCACCCAATGAATAGGCCGCATGTACCTTAGAGATGTTCACACCGGAGACACCCGAGCGCGCAGCGATGGCCATGATCCACAGAGCAGCCAGGAACAGCAAGATGATCTTACCGGTTTCGCCAATGCCAAACCAAATGATCACAAGCGGGATCAGGGCCAACGGCGGCACCGGGCGCATGAATTCAACGATAGGGTCAAACCAGCCACGAAACCAGTTGCTCAGGCCCATTGCATATCCCAGCGGGATACCGATCAGCGCACCAAAGAAGAAGCCAACAACAACGCGGAAGAGAGAGTATCCGAGGTGTTGCCAAAGTGTGAAGTTCCGAAAGCCCTCATCCACAATCTGAATGGTGCGGGTCCACACCTGTTCAGGCGGCGGGAGATAAAGCGGTTCCATCTGCCATCCACGGAACGGGGCCACATTGGGCGTCCCCCTGTCGGACAGCGTGACAGCACCATTCTCGATCTTGACCGTTTCACCGGGCGCGATAGCCTGACCGTTGATTGCCACGACTTTCGCGCCGGCGTCTCGGCCGATCTCATCGTTGCTGTCTACACGTACAAGACCTGTCCGCCAGACAGCGATTGCAGCACTATCGTTCTTTGCAAATCCTTCGCCAGCTTCGACCTCTGGTGCATCTGTGTCTTGCTCACGCGGATGGACAACAACAGTGACAGTTGCATCGTCGCGCGACCCGTCTTCTGCTTCTGCGGTGTAAGTAAATTCGAGGTTACCCAGAAACGGTGCCGGAGCATGCAAGAACTTGGGCAGCAAGGCGGACCCGGTGAACATGCCCCAAATCAGAAACAGCGTCAGGATCGAGATAACCCCAGCCCACCTATTCGGACGGACGGCGCTTTCATCCCCAAACGTCACTGTCTTGAGCGACGTGTAATCCTTGATCGTTGCGCGGTGTATGATCTTTGTGACGATAACGAAGGCAGCGATGAAAATGCCGATATAGATGCCAAGAACGAAAATACCGGTCATTGTGCGTTCTCCGTGCGGCCCATGATCTCTTCTTCCATGTCCCAGATCATCGCGAGGATCTCATCGCGTGTTTCGCCAAACTTGGGGTGTTTCTTCACGTCGCGCAGGTCCTGACCCACGCCCATCTCCGCGAATGGCAGTCGGTACTCTGTATGGATTCGTCCCGGCCGGGGTGCCATCACGATCAGACGCTCGCCCAGCAACAATGCTTCTTCAACGGAGTGGGTGATCAGGATGATGGTCTTGCCTGTCTCTTTCCAAAGCTTCAGAACCAGACCTTGCATCTTTTCACGGGTCAGCGCGTCCAGCGCGCCCAGCGGTTCGTCCATTAAGATCACATCAGGATCATTGGCAAGGCAGCGGGCCAGTGCGACGCGCTGTTGCATCCCACCCGAAAGCTCATACACGGCTTTTTCTTTGAATTCTTGAAGTCCCACCACGTCTAACAGGTGGTCGACTTTTTCCTTTTTCTCGGCTTTTGGCATGCCTTTCATCGACGGGCCAAAACCGACGTTCTCGCGAACGGACATCCACTCAAATAGGGCGCCTTTTTGAAACACCATCCCACGTTCTGCGTCAGGCCCCGCGATTTCATGGCCGTTCATCACAATCTTACCGCTCGTTTGCGCCAAAAATCCTGCAACGATGTTGAGAAGCGTTGTTTTACCACAACCGGATGGACCTAGTACGCTCATCAACTCGCCTGGTTTGAGGTCAAGCGACACGTTCTGAAGCGCTTGAACAGCACCACCGTTGGGCAGGTCGAACCGCATGGAAATATCTTGAATGGAAAGTCCGGACACCGTGATGTTCCCCGTCTGCAAAAAATTTTTTCCGCAGCTATTCTTTGCTGCTTTGAAAGAGAACCCGGCACCTGCGTGCCGGGTTCGGTTCTGCGAAGCGCCTTGGCTTACATGTCGCGTGCAGCTTCAAGAGGTGCAGTGTTCAATGCACCTTCATAGCTGTCGAGTGCGCTGTCGATCGAGCCGGCTTCCACAAAGACGTCTGCAACACCCTTCATGAATGGTGCAGCGGTGCCGCCCAACCATGCTTCGGACAGCTGGTCTTCGATGGATGGGAAGGACATGGTCGAAATCGCGCTCCGCGCATCTTCCAGATCCATACCCGCTTCCTGAGCGATCACGGCCAGCATTTCGTCGGTTGGATTTGAATTCCATTCAGCGTTTGCGTCTGCCGTTACTTTCAGGAACTTCGCCAGTGTATCACCGTTTTCTGCCGCAAAGGATGCAGGAACAGAAGTCACGTCAAACACCAGGATACCGATCTCTTGCTTTGCAGTACCATCAAGAAGAACGTCACCGACTTCCTGCATACGCGCCCAGCCACCGCCGTAGCCACATGCGAAATCAACGGCCTTTTGTGCCAGTGCGTTTGCACCTTCTGGCGGAGGCATATCAACGATCTGCAGGCTGTCGAGCGGCACACCGAAGTGGTCCATCTGACGGATAAAGCTGTAGTGCGCGGCAGTTCCAAGTGGAACGGCCACTTTCTTGCCGGCCAGTTCGCCTGCTGATGCCAGGTCAATTTCAAGATCAGAGTGCACGGCGCAACCTTGGTTTTCCGCATAGCTGACGGCGACGTCAACCAGCTGAAGATCTTGACCGCCGGATGCTGCAACCACAAAAGGTGGCAAACCTTGGCTCAGTGCGATCTGAACGTCACCGGATGCCATCGCAGCCGACATTGCAACACCGGTTTCGAACGAAACCCAGTTCACTTTCATGCCAAGCGCTTCGTCATATGTGCCAGCGGCCTTTGCGACCATCATCGGCATTGGCCACTCAAGGAAGTAGGCCACGGTGATCTCACCATGGCCATCAGCAGAAGCGGTTGTGGTGGACAGTGCTGCGGCGACGCCGAGAACTGCGCCTAGAATTGTCTTTTTCATCGTTTTCTCCCAGTTGGATATTTCGCGTGCTTATGTGACGCTTTTAGTTTCGCAATGCGAAACTATCATTTCGCAAAACAAGATTAGGAATGAATCATTCAGGCCGTCAATTATTTTCTTTCGCCCTGCAATGCATGGAAACAAGGCGCACGGATCCTTTCAAGTCTTTCCCGAACGAGACCATACAATGGTCAAGTGCCCGGCGCAGCATGCCAGTTTGAGACACACTATCAGTCCAAAACGCCAAATAAGCTAGCGTTTCGCAAAACCGACTGCCCCAGTCGTACGGCCGATCACCATCAAAGATCAGGCACGCCCGACAAATCAGGCGCGATACCACCGATCATCCCGGTGACTTGGCGCGTCGATGCTATTAATTCATCACTCCACCCCATCAGATCCTCGATCGTGTGCCGGGGGTAGGACGACCACATGTTAAGAACTGCGATCGCTTCGCCCATGTAGTTGAAAATTGGGGCGGATATTCCAAGGAAATGGTCGTATTCCTCGCGATCATTGCGGGCATAGCCGTGTTTTCGGACGAACCGGAGCTCTTGTTTGAAATCTGTCGGGTTGGTGATTGTCCGCGCGGTCAGTCGTGTGAAGTCATAGTCGTGTAGTTTGGCGTCGAGAATCGCTGATGGCCAAAATGCCAGCAGGGCCTTGCCCGACGCAGAACAATGCACAGGTTCCCGCAGGCCGGGCCGCTGCACGCCACCCATCGCCTGCGACGATTCAAGGACGCGCAAATAGACGACCTCCATACCGCTTGGCACACCAATCGTCACATTTGCGTCAAACAGGCGTTGCAGGCGGATCATCTCGTCCAATGCGATTTCTTGAATGTCGTAACCGCTGTAAGCATTGCGGACCAAGTCAAACACCCGTGAACCAAGCAGATACACTTTCTGCTGGCTTTCAAAGCGGAGCACATTCTCTTCGACCCCGATCGCTAACAACCTATGGATCGTACTCTTGTTCAGGCCGGTTTTCGCGACAATCTCAGAGAATGTTAGCGGCTTCTTTGCTTCACTGATCACCGAAAGCAGAGCCAGAAGCTTGTGAACGATAGAACTTTGCATTTCAATGGGCCTGACTGTGCCGGTGGCTGACTTTATGCGATGAGCGACGACCCGAGCAAAACAGCAATCTGATACAAATGGAACAGTTTTCTCGTATTCCAAAACTTAGTGGGTGTGAGGTCTTTCAGTGCGAGCAGCAGGCTTTTTCATGATCAGCAGCTCACAACAACGCGTGGAGTGAAGTGCACGTTGACGGATTATCAACCGAGGATTAGTTTCTTTTAACGATACTATAGTTTTGCAATGTAAAACACATCGGAGAGCCTGTTGGCGATACCTGTCAAAGAGGAAATTCACTGGACGGTCACGGCGTCGGCTGCCCCCGCACTCCAACAACTCAACGGCACGTTGAGCGTTGACGTTCTTGTCGTCGGCGGAGGTTTAACGGGGTGTCGTACAGCGTTGGGACTGGCTGACAGTGGCGTGTCTGTGGCCTTGGTTGATAGCAAGGATGTGGGATGGGGTGCATCGGGACGTAGCGGAGGACAGTGCAACCCGATCTGGCGGAAAACGCCCGAAGAGATCAAAAAGATGTTTGGCCCATCGCAGGGCGAAACTCTGATCCGAACGACACTTAAGTCCGCCGACGACCTGTTCACTGATATCCGCAGATTTGGCGTCGATTGCGACGCCGTGCAGGCCGGTTGGGTACAGGCAGCGCACACAAAAAGGGCTGTCACAGCTATGCGTCGGCTTGGCGAAGCCTGGTCAGCCGCCGGCGCAGATATCACCGAAATCGAAGGCGATACTGTCCAAGAGGTCAGCGGTTCGCCGGCCTATCGCTGGGCCCTGAAACACAGCGCAGGCGGGCATGTGCAACCCCTTTCTCTGACACGGGGCTATGCCAAAGCGGCCATCGCACGCGGCGCACAGATGTTCAAAGGCACAGCAGTGACCAAACTGGAACGCCGCGATGGAAAGTGGCGGGCCACGACGGCCAATGGTGAAATCACCGCGGAAAATGTGGTGTTGACTACGAATGGCTACACAACAGACCTATGGCCTCACTTGCGCAAAACGTTTCACCCGCTGGTCAGCGTTTCATTCGCAACGCAACCGCTTAGCGCCGAGCAGCAGGAAACGGTGCTGCCCGGGTCGGTGACAGTCTCGGATTCTGCGTCTGGCAATCTATTACGCACGCTATGACCGCGATAAACGGCTGATCTTCGGCTGTGTTGGCAGCACGGACCACGCCGATATGCTGAGTTTTCAGCGGTTGCGCGGTGGCCTGCGCACCGTCTTCCCACACATTGCCGACATCCCGATCGCACGCAAATGGGCCGGACGTATCGCTGTGACGCCTGAAATGATGCCACACTTGCATGAACCCGCGCCCGGCGTGCTGGCGGGTCTTGGCTTTAGCGGACGTGGGATTGCGATGACGTCGGTCATGGGACGCACGCTATCGAACAAGTTGCTGGGCGCGCCTAACGATGATCTGCCGTTCCCGGTGCGTCCCATTGCGCCAATTCCCATGCATGGGTTGACGAAACGCCTGATCCCGCTGGCTGCCCCCGCCATGACGATCAAGGACAAATTTGATGCGTTCACGAATGGCGCATGACACAGGTCACACGGATCGACCTAGTCGGAAAGCCGCCCAATTCTTGCATTAGCTTGTTGTAGGAAACCGACGGGCCGGTCTGACGGTACCGGCACAAGTACCAAAACCAATCTGAAATCCATCCCCTTTTGCAGCGCCATACAGCGTCAAAGTATCGCCGTCTTCGATAAAAGTACGCGTTTCGCCAGTATCAAGGCGCAAGGGCTCCGTGCCGCCCCAGGTAAGTTCAAGCAGGCTGCCGCGTTGCGACTTGGCGGGGCCAGAGATCGTGCCGGATCCCAACAGATCACCAGCAGATATCGGACACCCTGAGGAAGCATGATGCGCCAATTGCTGGGCTGCGGAATAGTACATCTCTTTGTAGTTCGTTTGCGTAATCGTCGTCGCGCGCCCTTCGGCTGGTGCCATTGTAACCGCGAGATCAATGTCAAAGAGCATTGGTCCCGGTTCTTGCAGATAAGGTAAAAGGTCCATTTCTCGCACTGGGGTAGTCGTGCGGAACGGCTCTAGCGCCGCCGACGTCACGATCCACGGGCTGATTGAGGTGGCAAAGGCTTTCGCTTGAAAGGGGCCAAGTGGCTGATATTCCCAGGCTTGGATGTCACGTGCGGACCAATCGTTCAGCAGGACATACCCAAAGATCATGGCATCGGCTTCGGCCACCGTGACGGGTCGCCCCATATCGGTACTGCCACCAATGACGGCACCCAGTTCCAATTCGATATCCAGTCTTTTACTCGGACCAAAGGACGGCATCAGGGCATCGGGTGCCTTGATTTGGCCATTGGGCCGGATGATGTCAGTGCCCGACACCACAACCGAAGAGGCACGCCCGTTGTAACCGATGGGCATATGCAGCCAATTGGGTGGCAGCGCATTTTCCGGCCCACGGAACATCGTTCCGACATTCGTGGCGTGATGCATGCCTGCATAGAAATCAGTGAACTCCGATACTGCGAAGGGCATATGCATCTGTGCGTCTGACTGCGCAACCAGCGGCGCTAGTGTGTTCCCCCCCTCGCCAAGCAAGGTGATGACCTGCGCCCGCAAATCCCCCCAGGCTGCCGGACCAAGATCCATTACGTCATTCCAGTAAGGCAGAGCAAAGATCGCACTGTCATCAACGCTGATAAGTCCCATGTCACCAGCCGCAGCAAGGTCAAGGATCATATCACCAATCGCGACGCCGCAGCGCAGGTCATCGTCACCAACAGAGAACACGCCATACGGCAGATTGTTCAATGGAAACGGCGTTTCAGCACTATTGGCCGAGGCAACCCAGCTTTTCATCAAAGGCATATCTGGCAGGTCCTATTTCTTGCCCGGGGTTCCGTCGAACTTCTTTTCGATGTCGGCCCAGCAGTCGATATAGTCGTCCTGCAACGGGGCCTCATCGGCGGCGAATTTTGTCAGATGCTGCGGAAAGCGCGTTTCAAACATAAACGACATCGTATCAGCAAGGTATTCTGGACCCAGATCGGCATTCGAGGCACCCTCAAAGGCGGTCTTGTCCGGCCCATGCGGCAGCATCATATTGTGGAGAGACATGCCACCCGGCACAAAGCCTTTGGGCTTGGCATCGTAAACCCCATGAATATTACCCATCAATTCCGACATGACGTTCTTGTGGTACCACGGCGGGCGAAATGTATCTTGGGACACCATCCAACGGTCGCGGAACAACACGAAGTCGATATTTGCCGTGCCTTCAACCCCTGATGGCGCCGTCAGCACCGTAAAGATCGAGGGATCAGGATGATCAAAAAGGATCGCCCCAACCGGGCAATAGTTACGCAGGTCGTATTTACAGGGTGCATAGTTGCCATGCCATGCAACAACGTCGAGCGGCGAATGACCGATGTGGGTTTCATGGAACTGACCGGCCCATTTGATCGTGACCGTTGACTGTACATCACGGTCCTCGAACGCTGCTACGGGTGTTTTGAAGTCGCGCGGGTTGGCCATGCAATTTGCACCAATGGGCCCTCTGCCGGGCAAAGCAAACTTCTGCCCATAGTTTTCGCAGACAAAACCGCGCGCGGGGCCGTCCAGAACTTCGACCCGGTAAAGCAAGCCGCGTGGGATTACCGCGATTTCCTGCGGTTCAATATCAATGACACCCAGTTCTGTGCAAAACCGCAACCGGCCTTCCTGGGGAACAATTAACAACTCACTGTCAGCGGAATAGAAATACGCATCCACCATGCTTTTTGTCACGAGATAGACATGTGACGCCATACCAACCTGAGTGTTGACATCACCCGCTGTTGTCATGGTCCGCATGCCCGTTAACCATGTTAGCGGTTGGTCCGCGTGCGGGATCGGATCCCAACGGTATTGACCCAGCGATGTTACGTCAGGATCAACCAGCGGGGCAGATTTCCAATAGGGCAGATCAATCTTGGTGAACCGATGGGTATGCTTGACCGATGGGCGGATGCGATAGCACCATGTTCGTTCATTTTGATGGCTGGGCGCGGTGAACGCTGTGCCTGACAACTGCTCACCATAAAGGCCGTAGTTCACCTTTTGTGGTGAATTCATACCTTGCGGCAAGGCCCCCGGAAGCGCCTCTGTCTCAAAGTCATTGCCAAAACCCGGCATATAGCCCGGATGCGTACCAACTTGGGTAGACGCGATGTGCATTTCCGTTGGGGCGGCACCTTTGTTCATCTGATGATCCTCATGGTCACTGTCGAAAAGCTAGTAGTTGCAAATGTAACTAACAATATCTAATTCCATAAAGATGACAGATGACCCCAGCTTCGATCTCCGCGACTTCATGCCTTACCTGCTGAACCAAGCAGCAGACGCCACAGGCCGCGATTTCGAGGGCTACTACAAAGCCAAATATGGCATGCTACGTACCGAATGGCGCGTCGTGTTTCACCTTGGTCGCTATGGCCGAATGACAGCCAAGGACATCTGCGGTCGCGCGCGCACGCACAAAACCAAGGTCAGCCGCGCCGTGCGTGCCCTAGAGGACAAACGCTATTTGGTCCGCGAAGAAATGTCCGATGACCGACGACATGAGATGTTGGAACTGACCAAGGCCGGCAAACATGTTTTTGCCGACCTCTACAACGAAGCCCAGCGCTTTGACGATGCCATGATGGCAGAGTTCAGCACAGAAGAGCGCAGGCAAATTCGCCAATTTCTTATCAAGATTGCCAAGCTGTGAAGCCAACGATCCAGCGTCAGAAAAACCGGTCAGCCGCATCATCCGCAAGCTCACGACCGCTCAGGCTTGGGGTATCAATAACAATGTCATCAAGCGAAAACTGAAGCCCCTCCTTTTCGCTCCACTTGGCGGGAACTTCCAACCCCATGCTAAGATTGGGACCAAACCGGCCGAGCTCTCGTCTGCCCATGTCCCAAGTCTTTTCGCCCAGATAATCCACCCCGGCCGCAAGTTCGGCCCACCCGGTAAACACCAGCTCTGGCTGAACCGAAGCCTTGCCTCTTGCTTCAACCTCTAGACCCTCTGCCTTGCTCCAGCTGACATTCACGGTCGCCGACGCATCAGCACGCAGCGCCGCTTTTGCATCAATCCCAATTGTCCCGCGCGCATAAAGTGCTGTCGCCCTTGCGATCAGACTTACATTAGCACCAAGCACCAGACCGGCATAGGCGGGCATCTCAAAGGTGGTTGTGCCCGTGACCACAGCCTCATCGGGCTTGTCCAAATCCATTTCTGCGGCGATTTTTGAGTTGGTCAGCTTGCCAGGCCCGACATAGGCCACATAGCTGAACGACCCCCCGACCCTGCCATTGATGCCGACTGACACTGGCCCGACACCAACCGAGAAAATCGGGAACTCTGGCGATTTCAGATCAACCAACGGTTTGGTTGGCGAAAAGTCCTTCTTCTTGAAAAGCTCGTAGTCCTTCGCCAGAGCAATCTCACCAAATACTGTAATGCTGGCGTCCGGCTTAAGCTCAATGGATGCCGTGCCCTTGATCACGTCGCCAAAGGTGATCGTTGCAAACCCCTTGCCGTAGACCGTGAACGCGTCGGTTGGAGGACCCTCAACAACGTTACCCTCTTCGTCCATCGGAGCATTGGTCGCGGTGAAAGAAATGCCACCCTTGGCCGGCCCTTTTGCCACCGCCAACAGACCGCCGATTGTGAGTTTTTCGCCGTCCACGGCGACCATAAGTGTGCCGGTGGCTCCGGCGATGTCGATGTCTGCGGTCCCTCTGCCGCCAAACCCCCACGCACCTGTTTCCGGGTCCTGCGATGCAAACAGCGATGCTTTGGCCGATTTGACACCGGGAATATTACTGACCGGAAGCGGGATGTTATCCGCACCGAGCTTCAGCCCGTCTTCGGTAGTGTAGGTCATGGAAACAACGGTTCCGGCCAATGGACCCTTGAGGGTCACATGCCCGTTGCCGGTGATCGCGTCCCTTGTGAAAGTCACCAAGAACTTGCCACCGCTGACGCCCGGGATCTTCCCGTCACCAATGCCTGCATCAAGGGTCAGGCTCAGCGTGTCGTTGGTCAGATTATATGTGACACTGGCCTCCGCGGGATCAAGAAAATCAAGCGCAAAGTTAAACGTGCCACCAAGGACAGTGTTCCCATCCTCGACCCGTGCCTCAACCGATCCACTTCCCAAACGATCAATCTCAAACGCCGCCATCCCGCTAAGGAACGCGCCGTTTTCGCCGACACCTATTCTGATGCTCGCCTCTGTGACAGATACCGGCCCGAGGCTCAGCTTCTCGACGGGCACGGGAACATCGACAAAGATGTCATTGCCCAACAAATGAATTGGAAAGCTGAAGTCCTTCAAGAGTTTCTTGGTTGCGAGAACAGAACCGACGGCCCACAGCATCCCGTTTTCATTGACGCCACCTTCATCGAATGAAATCGGGCTTGTGTTGCTCAGATGGGGTTTGAGTGCCCGGATCGCTTTTGTCAGGTTGCCCGTGTCCATCTGGCCGGCAAAACCCCCACCGTCAATTGCCGACACCCCGATGCCGTTTTCACCACCCAACTGGGTCTCAAAGCGCTTGCCTTCGTCATCGACCAGCGCCTTTCCCCTTTTGCGGCGGAAGGCGGTACCGTGGATCCGTGTGACATAGGGGCTTTTGACCTCGGCTGTATTGACCTCAGCGGATGTAAAATCAAATCCGCCCAGAAACCCTTTTGCACGCCCGTCCGGTTGCACCGATCCATCTTTGTTGACCTTCATGCGGCGGCGAAATCCACCTCCGGCACCAAAGAACAAATTCACGATGTCCGGGGTCACCGGTTCACCGTTTTCGTCCGTCATTTTGATACCTTCGGCGATCAACTCCTTATGGGTCATCACTTCCAGATGTTTAAGGTGAAGGCCCTCGCGTATTTCGCTGGCCAGCCAATAGGGTCCCTTTTGGTTCTTGATCTTGAGGTTCTGATAGCCCTTGAAACGCAGCGTCCAGTTTTCGCCCGCCGCCCCGGATTCAAAGCGCTCGAAGGTCGGCTTTTTCGTCGCGCCCCCGTCGCCAAAATGACCTTTCTTATCAATATTTGCGATGCCTTGCTGAATGTCACCGCGCAACGCATTTGCAATCTTTGCGCCTGAACTTCGGTTTGCCGACGCATTGAGCAGCCAAAAGTTTTCAAAGTCGTCAAGCCCGCCAAGCTGCAGTTCAAGCGAATGGTCGACATCAAAACCATAGCTGGGCTTTTTGCCGTGACGGTCCCAGTGTGGAATCTTAAGGGTCTTGCTGTCAGCAAGCTGTTCAACGGTACCAAAGAACAGTTTTTTCGCATTCGACGCCTTCTCACCGTCCAGCCGCAGGTAAAATATCCGTTCGTTGCCCTTTCCTTTTAGCGAATGTTTCTCATCCCAGTTCTTAACCTCGCGGGGGATCAGATTGACCAGCGACGGCTCAATCTCTGTCTCGGATTTCTTGAGGAACAGTTCCTTTGCCCATTCGCGGCTGGCGTATGTGTCCCGTGATGAGGATCCCTTGAACTCAAAATCGCCGCCGGGTTCCAATGGGCTTCCCTTCCCGGAAACGCCCGGATGCGGGGCTTCGGTGCTTCCTTTCGGCTTACCGCCAATCTTTGGGATGCGCAGATTTGCAAATTCAATGACCCCGCCACCGCCAGATTTTGGCGTGAACGTCCCTCTATTGTTTTTTGTTTTGAACGGCTTGGGCGAAAGATCTTCTTCGACCTTATCGTCGTTTTTGGTTTTCGGGGTCTGATTGGGATCATTGTTGCGCTGGATCGCTGTTGTCTGCGCCAAAGCACCCAGTCCACGCTGCTGTTCGGTATGAACCAATTCATGCGCCAAGAGCCGTTGTCCACCCAATGTCGCCGGTTGGTACTGCCCTGCCCCGAAGAATACATCGCGTCCAACCGTGAATGCATGCGCGCCAACATCCTTTGCTGCTTTGGCCGATTGCGCGGTATTGTGAATGCGGACATCCCCAAGTCCGGTGCCAAGTCCGTGTTCCATCGCCTGACGCGTGGGTGCATCCAGTCGCTGCCCTCCCGCAGCACGCATGCGTCCAATTGAGGCTTCAGCGCACTGCGGCGCCACACTCGGGCCCGCGGCGGCGCGCTGGACCGTGGTTTCTTCTTCATCCAGCTCTTCAGCGCGTGACTTCAGATCAGAAGAGGTCGTTCCCGCCTTTTGCGCCCGCTGGACGGCCCCACTTGTTAGGCGCGAAATACTTGGTGCCGCGGCCGGTGCCATCTGACCGGTGCGCGACATCGCGCGATCGGCCAAACGATCCGCTTCCATTTCATAGCGATCCCGTGCCGGACCAATGGCCAACTTGGGCTGCAAAACCGGGCCCTTGACCTGCCGTTTCGGTTTGTCCTTGGCCTGAAGCTGAGGTGATGCACGCTGGTTCACACCTCGCGCGCCTCCATGATCGTCGCACCAATGCGTTTTGCCGCATTTGCAAGCTGCACGGACTGGGTTGCCGTCAGATCTTTGTCCAGCTTGCGAAGATCAGGCCCGCTCATCTCCATCAGTTCTTTCATCTTTGCCAGACTGGTTACATTGCCCCGCAACGTGCTGATTGCGTCGGATGAAACACCTGCGTCAGTCACGCGGCTATCAACGGCCATGTTGGCGATTAGGCTGGCAACATCTGCGCGGGCCTCGCCAACCCCAACCACCAGATCGACGGGTCGATCCAGGTTTGTCGTTTCACCCTTCTGCGGTCTGTGGGCAAGAATGATGCCAGCGTGCTGCACGTCCTTCTGATAGGACACATGCCCGATCTTGAAGCCCATTTCAGTCAGCTTTGGTGCGATTTCGCGAAAACTCTCCCCGGTGAAGTCCTGCATGGTGAGCGTCTTGGTTTTCCCCTCAACGGCTGAGACGGTCAGCTTGACAGTCGCTCCGCGATCAACCTTCTGGCCGGCGCCGGGTGCCTGTTCCAACACCTGACCCGACGGGAGGGGCGACGCGCTGTCTTCGACAACATCAAAATCAAGACCTGCGGCACGCAGGCTGAATATCGCGTCTTTCACGGACATAGTTTTGACCTGAGGCACATTCACCTGGTCCGCCACCGCAACCTTCAGCAACACTGATGATCCGACAGACAGGCGCGCGCCCTTTTCGGGCGATTGCGCCAGAATTTGACCTGCCGGTTGCGCGTTGGTGCGCACATCCTCGATCTGAAGGTTCAGTTTAACCCCGGCAAGCAGGTCCTTGGCAGCCGATACCGTGGTGCCGATCAGTTCGGGGACCTCGACATTTGCGGTATCAAGGGGATCGACGATAGGTTCTTTTGTACTGATAGCATTGGCCAAATCCAGCTCGATAAAGCTTGGTGTTTCGGCGGTGACCGGTGTGGTGGCGAGTAGCCCCCCACCCCCATCAGATACGACCATACGGGCCTGCGCGATCAATTCCTTGTTCGCGCGCAAAACAAAGCTACCCGCTTCATCAGTCACAGCAAAACCCTGCGAGACCCCTTGCTGATCAATCAGATCCAGACGCAGGCCGGCCTTGCCCAAACCCGCTTCGCTAAGCCTGCCTTGCAAGACCTGCACACCATCGACCGGGCGGATTTGGCGGATTTGTTCGCGTTGCATCTGCTTCTCAACAGCACCATTTCTTGCCGTGACCGCCGCAATCTTGGCGCGTAGCACTTCACTGCGCTTGGTATTGCCGCGTGCGTCGGCCCGTTTGGCATCGCGCTCCAACTGTTTTGCGCGGGTTTTTGAATGGCTCGCCCCGACATTCATCGACCCAACGCGTGACATAGCGTTAAACTCCGGAAGCGCCGTGAGATCGGCAAGATCATCGGTGCGGGGCGCTTTTGGCGTCATGCTTTTCATGGCTTACTTCCTTCTCAAATGTGATGTTTGGGCGTCAAGAAACGCGTAAGCGCCAAGGCGGTAGTCCACGCTATTATGTAACCGTTCGCGCATCGCTTCCTGATCCTTGGCGTTCTGCTCGGCCAGACGCTGGCGTGCTTCCAGGGTCAGTCGGAAATCCGCCTCTTGTCCGCGTTCTTTGCAGTCATCAAAGTTACAGTTGTCGTTGCCTTCCAAGGCACCGATGCAGAGACACACCGTGGTACCTTTTGATACGCAGGTGTTGGCTTCTGGTTGCTGCGCAAACACCATCCCAACTTCTTCGACCTTCTCGACTTTGCGCTGCACATAGCAGTGCTGTAGGCCTTCATCGCGCAAACAGGCCTCGATCTGGTCTGTGGTCCACAGCACATCGTCCCTCAGCGGCAGACGGAAATCGCGCACCCGCACCAGTTCTGCGTTGGCGCAAGGGACCACCTCTGGCCAAGGCTGCGCGGTCATTGGGCCGTCAGTGGTGGGCGTATCCGCTGAGCCGGTCGGTTCTGACAAAATGGCATCTGCCGGGATATTCAGGACCGACGGGCCACCTTCACCGCCATTGTCAGTATCTTCCTGATTAAACGAGTCAAAAATGCCTCCGTTCACCGTGAGATCCGACAGATACTTGCCGATATAGTCGCAGCGCAGGCTCTCGATGTTTGGAAAGAACCTTTGGAAGATGATCTCGCCAATAGACTGATTGTCTGTGGAAATAGCAAACTGTCCGCCTGTGCCAAAGAATGACGTTGCAATAAAACAATGTGTGCCTTGGTTTGACGTCTGATTGGCGGCAATGATCGCATAGGCCCAGCCCGAGAACCGACATTGGGTGAGCGTTTCCTGCATCCTGTTGCCTGTCATCCTGACACTCGCGCCCAACGCCATTGCATTCACCAATGCCTGCGGCGCACCGCGATCGATTTCGATCTGATTATCAGCCATGCCAACATCATCGAGGCTACTCACCAGAACAGAACTGGTAATCGCACCAACCCTGCTAGGTTTCGGCATCAGGTTCACCTGGTTGTCGTTGAACAACGTCTCTCCGCCAACACGGATCTCTGCGTCCTGACCATCGGGGAAGATATCTGTGAACTCTTCCAGAAAACCCACGTTGAACACAGACACCGCTGAGCCGCCCAATATCTCAATGGCGATTTCGGCAAGCGCGGTTGAGACGTTAGCAAAGGTCCCACGCGAGATATTGTTGATCAACAACAGCGAGGCAATAAAGGCCCCGAGGCCTGGTCCCGCGATATTCGCATTCAAGAACTGGCTCAGTATCTGGGCAAAGATCGTCGGATCACGCAGCGCGCCGATCAGACGATTGTTGTTCACCATTACAGGACCAAGTGCGACGACTTTCAGCGCCTGTCCATTCGGACTATCGACAAAATTCTGGGACATGGACAAGGCAGCTCTGCGCGACGCCACTGCCGCAACGGAATCTGGGTTTTCCGCATCGTAACGCGTGACGCACCAGCCAACATTGATGCCCCCAAAACGACCCGGGGCATCTTCGCCGGGTGCTCCGTTTCCGTAAATCTCGTTGTTGTTAAGTGTCGCACCCTCCGCATAAAGGACGAAAACCCCACAGAGGGGTGCTTCGCTGGCAGAGCCATTGTCGCAAATCCGGTTCCGATCAATGACCAGATCATCCACTGCGGCCAGCGCAATGCCTCCATAGCTTTGGGTATAGGCGCGCGACAAGCCGGGGGTTGCAAGGTCGCCTGTCAGATTGTTGCAAATCAGGTTGTCCGCGATCCGTACCGTACTGAGCGCGATAAAGTCGTCAAACTGATTGAGGTCGAAGAAGTAAAACACCGAAATCCCGGACAACCCCATGTTCCTGATCGCATTGCGTTCAATCGTCAGATTGGCGATCTCTCCGCCGGAAACAGGTTCCCACTCTGTTTGCGATGAAACCGTGGGCGGGGTCACACCATAGTCAAACACAAAGCAACCGGCTTCGTTGATGGTAACGTCAAACCACCAAGACCACGGCGTGATCGTCACCGTGCTATCGCCGGCGATCCACTCAACATGGCCAAGCGTGATCCCGTTGCCCTTGCCACCTTCGATTTCATTGTCGCGGATGATGACATCTGTCGAACCGCCGCCAACATGCAGACCACCCATCGGGCGGAGTTCTGTTGCGATCTCTCCGTCCAGCCCGATCCGGTTTCCGGTGATCCGCAGGTCATCGCCAAGCACAAACACTGCCGGATGCAGACCCATCAGAGGGTCCTGCGAACGTGACACGCTGAGCGCCCGCATCGCGATGCGGCAATCTGAGATGATCGTTTCCGCACAATCATTCAGCCAGATGGCGGCCTGATCACGCCCACGGACCACCATCTTGTCAAAGGTCAGTTCGCGCGATGCATCATCTGCCGGTGTTGGTCCGTCATCTGCGCCTGCCATGATGACGGATCGATCATCGCCCTCAATGTCAAAATTCGTCAGTTTGATGCCTGACGCATTGGTCAGGGTCAGCGCCGGTGCGCCAGCTTCTGCCCGCCAAACAGTCTCGGATCCACACCCGGAAATCGTGATGTTGGACCGTCCGTCAATCGTCACGCTTTCGTTGAAGGTGCCGCGCAGCAGACACACTTTGCCACCATCCACCGGCAAGCGACTGATTGCATCAGCAATGGAATTGGTATCACCGTGGCTTTCTTCGCCATCTCCGACGGTCACTTCGCAGCAGGTTTCCACATGACAAAGTTTGCGGAATTTCTCGCGGCAATCATGCACGATCGGAAGTGCCGACCCGGCAATCGCCGCGGCCGTCCATTCAACAATCGCCAGCGGCGCAACATGCCGCATCGGTCCCATAGGCGGGGCGGGCGGCGGTGTCTCGATTGTGTCGTCAACCAATCGCCACGGCGTGACGATATCTGGCGCATTCGGTCGCGCCGCTGCCACCCAGAAATCCCCCGGCACCCCATAGGTCCCGACGGATGTCTGCAAGAACTGCACCGTCAGGCCGGTATCGCCCAAAGCAATAATGGTCGACGTCAGGTCAGTGTCACCCGGCGCTGGTGCCTGATCGGGGATCAGATGATCGGGATTATCCGCATCACCGGTGCCGCCCGTCCAAACACGCAGATAGAAATACGTCGGGACCGTATCGTCCATTGGATTTATATTGTCCGCACCATCACCGGCAAACCACGCATTCCACGCAGGATCCAGTTCGTGGTCAATCAGAACCTGACCCGAAGACGGATCATAGTCGCTGGTGACATTGGCAAAGGCGCCCAATGGCTCAGCCAGCTTTTCACCGTTGGGCAACAAGGTATTCCAACGCAAAAGCTCGACCGTTTGTCCCGCCAACGGATGCGCATGCACGTCGCGGGGCTGCGTGACAAATGACACCTGCGTGCGGGGCGGAATTGGCGGAACGGCGGCGGGATCGCCGGCCACGGCATCCAGCCTGACGCGGTAGAGATGCGAGGCATTGTCACGTCCCCAGATAAAACGATTGGGACCGGTCAACTTTACCCGGAATGTTTCGTTTTCGGCACCCAGAAACCCGCCCTGAACCTGCGGGGCACAAAGGTCATCGCTTACGCCCGTGTCCGCAAAATCAACGGTCAGACCTGCGCCGCTGACCAGCGCCTTCGTGTCGGGATCAAACGTGAAGTCCGGGAAAGCAGCATCCATCGCATCCTGACAGCTATCGGCGCTATCCTGAACCACATGCACGCGCTCCATCCGGCGCCGACGTCCAGCACCATCTGCACCAACGATCGCCCGCTCAAAGAGTTCACTATCCTCGGTCGCGCTGACATCCTGTTCCCACCCTTCAAGATAGACAAAGTCGAACTGGGGTGCGTTCGGAATGTTCGGGAGAACAGTGGGACCTTCTTGCAATTGTAACCAGTCCGGCTGACTGAGGAACGTGGTGTTCTCTGGGTTATCGTACCGTCGACCGCCGATCCAGTAGGTTCCAGTTGCGATGTCAAAGTCGTATGTGGATACGCCATCAGCTATGCCATCACCATCAAGATCGTCACCGGTGAAACCAATCTTGAACCCCTCATCAGGGGTACCGCGCGCGCAGATCAACTCTTGCACAACACGCCTGAGTTCTTCGGCCTGTAGGTCGGTACCCTCGTTCAATTCGCTATCGAGCGGGACGCGCCCTTGCTGTTGGCGCAGGCTGACGTAATTCTTGGCTCTTTGGAACGAGTCTCTGGAAATATCTAAAGACAAAACGGGGTCTCCTTCAGGTCTCGAAGACAAGCTGGGTGATAGTATTGATCGTGGTGAACTCGGACAGCTTGTAGACAAGGTCATCACGTTTGATTGGATCGAGCGCCCGATTATAGGCTCCCATTTCAGATGTGTTTTCGGCGCCGCGGCGGATGTCTTGTGGTGTTAGTTCGCTCAGTTGCACAAAGTCGGGATCACCAAAGCGGCGGCTCAGAAACAGGCTGGCAGGCAGACCGCCGGGAAACTCCAGCGACCGATAGGCATTCGCCAGACCTATGCTGGCGCTCTCTTGCGCGGCGCTATAGCGGAAACAACTGCCTTGTGGATCAAGCGCCTCGACCGTGCCATCGATCAGGCTGTCTTCGATCAGATATCGCGCGGCTGTAATGTCGCCGATCACTGTGGACCGGGCCATTTCCAGCGTTAGGTGACGGCCCAGAAACGCTGGTGTCCCCCGGCGTCCGCGTATGACACTGTCGAAGATGCAAACACGCGTACCGCTGCACCGGTCATAGGCGCCGATGGCCTCCTCAATAGGCCCGGTCACGCAACGATCCAAAGTGATCTGGTCAATGTCGCCCTCGATCATCAGGCGCACGAACGGCAACACGAAAACCTCGCCCGCGGTGACTTGCGCACGCACACCGCCGGGGTCCAGCGTCATGTTGCGCAATGTGACGGAATTGAATGCTCCGGCCAGCACAATGTCACATGCAATCGGGCTTGCACCGGCAATGGGCTGGGTCGTCTGCCCCTCTTCGATCATGCCAAGCCAAAGCCCATCAAGGGTAAGATCAGCACCATCTGGTCCGTCGATGACAAACCGTCGGGCGCCGTCTACTGTGCTGGCTTCCATGCGGATGTACGGACGCTCGGCATTGCGCGCCTGCAACGTCATACTATCCGTCAGCGTCAGGGCGTCGTCAGGCACATGCAGATAGGTTCTGCTGTCAGGCATCATATTCACCCCCGCGTCCGGGAATGTGAAATCGGTGATCGGCAGATGCGCACCGCTGTCCACGGCACCCGGTGCGGTCCAAATGACCGCGTCCGAGGCCAGACCAGCAGACCGCTCATGTGTTCCCGCGCCCACCGGCCAAAATCGACCTTCGTAATAGCGCCGCACATGAAGATCACGATCCGGATCAAGGTCGAGCACACGACCGCTTTTGGGATCAACCAACAGCTCGACCCAATCTTCCGCCTCTGGCACATCTGTGATCCACGTATCCAGATTGCCGCCAAACTGGGTTGCCGATCCCAACGACGCGAGGGGGATTGGTCCGAAGGCAAGCTCAATGACGCCATCTTCCGTGAACTGCCCCCGATTGCTGGACGCACGCAAGGACCCGGAAATGAGCGCGAGACCCTCTGCTGGGGTCAGTTCCAACGTCGGATCATTGGCCGCTTGTTGTTTGAGCCCGGTGGCCCGCGCGATCAGCGCGGCAGCAGTGCGGAAACTTTGCCCTTCCAGCATCTGTAGCTCAGGCAACCCGACAGCATCAAAAACGCTGCGATCAAAATCATAGCGCCCATCATTATAGAGGCGGCACTTCAGGGGTTGCCGAATTTGCCATTCCTCTCCGGTTTTGCAACCGTCATTCGCAGGACGCCCCGGAATGAACAGCGCGATGTCACGCCCGGATGGATCAAGCGTATAGCGACCAGAACCAAAACGGTGTGGGGTCACACCGTTCAGTTCAAACGCTGCTTGCCGAAAAACATGCAGGTTGACCTTGGGCACATTATAGCGGCCATCGCGCCCTCTCAGCTGGCGGAAGTCCGGAAAATGCGCCACATCATCAAAGGCACCAAAGGCCGCGTCGCCCACACGCGCATGTGTCAAACGGGCCAGACCATGTTGCGGTGTCTCACTAATAGGCCCGATTTTTGATGGGCAATCCAAACTGTGCCAGTTGCGGAACAACCGCTTAAAGGCCTCTTGCGGGACCGCATCCCATCCAGCGATATCCTCGACCAGCAGCGTCAGTAAGGCGACTGTGCCCGCCATGCGGCGATACTTGATCGTGTTGCCAACATCCGCGCGACGCCCTGCCGTGTTCTGCTCTGAAATCAGCCGGGTGCCGAACAGCTCTCCTATGTACGGGATTGCCCAATCGTCACAATCTTCGATGCTGGCATCGGCCCATAAGCGGTCAACGCTCCGCCGACTGTCGGCAACGGCTTCGCCCAAAACACCGACAAGGCCGCGCAACGCATCCGGCGAGACGGATTTTGGGTCTTCGTCACGATAGATGGCTGGGATCAAACGCCATATCTTTTCGGCGTAGTATGCATCATAGCCATCTTCTGCGGTGCGCAGTGCTGTGTTCGTCTCTATCGCCATCAGAGCACACTGATCCTTCCAGAGAAGTCGAAATAGGTGCCCGCGCTCGCTTTCAACGCCCACGGCATGTCAATTCCATTCACACGCATCGATGGTGCGCTTGCGACGCCCGCCACCGTCTGGATCGCTTTGACTAGAACAGAGCGATAGAGCACCCCACCAATGGGTATTATGTGCAGACCAAGCGTCTCATCCGCGAGCCGGGCGGCAACGGCGGCCTTCGTGTCGGCGCTGTTGTGATCGGGTTTCGCTTCAACACTCACCGTAAGCGATTTGGCGATGCTGGTGGCGAGGATCACCTGCACAAGTGTGCCGTCAGCTGCCATGCTGACCAACCAATCCTTGAGTTCATTAAAGTCCAGCCCGCCATCTTCAATAACCCAAATCGTGACGACAGCCCGTTGCAGCGTCACATCCCAGGCCCAGCCAGCCGCAGTGTTCAGCACACCCGGAAAGCCAGACGCCAGCGCTTCGAAATCCTGCACCGATACTGCTTTGCCAAGTGTCAGTATCTTTGCAGGCGCGTTTTGCTTGATGTCGGCGGCAGCTTCCGCATCTGCGCCCCCCGTCGCTCTGAGTGGGTTCAGAACTTTATCAAGGCCCTTCACGGGTTTTGCAGTTTGCTTGATGGCACCCGGCGGCGGTTTCGCAGCCCCCGCACCCCAGCGGTAATTCGCGACGATGTTGCCAACACCCGACGTCGGGCGGGCACCACGCAGACCGTCGCCGAAGACCACGGTGGTTTTGCCTTCTTCGTCTTCTTCAAGCACAAAAAACCGATCGCTTGGTTTGGCAGTGTAGAGCGTGCTGGCGTAGTGCCAAACAACGCCGTCGACATAGACATCAATCAGCGGTCGTATGCCGGATGTTGATGCAGCGTCCTCAATCCAACTCAGCGGTGCCTTCTTCAACTGAAATCGGTTGACCGGACTGGCCGCGTTGCCGGACCCAAGGACCTCTCCACCGACGGACTCACTGCGCACCGCTTCGATCACATTGCCGAAGATCTTGAGCGGCGCCACCAAAGGTGCCTCAAACGCGGGTCGGCCCAGGTTTGGAGCAAAGCGATAGTCCCGGCGCCGCACACCGCGGATCACTTCGCCGTCGAACTGCTCGCTAAGCGGGTTTTGCCCTTTCATCACGAAGGGCCCAACCTCATTTTGATCCAACCGCACTTTTGGTTGGTGCAAATCCATGTCACCAGCTAGATCGCTGATTGTGATTTCGGTTTTCGCCGGTGCGCGCAACCGACCCACGCGAATAGGATTGAAATGAACACGGTAATCCGTGTTGTCATCCAGAACCGAAGCATCAAACCCGGCGTGGTTGATGCGGCTCACGGGCACTTTCACCTTTGGTGTGGACTCTATCGGTAGATCCAAATCAACACGGTCAACGCCGGCAATCTCAAAGGGATAGAGCCCCGTCGCCGTTTCCAAAACAGCCAGTTCACCGGGTTTGAGTTGCGGGTAGAGCGCATCCAGCGTCAGCCGAACAGGGTCCCAGCCGTGGGTGAGTGGCGACTTGGACGCCGCAAGCCCCATGAGCCGCATTTGAACTGCGGACAGCAGGGTCCCATCTGCCACCTCAAAAGGTTCTTCCAACTCGACCTCGGTGAACACGCGCTCATCAGGACCGACGAACTTTGACACTCCTGCAATCTGACTGGCGTGCGCCGGAACACCATCCACACGGAAAGCCACAATTCCCCGCCGCGGCACCCCGTTGTCCTTTGGTCGCAAAAGAACTCGATCTGGATAGATATCATCCTCTATCGGTTTCAGATCCCAGACGTTGCGTGCCGGATGAACGGTGTAGGGGCTAAGTGTTTCAAAAACCTGTGGTGGTTCATCGTCAAAGCCTTCAGATCGAAAGCCGGTCCCGACCGGAAGGCTGATCGCCTCACGATCTTTCGCCTCGATCACCAAGGTGGTTGTCGCCGAAAGCGCCGGGCGCGGCTTATAGCCCAACAAACCAGTGATCCGCTTTGTCGACTTATCACGCTGCGCGGTGCCCAAATAGTACTCACCTGCGATCTCTGCATCATAAAAGCGCGTCACATCAGCAACATAGGCCCACATATCCAAGATCATCACGCCCAGATCCTGCTGGCCGTCAGTGCTCCAACCATCCAGCTGAGGATGACGCGCCACCGAGGCCAGAAGGGCAGATTTCACCTCTCCAAAACCTATGTCCTGCAACGGCAGCCGGGACAAACCCGGCGGAATATCCAGACAGGGGTGATCGGTTTTTGCATCACATGGACAAATCGCCATTACCCACCTCCATGCACTGAAATTTCGGCGTATCCGCGCTCTGGGCGTGCGGGATCATTTGCGAGTTGGAAGATTTGATGCGGGGCCGTCGTCAATCGTGCCGGCAGTGGTTCAAAATCGCCAAAGCCTCGGCGGCGAGCCAATATGCTTTCAACCGCGCGTACACCGGGAATACATTGGATCGCAGCCTCTAGTTCCGACCGGATCAGCGGTGTCCCAAAAGTAAAGTTATCCGGATGGAAAAACGCGTTAGCGCCACGCGTTAGCGTTTCGGTAATCTTCCGCATCAGCCCAGCGTTTGAGACATGCGGCATAAGGCAGACGTCGATCTCTAGGTCGATGGCGATATATTTTGGATCCCGCAAACAAACCTGTCGGCCCGCCATGCGGATGCAATCAAGTTGCTCATTAACGCTTTCGCGCATCGCAGGGCTGACGACCAAACTGCCGATGGGGTCAACTGCGGAAAAGTCAGTCATCCATGTCCCTGTCCAACGGGACGTCACATTTGCTTGCTGGACATCGTCACGACGCTCCAGAATTTCGCGGTAATCCTCGTTCTGGACAGCGCGCAGCAGGATTGCACGAAAGGCCTCGGGTGCATTCATTCGTACGCTTGCAAGGCTTTCCGGCGCACGTGCATTGGTAATCGGGAATGGGTTTGTGACACTGGTGATTTCGGGAACCGGTGCGGCCTGTTCAGGAATGGCAGGGTGAACAACGCTATCAACTGGCAGGTTCGCGGCTGGACCGGGCGCGGTCAGATAGCGTAGTTGGAAAATTGTGCCTGCTGCGGGGCTAACACCAAATGCACGATCCCCAAACCGGATCGTAAAACCTTCTGCATTTGCGTAGTCGCCAAGAACAACATCGCCTTGCGGCCGGTCAAACCGCGCCACCTCATCCCAAAGACCATGTTCAAGCGTGTATTGCCGATCTTCGGCATCCCCGCGCAAGACGGTTTCAACAAACGTCCATTCCAACGCACCAACAGGATTGGCGAAATTCACCTCGTTAGGTGTCGTAAGATCCGGGGTCACTTCAAAAAGGGCCATTGCTGGGACCTGACCGCCGTCACCCGGCCCCCAGGCCACGCCCGCTTCAACACTTTCACTCAGCCCGTAGCGCAGCACGGCACTGCGTCCCGCGCCTGAACAGGCACCTTGTCTTTCGATAACCTGCGGAAGTGCGCGGATTTTTCGTTCCTGTGCGGTATCAATCCCCAAAAATGTGGAAAGCACAGCGTCGTCATCACCCACCCGAAACGTCTCTGTCACCGTCTCACCAGCAACGACCGGGGCCACGTTGAGATAAGCATTTGCCTCCTCAATCGGCATCTCAAAGGGTAGCGCTTGGGCATTTTCCCAAAAGACTTCGCAGAGGGTCGTTCCCGCGGGCGCAAGCAGGTCATCGTAGCTTTCGGCGCGGGTGATTGTCACTGCCCAGGATCGGTTCGGTTCGTCCGGAGCGCCTAAACCCGATCGCAGGATCATCCGGCGTCCTTCCCAAAACCGCGCCGGGATCAAAGTGCCCGGCGGGGTTTCAACAGCACTTGGTAGCCCAATTTGAAGATAGGCGCTGGTTGCGCCAATCCGCAGGCAGGGCGCGTCACTATCGGACAGATAGAGCGGGATTTCGTTCCATGCTGGATGCACCCATGTGGCCTGTGTCACTTCGAACGGGATTGCGCCGGCGTCTTCTCGCAAGGCAAAAACCCTTGCAGGAGAACCGCCATCAACACCCGAGGCGGGCGTCAGGGTCACGCCAGCATTTACCCCGAACGCCAGCTCGGTTTTTGCCGCTTCACCATTGTCGATTTCATAGTCGACCAAACGCGCAAGCTGGGCCACGCTTTTGCGCTGCGTCGCCGTCTCCAGATAGGCCTCTGCTGCGTATCTGTCTTGGGTATAGGCGAGTTCATCACCCAGATGCGCCAATATCTCCAGCAACATCATCGCCTGATCGGCTTCGACGCGCGCCTCCCACTCAGGATAGTGCTGTGCTGCAAAATCGAGCAAAGCCCCGCTAAGCGAACTGAAGTCCCGCGCGAGATAGTCTATCGCGACATTTGCGATGTCTTCTTCCGGACAATCGCAAACTGGTTTGCAATCGGTTCCAGATGGGCAGGCTTGCTTGAACGAAAATGCCACCTCGTCAAAAAAGCGGTCCATGAAATCATGGTCGAACGAGAACGTGAAAATCGCCGCACTGCCGGGTTCAGCGACCCTGACCTCAAGCGCCTGCCGCGTTTCACCGTTGAATGTGGTGTCAATCCATTGGGCCGTTTCAATAGTGCTCACCTCACCCGTTTCCCTGGCAACGATCGACAGCTGCGCAAGCATCGGCGGATCAAGAAAAACACCGGTATTTGCATTGGGGAAGCGGCGTGTCGCGATATTGTCAGGATCAACAACATCACGTGGATCAACGAGGAAAAACAGATGCAGGACGTCTTGTTGTGTATGATCAAGGACTTGCACAAAATCCAGACCCGTCAACGGCGGCGGCGTCTGAAGGCATAGTCGGGTCCGGCGCGAAAGCTCTGTCATCAGACCACAAGCTCCACATTCAAAAACCGCTGCTCGCCATTGGCGATCACGGTGTATTCCACTTCAACAAAAAGGGTGGCGTTATCCGCGCGTGCCTCAACCGCCGCGACCTTGATAAAGGCGGCCAGCCACCGGGTCAGCGCCTGATAGACCAGCGCCTTGCTATAGGTCGCCGCCGCAGCAGAGTTGCCGTTGAAAAGCATCGCGCGCAAATTTGACCCCAGCGTCGGACGATTGATCCGCTCACCCTGGTCGGTCAGCAGGACCTGTCGGATCAGCTGCCGAATGTAGGCATCATAGTCCGCAATCTCTCTGGTCCGGGCAGACCCTGTATCAATCGAAAACGGGAAATACATGGCGTTTAGCTGTGCCATCACAACGCTTTGACCCCGCTATCCGATTGATTGAGTTTCAGGGGCCCCGTTGGTGCCGGCACAGCCGAAACACCCGCACCGACGGATGTTGTGGTCAGCATCGGGATGCCATTGACCTTGCAGCGTAGCGTGCCCAGCACCCACGCACCTGTCACCGACGCACCCGAGAAGGTGGGCACATCAGTTTGCAAGCCAATCGCACCCTTTGCGGTCTTGACCCGTTGATTGGTGCTCACCACCGAAGACGCAGGAGAGCTGGTGCTATCTGCAACAGCGCCTTCAATTGCATCGACTGGATTGCCCATCACTTCCCCTAGGTTACTGAAAACGCGCCGTTATTGACGTCAAAGCCACTGGCACTCAGTGACAGCTTTCCGCCATTCGCTGAGGCGCTCACATCGTTTGCCTCCAGCTTGATCTCGCCCCCGCCAATCGTCAGCGTTGTGCCGTCGCCGGTCTCAATGGTAACGACGCCGTTATCATCGTCGAACTTCAGCACCGCCCCATCGGTGCGCAGCGTTTTGACGCCCGGCTTGGCCTCTGCGGTATCGACCTGATTGTCAGCCCAGAAACAGCCCACCCAAATGGGGTGATTGGTGTCGCCGCCTTCGAACTCGACCCAAACACCTGCATCCACCGGCGGCATTGCGAACAGACCCACGCCCTGACCGGCATAGGGCACACAAGGGTTCGCCCATATCAGTTGATCTTTCATCACGTTGGGCACCCGAACCTGAAGCCGCCCACGACCACTTGGATCCTCGTTGGACGCAACGAAACCACGGTATTTTCCAAAATGTCGCTCTTGCAGGGCGGCATAAAGATCCTCAAGCTCTTCTACCGGGTTCATGCTGCTTCTCCGATAAAGTTCGAGCGTAAAACCACGTCCATCATATGGTCGGCCGCATTGATCACGTGGGTCACCGATTTGACCTGATAGGGAATGGAATATTCAGCGCCCGCCCCCTTCACGTCGATCAGATCATGGGGTGACAGGACAGCGCCAAGCATATGCGCCGAGGTGGACACCTTGGCTTCAACAAACCAGCTGGCCGCGCGCAGGGCCGCATCTTGGCGTCGGGTCTGATCCTCGCCGGTTCCCGGACCGGCCGGGGCGACGGTCCGCGTGACACCGTCCAACACCCGCAAGGTCGGACCGTCTCCTTGGGTGTCTGCGTTTTCCTCGGAAGAGGTCTGTTCTTCGGCACCACCAGCCAGATCAACACCTTGGCCATCCGCGCTGTTGGGGCGTTCGGCATCAATCTCTGCTGTGAACAAATTCACGTTCGGGCAATCGTCCCCAATGACATTGACGCGGAAAGTCGGCCCCTCGTCACTTGGAATCAGGGCAAAACCGCCGATGTTAAAGGCACCATCGGGCACCTGTGGCGAAATCCGAAAATGCGCATGTTCGGTGATCTCGGCTACACCCGTCAGCGGATTGGGCGGGGCTGTTTCATAGCTGATCCAAAAATCAACGCCGTTCTCAGATGCAATCTTGTTGAGGAATGCAAAGTCGGTACCGCGCTGGTTCAGCTGGTCCTCGTCGTCATAGGTCTTGTCCTGCACGTTTTTGACGTCAGGCACAAAATCATACCCTGCAAGCACGCTCTTGACGATGTCGCCTTCCGGACCGGTCCAGTTGATCTGAAAGGTCTCGCGATCCATTTCAACCTGCCGGCTGAGGCAGTGGGCCTCGACCCACGATCCTGGTCCGCCCAGTTGCGACGATGTCTTGACCTGCGTAACGCGCCCGCGCACCAGGCAAACCTTCTCATTTCCATTCGCGACCATGATGCTCATCATTGTGTTGGCGGTCAGTTCATTGCGCCCGGAAACGGCGGGCGTTTCGCCGCACAGGTCATCCTCGAAACGCAGCGCGAACTTGGCCGGTTTGTTCAGTTCCTGCTCAACCCGCACTTCGGCCAGCCACTGGGCGACCTCATCCGGCAAGGGCTTGTTGTCATCACCAAAAAGGATTTCTGCGCCAAAACTCATCGCTTACCGCCTGACCGGAATTTTGATGCGGCGGGCATCCGTGAGTGTATCGGGGCTCATTGCATCGTTCAGGCGCGCGATGCGCCAATACCCGGTGTCATGATCAAGATAATGCGACGCCAAATGATCAAGCCGCTGACCATCACGCCGCAGATGAACACCCAGTTCGCGCACCGGCGGAATTTCTGCCGGGGTTAAGGCACGAACGTCGCGTCCCAACCGATCCGTGCTGAGGTAAACATCCGCATGTTTGACGTAGCGACTGGATTTATCAAACGGGGCCATTGTGTCTCCTTCTAGAACGGCAGTGCGCCGACAATTGTCTTTGCAGAGGTCGCAATGTTCGCCACCGCAAGGATGTCTTCTTGCAGTTTGGTAAAGTTGTAAGTGCCGACTGCGATCTCGGTTGCGGCGGTCTGCTTGCACTTGAAAACGTCAGGCGTCAGGACTGTCATTTCGATCTGAACCGTCGCCATGTGAGGATAAAGAAACTGGGTGAATTCCTTGATCTCGACGGACATTGCTGTGACCCGAATAGGGTAAATGATCCCGGGACCAAGAATGAGCAGGACAATCGGAACCGTTGGACGTTCCACGGTCGCCGCATCATTGCCAGCCAAGGCCTGCGCAGAGGCCACAAGGTCGCCAAGAAGTCCCTTGGTCGGTTGCGTCAGTTTCTGCAGGGCCGCAATTTGGGGTGCGACTCCGGTCGCGACCGCCGGTGGGAAACTGTCCTCCATGTCGTCGACAGCAGATAACTCTAGCGAGAATGAAAATTTTTCTTGCGGTGCATAGGGCTGAACCGTGGGTGCCTGCACGCCGCGGCTGGCTTGATCCACTTCGAATGGGTTCCAAACCTCCCAGTTGCGCGACATGGTGGCAGGATTATACTGAAAGGCGATGATATTGGGGATTGGCAGAACAACATCATCAATGATCTGCACGAAAGCACCGGGGATCACAGAGGGCGTGCGCGCGTAACCACTAAGCGACATAGCTGGCCTCCGCATCATCACGCGACAGCAGAAGCTTCAGGTCGTTTGGCATCGACCGACCTTCTTTTTTCATTTCGCGTTCGGCGGCACGCAAGAACGCCAACTGGTCCAGCGCCTTTTGCGGCTCTGCTTTGCTACCCAATGCCGCGAAATGGGCGGTAAGCACCGCACTCTTGATCTGGGCGGGAGAGAAATCAAAGCGGTCGGCACACAACTCAAGGCCCGGCATATCTTCGACGCCAAAAAGAATGCGCGCGAACTGCTGCCAAAGCGCAAGGCGTTGGTTTTGATCCGGCTTGCGGAAACCAATGCTGTGCCGCATCCGCCGAAAAAATGCTTCATCAATGTTTCCGCGCTTGTTGGTGGAGAGGATGACCGGACCCTCATAGGCCTCGATCAATTGCAGCAGGTGGTTGGTGTCGCTGTTGGTGTGTCGGTCAATGCTATCGGTGCCGTCTGACCGCTTCGCAAAAAACGTGTCAGCTTCGTCAAAAAAGAGCATACAGCCGAGCCGGTCGGCCCGCTCAAAAACCTTGCTGAGATTTTTTGCCGTTTCACCAATGTATTTGCTAACCGTGCGGCTGACGTCAATCACCAGCAATGGTAAGCCCAGCGCACCCGCTACGCATTCGGCAGCCATTGTCTTGCCAACGCCGGGGGGGCCAGAAAACAGGGCAATCGGGGCCGCATCGCGGGCAAAAAGGCGATGCACCTCGGGACGCGACAACAACGTGCTGCGCAATCTTGCCTCATCAGCGAAATTCATCAACTGATCCACCACGCGTGCGTCCAGTATCATGTCGTCCCATGACACAGATGGCCGCCGCAGACTGCCAACTTCGGCCAGCTCGTATGCGACACGTCCGGTTTCCTCTGCGATGGTGCCATCGGCACGGACCAACAGGGACTGTCGCAAAAGCTCGGCCGCAGATGCCCCTTGGCAACTGAACGGCAATTGTTGGCTGCCCGTGAGTGTTTGCCAATACTGATGCCGCAGCGCAGGTGTCATCGCTGGCAGTGACACAACAAAGTCCACCATCCCATCGACCGGCGCGGGCGCATGATCGCTCAGCAGGATTTGCAACGGCACATAGCCACCGGGCGAAGACCACGCCTCGGGCGGCTTTGTCCAAATCGGCAGCATATCTGTCAGAAACGCAAACCGCTGCGCTTCCCAAACCGGGACATCGCCAAGAAGCAGCCCCTCGCGGCCCATTTGCTGTGCCAAGGCTTGCGCGGCAAGAGACCTACCGGTCGCCTGAGTTCCCAGAATGACCAAACGTACGGCACCCGCGCGGGCCTGCATCTGTGAGATGTCATCAATCCACGCCCGCAGGTCCCAATGCGGTAGAACTGCATCGACCGGTGTCGGACGTGCCAGACCTACCAACTGCGCGCTAAGGCTTGCTTTGCCAGCATAGAAATCCACGATCCGGGCGTCTGCCGCAAATCCGGGCGCAGCACCCGACGGTTCAGCAACGGCGTGCAGCATACCCCACCGCATCAGCACGCTTGTAGGCCGACAGATTTCACCATCAGGCAAACCATAAAGCCGTCGTGCCAAGGCTTCGGTCGGCATGGGGCGCCAGGGCTTGCCTTGTATCTCGGCAACAATCGCTTCCAGTGATGGGTCATACCGAACAGCAATGGCGAGATCCAACATGGCCGCTTCTGCGCTGTTCAGGCGAAACTGCTCGACAAGCTTTGCCCGCATCCCACGCCGGGGTGCACTCTCCAGGTTGAGAATACCATGAAATGCAAAGGCGGCCTCTGGCGTGTCCTGCGCGGGTTCTGTGGCCAGAAACTGGGCGCGCGCCGTCAGCCGCGCACGTGCGTCGTGCACGGCCCAATAGGCATCGGTCTCAAAGGTGATACTCATGGCCCAGCCTCGATCCAGAACGGTTGACTTTCGGCGCCATCAACAAAGAGCTGCACAGAATGTGCCCCTGTAAGCGGTGCGGGTAAGTGCGGAAGTATGAAAAGATGATCGGACTGCCGAACGTATGTCCCTGGCGCAACCGGCTGTGGGTTTGCGGTATCCTCGGTATAATACTGGCCATCCGTCGCGAGCGTGATCTCAGCGGTCGTCAGGTCCGTGACGGCTTCGACATTCACACGAAATACGTTGGCGACAGGACCAGTCTCATCGATGATCCGCACCCCAAGAGGAACGGCAACCTTGCCGGCGTCATAGACGTTCTCCAAGCGTACGGTGCCTTGCATCCGGTATGCGATGACCTCGAGCCCGAACTCTGGTCGTCCCGGAACAACCGGCTGCGGGTTCGATCCTCCGACACCATCAGAAATGTTCAATATAGCCTGCGGAACAAAACTGATTTCGCCTGTCTCAAACTGTACATCCCAGTCAGGGTTCAACGCGGCATCAATTTCAAAGCTTGTTCCGTTCTGGATCAGGCTCAGCCGCCGCGCATCTCCGGCGGTCAGGTTATCACCCGTCAGACGAACGCGGTCCTGCGCCGCGTTGGGCGCTGCCCAGAGAACCGCCCGCGCAGGAACGACATCAAGCGATTGCGCGCCCAAACCTGTCTCGACGGGCATATCAAAGCTTAACAGCGCACGTGATCCCGTGAGCCGTGCAGCAGAGGAGGCTTTGACATAAAGGCCAACATCGAAAACAGTGCCGCTTGCCACTGTGGGGATTTCCGGTTCAAGAAACATCGTGCGGACTTCGTAATATGCCGACAGCCGCGGGGTTTTTTGTTCCTCGGTGGACCAAAAGTTAATGTTGTCTTCGGGTTCCAGATTGCGCAAGGCCACTTCAATGCGGTGACCGCTGCTTGCAAGATTATCCGGCATGATTTGCTGCGGAACGCCGCCATCAACAAAGGGCAAGGCAAGCGTGTTGTTGATCACTGGGAAATCATGAAGGCTTTTCATGGCCGCACTCAGGAACTCTTGCACCACTTGCGCATTTGGCAGGCCATTCGATTCAAGATGTGCGGTCATGATGTAGAACAATCGCAGCGCCATTGGTTGACCGGCAATGGCCGGAACAAGGTTATCGAAGCCGACTGCGTTACGATAAGTCGGGTCCTCTGACACGTGATAGAGATGCAGATTGATCACCGGGACCTGATCTGTGGTAACTTCCTCTGGCGGCAAGAGTGTCACGTCTATGTCGCCTTCGCCAAAACCGTACATCCGCCGGATATTGAACCAGACAAGATTGCGCATCGCGGTGGACACATCAAAGATGGAGGCTTGCAACATCTTAGAGCCTTCTCATGCCAAAGATGCTGTTCACCCGCCGCCGAACAGGTAAGGCGCCGATTTTCGAGACACTCTCAGCGGTGATCGGCCCCGACTTGGGGCGGGTCTGCTGCTGTTGGCTCTGGGTGGTAGGTTTTTCCACGATCCGTTCGACGATCTTCTCAACGGTTTCAACCGTAGGCGCCGGCGACACGTCCGGTATAGCCGTCTCGATCTCTGGCACGACAGGCATCGGCGTAGGCGGACGCACCGGTAAGACATCTAACTGCTCGCGGCGCGGTTCTTGCGGAGCCACGGGGGGCGGCGCGGTGGCTCCCGGCAGATCGGGTGTGGGAGCAGCAGTTGGTTCAAAGTCCTCTTGCTTCGGCCAAAAGGAGGGGCGAAGCGGCGTTGCCGCGGGAGCCTCTACCGAAGGGGCAACAGATGGCGCCGGCACCTTTGCTGTTGGCGTCACATGCGCAGGCGTACGTGCGTCAGGTACAACAGTATCAAGAACCGGATCATGGGTTGGGGGTGCGACCTCAGCTTGTGCGACAACGGGCGGCCTTGTTTCGACAATGACTGTTTTCTCTTCCGTTGGATTGTCTTGCGCGCGCGGTTTGTCCTGCGCCCTGAGTGCCGCAATCGGGTCAAACTGTGGCGTCGCAGCCTGCACGTGACGTCCCGGATCCACGGCGATATCGGTGTAAGGTCTTGGCGCTGGAGAGGCCGCACTTTCAATCCCTCGGCTTGGCTCGGTATTCAGCGGTGACGGGCGTGCGACGGGCGCATCGTCAGGCAAAGAGAACCCCGCATCAGGCAGTGTATCAGTCACGGGAACATCGAATGGCAGCCCCAAGCCACGAAAGGCCGGCGTGTGCATCCGCTGATCATGGGCTGCCAAAGGAGAGGTCGTTCGCGCCAGGGAATTAGCACTCGGTGGCGTGACGTTCGCACCGACACCACGATCAAGCAACCGTTGTATAAACCCGCTCATGAGACTGCCCTCACACGCGGACGTTCAGCCACGATCAGGCCTGCCATCTCCCGACGTTGCGCGCGGGTAAGTCCGAGGATTTCATGCAAGGACCAATGATAGGTCTTGGCAATCAGATGCACTTCGCGCCACAGGAACGCGGCCTCGCCTGCCAGCGTATCCACAAGATATTGCGCCATATCAAAGCGGACCAAATTGGCAGTCTTGCACTCCGGGCACGCGGTGTTGATGTCTTGGCTCAGGATCGGGCCAGCGGCGGCGAGTTCCCCCTGGAGCGCTTCAGTGTCGAATGTGCCCTTGATCAGGCAGGCGCGCATCCATGCATCTTGGTCGCCTGGATGTAGTTTTGACAAATCGCTGACACGCGGCAAGCGGATGACGCGCCCGGACGGTGTTCTCAATTCACCCCAATGGTCACCTGCAAAGTCGGCGGCGCTGGCCCAAGCCTGCTCTTGGAAAGTCTTCAAGCTCAACGCAAATTCGAAAGGCTCATCGCACGCACGGCAACGCGCCTCGCATTGCACAGCATCGTCATACAACTGAGCATAAAGCGCCGCGAGCGCGGCATCGCATTCTGCAAGCGTCAGATCATCAAACGCGACAGGATCATAATGCCGCCAGATCCCGGTGACAAGTGATGCCAGCAATCCCGAAGCACAGGCGGACACCTCACCTTCAGCATTGGCAATCTGCGCCTCTTGCACCCCCCTAAGGGGCGCAAAAGCAAAACGCGTTCCGCAAGGTGCGATATGGTTAGAGCCAGTCACCTGTCGGACCTCTAGAACTCAAGCTCTTCGACAACGGCTACATCGCGAGAGAAGCCTTCGTTCTGCAAGACGATCGATTCAAAGGCGACAGCATTCCCGTTGGAATCCAACTCTGGCACCGCCGTCATTTCGCTGACCCAACAGCGAAATACCTGCCAGCTTAGAACCTTCACACCTTGCAAGTTATAAAGATCAATCGTGATGTCCTTGCGAAAGTTTGCAAGGCTAACGCCGCCGTCACCTTCGGTGGAGTAGACAAGATTTGCCCAATCCTCAAACGCATGGTCATGACTGAGACCACGTTCCAGCGTGATAGGTTCGAAGCTTGTGACACCTGGCGTATGCCGTTTCGTCGACAAATCCCCCCCATGCCGGTGACTGACCACTTCGCGGGTTGCTTTCAGGCCACTGACCTTGCTGACACCTGCGACGACAAGACCATCCCACACGACGCGGAATTTGAAGTTACGGTAAGGATCAATGCGGGTTGCGTTGACTGTAAATTCCATTGCGACCTCCTGTTACACTTGCGCCTGGCCGGCGATCTGGCTGAGCGTCAGCACGACAAATTCAGCGGGTTTGAGGGGCGCAAACGCCACGGTCACATTAACGATCCCGAGGTTGATGTCCGTCGGCGTGGTTGTTGTTTTGTCGCAAATAACAAAATAGGCGTCTGATGCCTTTTCGCCCTTGAACGCGCCTTGACGATAGAGGCCATTCATAAATGAACCGGCCGCCAGTCGTATCTGCGCCCATAACGGTTCGGCATTCGGTTCAAACACCGCAAAACGTAGACCGCGATACAGGCTTTCTTGAATAAAGTTCTTGGTCCGCACAACATTTGAGTACTTGTTGTCTTGGTCACCGGAGCCGTCGAACCCGACAAGCGACCGCGCGCCCCAACTCAAAACACCCGATGGAAACAGACGAATTGCGTTCACAGCCAAAGGGTTAAGAACACCATTCTGGTCATCACTCATGGTGTATTCGACACCGGCGACGCCGCGGATCGTGGCCTCTACACCCGCGGCAGCCTTCCAGACCCCACGCGTGCCATCTGTACGCGCCATCAACCCGGCAATGGCGCCTGATGGATCCTGACGCGTGCCATCCGCCATCACAAGCCCCGGCCAATAAACGGCAGAGCTTTTGGTTTCCAAACCAACCCGCAAGAGATTTGCGCCATCGCGGGCCCGATCCACGGAACTCCACGCGTTCACAGGATCGGTTGAAGGCGCATCAACCAAGAGGAAAGCGCGTTCCTTTGCGCAGACGCTGCTGCCCAGGTTGAACGCGGCCTTGCGATCTGCATCTGACTGCTCGGTCGTGCCATCATGACAGCGCGGCAGAACCATGATGTTAAACAGGTCTACGTCCTCGGACAGTCTATCGAATGCAGCGCGATAATCCGGCAAGGTCGGCACCGTGCCATCGTCGCCATCAACGGCAGCAGCGCGGTCCTGATAATTACCTTGTCCGGCGGCGCCATTGGCACGCCCAAGCGTGTAGGCTTTGACGTTAAAGAGTGCTTCAGTGCCGTCGAAAACGGCCCCTGCGGCCTCCAACGGTGCTGTAATTGGATTTGAGAAATCCGCATCCGAACTTTGTACTGCTAGATTTGCATCAGCGTCAGAACCATCTAGCGCTGTCTTGATCACGATGCGAAAACCCTGCACGGACACAGTCGCCGCTGTGCCAAGGTCAGTGCCAAGCGCTGTCGCGATCGCGTTCAGGTTCTCGCGAATGTTCAGCATGGACCCCATCGCGCTGTCGGGTGCCACGGGTTGATAAACCGTCCCCTCGCGCATGGCCCCCGCGGCGGAATAGTTCACCAGCTCACCGTTGCCAAAGGCCAGTTGGGTGGAATGCGTCGCCCCGACATGGGACACGTCCGCTTTGGGCAGAACCGAGAATGCCGTCAGCCGGTCAATGTCACCACCGCCAACGGCACCACTCACGCGGCTGGCCAGCCCGTTCGGGGCGGGTCTGGTTGCGGCAAAACGGTCCAGGTAAACCGCGCCCTGCGATTCTGTCATCATAAGTGGTGCGGTCAGATCATTCGTCGTTCCGGGAACAAACTCAAATGAATGGTCATTGCAGCTCAGCACCATCTGGCGCCTGTCATCAGCGTTGTTAGCTGCCCAACTGGCCACAAAATTGGCTGTCGGAACTTCGCTGGCCAGCGCGGTGTTAATTGCATCCGTGATTGCCGTCGCCATCGCCGTCATGGATTGCGTGTTATCGAGCGATACGGACACCGGGATAGCGGCCCCTTCATCAATGCGTACCTGCAGGCCGAAGGTGCCATTTGGCGTTGCAGGGGCGAGGCCCAGACGCGCATGCATGATGTCGCGTGTGTCGGTTGTTGAGTCGGGGAAAATAATCCCGCCAAACAGCGTGCTTGGGGTGCCCGCTGCCGGTGGCGTCGATACATTTTCAACGGAAACAAGCGCGGACTGGATATCAACAATCGATTTCACATAAGCGGGGTCGCTAGGGTTCATCGAAAGATTGGTGAAATTCTCGACGTCATCCTCTGACACCGTACCGGTCGTCGACACATTCCGCCGATATATCCGCAGATTGAACCGGCTCTCGGGCGAGATGGAGTCGTAACTTACTTCTACCCGGATGCGGTTGCCGGCAATTCCGTGACCCTTGGCAATGAATTGCAAGGACGCGGCCTGCGCTTCATCGTTCACTTCGATCAGGGCCTGGACCGCGTTATTTGCAATGCGGGTGATATAGGCCTGCCCACCACCGTTATCAAAATACAGTTTGACCTGCGGCAACATCTCACCGCCTGCGGGCCCCGCACCAAAGTTTCGTTCATAGTCCTGCAGGTTGAATACTTGCTTGGGGGCATTGAGCGGTCCGCGCTCGGTCATGCCCACAAATGCTGTGATTGATGTGGCAACACCGGCCACCGCACGGGCGCCTGAGCTCTTCTCGCGCACATACACACCGGGATAAGTCGGATTGATCATGAAAGACCTCTCTTAATGCGGTTTGGATGACGACGCGGGCGGCGTCTCCGTTTCGTTGAGCGCTTGGCGAATTGCCGAAAACGCGTCCGTCAAGGATTTGAAATGGTGGGTCTGCTCGCGGCTGACGTCTTCCACACGCACGCGGCGTGGCATGTCATGCCAGCCTTTGGGTGCCTGAACACGCACCACAAATGAGCGTGTCCCGGGGTGTGATGGAAGGTCAGTTTTTTGCACCGGTTGCAATCCGTCGTTGGTTTCAAATCCCTTTCAGGATGTAACGACGTTAGGATGCGGCTCTTTTGATTCACTGACGGATCAAACACGCGACGATCACATGCCGATCCCAGTTGCCCACCAAATCGGTCACAGTTGCATCACAGACTGATCAAAGACACGAAAAAACCCTCCTAGGTCATAGGAGGGTTCAGATATGTCATGTTCTGCTTGGTCGTCAGGCGGGTACGCAGAGGGCGGATCCAATGGGTTCAGTCTGAATATGGAACGGGCGGTTATCGCAAGGAGACGGACCACTCAAACGCGAAGCCAGTGCGATCGTTTCCGGGAGTGGTTCGATATCCAACTCAGCGCGTAACAGGCGCTTGAGCCGTCTGAACTGCATAATGGCCTGTGCCCGTTGCCCATTCAAAGCATAGAGTAACATGACATCACGCTGGATGTTTTCCCGAAACGGATCGGCGTTCAGAATGGCACGGCCCCATGTCAATGCTTTGGCAAATTCCTGACGTTCGGTCGCAAATGCCATCAGATGATGGAGCGCCTGCACCCAGATCTCATGATATTTTTCCCGCAGCGGCAAAATCCAATCTGTCGAAAACCCATCCATAAAAGACCCACGGCAGGCGGCGACGGCTTCGGTCAGTTGCTCTTCCACCACGGAGGAGCCCTCCGATTGGGTGCGGCAGCGCTCCGCCGCAACCACAGCTTCCTCGAGTAGCACGATATCCACGGCGACGGCATCTTCGACCGTCAGCCGCACCAGGCCATCCAAAGTGACGACATGCATCCCCTCAAATGACGCAAGCGCTCGCTTCACGCGCCAGACGGCAGTGTTGAGCGACGAGTTTGCTTTTTGGTCGTCGGTGTCCGGCCAAAGCCCTTCGGCGATGCGTTCTCGGCGCAAGCCACGATTGGCATGTGCAGACAGCATGAAGAAAAGCAATCTGGTCTGTCGCGTCAGCGATAAATGCTGGCGTTGACCGCCAATCCTAACCGCAGGTGTGCCCATCAGGGACACAACAACTTCTTTGGTGGAACTCATGAAATACACTCCCCCCAACGTCTAAAAATATACAGACCCGAAAAATAATGGGTCCCTGAAATATAAGCCTAGGGTGGGCTAATTTTGAGATTCTCACAAGACAGGAATTCCTGACCGACTGTCGTAACGACGGATCCCTCTGCCTTGCAGTACATCAAAGCAGAGGGATCAAGATGCCGGTTCGCCGCGCAAAAGCTACTTCTCAGGTAGCTTCGGTGACCTTCCAACATAGTGGGTAATCAATGCCTTAGGCACCTCTGTGCCATCATACATAAACGGAAGGACACCTTTTAGCCCGGCCTTGCCACGCATATCGATAATCGCCTCGTCGGACTTTGTGACCCGCTGCGACATCCGGCGACCCCATTGTGCCAAATACCCGTAAAGCCGATCAAGCGTCTCGGCATGCGTGTCGGTTTTGCCCAGGTCAACGAATTCATCAGGATCAGTCTTGAGATCAAACAGCATCGGCCGAAAGCCCCCTTCGGCATGCATCATCTTGAACCGTCCATCGAAAACCATGAACAAGCGGCAATCGCGCGGTTTCAGGCAATAGTCATCTGACAACTCCCCACCAACAGGGCTGGCTGAATAGTCGAACTCGCTGATCAGATACTCGCGCCAGCGCGGTCGCTTGCCCGCCAACAACGGCAAGAGCGAGCGGCCTTCGAGGATATGTTCGGGCACTTCACCGCCCGCGGCCTCGACGAACGTCGCCGCGATATCGAGGCTTTCCACCAACGCATCGCTGGTTTTGCCCCGCGTTGCATTCGCGTCGCGCCGCGGATCATAGATGATCATCGGAACCTTCGCGGACTGATCATGAAACAGGGACTTCTCGCCCATCCAGTGATCACCCAGATAGTCGCCGTGGTCTGATGTCAGAACGATCATCGTATTGTCGATCTCACCGGTTTCTTCGAGATGGTCTAGAATACGCCCCAAATGATCGTCGCATTGTTTGATCAGCCCCATATAGGCGGGGATCACCTTTTGGCGGACCTCTTCGCGTTGAAACGCCTGACCCACGCGATTGAACATGTAGGCGTTAAAGACGGGGTGGGTGTTTTCCAGTTCCATCTCGTGCCGACGTGGCTCCGGCACATGTTCGGGGCCGAACATGTTGTGGTAGGGCGCGGGCACGATATAGGGCCAGTGCGGCTTGATATAGCTGACATGCGCGCACCAGGGGTCTTTGGCCTGTTTCATGAAATCAATGGTGCGACTTGTGAGCCAGGCAGTCTCAGAATCCTCTTCATGGATATGCGCCGGCCTGTCAGCGTTTTCATACATCCAGCCCGATGCAATGCGATTGCCGTCTTTCACGCCAGCATTGGCATGATCTGCCCACGGATTGTCCGTATCCGTATATCCCTTTTCCTTGAGGTATTCGTTATAAGGCGAGCGGCTCTCGTCATACATCCCCTTGATACCTTCTGCCCAAAGGCCGTCGTCGCGGATGTAGATGTCAAACCCGCACTCTGCCTGCCGCGCGCCGATCACGCTATCCGCGTCAAGGCCCAGTCGCTCCATACCTTCGACGTCGGCCTCCATGTGCGTCTTACCGATCAACCAGCAATCCATGCCCGCTTTGCGCAGGTGATCGCCCAATGTCAGCTCACCCACGCGCAATGGGAAGTTGTTCCATTGGGCCCCGTGGCTTGACGGGTAGCGCCCTGTGTAAAACGACATTCGGCTGGACCCGCAGATAGGTGACTGAACGTAAGCATTTGTGAATCGCAGGCCCATTGCAGCCACCCGATCAAAGTTCGGTGTTTGCAGATGGGGGTGCCCCGCGCAGCTAAGGTAATCAAAGCGAAGTTGGTCGTACATGATGAAGAGAATGTTCATGGGAATGCGTCCTTTTGAATGTTGCGACAGGAGCATGGAGAATTAGCCACGCGGATCATATGAGGTCTACGCATGAGCAGATCATTCTATTCTGTGATCGGCTCGAAAACAAAAAATATAAATACTCACAAAGCGTTACGCCGGATCGTCATGCGTCACGCCAAAATTTATTCCATTTGGTCAAATTTATTTCGACCTCGCGAGAATAGTTTCTAACGACAGTGCGTAACCCTTCCAAGCCGCTTTGATTGCCGCGGCAGCAAACATCAAAACTGGAAGTCGTTGAACCACACCGCCCCATTGACCAGCCCTCCCCGACACACCCGCTTTGCTGTGGCGACCCCATCCCACCTGATTTCACCGGTCGCACTTATGCTGGGATTGATGAGCTATCAGTCTGCTTTTGCACAAGAGGCCGTCGTGGTCGCTGATGGAGAGGTTGTCACGGATACGGTGATGATTGATGGCGACAGTGACAGCGTCACAGTTGAGGCAGGCGGGATCATTGATAACCGATGAGGATGATGGCGTCAATTCTACCGGGGACGGCAATGTCATCGTCAACGATGGCACAATCACAACGTTGGGCATTGATGCCACCGGTATCGAAGCTGCAGGCAACGCTGTCGAGATCACAAACAATGGCGATATCACCTCTGGTGATGGTGGTATCATTCTGAATGGTAACGACGGGCAGGTCACCAACGCAGGCACCATCGGCGGTGGTACAATCACCGACGATGGGATCGAGGTTAACGGCGACAATGCGATCATTGTGAATACAGAAACCGGTGTTGTCGCAACGAGTGGCATTTCGTCTGACGGCATAGAAGTTGACGGTGATTTTGCCGATGTGACCAACAACGGCTTGGTGTCCACGACCGAGACCGGTTCCAACGGTATTGATGTCGACGGCGACAACGCGACCGTCGTCAACAATGCCACGCTGGACATTGATGGGTCCGACTCAGAAGGGATCGTCGTGCTGGGGAATGATGCAGTGGTCGTAAACAACGGCAGGACAGCAAAAGGCTTACGTTCGACACATCCATCATCGATGGCTTGGAGACAGCCACGGCCGAGATGACCGGCAAGTTTCTGAGTTTTTCGGCAAACGCGACCGGCTTTGTCAGCCCTTTGGGCATCTTCGAGGTGCGCCCGTCGAGCGAACTCAACTACACCATCAACGCCTTTGACGCCTTTGAAGAAAGCGGGACGCGTGGATCGAACCTCAGCGTTGACAGCCGCATCGCGCAAACGCTGAGTGCACGGCATCAGATCGGCCTCGGCTACACGTTTGGCGGCTTTGACGCCGAGTTTCGCGGCGGCATTGATGGGCGGATGAGCAGCGAAGAAGATTATGAAGCGCGCACCATTCACACGACAGCCGAAGGTGTACAGTTCAGCGATCCATTCACCATCGACCACGCGGACGCCGAAACATTTTTGGGCGGGTTTGTCGGGGTGCAGGCAATGTTCGCCTTAGACAACGGGCTGACCTTGAAAGCTGACGCCGAGTATCTGCGCGGGGCGCATGCCTTAGGCCCACCAGCAACACGTCAGTGGTGGCAATCGAAATCCGACTCACCCTGGTATTTGTTCCTCGTTAAGCTGCTCGGAGATGAAACGGCGTGATTTCCGGCGCCAAAAAGCACCAAGATACTCTCAAAACAGAAACAATATACAACCCAAGGCAACTTTGTCCGCCTCAGGAATTAATGGTCCAGTTTTTTTGACAGTACTGCGACTGAAGCTTAACACTCGCTTTACCATTGGTGCATTTCCGCCTGATGGCTGGTGATTGATGAGTATCATTGGAAGGACACATTAATGCTAAGAACACTTGCTTTGAGCTTTGCTCTTATTCTTGGTTCGTTATCGGCGGCAAATGCCGCAACCTATCGGATCGACGGATTCCAAAACCTTGTTGATGAAGGATTTGGCTCCACACTTTTCCACGAGGCCACAGGCTGTAACGGCATGTGCGGTGCTATTGCAGATCAGGCAACCGGAACTGGTTCTGGCTGGTGGAACTCCGGCACGGGCGCTATCAGCTTTGTGATGGACCTTGTTGGTGGCGGTACAGCTACTGCTGTTGGAACGCTGAACCTGACAGATCGTCAGGACGGCACTGCCGTTGGCATCGCTGGCCTGTTTAACATCATCATTGACGGGTCTATTCACGGCAAAGATGGCGACTACGATTTCATCTTTTTCGACGCTGCTTTCAACCCAGTTGCCAACTGGTTTGATGATGGCATCGTGGGCCTTTGGGGCGCTGGTTTCCAAGGCGAAGAAGACGGATCAAGCCTTGGTGTCGATTTCAGAATTGAAGTCGCCGCTGTGCCACTGCCTGCTGGTTTGCTCCTGCTTCTCAGCGGTCTTGGTGGTTTGGGTCTGATCAGCCGGCGCAGTAATCGCCCGTCTGTAGCCTAACAGTATTCGTGGCGCGCAAGCGTCGAGCACTGAAACGAGAAAGCCCCGACACATGTTGTGTCGGGGCTTTTTATTTTGGTTCAACCCGACTGTTCGGCCATTTGCTCTTCTCGTTTGCGGCGCACGACGGCCCGCTTTGTGGTCAGCGAAGCGGCGACTGTTCCAACGGTGACCAAGCCAATCAAGATCGTCGACAAAGCGTTGATCTCTGGACTTACGCCCAGTCGGATGGAACTGAACACCTTAATCGGAAGGGTTGTCGCGGATGGCCCTGCGACAAAGGACGCGATCACCAGATCGTCCAGTGACAGGGTTAAAGCCAGCAACCAGCCCGAAATCACCGCCGGTGCAATAATGGGCAAGGTAACAAGACGGAACGCCTCAAACGGCGTACAGCCAAGATCAAGCGCCGCTTCCTCCACCGACCGATCAAAGCTGACGAGCCGCGAACTGACCACGACGGACACGTAGCACATTGAAAATGTGGCGTGCGCCAGCACGATGGTGAACAACCCACGGTCCAGCCCGATCGAAATGAACAGCAAAAGCAGCGAAAGACCTGTGATCACCTCTGGCATCACCAATGGGGCGTAGATCATTCCAGAAAACAAGGTACGCCCATAGAACCGCCCGCCGCGCACCAGCACGTAGGCCCCCATCGTGCCAAGGATCGTCGCAATAATGGATGAGAAGAAACCGACCTTGAACGTCACCCAAGCTGCATCAAGGAAGGCTTCGTTCTGCAACAGCTCCCCATACCATTTGGTCGAAAAACCACCCCAGACGGTGACCAGGCGGCTTTCGTTGAAGCTATAGACGATCACAATAATCATCGGGATGTAGAGGAACGCGAAGCCCAGCGTCAGCGAGGTCGCGTTGAACCATGTCAGCCGCCTCATGTCTCGGCCTCCATGATCTTTTGCTCGTTGCGTTGGTATAGCACGATCGGGATGATCAGGATCAGCAGCAGGATCACGGCAACCGCACTGGCAACGGGCCAATCGCGATTTGCAAAGAATTCCTCATACAATACCTTGCCGATCATCAGCGTATCAGAGCCGCCCAACAGTGACGGGATCACGAACTCGCCCAGCGCTGGGATGAAAACAAGGAAACAGCCCGCGATGATGCCTGCCTTGGACAGCGGGATAGTGATACGCCAGAAGGCTTCCGTCCGTGAACACCCCAAATCCTCTGCCGCTTCCAGCAGCGACCCGTCCAGTTTGATCAGTGTGGCATAGATCGGCAGGATCATGAACGGGCAGTAGGTGTAGACGATACCGATATAGACAGCGATATTCGTGTTGATGATCGCAAGCGGTTCGTTGATTAAACCAATCCACATTAGGAACTGGTTCAGCATGCCTTCCTGGCTAAGTATGCCGATCAGCGAATAGACCCGGATCAGAAAGCTGGTCCAGAACGGCAGGATCACCAAAAGCATCAGGGTTGGCTGCCATTCCGTCGGCGCATTCGCCATCCCATAGGCAATTGGAAAGCCGATCAGCAGGCAGATGAAGGTCGAAATCAGCGCGATCTGCACACTGGACAGATAGCTTTTCCAATAAAGATCATCGGTGGCCAGAAACTCAAAATTCTCAAAATCCAGTTGCGATACCAGATCCCGCATCCCTGCCCAGCCTTCGGATAGTTCCAAGGTCGGCGTGTAGGGCGGGATCGCCAGAGCGATGTCAGACAAGGATATCTTGAAGACGATCAGGAAGGGCACCAAAAACAGCGCCAACAGCCAAATGTAGGGGACCGCAATCAGAGAGAGACGGCGCGGGTTCATCAGCTGTCCAACACGATGCCGGCTGTGTCGCTCCATGACAGCCAGACCTCATCGTCCCAGGTAAATGGCAGGCTGGCGCGGCGGCGCGAGTTGGCCGCTTGCGCCTTGATCACGATGCCATTGGGTAGCTGCACGTGATAGGTGGACAGGTTGCCAAGGTAGGCAATGTCGAGGACTTTGCCCTGCACCACATTGTTCCGGTCGGTCGGCTTTTCCGCCGCAATCGCCACCTTTTCGGGACGGATCGCAAAGCTGACCTTTCCATCACCCATCGGCTTTGATGGCGTACCAATGATCGGCGGCTGCCCTTCGGCCCATGTGATTGCCATCACTTCGCCCTGCATCTGGCCGTGACCTGCGATGATATTCACGTCACCAATAAAGTCCGCCACATAGGTGCTGTTGGGGGCCTCATAGATACGTTCCGGCGTGTCGACTTGTTTTAGCTTGCCATGATCCATCACCGCCACGCGGGATGCGACAGTCATCGCCTCTTCCTGATCATGGGTGACAACGACAAAGGTGGTGCCAGTCTTTTCCTGAATGTCCATCAGCTCAAACTGGGTGTCTTGGCGCAGCTTTTTGTCGAGGGCCGACAATGGTTCATCCAAAAGCAACAGCTTGGGCGCTTTCGCCAAGGCCCGGGCCAAGGCCACGCGTTGACGCTGTCCACCGGATATCTGCTCTGGCTTGCGCTGACCGAACTTTTCGATTTGCACCAGCCGCAGCATTTCCTTCACCCGCGCGTCAATCTGATCAGCAGGCAGCTTGTCACGTTTCAGGCCAAAGGCGATGTTGTCATAAACGGTCAGATGCGGAAACAGCGCGTAGGACTGGAACATCATGTTCACGCTGCGCTTGTTGGGGGGAATGGGGCCGATATCCTGCCCGTCCAGCATGATCGTGCCAGAGGTCGGCGTTTCAAACCCGGCCAGCATACGCATCATTGTCGTCTTGCCACAACCTGAAGGGCCCAGCAGGGCGAAGAATTCCTTTTCAAAAATGTCGATGCTGAGATCATCAATCGCGGTAAAATCACCAAAGCTTTTGGTGACATTGCGAAACTGGATCAGGGGTTTTTCGGCAGGATCATTCCAAGGCGCAAAAGCGGATTCAGGCATAGATGATCGGGCCTCAGATCTGGGTCTGTCAAAGCGCCCCGGCCCAGCTGGGCAGGCCGGGGCTGGTGTTACTTTAGGTGCCGGACTTCACACGTGTCCACATCCGCGTGACGAACCGCTGCGCGCGCGCGTCATAGGGGGTGGTGGTATAAAGTGTCTCAAGCGTCGCCTCATCTGGATAGATCGCCAGATCACCAATCACGTCTTCGACCAAAAATGGCTTCGAAGCGGCGTTGCCGTTGGCGTAGTAGACATAGTTCGACGCAGCAGCCATGTTTTCCGCATCCAAGATGAAATCAAGGAATGCATGCGCACCCTCGGGGTTTGGCGCGTCGACTGGAATGGCCATCTGGTCAAACCACATCAAAGCACCCTCGACCGGCGCATTGTATGCAACTTCAACGCCATTGTCGGCTTCCCACGCGCGGTCACGTGATTGCAGGATGTCGCCGGACCAACCGAAGGCCACGCAAATATCACCGTTGGCCAAGGCCGAGATATATTCAGAGCTATGGTACTTCTGCACGAAAGGACGCACAGCAGACAGGATCGGCTCTGCCTTCGCCAAGACATCTTCATCTTTGCTGTCTGGGTCTTCGCCGATGTATTGCAAGGCCGCCGGAATAATCTCTGATGGCGCATCAAGGAAATGCACGCCGCAAGCGGCCAGCTTTTCCATGTTTTCGGGGTTGAACACCAACTCAAGTGAATTGATCGGGGCGTCTTCGCCCAAAATCTCGGTCACCTTATCAACATTGACGCCTAGTCCCGTGGTACCCCACATGTAGTTGATCGAATAGTTCCCGCCGGGATCATAGGTTTCGGTCCGCGCTTCCACTACGTCCCAAAGATTACCGATATTGCTTAGCTTGGACTTATCCAATTCCTGAAATGCGCCTGCCGCTATCTGGCGCTGTAGGAAGGTTGCCGTTGGAACCACAACGTCATAGCCGGACCCGCCCGCAAGCAGCTTGGTCTCCAACACTTCGTTGCTGTCAAACACATCGTAGATCAGCTCGTACCCGGTTTCTTCCTCAAACTTGGTGAGCAGCTCTTCGTCAATATAGTCGGACCAATTGTAAACCCGTACTTCTTCCGCCCAACCTGCCTGAGCAGCAAGCACAACCGCCGCAAGCGCGGTGCAGGATTTCGTTTTGAGCATGTAAACCTCCGTTGGATTGTCCCGTAATCGCAAGCAGCTTTGATGAAATCCTAGGCGTTTGCAATCCTGATGGTCTGAATTTGATAGGTTTTGACATCATCTGAGGGATGTGAAATCAAAATTGCCTCAGAGGTAGGCACCAATATGAACCAATTGGCGACCAAAAAGCCGGAACATGAAACCATTTACCTGCGGGTCAAGGAGATGATTCTCTTTGGTGAGGTGGTACCGGGGCAGCCGGTAACCATTCATGGACTGGCCGAGACTATCGGCACCGGAGTGACCCCCGCCCGCGAGGCGATCAGACGCCTGACCGCCGAAGGCGCGCTTGTCACCCGCGAGAACAGGCGCATCGAAGTGCCCGAAATGACTGCACACAGACTAGAGCAGATCGAACTGGTGCGTATGACTGTAGAACCCGCTTTAGCACAAGCTGCGGCAGATCGCTGTAAATCACATAATATCAGTGATCTAGTAGAACTTGATGGGCGCGTGGATCAGGCAATCGCAGAGGGAGACGTCCGCGGGTATCTTGAAGCAAACTATCGCTTTCACTTCTACCTCTACGCCTTGGCAGATGCTCATATTCTGCGCCGTGTCGCCGAAACACTGTGGTTGCGTATCGGCCCGTCCTTGCGGGTCGTCTGCGGCCGCTATGGCACCGCCAACCTGACCGACCATCACCGTGCTGCCACGCAAGCCTTGCAAAACGGTGATGCCGCTGGCACTCGCGACGCGATCGCCAAAGACATTCGACAGGGTATGGAATTTGTACGCCCGACAACATCCGATTGAACGTATCATGTTGGGCAGAAGCCCCCGATTGACTAACCCCTAACTTTTGATCAAATTATCGAAAGTGGTTGCCGAACCGCCCATTTTCGCGCCTAGGAGGCACCGATGTCATCAGCGGACAGATACAACTGGCAAGACGCGCTCTCGGATGAGTTTGTCGCCTACGCAAAGGGCGAGAAAATCGACGGGGTGGAATGCATCGTGCCTGACCTGGTTGGCACATCGCGCGGCAAAACGATGCCCACCAACAAGTTCAAACCAAACGCAGAAATGGCCCTGCCTATCTCACTATTTTACCAAACGATCTCTGGCGAATATGTCGACATGGATATCGACAACCAGTGGCTGGAAAAGGACATCGTTCTCAAGCCGGACATGACGACTGCCTGTGCGATCCCTTGGGCCGAAGACCCATCGCTTCAGGTGATCTGCGACATGTTCAACCGCGACGGCACAGCGCTTGCTATTGCCCCGCGCACCATTTTGAAAAACGTCATTCAGGCTTACGCGGACAAGGGCTGGACCCCTGTGATCGCGCCAGAGTTGGAATTCTACCTGACGACCCCCAACCTCGACCCCAACGACCCCATTGAAACCCCTGTGGGTCGGACCGGCCGCAAGGTGCCTAGCCGTCAGGTCTATTCCATGGTGGCCGTCGATGAATATGGTCCGGTGATCGACACGATCTATGATTACGCCGAACATCAGGGCCTTTCCATCGACACGCTGATCCAAGAAGGCGGCGCGGGCCAGATCGAGATTAACCTAATGCATGGCGACCCCCTGCATCTGGCCGATCAGGTGTTTTACTTCAAACGGACGATCCGCGAAGCGGCGTTGAAGAACAACGTCTTTGCAACCTTCATGGCCAAACCCAAACGGGATGAACCCGGAAGTGCGATGCATGTGCATCAAAGTGTGGTTGATACGGAGACAGGGCAAAACATTTTCTCGAACGCCGATGGATCCGAGACCGACCTGTTCCGTTGGTTCATTGGTGGCTCGCAGGAATATCTGATGCAGATTGTCCCGCTGCTGGCCCCTTACGTGAATTCCTACCGTCGCATCACCGTCGATGGGCAAAGCGCACCGGCCAACCTCGAATGGGCCACCGATAACCGCACCACCGGACTGCGCGTTCCGCATTCCGGGCCGGAGGGGCGCCGCCTCGAAAACCGCGTGATCGGGATGGACTGCAACCCTTACATCGCCATCGCCGCCTCATTGGCTTGCGGGTATCTGGGTATACTCAACAAGGTCGAACCCCGCGCTGAAGCTACAAAAGAGGTGTGGGAAGCCGAAGTGCCCCTGCCCGCCAGTCTGCGCGAGGCGCTTGAACTCTTTGAAGAAGCCACTGACATTCGTGCGCTGATTGGCGAAGAGTTTTGCCGCCTCTACGAACAAATCAAACAAGCCGAAAACGAAGAGTACCAGCGCGAAATCTCGCCCTGGGAACGCCGCCACCTTCTTTTGAACGTCTGAGGTCACCGATGAACATCCTTGCCAACTACCCCCCGACCGACGAATTGCAGGCGCTTGATGCAGCCCACCACCTGCACCCGTTCACCCACGCCAATGCGCTGGCCGAAAAGGGCGCGCGCGTCATCACATCCGCGAAAGGCGTCTGGTTGAAAGACAGCGAGGGGGAAGAGATCATCGACGGTATGGCGGGCCTGTGGTGCGTCAACATCGGTTATGGACGCGATGAACTGGCCGAGGCCGCTTACCGCCAGATGAAGGAACTGCCCTACTACAACACCTTTTTTCAAACGACTCATGTGCCCGCATTGATGCTGGCCAAAAAACTGGCCGAGCTTGCACCAGAAAACATGAACCAGGTGTTCTTTGCCAGCGGTGGATCGGATGCCAATGACACCAACATCCGCCTTGTGCGCACCTATTGGGCCGAAAAGGGCCAGCCAGAGCGCGATGTGATCATCTCGCGCTGGAATGCCTATCATGGCTCGACGATTGGCGGCACATCCCTTGGCGGAATGAAGGGCATGCACGGCCAAGGCAGCCTGCCCATTCCCGGCATTGCGTTTATCGACGAACCCAATTGGTGGGCCGAAGGTGGCGACTTGACCCTCGAAGAATTCGGGTTGGAACGCGCGCGCCAGCTGGAAGAGAAAATCAAGGAAATCGGGCCCGACAAAGTCGGTGCTTTCATCGCAGAACCCATTCAGGGTGCGGGCGGTGTAATTGTCCCGCCCGAAGCCTATTGGCCTGAAATCCAGCGGATTGTGAAGAAATACGACATCCTGCTGATCGCCGACGAAGTGATCTGCGGCTTTGGACGCACCGGCAACTGGTTCGGTTCTCAAACCGTTGGCATTGAACCCGATATCATGACAATCGCCAAAGGGCTGTCCTCTGGCTATATCCCCATCGGCGGGTCCATCGTATCGGATGAAGTCGCCACCGTGCTGCGTGAAACTGAATTCAACCACGGCTATACCTATTCCGGCCATCCCGTGGCTTGTGCGGTCGCCCTCGAAAACCTGCGTATTTTGGAAGAGGAAGGCATTGTCGACAACGTGCGCAACGTGACCGCCCCCTATCTGCGCAAAAAGTGGGAAGCCTTGGCCGATCACCCACTCGTCGGCGAGGCAAAGATCGTTGGTATGATGGCATCCATCGCCCTAACCCCCGACAAGGCAACCCGTGCCGCCTTCCCCGACCCCGGCACCGTTGGTTTCATGTGCCGCGATCGGTGCTTTGCCAATAACATCATCATGCGTAGCGTGGGCGACCGAATGATTATTGCGCCGCCCCTGTCTATGACCTGCGACGAGATCGACATCCTGATCGCGCGCGCAACCAAATCGCTGGATGAATGCTATGAAAAACTGAAAGCCGGCGATATGCTCAAGGCCGGTTAAATGGACCTGCTGACCGCAAACGACCAGCAAGGCGAATACCCGCGGTCCTACTATGCTGAGACCGCAACGCACCTTGACCGGTTTCCTGCCGCGGTAGGGGATTTAAACTGTGACGTTTGCGTGGTCGGGGCTGGTTTTACGGGGCTCTCAACGGCATATCATCTTGCCCAGCGCGGCTATGACGTTGTGGTGCTAGAGGCCCAGCGCGTTGGCTTCGGCGCTTCGGGGCGCAATGGCGGGCAGGTCAGCATCGGCCAGCGGCGCGAACAGGACGAGCTTGAGGCGATGGTGGGCAAGGACCATGCGCATCAGCTATGGGATATCGGATGTGACGCCGTTGATCTGGTGCGCGATCTTTGTGCGACAGACGAGGTGCAAACGACATTCCAACCCGGCATCATCCATACGGTCAATCGCAAGCGGGACTACAAGCACACCCACGCATTCGTTGCACACATGCAGGATCACTATGGCTACGACGAAGCCCGCGTGCTGGAACGCGACGAATGCCGCGCAACTGTCAATTCACCCGCCTATCATGGTGGCGTCCTTGATATGGGGTCAGGTCATGTGAACCCGCTCGAACTGGTGTTGGGGCTGGCACGGCTGGCGGTCAAAGCGGGGGCGCGCATTTTTGAAGGCACCAAGGTTGAGGGCATAGCGGAAGGTGAGCCAGCCTTTGTGAAGACGGCAAAGGCAAAGGTCAAAGCGCGTTATGTCGTCTTGGGCTGTAATGGCTACCTCGGGACGATGCACAAACACGTCGCCGCTCGTGTCATGCCCATCAACAACTTCATTGTATCCACCAAACCAATGGCACCAGAGGCACAAGAGGCGATCATCGCAAACAACTATGCGGTTGCCGACAGCAAGTTCGTGGTGAACTACTTTCGCTTTTCCGAAGACAACAGGCTGTTATTCGGGGGCGGCGAAAGTTATGGCTACAAATTCCCCCGCGACATCGCCGGCGCGGTCCGCCAACCGCTTTCCGAAATCTTTCCTCAACTGACAAACGTCGAGATTGACCACGCATGGGGTGGCACGCTTGGGATCACGATGAACCGGATGCCGCACTATGAACGGATTGGCGGCAATATCCTGACGATGTCAGGTTTTTCAGGATCGGGCGTCGCGCTGGGGACGCTGTCAGGGCAAATCGCCGCTGACGCGATCGCAGGACAAGCCGAAAGGTTCGATGTCATGGCCAAAGTGCCGACAATTCCCTTTCCGGGTGGACCAAGGTTTCGGTCACCTTTGTTGGTGCTGGCAATGCTCTGGTACAGCATGCGGGACAAATTATAGCCCGGACGATCATGTCATTCACGGATGACAGTGGGATGACATTCTGCCACAGCAGGCCAAATTATGTTGACGCTTACGGCAAGTTGTTTGCTTTCTGGCCCACAATAGCCCATTAAGCGGGTGACTTTAGGTCAAGCTTAATGAAACTCGCTGCCCGAGTACGCTTGTAAGAGGTCGTCGGGCTGTTTGCATTCACAAATAAGGCAAAGGGTGTGTTTTTCGGCACCAAACCGACACACTGACTAATATGAAACTGTGCAAAAAACTGATTTTAAACGATTTTTACGTTTTCTATCCAATTGATTCATTGGCCAAAATGCGGCCCCATTTTGACCCAGATACGCGGCTAGCCTCTAAGCAACTGTTGTGTGAAAGGTAACTTCTTATGAAAAATATCTCGCAATCCATGACCCCGCGCGAAGCAGCGCAAGCATTTTATGGCCAAGACGACAAATCGTTTTCCGACATGGTGGCCAAGCTTGCTGCGAATGATCCGCGCCTGAAAGAAGTCTTCAAAAGTACGCGTCAACGCTTCATGGACGCCAAGAAGTCATAAACAGACGTTGCAGAGCAGCGATGCCGCTCACAACTGCTTCAAACCGTCTAATATCCCTGAAAACAGCTTGACCTTTCGGTCCTTGGCAGGTTGAAGAAGTCCCAGACTTTTCTAAGGAATATGGGCGGTTTTCAGATGGACGACCAGAACAAGAACCTCATCTTGGCGACGGTGCTCAGCTTTGCTGTAATCGTGACGTGGACGACACTGTTCCCGCCCGAGGAACTTCCGATTGATCCAACAACGCAGACCGCCCAAACGCTGGACGATCCTACGCTGCCTGCCGCTGATCCAGCAGCGCCCGCAGCCACAACACCAACCGAAACGCCAGAACCCGCCGCAGAGGCACCGCGAATTGCCATCGAAACTGATGAATTCAGCGGTTCCATCTCATTGCGTGGGGGTCGCATCGATGATCTGGCGCTGAATAACTACCGCGAAACGATTGACGATGATGCCGCAGTTGTTCGGCTACTCAAGCCCGTGGGGGAGCCCGGAGCCTACTTTGCATCATTTGGATGGACGGCGACCGACGGGTTGGACGCTAGCGCAGTACCCGGTCCAGATACGCTTTGGGCGTTGGAAAGCGGCGATACGCTGACCCCAGTCACCCCGGTGACCCTGTCATGGGACAACAACGGCGGCCAAGTATTCCGCACGCAAATTTCGGTCGATGACGCCTTTATGTTCACTTTTGAGCAAAGCGTCGAGAACGCAACAAGCGACCCCGTCTCAGCCCGTCCTTACGGCCTGTTGCGTCGCCACGGACAACCCGAAGACCTGAAAAACTTCTTCATCCTGCACGAAGGCATGGTGCGGATGACCGATGGTGAGCTGGAAGAAACCGGCTATGACGACATTACAGAATACGCCGTTGACCCGCGCGAACGCACACAGGCAGAACGTCTTGATGTCGGCACATCTGGGTGGATTGGCTACACCGACCACTATTGGATGACAACGCTCATCCCAGAGCAAAACACATCATTCCGCTCTACATCCAAGTACTTTGATGCGCGTGATCTCTACCAAGCCGAAGCCGTGATGCCGATTGAGACGGTCGCGGCGGGTGAAACAGCCACCGTGACAACGCGTTTGTTTGCCGGTGCAAAAGAATGGGAAGAAATCCGCAACTACGAGAATGAGGGCGGCGTTGATGGTTTCCTTGATAGCATCGACTGGGGTTGGTTCTTTTTCCTGACCAAACCGATCTTTGCGCTGCTTCACTACCTCAATATCGTTATCGGCAACATGGGCTGGTCGATTCTTGCGCTGACCGTGATCCTCAAGATTATCGTGCTGCCACTGGCCTACAAATCCTATGTGTCGATGGCCAAAATGAAAGAGCTGCAACCAGAAATGGAAGCGCTGAAAGAGCGGACCGGCGACGACAAGCAAGCCATGCAGCAAGGCATGATGAAGCTTTACAAAGATAACAAAGTGAACCCCGCCGCCGGGTGCTTGCCGATCCTTCTGCAAATTCCGATCTTCTTCTCGCTCTACAAAGTGATCTTTGTCACGATTGAGTTGCGTCACGCACCATGGATCGGCTGGATCAAAGATCTTAGTGCGCCAGACCCCTCTTCCTTTATCAACCTGTTTGGGCTTCTGCCGTTCGCAGCACCGGAACCCGGTTCAATCCTCGCCCTGATCTTTATCGGCATCCTGCCCATCATGTTGGGTGTTTCCATGTGGCTGCAGCAAAAGTTGAACCCGGCCCCAACAGACGCAACCCAGCAGATGATCTTTGCTTGGATGCCGTGGGTCTTCATGTTCATGCTGGGATCGTTCGCATCCGGTTTGGTCCTTTACTGGATTGCCAACAACATCATCACCTTCATTCAGCAGTACACAATTATGCGCAGTCATGGGGCCAAGCCAGATGTGTTTGGCAACATCAAAGCCAGTCTGAAGAAAAAGTCAGCAGCCCAGTCTGACAGCAAAGAGGGCAAGTAGATGACCCATGTCGCCGCTCTGTGGCGGCATCCGATCAAAAGCCATGGGCGTGAACAGCTCGATGCGGTCAAGCTGGTTGCGGGGCAGACAATGCCGTGGGACAGGCATTGGGCTGTCACGCATGAGGCCAGCAAGTTTGACCATGACGATCCGCGCTGGGTCATGTGCCGCAACTTCATGATTGGTGTGGCCACGCCCGGCCTCGCGGGCATCTGGGCGAACCTTGATGAAGAGACTGGGACAATAACCCTACAGCACGAAGCACGTGGTGCGCATCGCTTTCAACCGGACAATCCCGACGATTTGCAAGGGTTCATCGACTGGGTAACACCGCTTTGTCCACCCGACAAACGCCAGCCACGCACCATCGTATCAGCACCAAACCGCGGCATGACGGACAGCAGCTATGCCTCAGTTTCCATCATGAATTTGGCGACCCACAACGCCGTTGAGGATCAAGTCGGGCATCCGCTTGAGTTGGAGCGCTGGCGGGGAAACATCTGGGTCGACGGGCTTGATGCGTGGGGCGAGTTTGACTGGACCGGGCACACAGTCCGCATTGGCGAAGCCGAGCTGAAAATAGAAGAACCAATCCGCCGTTGCATGGCCACCGCCGCCAACCCGCGGACCGGACGACGTGACGCCGACACGCTAGGTGCACTCCGTAACGGTTGGGATCACCAGCATTTTGGCGTCTATGCCACCGTCAGTAAGGGCGGTAATGTGGCCTGCAATGATACGGTCGAGGTAATCTAAAGTGGAAATGCGTTTTCCGGAGGTACAAGAACCTGACGCGCCAGAACGCGAAGCTGGCCGCTTGCTCTTTGCTGGCGATACCGACTTCGTCAAAGGTGTCGTCGCAATGGACGGCCTGCCCCCGGCGGACCGTATCGAAGTCTGCTTTGCCGGACGGTCCAACGTGGGAAAGTCGTCGTTGATCAATGCGCTCACGGGACGCAAGGGGCTGGCACGCGCGTCAAACACCCCCGGCCGCACACAAGAGATCAACTACTTTACCGCAGGGGACATCTACGTCGTTGATTTGCCCGGATACGGATTTGCCAACGCGCCCGTTGCCGTGGTTGAGAAATGGCAACGTCTTTTGAAGCAGTACCTCCAAGGCCGGCAGACCCTCAGACGCGTGTTTGTCCTGATCGATGCACGGCACGGAACAAAGGCCGTCGACGAAGAGATCATGTCACTGCTCGACAGTGCTGCGGTCACATTTCAGGTCGTGATGACGAAGGTCGACAAACTCAAGGGCAACGCATTGCAGGCATCACTCGACAAGACCCGTGCAGCTTTGGCCAAACACCCTGCCGCCTTTCCAGAGTTGATCCTGACGTCCTCAGAAAAGGGCGACGGTATCCCTACGCTCAGGGCCGTCATTGCGGGCATCGAATGAAGACAAGGACACAAGATATGAACCGCGATTGGATTGCCACTGCCAGCACCCTGAGCCAAGCCCTGCCTTACATGCAGCGTTATGCGGGCGCGACTGTGGTGATTAAACTGGGTGGACATGCGATGGGCAGCGACGAGGCCATGCGCGGCTTTGCCCGTGACGTAGTGCTGATGCGGCAGGTCGGACTGAACCCGGTGATCGTGCATGGCGGCGGGCCGATGATCAACGAGATGCTAGGCAAGCTGGATATCAAATCGGAATTCGTGAACGGCAAACGGATCACGGATCAGGCCACGATGGATGTGGTCGAAATGGTGCTGTCGGGGCAAGTAAACAACCGCCTGGTGCAAGCGATCAGCGAAGAAGGCGGCAAGGCCGTCGGGCTATCTGGCAAAGACGCCAATCTGATGATCTGCACACAGACCCATGCGGACCTTGGCTTTGTCGGCACGCCCACGACGGTCGATCCAACGATCCTGCGTGATCTGCATGCAGCACATGCGATCCCCGTGATTGCGCCCCTTGGGATGGGCCGGGACGGCGAGACATTTAACATCAACGGTGACACAGCTGCGGGAGCCATCGCAGGCGCTCTGAAGGCAGACCGGCTGCTGCTGCTCACCGATGTCGAAGGGGTAAAGGACAAGTCCGGTCAGGTCCTGACCGAAATTGACCCCAAGATCATCCCTGATCTGATCGCCGATGGCACCATTGCGGGTGGTATGATCCCCAAAACGGAAACGGCACTGGCGGCCATGAACGACGGCGTGCGCGCCGTGGTCATCCTTGACGGGCGCGCGCCCAATGCTTGTCTGTTAGAATTGTTCACCGATCACGGTGCAGGCTCTCTCATTCGGCGTCCACGCGGCTAAGATTGCACATTTGGCGATTGGCACATTGGTGTTATCCTCGCGGCATTTCAGACAAGAGGATTTTATGAAACATTTGCGAAACGCCGCCGTTTTCACCGCCGCCCTATTGATCGCCAGCCCTGCCACAGCACTCGATAGTTGCTTGATCGGGGAGTGGACCGCAGACCTAGATGACCTCGCCACACTGCTCACCAACAGCGGCATGCCCGGCACCGCAACGGCCCTTGGCGGGTCGGCGACGCTGGCAATCTATGATGACGCGCGCATGGTGACCAAAATCAACGAGCTGGCCTTGGAAGTGGCGGTTGACGGTATCCCGCCCACCCAAATGACGATGACCGGCTTGAATGAAGGCGTGATCGAGGCCGATGAGGGCGCTTTCCTGATCGTCATCGACAGCTTTGAGATGGTCAGCGAGGCCATCGTGCTGGGCGAACGCATGACGATCCCACTGGATGAAACCACGGCACCCATCGGCTCTGCCTTGGGCGATTATACCTGTAGTGCTGATGAGGTGCTCTTCGAGGCAGAGAGCGGCAGCGATGGGGTTGTACGCATGCCACGGCGCTGGACCCGGCTCGCGGATGGATGAAATCGACCAACTGCTCGCGCCTTTGGGGCTGCGCACCTTGGGCGATTGCCCGGACGGGGGCATGACGATTACCCTGATCGGGCCGGATGAGCCCCGTTTCTGGGGCATCTTCTGCGACAGCCCGGAATATCGCGATGGTGCGCCAAACCCGCTGGATCGCTGGTCAGCGCGCGTGCTGACCGCTGTGGCGGACGAATTAGAGGCCGAGGCGCTCTTTCCCTTTGGTGGCCCGCCCTACGCCCCCTTCTTCACATGGGCCAAGCAGACGGGGCGGTTCTGGGCTTCGCCCATCGGGTTTCTGGTGCATGATGAAACCGGGTTGTTCACGTCATTCCGGGGTGCGATCCGTTGGCGCAAGCCAACAGAGGTTGGAACCAATCCGCAACCTTGCGTCAGCTGCGCCCAACCCTGCGCAACGGCTTGCCCCGTCGGCGCCTTCGATAACGGTTATGACGTCGTCGCCTGCAAAGCGCATGTCCGGTCCGACGCTGGCACCACTTGCCGCACCCAAGGCTGCCTTGCGCGCAGGGCTTGCCCTGTCGGCCAAGGTACGCGCCTGCCCGCCCAAGCCGCATTTCATATGGAGGCCTTTTTGTGACCCTGCGCCTGATCCTGATCCGCCACGCGAAATCTAGTTGGGACGATCCTTTCGGGGATGACCATGCGCGCGTGCTGAACAAGCGCGGGCAGACGTCAGCCAGCGCGATTGGAGAATGGATGGCGCAGGAAAGTTATTTGCCGGATGTGGTGCTCTGTTCGGACGCGGGACGGACGCAAGAAACGGCCGACCTGATCTTTGCCGGCCTCGCCCCCAAACCGCGCTTGCAGCTTTCAGGCAACATCTATCATGCGGCCCCCGATACGATCCTTGAACTGGTCAAGACGCAGACGGACACCACGGTTGCGGTCATCGGGCACAACCCCGGCATCGGGATGCTGGCGAACGCGCTGGTGCAGTCAGCCCCCGCACATCACCGGTTCAGCGACTACCCAACCTGTGCGACGACAGTGATCGACTTTGAGGTTGAAGCGTGGGGGCAGATCAGGGCTGGGGCGGGGCAATGCAAAGCCTTTGTCGTGCCACGTGATCTGATCGGCACGGCGAGCCATGATATTGAGTAGGTGTTTTGTCGGATGACCGCTATATGCGGACTAAGCGGTCATTCGTTTTGGTCGTGTCAGATACCACATCGAACAACCGCCCGGCCCCGTCCGGGCATCGCCCGACCTCCCCCGGAGGGCGATTTTGCAGCGTTTCAACATACTTGAAGGTCGAGGTCATTGAAATGCGTTGCCAAGCCGTGATGTTGGTGCCCTCCAGGTCGGGCGATACCCGAACGGGGCCTGCGTTACACTTTGGGCTCAAAGCCGACCTTCACAAACAAAAAAGCCCCGGCTTTCACCGGGGCTCTTTCAAATCACTTCCGCAGTCTCTAGTGACCCAAAATCTGGCTCAGGAACAACTGAGTCCGATCAGATTTCGGATTATTAAAGAACTCTTCTGGTTCGTTCTGTTCCACGATCTGACCTTGGTCCATAAAGATTACGCGGTTGGCGACCTGACGGGCAAAGCCCATCTCGTGCGTCACGCAAAGCATGGTCATACCTTCCTCGGCCAGCTCGATCATTGTGTCGAGCACCTCTTTGATCATCTCGGGGTCAAGCGCCGATGTCGGTTCGTCAAACAACATGATGCGTGGGCGCATGCAAAGCGAGCGCGCAATCGCCACGCGCTGTTGCTGACCACCGGACAACTGACCGGGGTATTTGTCGGCCTGCTCTGGGATTTTCACCTTTTCAAGAAAATGCATCGCCGTTTCTTCGGCTTCCTTCTTGGGCGTTTTACGCACCCAGATCGGGGCCAGCGTGCAGTTCTCAAGGATCGTCAGATGCGGGAACAGGTTGAAGTGCTGAAAGCACATGCCAACCTCTGACCGGATCTTGTCGATATTCTTGAGGTCCGAGGACAGCACAGTGCCATCCACCTCAATCTTGCCTTGCTGGTGCTCTTCCAATGCGTTGATGCAGCGGATCAGCGTCGATTTACCTGACCCGGACGGGCCGCAGATCACGATCCGCTCACCCTGATAAACGGACAGGTTGATATCGCGCAGAACGTGGAACGACCCGTACCACTTGTTCATGCCTTCGATCGTAATCGCCAGCTCGTCCGAGACTTTCATTTGTGTTGCTTCGGCCATGATATCAGCCTCCTATCGGTGGTCGGTTGCGAGCCTGCGCTCCAACCATTGTGAGTATTGTGAAATGCCGTAGCAGACGATGAAGAACAGTAAGGCTGCCGCGCCGAACAGTTCCCAGTAGACGCCTTGCCATTCGACCGACGCGAGGATCGGACCACGGATCATGCCAACCAGATCAAACATCGAAATGACCGAGACGAGTGTGGTGTCTTTGAACAGACCTACCGCCACGTTCACGATGCCCGGAATGGAAATCTTGAGCGCTTGTGGCAGGATGATCAGACGCATGGATTGGGCATAATCCAGACCAAGACTGTCACCCGCCTCATACTGCCCCTTTGGCAAAGCGGCCAGACCACCCCGGATCACCTCGGCGATATAGGCGGCCGAGAACATCGTGATCATGATCACAACACGCAAGAACAGATCAACGCCAGAGCCGGGCGGGAAGAAGTAGCCCAACATCACGTTTGCCACGAACAGCAATGTAATCAACGGCACACCCCGGACAAATTCAATGAAGATGACGCAGATGTATTTGATGATTGGCATGCTGGATTGACGCCCCAGTGCCAAGGCAATGCCAATTGGCAAAGACAGCGACACGCAAGTGACACCCAGCATCATGTTCAGCATGAACCCACCCAGATCACGGCTTGGTACAGACCGCATGGCCCCTTCCGTGATTTCCGTATCCGGGATGATGTAGCCACCGAGCGTGAGCACGACAAAGAAGGTGACCACACCGCCAAAGAAACCAAGTGCAAAGCTACGCGTGACGAACTTTTGGTAGAAAATCACACCCGCAGCAATCGACACAAGCGCCAACAACGGCCCCATAATGGACCCGCCCCAGATCAGCCAATAGGCGATAAAGGGATAGAGCGCTGTGAAGATCAAAAGCTTGCGTGGCAGATCAAAGAACAAGACCGGTGCGGCTGCAAAGAACAGCAAGGCAAAGGCCAGTCCGGGACGCCAATAGAGGTCAGTGGGGTATTGGAAGCCAAACAAGAGCTGGTTCCAACGCTCGGTCAGGACTGCAAAACATGCCCCTGTCGCGCCATCCAGCATCTCGCGGCAGACCGCTAGGCTGGGCGACGTCCAGATACCGTTCGCCATCCACGGCACTGCGCCGCTGAGGATCTTGTAGATCACAAAGATCGCCACGATGGTCAGAAGCCCATTGGCGGGTGTCGCAAACAGATTATCCTTGATCCATTTCGTCGGTCCCGCCGCATTCGGCGGCGGTGCCAGTTCAGGAAGGGTTTCAGTGCGAACGAACGCGATTGTACGATCAGCCATCTTAGCGCTCCTTCAGCTTGATTGCGTTGTTGTAGACGTTGATCACCGCAGAGATCAGCAATGAGATCGTCAGATAGAACAGCATCAGCAAAAGGATGCATTCAATCGCACGGCCCGTCTGGTTCAGCGTAATGCCACCCAATGTCGCCGTCACATCCGCATAACCCACCAAAATCGCCAAGGAAGAGTTCTTGGTGATGTTGAGATAGTTGGAAATCAACGGCGGGATGATCACCCGCAACGCCTGTGGCAGCACAACAAGGCTCATGATGCGACCAGGGCGAATGCCCAGCGCACCTGCAGCTTCGGTCTGGCCCTTCGATACGGCCTGAATACCTGCGCGCACGTTTTCTGCGATAAAGGCACCGGTGTAGATCGACAGGGCAAACCAGATGGCGATCAGCGGACCACCGACCTTGATACCACCCGCAAAGTTGAAACCTTTGAGTTCGGGGACTTCAAAGCTCAGCCCAAGGATCAGGAACAGCGCGATGATCGGACCAAACCAGATTGCCAGATTGGTCAGCAATGTCGCCGGACGCTCACCGGTTGCTTCTTGAATGCGGGTCGCACGGGCGGTCACGGCACGGGTGCCGACAAAGGAACCAACCAGAATGGCCAGCACCAGCAAGAAGTCCGTCGCTCCACCGAACCCACGCTCAAAGAATGGCAGCGGGACATAGACACCGCGGTTCGTGAAAGCCGCAAGTCCAAGGAACATGGACGATGTCGCATCGTCACCACGAAATTCTCTTGGCCCCGGCAGCACGGCGATCATGATCGTAAAGATGATCAGGACCCAGATCAGCACAGGGATGTTGCGGAAAATCTCAACATAGATGGCCATCAGCTTGCGCACGAGCCAGTTATTGGACAAGCGCAAGACACCGGCCAGAACGCCAAAGATTGTCGCGGTCACACAGGCCAGAAATGACACCAACAGCGTATTCAAGATGCCAACAAATGCAGCGCGAAGATTCTGTCGATTGACTGGTGTACTCGATCAGACGTTGGTTGATGTCGTAACCCGCCGGTGCGCCCAAAAAGGCAAAATCGATATCAAGACCTTGGGCGGCAAGGTTGGTGAATAGATTGTTGATCAGATAGCCGATGGCCAATGCCAGTACGATGAACGCAATCGCCTGAAACGTATAGGATCGATAGCGGGTATCGTTGATGAGCATTGACAGGCGAAATGACCCCTGTGGTGGGTCTGTAATCGACGTCATTAGAATTTCCCCGTTGTGTCAGCGCTGTGTGGTTGCTTTGCGCAACTCGTCTAGGCCGATTATGTGGTCGTCTTGGTGAAAGGGCGCGGTCTTCACCGCGCCCTTTGATCTTATCCGTTTTCCTTAGCGGAAAGGTGGTGTGTAGAGCAGACCACCATCTGTCCACTGCGCATTCAGACCACGCGCCAGACCGATTGGTGTATTCTCACCGATGTTCTTTTCGAACAGCTCGCCGTAGTTACCACCAGCGGCAATCGCGTTCTTGGCCCAATCTGCTTCCAGACCCAGCATCGCGCCCAGTTCACCTTCGGTACCCAGCAGGCGGTTAACTTCGGGGTTGCCTGTTGGTGCGGCTGCCAGCTCTTCGATGTTGGCAGATGTGACGCCCAGCTCTTCAGCTGCGATCAGTGCGTTCAACGTCCAACGTACGATATCACCCCAGTCGTTGTCGCCGTGGCGGACAAGCGGGCCGAGTGGCTCTTTTGAGATGATTTCTGGCAGCAGAACGTGGTCTGCCGGGTTCTCAAAGGATGCACGTGTTGCAGCAAGACCAGATGCGTCAGTTGTGTACACGTCACATGCGCCAGCAAGGTACTGAACCTGTGCTTCGGCGTTTGTCTCAATAGGAACAGGCTCGTAGCTAATGCTGTTGGAACGGAAGAAGTCCGCCAGGTTCAGCTCTGTTGTTGTGCCTGTCTGGATGCAGACAGTCGCGCCATCAAGTTCTTTCGCGGACGAAACACCCAGATCACGTGGAACCATGAAGCCTTGGCCATCATAGTAGTTCACACCAGTGAATTCGAACTTCAGGTCGACGTCACGGCTGAATGTCCATGTTGTGTTACGTGCCAGCACGTCAATTTCGCCTGAAGCCAGCGAAGTGAAGCGTGTCTTGCCCGTCGTTGGAACAAACTCAACAGCGTCTGAGTCGCCCAAAACAGCGGCAGCAACAGCGCGGCAAACACCAACGTCAAAACCAGTCCATACGCCGTTCGCATCAGGTGATGCAAAGCCGACCAGGCCAGTTGTCACGCCACAGTTCAGCACGCCACGTTCTTTGACGTCATCCAACGTCGCTGCGGATGCCATGCTTGCGGCAAGACCAGCAACAGTCAGTGCGCCGTAAAATGCGGTTTTTTTCATTTTTACCTCTTCCTGAGTTTCCACCCCGCTAGGGTGGCCAATTTTTATCCCGTCCCGATCGACAGTCATGATGAATGAGCAGGGACCTCCCAACTCAATGCACAAAGACTTTGTTTATTCGCCGGTAGAGTCAAGAGTGGGCGGCAGAAAACAAGGGGCAATTACCGCGAAATCAGGCGGTTTTTTTGCTGTTTGCCGCGAAACGAACTGTTTCCTCTAAGCGATGGCCAAACGGTAAAACTTTGCGGCATCAAAAAATGCATCCCGCTTAACGGTTTCCGCTACGGCAGCTTCTTCATCCTCGCCCCATTGCTCGATTTGCCAATGCTCATCGATGCGCGAAAGCAACCAAGCCTCTTCAGTTGCAATTGCATCTTTGGTGATCGCAAGCGCAAGGATCAAAGACCCGGAGATACTGATCAGATCATGCACAGCAGCCAAGGCAAAGTCGTCAAAGGCCGCAACCTCGGCTTCCAGCCTCTGCAATGCGGCCGGTTTTTGCATCACATGCATGACGCCCTCACCCACAAAAAGCCGCGCATTGAGGGCATCGGCCGCCCAATCTAGCATCGGATCCCAGCCATCGGCCTGCCGCCGGATCAAACCATCGGGTCCGGCAGCGCGGTAACACAGCAAGTCGCTATCGCCATATTCAGAAAGCAGTGCAATGACCTCTGCGCGTTGCGTGCGTACCTTATCAATTGCCGCATTTGCACCACGCGTGACCGGCATCGTACGCGGGTCAACGACATCATCCTGCGCGTCCCATTCCAGTGCAACGGCCTCGGCCATCGCCATCGTTGGCAAAATCAAGGACGCCTTCGCCGGGGTCCTCACCAGACGTCCATCCAGCTTGACCGTGAACCCGCCATCACAAGTCTCTGCCTGGGCCCTTTCCCAAAATCGTTTCGGTTGCCAATCGCTCATCTCTCAGTGCCCTATCAATTGGTCCACAACGCCGGCGAGCGCTGCAAAATTATCAATCATCGCGTCAGGCTGGAGAGTATCAGCGGCATGATAGCCCCATGTGACGCCGATCTTCTTGATCCCAGCCGCCCGCGCCATATCCATGTCGTAGGTCGTATCGCCCAACATGACAGCCTTTTGCGGCGCAACACCCGTTTCGTTCAGCGCCGTGAGGATCATTGCTGGGTGCGGCTTGGACGGATGATGGTCGGCCACCTGTTCAGAATGAAACATGCCTATCAGGCCATGCCGTTCCATAACCTTGTCCAAACCACGTCGCGATTTGCCGGTCGCCACGGCAAGCAAGGTGTGATCCTGCGCAAGCAACACATCCAATGCCTCACGTGCACCGGGAAACAGCGGCCCCATCTCCTGATTGTCACGACGCAGGCTGACAAAGGCATCCTTATAGGCTATGACCAACCGACCGCGCTGCGCGTCATCTGTATCCGGGCAAAGCACGCGGAACGCTTCAGCCAATGACAGCCCTACGATGGACAAAACGGTTGCTCGATCTGGCATGACCAAACCCTCGGCCTGAAACGCCAGTGCCATCGCGGCCATAATCTCGGCCTGACTGTCGACGAGCGTGCCGTCGACGTCAAAGATCACCAGTCTCAAGTCACTCATCGGGCATATTGAATGGATCTACGGGGGCATGGCCCACGACCCAACCCACAAAATCCCACGTATTTTGCATATGCTCTGGCAGTGGTGCTGTCAGATGCAAGGTCGCCCCTGTCGCCGGATGCTCAATCGTCAGGCTGCGCGCATGCAGGTGCAGCTTGCGCCCAATCTCGCTGCCCATGCCAGCGCCCCAGCCATCGCCAAGGTTTTCCTGACCGGAGCCACCGTATTTGCCATCACCTACAATCGGATGCCCGATCTCGGCCATATGTGCGCGCAGCTGATGGGTGCGGCCCGTGATAGGCACCAAAGCACACCATGCCGCACGGCTCGCCAGCGTATCCATCACGGCGTAATCAGAGGTGGCACGCTTGGCCCCCTCAACACTGTCCAGATCACGTGGATGAACGCAGCGCATTTTCTCATTCTCGCCACCACGCCCATGACCGGGGGCTTTCACCAGACCATATTTGATGGTCCCCGCACGCGGATGCGGCACACCGGCAACGGCAGCCCAATAAATCTTGCGCGTCTCGCGGTGCTTCAGGTTCTCGGTCAACTGCTTGGCCATCATGCGCGTCCGCGCCAGCAATAGAACGCCAGAGGTATCCTTATCCAGACGATGCACCAACCGGGGCTTCTCGTCGTAATCAAACATCAGCGCCTCAGACAGCCCATCAACATGGCGGGTCGTCTTGGACCCGCCTTGCGTCGCCAGACCGGGGGGTTTGTTGATGGCGATGATATGGTCGTCTTTGTAGATCACGCACGACTGGATCAACTTTGCATCCGCCTTGGTCACACCGCGCTTGGCAAGGTTGGCAGCGGCGGCGGCCTCTTCCTCGGTTGGCAAAGGGGGAATACGCACCGTCTGGCCCACCTCAACACGGGAATTCGACTTCACGCGGCCACCATCAACACGCAGCTCACCCTTGCGGCACATCTTCTCAATCCGCCCTTGGGTCAGATGCGGGAACAGACGGCGCAGATAGCGGTCAAGGCGCTGGTCGCCATCATCAGGGCCAATGACCCGGGTCTGCACACCACTCATGTTGTTATTCCTTTGGCAAGCCACAGGCCCGCAAAACAGGCGAGAATGGACAGGATGACAGAGGCAAAGACGTATCCGCCCGCCGCCGTCATCCGCCCGGCCTCAACCAAACGCATCGTATCCAGTGAAAACGCCGAAAACGTCGTGAAGCCACCCAATAGGCCGGTCATCAAGAACGGCATCCACTGATGCAACCCGCGCGCGGCCAGCAAGACCCAGAGAAGGCCAATCGCAAAAGAGCCAATCACATTCACTGCCAGTGTCCCCATCGGAAAGGCCACAGCCAACCCGACAAAGTAGCGCAGCACAGCGCCTAAGGCCCCACCAAGGGCGACAGAGATTACTGGTGTCATCATGGCGCTGCTCTGACCGCTTGCCGCGCGATTGTCAATTCTTGCTGCGCTTGGCACGCAGGCCTGCAAAGAAATCGACGCGCTTTTTCAGATCGCGCTCAAAGCCACGATCGACAGGCACATAATAGACGCCGCGTTTCATCATTTCGGGGAAATAGTTCTGCCCACTAAAACCGTCCTCGGCGTCATGGTCATAGTTATAGCCCGCACCAAACCCCTGCTCTTTCATCAGCGTGGTCGGCGCATTCAGAATATGCGCAGGCGGTGGCTCTGACCCGGTCTGCTTGGCCGCCGCAACAGCGCCCTTATAGGCCACATAGGTCGCATTCGATTTCGGCGCGAGCGCGAGGTAGGTCACAGCCTGCGCCAAGGCGAGCTCGCCCTCAGGGGACCCCAATCGCTCATAGGTTTCCCAAGACTGCAAACACACCGCCTGCGCCTGCGGATCGGCCAGCCCGATATCTTCAACCGCCATGCGGGTAATGCGACGGGCCAGAAAACGCGGGTCCTCGCCGCCTGCCAACATGCGGGCGAACCAATAAAGAGCGGCGTCCGGGTCTGATCCACGTACTGATTTATGCAGGGCGCTGATCAGGTTATAATGCTCATCGCCGGATTTATCGTATTTGACGGCGCGCTTCATCAGGCGCTTGGTCAGATCGTCGGTGGTTAGTTTGGCGTCGGTCTTCCAGGCACTCACCTGCTCAATCAGGTTCAGCAAAGCGCGACCATCGCCATCCGCCATTTCCAGCAAAGCATCGCGGGCGGGGCCATCCAATGGCAGCGGCTTGCCTAATTCCTTCTCGGCCCGCTGGGCCAGCAGTTCGAGGTCCTTGAGGTCCAACCGGGTAAGGATGAACACCTGTGAGCGGCTCAGGACCGCAGCGTTCAACTCAAAGCTGGGGTTCTCGGTGGTGGCCCCCACCAAAAGGATCGTGCCGTCTTCCATATAGGGCAAAAACCCATCCTGCTGGGCTTTGTTGAAACGGTGGATCTCATCCACGAACAGCAAGGTGCCCTTACCGTTCTGGCGGCGCATCTTGGCGGCCTCGAACACTTTGCGCAGTTCTGGCACACCGGTGAAAATTGCGCTGATCTGGACGAAATGCAGGTCGGTCTCATCGGCCAGTAGACGTGCAATGGTGGTCTTGCCCACACCGGGCGGGCCCCAGAAGATCAGCGACGACAGCGAACCTGAAGACAACATCGTGCCCAACGGCGCATCCGCACCCAGTACCTGTTGCTGGCCGATTACCTCGGACAAAGCCTGTGGGCGCAAACGGTCTGCCAGCGGACGCGAACCTGCCGGGGTATCGGTTGGGGTGCTGTCGAAAAGGTCGGCCATAGTCCTCAAAGATATGTTCGGAGCGCCGCTTGATTGCAAGCTATCACATCTGTCGGGCTTCCCGAGAACTCAAACAGGTCGGCTGTGCGGACGCAGCCGACTTTCGATGCTGATGCCTGAATGACCGCTCTTCCCATACCGACATTATGAAAAGTCGGCGGGGGTCACCAACAGATCGGTGCTTTCCGTAGCCAAACCAAATGCCGTCAGTAGCGCGTGAGCTTGGCCACGGTGGTGGGTCTGGTGATTGAAGAAATGTGCCACAAGCCTCCAAGCGGGTTGCGTTGACTTGCGAGTACGTGTCGTATTCCACCACGTGAAATCAGCCGCGAGCCACGCTTCATCCAGATCACGCGCCCAACGTAGAATCGTTTCATCAAAGGTCGCGCGATCTGTTTTCAGTATTTGCCAATCTTGATATGCAAGTCCCCTACCTTGATCATCTTCCAAAACAGTCGCTGGCGTACCAGCAAACCTGTTCATCCAAACACGGTCCGCCCAAAGAATGTGCGCAAGCGTCGTATGCAACGATCCAAAAAATGCGCTTCGATCTTCTTTCCTTTGTTTGTCATCAAGGGCATCTGCTGCCTTGTAGAGACGGCCGTTCTGCCAGTGATTGTAGCGTGCCATCAACAACGCGTGGGCCGGTGAGATCATTAGATCATCCTCCTGTTTATTACAGAACTAGTAGCATGCCCCTTCGAGGGGGCGAAACAGCTTGCATGTCGGAATCAAATTTACGGCAAAGCTACCGTTCGAGCGCCATGCAGCATCATGCACTTTGGGCTGATTGTGTTGAAAAACTCGGTTTGAGAAGCGCGATGATGTGAGTGTTTATTGTGGCTGGCGTCGATCTTATGTCATCGCGGGGCGCATTGGGCGCAGTTTGGCGAGTTTGCGGAGGTTTTGGGCGGTTGCGGCGAGGAGGAATTCGTCTTTCGCACCGTTTGGTCCGCGCAGACGCAGGCGGTCGAGCCGCATGATCTTCTTGAGATGGGCGAAGAGCATTTCGACCTTCTTTCGTCGTCTGCTGGCTTCGGCATATGCGTCTGTCTTGGCGATCTCGCGTGCCTTGTCACGCGCCGCCTCATGGACATGCCGTGAGACAATGCGGGCATCTTTGTTGGGCGTGCAGCGTTCTTTGAGGGCGCAGGTGGAGCAGTGTGTCTTGCTGGCGTAGTACCGTTTGATGCCATCCTTACTAACGCCGATGCGCGGGGTGCGCATCTTACGCCAGTACTTCTTGAGGGGTTTGCCACCAGGGCAGGTGTATTCGTCTGTGGCTGGATCGTAGCGGAACTCGAGATTAGTGAATGTCCCGTCTTTGCGATCTGATTTGTCGATCACTGGAACGTGCGGTTCAATGTCTTGATCGACCAGCCAACCCAGCATGTTGCCTGAACCATAGGCGGTGTCCGCTGCCAGCCGGTCTGGAAAAAGATCGAACCTGTCTCGCGTGCGGGTCAGCATTGTTTGGGTTGCCCCAACCTCAGCCGGACGGATGGCGCGGGTCGCCTCGACATCCAGAATGATCGCATGGTCAGTATCGATCAGATAATTGGTCGAATAGGCAAAGAATGCTGGTCCTTTCAACGCACCTGTCCACTGGCTGGCGGGATCAGAGAAGGATGTGAACTTTGGTGTCGTATCGCTTGCGGCACCAAATGCGGCGTCATCCAATGTCTCAAGATATTCCCGCACGGCTCGCGGAACGACCGCCGGGTCGATCTGCGCGGCCTCCCATTCCGCCTTTGACGCTGAGTATTGCTTGTTGGCATCGGCCTGGATGATGCTGGCATCTATCGCAAAGGTCTCGCCGCCAACCAAACCCTCAGCCATGCAGCGCTCCACGACCGTCTCAAATAGATGGCGGAACAGATCGCAGTCACGGAACCGTCCATGCCGGTTCTTGGAGAAGGTTGAATGATCGGGGATCGAATCTGACAGATCGAGTTTGCAGAACCAGCGATATGCGAGGTTCAGATGCACCTCTTCGCAGAGCCGACGCTCGGACCGGATGCCAAAGCAGTATCCAACCAGCAGCATGCGGATCATCAATTCCGGATCAATCGATGGGCGGCCTGTGTGGCTGTAGAAATCCGTCAGATGGGCGCGAATGCTGCTGAGATCAACGAACCGATCAATCGCACGCAGCAGGTGATCTTGCGGGACGTGATCTTCAAGCGAGAACTCATAGAACAAGGCCGCCTGCGCTTCCTGCTTCGGTCCCATCATCGCAATCAACCTCCAGTATGAATACCGAAATTGAATCAGCGATCAGCTCGCCAAACAAGCAGAGTTTTTCAACACAATCGGCTCAATCCAGACATTCATCAAAACAAAAGGCCTCGCAAAACATGCGAGGCCTTTCAAAATTCTTCAGTCAGAAAAACTTAGTCTTCTGCGTTCTCGTACTCAGCCAAGCGCGCCTTATCAGCCGCACCTTTGGCATCGACGTCGCGGTCGACGAATTCGATGATCGCCATCGGCGCCATGTCACCATAGCGGAAGCCCGCCTTGATGATGCGGACATAACCACCCTGACGCTCTTTGTATCGGGGGCCGATGACGTCGAACAATTTCGCTGTGTGCATTTCCTGCTTCAGCTGTGCATTGGCCTGGCGACGCGCGTGCAGATCGCCGCGCTTGCCAAGTGTGACCAGCTTTTCAACGATCCGGCGCAGTTCTTTGGCCTTGGGCAGTGTTGTTTTGATCTGCTCATGTTCAATGAGCGAGCCTGCCATGTTCGCGAACAGCGCTTTGCGGTGTTCATGGGTGCGGTTTAGGCGGCGGTAACCTCTTGCGTGACGCATGTGATAGTCTCCATTTTGTATTAGGATGGGCCGATGCGATGCGCGTCGCTGGCTCCGTTATTGGGGCGGAATTGCCCAAGGTTTTCCCCGTATACAGACGGGCATTTGGTGTAAGGTGGGTTTGAACCCACCTTACGTTTTAAAACTGATCTTCGAACTTCTTCGCCAGATCTTCGATGTTGTCCGGTGGCCAGTCCTCAACGTCCATGCCAAGGTGCAGACCCATGCCAGACAGCACTTCTTTGATCTCGTTCAAAGATTTGCGGCCAAAGTTCGGTGTGCGCAGCATTTCTGCTTCGGTCTTCTGGATCAGATCGCCGATGTACACGATGTTGTCGTTCTTGAGGCAGTTCGCCGAACGGACAGACAGTTCCAGCTCATCCACCTTCTTGAGCAGAAGCGGGTTGAACTCAAGACCATCATCATCCGCGCCAGTCTGTGCGGACTCTGGCTCATCAAAGTTGACGAAGATCGACAGCTGGTCCTGCAAAATGCGGGCTGCGTAGGCAACCGCATCATCAGGTGTCAGCGACCCATCGGTTTCAACCTTCATGGTCAGCTTGTCATAGTCCAGCACCTGACCTTCACGGGTCGGCTGCACGTCATAGCTGACTTTTTTGACTGGCGAATAGATCGCATCGACGGACATCATACCGATCGGTGCATCTTCTGGCTTGTTCTTGTCAGCGGATACATATCCCTTACCGGTATTCACGGTCAGTTCCATGTAAAGGTCAGCGCCATCATCAAGGTGACAGATCACGTGGTCCTTATTCAGAACCTCGATACCCGCAGTCTCAGAGATATCCGCAGCGGTCACAACGCCCGGGCCTTTGGCCTGAACGGACAAACGCTTGGGTCCTTCGACCTCCATACGGATCGCCACACCTTTGAGGTTCAGCACGATGTCGGTGACGTCTTCACGGACACCGGACACGGATGAAAATTCATGCAGGACGTTGTCGATTTGCACGGCAGTGATGGCAGCACCCTGAAGGGATGACATCAAAATGCGGCGCAGGGCGTTGCCCAATGTCAAACCAAAACCACGCTCAAGTGGTTCTGCGATGACGGTTGCCTGACGCGCGGGGTCGTTGCCCGGCTTTACTTCCAATTGAGTTGGCTTAATCAACTCAGCCCAGTTCTTGTGGATCATATGTCCCTCCATACTCGTCTGCCTTCATGGTCCAAAAGGGCAAACACCCGAGGTTAAAATGACGGATTGGGGCCGTGCAAATAGCACGATCCCCAAGGCGTTTGGATTGTCTTAGACGCGGCGACGCTTTGGTGGGCGGCAACCGTTATGGGCCATTGGGGTCACGTCACGGATCGATGTGATGTTGAAACCAACAGCGGCCAATGCGCGAAGTGCGCTTTCACGGCCGGAACCAGGACCCTGCACTTCAACCTCAAGCGTTTTCACGCCGTGATCTTGTGCTTTCTTGCCTGCATCCTCAGCAGCCATCTGGGCTGCATAAGGTGTGGATTTCCGCGAACCCTTGAAACCCATGGTGCCGGCAGACGACCAAGAAATGGCGTTGCCCTGCACGTCAGAGATCAGGATTTTTGTGTTGTTGAAAGAAGAATTCACATGCGCAACACCAGCTGCGATGTTCTTGGAAACCTTCTTTTTGGTGCGTTTTGTATCACGTGCCATTGATCAAGCCTCCCTTATTTCTTCTTACCGGCAATGGCCTTTGCAGGGCCCTTGCGTGTACGCGCGTTTGTGGATGTACGCTGACCACGGACAGGCAGGTTACGGCGGTGGCGCAGGCCACGGTAGCAACCAAGGTCCATCAAACGCTTGATGTTCATCTGTGTGTCACGACGCAGGTCACCTTCAACAGTCAGGTTGGCGTCGATATATTCACGGATCGACAGCACTTCTGCGTCAGAGAGCTGGTTAACACGGCGCGCGCGGTCAATCTTGACCGCTTCGCAGATTTCTTCGGCTTTGGCAGAACCAATACCGGTAATGTAGGTGAGGGCGATTGGAACCCGCTTTGCAGTCGGGATGTTTACGCCGGCAATACGTGCCACGTGTGCAATTCCTTTTCGTTGCGGGTCCGTCATTCCAGACCCTTTTTTCACAACGGAAGCCCGGACCTGTAAGGGCGCCGGGCTGCGTCATATCGAGGTGTTCTGTGATGTCAGGGCGCGACCCTTAGCCACAAATTGATTCCCCTTAGGGATGGCGCTGTTTAGGGGGCATTTTGGATAGGGTCAAGACACCATTCAAGCGGACGCCCAAGGGCCCGGCTACGCGCTTTGGCGCAACGCCGATGCGATACTTGTGGCGACATCATCCATGCTGGCCAAACCATCAACGGATTTCAGATCACCCTTGGCATAGTAGTACCCAACCAATGGGCTGGTCTGCTTGTAGTAGGCCATCAGCCGTACACGCAGGCTTTCTTCATTATCGTCGGGACGACGGCGGAAATCAGAGGCACCGCAGTTGGTGCATTTCTTGTCAGCCGGGATTGGCTTGGTGTTGTCGTTGTAAACCTCACCACAGGCCCCACAGGTTGATCGTGCGGTGATCCGATCGACAAGTGCGTCATCATCCACCTGCATCTCGATCACGCAATCAAGGTTCTCGCCCATCTCAACCAGCAGATTGCCCAAAGCATCGGCCTGCGCCAATGTCCGTGGGAAACCATCAAAGATATAGCCGCCTGCACTTTGGTCGGCTTCCAATTGTTCGCGAATAATCCCGATAACAACCTCATCAGGCACAAGATCGCCGCGATCCATAATCTCGCCGGCTTTCTTGCCCATCTCGGTTCCCTTCTGCCGGGCGTCACGCAACATATCACCGGTGCTGAGTTGCACCATGTTACGTTCGTCCACAAGCTTGCGTGCCTGTGTCCCCTTACCCGCCCCCGGCGGTCCCAGCAGAATGATATTCATCGACGCGATGGCCCTTTACGTTTTGAACTACGCTTGCCACGCAACTGAGACTTCTCAATCAGGCCTTCGTATTGATGTGCGACCAGATGAGACTGGATTTGTTGGATGGTGTCCATACCAACCGACACAATAATCAGGATCGACGTACCGCCAAAGTAGAACGGAATGGCCAGCTCGGCCCGGATAATCTCTGGCAACAAAGCAACAAGCGCCAGATAACCCGAACCCAGCACCAGAATACGTGTCACCACATAATCAAGATACTCCTCAGTCTTTTTACCGGGGCGAATGCCCGGCACAAAGCCGTTCTGATTCTTCAGGTTCTCCGCCACATCCTCGGTTTTGAAGGCCACTTCGCGGGTGTAGAAATAGGTGAAGAAGATAATCATGCCGCCAAAGAACAACAGATACAGCGGTTGACCGGGACCAAACAGCGCGAGGATCGTTGACATCAGCGGGCCGGAAGCACCGCCATTAAATGTGCTGATCGTGGTCGGCAGCAATAGCAAAGCAGAGGCAAAGATCGCAGGGATAACACCAGCCGGGTTCACCTTGATCGGCAGGTGGCTGGTCGAGCCGTCGTAGACCTTCATCCCGCGCTGTTGGCGCGGATACTGAATGTGGATCTTGCGTAGGGAGCGTTCCATGAAGACCACAAAGGTCAACACAACGGCCAGCATGATAATGATACCAATGACCACCAGCGGGCTAATCGCACCAGAGCGACCCTGTGACAGGAACTGTGCAAGGGCTGCCGGGATTTCAGCGATGATACCAACAAAAATGATCAACGAAATACCATTGCCGATACCGCGTGCGGTGATCTGTTCACCCAGCCACATCAGGAACATACAGCCACCGACGATGGTAATGACCGTGGAGGCCTGGAAAAACAGGCCCGGGTCAGCGGCCAAACCGCCAGCCTCAAGACTAAGCGCCAGACCATAGGCCTGCGCCGTCGCCAGAACGACCGTGAAGTAGCGGGTGTATTGGTTCAGCTTGCGCCGCCCCTGCTCGCCCTCTTTTTTCAACTGCTTGAGCGGTTCCCACATGGAGCCCAGAAGCTGCATCACGATGGATGCAGAGATGTAAGGCATGATCCCAAGGGTAAAGATCGCCATCCGGCTGAGCGCACCACCCGTGAACATCGACAGGATGCCACCGATACCAGATTGGGCATCTTCCATGAATTGTTGCAGGGCGATGCCATCAATGCCGGGGACAGGGATAAAGGTCCCAAGGCGGTAGATGATCAACAAACCAAGCGTAAACATGATGCGTTGACGCAGTTCAGTTGCTTTGCCGAAGGCGCTCCAACTGACGTTGGCTGCCATTTGCTCTGCTGCAGAAGCCATATGGGTCTCTTTTTATAAGAAACGCCGCAAAACCGTTCCCCGGTTCGCGGCGTTTGGGAAAACATGAAGAGTTATGTAAGCGACCGAAGGGTCGCTCACAAGGTCTTACTCAGCCGCTGCCGGTGTTGTGACGGTCAGTGAGCCGCCAGCTTTCTCGACCGCTTCAACAGCGCCTTTGGAGGCACCGGTGACAGCAATCTTGGCTTTAGCTTTGAAATCACCTTTCGCAAGAACGCGGATACCGTCCTTTTTGCGACGGACCAAACCGGAGGCGACGAGCGCGTCTTCGGTGATATCAGCTTTGACGTCGATCTTGCCTTCGTCGATGAATTTCTGGATCAGGCCAAGGTTGATCACGGCGAAAGTCTTGCGGTTCGGCTTGTTAAAGCCACGCTTTGGCAGACGCTGGTAGAGTGGCATCTGGCCGCCCTCATAGCCTTTGATGGCTACGCCGGAACGTGACTTTTGACCTTTGATACCACGGCCACCGGTCTTACCTTTGCCGGAACCTGCACCACGGCCAACGCGCGTTTTGCGGGTGGTTGCACCGGGATTGTCGGATAATTCATTCAGTTTCATGTCGCTTCTCCTTTTGCCGGAATTGGCCCCCAGCGACGGGAGCGGCCAAACACGGCGTTTGCGGTTGTGAGTCGGAGGCGATTGCCTGCCGACTGGTGGCGTATAGACGGATGGCGGTGGTGGATCAAGTGGGTGATGCAACGGACGGCGGGGCAATATCCCGGTTTGACGGAATTGGTGGTTAACGCTCAAGAAAAACAGGGATGAGAAGCGTACAGATGACGTACGCGATGCGTACAGAACCTGTACGTACAGGTGTACAGGTTTTGCTGGGTTAACGGCGCGTGCGGTGGGATGGGTTAATGCGGCGTTAGTGATTGGCGGAACGGAAGGGCAGCGGCCGACCTGGAGGCCTTGGAAGGTTCGCTTGATGCACAGCATCGCCAAAGTCGCAAATGTCAGGTCATAGTGAGACGTCGCAAAAGCGGCCTCTTGGGGGAGGTCGGCTGCTGCCCGGGCAAGCCGGGCGGTGCAGTGATTAGGAAGCGCGCTTTTTTTGCGCCTCTACATAAGCCTTTAAAACAGCGTGCATGCGAGTCAAATGACCCCCACCCTGCTGTTTGAAAAATTCGAGAACATCAGGATCGACCCGCAGGCTGATCGCTTTCTTTGCCTTGGGCATAACGAGTTGAGCATCGTCCCAGAACTCATCGGGCAAATCTTCGCCCTTCTTCCGTTCAGCAGGTACAGAAATCTTGCCCGCGTCCTTCATGGCGCGGAGTTCATCAAGAGATGCTCTCTTTGTATTTGGCATAATCTTTGCGGCCTCCTTGCCAAGCTGAGATTAGTCTGGTCACTTCGCCTCGATCTGTATGGACAACGATATAGGGATCGTCGCCCACTAACCCGAGAGAGATGAAACGCAACTCACCATAGTCTTGCCGGGTATCGGGCTGCTTTAGGATCGGTCCATCAAAGATCAGGGCCGCAAAAAGTAGATCGACACCATGTTTTTCGATATTCTTTGCACGCTTATCTTCATCCCATTCAAACTGCACTGCACGTCTCCATGATAAGCAGAATTTTCTTAATCATGACTCCGCAAGTGCAGCTGGAAGTACATAATGTATATACAATATCAACTAGCAAGTCAAACAAAAAACGCCCCGCAGATCCCTGCGAGGCGCTCTCATTCCAAACCGTAAGGTGGATCGTGATCCACCTTACCCCGACTTAACCTTTTTCTTCGATGATCTCGACCATGTGGCTGATCGAGTTCACCATGCCGCGGACGGACGGTGTATCTTCCAGCTCTTTGGTGCGGTTCATCTTGTTCAGGCCCAGACCGATCAGCGTGGCACGCTGTTTGGCGGGGCGGCGGATCGGGGAACCGATCTGCTTGACGACGATTGTTTTAGCCATCTGTCAAATCTCCTTACGCGTCAGCTTCAGCAGGTGCTTCGGCCGCAGGGGCCTCGTCACGCTTGGGCAGAATATCGGCAACCTTCTTGCCACGACGCTGGGCGACGTTGCGGGGTGATTGCTCTTTGCCAAGACCGTTCATGGTGGCGCGGATCATGTTGTAAGGGTTCTGCGAACCGATGGACTTGGACACAACGTCCTGCACACCCAGCATTTCAAACACGGCACGCATTGGACCACCGGCGATGATACCGGTACCAACGGGGGCTGTGCGCATGACCACTTTACCGGCGCCGTGACGGCCCTCGATATCGTGGTGCAATGTGCGACCATCGCGCAGTGCAACGCGGATCATCTGGCGCTTGGCTTGCTCAGTGGCTTTGCGGATCGCTTCAGGAACTTCCTTGGCCTTACCCTTACCAAAGCCGACACGGCCTTTTTGGTCGCCAACAACAACAAGTGCGGCGAAGCCAAAGCGCTTACCGCCTTTGACTGTCTTGGAAACACGGTTGATTGCGACCAGACGGTCGGCAAACTCCGGTGCTTGCTCTTCACGGTTACGGCCGCGGCCGCGGTTTTCACGTTCTGCCATTGATGGCGTCCTTTATATCATTGGGCATCTGCCCGATTGTCCAATCACGGTGGCACAGGCCCCGGATCATCGAAGCCGGAGCTTACGCCCCGGCCTACGCTTGTCTTAGATCTTCAAACCACCTTCACGGGCCGCATCGGCCAAAGCTTTGATCTTGCCGTGAAACAGGAAACCACCACGGTCGAAGTAAGCAACCTCGACACCGGCTTTCTTGGCGCGCTCTGCAATTGCAGAACCCACTTTCGAAGCGGCTTCGATGTTGTTCTTGCCGACCACGCCCAGATCTTTTTCGAGCGAAGACGCAGAGGCGATTGTCACGCCGTTCACGTCGTCGATCAGCTGGGCGCTGATGTTCTTGTTTGAGCGGTGCACCGACAGACGGGCACGGCCTTGGTTGGCTGTGACGCCACGAAGCTTGTTCCGAACGCGCATGCGGCGCTTCAGAAACAGTTGTCTCTTGCTGTTTGCCATTTTTGCGTTCCTTACTTCTTCTTGCCTTCTTTGCGGAAGATATATTCGCCTTTGTACTTGATCCCTTTGCCCTTGTAGGGCTCGGGCTTACGCCAAGCACGAATATTCGCCGCAACCTGACCAACCTGCTGCTCGTCGATACCTTCGACGATGACATCAGTTGGCTTCGGCGCTGTGACTGTCACACCTTCAGGCACTTCAAAGTTGACGTCATGGGAATAGCCCAGCGACAGCTTCAATGTGTTGCCCTGCATCTGTGCACGGTAACCAACGCCCGACAGTTCAAGTTCTTTCTTGAAACCCTCGGAAACGCCGGTGGCCAAGTTTGCGACCATTGTGCGGCTCATGCCCCACTGCTGGCGTGCGCGCTTGGATTTGCCGCGTGGTTCAACGGTGACAACATTGCCATCAACGCTGATGGTCACATCGTCAGTCGCTTTGAAGCTCCGGGTCCCCTTAGGGCCTTTCACTTCAACGGTTTGACCTGACACAGAGGCAGTAACGCCAGAGGGCAGCTCAACCGGTTTTTTACCAATACGAGACATGATATCCCCTTAGAATACAGTGCAGAGCACTTCGCCGCCAATATTGGCGCTGCGTGCTTTTGCATCCGACATCACACCCTGCGAGGTGGAGACAATCGACACACCCAAGCCCTGACGGACAGATGGGAGGTCATTGGCGCTCAGGTAAACGCGACGGCCAGGCTTGGAAACCCGCTTCACTTCGCGAATGACTGGGTCACCCTCGTAATACTTCAGCTCGATGTTGAAAGCAGGATGGCCATCTTTGCCGTCCTTCTTTTCATAACCGCGGATGTAGCCTTCGTCGGAAAGCACATCCAGCACCCAACCACGCAGTTTGGACGCAGGTGTTTCCACCGCTGCCTTGCCGCGCATCTGGCCGTTGCGGATACGTGTGAGCATATCACCGATAGGATCGTTCATAATATGTGCTCCTTACCAGCTTGACTTGACCATACCGGGGATTTCGCCATTGGAACCAAGGTCCCGCAGCGCGATCCGGCTGATCTTGAGTTTGCGGTAATAGGCGTGTGGACGCCCGGTGAGCTGGCAACGGTTATGCAAACGGGTCGCAGAGGAGTTGCGTGGCAGTTTAGCCAGTTCAAGTGTTGCCTTGAACCGCTCTTCTACCGCGATCTCTTTGTTGTTGATAATCGCCTTCAAGGCCGCACGCTTTTCGGCATACTGCTTGACCAGCTTTTCACGCTTCACTTCGCGTGCGATCATGGATTTCTTAGCCATATCTAATTTCCCCTCAGCTGTTGAACGGCATGTTGAAAGCTTTCAACAGTGCCTTTGCTTCAGCGTCAGTGTTCGCTGTTGTGCAGATCACGATGTCCATGCCCCAGTTCTCATCTATCTTGTCGAAGTTGATTTCTGGGAAGATCAGGTGCTCTTTGATGCCGGTGGCATAGTTGCCGCGGCCGTCGAAGGATTTGCCGGATACGCCGCGGAAGTCGCGGATACGTGGCATAGCAACAGTGATCAGGCGATCAAGGAATTCAAACATACGGTCGCCGCGCAAAGTCACCTTTGCACCAAGCGGCATGTCTTCACGAACACGGAAACCAGCGATGGATTTCTTGGCGCGTGTCGTCATGGCCTTTTGACCAGCGATCGTTGTCAGATCTTCCTGCGCGGTTTTTGCTTTCTTGCTGTCACGGACAGCTTCTGCACCGCAGCCGATGTTCAGGACGATTTTGTCCAGCTTCGGGATCTGCATCTCGTTTTTGTAACCGAACTCTTCTTTCATCGCACCACGGATGGTGGATGCATAAAGGTCCTTGAGACGGGGGCTATAGTTTGCAGCATCAAGCATCAGATCACATCCCCTGTTGTCTTGGCGAAACGCACCTTGTTGTCGCCATCCATACGGAAGCCAACGCGGGTTGCTTTGCCATTCTTGTCAACGATTGCCAGGTTGGACAGTTGGATCGGCATCGCCTTTGGCGTGCGGCCACCCTGTGTTGCCTGAGATTGCTTTGTGTGACGGATCGCAATGTTCAGACCGTCCACGATCGCCTTGCCGGATTTCGGGTCAATGCTGGAAATCGCACCAGTCTTGCCTTTATCCTTGCCAGTCAGAACGACGACATTGTCACCCTTGCGGAGTTTCGCAGCCATTACAGCACCTCCGGAGCAAGTGAGATAATTTTCATAAAGTTCTTTGCGCGCAACTCGCGAACAACTGGGCCAAAGATACGTGTACCCATTGGTTCGTTGTTGTTATTGAGGATGACAGCAGCGTTGCTGTCAAAGCGGATGGCGGTGCCATCTTCGCGGCGAACTTCTTTGGCGGTGCGTACGACGACGGCCTTGCGGACGTCACCTTTCTTTACGCGACCACGTGGAATGGCTTCCTTCACCGAAACAACAATGATGTCTCCAACACTGGCGTAACGACGGTGAGAACCACCCAGAACCTTGATGCACTGAACACGGCGCGCGCCGCTGTTGTCAGCAACATCCAGATTAGTCTGCATCTGGATCATTTGGTTTCCTTTTCCGACCTATGAGCAAATCCCGATTTCTGTCCGGGGGCCCAGGGTTTCGATTGAACCGGGTGTTACTGCCTTAAGAGGCAATAACCTCCCAGCGTTTGGTTTTCGATTTCGGCGCACATTCCTGAATGCGGACTTGGTCGCCTACGTTGAAAGCGTTGTTCTCGTCGTGAGCACGATATTTCTTCGACTTACGAATGGTTTTCTGAAGCAGCGGGTGCTTGTAGCGACGCTCAACCGATACAGTGACGGTCTGAGCATTTTGGTTGCTTGTGACAACCCCGGCTAGGATACGCTTAGGCATAGATTAAGCCTCCTTGGCAGCAGCTGCTGCTTTTTCGTTCAGAATAGTTTTGACCTTGGCAGCGTTGCGGCGGGCCGCACGGATGCCTGCTGTGTTTTCAAGCTGACCAGTGGCCTGCTGAAAGCGCAGATTGAAGGATTCTTTTTTCAGGTTCACCAGCTCATCACGGAGCTGATCGGGCGTTTTATCCCGCAGTTCATTGGCGTTCATGCCATATTCCTTTGTCAACATCACCGGCAGGCCGCACGCAGCGTGACCCGATTCCCGGTGGAGTGGGGGTAGAAGGGGGCCGTATAGGGGGGTTGGGGCTGTGTGGCAAGGGGGTTAATCCAGCGCACTTCGTGTTTTCACGACCTAAACGCGTACACTCCTTTAACACTGTGCACAGTCCACCATATATACTACAAGTCACGGGACAAAGATTTCAGGAAATACAATGTCAACCGCAGTCAAAACAACTTCTGTGAAGGGTGGAAAAATCACACGTGACGCCAAAACAGGGCGTTTCGTAGAGGTACATACCAATACGGGTAAACATGTTGCTCGTAGGACCACGGTTACGACCGTGAAGGAGGCTTCCTCAAAGCGCAGTGCTGCGCTGAAGCGTTTGGCGGATAGGTAGGCGGCGGCACTACCGAATTACGCTGGCAGACGCCTTCACCGCGCATGATGAAGCTTTGACGTACGGTGGTCGAGAAGGTGTGACGAGTTTGCATCTAATTGAGTCTGCTTTGGCACGTGCATACTCAGGATACCATCGTCCGATCCATCGCAAAGCGGCAGCAATTTTGCATAGTGTAGTGGGCAATCACGGCTTTACGGATGGAAACAAGCGCACAGCATGGCTTCTGGTGGAAATTCTGATTGAGCGTAGTGGGTTTCACCTCTCTATCGCCGATGACGCACCTATTGATGATCTCGTTGTCTCCGTCGCAGACAATCAAATGACATTTGAAGAACTTTGCGCATGGTTCAAAGCACGGATTAGCACATCCAACACCGCGACCTGAGCCACGTCACAACTTACACTCGCCCCGCCCATCAGCATCCGTTAAAACCACGCCATGACCCAAATCAAATCGCTCTTCGCGACCCGCCTCTATCACGCCAAGCTCTCGGCCCATGGCACCCTCATCGACCCGTCCGAGCTTGAGAACTCCTGCCTTGTTATCGCCGACGACGATGAAGCGGGCCAAGACTGGTGCGAGGAGAACGGCTTTCCGGGCTACACCTCTTATGCATCACTCAGCGACCTGCCCTGGCGCTTCCCGATCTTCGCCGATCTGGTCAAGGTCCTCGACGCCCATGTTGCGGCTTTCGCCGAGGACCTCCAATTCGACCTTGGCGACAAGACACTGCAACTCGAAGATATCTGGATCAACATCCTGCCCGAAGGCGGTATCCACACCGGCCACATCCACCCACATTCCGTAATCAGCGGCACGACCTATGTGGCCATGCCCGACGGGGCGAGTGCGATCAAATTCGAAGACCCGCGGCTGGCGATGATGATGGCCGCGCCCACACGGACGCGCGACGCACGGGACGAGTTGCGCACGTTCTTCTACGCCAAACCGCAGGTCGGTGACGTGCTGCTGTGGGAAAGCTGGCTGCGGCACGAGGTGCCGATGAATATGGCCGAGGATGACCGGATTTCAGTGAGTTTCAATTACAGTTGGGGGTAGAGCATGACTGACATCGACCGCGCCTTTGCGCGACTGGAAGGGCTGGATCTGTCCGCCATCGGAAGCACGGGCGACTGGGGGCTCGGGCGCATGTTCAGCCACCTTGCGCAAGGCGTTGAATTTTCGATGCATGGCTATCCGGTGCAAAAGCCCAAGCTGTTCCAAGCCACAGTCGGCACCCTGGCGTTCAAAGTTTTTGCGGCGAAGGGAAAGATGTCTCACGGGCTCAACGAACCGATCCCCGGCGAAGTCGTCAGCGAGATCAGCGCTGCAGACGGGTTGGGGCTTTTATGGACATCGCTCGAAACATTCCGGGACTTTGACGGGGTATTGCAGCCGCATTTTGCCTATGGCGGACTGAACAAAGAACAGTTCGGCAAAGCACACCTGTTGCACATCGAAAACCATCTGCAAGAGGTAGGGCCCCGCGCCAGCTGACGCATCAGAGGCGCAGCTGACACAGGTGCACTGGTCGTGGCGGGCCTAGCTAAACCAGCCTTTGACACGACCCCAGGCAGATTTAGGTGGCTCCGCCTCGGCCGCTTGGGCCGTCTGAACCACCTCAACACCTTTGATGTCTGGCAGTGGCTCGGCCTCAAAATGTTCTTCGTCCGGTTGGACAGCGGCCTGCTGAACGACCGTATCCGTGATGATTGCGGCAAAGGTGTTTAGCTTGGCCAAAGTCGCAGGGCCGGCCATGCCATCCTCAACCAGCCCGAAAGAGGCCTGAAACTGCTTCACTTTCGCCTCTGTGCCGCTACCAAAGATGCCGTCGGCATCAATACCGAGGCCTTCTTGCATTTTCTTCACCTGCGCCCCGCGTGACCCTTTGCGCAGTAAAATCAGTTCTGGCAGGCCGATGGCAGCAAAGGTGTCGGGCCCGGCGATGCCGTCAGCAGCCAACCCATTTGCGGCCTGCCATTCCTTAAGCGCCCGCTCGGTGCCGGGGCCAAAATCGCCGTCATCGGTGATGCCCAGTTTCTTTTGCAACCGCTTGACCGGCGCGCCCTTAAGGCCGCGTTTGAGGATAGACATAATCAGGTTCCCTTTCGTTTCTTTCGTCCTTGGCGCAAAGGTTAATCCTTCTTGGGCCTTGGTGCGAGGGGGAAACATGGGATCGCTAAAGCGCGGCCGCCGGTTTGCCCTGTCTAGGGGGAAAAACCGGCATGACGTCACCTTGGCGTACCAACCTTAGGTCCGCTAATGTCGTTTCTCCCCAGAAAAAAGGAGATGCTATGTGGCGCAAAGCCCTGTTAAATCTATTTGTCGGAACGTTTATTTTCATCATCGGCGCCATTTTTGCCGTACCTGCGAAACACTTTTTAACCAAATCCGAACCCGTCTCATTGATCGTCCTGCAAGTTGACGAAAAACGCGACAGCGACGGCGACCGCATGTACCGGCCCGTGTTCGGACTTGTGACAGATGCGCGCCCGAGACCAGAATATTCAGGCTCGATCTGGGTATCACCAAAGCCGCACCAACCCGGTGATATTGTCGACGGCGGCTATATCGCCGAGACGGGCGAAATGCGCAGCACCAAAATGACCAAGCGCACATTCTGGATCGGGCGGATCGTGCAAGCCTTCGGGCTTTTGCTATTGGGGCAAGGTGTGTTGATGTTCTTTGGGTTTCCCGAGATCATACCGGTGCGGGTCGGTAGGCGGCAGCGCTATCGACGGTGGTGACTGATACACACGATACCGGGCGGTGCCCGGTGAGGCCGGGCGGGACTAATATTAACTGAGCATCAAATTGGCATGAAAAGAGAAAACGCGGTGACGAACGCTATCATTTCTTTTCTGGCGCGATTGACGCAACCTCATCTGGGAACTCTTGGGCCAACTGTACTCTGACCTGCGTTACAATTTGCCCCAAAAGGTTCTTTCCCGGCCACCGATCAGACGGCGTTTCAATGGCCGTTGTTTCATCTAATCCAATGCCCCAAATCACATCAAGCGGACTGGCCTCAACAAGCACCTTGTCTCCAGTCTGGAAGAGCTTACGGCGCAACCCCTTGTTCTGCGCAAATTTGGCGTAATTGATAGACCTAACGATGCTTTCCCTATTCTCGCACCACACCCGCTCATTGAAACCGCGCACCTGCCGACCGAGCGCTTTTTGCTTCCCCGGATCCGTAGCAGTCAGTATCGCATCCGCAATCTCTGCATCATCAAAAAGCAACGCCTTCTTATACATCATCGCCTGCTCCGCAGTCGAAAAGCGCACTCCATCCAGCTCGAATTCAGCGTGTTGCCACTGACTAAAGGGGCCGTTCCAATAGAAATGATATGTGGCAGAATTATCGGTCATACGGTTCTATAGCACCAACCCTCAAAACGAAAAGCCCCCACCGATCTCTCGGCAGGGGCTTTTTATCTCTCGCGTGTGCGGCCCGCGAGTTTGCTGCGCAAATTCGCTACACCGCACCCCGTCAAATCCTGCGGATTTGACGGTTTACCAATCTTCGCGAACAATCGTCCGTGTCTTGATTGGCAGCTTCATCGCAGCAAGGCGCAGGGCCTCGCGTGCGATTGTCTCGTTCACGCCGTCGATTTCAAACATGACGCGGCCAGGTTTGACCTTGCATGCCCAAAAATCGATGGAACCTTTACCCTTACCCATACGAACTTCGACGGGTTTGGACGTCACTGGAGTGTCCGGGAAAATCCGGATCCAGACACGGCCCTGACGCTTCATGTGACGCGTCATGGCACGACGTGCAGCTTCGATTTGACGGGCTGTGATCCGCTCGGGCTCAATGGCTTTGAGGCCATATGTCCCAAAGTTCAGGTCAGAACCGCCTTTGGCTTCACCCCGGATACGGCCTTTGTGCAGTTTCCGGTGCTTTGTACGCTTTGGCTGTAGCATTTAAATCAGCTCCCCTTAGCGACGTGGGCCGCGAGGGACAGCGCCCTCTTGCAGCTCAGCATGTTTGCGGTCGTGCGCTGATGGATCGTGCTCCATGATCTCACCTTTGTAGATGAAGACCTTGATGCCGATGATCCCATAAGGCGTCATCGCCTCATACAGTGCATAGTCGATGTCAGCGCGCAATGTGTGCAGCGGCACGCGACCTTCACGGTACCATTCTGTGCGGGCAATTTCTGCACCACCCAGACGGCCGGCAAGGTTCACACGGATACCAAGGGCACCCATGCGCATCGCGTTCTGAACCGAACGCTTCATCGCACGGCGGAACGACACACGACGCTCAAGCTGCTGACCAATGCTTTCGGCAACCAAGGCTGCGTCGAGTTCTGGCTTGCGGACTTCAACGATGTTCAGGTGCAGTTCAGATGCGGTCAGTGCAGCAAGCTTCTGACGCAGACCTTCGATGTCTGCACCTTTCTTGCCGATGATCACACCAGGACGTGCTGCGTGGATCGTCACGCGGCACTTTTTGTGCGGACGTTCGATGATCACGCGGCTGATGCCGGACTGTGCGCATTCTTTCTTGATGAAAGCCTTGATCTTTAGGTCTTCCAACAAAAGGTCGCCATAGTCTTTGGTGTCAGCGTACCAGCGGCTATCCCAGGTGCGGTTGACCTGAAGACGCATACCGATCGGGTTTACTTTGTTACCCATTATGATTGCTCCTCAACTTGACGCACCTTGATGGTGATCTCTGCAAACGGCTTGATGATCTTACCAAAACGGCCACGGGCCCGAGGGCGTCCGCGCTTCATGGTCAGGTTCTTACCGACATAAGCCTCTGCGACGACCAGTTCATCGACGTCAAGGTTGTGGTTGTTTTCGGCGTTGGCGATGGCCGACTGAAGACATTTCTTCACGTCGTCCGAAATCCGCTTCTTCGAGAAAGTCAGGTCAGTCAGAGCCTGCTCAACTTTCTTGCCGCGGATCAGGCCAGCAACGAGGTTCAGCTTCTGCGGAGACGTGCGAAGCATGCGCAGTTTTGCCATTGCTTCGTTATCGGCCACGCGGCGGGGATTTTTATCCTTGCTCATGGCTTATTTCCGTTTCGCTTTTTTGTCAGCGGCGTGACCGTAGTAGGTCCGTGTTGGCGAATATTCACCAAACTTCTGACCGATCATGTCTTCGCTGACGTTAACAGGGATATGCTTCTTGCCGTTGTAGACACCAAAGGTGAGACCAACGAACTGAGGCAGGATAGTAGAACGACGCGACCAGATCTTGATCACTTCGTTGCGGCCGCTTTCGCGGGATGCTTCTGCTTTTTTCAAAACATAGGCGTCCACAAAGGGGCCTTTCCAGACGGAACGAGCCATAATTAACGACCCTTCTTCTTGGCATGACGCGAACGCACGATAAGGCGCTGCGATGCTTTGTTTTTGTTACGGGTGCGCTTGCCCTTGGTGTCTTTACCCCAGGGTGTGACAGGCGTCCGACCACCAGATGTGCGACCTTCACCACCACCGTGCGGGTGGTCGATCGGGTTCATGGCAACACCTCGGACACTTGGGCGGATGCCCTTGTGACGGGTCCGGCCCGCTTTACCAAAGTTCTGGTTTGAGTTGTCAGGGTTGGACACAGCACCAACAGTGGCCATGCATTCCTGACGGATCAGGCGCAATTCGCCAGAAGACAGACGGACCTGCGCATAGCCACCATCACGACCCACAAACTGGGCGTAGGTACCGGCTGCACGGGCGATCTGGCCGCCTTTGCCTGGCTTCATTTCGATGTTGTGAACAATCGTACCGATTGGCATGCCGCTGAAGGGCATGGCGTTGCCGGGCTTAATGTCAGCCTTGGCCGATGCGATCACCTTGTCACCAACAGCAAGACGCTGGGGGGCAAGGATGTAATTCTGTGTACCGTCTTCGTACTGGATCAGCGCGATAAATGCGGTGCGGTTCGGGTCATATTCGATCCGTGCGACAACAGCGGACATGTCCAGCTTGTTACGCTTGAAATCGACGATGCGGTAAAGACGCTTTGCGCCCCCACCAATACGACGCATAGTGATCCGTCCGGTGTTGTTCCGGCCGCCCGATTTGGTCAAACCCTGAGTAAGGGATTTGACAGGACGTCCTTTCCAAAGCTCCGAACGGTCGATCAGCACCAGCCCACGCTGGCCCGGCGTCGTCGGTTTGTACGACTTGAGTGCCATGTTAGCTTCTTCCGTTTGCTTGGCGGGCCCGCAGTGCGAACCCTGATGTTATAGGCCCCCGTAGGTGCCCGGTTGGATGTGTCGGGGAGAACCCCGACCTACGTAGGCCGGGGTTTTCCCCGGCATTCCGCAATACCACAAAGACCCCGGAACGAATCCGAGGCCAAGCGATTGCGGGGATGTAGCAGGGAGGGGTGAGGGTGTCTACCCTTGTTCGAAGGCCAAAACAAAAGTTCGAACAACGTACTGCGCGACCCGGTGCGACTCGTAAACATCTTGGAAAGTGGCGCTTGTAGATCGTTCGTGCGCGTAGTCATTGCGCCACTTGAAAAGATTACCGTAACTTCTGGTAAGGTCTTTTCGAAAGCGTCTCTCAACCAAATCTCTTCGTTCTTGATATAGCTTATGAAACACCGTTCGATCTTTGTCAGGCGCTCGTGGATCACGCCAGCCTTCCAAACCAAACTTCAATGAATATGCTTTTAGGTTATCCAAGGAAATCCTTGCGTTCATTTTCGCAAAGTCTCCTTCGACATGAAACTGATACTTCGGGTGAAATCTACCAGCGTAGTCGATCAATGTTTCTCGAATAATACCTTCGTAGGTAGCGACAATGGTGACTGAAAACATTCCTGCAAGTTCGCTCCTTATCTGACGGTCTGTTGCAGTATCCTGATCTAGTCTATGGTCGATGCTTCTCGCCAAATCTCTGATATGTTTAAAATTCGCTTCAACAAGATCAAGCATTGGTCGTCAAAAGCTCTTCTGCGATTTCTCTACGCGTAGTGACTTGTTCCAGACTAGTAGTGTTTGACGTAAACGCGTCTACAAACCTGTCGTCTGTTACCAATTGATTATAGGTGGCAGGAGAAAACGCTCCCTCTGCCGTCAGCTCCAACAGGACCCCCATGACAGCCTCTAAGGTCGCAGCGTTCAACAGTCCTCGGGGACGGAACGGTCGCTCCAACGCACTATTCGCTAAGGCCGCAGCCTTCTTAAACGCAGGACCAAATTTCTTTGCTCGGGCACTATCAAACGACCTGTTCTCCGCCATCTCGCGCGATAAAAAGTCCTTCATTGGTGGTGAGTAGTTCTGAATGTTCTCAAACAACGCAAAGAGCCTCAGAACCAACTCAATGTCGCGTTGCTTTGGATCAGGGTCAGGCTTTCCATAAATTGCCCGCCAATTCTCGTCCGTATTGAGCTCTTCCAAGTTCTGCAAGATGGGACCACGGTAGACTGCATTTCGAATTTCCTGAGCATTCAAAGGCTGTCCACCAGTATTCAGGCGCTCAAAAATGTGGTAAACGCTCTCTGGCTGTTCTTCTTTGGGAGTTAATTGCTTGACCGTTACGCCACGGAGGCTCGTGTTTTTCAGTTTTCGCCTGGTACGGTCATCTAGATTTTCAAATGCTAAACCCTCAAGGTCCTTACGTTGCTCCAAACCGGAAAGCCTGAAGACTTTTCGATTTCCCGATGCGTTGGCAGGACCAAAATAACCTTCAAAGAAATAAGCTATTGAAGTTATTCGTTGCTGCCCATCGATGACTTCCAGTTGTCCGTCAGTATTCTCATAAAAGAACACTTGCGGGACCGGCAGACCAATCGCAAAAGATTCGATTAACTTCGAGGCCCGCTTTACATCCCAAACATACTTCCGTTGGTAATCAGGCACTACAATATCGTCACTCCAGAACATTGACGCTAACTGGTCGAGGCTCCAATCGGTCGCTGTAACAACTATATTGAATTCGACGGTTGAGGTCTCTGTGACTGAGTTCTATCGCATCATCAGTGACTAAATCATCCTGTTCGAGTGCAGCCATATCTTTGTCCTTTGTTGCGCCAATGAGCGAGCATCGGTAGGCGGCGATGCCGTCTCTTGTCACACTCGCTTAAATTGTATCGCTGAACAACAACAAAGGCAGATACTTGAGCAAAAGCCCTTCCGCGTGCGGCAACCTTTGCATCGCCGGGGAGAACCCCGGCCTACGTAGGTCGGGGTTCTCCCCGACCTACCCCTCCCCCGGCAACCTCACCCCTACCTGCCCCGCATAGACCTTCGCCACCGCTGCATCATCCTCGCCGCCCAGCCCTTGCGCTGCCGCCTCCATGAACTGCCCCAAGGCCGCTTGCGTCACCGGGGCGTCGAACCCCGCCTCACTCGCGATCTCCAGCACGATCCCAAGGTCTTTGGGCCAGATGTTGACCGCACTATGCGGCGTGTAATCCCCCGCCACGATATGCGGTGCGCGGTTTTCCAGCATCCAGCTGGTGCCAGCGCATTCGGGGATGACTTCGACAAATTTTTCAGGGCTGACGCCTTGGGTCATGCCAAAGGTCACAGCCTCGGCCATTGCCGCGATATGCACGCCGGCCAGCAACTGATTGACCGCTTTCATGGCCGAGCCCGCCCCCGCCGCATCGCCCAGGGTAAAGACCTTTTCAGACATCGCATCCAGCACAGGCCCCGCGGCAGCAAACGCCGCAGGCGTGCCAGAGGCCATGATCGACAAACGCCCCTGTGCCGCCTTCGCCGCACCACCCGAAATCGGCGCATCCAGATAGTGCACGCCATGCGCCTCACACCGCGCGGCCATATCCCGCGCAAAGGCGGGCGGCACGGTCGCACAGGCCAGCACAACGCTGCCCGCTTTCATGTTTGGGACAACGCCCTCTTCCCCGAACAGGACGGCTTCGGTCTGCGCTGCATTCAGGACCACCACGATGACGGCATCAACGTGGCGTGCGGCCGCTGTCAGGGCACCCGGCGCGCCACCCTCTGCCAAAAACCGCGCCATCTGGGTGGGGTTCACATCAAAACCGTGGGTCTGGTGACCGGCGGCAAGAAGGGATTTGGCCATGCCGTATCCCATTGACCCCAAACCGATGATGGCCACTTCCAATGGCGTGCTCATGTTGTCGCCCCCTCTTTTACAGGCCCCATATGCGATCAAATGACGTCTTGGGCAGGCATTTTTTGTCGAAGACAGTGTCTGTCTCATCACCGCGCCACACCACAAGTCCGCGCGTGGTGTCCGAGACATCCGCAGAATCTGCACCCAAAATGATCTCATAAGCATAATACACCTGATAGGTGAAATCGCCGTTCTGAAAATCAATATACCCGAAGCGGGACGTCCCTGCCCCATTGTCGGCCAGCACGGTTACGTCGCTGGCATCCCGCTGCATTTCCAGTTCGGCCTCCTGCCCGATGCGTGCGTACCGATAGGTATAGATGCCGTTCTGATGGGTGACCGTGACGTCATGGGTGCCACCTTCAAGCTGGCAATAGAAAACCGTGTGCGCGGGTGCCCTTGGCACGGTTTGGGATAAGGTATCGTGATCAAAGGACCGCGCCTGAATGGCCTGCCAGCCATCATCCTGATAATAGTTACAGTAGGTCGCAATCATATCGGGATAGCGCGCGCGAAAGGTGGCAAGGTCCGCCCCATCATGGCTTTGGTCTATTTGGCATTGTGGGATTGTGTCACTCAGTTCCGGCGGTCTGACCTGCATATAGAAACGCAAACTAAGCTGTTCGTCGTTGATCCGGTAAAACCCCAAGCCACGTTCGCAACAGCTTGACCGGCTGTCGGCCACGACAAATCCGCTCTTGTCCAAGTAGAAGCCAGAGCCATTCACCTGCCCCATCGTGACAAAGGTGTCCTGCTCCGGATCAAAGCGATAGATATCGTAGTTGCCGTTGACCATGCCAATCGGCGTAAAGAAAACAAGATCAGCCCAGCCATCTTGATCGACATCCATCAAATAGGGGCGTCTTTGACTGCGGGCCTGAAAGCTTCCATCCGCGTCACGCCCGATATCGACGACATAGTCATCGGCTGACGGTGCCCATATGAGCCGATGCAGCGTCTGGTGGGTGATCCAGTTCAAGCTGCAAGGCCTGTCAAACTGACCGGAAGAGGCCGGATCATCGCAACGGGCCAGACCCTCATCCGCATGTGCGATGGTTGCGAACACGAGCATAATGATCGCTGCCACAGTACCTGTCATCAAACGCATCATTGCCCTCATCTATGTTGCCTGTGACCTGCTTATACTGATTGCCCCGGCGCGCAAAATACATTGCTGTTGCGGATGCCGCACCGACGAGTGTCAATGCCAGCTTGCTCAAACAGCGCGCAACAAAAAAGCCCCCGGTTTGCACCGAGGGCTTTCTTAAGTTGATGCGACGTCTGATCAGAGACCAGTGGATACGTCAATTGTGTTGCCTTCTTCCAGCGTCACATAGGCTTTCTTCACGTCTTTGCGTGTACCCAGCTGCCCGCGGAAGCGCTTCACTTTACCTTTGGTGATGGATGTGTTGACCGCTTTGACCTTCACACCAAAGAGGCTTTCAACAGCTTCCTTGATCATCGGCTTATTGGCGTCGATTGCCACTTCGAAAACAACGGCATTGGCTTCAGACGCCATGGTTGCTTTCTCGGTGATGATCGGCTTGCGGATCACATCGTAATGTTCTGCTTTGGCGTTCATGACAAACGAGCCTCCAGAGCTTCGACACCTGCTTTGGTCAACACAAGTGTGTCGCTGCGCAGGATGTCGTAAACGTTGGCACCCTGAGATGGGAGAACGTTAATGGTTGTGATGTTGGCGGCGGCCTTTTTGAAGTCAGCGTTGACTTCGGAACCGTCGATGATCAGCGCGCGCTTCCAGCCCAATGCGCCGACCTGTTTGGCCAAGGCAGAGGTCTTGGCGTCTTTGACATTGATGTCATCGACAATCACCAGCTCACCTGCCGCAACTTTTGCAGACAAAGCGTGCTTGAGACCAAGCTTGCGGAACTTCTTGGGCAGATCGTGCGCGTGGCTACGGGGTGTTGGACCCTTGTAGATACCACCGGAACGGAAGATCGGTGCACCGCGCGAGCCGTGACGTGCGCCACCTGTGCCCTTTTGGCGATAGATCTTCTTGGTGGAATAGCTCACTTCGGAACGACCCAGCACATCGTGTGTACCTGCCATTGCCTTGTTACGCTGCCAGCGGACGACGCGGTGCAAGATGTCCTTGCGCGGCTCAAGACCGAAGATTTCGTCGTTCAGTTCGACGGAACCAGCTTTCTTGCCGTCCAGTTTGATTGCATCAGCCTTCATTATTTATCACCTTCTTCTGGCGCGGCATCATCTGCCGAGGCTTCAGTTGTGGCGTCTGCTTCAGCAGCTTCCAGTGCGGCCTGTTCTGCTTCGGCTGCGGCCTTTGCGGCGGCTTCCTCTTCAGCGGCGGCAGCGGCGGCAGCTTCTTCAGCAAGACGCTCTGCTTCTTCCGCCATGGATTTCAGACCAGCAGGGTAGATCACGTTCTCAGGTGTCGGCTTTTTCACCGCATCCTTGATTGTGACCCAGCCACCCTTGGAGCCTGGAACAGCGCCTTTGACCATGATGACACCACGGTCAGCATCTGTCTTGACGACTTGCAGGTTCTGGGTTGTGACTTTCGCCGCACCCATGTGACCGGCCATCTTCTTACCTTTGAAGACTTTGCCCGGATCCTGACACTGACCAGTGGAACCGTGCGAACGGTGTGAGATCGAAACACCGTGTGTCGCGCGCAGACCACCAAAGTTGTGGCGCTTCATCGCACCGGCAAAACCTTTACCGATGGATGTACCACAGACGTCAACATACTGACCCTCAAAATAGTGGTTCGCTGTCAGCGTCTCACCTACATTGATCATGTTCTCTGGGGCAACGCGGAACTCAGCGACCTTGCGCTTGGGCTCAACCTTGGCAGCAGCAAAGTGACCGCGCATCGCTTTGGATGTGCGCTTTGCTTTGGCATTGCCTGCACCCAGCTGAACAGCTGTGTAGCCGTTCGTCTCGGGCGTGCGCTGTGCAACAACCTGCAGGTTTTCGAGGGAAAGAACGGTGACAGGGATCTGCTTGCCGTCTTCCATGAACAGCCGGGTCATGCCGACCTTCTTTGCGATAAGTCCTGTACGGAGCATATGATCTACCCCTTATACAGAAATCTGAACGTCAACACCGGCAGCCAGGTCGAGCTTCATCAGCGCGTCTACTGTTTGTGGTGTTGGGTCGATGATGTCGAGAAGGCGCTTGTGTGTGCGGATCTCGAACTGATCGCGGGATTTCTTGTCAACGTGGGGGCCACGCAGAACGGTGAACTTTTCGATCTTGTTTGGAAGTGGGATCGGTCCACGCACTGAAGCGCCTGTGCGCTTTGCTGTGCTGACGATTTCCTGTGTGCTTGCATCAAGCACCCGGAAATCAAACGCCTTAAGGCGAATACGGATGTTTTGGCTCGCTGCCATGTCATCACCCTTAAATAACCGCGTTTCGACCTTCAGAAAATATCATCCATCGCAAATCGCGTTCGAGCCGAAGGCGAGAGGCAGCGAATTGTGATACATATCTGGTCGATATGCGGGCGGGTCTTAACGGATTGGACGATAGAGGCTCATCCCCTACCCTCGTCGCGTCTTTGGTCCAACGTATAAAGGGCACGCACGGCGTACCCCTGTTGGATTTGGGTGCTATAGGGGAGTCGGGGGATGTGGCAACCTCTATTTTCATACTTCAGAGTAGATCTTTAGCGTTAAGGTCTACCTTCACTGAAATGATTTTCGCTATTCGTGCGATCAGCCCTTCGCTTGGGCGTACATTGACACTTCTTCGGATAGTTTTGCCATCTTCGGTCAATTCCATCGAGAATTCACCCTCCATGATGTACCCGTTTGATTTGAATGCTTCCATCATTTCGCTTAGGCCGACAGTCTCTTCCAAAATAGAGTTTTCGGATACTTCGTGCCCCTGTTTGGCTGTCAAATCAAAACCAGAGCCGATCGCGCTCTTACTGGTAGTACCCCGATCAATCAGCCCTAAGGCAAGGCTATCTGCCGGTGGGAAAAAATACTGATATATTTGAAGCTCTTTTAATCGGTTTTGCACTTCGTCGATATTTTTTGTTGAGCCAAATAAATCCCAATCATCCTCCGACAATTCATAAGTAGGAACAGGGCAAATACCATGTTCGCGATCGGCGGCTAGCGAGTCAGTCAATGAGAACTGAGTTAACACATTTACAAATAGCTGGCTAAGATCATCCGCTTCACCTCCGCCGAATATGTTTTCCCAATCGAGAGCCTGAAATTGCTCAATCAGGTTGAAGATATGGTTGCTTGTCGGCAGCGTGCTTCGCTGCGCGTCTTGCCACATCTTCGAAGCTGGTTCACCAAAAGTCGCACTCAGTTGGTTCTTCATCGCCTCCTCGTTGTCGGCAGCACCCTTAAGCGATGCAACCGCGGCCAACTTAGAAAAGTCGAGACTTCCATTTGGCAAGAAAAAAGCTTTTCTTGCAGTGTGCGCCAAATCAAGCGCCGTGGGGCGTGCAACTAGAACTCGCATGTCTGGAAGAGTCTGCTGTATGTCGACACGCAGCATTGCAGCAATGCGAGGATTGTAGTCGCCGGAGACAACAATAAGACGATTTTTGGTCTCATCGACACCAAGCGCTTGGATAGGATGCACTAAACCACTCGCACCAACAATTTCTGTTGCCTCTCGGTACTCTGACCCAAGCGCAGTACAAAAAGACTCCCAAATCGGCGGCTTTTCTACGGCATTGATTTCATCGGTCATAGGTACACTCCTGCAATGAATACTCCTCGCTCTTACAATCACTTAAGCGCAAAACCAGCAATCACCAGCTAATTCTCAGTATAATCAATAAAAGGCCGCCTCCTTCGGCAAACAGCATTTCGTTTGTCTTTCCATGTGTCGGGGCAGGCCCCGACCTACGGTTTACTGTCTCGTTTGGACCATTGATTCAAATCAAAAGGCCGCCCTATTTCTGGAGCGGCCTTTTTTTGTTTGGTCATGCGGTGGGTTTTACCCACCCTACGTAGGGTGGGTGCAACCCACGCGTATGTGCCGATTACTCGACGATCTTCGACACAACGCCGGCACCCACGGTGCGGCCGCCTTCGCGGATGGCGAAGCGCAGGCCGTCTTCCATCGCGATGGGTGCGATCAGCTCGACGTTGAACTTCAGGTTGTCGCCCGGCATCACCATCTCGGTGCCCGCGGGCAGCTCAACTGTGCCTGTCACGTCAGTCGTACGGAAGTAGAACTGTGGACGGTAGTTGGCGAAGAACGGCGTGTGACGGCCACCCTCTTCCTTGGTCAGGATATAGGCTTCGGCTTCGAACTTGGTGTGTGGCTTCACGGAACCTGGCTTACACAGGATCTGGCCACGCTCAACGCCTTCACGGTCAACACCGCGCAAGAGCGCACCGATGTTGTCGCCAGCTTCACCGCTGTCCAGCAGCTTGCGGAACATCTCGACGCCTGTGCAGGTCGTCTTGGATGTGTCGCGGATACCAACGATTTCGATCTCGTCGCCCACGTTGATCACGCCACGCTCAACACGGCCGGTCACAACAGTACCACGGCCAGAGATCGAGAAGACGTCCTCGATCGGCATCAGGAACGGCAGGTCAACCGCACGGGCCGGTGTTGGGATGTATTCATCAACAGCCGCCATCAGCTTTTCGATGGATTCCTTACCGATGTTGTCATCACGCTCTTCCATCGCGGCCAGGGCCGAACCAGGGATCACAGGGATGTCGTCGCCAGGGTATTCGTAAGAGCTTAACAATTCACGAATTTCCATCTCGACCAGTTCGAGCAGCTCTTCGTCGTCAACCTGATCGACCTTGTTCATGTAGACAACCATGTAAGGGATGCCCACCTGACGGCCCAAAAGGATGTGCTCGCGGGTCTGTGGCATCGGGCCATCAGCGGCGTTCACAACCAGGATCGCGCCGTCCATTTGCGCCGCACCGGTGATCATGTTCTTGACGTAGTCGGCGTGGCCGGGGCAGTCGACGTGGGCGTAGTGACGTGCTTCTGTCTCATACTCAACGTGCGCGGTCGAGATCGTGATCCCACGTGCCTTTTCCTCTGGCGCGCCGTCAATCTGGTCATAGGCCTGGAAGTCACCAAAGTACTTCGTGATCGCCGCTGTCAGTGTCGTCTTGCCGTGGTCAACGTGACCAATCGTGCCGATGTTCACGTGCGGCTTATTACGTTCAAACTTTTCCTTAGCCATGAGAGGCCTCCTTATTAAGTTCCGGCGGTCTATTAATCTCGCCTATGTCTTTTCTGTTGGCGCCACATTCATATTTGCGGGTGGCGCCAACTTTGATTCTTCGTCAGCTTTCTCAAGCATTTTTGCCAATGACCTGCGGGGTTTGCTTCCCTTTGTAGGAGACCCCAACCGGCCATTAGGCGTATTTTGCTTGGATCTCCTCAGATATATTTGATGGCACTGGATCGTAGTGGTCAAACTGCATCGTAAACTGCGCGCGGCCCGAGGACATGGAGCGCAGTGTGTTGATGTAGCCGAACATATTCGCCAGTGGGACCATTGCGTCGATTGCAATGGCGTTGCCGCGTGTGTCCTGACCCTGCACCTGACCCCGACGTGAAGTCAGGTCACCGATGATACCACCGGTGTATTCTTCAGGTGTGATCACCTCGACCTTCATGATCGGCTCAAGCAGTTTCGCGCCAGCTTTGCGCATGCCTTCACGCATACACATACGGGCTGCGATCTCAAACGCCATGATGGACGAGTCAACGTCGTGGAATTTCCCGTCGATCAAAGCCACCTTGAAGTCAATCACAGGGAAGCCAGCCAATGGGCCGTTATCCATGACAGACAGGATGCCTTTTTCAACGCCCGGGATGTATTCCTTGGGCACAGAACCACCAACGATGCGGCTCTCGAAAGAGTAGCCTTCGCCCGGCTCTGTCGGGGAAATGATCATTTTCACTTCGCCGAACTGACCAGACCCACCAGACTGCTTCTTGTGGGTATACGTATGCTCGACCTCGTGACCGATGGTCTCGCGGTACGCCACCTGAGGGGCACCAATGTTTGCCTCAACCTTGAACTCGCGCTTCATGCGGTCGATCAGGATATCGAGGTGCAATTCGCCCATGCCCTTCATGATTGTCTGACCGGATTCCAGATCAGTTTCCACGCGGAAGGATGGATCCTCGGCAGACAGACGCTGCAAGGCAATGCCCATCTTTTCTTGGTCGCCTTTTGTCTTTGGCTCAACAGCGATCTCGATCACAGGATCGGGGAACGTCATTGTTTCCAAAACAACAGGGTCTTGCGGATCACAGATTGTATCACCGGTTGTCGTGTTCTTCAGACCACCCAGTGCGATAATGTCACCAGCGAACGCCTCAGAGATTTCCTCGCGGTCGTTGGAGTGCATCATCATCATGCGGCCCACACGCTCTTTGTTCCCCTTGGTGGAGTTGAGCATCGTGTCGCCCTTGGTCAGCTTACCGGAGTAGATCCGGGTAAACGTCAAGGAGCCCACAAATGGGTCGTTCATGATTTTGAACGCAAGACCAGAGAACGCCATGTCATCATCCGCACGGCGGGCAATGTCACGGACTTCGTCGTCATCGCCGGGCTTAAAGCCCATGTAGTCAACAACGTCGAGCGGGCTTGGCAGGTAATCCACAACAGCATTCAACAGCGGCTGCACACCTTTGTTCTTAAATGCAGAGCCACCCAACACAGGCACGAATGCCAGTGACAGACACGCCTTACGGATCAACGCACGCAGCGTTGGGACGTCAGGTTCGTTGCCTTCAAGATAAGCTTCCATTGCGTCGTCGTCTTGCTCAACAGCAGCTTCAACAAGCTTTTCGCGCCATTCGGCAGCTTGGTCAGCCAGATCCGCACGGATCGGTGCTTTGACCCAAGACGCGCCAAGGTCTTCGCCTTGCCACAACCACTCTTCCATGGTGACCAGATCAACCAGACCTTCGAGTTGGTCTTCCGCGCCAATTGGGAAAGCAACCGGGATCGCGCGTGCGCCGGTGCGGTCCTCGATCATTTCGACGCACTTGAAAAAGTCGGCGCCGATTTTGTCCATCTTGTTGACGAAAACCATACGCGGCACTTTATAGCGGTCGGCCTGACGCCAAACGGTTTCTGTTTGCGGCTCAACACCTGCGTTGGCGTCAAGAACACAAACGGCACCGTCAAGCACGGCCAACGAACGCTCAACCTCAATAGTGAAGTCAACGTGACCGGGGGTGTCGATGATGTTCATACGGTGCTTGGGGCTGTCTGCCTCTGTGCCGTTTTCAGTGCGTTCCCAGAATGTGGTTGTCGCAGCAGAGGTGATCGTGATGCCACGTTCCTGCTCTTGCTCCATCCAATCCATGGTGGCCGCACCATCGTGCACTTCGCCGATGTTGTGGGATTTGCCTGTGTAATACAGGATACGCTCGGAACAGGTGGTCTTACCGGCGTCGATATGCGCGATAATGCCAAAGTTGCGATACAGTTCGAGGGGATAGTCGCGTGCCATTTTGGTGCTTTCCTCTTACCAGCGGTAGTGGCTGAACGCTTTGTTCGCGTCGGCCATTTTGTGGGTGTCTTCACGCTTTTTGACGGCTGTGCCGCGACCGTTGACCGCATCCATCAGCTCGCCTGCAAGGCGCTCTTCCATTGTGTTTTCGTTGCGCTTTTTCGCAGCAGCAATCAGCCAGCGGATGGCCAGTGCTTCGCGGCGCTCGGGGCGGACTTCGACGGGCACCTGATATGTCGCACCACCGACGCGGCGCGAACGCACTTCGACGGCTGGCTTGATGTTATCAAGGCTCTCGTGAAAGACCTCTACCGGGGATTTCTTCAGCTTGTCTTCAACGCGATCAAAGGCGTTGTAGACGATACGTTCGGCGACGGATTTCTTCCCATCAACCATCAGGTTGTTCATGAATTTTGTCAAAACCAGATCACCAAACTTGGCGTCTGGCAGGACTTCGCGTTTTTCAGCGGCGTGACGACGTGACATGCGCTTCTCTCTTTTGTTTTCGGGCGTGTCGGGGGAGCCCCCGACCTACGGATGGTGGGTAGAGCGGGGTTCACCCCGCCATCCCGGAACTTACTTCGGACGCTTCGCGCCGTACTTGGAACGACGCTGCTTACGGTCTTTGACACCTTGGGTATCAAGCACACCGCGCAGGATGTGGTAACGCACACCTGGAAGGTCTTTTACACGGCCGCCGCGGATCAGAACCACAGAGTGTTCCTGAAGGTTGTGGCTTTCACCGGGGATGTAGGAGATGACCTCAAAACCGTTTGTCAGGCGCACTTTGGCGACCTTACGCATAGCCGAGTTCGGCTTCTTTGGTGTGGTTGTGTAAACGCGTGTGCAAACGCCGCGTTTTTGTGGGCAGCCTTCCATGTGCTGCGACTTTGACTTGGTGACTTTCGGCTGGCGCGGCTTGCGGATCAGCTGCTGAATCGTTGGCATCGTTTGATGTTCCCATCTATTCACATATGCGTCCGGCAAACGCTGGTTTCAAAACGTGCATTCACTTCGGAAAGCACAAAAATTCCGCAGTCAAACCCTTACCGGAGGTTTGGTGCGGTGCGTTCCAGAGGAACAAAGCTAAAGGCGCTCGGTTCTTGGCCACGACGTGGTATGATATCGGGACTGTGAAGGATGCTCTTCGGCCCGGATGAGCGGCGTATAGGTGGAGTCGTCTAGCCTGTCAACAGCGCCATCCGCCCACATCGGCCAGCGACGACCTGCAAACGCGATCACACTGATAACAAAGGCTGCTATCGCATATCAACCGGACTTTATTGCTTAGCAGACGGGGTCACCACCATCGTGGGTTTCAAGGCGCAGTTTTGCCGCCAGCACTCATGATGGAGATACCTCAATGGTCCGTACCGCAGTCAGCCTGATCACACTTGTTGCCCTGTCCGCCTGCAGCGTCGGCACCTCCACGGCGACGCCTAACCCTGCAACCGTCAATCGTACAGATATGAACGCCGCACTCGCAGAGGCAAATGCGATCAGCACCGCGCCGCAGACAAGTTTTGGCAATCTGCCCACCGGAACCGTGAACTACACCGGCAAGTTGGGTGCAGATGTCAGTGGTGATGTGAATGGCAGCATTCTAGGCGATTTGAATATGAATGTTGGATTTGCAAATAACACCGTTCGCGGATCGGTGAACAACATCAACCTGCTGGATGCACCAGAACTTCCAGACCAGCGCCTTGCCGGTCGGCTGAACCTTGATGGTGTGGAAACGGCGGGTCAGATTGACTCCTTTGCGTCCGGTGACCTTTCTGCGGTGAACAGCAACGGCGCAACGATTGATACACAAATGCTGCTAATCCTTGACGGGCAGGTCCGCGATGATTTCGGGCGTGGGGATGCGGTTTTCGGGGCTGCCAGTGGCCAAGCGGAAGGCGACGTGAACTTTGACGTAGAAGGTGTGTTCTACGGCAGCCGCGACTGATGTTATCGGTTCTGGTCCGGCACAATCCTGTGTCGGATCTTGAGCTGCGTTTCCCGGTACAGGGTGAAAAGCCCTGTCGCGACAACGATCGCTCCACCGATCAACGCCAGCGCATTTGGCCACTCGCCAAAGATGATGACACCAAGAACAAGGGCCACCAGAAGGCTCGTGTATCGAAAAGGGGCGACAAAACCAATCTCGCCAAAGCGCATCGCACTCGCGGATGCAATATAGGCAAAAATCATAAAGCTCATCGCACCGGCGAGTTGTAAACCCGAGGTGACGGTCAACGGCTGCCATGCAATGAAGAGGGATCCAACCGCTCCCAGCCCCATGACACCGATTGCCGCGATAAGAGCCACAAAAACCGAAGGCACGGCATGCGACATCCGCCGCATGGCAATGTCGCGCATGGTGGCACAAGCAACGGCGCCAAGCGCATAAAAGCTGTAGTTGCTGAAATCTGCGCCGCCGGGCTGGATAATCAAAAGAACCCCGATGAACCCCACAAAGATCGCGGTCAGGCGTCGCCAGCCCAGCGCTTCGCCCAGTATCAGCGCAGCAGCAAGGCTGACACTCAGGGGCAGCACCTGCAAAATCGCGCTCACGTTGGCGATGGGCATGTTGAACAGCGCGGTCAGAAAGAAAAATGTGCCGCCGACCTCACCCAAGGTACGCAGCAGCAAGAGGGCCCAGTCGCGCGGTGGAAATCGAAAACGTAACTGGCCCAACATGCGGCAAGCGATCGCGAGAAAGACCACCGCGCCGACGCCACGAAGAAAAATCGCCTGAAACAGTGGTAATTCATCAGCCAAAGCCTTCATGAAGGCATCGTTGAAGGTATAGGCGCACATGGCGCCCACCATAAAAAGTGCGCCTCGGATGTTGTCAGACAAGACCGGCATAAGGCTGGCCTATCAGCGGGATGCTAACGAGGCCAGCCTTATCCCTTAGCGCAGTACATGCACCGCGCATTTGGCGTGGCGCACCACCTTTGCCGCAGTTGATCCCAACAGGTAATCCTGCATGCCCGGCTGGTGGCTGGCGATGATGATCAAATCCACATTATTATGATCAGCATGGTTCAGAATGGTTCGCGATGAATGCCCGTCAACCACCAAAATTGTGGCGTTGGGGAACCCTTCTGTCAAAGAAGCAAGACCTTCGATGACTTGCGCCTTGGTGTCTGCCAGATGGCTTTCCGGTAAATATTGGGTCGCATAGGCGGGCAATTGTTCCAGCACATGCAAACAGGTGATTGTACCGCCTTCCGCGCAGAGGGTCTTGGCGATTTCCATCGCGCCTTGGGCATTACGATCAGCTTCGAATGAGACGGGAACGAGGATGTTGTTGTACATGAGACAGCTCCTTTTGGTTGCCCTCATGATACAAGTAAGCAGGACAGGACGCCTTGATCTGCGTCACGGATATGGTGGCACGATGTTAAGACGTTTTGAGACAGAGCCAGCAGACAGCAGGCGCGCTTGTTACAATGAGTATCTAACCACGCAACCCTCGGGTTTGCGGGACAAAGCGGCAATTCGCTGCGGCTGCGCCAAGGTCTGCTTTATGCGTTATCGCGAAGTTTGGGCAAGTACCGTGAACGTACCCGGTAGCTTTTGATCTTCCCAATCTGGATGTTCCTCAAATTGTACTATTTGGAAACCATTTTTCATCAATGCAGTGAAGATCTCACTGAGTGTCCAGAAGCGGTACAAGCACTTGCCGAGTGAGGCTCCGACAGTATCTGGGTTGGGTACGTCGGCTTCCACCATATCCACCGAGAAATAGTCTTGCGGCCCATCCTTCCAATAAAGCTTGCGCTGCAGTGGATGAAATTCGTTCAAGATCAGCACCCCATCTTCAGCAACGAGATGACGCATGATCGAAAAAAACTGTTCGATATCTTGATGATAGTGAAGAATGCCCAGCTCAAGAACGAGCGCATCAAATTTGTAAGGCAAATCAAGCGATGCCGCCTGTATGATATCGCAAAGCACGTAGTCTATCGAGACGTTCGCAGCAGTTGCCAATTCTGTGGCGTAGCGGCGGTTGTCTTCTGCGAAGTCGATGACATGAACGTCCGCGCCCATGATTGCGAGAGCAACAGCAACCCGACCATGCGAGCCCTGTATGCTACAAATACGCTTCGCTTCTGGTGTTCCTAGAAATGGCAAAATGCGACGAACTGGATGTTGAGGTTTGGATATGATCCGCCCAGCCTCAGCTTCGGGAGGGCCAAACGCTGAAACCCACGCGTCATATCGTGAGGCGTTCCATGATCTCTGATTGTTCTCCGTCGTTTTGGCCATCATTTGGAAATCGTACCTTACTACCGAAGTTCTAAAAGTAGGTCGTCAGATTTGCATAGATACCAAGCGGGATTTCTATGCCGTTCCCGACGTCGAGACTGTGATTCAATCAAATCCCCAAAGTCCCGCTGAGGACATTCGCGCGACCGCAGCGAAAGCTTACTTCGCCCTGCATAACAGAAAGAGGTCAGTCAGGACCGTTTTTGCTGAATAGGCGAGCGTCAGTCCGCGGTATCCAAAGACGTGATGTGAGCAACATCCACCAAATCGTTGGGCCGACCAGCGCAGCAGTAGAGACGTTTGCCGTGATCGGGGTAGTCTATTATGTCTTCCTGAAGCCGTTGGCCGATGACGAGAAGGCGCAGTGGTTCATCGCCAGTGTTGCGAATTTCATGGGCTGGCCCGCCTTTGGGGTAACCGATGAAATCTCCCGCATGGATGGCATAGGTGTCGTCGCCAGTACGCGCAGTGCCTGCTCCGCTCAGAACGTAGATGGCTTCATCTTCACAGGCATGAACATGATATTCAGTGCTCTTGTCCCCGGGAGCGACCTCAAAAATGTTTATTCCAAGAGTTGTCAGACCCGTGACATCCCCTGGTGAGGAAACGGTTCTGCGTGCTTCCGGATTTATCGGATGAATGCGCAGCACAACGGGCAAGGTGGTGAGGGCGGCTGCGGTAAAATGGAGGCGGTTCGGCATTTCAAAGCTCCTTTTCTTCAATGAGGCGATACTCTGACAAAGGGGAAGAGATGTGATGTCCGCGCGCTATGCTTGTTATTGGTGTCCTTTGCCTTCGCGCTCTCATCTCGCTGCATCGCGCAGAAAGACCGGTAGATCATTTGCGGGCGGTTGCGCAGGAATTTGATACATCATGTCGTTAACGAACCCACGATGGTAGGTCGCATGATTGACGACGTGCGACAGTATCTCTTCGCGCGTCATTGATCCTTCTGTGCCGTCGACGAACTTGAACGTCACAGTTTCGCAAAAGTCTTGCTCGGGTAGTCCCGCGGCGAGATCAACGTACCAAGCGTTCATGGCTATTTGCGCACTGAAGAGGTCTTCCAGCGATGGTGTGTCGTCGGTGTTACGCGCTGTATAGCCGTGCGCCTGACCTGTCAGGTGATGGCGGAAAATATCGTCGACCACAAAGACGTGGTTCAGCGTTTTCAGCATCGTGCCGAAATTGGTCGGACGTTCCTTGGTGACCTCATCAACAGGCAAGGCCAAAAGCGATGGAAACGTAATCTCGTCCGCCCAAGCTTTGTAGCGGGTGAGCATTTTGATGGTGTTGGACATAGACTGTCTCTGCTGCTTTCATACGATGTTTATTTTGGCGCCATACGGGTCCCGATCCCGTTTATTTCGATCACAGTGATTTCTGCATATCGATCCGGTGGTGTCCGTCGGGAAAATCAAACCGTGAAAACTCTTCATATCCGTAGGATCGGTAAAACGTCTCGGCCTGCCACGAATAGGTATACAGCAAGGCTTTTGTGGCACCGCGCGTTCGGACTTCTTCTTCGATGCCTTTCAGCAAATCAGACCCGATGCCAGTCCCGCGAAGATCATCATCAACCCAAAGCCCACGAACTTCGAGCGCGCCGAGATAGACATGCCCTCGACCGCCTGCACTGATGCGGGCACCGTCTCGTAAGACCAAGCTAAAGGTCTGCACATCCCAACCGCTTGCCTCTTTGTTGTATTCACCAAACCGAGAAGAGTATTCCGCATAGGACTCCGCGTCAGGTTCTACGCACTCGAAGTTTCTTGATTGGCTTGTCATACGCTGTCCGATTTGGTGGTGCAGGACAGAAGATAACGGCGAACTGTTTCAGCCATCCCATACGTCACAGTATCGCAGAACAGCGCATGACCGATCGAAACCTCAGCGATGGACGGGGCGCGGGCGATGAGGCGCGCGGCTCCGTCAACGGTTAGATCGTGCCCGGCGTTCACTACGAGGCCGTGCTCCTTCGCCTCCGTGACGGCCTCGATCAGACGATCAAGCTCCTGCTTTTGCGCGTTAGCGTCGTGATATGACCCGCCATAGGGGCCAGTATATAGTTCAACCCGGTCTGCCCCAGTTTTGGCGGCAGATTTCATTTGTTCCGAATCCGGATCGGCAAAGAGCGCAACACGGTGTCCGTTCGTCTTAAGATCGCGGGTAACATCACGAAGCATTTCACCCTTAGACGTAAAATCCCAGCCATGATCACTGGTGGATTGCTCTGGGGTATCGGGCACCAAGGTCACCTGATCGGCCTGCACATCGCGAACCAATGCAAGAAACCGAGCATCAGGGAAGCCTTCTACGTTCAACTCGCGGCCTGGGAATTCGTCGGTCATCATCGTGCGCAGATTGTACACATCGCTGGGACGTGTGTGGCGTTCGTCAGGTCGCGGGTGCACCGTTAGACCCCCTGCGCCGGCCTCCAATGCGATCCGGCCCAAAGCCACGACATCTGGCCAAGCGTGGTCGCGTCTGTTGCGCAGTAATGCGGCAACATTCATGTTGACCGAAAGCAGTGTCACGTTGGTCTCCTCCTGCCGTTCAGCGTCAATTGGCGCCCTTATTGCTGCCGAACATGGCCCTGTATTTTGACGGCGACGTTCCACGTCGTTTCCGGAATTCACGGCGAAACGTTTCCCCGCTGCCAAATCCTGACAGCTTGCTGATGTTGTGCAACGCGATATCCGTCGTCTCCAACAGGTCTACCGCGTGTGATACGCGCGTTGTTGTCAGCCATTCTAAAGGGGTGTGACCTGTCGTTTCCCGAAATTTCCGCATAAAGGTGCGCGGTGTCAGGCCTGCGGTGTCTGCCATTCGGGACACAGTCCATTGTTGGTCGGGGTTCTTGCGTATCATGTCCAATAACGGTGCGATCCGCCCGCCAAGTTCGTGTGAAACCGGTGCGGTCAGAAACTGCTGTTGGCCGCCGTCACGATGTGCTGGAAGCACAAGACGTCTGGCAACGGTATTAGCCACGGCTGCCCCGTAATCTTGCCGGACAATATGCAGGCAAAGATCCAGACCGGCCGCTGAACCCGCCGAGGTTAAAATTGATTGATCCTCAATGTAGAGAACATCAGCCTCGACCCGAACGTTCGGATACTTTCGCGACAGGATATTCGCGTACCGCCAATGGGTTGTCGCCCGTTTGCCGTCCAGCAAGCCTGCCGCCGCGAGAACGAATGCACCTGAACAGATTGATGCGATCCGCGCACCATTTCTGTGGGCCGTCCTGAGAGCAGTGATTAAATCTTGCGGTACAAGGGCATGCGCATCGCGCCAACCAGGAACAAGAATGACGTCTGCTTTGGACAGCTGTTCAAGGCCCGCCTCGGCCATAACCTGTATACCACCGATGGCCCGTAACGGACCCGTTTCTGCAGCCACAGTGGTCAGTCTATACCAATGCTCAAATTCCGGTCTTGGAAGCCCGAACACTTCAAGCCCAATCCCATACTCGAACGCGCAAAGCCCGTCGTAGGCCAGAAGACAGACTAGGGGAGTATTGCGTGCCGAAGGGGCCGGAACGCCGTGCGCAGTACGCTCTCGGTTTACTCTTTGTCTCTTTGGCATAATCTGACCGTATATTGGCATTTTCGCCAACATATCGCAGAAAGATGGCGGTGCCACAATGAGCCCGCACGTGTATCTTGGACCTATATTCAGTTGCGGCACATCAGCTTGGACACCGATACACATGACACTCACATCGCAGCCCCGTTCTGTGGAGAACCAGACCTTCTCAATCTGTTTGGCCCAAATCCTAAAGGCTGACGTGGATACTATTCCAGCCGCACCCAGCGGGCTTGGCAGGGAGGGCATCGGTTGGTGGTTGGCCGCGCAAAACCTCGCCTTGATCCCTGTCCATCAACCCGCGTCATTTGAATGGGCCGGATGGTGGATCGCGCGATTGGAGGGCTGTGACGGCTATGTCGTGATGGCTGGAACGCCGTCTGGTGTTGCATGGGTTCCGAAAGGCGTCACGTGCGGAAACGGCGCTGTCGTTGAAGGATGGGTTATCGCCCCACCGGCTTTATCATTGCCGAGGCGGAATGCAGAATCTGGTACTGTTGAAGAGATTTATCGCTTTGCAGAGTCGGGCGCACCCGCAGAACCCCTGTCGTCAGCACTGTTGATCGCAGGCGTCGGAATTGACGGCGACCGCTACGCGCTTGGAAAGGGCCACTTTCAAGGCGAGGGCCGTTGGGGTCAGGCGCTGACGCTTATTGAAGTAGAAGCAATCGAAATGCTTGAAACCGACCATGGTGTGATCATGCCGGCCGCCGATGCGCGTCGGAACATCGTCGCGCGAAACATCGACCTCAACGCGCTCATGGGAAAGCGGTTCTGGGTCGGTGACATTTTGTGTCAGGGATCAAGGTTGGCCGAACCCTGCGCATGGCTGCAAAACACAACACCACAGGGGATGCTGCGCGGTCTTGTCCATCGGGGCGGTTTACGTGCCGACATTTTGGAAGGCGGAGTTGTCCAAGTTGGAGATGCCATTGTTGCTCACCCAGAAACTTGAATTTCGCCATCGTAACAATGGCGTGGATGAACACCCAAAGTCGGCTAGCCGCTGTTTTGACATGTCTGTAGTCGATCGCAGAAAAAATGATTTTGAACCGCAGCTTTGCCGCGCACATGTTGCTCCTATCGGCGTGTATTGCTTGGGGCGGATCATATGCTGTCGGGCGGTTCGGTTTAAGCGAAGGGTCGGCATTATGGTTGACACTTTGGCGGTGGGGGCCTGGCGCGCTGGTTTTTGCGATCTATCTGATGTGGACGTGGCCAACCTATGGCGTCAAAATTCGCCGGAACCTTCCACGTCTTACCTTAATCTCAACGTTAGGTGTTGTCGTCTACCCGACGACGCTGTTCGTGGCTGTCGCACACACCACTGCCTTAAATGCATCGCTGTATTTGGCCGTAACCCCTGTGCTGATTGTGTTGATGTCGTCGATCATCTGGAAAGAGCGCATTGGAACAATCGGCGCGTTCGCAGTCTTATTTGGCTTACTTGGGGCGCTTATTTTGGTTTTCCGAGGGAGCGTAGATGCCTTTCTCGCGTTCCAAATTGCCAGCAGCGACGTGTGGGCAATTATGTCTGCGCTCGCATGGGCCGGGTATTGTGTATCCTTGCCGCTAAAGCCTTCAGGACTAAGCGAGGTATCGTTTCTTGCCGTACTGATTGTCCTTGGCAGCGCGGTTTTGCTTGTATTGGCGCTGACAATAGGTGGCGAAATTCCCATGCCCGACACGCCCGTGGTTGCGAGATCGATGATATATTTCGCGCTGTTCCCATCCATTTTCGCGTTCTTTGCTTGGAACTTGGGAACGTCCAAATTAGGGCCATCCGTCGCGGCACCCTACAATAACCTAGTGCCGTTTTTTGGTGGGGCGCTTGGTGTCCTGCTACTGGGTGAACGGATTGAGAGCTATCATCTTTGGGGTGGCGGATTGGTTGTCCTTGGTTTGGTCCTGAACGGCTTTCGTCGCTAGAAGCAGTCATTCGTCCGGTGCGCAGCATTTGACACATTGGGCTGATTGTGTTGAAAAACTCTGCTTGTTTGGCGAGCTGATCGCTGATTCAATTTCGGTATTCATACTGGAGGTTGATTGCGATGATGGGACCGAAGCAGGAAGCGCAGGCGGCCTTGTTCTATGAGTTCTCGCTTGAAGATCACGTCCCGCAAGATCACCTGCTGCGTGCGATTGATCGGTTCGTTGATCTCAGCAGCATTCGCGCCCATCTGACGGATTTCTACAGCCACACAGGCCGCCCATCGATTGATCCGGAATTGATGATCCGCATGCTGCTGGTTGGATACTGCTTTGGCATCCGGTCCGAGCGTCGGCTCTGCGAAGAGGTGCATCTGAACCTCGCATATCGCTGGTTCTGCAAACTCGATCTGTCAGATCCGATCCCCGATCATTCAACCTTCTCCAAGAACCGGCATGGACGGTTCCGTGACTGCGATCTGTTCCGCCATCTATTTGAGACGGTCGTGGAGCGCTGCATGGCTGAGGGTTTGGTTGGCGGCGAGACCTTTGCGATAGATGCCAGCATCATCCAGGCCGATGCCAACAAGCAATACTCAGCGTCAAAGGCGGAATGGGAGGCCGCGCAGATCGACCCGGCGGTCGTTCCGCGAGCCGTGCGGGAATATCTTGAGACATTGGATGACGCCGCATTTGGTGCCGCAAGCGATACGACACCAAAGTTCACATCCTTCTCTGATCCCGCCAGCCAGTGGACAGGTGCGTTGAAAGGACCAGCATTCTTTGCCTATTCGACCAATTATCTGATCGATACTGACCATGCGATCATTCTGGATGTCGAGGCGACCCGCGCCATCCGTCCGGCTGAGGTTGGGGCAACCCAAACAATGCTGACCCGCACGCGAGACAGGTTCGATCTTTTTCCAGACCGGCTGGCAGCGGACACCGCCTATGGTTCAGGCAACATGCTGGGTTGGCTGGTCGATCAAGACATTGAACCGCACGTTCCAGTGATCGACAAATCAGATCGCAAAGACGGGACATTCACTAATCTCGAGTTCCGCTACGATCCAGCCACAGACGAATACACCTGCCCTGGTGGCAAACCCCTCAAGAAGTACTGGCGTAAGATGCGCACCCCGCGCACCGGCGTTAGTAAGGATGGCATCAAACGGTACTACGCCAGCAAGACACACTGCTCCACCTGCGCCCTCAAAGAACGCTGCACGCCCAACAAAGATGCCCGCATTGTCTCACGGCATGTCCATGAGGCGGCGCGTGACAAGGCACGCGAGATCGCCAAGACAGACGCATATGCCGAAGCCAGCAGACGACGAAAGAAGGTCGAAATGCTCTTCGCCCATCTCAAGAAGATCATGCGGCTCGACCGCCTGCGTCTGCGCGGACCAAACGGTGCGAAAGACGAATTCCTCCTCGCCGAAACCGCCCAAAACCTCCGCAAACTCGCCAAACTGCGCCCAATGCGCCCCGCGATGACATAAGATCGACGCCAGCCACAATAAACACTCACATCATCGCGCTTCTCAAACCGAGTTTTTCAACACAATCGGCTCAGAGCCGCCATTCACACAATTGACGCAACAATCGCACCGATACGCGAATGTATCACGCCGTTGTTCTATTGATATGCCGATGCAGAACGCGACCCAGTCGTTGGACCACGCCCTTTCTTTTGTGCCAAAAACTGATGGGTTATTCCATGGCGGACAGCAATGTCTCACCTGCGGAAATCTCGCATTCACCGGGGTTGCCCTCGGCGTTCAGGATCTGGACGACACCATTGTCGACCAACATCGAATAGCGCTTGGAGCGGTTTACAAAACCCACAGGTGGCGCGCTGAAGTTCATGCCAATCGCTGTCGTGAACTCGCTTTCAGCATCCGCCAGCATCGTGATCCCGGCGGCTGTCGCGTGGGTATTCTCGCCCCAAGCCTGCATCACAAACGGGTCGTTGACCGACACGCAAATGATCTCATCCACACCCTTGGCTTTGAAATCATCAATCGTGACCATAAAGCTGGGCACATGGGCCGTTGAACAGGTGCCGGTATAGGCGCCGGGCAAGCCAAAGATCACAACCTTGCGGTTCTCAAGCTTGTCGGACATCGCCACTTTTTCAGGTCCGTCGTCGCCGATGATCAGCAATGTTGCATTTGGCAAGGTGTCGCCAGTGTTGATAGTCATAAAAATAGCCCCTGTTCGCAATTGTGTCTTGTAACGCTTCACATATAGAGTTCGGCGAAACAAGAGCCAGACATACACAAAAAGGTACCCCCATGACCCACGTTGTTGTTGTAGGCGCTGGCCAGGCCGGTGCATCGCTGGTTGCAAAGCTGCGCAATGAGGGGTTTGACGGTGACATCACTCTGATCGGTGCCGAAAAGGTGCCGCCCTATCAGCGCCCACCCCTGTCAAAAGCTTATTTGCTGGGGGAAATGGCGGAAGAGCGGCTCTATCTGCGCCCGGCGGAATTCTATGCCGATCAAAACATTTCGCTTCGGCTGGACACACGCGTGACTGGTATTGATCGCGACGCCAAAACAGTCACGCTCAGCGATGGTGAGACGCTTGCCTATGACGAACTGGCCCTCACTGTCGGCGCGCATCCGCGCACTTTGCCAGCGTCAATCGGCGGAATGCTGGATGGCGTCTTTGCCGTGCGCGACCTCAGCGACGCGGACGCGATGGCCCCCGCCTTCGCCGCAGGCAAGCGGGTGTTGATCATCGGTGGTGGGTACATCGGGCTGGAAGCGGCGGCGGTCGCGTCAAAGCTGGGGTTGCAAGTGATCTTGGTAGAGATGGCCGACCGCATCCTGCAGCGCGTGGCGGCCCCGCAGACGTCCGACTATTTTCGCGCGCTCCACCAAAGCCATGGCGTTGATATCCGCGAAGGTGTCGGGCTGGATCGTTTGTTGGGCGAAACCCATGTCACCGGCGCGAAGCTGACCGATGGCACAGAGATCGCGATTGATTTTGCGGTCGTCGGCGTCGGCATCAACCCTGCCGCCATACTTGCCGAAAGCGCGGGCCTTGATGTTGGCAATGGCATCACAACGGATGCCTACGGTCGCACATCCGATCCTCATATCTGGGCGGCTGGCGATTGCGCGTCGTGCGAATTCAGGGGGCAGACAATCCGCCTTGAAAGCGTCGGCAACGCGATTGATCAGGCAGAGGCCGTTGCGGTCAACATAGCAGGCGGAAACGCACCCTATACGCCAAAACCTTGGTTCTGGTCGGATCAGTATGATTGCAAGTTGCAGATCGCGGGGCTGAATATGGGCTACACGGATGTCTATGTGCGCAAAGGCGACGCCGCTGGCGTACAGTCAAACTGGTATTACGACGGGAACACCCTGCTGGCCGTTGACGCAATGAACGACCCGCGCAACTACATGATCGGCAAACGCCTTATCGAAGCAGGGCGCAGCCCTGACCCTGCCCTGCTCACTGATCCCGCCACGGACATGAAAGCGCTGCTCAAACCGTGAGGATCATTGGCGGCACCCATCGTGGTACGGCGCTGGCCGCCGTTGGCAAAGGCGACACCGGTGCGCATCTACGCCCCACGACCGACCGCGTCCGGGAAAGCCTGTTCAACGTCCTGCAAGGCGGTCGGTTTGGTGACCCGATAGCGGGCGCGCAAGTGCTGGACCTTTTCGCCGGAACCGGAGCTTTGGGGCTTGAGGCGCTCTCGCGCGGCGCGGCTCATGTAACCTTTGTGGAAAACGGGCGCGTCGGTCAAAAGCTGATCCGCGAAAACGTGCAAAAGCTGCGCAGGCAGGGTGAAACAACCCTGCTGGGCGCAGACGCCACGAAACTCCCCCAAGGGCAGCCCTGCAATCTTGTGTTCCTTGATCCACCCTATGGACAGGATCTTGGCGGCAAGGCCTTGCACACGGCCCAGACCGCAGGCTGGATCGCGCCGGATGCCCTGATCGTCTGGGAAGAAGACCGCGCCCAGATCGCCCCGCAGGGTTTCCTCAGCCTTGACCAAAGGCGCTACGGCGACACCTGGATCAGCTTCATGCGCCATGCATCCTGAACTGGTGATCTTTGATTGCGACGGTGTGCTTGTAGACACCGAGGCGGTGACGAACGTCATCATCGCGGATTTCTTGGGGCAGCACGGCCTGATTATGCCGCCCGATGAAATCATCACACTCTTTTCCGGCGGCACAATGGCGTCAGTCGGGGTCGAGGCCGCAAAGCGCGGGGCACAATTGCCCGACGGCTGGCTGGATCAAATTTACGGTTTGGTGTTCGATAAGCTAAAACAGGGCGTCGCGGTCATAGAGGGGGCCACAGACCTAATCGACACACTGGTCGCGCATGACATCGCTGTGGCCATCGCCTCCAACGGTCCAATGCAAAAGATGGAGATCACGCTCAAACCATCCGGCCTATGGGAACGGTTTGAGGGACGCATTTATTCGGGCCACCGGCACGGACCAAAGCCCAGTCCCGATATGCTGTTTCAGATCATGCAGGACATCGGCGTGACAGCAAATCAGACCGTGATGATCGACGATATGCCTTCTGGCTGCCGTGCGGCGCAGGCGGCAGCTGTGCGGTGTTACGGATATGTCGCGGACGGTGATCCGACGCGGTTGGATGGGACGGATGCGATCAATGTCACCAGCATGACAGCCGTCGCCCAAGCACTGGATTTGCCGGACTTGGGATAATTGGCTAAGGTTCCAGCATGACGGACGCCACCGATTTCAGCAGTATCTCACGGGTCGCCAAGCAGCAGACCCCCAGCATGCCACTGCCTGCACCAGTGCCATTTGGCGTGCCCGTCCTGATTTCAGACTGCGCTAATCCACTTGCCGGGGAAACCCTGCTCAGCTTGTTGTGGAAGCGGATGGATCAATCCTCGGACGCTGACTAAAGTACCTCTGCCGGGGCAACCCACCATCCCATTTCGGCCACCTGCACGATCCGGGCCACATGCCGGGCCGTGGCCATATCCTTGACCAGCGCAAAGCAGGTTGCTCCTGATCCTGACATGCCAGCGACAGAGACGGCGGGCAGAGATTTCAGCTTGGCGATGGCTTTCGTGATGTCCGGCGCAATTACCTCTGCCGGGGCTTGCAGATCGTTGCGTTGGGCGGCCAGCCAACGCGCGAATGCGTCATAGTCCAACCCGTCAGGTAATTGCGTCATCGGCGTCCCGTCTTTGGTCGCAAGCCCTTTGAATACATGCGCTGTCGGCACCTCGACCGGGGGACGGACCAGAACTAACGCGCATTGAGGCAATGCCGCGACCGGCGATAACACATCCCCAATCCCCGACATGCGAACAGGACGCGGCGCATCGACACAGACGGGAACATCAGCGCCCAAGGCCACGACCTCTGCGGCTGTGGCAGGCAAGGGTGCGACGCTCCAAAGCTCGGCCAACATCGCCAAGGTCGCCGCCGCGTCCGATGATCCGCTGCCAATTCCAGCGGCATGTGGCAGGTGTTTTTCAAGGGTCAGGGCAGCACCCTGCGTCACCCCCCGGAACGCGCGCAATGTCTCGGCTGCGCGCATCATCAGGTTGGTATGATCGGTGGGCACGCCTGTCGAAAACGGTCCGCTGACCGATATTCGCAAATCAGGGGCAACACTCGCGCTCAGTTGATCCGCAACACCAGCAAACACCACCAGACTGTCAAGCAGATGATACCCGTCGTCGCGTTGACCGGTCACATGCAAGGTCAGGTTAACCTTGGCTGGGGCTGTGGCTTTAATCGTCGCCACTGGCAATTCGGATCGGGGCAAGCCCCTCATCCACCAGAACCAGATCTAACCCACGCTGCAACTTGTCACGGATCCGAAGCACTTCTTCCTCTTCCGGATCAAAAGACAAGGCGCGCTGCCATTGGAACCGGGCCTCGATCTCGCGGCCCACGGCCCAAAGCGCATCACCCAGATGGTCATTGATCACCGGATCAACCGGCACCAGTGATGCCGCGCGTTCAAGATGCACGACAGCCTCTTCATAGCGACCAAGCTGGAAATAAACCCAACCCAGGCTGTCTACAATTGCGCCATTTTCAGGTCGCGCTGCTGCCGCCGTCTCAATCATGCCCAGCGCTTCATCCAGCTTCTCACCGCGTTCAACGAGCGAGTAGCCCAGATAGTTCAACACTTGCGGATGATCCGGCTGCAACGCCAATGCGGCACGAAAATCGGCCTCTGCATTCGGCCAATCGTCAACTTTGTGATACGAAATCCCGCGGGTATAGTGCACAAACCAGCGGGCCCGGTGATCTTCGTCATAAAGCTCAAGGGCACGCGTGTACGTCCCGATTGCATCACCGTAGCGTTCGGCCTGCCGCAAAGTGTCACCTTTGGTGGAGTAGACCTCTGGCAAGTCAGGGTGGCTGCGGGTCAGCGCCTCAAGCACCTCGATTGCAGCATCGCTGCGGCCCGCATCGCGCAAGACCTCTGCCCGGCCAAGTTCAGCGGCGTGAAAAGATGGATCATCACGAGGAACAGTCCGGTAGGCCGAATTGGCAAGATCATATTGGCCCAGTTCCTCAAGCAAACCCGCGGCCATCAAGACAGCCGGGGTATGTTCGGGCCACAAGTATGTGGCAGCACGGGCATAAAGCAGCGTAAATTGCTTGGGGGCTTCATCTTGAACGAGGCCCGCAATCAAATGAAACAGATCAGCCAGTCCCTGTTCAGGGGTCCGCACGGCGCTGTAGGCAACCGCATCACCAGCCGCAATCTGGTCGCGCAGCGCAACGACACCTGCATCAAGTTGACTGCCGAAAATGCCATCAATAATTGCCAGCGCATCGTCGTTGCAGCCCAGCTGGCTGAGGATTTGCGCATGGGCGATCGCGCTTTGACGACTATATCGCATACCACCCGGCATCTCAGCGGCAAAGATCGCCTCTGCCCCCTCGAAATCACCGACGGACGCCAGCGCATACGCCTTGTGCGTCATGCCATAAACCATCATGCCATCAGTTTCGATCGCTTGATCAAAGCTGGCAATCGCCGCAGTCATATCACCCTGCCCGAGATGCGCCCAAGCCTGCGACAGACCGTCAACAAGTGGCCCCACGCTGCGTCCCGCTTCAAGCGCCGTAAAGATCCCGGCCCAGTTGCCGGACTTGGCATCGGCAACCTTCAGCGTCAGATTTGCGACCTGACTGTCATAGCCTTGGTCGACGATAGACTGCGCAATCGGTATCGCGCGTTCAAATTGCCCGAGTGCGATAAATGACACCATCGCGTTTTCCAGCAGATAGGCATTAGAGGGATCCGCAATCAGACCTTGCGAAAAATATTGCGACGCTTGCACAAAGTCGTTTGCAATCCCGGCCTGACGGCCTGCCAGATAGGCCCCCGCATCCGGATCAGAAAAGGATGGGCCAGAACCCACAATCGCGAGAGCCGTCAAAGCCCAAAAAAATGAACGTTTCAACACAGTTTCGTCATACCCTTCGCTGGCAGTCGTCGCACCCTAGTCAGCGAAACGCTTGCATGCAAACGCGACAAAGTCGCGGCGGCAAATTGTTGCGGGTTTGGCATTTTGGCAGCGGAACAGCAGGGGTACAAAAAACAAAAAGACGGATCTTTGCGACCCATCTTCTTGCCCTGCCAATACTGCTCGCCCACGCCTATTAAATATGGCGCTTCACGTTAGAAGCGACACTAAGCGATGAAGTGATCTCGGCGTCAAGGGACTGATTCGCGAATCGGTCAACTTGTTGGGGCGTAAACCCGACAAAGTGGGTCAACGGGCACCGGGCTGACAAGGAATGGCGTCTCAGGCGGCATTCCACTTTCTTCCACCCAAACGCCATTCAGGCAAAAATCCTGTGCGTAGTTGCCAAGGTTAAAACCAAAACCCGGATTGCCACAGTCGGTGGCCGTACCGTCCGCATTCCACGCCTGGCTGACACCAAGGCCCATTTCGCCCGGCGTCATGAACACGCTGCGCCCTGGATCATAATTCAAAAGCCACGATGCCCCCTCGGCCCGTGTGCTCATATCCCATTTCCCCAACAACTGACTGTTTTGATATCCGGCAATCTTGAACAGCGTTACATCGTCTTGGGTGACAACCGGTTTGTTAAGCGCGCTGGGATTGATCGTCATCTGCCCGGTCATCGTATAGCCATTCGCCCCCTGCCAGCAGAAATAGAAATCTGCGGCGTTGGCCTGCGTGCCGACAAGCGACAGTGCGAAGGCCAGATGCCGGATCATGCCGCATTCTCCCGCATTACGTGCCCCGCAAGATAGAGCGACCCGCAGATCAGGATGCGCGCATTTGGCTCAGAGTCCTTGATACTCTTGATCGCCCGCCAGATATCCGGGGCCTCCATCCCGGGCAAACCAACTCTTTCGGCCTCCGTCGCCGTTTCTGTGGCCGTCAGCGTTGCCGCTTCACCGGGGATCGACACGGCGGTCAGACTTTCGGCGATTTCCGAAAGATGACGCAGATACCCTCCCACATCCTTGGTCTTCAACATCCCGCAGATCAAATGAGTCGGGCGGTCAGGCTGGCCGCGTAGCGTGTCCGCCAAGGCTTTGCCTGCCGCCGGGTTGTGCCCACCGTCCAACCAAAGCTCGGCCGGGGCTGCCCAATCCACCAACGCCCCTTGGGTCAGTTTTTCCATTCGTGCAGGCCAATAAGCTTGGGTCACCGCAGCCTCGCAAGCCGCCTCGTCCTTGCCCAAAGCGCGCAGGGCGGCAATCGCGGCACCCGCATTGCTGACCTGATGTGGTCCACGCAGGTAAGGCATCGGCAAATCAATCAGTCCTGTCTCATCCTGATAGATCAGCCGATCACGCTCAGTGCTCACATGCCAGTGCTGACCATACGCCAGAAGCGGCGCGCCGAGCGTCGCCGCCCGCGCCTCGATCACTTCCATCGCCTCATCATGTTGTGGACCAACGATACAGGGCACGCCGCGCTTCATGATGCCCGCCTTTTCACCCGCAATCGCAGCCAATGTATCACCAAGGAACTGTTGATGGTCCAGATCAACCGGGGTGATAATCGTAATCGCCGGATCAGAGATCACGTTCGTCGCGTCCAGACGACCGCCAAGGCCAACTTCCAGCAGCGTGTAATCAGCAGGTGTTTCAGCAAAGGCCAACAAACCGGCAACAGTCGTAATCTCAAAGTACGTAATCGGCGCGGGTCCGTTCGCTACATAGCAGCGATCCAGCACATCCGTCAGTGCCTCTTCTGTGATCAGGGCACCAGCCAGCCTGATACGTTCGTGAAAACGCGCGAGATGCGGCGAGGTGTAGGCATGCACGCGCGACCTGCCCGCCTCAAGCCCGGCGCGGATCATCGCCTGGGTGGATCCCTTGCCATTGGTCCCGGCCACATGCACGACGGGCGGCAATCGGTCTTGCGGATTACCCACAGCCTCCAGCAGCCGCCAGACACGATCCAAGGTCAGATCAATGACCTTGGGGTGCAGGGTCATCATCCGTTCCAGGATCACGTCCGACGATTGGGTCACTTGGCGTCTTCCGGGGTGATCGGGTCTTCAAGCTTTAGCGTGGCTTCAGACGTAATCTCTGGCGCGGGCAGATCACCCTTCACAGGCGGCTCTTGCTTCATCAGCAGGCGTACAATCGTCACCAGCTCATCCTTGAGAGCGGTGCGCATCGTCACGCGGTCCAGCATCCCGTGATCCAGCAGATATTCGGCGCGCTGGAACCCTTCGGGCAGTTTTTCCCCAATGGTCTGTTCGATCACGCGGGCACCGGCAAAGCCAATCAGCGCGTTGGGTTCTGCAATCTGAACGTCGCCCAGCATCGCATATGACGCGGTCACGCCACCCGTTGTCGGGTGCGTCAGAACAACAATATACGGCAGGCCTGCTTCTTTCAGCATTTGCACCGCAATCGTTGTACGCGGCATCTGCATCAGACCCAGAATGCCTTCTTGCATCCGTGCGCCACCAGCTGCCGAAAACAGGATCAGCGGGCGTTTGAGTGCAATCGCACGCTCAGCAGCAGCGACAATCGCGTTGCCGACATACATCGACATTGAACCGCCCATGAAGGAAAAATCCTGCACTGCAACGACAACACCGGTACGGCCCATCTCGCCCTCGGCCACCAGCATCGCATCGCGTTCTCCGGTTTTCTTGCGGGCCTCTTTGATGCGGTCGGTATAGCGTTTCTGATCGCGGAAATGCAGCGGGTCCGCAACCGGCTCAGGCACATCAACCTCGACAAAGACACCGCCATCAAAAATCGACCGCAGACGATCCCGCGCGCCAATTGCCATATGGTGATCGCAATTCGTGCAGACGTTCAGATTGTCGGCCAATTCGCGGTGAAACAGCATGGTGCCGCAGTCATCACACTTCGTCCACAAATTGTCCGGCACTTCGCGACGCGAAAAGAGCGAGTTGATGGTGGGGCGGACGTAGTTCGTAATCCAGTTCATAAGCGGGCCTTCGCACGATGTTCAGCCTTTGAGATATGACGGAGCGTCACGAATTGCAATCAGCGCCGCACGGCAATCCGCGCCGCCAGCCACATGATCGCAACAGAGATCAGCATCGTCAGCAATTGAAAGATGACCCAAGGTGTGAACAAGGCCTCAAATCCATAACTATATAGCGCAGGGTCCTCATAGGGATACAGAAACAACGCCAATCCTGACGATGGCCAATCCTTCACACTGACGATCAGCAAGGCAAAGGCGTTATTTGCCAGATGCAGGCCGATGGCTGCGCCTAGGTTTCCCGTCCGCGCGGTCAGATCGGCACAGGCCAGGCCCAGAAACGTGGCCCAGATCGCCCAGATGGTGCCCTCTGCCGCACCATTCCCGTTCCAAAAGTGTAACATGCCAAACATCGCCGATGGCACGAACATCCAGACCCAACGACTTCTGGAGATACAGGCGAGCTGCTGTTGCAGGTAGCCGCGAAAAAAGATCTCTTCGGTGCCGACCTGTATCAGCAAGGCAACCAAGGCAAATGGGATCAGCGTCACCCATGCGCCAAAATTTCGGACTTCCGCAAGATCGCCGATATTGATCCACGGCGGCAACAGTTCCAAAATCAACAACCAAATCGCAACGGCCCATGACACGCGGATCAAGTCGCGTTTCGCCGCCGCGGCAGGCCCAATCAGCGACCAGAACCCCCGTCCGTGGATAAGGCGCAGCAAGATCAGAAACCCGACCCCGGATATGCCAAAAGACGCAAACTGCGTCAGCGTCCCAAATGCGGTCACACCATCGTAAAACGCATCCACCGCCGCCTGCGTTGGCAGGAACGCCGCAAAAATGCGGGGGATAGAGCAAAGACGATCTCGAAGGTGACAACCATCAGCAAGACGCGCCACATCTCGCGGGCGTGCCAAGCGGGGCGGATAAACCCGCGATGTGCTGCATAGGGATCGGCCATTGCGCGACATTATCCCACGCGCGACCAACTGCAACGCCTGTTTGGAGGGCTTGCGCCGGACCTGCCCACTATTTAGACCCGTTTCAACGAGTTCGCGAGGAGACACCCCAGATGCCCAAAGATCATCCGGTCGATAAGACTAACCTGCCCAGCCGCCATGTCACCGAAGGCCCGTCGCGCGCGCCGCATCGGTCCTATTTTTATGCAATGGGTCTGGATGAAGAGGCGATCAAACAGCCTTGGGTTGGTGTCGCAACCTGCTGGAACGAGGCGGCACCTTGTAACATCGCGCTGAACCGTCAGGCGCAATCGGTCAAACTGGGCGTCAAAAAGGCCAACGGGACACCGCGTGAGTTTACGACAATCACCGTCACTGACGGCATCGCAATGGGTCACGAGGGCATGCGTTCGTCGCTCGCCTCGCGTGAGGCGATCACCGATACAGTTGAACTGACCATGCGGGGCCACTGCTATGACGCCTTGGTCGGTTTGGCCGGTTGTGACAAATCCTTGCCCGGCATGATGATGGCGATGGTGCGTTTGAACGTACCGTCTGTCTTTATCTACGGCGGCTCCATCCTGCCCGGTCGTTTGGACGGCAAAGATGTGACCGTGCAGGATGTGTTCGAGGCTGTGGGCAAGCACCAAGCAGGCAATATGTCTGATGCAGAACTGGAAGTGTTGGAGCGGGTGGCATGCCCATCTGCCGGTGCCTGTGGTGGTCAATTTACGGCGAACACGATGGCCTGTGTGTCTGAGGCGATCGGTCTTGCGCTCATGAATTCATCTGGTGCGCCCGCCCCATACGAAAGCCGCGATCAGTATGGCATCGCGTCGGGCGAAGCCGTGATGAACCTGATTGAAAAGAACATCCGCGCACGTGACGTGGTGACCCGCAAGTCACTGGAAAATGCGGCCCGCGTTGTGGCCTGTACCGGTGGGTCCACCAACGCTGGTCTTCACCTGCCTGCGATTGCACATGAAGCCGGCATCGACTTCGACCTCTTTGATGTTTGCGACATCTTCCGTGACACACCTTACTTCGTGGATCTCAAACCCGGCGGTCAGTATGTGGCCAAGGACCTTTATGAAGCAGGCGGCGTACCTGTCGTGCTGAAGGAACTGCGCAAGGCCGGTCTGATCCACGAGGATTGCATGACCGCATCGGGCCGGACCATGGGCGAAGAGCTGGATATGATCGAAGGCGAAGCCGATAACAAAGTCATCTACTCCATCGAAAACCCGCTGACGCCAACGGGTGGTGTTGTCGGGCTCAAAGGCAATCTTGCCCCCGAAGGTGCGATTGTGAAGGTCGCGGGCATGAACACGCAAGAGCAATCCTTTACCGGTCCCGCCCGTTGTTTTGAGTCTGAAGAAGAAGCATTTGAGGCCGTGAAAGCCCGCCAATATGAAGAAGGCGAAGTGCTGGTTATCCGCAACGAGGGCCCATCAGGTGGCCCAGGCATGCGCGAGATGTTGGCAACCACAGCGGCGCTGTCGGGCCAAGGCATGGGCAAGAAGGTTGCGCTCATTACTGATGGTCGTTTCTCGGGTGCGACGCGCGGGTTCTGCGTGGGCCACGTCGGGCCAGAGGCGGCACATGGCGGCCCGATTGGTTTGTTGGAAAACGGCGATGTGATCACGATCAACGCGATCACAGGCGAGTTGTCGGTGGATCTCAGCGACGAAGAACTGGCGACACGCAAGGCCAACTGGAAGGGTCCCAAAGAGACGATCTATGCGTCCGGTGCCCTGTGGAAATACGCCCAGTTGGTTGGCGGTGCCCGTTTGGGTGCCGTAACGCATCCCGGCGCAAAAGACGAAAAACACATCTATATGGATCTTTGATCGCATGATCCGCCCCCTCATCGGGTTTTGTGCAGCGCTGAGCATCACTGCCTGCGCCGAACCAGACAGTACGCCGACACGCTCTGTATCACTTGGGCAAGGAGAGGTTATTGCAACCTCTCCCGCCGGCTATTGCATCGACGATGTCGCAAGCCAACCGGCGAATGATTTTGCCGTTCTGACGCCCTGCATGTCCTTAGGCACCGATGATGACATCCCAGAGCTGATTGGATTTGCGACCGTTCAGGTCGGCCCAGCCGAAAGCGGCAGCATCGCCACAGATGAGATAGCGCTACGAGACTATCTGATCACAGATGATGGCATAAGCCTGCTCAGCCAAACGGGCGACGCAACAGAGGTCAACGTGCTGTCGACGCAGGCCTCTAACAGTCAGGTCATGATCCACTTCTCCGATGAAGGTCCGCCGCCCCTCGCGGGGCTGCAGCGTGAAGAATGGCGTGCGTTTGCGAATGTAAATGGCCGGTTGGTGACAATTGGCGTGCGTGGATTAGAAATGGCACCACTTCAAGAGGGTCCCGGGGCGACGTTGCTAAAGTCGATACTTGCAGGTGTCCAAGCCGCCGCGACCGTCGGCATAGATGGTGATACCCCAGACGTCTGAACGGTTTTCTTTGCCGTGCTTGTTTGGCACACTCCGGCTAGATAGAGGACAGCTGCCCAAAATGCCTTTCCCTTTGCCCGGCCCTATCGACAGATACCTTCAGCGCCGCGTCATTCGGCGCTGGCGCGAGGAAACACGTGCAACAGCGGACATGTCGCTGACGACGCTTGATCGCAAAAACGAAGTCGCCACAAAGCTGCTGCGCCACGTCAGTGCGTTCAAGCTAGAGGCCGACAGCCGCCTTGCACTCCCCAAGATCGGCTCTTCTACATTCCCAAATCCACCCGGGACCGATTGGGCTTGGCGTCCGAAACCTTGGCGTGCTCACGTCGCTGCGGGTGGGATCGCCCCGGCGCTGTCAAAAATGGAACTGACCAATGAGTTGGTCATTTTTCACGACTGCCGACGCGCCGAAGTCAGTCTTCGCCAAGACCGCAACAGCCGCGAAACAGATCTGGCGCCGTTTTCTGTCGCACTGGAAGTCTTTCATTTCGAGGGGAGCTACCTGTCACTTGTGATCGAGGTACCACGCGCGTCCTGCGAAGGTCTGCGCAAGCGCCATCTGATCCGGCTTGCTGCCATTATCGAACGTGAACAGCCAACAGAAATTCACGCCCGGCTGAACGTAAAAAACGGCCCCAACACCGAACAGCTATTGCTGACACTTCCCAGCAACGCCGCCGAAGCTATCGTCGAATTTGATCTCGCCTATAGCGGGCTGAACGAAAAGAGGGCTGATCGCATGTGGGTCGATCTGCTGATCGAGAAGCCCGCGATGAACAAGATCACCTTCCGCGACCTGACGCTTTGTCGATACCCGCGGGCCGATCTTTAGGAAAAACATGCGATGGGCACATATCACTTCATAAATACGCAAATCAAAGGCGGCGTTTGGCAGGGTGACTTTGTCGGGGCTGAAGGGGCACACCCACATCTCGTCGTCACGCACCTTGGCGCGCCCCTTGATCATGTGACGTTTCATCATGATGACACGCTTGATGTGTGGCGGGTGTCAGTGCCGATCCCGCCCGCCTTGATCAATGATGGCGTTCAAACTTTTGTGGTCAGCGATGCGCAACAAAAGACGTTGACCAGTTTCACCATCGTGGCGGGTGAACCGCTCGCGGATGATCTGCGTGCTGAAATCGCGCTTCTGCGCGGGGAACTGGAACTGCTGAAAAAGGCCTTTCGCAAACAGCGCCATGAAAATAACGACTGACTACGTACAACGTGCGCTTTTGGATGCATATAATACGATACATAAACTCATTGTCAGAATGACAACCAATCCTGATCTCGTTCCGTAACAAGCTTGTTAACAGGGACTCGAAAGGACCAATACAATGAACCGTCGCTTTGCTATTAAATCTACCATTCTCGCTGTGGGTGTTGCCGCTGCCGCCGCTTGTGCACCCATGATGGAAAAAGAGCCCGATATCGTCGATATCGCTGCATCCAACGGTAGCTTCAACACACTCGTCGCTGCCGTGACTGCCGCAGGCCTCGTCGATACACTCAAGAGCGAAGGTCCCTTTACAGTCTTCGCCCCAACTGATGCCGCCTTCGCAGCATTGCCGGCTGGCACCGTCGACAGCCTGCTGTTGCCAGAAAACAAGGATCAGCTTGTTGCGATCCTGACGTACCACGTCGTGCCGGGGGCTGTGACATCCGACCAACTGGCCGGTCAGCACCTTGATGTGGCTACCGTAAACGGCGCAGAAGTGCGCGTGAACGGAAGCAATGGCGTGAAAGTCAACGACGCGACCGTAACAACTGCGGACATCATCGCCTCCAACGGCGTGATCCACGTGATCGACAGCGTTCTGCTGCCTTAAGCACTGACTTCATCTGGCCGCTTACTCTCCCCCGATGCGCGGTCGGGTGGCCCGTCTGGGCGCATGAGACCCCACCGCTGACAGGCGGTGGGGTCTTTTTTGAGGGCTTGTGCAATTGGAAGGTTAACCAGGTTCAAGCAAAATCAAAGCGCACGCCGCTTCCAGCAGACAACATATTCAGCAGTCCAACGTCACCACCGAATAGACGGCGCGCCCGTAGCCGGTGATCCAGTTAATCTGATCATCCGATCTACATTGCGTAAGAGATCTAACCGTACGCAGAATGCTTTCATCGCTGGACTGCGGTTCAAATCTCCAAATCGTATCGACACGTTGACCAACGATGAAATTGTGTGCGTCAACACGCACTTGCATGAAACCCATTGCAAAATCGTCGACTTGAACATTCAGCAACTCTGGCGCTGCGAAATATGTTCTGCCACCGTCCGCGGCCTGAATTGCGGCATCTTGCAGTGGCGTAGAAACGCCGGTCTGCTTGAACTGATTTGTATCTATTTCATAGACCGGTAGCGCGGATGTGCCCGCGTTTGTCGGTGTATCAATTGTTTGGGTACTGGTTGGCGTGTTGGTACATGCAGTAAGCAAAGCGATCGCAAAAACAATGCTGAGTGTCTTGTTCATTCCCGTTCCTCAATAGAGCGATGTTCATCGGTTCAATGCAACCGGACATAGCAGTGCGGTGCGATTCATCAAAGTCTGAACTCTTTTGCAGGGTGCACAAATGACTGCGGTTAGCGAGGTCTACCCATCCCCGCCAAGCTCATCCCAAATCTCCCGCACCCAGCCTTTGATCACCTGCGCCTCGGCCCAGCGATCTGACATCTCGCGCCCATCTGGCCCAGTCATCGCATACTCCGGCGGCCCCAGTTCGCAGACAAAGATGCAGTCGCCTGACGGATTGCGCGCACGCCAATCAGCCAGCCCTTCGCGCCACCAACCTTTGAATAGCTCCACCCATTTCTGATGCTGGGGAAAGTCCAGTTGCAATTGGATTTGCTGTCGTGACGCCACCCGGCCTTGAAAGCTGTCTGATCGTTGCAGGATGCGGCTCATCAACCCAAGGTCATGATCGGACAGCGGAAACCAAAATTCGCGGTCCACCACGTAATGCGACAGGTCCGCACAAATCCGCATGTCCGGGATACGGTCCAGCAGTTGCAGCGTGGTGTAAAGGTCGTTGGTAATGCAGTTCCGGTGCGTCTCAAACTGGACAGGCACGCCGATGCGGTCGGCCATCCCCATCCACGTCTCAATCACCGGCACCATATCGTCGAGTGCAATAGGCATGACCTGCCCGATCACATCAACAAAGGGCGCGCCGAAATCAGCGGCCATATGCAGCGTGTCTTCCAGGCTTTCGATGGTCTTGGGAAAGGCCACGATCAGCGGCGTCAGCCCATTCGCTTCCATATGGGGCCGCACCGCATGGGCGACGGCCACATCCGACGCGCCCAGATCAATCGCCATGCCGTCAAAGCCTGCGCCGCTTACCATTTCACAAACCTGATCATAGGGCAGTTTCACGCCCGTCTGGTCATGCGGCTGCATCGCCCAAAGCGAGGTGTAGACCTTTAGTCGCCTCACTCGGCGGGCATCCGTGTCACGCGGCCGCCACTGCGGGGGATGATCCAGACTTCATCCATCGGGTATTGGCTTTCGTCTTTGGCCATCAGCTTGCCGATGACCTCACGCTGAAATTCCAGCCAACCCATGCGGTGGACTTCGCCTGCTTTGTCCTCGATCCGGTCGTTCAATTCGCGCAGCTTCCAGAACGGCACGGCAGGAAACGTGTGATGCGCTGTGTGATACGGCATCTGCCAGCACAGCCAGTTTTGTAGCGCATTGGCGCGGGTGGATCGGGTGTTTTCCATGATGTCATTCTCATGGGACAGCCCCAGATGCTCGATCGTGTTTTGCAACTGGTGGATGGGTTTCGACAGGACCATCGGGATGATCCAGAATGTCAGTGCAGCACATGATGAAAAGAGCACCGAAAGCAGCGCAATCACGGCATAGCCCAGTACATGCAGGCGGCTTTCAAAAATCACGCGGGCTTCTTCCTCGGTGCGGATGAAAGGTTCAACAATCACCCCATAGGCGCGGCGTGACACGCCCAAGACGCGATTACGCCAATAGGTGATCCCGCTTAGCCACAGCAGATAGGTGGTCAGCGTATAGGGTTCGCGCACCAATTCGCCATCGCGATCCCAGTCTTGGGTGTATTGGTGATGCGCGAAATGCATGATCTGGTCGAAATCGCGGGGGAATATCTGGATGAACCCGATGATGCGGCCAAAGACCTCATTCAGTTTGCGGGTTTTGAAGACCGTCGCATGGGACAACTCATGCTGGGCGGCATAGAGAAAATTCAACAAAACACCCAAGGCCAGCCCGGTGACCCAAACCCAACCCGTGCCCATCGCCATCGCGTGCAGAATACCCACGACAAAGATCGCGCCCATATGACTGGCCATTTGAAGGCCACCTTGCAGGTCGGACCGTTCTGACAACGCCCGCAGTTCGGCTGGCGTCAGCAGCTTGCGCCGGGAAAAGCTCGCTTCCATTTCGCACTCCAATTGATTGGCCAAAGCCTAGCCAGTCGCCCGTCATTGGCAAAGTGTTAACAACTGCGCAGCGCACGCAGCGTTAACCATGGGCAACCTGTACAACTGTACATACAGCTTCTGTACAGCAAATGTACGCATTCTGCATCCGCCAAACCCCTGTTTTTCAAAGCTGTTAACAGCGCGCAGCCTTGTCCGGCCATCCAAAGGCCACATCGCGTTAACCTCTGACGCCACGTTGAGGATGACGACCGCCTCACATTTCGCCATGATTGCCAAAAGCGGAGGCACTTTCATGACCCAATATCCCCATCTTCTGTCCCCCCTCGATCTGGGCTTCACGACGCTGAAGAACCGCGTGTTGATGGGGTCGATGCACACCGGGCTGGAAGAGACAAAGGATTGGAACCGTGTGGCCGAGTTTTATGCCGAACGCGCCCGTGGCGATGTCGCATTGATGGTCACAGGCGGGATGGCTCCCAATACCGAAGGCGGCGTATTTCCGGGGGCTGCGGGTCTTTATTCGGATGAAGATATCGCGAACCACCGCATCGTGACCGACCGGGTGCATGACGCCGGTGGCAGGATCGCGATGCAGATTTTGCACGCGGGCCGATATGCCTATTCGCCCGCCTGTGTCGCACCCTCCGCTGTCAAATCCCCGATCTCGCCTTTCCCGCCCAAGGAATTGGACGAGGCGGGCATTGAGAAACAGATCAGCGACATTGTCACCGCCGCGACCCGCGCAAAAGAGGCCGGGTATGACGGGGTGGAGGTGATGGGCTCTGAAGGGTATTTCATCAATCAGTTCCTTGTCACCCACACCAACAAGCGCACGGATCGTTGGGGCGGATCATACGAAAACCGCATGCGCCTGCCGATTGAGATTGTACGCCGAGTGCGCGAGGCGGTCGGAACCGACTTTATCCTGATTTATCGGCTTTCAATGATTGACCTCGTGCCAAACGGATCAACATGGGAAGAGGTCGTGCAACTGGCCAAAGCTGTTGAGGCGGCAGGTGCCACAATGCTGAATACCGGCATCGGCTGGCATGAGGCGCGCATCCCCACCATCGCGACGTCGGTGCCGCGCAGAGCGTTCACCTGGGTCACCAAAAAGCTGATGGGCGAAGTTCATATCCCGATCATCACGTCCAACCGCATCAACATGCCTGAAGTCGCCGAAGATGTGCTGTCGGATGGGTGCGCTGATATGGTGAGCATGGCGCGCCCCTTCCTCGCAGACGCCGATTTTGTCGCGAAGGCTGCTGCCGGAAAAGCCAAAGAAATCGCCCCCTGCATCGCCTGCAACCAGGCCTGCCTTGATCATACATTCAGTGGCAAGCTTTCATCCTGCCTTGTGAACCCGCGCGCTTGTCACGAAACGGAACTGACGCTTGAACCTACAGCCGCGCCAAAGACAATCGCAGTTGTCGGCGCGGGTCCGGCCGGGCTTTCATCTGCGCTTGCCGCATCAGAACGGGGCCATTCCGTCACCATATTTGATAAGGCCGAAGAAATTGGCGGCCAGCTGAACATGGCCAAGCAAGTGCCCGGCAAAGAAGAATTCTGGGGGCTGGTCGATTACTATCGCACAATGGTCGCAAAGGCAGGCATCACCCTGAAGCTTGGCACGACGGCAACAACAGACGCTCTGGCCGATTTTGACGAGATCATCATCGCCACCGGTGTCGCACCCCGCGATCCCGAAATTCCGGGGCAAGACGGCCCAAATGTGCTGTCCTATATTGATGTCCTGCGCGGAAAGGCCAGCGTTGGCAAAACGGTCGCGGTGATTGGCGCAGGCGGCATTGGCTTTGACGTCGCCGAATTCCTCGTCACTGATGACAGCCCGACAGCGGACCTTGATGAATGGCTTTCGGAATGGGGTGTCGATGATCCTGCCACGACACGCGGCGGTTTGCGGCCCGAAGGGCCAAAGCCGGATGCGCCGGTCCGGCAGGTCACGTTGCTGCAACGCAAGTCCGAGAAGCTGGGTAAGCGACTGGGCAAGACGACAGGTTGGATCCACCGGGCCGGGCTTCAAATGAAGAATGTCCAAATGATTGGTGGCGTGAACTACGAAAAGATTGATGCTGAGGGGCTGCATATCAGCCACGGCGAAGCACGCGAGAACCCAAAGGTGATTGCGGCTGATACTGTTGTGCTTTGCGCCGGTCAGATCCCGCAGCGCGCTCTTGCCGATGAATTGATCGCGCAAGGCCGATCCGTTCACGTCATTGGTGGTGCAGACGTGGCAGCCGAACTGGACGCAAAGCGTGCCATTGATCAGGGAACACGATTGGCCGCCCGCCTATAGGTTCGTCCAATTGCGACGGCTCTGGGCCGGCGCGGAAACGTCAATTCCCTTTTCTATATAGCATTTTCCCAAGAAACAGCTGTTTCCGCATCGGCACCAAAACTGATTCATACCCCGGTATTGTCAGGCATTTGTCCCATTCCTGCCTGATTTCACCGTCAGACAATCAACAACGGTATCAAAATAAGCGTATTGGGAAACTCATATGGATCGTCTGACGGAAATGGAGGCCTTTGCCACGGTTGTGGACCAAGGCGGTTTTACAGATGCAGCCAAGAAAATGGGTATTTCCAAGTCCGCTGTTTCCAAACATGTCTCATCACTTGAAGCGCGCCTTGGCGCACGTCTGCTCAACCGGACGACCCGCCGCGTGAGCCCAACCGAAATCGGTCTGGCCTATTATGATCGCGCCCGTCGTGTGCTGAATGACGCTGGCGAGGCTGATGCGTTGGTCACGTCCATGCAATCTGCGCCTTCGGGCCTGTTACGCATCAGCGTTGCGACCGACTTTGGTGTGAATCATCTTTCCCCCGTTCTGGGCGACTTTCTGGCTGAATTCCCTGATATCACAGTGAATATGGCTCTGAATAACCGCTACGTTGAGCTGATTTCAGAAGGGTTTGACATGGCCGTCCGCATTGGTGAGCTGGAAGACAGCACGCTGCGCGCCCGCAAACTGACCGAGACAACAAAGCGTATGATCGCGAGCCCCGCTTATTTTGAGCAATACGGCCGCCCCGAAAAAATCGACGACCTGAATGAGCATAAGTTGCTGCACTATTCCAACCAGGCAAACTCTGCCGTTTGGAAACTGACAGCACCATCAGGCGAAAAACGTCAGGTTCGCACAGCCGGTTGGCTGACCGTGAACGACGGGCAATCCTTGCTGAACGCTTGCGTTGGCGGTCTTGGTATCGCCTATCTGCCCAGCTTTCTTTATGCCGACGCCATGAGCCAAGGGCTGGTTGAGGTCGCAATCCCCGATCTGCCGGTTGAGACCCAAGGCATCTATGCGGTCTATCCGCCGGGCCGCTTTACGCAGCCTAAGGTCCGCGCCTTCATCGACTTTCTTGCACATGCTTTCGTCGATAAAGGCCCCGATATTTGGTAATTTTCCCAAGGTGTTCTGTCACCTCACTGGCGCGGCCGCGTTTTGGCCGCGCTTTTTTTGTGTCACGCCTACTCTTGCGTTGACGTAACAATCACCTCGACCCGCCTGTTCGCCTCGCGGCCTGCTTCGGTCAGGTTCGTGGCAATCGGAGCAAGATATCCCATGCCTTCGGCTTCAAGCTGATTGCGGTCAACGCCATAATCGCTGACCAGTCGTTCAAGAACAGACGCCGCACGGCGTTTCGACAAGGCGATGTTTGCGTCCAGTGACCCCGCGGAGTCTGTGTGCCCGACAAGCGCAACAGTCCGGTCTGGAAAGCGACGCAGGTAGTCGGCCAGTGCCTGCAGCGATGGGTAGTCTCCCTCACTGAGTTGAGCCGACCCTGTCTCGAAACTCAAATCATTCAGGACGGACCGCCCCACGTCGGTCAACTGATCCGGCAATCCGGCATCAGGTGCCGCACCAAAGGACCGCAGCGCCGGCGCTTGCGCCGATGCAATTGTGCTTGGCTCCTCTGTCAGAGGTCCGATATGCGTTACCTGAACAAATCCAGCCTCGGCGGTTCGGCTGGCAAAAAGCGTCAGGTGTTCGGGGCCGTCCGGCCCGGTTCGTTCTGCCGCCAGAAACCGAAAGTCACCAAGATTGATCCGCATCTCGGGCGGCGGCAGTGTCACGATCCCAAAGCGAAAATCAAAGCCACCGCAAGCTTCGGTTTGACACTCAAAGATGATCCGGTAGCGGCCATTGCGGAGCTGTTCACGCAAAGGTCGGACCAGTTGCAGCGTCGTCAGGGCTGCGGCTTCGATCCGCCAGGCCTGTTGGGTCACCTGCCCCTCAACCGTCTGCACCGGTAGGCCATCATTTTCCCAGATACCCATTGGCAGATCATAGCTATCTGCCGGGTTGATCACCTCGGCCTGCAAACTCGCATTGCTTGGAAAATCCAGTGTCTGCGCCTGTGCCACACTACCGGCAACGGCCAAAAGTGCGGCAAAAAAGCGGATCATCGGGCCTGCGCGTGATAGTCGTCGTTGGGGCGCATATCGGTGGCCGAAGCGATCCGATTGCTCATGTTGTAAAAACCCGTGACCGCTGCGATATCCCAGATGTCGCGGTCCGAAAATCCGACCTGACGCAAAGCATCACGGTCTTTTTCTTCGATCTTGGCGCTGGCGACTGTCATCAATTCTGCGAACTCGAGCATCGCCTTTTGGCGTGCATCAAGCGGTGCCACCCGCCAATTCATTACCAGCATTTCCCCAAGCTGCGGATCACCAGACAGGTGACGTACCGCGGCCCCATGCGCTGTCAGGCAATAGTAGCATTTGTTAATGGATGACACGGTCACCGCGATCATCTCGCGTTCAAGTTTGGAAAGCCCCGAATCCGCCAGCATCACATCGTTATATAGCGCCGTAAAAGCGTTCAGCTTGTCGATATCAAATGCATAGGCCTGCAGCACATTGGGGATCATCCCCAGCTTTTCTGTGCAGACATCAAAGTATTTTTGGGTCGCGTCTGGCAAGGGATCCACCATCGGCAGATCAAGGGCGGTAGGTTGGTCAGTCACGCGTCTTACTCCGGCAAGGTCCGATAGTGATAGTGTCCCACAAGCGTCATGCCGAGGGAAGAGTAGAGACCGTTGGCTGCCTCATTGGCTTGCGTGGTCACCAACGTCAGATAGTCGGCACCATGGCTTTGTGCCCAAAACGCCGCTGCGCGTGTCAGGTGTTTTGCCAAACCCTGTCTGCGGTATGCTTCCGCGACTTCCAGCGCATGGATCATCGCGCAGTCCGCGGCGATCCCGACATAGACGGTGCCCGCTGGCCGGTCATTCAACCGCCCCAATAGCGTCGTCTTGGGTTGACGCGCGCGATCCATCACATCGAGCCGACCTTTCCCAATGCCGCCTTCGGCCCAAACCTCGGCCTGCACAGCCAGCGGTGGCCAGACCTCAAACGCCGTTACCGGCGGGGGGCGTTCAGTGGCAATGTCCTGCGCTGGGGCTGCGTACATATTGACAGGGTCTTTGATCACATAACCACGCTCTGCGAGCATCTGATCAAGTGCCTCTTCACCTTCTCGGATCATGAAAAGCGGCACCTGCCCCGCTTCGCGCATCGCATATTCGGCTTCCGGCAGATCAAGCTCATTCGCGGGAAGCTCGGCTGTAGCTGCAGTGACCCGGCTACTGCCACTATCATCCAAGCGCACAGACCAAGGGCCCAGCGCCTGTTTGGCAGAGGCAGGCCATGTTCCCTCAATGACGGCATAGAGTTTTTTCGCGGTTGGAAAGCTCATGCTGCGAATGTCGCCTCAAGCGCGGCCATCGCGCTATCAAGGGTGTTGGCATCACTGCCGCGCACCACCACGTTGGATCCATAAACGCCATCCTTCTGGAATGGATAGGACCCCACCGACAGATCAGGAAAATCCTGCGCGAATTGTCCCAGTGGCCCGGCGATATCGCCCTCACCCTTCATCAGTCTGAGAGTACGCGACAAGAGCGGCGCACCACCCGTCAGTTTGGGCAACACACTGGCGACCATTGCCTTGAACACAGAAGGTACCCCCGCCATCACATGCACGTTGCCGAGGGTGAACCCCGGCGCGGTGCTGACCGGATTGTCGATCAAGTCTGCTCCATCAGGGATACGTGCCATTCGCAAGCGCGCCGCGTTCAACTCTTGCCCCGAACGGTCATAGTGCGCTTGCAAAAGGGTCCGCGCATCGTTGCGCACATCAATAGGCACGTCGAAGGCTGCGGCGATGCAATCTGCGGTAATGTCATCATGCGTCGGCCCGATCCCGCCACTGGTAAAAACGTGGTCATATCCGGATGAAAGAACTTTGGTTGCGGCGATAATTGCATCGCGATCATCGCTCACTACCCGCACCTCTTTCAGGTCAATCCCGATCTCGGTCAATTGTCCTGCCAGATAGTGCATATTCGCATCCCGCGTTCTGCCAGACAGAATCTCGTCTCCAATAACAAGCATGGCAGCAGTGGGGTTCGGCATCGGGTTCTTCTCCTGTCTGATCTAACAGGTTATAGCGCCCTTATGGAATTTGCCACGCCTCTTATCCCCGCCCGTCTGATCAAGCGCTACAAGCGGTTCCTTGCGGATGTGCAGCTTGAAGACGGGCATGAGGTGACCGCCCATTGCGCCAATCCCGGTTCAATGATGGGGCTGGCAGAGCCGGGCACAAAGGTCTGGCTCGAACCGAACGACGACCCCAAGAAAAAGCTCAAATTCGGATGGCGTCTGGTGGATCATGAGAACGGACATTTTACCGGCGTCGATACCTCTGTTCCGAACCGCGCGCTAAAGGCCGCACTGATGGCCCATGAGGTGCCGGGATTGCCCGCTTACGATCTGGTGCGCCCTGAGGTCAAGTACGGTGAAAACAGCCGAATTGATTTTCTGCTGAGCGGTCAGGGTCCCGATACCTATGTTGAGGTGAAAAGTGTCACGCTCTCACGTCAGCCGAAATTGGCTGAATTTCCTGACAGTGTGACGGCGCGCGGAGCCAAACATTTGGCCGAGTTGGCGCAAATGGCACAGCAAGGCCATCGGGCCATCATGTTCTATCTGGTGCAACGGACTGATTGTGACGCTGTCACCTTGGCCGGTGACATTGACCCAACCTACCGATCTGCTTTTGAGCAAGCCACCGCAGCAGGCGTGACGGTGCTTGCGCAATCCTGTATGATCAGCCCTGCGGCAATCACACTTGGGCGTCGCATCCCGTTCAAGCCCTAGAAATCGCCGCCCACTTCGCCTATGTGGCCAAGCAAGAAACATAAGGAACGACCCTGTTGGAAACGAACGCAGCGCACCTGACCAAAGATGGCATCCGTCTGTACCAAACCGGCGATTTTGCGGGTATGGCAAAAGCCGGGGCGCTGGCCGCCGAGATTTTGGACCGGATCGCAGAGCATGTTGTGCCGGGTCAGACGACAGGCGAACTGGACCGGTTGATCACGCAATGGGTCGATGATGCGGGCGCGGTTTCCGCAACCATCGGTTATAAAGGCTATCAGCATGCAAGCTGCATTTCGGTCAACAACGTCGTGTGCCATGGCATTCCCGGCGCTCCAGTGCCAAAATCCGGCGGCGAAACCGTTTCCAAAAACCTCGAGAAACGTCGCGACAGCGACATTTTGCAGAACGGCGATATTCTGAACATTGACGTTACGGTCATCGTCGATGGATGGTTTGGCGACACGAGCCGGATGTATGTGGCCGGCACCCCTTCAAAGAAGGCCGAGCGCCTGATTCAAGTGACCCATGACGCGCTGATGAAAGGGATCGAGGCTGCAAAGCCCGGCAACACTTTTGGCGATATCGGTCATGCAATCCAGCTTTATGCGGAAAGTCACCGCATGTCGGTTGTGCGCGATTTCTGCGGACATGGGTTGGGCCGTGTGTTTCACGCCCCACCCAATGTTGTTCACTATGGTCGCCCCGGCACAGGCGCACGGCTTGAAGAAGGCATGTTCTTTACCATTGAACCGATGATCAATCTGGGCCGTGCAGGGACCAAGGTCCTTGCCGATGATTGGACGGCGGTTACGCTCGACAAATCGCTTTCCGCGCAGTTTGAGCATTCGATCGGAATTACCGCCGACGGGTGTGAAATCTTTACGCTTTCGCCATCTGGTCGCTTTCATCCGACATCCGAAAATCCGTAACCGCCATCGCGGGCCGCAATAAGGCTTCGCCCGCCCTGCGCGTCTGTCCTACCGTCAAGAACGGTCGGGCCATTTTTGGTGGCCCTGACTTTTGAGGCTGGTGTGCCAGAATAGCAAGCCTGTGCCTGATCGGCAGGGTCGCCATTGACACCTCTCCCGGGTAGAAGCTTTCGGTCGGGACACCGTTTGCATAGATGACCGCATGTTTGCGAAGAAGAATATGATGATAGGTGGCCGACCGTGCGCCTTTCTTGACCCGCACCAACCGCCGGTCTGTGAGGCCGCGTGCGGGGGCCAGCACTTCTGTTCCACTGTGATCAATCATCAGAAAACGGTGTTGGGGTGAGACAACCAACGGCACCTTTGGCAAGGCAGGACCCAGACTGCCCGGTTTGAATTCGATTGGCCGCTCTGCAGACCGTTTCTCATCCTTGAAGTCGATGGTCGTGGCACCTACCCACAAAACTGCCTGTGGGCCATCATCTGCCGTGATTACCATATCTCCGACGGCCAGATCCTCGACCGCTGTTGGTCCCGCAATGGTCGAAATCATCGCACCGGTCACAAAACAAGGAACAAATGCTGGCCCATATGTATAGGTGTCAGTTGCCGCATCATATTGATAGGAAAACCCCGCACCCGGATCATCCTGTACGGCGTCGCCCTCAATGGTTCCGACCAGCGTCGCCCCCGTCGGGAACCCTGAAACAGACGTAATGGCCGATGCCCCCGACGACATATTGAAGACGATGAATTCACCGCTGTTAGGATTGTACAAGGCGACAGACTCTGCCGCCCCGCCGCTGTTACCCTCAGTCAGAAGATTGGTATTCGGATTGCCCATCCCGGATTCAAGGCCGCCCTCCGACGCCTCCTGCGCAAAACCGAGGGTTCCCGTGATCTCATTGATCACAAAAAGCGTTTCGCCAGGATCCAAGACAGTTCCTGCTGGAAACGTGTGGAACAGCCCGTCTTGCGGGGAATCTTCTGCGCCGCCGCCGGTGGAATCCGACCAAATCTGCCACCCCGAGATGTCCAGAGGTGCCGCATTGGTATTGGTGACGGAAATGAATTCATCTTCCTGCGTGGCGGTACCATCGAGGTCCGTATCGAATTCGGGACCGCCGCTATTGTCAGGCATAATTTGCCCAAAGATTAGGCCATCAAGGTTGATTGGCATGCAACACCCCCAAAATCGTCGCCGACCGCCGAGCCGTCCAGTATAACCGAATCGTTAACACTTTCGTCGTACGCTTGCCCAGAAAACAAGAATTCCGATCAGCATAATAGCGTCATTTCGCCCTTGGTGAGCGGAATCGAGGCGTTTTTCTTGCGAACGACTTGCAACTGGCCGCGCCGATGCACATATAAGACACGTCGCTAGCGGTGACGCCTTTCCCCCCACAATTTGAAGAAAAGGATGCACCCTATGCACCTCATGAAATCTGCCGCTATGGTGGCCGCCCTTGGCCTGTCTGCAACCTCCGCTCTCGCTCAGGACGTGACGCTGCGCTTCCAACACTTTGTGTCACCAGCTAGCGCAAATCCTACCTATTTTATGCAGCCTTGGGCTGATGCCATCGAAGAACAGTCGGGTGGTCGTATCAAAGTCGAGCTTTATCCATTCATGCAATTGGGCGGGTCTGCCCCGAACCAGTTTGACCTGATCCGCGATGGCGCGATTGATGGTGGTTGGGTGATCCCCGGCTACCAGCCGAACCGCTTTCCAGAGGCAGAAGCGATGGAATTGCCGTTTATGACCAGCAAGTCTGGCGAAGAGGCAAGTGCGGCTGCATGGGAGTTCACGCAAGAGTATCTGATGGATGATTTCGCCGATGTGCATGTCATTGCAGCCCACATGCATGGGCCGGGTATCGTGCACAAGCGTGGCGCATCGGTTGAGACAGTTGAGGATTTCGCTGGTCTGAAACTTCGCGGCCCGTCGCGGCCCGCGACGCTGCTACTGGAGGAACTGGGTGCGACCCCGATTGGGATGCCCGTACCGCAGTTCCCAGAAGCACTGTCGCGTGGAGTCGTCGATGGCGGTGTGATTACATGGGAGATGTCACCGTCCCTGAAACTCGATGAGTTGACCGATAGCCATACCGACGTGGCAGGTGATCAGGCGCTTTATAACCTCTACTTCATCTGGGCGATGAACAAAGACGTCTATAACAGTATGCCCGACGATCTGCGTGCAATCATCGACGCCAACTCTGGCATGATGGCCAGCAGGTGGGCGGGTCGCGCGCATGACACCGGCGATGTTGTCGGACGCGACCTGATGGCCGCGAACGGCAATGAGATCGCACAACTCTCCGAGGCCGAAACCGCCCGGATCAAAGCTGTGGGTGCGGATGTCACAGACGCCTGGATCGCTGAAATGGATGCAAAGGGTTATGACGGTGCGGCGCTGGTTGCCAGCGCACAGGCCGCAGTCGCCGCGAATATGAACTGATCTTTTGTAAGGCAGGGACATTGGTCCCCTGCCTTACCACCGCTTGATTACGCGGCGAGATAAGTACAGCAAATGGCGTGTGCCCTTTGCTATTACATCCTGTCATTTTCCTGTTAATTTAAGCATCATCACGCGCTAACACGCAGAGATCAGAGTTATGCTTCACGAATAGGGGGTACTCACTTGGACCGAAATTTTGCTGGCGTCATGTCAGCGCATTCACTGTTTCTGCCATGAAGAGAATGATCATCGCCAAGCTGGAACCGCAGCTCAACGCCCTTTGCTTACTTGTACTGGCATTCATCCCCTTCAACATGCTGGTCACCCCAATTGTTGATTTTGTTGTTATCAAACCTGGAGACACGAACTGGACCGTAAGCCTGTCTGCGTTCGTCTTTGTCCTGAGCGCGATGCCATTTCTTGCTTTGACATTGCTTCTCTTGCGCACCCGCCATGAGGTGCTTTTTTTGCGATGCTTCGTTGCTTTGTTTGTCTATGGCTTGCTGATCACGCTCTACTTCGCAGTCGATTTATTTTATCCGATGTTTGGGTTCGCATCAGTCTTGGGGGCGACACTTGTTGGGGTATTGTTCTACGTTTCGGTAAGAGATCGAATTGTGTCGATTAACGTCGTTTTTTACAGTTTGGCTCTGGCCTTGTTCTTTGTGGTCATGCCTTTGCTCCTTGTACAAATTGACCCGGAGCGTTTTGCGCTGCTGGCAGAAGGCATAGGTGCTCAACACATACTCTACGGCTATGAAAATCCGCGTGCTGTGGGTTGGCTCTGCACCATTAGCGTATCTTTGTTGACGACATATCTTTCAACGCAAGGAAACAAAGACCCTATCAACCCTTTGTTCCCGTTGCTGATCATCGTCTCATCGACAACGTTGTTTTGGAGCGGTTCGCGAGGTGGTGTCGCTGCATTTTCTGTCAGTTACTTTCTGGTGCTTGCGCTTTCAAAAACTCGCAATCGCGCCGGTACTGTCGTATCTCTTCTGTCGATCGCCGTTGGAGGTTTCATTTCAACTTTTGCGCATCTTCCTTCCTCGTCCTTCAGTGTCTTCTCTAGGATTAGTGAGAACCTTGGGCAAGAAGGTTTAGCAACCCTTAGCTCTGGGCGAAGCAAGCTCTGGCAGACCACGATATCGTATATTCAGGAGCGCCCGGTGACCGGATATGGCTTCTTTCCACATAAAGACTTGTCCGAATTTATTGCTGGAAGCGCGCATAACTTCGTTCTCGATATTTGGCTGTGGTTTGGTGTGGTTATTGGAACGCCCGTATTGGTGGCTATCCTAGTATTCTGGCTGAAGGTTCTTAAATTTTTTCGAACGACCAACGATCGTAATGTCTCGGCACTTTTTTGTTTGATAACGACTCTAATGGCGTACAGCATGGTTTCGGGCCCATACGCTAGAACATTCCCATTGCTTCTTTTTGCGGTTGTAGCAGGCACTCTACTCGGCCTTCGCGCATCAATCACAGGCGTACGAATCGACAAAACTCAATTCGGAGCAATTTGATACATGCAGCCTCAAGTAATGCGCGCGACAACATAGTCGGCCAGATCAACCAGCATCTGCTTCAAAGCATGATCAGGCACCGCATCCAAAGCTGACTTTGCCTTCTCTGCCCATGCCAGAGCATCTTGGCGGGTCTCTTCCATCGTACCGTGCTTGGCAAGCAAACTGATCGCGTGATCAAGATCACCATCTTCTTGGCGACCTTTCTCTATCGTGCGGACCCAAAAGGCGCGTTCTTTGTCGTCAGCCGCCGCAACGGCGCGGATGACAGGCAACGTCAGCTTGCGTTCGCGGAAATCATCGCCCACGTTCTTGCCGGTTGCTTTGGTCCCGCCATAGTCAAGCAGGTCATCGACAATCTGAAAGGAAATCCCCAGCGCATCACCGTAATCATACAGCGCTTGTTTTGTTGCAGCATCCTGCCCCGCGATCTCACCACCGACTTCCATTGCGGCAGAAAATAAGGCGGCGGTCTTGCCGCGGACAACTTGCAGATAGATCGCCTCTGTCGTGGCCAAATCACTTGCCGCAGTTAGTTGCAGGACCTCGCCTTCCGCAATCGTGGCGGCGGCATTTGCCAGAATATCGAGGACACGCATCGATCCGGTCTCAACCATAAGCTGGAACGACCGGGCAAACAGATAGTCACCGACCAGAACGCTTGATGTATTGTCCCACAGCAAATTCGCGGTCGGCCGCCCACGCCGCTGGCTGCTTTCATCAACGACGTCATCATGTAGCAGGGTCGCGGTATGAATGAACTCTACCGTTGCAGCCAAATGCACATGATATGGCCCGTCATATCCGCACATCCGTGCCGCAGCCAATGTCAGCATCGGGCGCAAACGTTTCCCACCGGCTTCAACCAAATGCGCTGTGACTTCGGGGATACGCGGCGCATGTTCTGACGCCATCCGTTCGCGGATCAGTGCATTCACGGCAGCCAAATCATCGGCCAAAGCCTCTGCCAGCTGTTCGTGGGGTTTTGTGGCTGCCGTATCAAGGCTCATTGAAGTTTCCGTCATGTGAATAGACAACGCGCAGCGCGCATATTACGTCTCAGAATATGAAAGAGCTTTTGCGCACCAACGACCCGACAATTATCGCTTTTGCAACCGCCCTGCTCGACAGCGAGGGTATAGACTGGTTCGCCTTCGACGTAAATATGAGCGTACTGGAAGGAAGCATAGGCATTATGCCGCGGCGGTTGATGGTTTTGGACCGCGATCTGTTCATGGCAGAGGCCGTGATGCGCGATGGCGAGATTGATCTGGGCCGGTGACGGATGTACTGACCCATGATGAGTTTCTTGGCGGCAAGATCCGTGTCTGGCAGCCGCGCAAGGGCTATCGCGCCGGGGTTGATCCGGTGCTGTTGGCTGCGGCAACGTCTGCAAAATCGGGCGATACGGTGCTGGAACTTGGCTGCGGCGCTGGCGTTGCTTCGCTTTGCCTATCGGCACGCGTTGCCGGTTTGCAGGTCATGGGAGTTGAATTACAACCGAACTACGCGGCGCTTGCGGAACGTAACGCAAAGGAAAACGGCGCCCGTTTCGACGTGGTCACAGCAGACTTGCGGTACTTGCCCGTAGATCTGAAACAACGGCGGTTTTCTCATGTGATCATGAACCCACCCTATTTTGACCGCACCGCCGGTACTGTCGCCGATGACACAGGGCGGGACATCGCACTGGGGGGTGATACGCCGCTGGCTGACTGGCTGACAATCGGCGCAAAAAGGGTTGGGCCGCGCGGTTATCTGACGATTATCCAACGTATGGAAAGACTGCCCGAGGTGATTGCAGGGCTGACCGGCAAACTGGGCGCCTTCATCGTGCGACCTATCGCCGGGCGCCAAGACCGCGCGCCGGAACAGTTTTTGCTGCAAGCCCGCCAAGAAGGGCGCGCCGGATTTCGGATGGCCCCCACCCTCGTCATGCACAAAGGGGCTGTCCATGCTGGTGACGCAGAAAGCTATACTGCCGAGGTGACAGCCGTTTTACGAAATGGCGCGGAATTACCCATCTGGCCTTAACACTTCAGCAATCTCTGGGTGCGACGCTTTGCTTATGTCGAATTGCTGCCGTGCAGCGTGACAGAACACGACAGATGTGCTGCAATCAGTGGACCATCAACCTAGAGGAGTACGACAATGAGCTTGAGTTCGCACCTACAGGAACTGAAGAAGAAGCACCAAAACCTCTCGGAGCATGTTGAGATGATGCAGCGTCGCCCAGCGTCTGACGATCTTGAACTCGCAAAACTTAAGAAGCAGAAACTACAGCTCAAGGAAGAGATCACGCGCCTGAGCATGCACTAACTTTTCACACACGGCAGTGGCCCTTGCTGGCCACTGTCACAGCAAATCACTTGCGTTGATCAGCTTTCGGCCTTCGACGAGCCGTTTGGAAGACTGGATTTCCTTTAAGACCCAAGCTTCAAAAGCTGCCACATGCGGGCGCTTTTCATTGCCCGCTGGACAGATGAAACGGTACTGCGCCTCCGAGATCAGCCCAATTTCAAATGGTGCGACCAATTGACGGTCTTCAAGCGCCCGCGCGACAAGGGACGCGCGCCCCAAGACGACGCCCGCGCCTGCAACCGCGGCGTCAATTGCGTGATCAGCCTGTGAAAACCGTGGGCCGTGTGAGGTATCAGCCTCGACCTGCGCAGCCCTCAGCCATGCATCCCAACCCGTTGGCAGCTGTAGAAAGTTAATGGAATCGTCATGAATGAATGTCGCCCCAGCAAGCTTTGCTGGCGTGTCGAATTCCTTTGCGAGTTCCGGTGTCATCATCGGCGTCATCCATTCATCAAAAATGGGACGCGAATAGACGCCCTCGTCACCGCCAAGGCCAAAGCGGATCGCCACATCAACCTCATCACGATCAAAATCGACAATCCGTAGAGTCGCCGAAAACCGCAGATCGATCTCTGCGTGTGCCTGTGCAAAATCATACATGCGCGGCGCCAACCACTTGGATGTAAAGGCCGGCCCGGCCGTCACGGTCAGCACACCACTATCAGTTAACCTTTTTGTGCTACGCCATGCGGACGACAGCGTTGTAAAGGCGTCAGTTGCACCTGGGGCAAGACAGCGCCCCGCCTCTGTCAACTCCACCGCACGATTGAGGCGGCGAAAGACGGGTTGCCCCAAATCTGCCTCTAATGCCTTAATTTGATAGGACAAGGCGGCAGGTGTGACGTTAAGTTCGTCAGCAGCTTTCGCAAATGACATATGGCGTGCTGCGGCCTCAAAGGCACGCAAGGCGGTGAGTGGGGGCAATCTATCTGACATGTTTCAGTTTAATACAGCTTAACTGAAGGGATAGAAAGTCTCGTTTGTCGGGGCGGCTCAATACACCCATATTAGGGACATCAAGACACATACAAACACATCAAGGAACGACATCATGTACGAGACAACAACAAGCCCCCGCATCCGCGCAGGTATCCAGCGCGCGCACCACGAGCGTGCAGAAGCACTGCGCAACGCGATCCGTTGGTTCACGCGCCGCAGCTAAGATTTTCGCTCCGGGTATCGCGATGTATCCGAACGAAAAAGGGCCACGCCTGATCAGCGTGGCCCTTACTTTTTCATCGGTCTGCTTGGCTTACGCCAAATACTGACCACCGTTTGCTGACAGCGTCGAACCGGTCACAAAACCCGCATCGTCGGATGCCAGGAAGCAGACCGCGCGTGCAATCTCGGATGCTTCGCCAAGGCGACCAACTGGGATTTGCGGCAGGATCACTTCGTTCATTACCTTTTCAGGGATCGTGCTCATCATTTCGGTATTGATGTAACCGGGTGCTACGATGTTCACCGTAATGCCCGCACGCGCGCCTTCTTGCGCCAATGACTTGGTAAAGCCAATGTCACCAGCCTTGGTCGCGGCATAGTTTGCTTGGGCGAACTGACCCTTTTGGCCATTGATCGAAGAAATGGTCACGATGCGGCCGAACTTGCGTTCACGCATGCCGCCCCACACATTGTGGGTCATGTTGAACACGCCATTCAGGTTGGTGTCGATACATTCATGCCATTGCTGCGGCGTCATTTTGTGGAACGGGGCGTCGCGGGTGATGCCTGCATTGTTGATCAAAATCTCGACCGGACCAAGGTCTGCTTCGATCTGGGCGATGCCAGCCTGACAGGCCTCATAGTTCCCGACGTCCCATTTATAAGTCTTGATGCCTGTTTCGGCAGTAAAGGCCGCAGCCTTTTCATCATTGCCCGCATAGGTTGCAGCAACAGTGCAACCCATGTCCTGCAATGCTGTTGAAATAGCTGCGCCAATTCCGCGCGAGCCGCCCGTGACGAGTGCGACACGTCCCATAGTAATTCCTCCTCAGGTGTTCAATTGATTGGGGTGTAGGCGGCGCTGCGCTGCACCGCCTTGATCTGGATCAGGGGCGCTCAACGCAAAGAGCTACGCCCATGCCGCCGCCGATACACAATGTAGCGAGACCCTTTTTGGCGTCGCGGCGCTTCATTTCGAACAGCAGTGTATTCAGGACGCGACAACCGGACGCACCGATCGGGTGACCAATTGCGATGGCACCACCGTTTACGTTCACGATTTCCGGGTCCCAGCCCATTTCCTTGTTCACAGCACAGGCTTGTGCGGCGAATGCTTCGTTGGCTTCCACAAGGTCAAGATCACCAACGGACCAGCCCGCTTTGTCCAACGCTTTCTGCGATGCGTAGATTGGACCCACACCCATGATGGATGGGTCAAGGCCGGCTGTCGCATAAGATGCGATGCGGGCCAAAGGTTCAATCCCGCGCTTTTCAGCTTCGTCCGCAGACATCAGCAATGTGGCGGCAGCACCGTCATTCAGGCCAGAGGCGTTGGCCGCGGTAACCGAACCCTCTTTGGTGAAAGCGGGGCGCAATTTTTGCATTGCTTCCATTGTGGCGCCGTGGCGGATGTACTCGTCTTTGTCGACCACGATGTCGCCTTTGCGTGTCTTGACGGTGAAGGCTGCGATCTCATCGTCGAACTTCCCAGCCTTTTGCGCTGCTTCGGCCTTGTTCTGTGACCCAACAGCAAATTCGTCTTGCATGTCGCGCGTGATCTGGAACTTTTCCGCAACGTTTTCAGCGGTCTGGCCCATGTGATAGTTGTTGAAAGCATCCCACAGCCCGTCACGGATCATGGTGTCGATATACTTCATATCGCCCATTTTCTGACCGGCACGCAGGTGTGCGGCATGTGTGGACAGCGTCATGTTTTCCTGACCACCGGCGGCAACGATTGACGCGTCGCCCAGTTGGATGTGCTGTGCGCCCAGCGCTACCGCACGTAAACCGGACCCGCACACTTGGTTAATGCCCCATGCCGCAGATTCTTGTGGCAGACCCGCGTTGATGTGTGCCTGTCGTGCCGGGTTTTGCCCTTGGGCGGCAGTCAGAACCTGACCAAGGATCGTTTCGCTAACTTCGGACTTGTCAACACCGGCACGTGCGACAACCGCCTCTAGTACGGCGGCACCAAGATCATGTGCAGGTGTGTTGGCGAATGATCCGCCAAAACTGCCTACGGCGGTGCGGGCGGCAGATGCGATAACGACGTTGGTCATAGGTGGTCCCCTTCAGTTTATCCTCGGACAAGAGGGTGCCATCTACACGTAACAGGTGCAAGGCAGTCCAAACTCATCACTTGCCGCGCTGGGTAATCCGAAAGTTGACGTAGGGCAAATCAAAGCCCCTATGCGCTTAGTGCAAATCGTTAAAGTGTTAACGACGGGACGCCGAAATGATATCCTTGCATGCAGTCCACGCCAAGTTGATTGAGATATGCTGCCTCTGCCGCGGTCTCGACCCCATCAGCAACAGCAAACATTTCGAACTGATGCGCCACGGTGATCAACGCCTCTGTCAGCACCTGATTGTCAGCGTCGCTGTCGATCCCACGAACAAAGCTTTTATCAATTTTCACCAGATCAAAGAAAAACGATTTCAGATGCCGAAACGCGGTGAAACCCGCCCCAAAACCGTCAAGCGCGAACCCAACGCCTTGCGGCTGCATCTCACTCATGAAGCGGATGACGTTTTCATGCAGCATCATCGCTGATGTTTCACTGATCTCAAAAATAAGGCGATCCCCCAGAAGGTTACGATCCAGCAAGCCCTTGTCGAGAATGCGTCGCCACTCACCATCCCCGATTGACCGCGCGGAAAGGTTTACCGAAAGACGCAGTTCTGGATTTTGTCGGAGTTGACGCAAAGCCAGATCAAGCGTCAGGCAGTCAATCTGCCGGCCCAACTCTGTCTCTTCGATCAGCGGCATGAAATGGGCGGCGGGGATAATGCGTCCGCCCTCATCAGACAGGCGCACGAGACCTTCGTGAAACGCCACCATATACTGTCGGTCCGCCGTCACAACCGGATGAAAGGCCAATTGTGCCCGCCCGGCCAGCAAGGCATCGCGCACCAATTTGGTGATATCTGCATCGCGGCTGGCCATTGCATAGATCAGTGGATCGACCAAGGACTGCTCTTCAATTTCCGCGCGGCTGAGCGTGGTATTTTGCATCTTGGCCCTCCATACTGACCTGATGAGCATGCCCGAAAGCGGCTAACAGCAAGTTAAGGATAGCCAGATGGCAGAGCGATGCGGTTGGGCCGGACCAGAACAGATTTATATCGACTATCACGACACCGAATGGGGCGTGCCTGAATATGACAGCCGCACCCTTTGGGAAAAGCTGATTTTGGATGGGTTTCAGGCGGGGTTATCTTGGATCACAATCCTGAAGAAGCGCGAAAACTTTCGTGCGGCATTCGCGGGTTTTGATCCCAATGTGATCGCCGAATGGAGCGACAGGGATGTGAACCGTCTGCTTGATGATGCCGGCATCATCCGCCACCGCGGTAAAATCGAAGCGGCCATTGGCAACGCCCGGGCATGGCAAGAGATCGAAGCGCGCGAGGGGTTCGATCGGTTCTTGTGGAACTACATTGACGGCATGCCCTTACAAACGCCCCATGCAGACCGGGCGTTGATCCCAACACAAACCCCCTTGTCCACGCAGATATCAAAAGACCTCAAGAAAGCGGGTTTTCGGTTCTGTGGCCCAACAATTGTTTACGCGTTCATGGAGGCAACAGGTTTGATCAACAACCACCTGACAACCTGTCCGCGTCATGCACCATGTGCGGCACTGGCACGCGATCCAGCAGAAGTGTGGCCTACCAGCGCCTAAGCGCGTCTTCGTCGGCGTCTTTGGCCGCGACCCAAGTCGCGCCTTTGTCTGTGACTTCCTTTTTCCAGAACGGCGCGCGCGATTTGAGATAATCCATCAGAAAATCCGCAGCCTCAAAGGCCGCTGCGCGATGGGCAGCGGCGGTCGCAACCATCATAATCGGTGTGCCGGGCTTCAACGAACCGTAGCGGTGAATGACCAGCACGTCGGTCATGTTCCAACGCGCAACTGCTTCATCTGCAATCTTGGTTATCGCGCGCGTGGTCATGCCGGGATAATGCTCGATCAGCATTTCTTGCAGATCCCCTTGGGTGTCGCGGACGATCCCTGTAAAACTCACCACCGCGCCCACGTCACGACGATCACAGGCAAAGGCATTCAGTTCCGCACCGCTGTCAAACGCATCTGCCTGAACGCGAACGGTCATCAGCCGCCCGTCATCGGTGGAAAAAACGCGACCTCACGTACACCGGCCAGGGGGGCATCAAAATCGGACAGTTCCTGATCAAGCGCCACCCGCAGCGCGCTAACGTCGGCAAAGGCTGCCGCATAGCGTTCCTCGCGGGACTTAAGTTCTGCAATAAGCTCGCTGACGGTCGCAGCATCCGTTTGCACCGTTTCCTGCGGAATCCCGATCCGTTCGCGGACCCATGCGAAATACACAACATTCATGCGTTTGTATCTTTCAGATAGGGCACTGACTTACGGAAATAATCCCAGCCTGTGATCAGAGTGAGAACACCCGCAGCCCACAAAAGCAAAATACCGCCCCACCAGCTAAACCACCATCCTTGATACTTCCACCACAACCCAAGCTCATCAGGGCCATCGCCAGAGATTGCGGCAAGAAACATATCTTCTGTCATCGCGACTGACTGAATATGCAAATAGTGCTCAAAAGCCCCATTTGAAAACAGAACTGCAATCGCCACCATTTGCGCCGTCGTTTTCCATTTGGCAAGTTGGGTCACCTTCAGTGTACCCGCGGTATCCCCCAAAAACTCACGCAGGCCGGACACAAAGACTTCGCGAAACAAAATTATGGTAGCAGGTAAAAGAATCCACGGGTCCAGCCCATCAAAACTGGCCAAGGCCGTAATCATCAAAAGCGCGATGATGACCATGGCCTTGTCGGCAATCGGGTCCAGCATCGCGCCAAGTTTGCTTTCCTGCTTCCAGGCGCGCGCAAGATAGCCGTCCAGAAAATCCGTCAAAGCCGCGACCACAAAAAGGATGAGCGCGAACCAATCCGCCCAGGGTCGCGCAAAGTAGAGAAACATCACCACGACGCCAGGTGCTGCGGCAAGCCGCAGGATGGTCAGGATATTTGGCAGGTTCAATGTCATAAAGGTAGTGGTAGCGCGGGTTGCGCGGGGATGCCAGTAGGCTTCGTCAAAGCGCATCTCTGTGACAGGATCGTCCTACGCGCCTTTCTGCCAAACACTGATATGTTTTGTGCTGAGGCGATCAAAGGGTGACCGATCCCAATCCGCCCAGCGATGTTCCAGTTCCATCCCGGCCAAGCGTGCCATCAGGTCCATTTCGGCAGGCCATGCATAACGAAACGGGACACTGAGTTGTCGCGTATTCTCTCCATCAGGCCAGACATGGACGGAACTGTATTGCTGGGTCGCGACATCAAAAACATCCGTTCCCATGTGGCCCGGATCAGCCGCGAAAGTGAGTTTGGTTTCCCCGAAAGGCAACCTTTGCAGCGGTGGTACCAGAGTCTCAACAACAAACCGCCCGCCCGGCGCAAGATGTGCGGCGGCGTTGGCAAAACAGGCGACCTGCGCGTCCTGCGTTGTCAGGTTGTCGATGGTGTTGAAGACAAGGATGACCAGTGCGAATTCGCCGTCAACTTGCGTGGTTGCCATGTCGCCGATGGCGACCTCAATGGCATCGCCACCCTCTTTCTTGCGCATCTCATCGACCATCGAGGCAGAAAGCTCGATCCCCTTAATCGCGCATCCCCGGAGTGCCAGTGGCAAGGCGATACGGCCGGTACCGATAGCAAATTCGAGGATGGACCCGCCAGCGGCTAGGTCGACCAGCACATCCACGGTCTGCTGAACAATCAAGGAATCCCCACCGCCATGATCTGCGTCATAAGTCGCGGCGACATCTGCTCCGAAATGGTTGTCCTGCATCAGGCTACCTTACTTGATTTTGGCCGACTATTGGCCGCTTTTGTGGAACTGGTCATCCTACCGACTTCGTCTGCGCGGATGCATCGTGACCAGTTTCAGACTGAGAAGGTTACTTGGGGTTTTGCGTTCAACCGTCATCAAGCCGAAACGACACATCTCGCACGACCAGTCCCGGCACAGTACACACACCTTGAACAAAGCCTTCCAAATAATCCCGCGATAGATCTGAAATGTCGATCAGATCGCAAAGCACAAAACAGGCTGCAACATAGGCGCCTTTCTTAGGATGGCGCTCTTGGCAATCAACGCAAGGACCGTCTTGAAGCACGGTTTCCTGCCCGTCATCAGTCGTTCGCAAGATGCGCAGACGATCTGATAGGGCCGAGAGCACCGCTACGGGCGCAGTGCTATTGCGTCCAAAATCCAAAGCGAACGGGTCAGACGACAGTTGATCGCGATTGTCGGCTAAAGATCTGCACCGCAGCGCGATATCTTCGCACTCAACAGGATTGTAGTCGATCACGACGACAATATCTCGCGCCTCCACGGTAACGTCGAGAAAGGCGTGATGCGTGAATATGGGCCCTGACTCTCGGTTAACCGTCAGCGCCGTCAGAATATCGATCGCAGCCTTAATGACCCGTGCTGCACCAAGATGGCCGAGATCACCAATATACATCCCCGGACGTTTGCGAATAACCTCTACGCCACTCAGTACCCGGATATCGCTGGCCTTATGGGTCATCGCAAACACCTAACCATTCTCATGAAAGTAGTCATAGACCGTCTGCGCCAGCTTCGCCGACACCCCATCCACTGCTTTCAGATCCGCCAAATTCGCCCGTGCCACTGCCTTGGCCGACCCAAAGTGTGCCAGCAATGCGCGTTTGCGTGTGGCACCGACGCCGGGCACATCGTCCAGCGGGGTTGCCCCGATGGCCTTGGACCGTTTCGCGCGGTGTGTGCCGATGGCAAAGCGGTGCACCTCGTCGCGCATCCGCTGGATGAAATAGAGCACGGGGTCGTTGTGCCGCAGCGCCATGACGGGTTTGCCCGTGCGGTAGAATTCCTCTTTGCCTGCATCGCGGTCTTCGCCCTTCGCCACGCCGACCATGGGGATGTCGCTGACACCCAGATCATCCATGATCTCGCGCACCGCGCTCACCTGCCCTTGCCCGCCGTCGATCAGCAGCAGGTCCGGCCACGTGCCTTGGGTACGTTCCGGGTCTTCTTTCAGCAGGCGTTGGAAGCGGCGGGTCAGCACCTCTTTCATCATACCGAAGTCGTCGCCGGGCGTCAGGTCGTCCCCGCGAATGTTGAACTTGCGATACTGGTTTTTGTCGAATCCATCGGGGCCGGCAACGATCATCGCGCCCACCGCATGCGCGCCTTGGATGTGGGAGTTGTCGTAGACTTCGATCCGCCCGGGCACCTTCTCCATTTCAAACGCCTCTGCCACGCCTTTCAGCAGGCGCGCCTGCGTGGCGGTTTCTGACATTTTGCGTGCGAGGCTTTCGCGGGCGTTGCGCAGGGCGTTTTGCACCAATTCGGCCTTTTCGCCGCGTTGGGGTACCACAATCTCGACCTTGCGTTCGGCTTTCTTGGCCAGCGCGTCGGCCATCAGATCTTCGTTGTCCAACCCGTGCGACAGGATCAGCATGCGGGGTGGTTCGCGGTTGGAATAGAACTGACCGACAAAGGCCTCCATCACCTCAGATGGGTCCTCATCCCCGCTAACGCGAGGGTAGTAGTCATGGTTGCCCCAGTTCTGATTGGCGCGGATGAAGAAGACCTGCACGCAGGCTTGGCCGCCGTCGCGGTGCAGGGCAATGACATCCGCCTCGGCCGTGTTTTGTGGATTGATGCCTTGGGCGGATTGTACTTGGGTCAGCGCTTTGATCCGGTCGCGCAGGGCGGCAGCGCGTTCAAATTCCATCGCTTCACTGGCGTCCTGCATTTGTTTGGCAAGCGTTTCCTGAATGCCCTTGGTGCGACCTTGCAGGAATTTCTCGGCATCGCGGACGGAGGCATCATAGTCAGCTTCCGAGATCAGACCACAGCAAGGACCAGAGCAGCGTTTGATCTGATATTGCAGACAAGGGCGCGTCCGTGTCTCAAAGTCACTGTCGGAACAATTACGCAGCAAAAAGACCCGTTGTAGTTGATTGAGGGTACGATTGACCGCACCTGCGCCGGCGAAAGGGCCATAGTAATTGCCCTTCTGTTTCTTCGCACCCCGGTGTTTTTTGATCATCGGAAAGGCATGATCTTTCGCGACCAGAATATTGGGGAAGGATTTATCATCGCGCAACAACACATTGTAGCGCGGTTTCAACTGCTTGATGAGGTTCTGTTCCAAGAGCAGCGCCTCGGTTTCCGTCCGTGTGGTCAGAAACATCATCGTCGCGGTTTCGCGGATCATGCGCGCAATACGCGGCGAATGTTGGCCGGGGCGGGCATAGTTTGAAACACGCGCCTTCAGGTTGCGGGCCTTGCCAACGTACAAAACACGGCTGTCTGCATCCAGCATCCGATACACACCGGGCGAGCTATCCAGCGTGCGCAGATAGCCGTGGATCACGTCATATCCGGTCTTTGGTTCCTTGGTTGGCTGCTCGGTCATCTGCACCGTCTATGATTCTCATTTGGCTGCAATGGTAACGCACCGGGGACAAGAGAAAAGGCATCCACGGTTTCTGTGGATAACTCCGTGGGTTAATCCCGATGAGGTGGAATTTTTCGTTGTATTTGGCTGGCTTCGATGATTTGCACAAAAAATAGGCAGTTTATCAAGTAATTGAAAAATATATGTATTTTAATTACGATCCAGTTAACGCCTTGAAAAATAGGCTCTTTGTGACAATTTCGTGAATGGCTGTCGGACGAGGTGTACAACTTCCAGTCAGGTCTACTCAACACCCAGCACATCCGGGGTTTCCCACGCAAGGTGCTGGCCGCCATCAACCGCCAGCATTTGGCCTGTCACAGCGGATGCGTCGAGGAAGTAACCCAAGGCGGCGGTGATATCAGACGGGTTCGCACCACGCTTGAGGACAGTCGCCGCGCGCTGCCTGTCAAAGTGTTCTTGGCTCTGGCGGTGACCCTGCAAAGTCGGCCCCGGCCCGATGCCATTGACGCGCACGCGCGGGGCCAGCGCCTGCGCCGTTGTGCGTGTCATCGCCCAAAGGCCCATCTTGGCGATTGTGTAGCTCATGAACTCTGGTGTCAGCTTGTGAATGCGCTGGTCCAGCATGTTGATGACAAGGCCCTTGGCAACAGGCTCACCCTGCTCGTCCGTGTCGGGATCGAGCACTTGTGCGGCAAAGTTCTGGGTCAGAACGAAAGGCGCGCGCAGGTTGGATTCCATGTGCCGGTCCCAGCTGGCGCGTGTGCCGGTGCTGATGGTGTCATATTCAAAGATCGAGGCGTTGTTGACCAAGCAGGTCAGCGGCCCGCTCAGCGCATCGGTCGCGCGACCGACCAACCCTTGCGTTGCGTCTTCGTCCAAAAGATCGGCCTGCAAGGCCACGCCCAGACGTCCCAGCGCTGCGAGCTGGGCCACGGTATCCCGCGCGCCAGCCTCCGATCCGGCGTAGTGCACGGCCACATCATAGCCGCGCTGCCCCAGATAAAGCGCCATTGCCTGCCCCAGCCGCGCCCCTGCGCCCGTGACCAGCGCCTTCATTTACGTTTCTCGCAAACGCAGGGCCCTTTGCCGATGCGGTAGCGCAGGCATTTAGGGCATTTGGCTTGCGCCAGTCGCGCCTGTCCGGGGAACCGCCATTTGCCGAACATCGCCAGCACCAGCATGAAGGCCAGAAAGACAAAGATCGCTTTCAGGATCAAAGGCCGAACCTCGCGAATGCTGCCCGTTCTTCGATGCCTGCAACGGCATCATCAACGATCTGTGCGCCGAAACGGGCCAGCAGCGGTTTCTTTTGCCCATAGCGGCGGAACTGAACTTTATCGCCAAAGCGTTCTTTCATCACAGGTGCCAGATGGCCGATGCCATCTGCCAACCCTTCGTCGATCCCCTTTTGCCCGATGTAGACTTCACCGGTAAACAGATCAGGATTGTCGGACAGTTTGGTACCGCGCCGTGATTTCACATAGTCGATGAAGGTCGTGTGCAGATCTTCCAACCAGCCTTTCAGCTTTTTCACATCAGCTGGTTTTTCCGGTTTGAACGGGTCCATCATAGATTTTGATTTGCCTGCGGTATGTACTCGCCGCTCGACCCCGATTTTATCAATCGCATTGGGCAGGCCGAAGCCTGCGCTGATCACACCGATTGAACCGGTGATGGAGCAGCTGTCGATGTAAATCTCATCCGCGGCACAGGCCAACCAATAGCCACCAGAGGCGGCGACATCTTCCACAAAGGCAAAGACCGGGATTTTCTTTTCATCGGCCAAGCGCCGGATGCGCGACGCGATCAGCGACGACTGCACAGGCGATCCGCCTGGGCAATTGATCTCCAACGCCACCGCCGCAGGTTTACCTTTGCTGAAGGCTTTCTCGATCACCGGGGCAAGGCTGGGGTTATCCAATCCGCGCCCGGAATTAGCGATGGCACCTTGCAGCCGGATCACGGCGACAAAGGGCTCTGACTTCATGAAGGGAATGTATTTTTTCATGTTTAACTACTTAGGCCTTCCATAAGGACGCGCAAGGGTCATCCGATTTCAAGGGACTGGCTGAAGTGGTTAAACGCATCGTGATAGTCAACGTGCCAACCGGCCTTGAGTGGCGCGGCAACCGGATGCCAAAAGAACTCAAATATATGACCAAAATCGTCCGTAGTTTGGTGCCGCCAAGTATCAGGCATATTCGTGGCCCGGTACTGAAAGAAATACCACATCAGCTGGGGGTCACCAATGAATCGCACCCCCTTCCGCAGCAGTGGCCGCTTCAGCACGATCCCACTCTCCTCAAAAAGCTCACGCTCGGCAGCCTCTGCGGGTTCCTCGCGCGGCTCAATCGTGCCTTTGATGAATTGCTTACCGGCACTCGGGTGATTAAACGCCAGAACTTCCTGACCTCTTGGTGTCTCTCGGGTCACCACAGGACAGACTTTGCGAACAGGTTGCACCATGGCGCGTTACTGCCTGATCCGCCAGCCGGTGCGGAAGATCCACCAGATCACGGCGAGGCAGGCCCCGGTAAACAGCGCGATGGCAAAGAGTGAGATGCCGATGCTCACGTCTGCCGTCCCAAAGAACGACCAACGGAAGCCGCTGATCAGATAGACCACCGGGTTGAAGAGCGTGATCGTCTGCCAAACCGGCGGTAGCATGGTGATCGAGTAAAAGGAGCCCCCGAGGAAAACGAGCGGGGTGATCACCAGAAGCGGGATCAATTGCAGCTTTTCAAAATTGTCCGCCCAGATGCCGATGATAAAGCCCAGCAGTGCAAAGCTGACGCAAGTCAGCACAAGGAAGGCCATCATTGCAATTGGATGTGCGATCTGGATATCGACAAAGAAGAAGGCGGTGATCAGGATGATGACTCCGATGAACAATGCCTTTGTGGCCGCCGCCCCGACATAACCTGCGACGACTTCCAGAAAGCTGATGGGGGCCGAGAGCAACTCGTAAATTGTACCGATGAATTTCGGGAAATAGATGCCGAAACTGGCGTTGGATGTTGCCTGGGTCATGACCGATAACATGATCAGACCCGGCACGATGAAGGCGCCATAGCTGACGCCCTCGACCTCTTGAATGCGGCTGCCGATGGCGGCCCCGAAGACCACGAAGTAAAGCGATGTGGACAGAACAGGCGAAATCAGGCTTTGCGTGATCGTGCGGAAGAACCGCCGCATCTCGAAGATGTAGATGGTCCAGACGGCGTTAAAGTTCATGTCTCTTCCTTCACCAAACCAACAAAGATGTCTTCCAGACTGCTTTGCTGGGTTTGGATGTCTTTCATTTGCAGACCTGCCTTTTGCAGATCGTTCAGCAGGGTCGTGATCCCCGTCCGCTCGCCCTTCGTGTCATAGCTGTAGGTCAGCGACAGACCGTTCTTGGCGCGCTCCAGATCATAGTCCGCCAAACTGTCAGGGACCGCCTCAACCGCATCGGTCAATTCGATCTTCAGCTGCTTCTGGCCCATCTGCGCCATCAGGTCGGCCTTGTCCTGCACCAGCAGGATTTCACCTTTGTTGATCACACCCACACGATCGGCAATCGCTTCAGCCTCTTCAATGTAATGCGTCGTCAGGATGATGGTGACACCCGAGGCTTTCAGCCCCGCCACGACCTCCCACATGTCTTTGCGCAGTTCGACGTCGACGCCGGCGGTCGGTTCATCAAGGAACAGAACACGTGGTTCATGGCTGAGCGCCTTGGCGATCAGGACCCGCCGTTTCATGCCGCCAGACAGCGTCATGATCTTGCTGTCCTTCTTGTCATGCAAAGACAGCTGTTTCAGCACGTCTTCGACATAGGCATCATTGCGCGGTTTGCCGAACAGTCCGCGCGAAAAACTGACCGAGTTCATCACCGTCTCGAACGGTTCAAGGTTTATCTCTTGCGGGACCAGCCCGATCAGGTTGCGCGCCGCACGGTACGCTGTCTGCGTGTCATGGCCCCCAACAGTGATCTTTCCCGCCGTTGGGATCGTGATCCCGCAAATGGTTGATATCAGTGTGGTCTTGCCCGCCCCATTGGGGCCGAGCAGCGCGAGGATTTCGCCTTCCTCAATATCAATACTGACGGATTTGAGGGCCTCAAAGCCCCCCGCGTAAGCTTTACGCAGGTTCTGGACAGAAACAATCGCGGACATGGGATGACCTTTGGTTTGGTAACGCCAAGCTACCGCCAGATGTGACCGAGGAAAAGGCGGTAATGGTGCAGGGTGTCATGTGCGTGGATGCGAGACCCATTGGCAAAGCAAGCGTTGGCACAGGTGCACGGACAGTCTAGCCTTAACCACCAGAACCCGCGCAAGAGGCGACGCTATCCCAATCCCTGCCGGATATCATGAAACGGTCGTCACCCCCAAAGCGTCGCGTGCGGTAGAGGCCCTCTGGTCATTTACAGCCTACACAGCCGGGCGCAGTATTATTCTGCCCGACGGGCGTTGCGATATCATGCTGCGCGACAACATCGGCAAACCCGACACCCCGATCGCGATTGTGACGGGCCCTGCAACCCAGGCGTACACCGTCGCCTATGACATTGGTGATCGCTGGCGGGGGCTACGTCTGCGTCCCGCCAATGGCATCGCTTTGTGGAAAGATCAGTTAGAGCTGGCTACTGACCAAGTACTGCGTGGAATGGAGGCCTATACGCTCGTACCGGGGCTGGCCGACGTGCGACATGCCGACCTCTCATTGGAGACGCTCGCGCGGCTTTTGCCGCTGTCACCACATCCAATCCATCAAGGAAGCACGGTGATTGATCGTGCCATTGACATGCTACATGCATCAGGTGGGCGTATGCGTGTAGCAGCACTGGCTGGATTTGTTGGGTGCACGCCACGCCATCTGACCCGGATGTTCCGATCTTCTGTCGGGCTAAGCCCCAAAACTTACGCCCAGCTTGTGCAGTTTCATCGGACGCTGCGCCTGATCCAGATGCCCCGACAGACCATTACCGGCGCAGCCTTTGAAGGAGGGTACGCAGATCATGCCCATCTGACACGCGCATTCCAGCGATATGGTGGTTTTGCCCCGTCACGCATTCCGCGCGATCTGACACTGCCAACTCTTTTTGGTTAGACATGTCCGATCTATTCAAGACCACCGGGCAAACCTGCGGTAAGATCTGGCCATGAAACTTGGATACACAATTATTTATGTCGCCGACGTGCCCAAAACCGTCACGTTCTATGAAACTGCCTTTGGGCTGACATGCCGCTTTACACACGAAAGCAATCTCTATGCGGAGATGGAGACCGGAGCCACAGCATTGGCATTCGCCGGGACGGAGGCAGCCGAGATGAACGGCCTTGCGATCCTGCCCAATGATCCCGCGGGACTGGCCGCCGGTTGGGAGGTATGTTTTGTGACCGATGAGGTCACCCCTGCTTTTGATCGCGCTGTCGCCGCGGGCTGTACGCCTATCAGCACGCCAGAGGAGAAGCCGTGGGGACAAACCGTATCATATGTACGCGACCTGAACGGCTGTCTTGTTGAGATCGCGTCGCCGATTATGCAATCGGAATAATACAGTCCAACCTTACGCCATGAGCTGCGCTACATCCAACATCCGGCAGGAAAAACCCCATTCGTTGTCGTACCACCCAAAGACCCGCACCAGACCACCCTCTGTCACACGGGTTTCGGGCAGTGACACGATCAGGCTCTCTGGACGCCCCCGCAAATCAGTTGAGACAAGTGGTTTTTCAGTCCAGCCGATAATGGTGTCCTGAGCGCGCAACACGTCATGCACGTCGTCAAGCGACGCCTGCTGCTCTAGCGTGACAGTCAGATCAACCGCTGAAACCGAGGCGACGGGAACCCGGACCGCGGCAGCCTCGATGCGGCCCGCGATGTCCGGCAGGACTTGGTTAAGCAAGCGTTGGGCGGATGTTGTCGTTGGCACCATCGAAAGTGCGGCCGCCCGACTGCGCATCATGTCGCCGCGTGGCGCATCTATGCTGGGCTGGCTGCCGGTATAGCAGTGGATTGTTGTCATCCATCCCGTCCGCAGCCCCCACGTATCGTCAATCAGTTTTACCAGCGGAGCGAGCGCATTGGTCGTACAAGACGCGTTTGAGACGATCAGCTGATCTTGCAAGAGGGCGTCGTTCGCGCCGAGCACCATCGTCAGGTCAGCGGCATCAGACGGCCCGGATATGAGCACACGGTCCGCACCGGCCCGCAAACCGCGTTCAGCAAAATCGCGGTCGTTCGCTTTGCCGGTGCACTCCAAAACCAGATCAATGCCGTCCAGATCAAGTTTGGAGATATCATCGGTCCGTGACATGGGTATTTGCCGACCATCAACAGCAAGCACCGAACCATCAAGTGAGGTTTGCCCCGGATACGGGCCAAAGACGCTATCGTAGGCGAACAGGTGCGCGCAGAGTTCCGGCGCCGCGATGTCATTGATGCCGACAATATCGATGCCGGGCCATGCTCCGGTCGCATGGGCGCGCAGCATCGTCCGTCCAATTCTGCCGAAGCCGTTGATGAATGCCCGTGTCATGGTGTTGCCTCTTGCCCTTTGCGGGAATGCTGCAACTTTGTCGACAGGGCCACAACCAATGTTTCGCCCGATGCTGATTGCCCAGCTTCACGAATTGTTAATAGAATCGGCGCAGCATTTTTGCTTCACTTTGCAAGAATCACGCAATGTGAAGTATGAAACTAGCTCGCAAACGGTGAAAATCTGTGCAAATTGCCCTGAAACAAAGACGTTGGGGCGTTCAAAAGCGCGCGGGGCACTCTATCAACAAACGCTGAACGCAAAACGAAGTGTTTTCAGTTAAAATAGTGGTTTATCGGCGAAATTTCGCCGCTCACTGTTTCAGGTTGTGTCCACAATGCGCGATAAAGGCCTTGATTAAGAACCACTAAACAACAAGTTAGCGTCACTTTTTGGCCTAATTTGAATGAGACGAAAACGATGACCGCGGACTGAGATTCTGTTTCGCGTATGATGTTTGAAAGCTGGGTAGTACAGATGGCGAAGCCGCAAGCGCAAGAGACGACAGACGAGAAGGACAGCTTTGTAGATGAGCTGAAGCCGGGCACAAAACTGATGCACGGCCAATATACCATCGACAGCTTCCTGAATGCAGGTGGCTTTGGCATCACTTATCTTGCCAAAGACAGCCTTGATCGGAAGATCGTGATTAAAGAGTGCTTCCCCGGTGCATTTTGTCGCCGCAGCCGCTATGTTGTGCAGGCCCGTTCGCGTGCGCACCAGAACGAGCTGAAGTCAATTGTACGTTTGTTTGTGCAAGAAGCACGCAGCCTCGCCAAGTTGGATCACCCGAATATCGTTGGCGTGCATCAGGTTTTTGAAGATAACGATACGGCCTATATGGCGCTGGACTTCGTTGAAGGTCGTGATCTTCTGGATACAATCGAAGATCCGAACCACGGCCTGAACCCTTCACAGATCAAGTCGATCCTGAAGGAAGTTTTGGGCGCTGTTGGTTTCATTCACGATCAGGGCATCCTTCACCGTGATATTTCGCCAGATAACATTCTGATCAATCAGGACTTCCACCCTGTCCTGATCGACTTTGGCGCAGCGCGCGAAGAAGCGACCAAGCAAAGCCGCGTTCTGTCTGCATTGCGGGTTGTTAAGGACGGCTACTCGCCCCAAGAATTCTACATTGCCGGGTCAGAGCAAAGCCCAAGCAGTGACCTCTATGCGCTGGCGGCCTCTTTCTATCACCTGATTAATGGCGATGTGCCACCAAACTCTCAGGCGCGCCTTGCAGCGATTGCGTCCGGTGAAGCAGATCCCTACGTGCCGCTCGCAGGCCGTTTCCCTGATTATGATGACGACTTCCTTGGCGCCATGGACAAGGCCCTTGCCGTCCTTCCCAAAGATCGCGTTCAATCTGCCAAGCAGTGGATCGGCATGATTGATGGCGATTTGGGCAACGTGACACCATTGAACGTCACCACCACAGTCGCTGACGCGGCGGCGATCGAAGCACCAGCTTCCGAGGAAAAATCGAAATTGCCTCTCCTGCTTGGTTCTGCGGCCGCAATTGCGTTGCTTGTCGGGATCGGCGTTGTGTCAATGTCAGGAGGCGATGACGCCACTGCAACAGCGCCAGTCGCAACACCAGAACCCGTGCAGCCTGTGGTCGCTGAGGCGACTACCCCAGTTGAAGCACCTGCTTCTCCTGTTGCGGAAACCGAGCCGACAGAAGAAGTTGCCGCCGTTGTCGAACCGGCGGCACCCGTTGTTGAAGAGCCTGCACCTGTTGCGGAAGTCGAAGAAGCGCCTGCCGTTGCCGCCACAGAAGAAGAGGCACCCACTTTAGCCGAAGAAGAGGCGGATATCGCGACCGCACCTTCCCCCGCGACTGAGGAGGCCGTCCAGCCATCTGTCGTTGTTGAAGGTCCGGCGGTAACCGACGCGCCGACACCCGATGTTCGTCCAGCAGTGCGCCCTGAAAGCGTTGAGATCGCAGCCTTGCCAGAACCAGAGCCGCTGCCTGAGCCTGTCGCGACACCACGTCCGGCAAGCGAACAAACCGTGGACGGTGTTGCGCTGCCAAATCAGCCGGCAAACCGTCCTTTGACTGATGCCGATACCGCTGACGTAACGCTACCTGATACACCAGCGACGATTGCGGAAATTGGCTCTGGTCCAGAGGTTGAAATTGCCGCGGTCACGCCGGGCAACGAACTTGCGCCGGATCTGTCTGACCAAATATCGTCAAACTGGACCGTTCAGCTTCCGTTCACGCCTGCCGGCGCGGAATCGAATATTATCGCTGAAGCGGGCCCTATCTCTCCTGTTTGGGTTCAGCCTGGCTTGGTGATCACCGGTATCAATGGCGCGCCTGTTGAAGCGATCGCGGACATTCCAGATGTCCTGCGTGCACAAACAGACGAAGCTTCTTTGTCACCAACAATTGCTGTGACCTTTGGAACCCTGAACCCGGCTTCAGGTGAAACGATCGACCGTGAGTGGGTTTTGCCAGTTGTTCAAGAGATCAGCTTGTCGGATGGAACCGCGTTCCGGACGGTGTTTGCCGGCGCCGATTGGGTGACATCCGTTGCCGCAACGACAAACGATGTAGAAAGCGGGCTGCAAATCGGAGATGTCATCCGCCAGTTCATCCCTACATCAGAGATTGTAAACGATCGCGACTCCTTGTTGAGCATCTTTACCCGCGAGCTACAGAACGGAACAGAACAGTTCCAGTTTGCAGTTCAGCGAGATGGAAGCCTTTGGGTCGCGTCGCTCGCCTACTCGGGCGCTGTGGAGTAAACTCATCGCAGTGTGGCCTGGGGGCTCTGCTGTGTGTGTAAAATTGGAAGGTAGCTAAGATGAAATTCATTCGTGATCTCCTTGGTAAGAAGCGTAAGCAAGAAGCCCGTCGTCAGGCGCAGGGTATCGAATCTCTTGAGCAGTCATACCGCGAAACGATCGGTTCAATCGTTGATGAAACCGACGCATTAAAAGCACCCGGAGGGCCGTCCGTCAGCGATGTCCTGACTGCCGTCCCGGAAAAAGCAACCTCCGAAGTTCGTGTTGTTGAGGTCGACAAAAAGCCAGTCGCAGACGCGGCGTCGTCGCCAGCCGTGAACATCTGGGATTTGGAAGATGACGCTGCCGCCAAGACCGAAGCATCGTCAGCACCCGCAGCTGCATCTGCCGCCGCTGCCCGTTCCCCAGCGCGGTCGCGCCGGACGAAGACACGCCTGATCGGTTTTGAGAAGTCGGATGGTGACGTCGTTGATATCTTCAACGATGCCGCAGCGACAGCCGCACCAGCAAAGAACGTAAAGTTCCCCGTAGGCTGGATTGTTGTCGCCGAGGGCCCGGGCCGCGGCGAGAGCTTTTCGCTGCTGACTGGTATGTCACAGATTGGCCGCGGCGAAGATCAAGCCGTTCAACTGGATTTCGGTGACAACTCCATCTCGCGTGCAAATCATGCCGCAATCGTATTTGACGAAAGCACGAAGGAATTCTTGCTGGGTCATGGCGGTAAATCAAATATCGTGCGCTTGAATGACAAGCCTTTGATCAGTAACGAAAAGCTGAAAACAGGCGACCTCATCCGTATCGGCGAGACTGTTCTACGCTTCGTAGCACTCTGCGACGAGACGTTCAGCTGGACCGATGGCGCGACCGAGGAGGACGAAGATGTGGCGATCGCCTGAACCGCGTTTTGACGTCGCGTCAGCGATTTGTCAGGGCGGACGAGACTATCAAGAAGACGCAATTGTCACTGACTTCCCATTTGGGGCTGACAGTGGTGTGGTTGTACTTGCGGACGGTATGGGCGGCCATGCTGCCGGTGACGTCGCCAGTAAGATCGTCGTCACTGAGGTCTTTAGTGAACTGAAATTCGAAAGCGCAAACTTTGCCGATTTCGAACATGAAATTCCACGCTTTCTGACGGAATCTGCTTCGAACGCGAACAGCTATGTGCGCGACCATGTCAAAGCACACCCTGAAACACGTGGCATGGGTGCCACTTTGGTCTCGGTCGTTTTGATCGAGAACAGGATGTACTGGATGTCGATTGGTGATAGTCCGCTCTATCATTATCGCGCAGGCAGGATGCAGCAGTTGAACGAGGACCACTCGATGGCGCCTCAGATCGACTTCATGGTCAAGCAAGGTCTGCTGGATGAAGAAGCTGGCAAAAACCACCCTGATCGCAACTGTCTCACATCAGTGATCCTTGGGGATCGTGTTGCAAAGTCAGATTGCCCCAAGACTCCGTTTGAGTTGCAGGTTGGTGATATCGTTGTCGTCTCCAGTGACGGTTTGCAGTACCTAGAGGACCCTAGAATCCAAAAGATCTTGCACCGCTACCGCCGCAAGAAGGCCGCAGAGATTGCTGGTTATCTTCTGGAAGCGATTGAAACTCTGGCTGATCCTGATCAGGATAACTGTACATTCTCTGTCATCAAGCTGAACCACAACAAGCCGGTGATCCGCGCGATCCGCGCCAAGCCTGCTGGTCACTTTGATACGCCGACCAAGACTGTCACCCGCGTCGTCGAAATTGATGATCCGGTGAAGGTTGCAGCGAAGGCTGAGCCAAAATCGGATCCGAAAGGCGGGGCACCGAAGGTTGACGCCCCTCCCCAGCAGGAACCGACTGTCATCAAAGAGGTGAAGCCACTCAAAAAAGTGGAGATCACCGACGACGCAAACCCAACACAGGAGGTTGATGCGGCTGCGCCGCCGGCTAAGATTGCCGCCGGAGGTAAGTAATGTCGAATCAATCGCTGGGGAACCGGGTTCAGTCCGAGCTTGAGCAGGCCATCAAAAGTGGCCTGCTTCCGCGTTCCGTACAAGAAAAAGCCCAAAAGCTCCTGACGCGGCTGCAACAACCTGTCCGTATCGCGATCATGGGTTTGCCGCGATCTGGCAAGTCATCCCTGCTTAACCTGCTGGTGGGCAGTGACGTGATACCAGAGGGCGTGCGCCTGCCAACACTGCAACTGACCTATGGTGAGACCGAACAGGCGACGTGTACTTTGCCGGATGGCACCAAGCAGACACTTGATAGCGTCGATACTGCAGCGATCGCTGCATTGTCGCCTGTATTTGTAGAAATGCAGATGCCGTTGCCCGCGCTTGGCAAAATCTCGGTTCTTGAAGTTGTGGCACCCGATGATCCAGCAGCAATGCACAGGGCGACCCAATGGGGAACCAAGCGGTGCGACGTCGCCTTGTGGAGCACCAGAGGCTATGTCGAGGCCGAGCAGGACATTTGGGCTGCGGTGTCTGAAAGCGTGAAAGACCACTCATTCTGTATGATGACGCGTGCCGACATCCTGAAGGCTGAGGGCCTTTTGGAAACCGCATTTGGGGCCGTGCGAAATGCCGCAAAGCCAGAGTTTAACCAGGTTCTTGCGATCGGAACGACCAAAGCCATCGCTGCGCGACGTGCTGACGGTACGGTCGACAAAGATATCATGCGTGAAAGCGGCGGGCTGGCGCTGATTTCAGCCGTGCTGAAGCAAGTGGAGCAAGGCAAACAATCCGCGGTCGATATGGCTGATGTTCTTTTGCATCAACATGCTGATCTACTGACCGATGCGCCCGCCCACGTGGCGCCAACACCTGAGGCCAGACCAGAACCCGCTGCGGCGAAAGAACCGGACCCGGAAACGCCAGCACCCGATCCGTCCACCCCTGCACCAGAGGCGGAAACTGAAGTCGAGATTGCACCCGTTGTAGAAAAGCCGGCGTCCGCGCCAACGGCGTCACGACAGGACGCGATGGCGCGTTTGCGTGAGATGGCTGCCAAAAAGAGCGCGATGCGCCAACAGGAAGCCACACCAGAACCCGAAACGGGCGACGATGACGTGACGTCCCCCGCCCCCGCGGTAGATGACAGCACGTCACCTGCCGTACCGGCCAACGGGGAACCTTTGCGCGCGGCGACGCGCGAAGCCTATGAACATGTAATCAACGCTATTGAGGATCAGGGCCATGGACTGGCAACTGTCTTTGACGAGAATAGCGAAAATGCGCCGGCAGAGGTCATTGCGATGACCGTTGAGCATATCCAATGGCTTTGCGATTATCTTCAGGAACATGGCGATGACGAAGATGCATCGCTGCAAAGGGCCAGAAACACCGCTTTTGATGCCGCAGACCTCGTGCAATTGATGCAAATGGAGAAACAAGACAGCGCAGCCCTTGAAGCGGTCAGCCTGATGCTCCAAATAAAGCGGGAACTGCAAGCTGATCTGGCGGCGTAAGTCACCGCAACACTTGCAAAAGTTGTAAATACGGCGTCACACTTTTGCCCTTCGGGTCTGTTTCCGTTATGGCAATAAAAACCGTGGTAACCTAGCTATTTGGCGGCGAGGCAAACTGCTGATAGTGGTGGTGCGTAGACATTATTGAGGACGGACGAGAATGAAGATGGAAGAGCTGGCAAAAGGGGATGGTTATAAGATCCCGGCAGCGCACCTCCCTTTCATGCGGCTTGGTCTGGAAAAGCTGGATGATTTTCATGATGAGGTTGCCGATCTAGAGGCGACCCTTGCTGACGTTGTCAAACTTGGCGGTCAGGACGCGGAAAAGAAAGCTGCCAAACTTATCAAGCAGTTACGTGCTTTTGAGCCGAGCATCACGATGATCGGGCAGATCAAATCTGGCAAGACATCTTTGGTCAATGCAATGGTCGGCCGACCTGAATTGTTGCCCGCGGATGTGAACCCATGGACCTCTGTTGTGACGTCACTTCACCTGAATGCGCCGCTGCCTGATGACGCACCGACGGCCACTTTTCAGTTCTTTAGCCAGGGCGAATGGGACCATCTGGTAGAGAACGGAGGCCGAATCGGTGAACTGTCTGAGCGGGCTGGCGCCGATGAAGAGCTCGAAAAAGTCCGCGCGCAGATTGCCGAGATGCGTGAAAAGACCAAGCAACGCCTTGGTCGCAAATTTGAGCTCCTGCTTGGCCAGAAACACAACTATGCCGAGTTGAATGACGATCTGGTCCAGCGCTATGTTTGCATGGGCGACGATTTCGAAGATCTCGACGAGGATGATCAGCAAGGACGATTTGCGGACATCACCAAGTCGGCGGATCTTTACCTTGAGGCGAAGACGATCCCGATGCCGCTGTGCCTGCGTGACACGCCCGGCGTCAACGACACATTCATGATGCGTGAACAGATCACGATCAACGCGCTGCGCGACAGTCGTATCTGCGTCGTTGTACTGTCCGCGCACCAAGCGCTTAGTTCGATGGATATGGGTCTAATCCGCCTGATCTCGAATGTGAAAGCGCGCGAAGTTGTCATTTTCGTCAACCGGATTGATGAACTTTCAAACCCGGCCGAACAAGTGCCGGAAATCCGCGACAGCATTCTGCAAACGCTTGCCGACAATAATGGTCCTGAAAATCCGCAAGTCATATTTGGCAGCGCCTATTGGGCCAACATGGCGCTTGCCGAAGATCTGGAAGATATCGTCGCCGACAGTGCCGAAGCCATGTTTAACTGGGCCGAAGCATCGCTGAGCGCCGAAACTGCGGGCATGGATACCAAGGAACTCGTTTGGCACCTGTCCGGCGTTCCAGAATTGTACAAGGCCTTGTCCGAGCGCATCTCAGAAGGCCCCGGCGCAGAAATATTGGCTGCATCCCGCAAGCGTGCCTTGAACTTGGTGGGCGGTGTGCGGGCATCAAACGCGGTCGTTTCAATGCGGTTGGACGGCGACACTGTCGAGGTTATGTCAACCGACGCACTGGCAAAGCATCTTGATAAGTTGGAAGCAGACAATCTGAAGCTGTTGAATGATCGATTGGACATCGTGTTTCAACAGTTCGGATCACGTGTGGACCAGTCTCATAAACGCTTTCTTGACCGCGCACTGGAATCCCTGTTGCAGCATCTGGAAACCAACGGCGAGGACGAGATTTGGCAATACAGCCCTGATGGGCTCCGCATGTTGCTGCGCACCAGCTATCAGGTGATGCGGCGCAATGTGTCGTCCACATGTGGACAGGTTTATGCCGCCGCTGCGACGGAACTGGCCGCAACCTATCGGTCTGCCTTTGGCGTCAACGTCGAGAATTTCACGATTACCCCGCCTGCAGCACCGGAAATTCCGGCGCCTGTTTCACTGGGCCAAACGATCGCGCTCGATCTTCAGACATCCTGGTGGAAAGGCTGGTGGAAGCGCCGCAAAGGCTATCGCGCATTTGCGAGCGGATTTTATGACCTGATCGAAGCGGAAACAGCGCCAATTGTTGACGAACTCAAGGTGCGTCAATCTGATGACATTCGCGCAAAGGCAGAGGCCGAGTTGCGCGAGTTCCTAGGCGAACAGCGTGCTATTCTGAGTGATATTGGTAACAAATCTGAAATCGCGATTGACGATTTGGAAGACATTTTTGGTATTACTGCCCAACAGGAACGCGAAGAGCTCTTTGACTACATTTTCGAGGAGTTGAGCGATAACAGCCCTGCTGAGGCAGAAGGAACGGCGACATGACTGTAGAAGCACCTCGTTCAGAGGGACCACGCAAACCGCGTATCGCGCTTATGGGTGAATTCAGCGCGGGCAAGAGCACGCTGTCGAACCTTTTGATGGGCGCGAGCCCTTTGCCGGAAAAGGTCACTGCAACGCGGCTGTCACCAGTGTGGCTTTCCGCTGGAAACGACGCGCCCTATCGTATGGACGTTGATGGCACCAAAGAACCAATCTCAATTGAGCATCTTGAAGATATCCCCGTAGAGCAGACACGCTACATTCGGTTGTTTGTTGAGGCGGATATTCTTGAAGTCTGTGATCTGATCGACTTTCCAGGCATCTCTGACCCCAACATGTCGTCAAGTGTTTGGGAACGCATGTTGACCGAAATCGACGCCGTTATTTGGTGCACCCACGCGACCCAGGCTTGGCGCCAATCAGAGGCTGCCGTATGGGATGACATGCCCCAGGCAGTACGCGAAAACTCTGTCCTGCTCATTACGCGCTTTGACAAGCTGACTAACGAAAAAGATCGGGGACGCGTTGTGAAACGTGTTGGCCGCGAAACAAGCGGCCAGTTCGGCGCGATGTTTCCCGTGTCGCTGCTACAGGCCATTCAAGCGACTGAAAAACCCGAGCTTTGGGATGAAAGTGGCGCAGGACCGTTTACCGCGCATCTTATTGATATGATCGAAACGCTGACCGCGCTGACGGCCCGGTCAGAAACGGCATTGTACAATGTCGGCAGCACTGACGCTATTCCAGAGGCGGTCGTTGCCCCGGTTGTACCACGTCGCGTTCAACGGTCGACTGATGCACCCAGAACTGAGCGCGGGTCAGCTGATGCCGATCCTTTGTCTGAGGCACCGCTTGATTCCACCAATCAGGTTTTGCGTTCTTCATAGATGCAAACCAGTTTTGCAGGCTTTCACAATCTCGGCTTTTGCCGTACTCATTACAAAACGTAGTGGAAAAGCAGGCCATATATGGTTGTTAGTGAGTTGGACGCTTTGCGCAACAAGTTCAGTGGCTGCCATGCGCTGGCCTTCGCTGATCTGTCCACAAAGATGATCCTGATAACAGACTCCGACTCGAATCTGCGACGCGAAGCGCTAGATGCGCTTTGTGCGGAGGCTGCTGTATTGTTGGGCGCCAAAGACAAACCAGCTTTGGGGGACCAACAAAGTAATAGTGCCTCGGTTGCAAGCCCAGCTGCTTTTCGTGCGTTTGTACGGGCGGCGGACGAACCGAATGATGTCTTATGTTGCATTTGCGCGCCCGACGTGGACGCAGCTGCATTTGTTGCCGAAGCCCGCGCTTGCGTAAATCGCATTAGCAGCGGCGCTTGAATAAAAAAGAAGGGCTGGGAACAGGCTTATGAGCGAACTAAGCGCTTTGGCAAAAAAACTTGCCGAACTTGCATCGGATAAAGCCGTCTTTGAGGCTGGCGCCCGTGTGATTTCTGAGGGAGGTGCGCCAGCCCCGATTTCCGCCATTCTGCGTGAGGTTGACGATACTGTCCTAGAGAGAAGCCTCGCGTTCAGGTGCGGTGACACGACAGTGACTTTGATCGCATCCGGACGCCGCTTGCGTGGCATTCTGAGTGTTACCCCCAAGACGTCAGAAGATGTCATTGGCAAATCTCTCGCGCGAGAGGAACCCAAGGTGGTGCAGGCTGCGTTCGATCTGCTGCAAGATCTGTTTGCCGATGCCGATCGCTTGACCGTTCGCCATCTGGACCCGGAACCCTTTGGTCAATCGGGTGAACGCGGCATTTCTGCGCATGGCTTGGCTGAGTTGTGGAAAGTCGACCTCGACGAAACGCCAAAACCCCCGATGGAACGGTTTTTGAGTGCAAACGCATCCGTATTTTCGTCCTTGCTGCATATCAGGAAGGGCGAGGTTGTCGCGACATCCGGCGAGGTAAAAGCACTACAAACCATTTGGAAATCACAGGTTGATGATTTTCGAAAAGCGCATAAGAAGGCGCTTAGCGGCGAAGACGGGCCGCAATTTATCACCCTCGAAGGTGCCTTCGCGGAAGGGTCTTCTGCTGCTGTCGCAATCTTTGAAAAAGACCTCGCATTGATCGCATATGAGGCCGAACAATTCGGCCGTATACAATCCTCTTGGCAACGCATCTTTACCTGATGCATCCGGGGGCGTCTTCTGCGAAGCCAGCGCCGGAATTTTTTGCGGGGTTTGAAGAACGGGTTCTCGCAACGCCTGATGGCCCGATCTTCTACCGCATTGCCGGGGATGGCCCCCCTCTCGTTTTGTTGCACGGCTATCCACAAACGTCCGCGATGTGGCATGCAGTCGCGCCAACCCTTGCAAAAAGCTATCAGGTTATTTGCCCTGATTTACGTGGATACGGGCGCTCACTCAAACCTGTGACCGATGCGGCCCATGCGCCCTATTCCAAGCGGGCGATGGCGGGTGATATCCTCGCCCTGATGGACAACTTGGGACACAAGCGTTTCTTTATCGGAGCGCATGATCGCGGCGCGCGCGTCGCACACCGATTGGCTGCGGATCACCCCGACCGTGTCATCGCCTTATCGGTGCTGGACATCGCACCAACCCGCGAAATGTACCGCGACGCCGGCAGCGCCTTTGCGCACACCTATTGGCATTGGTATTGGCTAACACTACCACATCCATTTCCAGAGCAGCTCATTGCAGCGGATCCAGCATTCTTTTGGCTGACCAAATGTGGCGCAGGCAAAGCCGGGCTCGCACCTTTTGTACAGCAGGCCTTGGATGAATATCTGACCTGCTTTCATCGGACCGAGGCGATTCATGGGGCATGCGAAGATTACCGCGCAGCCGCCACCATCGACATTGCGCATGACGATGCCGATCCGTCAAAACTGACGATGCCCCTGCTTGTTCTCTGGGGCAAGGACGGGGCGATCGAAGCACACTTTGACTGCCTCGCCTTGTGGAAAGAACGCGCTGCCAACGTGTCGGGCCGGGCGCTTCCGGGTGGCCATTATTTGGCAGAGGAAACCCCGGATCAGGTTCTCAAGGCATGGTTGCCGTTCTTTGCCAAAGCACTGACCTAGGTCAACCGGTCAGGAAACCCGTCCGCCCGCAGATCCGTGTCGAGCAGATCCTCAAGTAACTTCACGATCATGGGCGATTGCGCATCACCACCATAGGCCGCCCGAGCGGCGACATAGGTCTGCTCGGTTGCCGCCGCCAGTTCGAGCGGGACTTCGAATTCACGGCCAAAGCCCATCGCGAACCCAAGGTCTTTCAACGCCAAATCAATGTTGAAGGCGACGTCATAGGAGCCATTTAGAACTAACGCGCCTTCGGTTTCATGCACGAATGATGTGCCCGATGATGCCTTGATCGCGTGCCACGCTTGGCCCAAATCAAGCCCGCCGCGCTTGGCGAGCATCAACGCCTCACCGCAAGCCTTGAGGTGGATGAACGCCAGCATATTGGTAATGACCTTGATGACAGAGGCAGAACCAAGCGGGCCCATATGAAAGACCTGATTTCCCATTGCCTCAAGCGCAGGCAAGTGAAGATCAAACATGTCTTTGTCGCCCCCTGCCAGCATCGTAATGTTGCCTTGTGCGGCAAGATGAACACCACCTGTCACAGGCAGTTCCATCATGCGTATGCCGTGTAGCGCGGCTTTTTCAGCGAATGTCAGAACCTCATCACGGCCCAGGGTCGACATCTCGATCCAATGCGCACCGTCTTTCATCGCGGGCAGCATCTCTGTCGACACGGCCTCGGACACGGCGGGCGACGGTAAACATGTAATGACATGATCAACAGCAGCGGCGAGGTCTGCCGGGCCATCGGCCCATTTTGCACCCAGCGCCAGTGCAGGTTGTGCGGCATCGCGATCAATGTCTGTGACCGTTACGTCAATTCCTGCGCGCAACAGACATGCGGCACAATTGGCCCCGAGGTTGCCTTGGCCGATGTATCCGTAATGCATAAGAGGCCCCTATTTGAAGTAGATATTATAGTCCGCGCGGATCGCCGCATCAAAGTCTGGATCAAACTTGATCTCGGCGGCATTCAGAATTTCGTTTTTCCGCCGGATGGCTTGATCAATCAGCATGGGACGGTCAGCTTCGTTCCATTCCTTGGGGCTCATCCGGTTGCCCAAGGCCGGATAAATATATTCGGTTTGCATCAATTGCAGAGTCTGGTCAGAGCCAAGATAGTGACCGGGACCATCAAGGCAGACAGACTTCATAGCCTCAATCGACGTGCTGTCTTCGGTCACATCGATACCACGCACCGTACGCAGAACCTGCCCGATCACATCATCGCCCAAGACAAGGGACTCCAAACAGAACCCAAGCAATGACGCATGCATGCCCACGGCCTCGTAGGCCATGTTCAGGCCGGACAGACCAGCCAGTACATTCGTGATCCCGGTTTCCCAACCTGCCTGCATGTCGGGCAGTTTTGCGTCGGAAATACCGGCGGCCGCTCCGCCAGGGATGTTATAGAATCGGTGCATCTGCGCGCAGCCTGCGGTCAGCAAGGCCTGTTCCGCCGAACCGCCGGACATAGCACCGGTACGCAGATCAGACACAAACGGCCATGTGCCAAACACGGCCGGATGACCCGGTGCAATGGCGTTCACATATACGACCCCGGCAAGGCACTCTGCCACGGCCTGTACGATCGCCAGGGCGATTGGGGCTGGCGCTGTAGCTCCCGCCTGCCCGGCAGACAGCAGCAAAATAGGCATACCAGCGGCGATGCACATTTCCATGGAGCGGCAGCTCTCTTCAGCGAATTTCATCGGCGGCACGACAAAGCAGTTTGTATTCGATACAAACGGACGCGCACGCCATGCCGCTTCACCACCTGCAAGGCGGTGCAACAACTCAATACCTGGTCCGACATGGCTGGGGTCATCAAATGACGTGCCGATGTGCTTGGTCGTGCCTGCACAGCAGGCATAGATCGTGTTGAGATCCATTTCGAGGTTATCCGTGATGTCCCGTGCAACCATCGCCCGTTGAAAAAAATGTACGTTGTCGAGCGCATGGGTGATTTTGGCCGCATCGTGCAGATCCTGCGCGGTGCTGTCTCGGTAGGTATTGGTTTCAACATCAACGACGTGAACCGCAGCTCCGGCGGTACCGAAGTGTACATTTGATCCGGTCAGATGCAGATCATACTTTGGATCGCGACCACACAAGGTGATATCGCGGGCCGCTTTGTTCAGCATATCTTCGACCAGTGCGCGAGGAAACCGGATGCGTCCGTCGTCACCTTGGATCGCCCCCGCATTGGTGAGGATTTCGACGCCAGATGGTGGTGCTTGCGACAAACCGATCTGTTCAAGTGCATCGAGTGCCGCCGCGTGAATTCGAAAGACTTCTGAGTCCGTGAGCGGCTTAAACCGTCCTCCGGGTAAACCAGCACGGACTGGGCGTAGGTCATCCGCCAATGGCGCGCTGCGCAATGCGACGCGGGCGGCGCGCCCACCGCTGCGACCCGCTCTCTTTTTCGGTTCTGTCATGGCACAGCCTCCCTCTGCTTACGACCAGTATCTGACCGGACAAGATGTCGTTCAATCTACTGATCCGGTTATTATTGATCGACAGGGCCGATTAGGGGATGCTGCATCCTATGCAAATTGAGCTGATTGATACCTTTCTCGACCTCTGCGAGACGAAGAGCTTTAACCAAACGGCCGAACGCATGGGTGTGACCCAATCGACAGTTTCGGCGCGGGTGAAGTCATTGGAAAGGACCATGGGTGTGCGGCTGTTTCAGCGGTCACGTTCTGGAACTGCCCTGACGGTCCAGGGTCTGCGGTTTGAGCCGCACGCACGGGGTCTGCGCCACAACTGGGTGACAGCCCTAAACGCCACACGGGACATTGCGATGGCGGGCGTGACGATGCGGATCGGGCTGCAGCACGACTTGGTCGGGGTTGAAATCAGTCAGTTGATCCGCGGATTTCAGAACGTTCTGCCGGATACGGTGTTCTTGTTTGAAGCAGACTACTCGACGCAAATGTGCTCTGACCTGATAACCGGGGCCCAAGACATCGCCGTCCTATACTCACCGCAAACGCAACCCGATCTTGATTTTGAGAAGCTGGGCGAAGTTTCTTATGTGATGGTATCGACAGAGGCGCAGCACATCTCCGATATCAGCAAGGAAAGCTATATCTTGGCGAACTACTCTCCGGTTTTTGCGCATGCACATGCGGCCTTGCTGCCTGATTTTGCACATGTGTCTATGTCCATTGGACAAAATGCTGCGATGGTCGATCTGCTCACGTCGCTTTCAGGATCAGCCTATGTGCTGGAGCATTCTGCCGAGGCATTGGTTCGGGCAGAGGCTTGTGTGCGGGTCATTGATGCGCCCGTAATCAGTCAGCCTGTCTTTGCTGGCTTGAATTTGCGCAACCGGCATCGTGCCCCGTATCGCAAATTGGTGCGTATCCTGCATGATCACTACGCCCCACTAACACAGGACCGCCGACGCGAGCGCCTCTCATATCGGATACGCTCCTAAAGCAACCCAAACGCAAAAAACGCCCATAGGGCGTTCAGATACTGGTGTCAGTCAAGTTTGGTTGCGGGAGTAGGATTTGAACCTACGACCTTCAGGTTATGAGCCTGACGAGCTACCGGGCTGCTCCATCCCGCGCCAAAAGCGCACCTCAAGTTGTAGGTATGAGGTGCATCGATAGAGAGATAACTTTGTGCTTCTTATTAGGTTTGGCAATGACTTACTCTCCCACGCCTTAAGACGCAGTACCATCAGCGCTGCGGCACTTAACTGCCGAGTTCGGGATGGGATCGGGTGTTTTGCTCGCGCTATGATCACCAAACCAAAAAAGAAGCACAAAACATCAGCCTCGCATGTTTTCACATACGATCGTTGTTCCAGATATCATCGTATACTGATGATTGTGTGTGTATGAACTTTGATTTGCCAGTCTTACTATTACTGGATCAAATCAAGCCTATCGAGCAATTAGTACCAGTCAACTGAACGCCTTACAGCGCTTACATCTCTGGCCTATCGACGAGGTGGTCTACCTCGGCTCTCAGGGATATCTTGTTTTGAAGGGGGCTTCCCGCTTAGATGCCTTCAGCGGTTATCCTGTCCGATCATAGCTACTCTGCACTGCCGTTGGCACGACAACAGATCCACCAGTGGATCGTTCACCCCGGTCCTCTCGTACTAGGGGCAACTCTTCTCAAATATCCTACACCCACGGAAGATAGGGACCGAACTGTCTCACGACGTTCTAAACCCAGCTCACGTACCTCTTTAAACGGCGAACAGCCGTACCCTTGGGACCTGCTCCAGCCCCAGGATGAGATGAGCCGACATCGAGGTGCCAAACGGTGCCGTCGATATGGACTCTTGGGCACCATCAGCCTGTTATCCCCAGCGTACCTTTTATCCGTTGAGCGATGGCCCTTCCACTCGGGACCACCGGATCACTATGGCCGTCTTTCGACTCTGCTCGACTTGTCAGTCTCGCAGTCAGGCTGGCTTCTGCCATTGCACTCAACGAGCGATTTCCGACCGCTCTGAGCCAACCTTCGCGCGCCTCCGTTACAATTTGGGAGGCGACCGCCCCAGTCAAACTACCCACCACGCAGGGTCCCGGACCCGGATAACGGGCCGCGGTTAGACATCAAGCAGAATAAGGGTGGTATCTCAAGGGAGGCTCCACGATGACTGGCGTCACCGCTTCAAAGCCCACCACCTATCCTGCACATACTGTGCCTGATGCCAATGCGAAGCTATAGTAAAGGTGCATGGGGTCTTTCCGTCTAACCGCGGGTATCCTGCATCTTGACAGGAAATTCAATTTCGCTGAGTCCACATTTGAGACAGCGGGGAAGTCGTTACGCCATTCGTGCAGGTCGGAACTTACCCGACAAGGAATTTCGCTACCTTAGGACCGTTATAGTTACGGCCGCCGTTTACCTGGGCTTCAATTCGGAGCTTGCACTCCTCCTTTTAACCTTCAGGCACCGGGCAGGCGTCAGACCCTATACGTCGTCTTGCGACTTCGCAGAGCCCTGTGTTTTTAGTAAACAGTCGCCACCCCCTGGTTTGTGCCCCCGGCCTCTACTTGCGTAAAAACCGGGCCTCCTTCTCGCGAACTTACGGAGGTATTTTGCCGAGTTCCTTAAATGTGGTTCTCTCAAGCGCCTTGGTATTCTCTACCAGTCCACCTGTGTTGGTTTAGGGTACGATCTAGCGGAGGGCTATTTCCAGGAACCTCTAAGCGGCCTCCCCAATCCGATAAGGGGAAACAACCTTCGAGATCCGTCACATCCTCCTGGCCCAGGAATATTAACCTGGTTCCCATCGACTACGCCTTTCGGCCTCGCCTTAGGGGTCGGCTTACCCTGCTCAGATTAGCTTTAAGCAGGAACCCTTGGACTTTCGGCGAGGAGTCTCTCACTCCCTTTGTCGCTACTCATGTCATCATTCTCACTAGTGATCTCTCCACCGGATCCCTCACAGGCCGGCTTCACAGAAAATTCCTTGCGTCCAATACCACCCGAAAGTGGTTAAGGACGCATGGAATTATGTCACACTACGCTCTGCTACCATGCAATAAATTGCATCCTAGACTTCGGCTCATGGCTTGAGCCCCGTTACATCTTCGCCGCAGGACAACTTATTTAGACCAGTGAGCTGTTACGCTATCTTTAAAGGATGGCTGCTTCTAAGCCAACCTCCTGGTTGTTTTGGTCGTCCCACCTGCTTTCCCACTTAGCCATGAATTAGGGGCCTTAGTCGTAGGTCAGGGTTGTTTCCCTCTCCACAACGGACGTTAGCACCCGCTGTGTGTCTGCCGGATATTACTCCTCGGTATTCGGAGTTTGATTAGGATCAGTAAGGCTGTGGGCCCCCATTACCCATTCAGTGCTCTACCCCCGAGGGTATTCGTCCGACGCTCTACCTAAATAGATTTCGCAGAGAACCAGCTATCTCCGAGTTTGATTGGCCTTTCACCCCTAGGCACACCTCATCCCGACCTTTTTCAACAGGTGTGGGTTCGGACCTCCAGTAAGTGTTACCTTACCTTCATCCTGGACATGCCTAGATCACTCGGTTTCGGGTCTAATGCATCTAACTCAGTCGCCCTATTAAGACTCGCTTTCGCTGCGCCTACACCTAACGGCTTAAGCTTGCTAGATACACTAAGTCGATGACCCATT